>NZ_JBNAKG010000001.1:0-1297477 GCF_052048095.1 Candidatus Pelagibacter sp. | reverse complement strand
CAAATAGATTTTTATTGTTAACAATAAGTTTTTTAATTCATATAATTTATATTTTTCAGTTACTAATTATAATTTATTTTGTTTACGAGATAAAATCCGATTTAATAGTTACAACAATTCTAGTATTGACTGTATTGGTATTTAATTCAATTCCAGTCACTTATTCTGGATTTGGAGCAAGAGAATTTTCCGTTGTACTAGTTGGGTCTTTTTTTACATTGGATCAATTTGGGTTTATTAATTCTATAATTGCACTTGGAGTTTATACTTATTTGCTTGCTATAATAATATTCTTATTCTTATTTATACTTTTGAGAATTTATTACAAAATTGACTTGTGGCGCTCATTTTTTTCAAAAAAAATAATACTGGTAACAATGAAATAAGTTGGCAAAAACCAACTATAAATATTAAACGTGCTTAAAGACATAATAGATAAAATTAGTAACAATGACCATTTAGTTTTACAACTTTTTAGCAGCTGAAAATATAAATAAATCCAAACAAGTAAACCGATGACGCCTAAATCTAAAAGAATTTTAAGAGGTTCGCTTTCAGAGTTAGATGAATTATTAGATGATAATTTGAAATTATTTGACCCATATCCTAGTAGTATTTTCTTAGATATTTTTTTTATACTTTCTTTGTATATTTCCAACCTAGGAGCAGTAGAATCGAGAAGATAATTGACTTTATTTAAAAATTCTTCTTCATTATCTGTAGACACCTTAATCCTAAATGAGTCCATTTTTTTTAATGAATCTTTTTTTATAGAATTAATGGTTTCATTTTGACTAATGCCAATTAAAGAAAAAATTTTTATAATTGTATAATTTTTAATGTTTGGATTACATTTTTTATCAGTTGTTTCAAAAACAAAATTCAAAGAAATTATTGCAAATATTAGTATTATTATTTTAAAAATAAAAAATTTTAAAATATTAATTTTGTCGTATAAAAAGAATGATATAATATTTATAAATATAATCGCAATCCATAAATTTTTTGAGTAGGTTAAAAAACAAGCTAAAAAAAAAGTAGTATTTATTAAAATGAATTTATTTTTATAAATTCCTAGTGTTAAAATATATCCGATTAAAAAGGGTAAAATTTCATAGTTTCTTTTTCCATTTACTGCAAATGGTAAAAATTGAAAATATGTACAGTTATCCATATCAGTAATATATTTTGAAACATTATAAATTTTAGAAAAATGAATTATGTTTTGTAAAATTGAAATAGTGAGAAAAAAAATAGAAAAACTTAAAAGAATAAAAAAAATTTGCTTCTCCTGAATTCTCAGTTGTTTAACAAGAAATATATTTACAACAAATACTAATAAAAAAAAAATTATATAATTTTTATAAAAATAATTTTCAAGACCTTCGTGATTTAAAAAATTTTTTAAGGTTGCACTGTTATTTGTATTCTCTTGTGGCATTATAGAGTAACTTAAAGAGTAAAGTAATATTAAAACGCATATTGTGAAAAGTATTTTGTATTCATCCAAAAAAAATTTTTTTATAATTTTTAGGTTAATAGGTACGCTTAATAAAAGTAATAGATAACATGCAGCGCATAATAAAAATATTAATATTGGTATAATTAAGAATAAATAATTTTCATTAGCTAAACGATAATACTTATTAATAATAATAAATAATGAATGAACTAATATTAAAAAAAATGTGATTAAGAAATTAGTTATATTGTTACTTAGCTTTATCAATTTTGAATGATATATATTTTTTAATTATACTATTAATAGATTATTTTTTTACATTATTTATCATGATATAAAACATATTATAACATGTTAGTTAGTTTAAAAAAAATCCTTATAATTAAAAAATTTACTGAATTATGATCGATTAGTATAACTTTATAAAATTTTAACTTAGATAGTAATTCAAAATTTTAGATTATGAACCTTAACTTTTCATTAATAATGTCAATATATAGTAAAATTAAAGTTAGTGACCTAATTGAGTCTTTAAGAAGTATTGGCAATCAATCATTCAAACCAAATGATGTTGTTATAGTTTTAGATGGATATTGTACAATATCTCAAATCTATCAACTGAAAAAATTTTTAAATCTTCATTTTAAAGATTGTTATAAAATTATATCTAACAAAAAGAATATGGGTATACCTTATTCTTACAATAGAGCGATCAAATTAACTAAGAATAATTTGGTAGCTATTTGTGATTCTGATGACGTATCATATTTCAATAGATTTAAGTATCAAATTAAATTTCTTTTGAAAAATAGAAAAGTCGGTTTGGTTGGGTCTTATGTTCATGAACATGATGTTGAACACAATAAACTGTCTGTAAAAAAAGTTCCTTTGACTTATGGTCAAATAAAATTCTTATCTAATTTCAAAAATCCAATTAATCATCCTACAGTTGTTTTTAACAAAAAAATTTTATTCAAAAGTTTAGTTTATGAAAATTGTGAGAGGATGGAAGATTACCATTTATGGATTAGAGCAATAAAAAAAAATATTATTATAAGAAATATTCCACTTCCATTAGTAAAATCAAAATTAAATAATTCTTTTTTTAAAAGAAGATCTAGCTATCAAATCTTAAAATCAGAATATGAAATTTATAAGTTATTAATTAAATTTAGAAAAGTGTTCTTTGTGATTTTAACATTAACTTTTTTTCTTAAAATATTTTACCATTTAAGCCCAACAAGCATAAAGCCTACATTAAGAAAATATATTAATTTATTTTTAAATTAAATTGATTGAATTTTTTCAAAATTATTAGAGAAGCAATAAGAGAATAAATAAATAAATAAATACTATCTAGTTCGTATAAATTTATTATGAATATAATTATCATCATAAAAAAATAATATGAAAAAATAAATTTTAGCACATACCAGTGTGATTTTTTCCCCTGGAGTACAGGTTGCAAAAATAAATAATCAAAAAGTCTTGCCCACGGATAATGCCCATTCTTAATTTTTCTTAAAAGAGTGTATGTAACATCCATAATAAAGTATAAAAATATAGATATAAAAAAAAACCAATAACCATTTTGAATTGTATTTAAAAGACAAAAACCAATTATATAACCTAAAGGTATTGACCCAACATCGTTTAAAAATATTTTAGCTTTCGGTTTATTAAATATCAAAAAAGCTAAAATGAGTGGCAATAAAATACCTGATATATAAATATTTATTGAAGTAATCCCGAATAATAAATTAAAAATTATTATATTTAAAAAAAAACCAATCGAGGATACGGCAACTAAACCATCTAAACCATCTACAAAATTTACAATATTAATCACGTAAACCCAAAAAATTACAACTAATAAATATTGAATTTTTAGTGGAATGTATTTTAAAGGGATAATAGGGAATTCAATTAGTGATAGTGATAAATAAACTAAAATAATTTGAATAAATAACCTAAAAATAGGATGTAAATTTTTTTTAAAATCATAAATTGAAACTAGATATAAGGTTGATAACGAGACAAAAAAAATCAAAGGTCTTGAAATTCTCTCGTTAAAATTTATTTTTTCATAAAAAGAATAATACATTATAAGAGAAAGTATTAAAAACAAACCTATTACAACAAAACCAGCATTTTGATAAATCTTATATGAATGCATTTTATGATCACTACTTCTCTTAACTATAATAAAACTTAGAAATTTTATTTTGTTTGTAATAATTAATTTAAAAATAATGAAACATAGTGTGAAATTTGTAATAAAAAATAAAATAGAGTATAGAAATTCGGTATACATTATTAAAATTAATATAGTCTAAGATGAATACATCAATTGTTGATATTTACAATAATTTTAGAAACATTTTAACATTTAGAAATTCATTAATATTTCTACTACCATTGGCTTTGATTATAGGTTCGGCTGTAGTTAATTTCCTTTTAATATTAATTTTTTTTATTTTTCTCTATGATTTAATTAGTGAGAAAAATTTTGAAATATTGAAAAAGTATTGGATTGTCTCATTTTTTTTATTTTGGATTTATATAATTTTAATTAGTTTTTTTTTCTCCGGTTTAGATAATTCATTAAAAAATAGTTTTTCACAAATCAGATTTTTAACTCTAGCACTTTTTATTTATCAAAATTTAGATAATAGGAGTTACCCTATTTTAGTAAAAATAATCTTACTTTGTTTACTATTTGTAGGGATTGATAACAACATCCAATTTTATACAGGTATAGATATCTTTGGATTTCCAGCAGAACAATATGAGCATCAAAAAAGAATTTTTGAACTAGATGAAGATACTAAATATCATATTGGTAGATTATCAGGACCTTTTAAAGATGAATTGATAGCTGGTGCTTTTTTATCGAAACTAAGTTTTATCGTTTTATTTTATATGTCTGGTCTTTTTCAAAAATTTAAAAATTTTTACAAGTTATATTTTATTTTACTCACTTTATTTTTACTTGAGAGTATTTTTATAACAGGAGAAAGAACTAGTTCAATTTTTTTTATTTTTTTAATATTTATTTTATTGATAAATTTAATTAGTTTAAAAAAGGCTTTTACAATACTTATCACTTTATTTATCATCATTTCAATTTTTATAAGTAATTCTAAATTCTTAAAATTACGAGTTACAGATACTATTAATATTGTAAGCGAGTATAATGATTCTTCATACGGAAGACTTGCCAACTCATCGTTTCAACTTTGGAATGAAAATTTATTATTTGGTGTGGGACTTAAAAATTATAGAATTGAGTGTAAAAAACTAATTGATCCTATCCCTGATCACCAATTTCAATATTGTTCATCACATCCACATAATACTTTTTTAGAGCTATCATCTGAAACTGGAATTATAGGATTTATCTTATATTTTCTATTCATAATATTTTTCTTTTTTGAAAATAAAATTAATAAGAGTAAAAGTTTAAGAATAAATTCTTATGGGTTAAAGACATTTATAATTTTAAGTTTATTACCTATTTTGCCATCTGGTAGTTTATTTACAACTTGGAATGCAACTTTTTTTTGGATGGTTATTGGTTTATATTTTTTTCTTTCAAAACAAAAAAATGGTTATTAATTTTGATTTAAATATTTTTTGGATGAAACTTTTATAATTTAGTTGTAACCTAATACTATATCTTAATTTATTTTTATGAAAAAAAATATAATTGTTGTTACAGGTGGAGCAGGCTTCGTTGGAGCAAATTTAATTTCATTTTTTTTAAAAAAAACAGATTTTAAAATTATAAGTTTAGACAACTATTCTTCAGGAACAAAAAAAAACCATATAAAAAATGTGAGAATTAAATATATAAATTCTGATACAAAAGAAATATCTAAACATCTTTCAGCATATAAAAAAAAAATAAATGCACTTTTTCATTTTGGTGAATTTTCAAGAATTTATCAAAGCTTTTTAAAAATGAATGACTGTATAAATTCTAATTCCATTGGATCTCACGAAGTATTTAAATTTTGTTTAATCAATAAAATTAAATTAATTTATTCAGCTACATCTGCAAGTATAGGCAACAAAGGTTCAGATAAAAATTTGTCTCCTTATGCATTTACAAAAGCAAAAAATCTTGAAATGTTAGAGAACTTGAAAAAATGGTTCAATTTTAGATACGAGATAATTTACTTTTATAATGTGTATGGTCCAAAACAAATAAGCAAAGGCAGTATGGCAACTGTGATTGGAATTTTTGAAAATCAATATAAAAGAAAAATTCCTTTAACAATCGTAAAGCCGGGAACACAATCAAGAAGGTTTACACATATACAAGATACAGTAGAGACATGTTACCTTGCTTGGAAAAAAAATAGATGTAGACATTATAGTATTTCAAATAAAAAGTCGTACTCAATAATCGAAGTTGCAAAAATGTTTAGTAATAGCAGGGTGAAATATTTACCAGCTAGACCAGGGGAAAGATACTCTTCAGCTTTAACAAATATGAATTTATCCAATAAAGTTTATAAATTGTTTGGATCTATACAACTTAAAGACTATATAAATAACATTATTCATAATAAAAAAAATTAAATTTTCCTTATTTACAATATCAAATATTTAAGTATAAGACCTTTGCCGGTAATTATTGCGGAGGTGTCATACCCGATCCCATTTCGAACTCGGAAGTCAAGCCCTTTAGCGCCGATGGTACTTTGTCTTAAGACATGGAAGAGTAGGACGTTGCCGGCATTAAAGCTAAACTTATGAAAATTAAAAGTTCCTTAAAATCTATAAAAAAAAGAGACTTAAACTCCAAGTTAGTTAGAAGAAGAGGTAGGGTTTACGTAATAAACAAAATGAATCCTAAATTTAAAGCAAGACAAAAATAATTACATTTATGGATAATGAAAACCATAAACAGACATGGAATAATTTTACCAAATTTGTTTTATGGGGAACTGTCGCTGTAATTACTGTCTTAGTTTTAATGGCGATATTTCTTTTATAATGTTCGAATGATTTTATGAATTTATCCTCAATTTCTGAAAATTTAAACACTGAGAAGCGTATTGCAATCACACCAGAAATAGCAAAAAAATATATTAGTCTAGGTTTTAATTTAACGTTACCAAATAATTATGGAACTCATTTGGGTTTTAGTGATGAAGATTTCAAAAATTTTGGGGTTAATCTGTTAGATAATGATGAAGAAATAATTAAAAAATCCGACATTTTTATTCAATTAGGATTACCCAATGAAGAAAAATTATCTTTATTGAAAGGTGATCAAACTCTGATTGGTTCATTGAATACTTTTTTAAATAAAGATAAATTAGAGAGTTTAAAGTCTAAAAAAGTAAGTTGTTTTTCATTAGAGTTGTTACCGAGAATTACTAGAGCACAATCAATGGATATTTTATCATCACAAGCCAATTTAGCTGGATACAAGGCTGTAATAGAAGCTTTTCAAATTTATGAGAGAGCAATACCAATGATGATGACAGCTGCTGGTACAGTTCCTGCTGCTAAGGTTCTAGTAGTTGGTGCAGGTGTTGCTGGACTACAGGCAATTGCAACAGCAAAAAGAATGGGAGCTGTTGTATTTGCTACAGATGTGCGAATGGCATCAAAAGAACAAGTGGAAAGCTTAGGAGGTAAATTTTTAACAGTAGAAGGATCTGAAAATTTAGAAACTGAAGGAGGATATGCAAAAGAGGCATCTGATGAATTTAAGAAAAAACAAGAAGATTTATTGACAGAAACCTTAAAAAAAATTGATATTATTATTTGTACAGCTTTAATTCCTGGTAGAGAAGCTCCTAAAATTATAAAAGAAGAAATGTTTAAAAATCTTCAATCAGGGTCTGTGATTTATGATCTAGCAGCTTCCCAAGGTGGAAATACAGTCTTTACGGAGGTAAATAAAATTGTAGAAAAAAATGGCGTTAAAATTCTAGGAGAGGTAAATATCTTGAATAAATTACCCATATCTGCATCAAATTTATACGCCAAAAATGTATTTAATTTTATCTCAAATTTATATGATAAAGAAAATAAGAAATTGAATATTAATTTAGAAGATGAAATAATTCAAAAGACTTTAGTAAAATAGATTATGGAAATAGACCCTTTTATATTTAGGTTAAGCATATTTATTCTTTCAATATTTGTTGGATATTATGTTGTTTGGAGTGTAACCCCTTCTTTACACACTCCTTTGATGTCAGTTACAAATGCAATTTCATCTGTAATTATTGTAGGTGCTATTATTGCAGCTTTATCAGGTAGTGATGGGGTTATTTTTTCATTATCAAGTATTTTTGGTTTTTTAGCAATTGTTTTGGCTGCAGTTAACATCTTTGGAGGGTTTTTAGTTACTCAAAGGATGCTTGCGATGTATAAAAAAAAGAAAAAGGATTAACAGGTTAATTAATGTCAGCAAATCTCTCGGCAATTCTTTATCTTATCTCAGGTGTATTATTTATTCTTGCCTTAAGGGGATTGTCTTCACCAGAGACTTCAAGACAAGGAAATTTCTTTGGAATTATTGGAATGGTAATAGCTGTCACGGTTACCTTTTTATCTATTGGGAATTTTTCATCTGGATTTATTTATGTTCTAATTTTTTTAGCAATTGGTGGAAGTATTGGAGCGTTTATTGCGTATCGCATTCCAATGACAGCGATGCCAGAACTAGTTGCTGGCTTTCATAGCTTAGTTGGATTAGCTGCGGTATTTGTTGCAATTTCAGCTTTTATAAATCCTGAAGCCTTTGGTCTTGGCATACCTGGAAATATAAAACTTGCAAGTTTAATTGAGATGGCAATCGGTGCTGCTGTAGGAGCAATTACTTTTTCGGGTTCAGTTATTGCATTTTTAAAGCTTCAAGGAATAATGTCAGGAGCACCAATAACTTTCAAAGGTCAACATGTATTAAATGCATTAATGTTAGTTTCGATTGTAATATTAACATTTTACCTTTGTTCAACTCAGTCTGCTAATTTATTTTGGATTTTAATTGCTGTTTCCTTTTTAATTGGATTTTTAATTATTATTCCCATTGGAGGGGCAGATATGCCTGTGGTGATTTCAATGTTAAATTCTTATTCAGGTTGGGCAGCAGCTGGAATTGGTTTTACTTTAGAAAATACAGCTCTAATTATAACTGGTGCACTTGTTGGATCATCTGGAGCTATTCTCTCTTACATAATGTGTAAAGGAATGAATAGATCATTTTTTAATGTTATTCTTGGAGGTTTTGGAGCAACAGATCAGTCAACTGTAGATAAAACTAGAGAACAAAGACCTGTTAAAAGTGGAAATGCGGATGATGCCGCTTTTTTAATGAAAAATGCTTCTTCAGTAATTATTGTTCCAGGATATGGAATGGCGGTAGCTCAAGCACAACACGCATTAAGAGAAATGGTGGACACATTAAAGAAAAACGATATTAAAGTTTCTTATGCAATTCATCCAGTAGCGGGTAGAATGCCTGGGCACATGAACGTATTATTGGCAGAAGCAAATGTTCCTTATGATGAAGTTTTTGAATTAGAGGAAATAAATAATGATTTTGCGAATGCCGATGTTGCATTTGTAATTGGGGCAAATGATGTAACAAATCCTGTTGCAAAAACAGATCCTCAAAGTCCGATATATGGTATGCCAGTATTAGATGTAGAAAAGTGTAAATCAGTATTATTCGTGAAAAGAAGTTTATCACCAGGTTATGCTGGAATTGATAATGATCTCTTTTACAAAGAAAATACTTTAATGTTGTTTGCTGATGCAAAAAAAATGACAGAAGATATTACTAAAAATCTATAGCTTTAATGAACTCCAAAATTTTCTGTGATATTGCAGACATATCATCAATAGCAAAATTTAATAAAAAAAATATTGTTAGAGGTTTTACAACAAATCCAACTTTGATGAGGAAAGCTGGTGCAAAAGATTATGCATCATACGCGAAACAAATTTTAAATATATGTAAAAAAAAACCTATTTCTTTTGAAGTATTTGCTGATGATCAAAAAACTATGATTGATCAAGGAAAAAAAATTAACACTTGGGGCAAAAATGTTTATGTAAAAGTACCAGTTGTAAATTCAAAAAATAAATTTATGGGCAAAGTGATTAAAGAATTAAATAATCAGAATATTAAACTTAACATAACAGCTGTTTACAGTTCAAATCAAACTAAAATGATTTTAAAAAATATTAATAAAAAAACAAAAGTAATAATCTCAATCTTTGCAGGAAGAGCAGGAGATGCAGGTAAAGACCCAATTCCTGAATTTATTAAAAGCATCAAATTAGCAAAAAAGTTCAAAAATGTAGAAATATTATGGGCTAGTGTAAGAGAGCCGTACAATTTTCTTCAAGCAAAGCAAGTAGGCTGCCATATAATAACGGTTCCACCAACAATAATTGAAAAAATAGAAAAGTTTGGAAAGTCTTTAAAACAATTAACCGTAGAGACTGTGAAAGCTTTCTTAGTTGATAGCAAAAAATCTAAATTCAAAATTTAATTGGTTGCGGGGGACGGATTTGAACCGCCGACCTTCAGGTTATGAGCCTGACGAGCTACCAGACTGCTCCACCCCGCGGTGTATTAAATTCTGTTTTTGAGTTTATTTAATTTTTTAACTCTTTTAATATTTTCTTGAAGAATTCTTTTTTTCTTCTCTGAAGGTTTTTCATATGTATTTTTTAGCTTTATAATTTTAAAGAAACCATCTCTTTGAAGCTTTCTCTTTAATACTCTTAAAGCTTGTTCTACATTATTATCTTTTACTTCTATTTTAATAACTACCTCCAGAAAGCGCGTTTACTAGCACTTTTAAAAAATTATGTCTATAAGTTTTATTAAACATTATTAGTTTTTTGTTTTTCTTTGATTTTTTTCTCTCTTTTAATTCTTCTTTCAGCCTTTTCAATTGCATCTAATAATTCTTTTTGTGAGAAAAGATTTAAAGCAACAGGATCTTTTGGATTTAAGTTATTGTAGTTCCAATAACTTTTATTTCTTATTGCAGTTACAGATGTTTTTGTAACCCCTACTAATTTTGCTATTTGTGAGTCTTTAAGGATCATATGATGCTTAATTAACCATAAAGCTGAATCTGGTTTGTCTTGTCTTTTTGATAATGGGATATATTTTTTTATTTTTTTTTCCTCAGAACTTATCTCGACATCATTAATTTTCATACTCAATGGTCTTTCACTATCTTTTGAAGAAAGATCTATTTCCTCTCTAGAAAGTTGGCCAGACATGATTGGATTATATCCTTTAATTCCTTTGCCTACTTCTCCATCAGCTATACCTTGAACTTCAACTTCGTGTAATTTACAAAAATCTGCAATTTGCTTGAAAGTTAAAGTTGTATTATCTACTAACCAAACAGCTGTTGCCATTGGCATTAATGGAGCTTCACTCATGAATTAGTTCTTTGTTGTTTTAAAGTTTTGAAATTTTTGATTGAATTTACTTATTCTACCTTTGTCCATAATTTTCTGTTTTCCCCCTGTCCAAGCGGAATGAGATTTAGGGTCTATTTCTAACTTTAAGGTCTCACCTTCTTTACCCCAAGTTGATTTAGTTTCAAAATGAGAACCATCTGTCATTTGAACTTTGATTGTGTGGTAGTCAGGATGTATGTTTTTTTTCATAGCGGACTTATAACAAAAGAATTCTTTAAAACAATTAAAAATTACCCAAATTTTCTTTTAATTTAGTATTAATATCTGAATTAGTTGCAATTATAGATGGTATTTTAATATTTTCATAATCTATATCATTTAACAAACCCCCAGCTTCTGTAACTATTAAAGCTCCGGCCGCAATATCCCAAACTTTTAAATTTTTTTGAAAATACCCGTCATATCTGCCAGCTGCTACATAGGCCAAATCTAAGGCAGCACTCCCTGATTTTCGATATAAAAAATTATAATTTTTCTCAAATTTTCCACCTGTTCCAAATAAACACTCTTTAATATCATTTTTTCTAGAGACCCTTACTCTTTGATTATTGAAGTAAGCGCCATTATTTTTTTCTGCATAAAAAATTTCATTTTTAATTGGATCAAATATGAGACCTGCAACTATTTCTTTTTCAATTTTAAGAGCTATTGAGATTGCAAAGTGGGGGACACCGTGTAAAAAATTAATCGTTCCATCGATAGGATCAATTATCCAAGTTTTGTTTTTATCTTTATTTAATTCTAAACCTTTTTCTTCACTTAATATTGAGTAATGAGGTTTTGCTTTTTTAAGTTCTTCAATAATAATTTTTTCAGTTTTTATATCTGCGTTTGTAACAAAATCAGACGGTCCTTTACTTGAAACTTGCAGTTTTTCTATTTCACCAAAATCTCTAATTAAAGCTTTTGATGCTTTTTCACTTGTTTTAATCATTATGTTTAAATGAGGAGAAATAGACTGCATTAAATTAAATTTTTTTAACGTATTCTAAATTTCTTGTATCAATAATAACTTCATCACCAACTTCTATAAATGGTGGCACTTGTATACTCAAACCATTATCTAATTTTGCTGGCTTGTATGAGGAGGAAACAGTTTGACCTTTCAATGCCGCATCGGTCGTATCTATTTTGCATTGTACTTGATTGGGTAATTCAACTGAAATTGGATTTTCGTTATAAAAACTAATTTTAACTTCTAGGTTTTCTGTAAGCAATTTACCTTTCTCTCCAATTAAATCTTTTTTAACATCAATTTGCTCAAAAGATTTTGGATTAATAAAAAAGTAATTTTGATCGTCTTCGTATGAATAATTGAAATCACTTTCATCTAAAGCAGCTTTTTCAACCGTTTCATTTGATCTGAATCTTTCATTAAGTTTTGTATTTTTATTTAAACTCTTCATTTCTACTTGTGCAAAAGCACCACCTTTTCCAGGTTTAACATGTTGAGTTTTTAAAACTTGCCAAAGATCATCTTTATATTCTAACAACATGCCAACTCTAATTTCACTTGCGTTTATTTTCATACTAACATTTCCATTGCTTTTATTGGTTTGAGTTTTTTATTATTAAAAATGTAGCCTGAGATAGCCAAAAAGTTAGCGTTGTTCAATAAAAGATTTTTGTAATTTTTGTTATTTATGCCGCCAATTGCTACAATTGGCTTACTAGTTATTTTTTTTATCTTTTTTAACACAGAAACATTTGCTTTATATTTAACTTTTTTAGTCTTGGAAGAATAGAATGCTCCAAATGCAAGATAATTTGCTTTTTGATCCAAGGCTTTTTTTGCAAGAGAAATTGAATTATGACATGTGACACCAATAATTTTTTTTCTTAAAATTTTTCGTGCGGTTAGTATGTCTGTATCTTTTTGACCTAGGTGACATCCATCTGCATTAAGTTTTTTTGCTAGGTATGGATCATCATTAATTAGAAACTTAACTTTATATTTCCTACAAATTTTTTTAATTTTTTTTGCAATTAATTCAATTTTTTTTTCTGAAGTTTTTTTGAGTCTTAGTTGAAAAAATTCTGTTTTTTTTAACGATAAAACTTTATCAAGATCAGAATAAAAGTTGGGATAGATCTTATTAGGAGAAATTAAATATATAAATTTTTTTTTTAAATTAGACGTTTTCAAGTTCTTTTGACCATTTTCCCTGAGCAGCTAGTGTGCACATTTTAGCTCTATGATCAAAAACTTTTTGAGTTCCAGCAATATCACTTATATCTTTTGCCCAATGTTTTAAGGCACTTTGTTGAAGAGCTCTTCCGTAAGAATATGACATTATAAAATTTGTTTCATTGAATTTGTTTATGAGATTTAGGTTTTCTGTTGCTTGAATTTCAGTTTGCCCACCAGATAAAAAGGCTATTCCTGGTACATCGCTTGGAACAGACTCTTTCAAACATTTTATTGTAAGCTTTGCTGTTTCCTCATTTGATATTTGTTCACTAGACTCACTTCCAGCTAAAATCATATTTGGTTTTAATATAATTCCAGTTAAATCCACTTTGTGTAAAATTAATTCATCAAAGCATTTTTTAATAACTTCAGAAGTTTTTTTAAAACAATCCTCAGCTGAATGATTTCCATCCATTAATAACTCTGGCTCAACTATTGGAACCATATTACATTCTTGCACAAGTGCAGCATATCTAGCTAAAGCATGCGCATTAGAATGAATTGAAAGTTTGCTAGGATGATCTTTTGAAATATTATAAACACCCCTCCATTTAGTAAATTTCGCACCAAGATTAAAATATTCTTTCAATCTCTCTCTTAAACCATCCAAACCTTCAGTAATTTTTTCGCTTGAACTATTGGCCATTTCTTTTGCACCCGTATCAACTTTTATCCCGGGCATAGACCCAAGTTCTGATAAAAGTTTTGGTATTTCTTTACCATCACTAGACTTTTGTCTTATGGTTTCATCATATAAGATCACACCACCTATACATTCCTTCATTCCATTTGATGAAAATAAAGTTTCTCTAAATTTAATTCTATTATCTGATGTTGAATCTATTTTAACACTTTCTAACCTCTTGGTCATAGTTCCAGTACTTTCATCAGCCGCAAGTATACCTTTGCCACTTTCAAGAATTTTTAAAGCTATTTTGTTTAAATCAGACATTTAATTTAAAGCCCTTATACCAGGCAATTCTTTTCCTTCAAGATATTCTAAAAAAGCACCGCCAGCAGTTGAAACAAAATTTAAATTATCAAAAGCGTTTGCCTCATTAAGTACAGCTATGGTGTCACCACCACCAGCAACAGAATAAATTTTTTCATCGAGAGCAACTATTTTTTTTGCAATTTCTATACTGCCAATAGCAAAGTTGGGATTTTCAAAATATCCAAGCGGACCATTCCACAAGACTGTTTTGCTTTTTTTAAGTAATGAACAGATTGAACTAATAGTTTCAGGCCCAATATCTAAGATTAATTCATCATTTTCTATTTCAGATAAATGTTTTATCTTATTTTTATCATTTAAGTTTTTTCCAACAGATACATCAGTTGGTAGTAAAATTTTACAGTTATTTTCTTTAGCAAGCGAATAAATCTTATCAATAGTATCTTTAACACCTTCCTCTTTTATAGATTTTCCAATTTTAAACCCTTGATATTCTAAAAGGTTATTTGCCATCCCTCCCACGATTACTATATTCTCAAATTTAGTAATTAAGTTTTTAATTACATTAATTTTTGTAGAAATTTTTGAACCACCTATAATACATGTTATTGGTCGTTCTATATTTGAAGTAACCTTTTTTAATGCTGTCAATTCTGTATTCATTTGAATCCCACAATATGAAGGTAAAAATTTAGTAATTTTATCTACAGATGTATGAGCCCTATGAGAACATGAAAATGCATCATTAACATATATATCTCCAAATGTTGATAATACTCTTGCAAACTCTGAGTCATTTTTTTCTTCCTGTTCGTAAAATCTTATATTTTCAAAAACAAAAAGTTTGTCATCATCATTATTTTTGAAGATTGTATCACTATCAATATCAAAGATATTTTTTTTTAGTAATTCAACTTTTTTTCCAAGTTTTGTAGATAAATATTCACAAATTGGTTGCATTGATAAATCTTTGTTAATCTTACCTTTAGGTCTACCTACATGAGAGATTATTATTATCTTAGCATTACATTTAATCAAAAATTTCAACGTTGGTATAATTTTAATTATCCTTGTGGGATCGGTTATTCTTCCATCCTTTAGAGGAACATTTAAATCAAATCTAACCAATACTTTTTTTTGATCTAAATCTTTGAGGTCTTCAATTTTTTTCATTTAACTTAACTAAAATTTTTTTGCAAAAAAACAGCGATATCACACATCCTATTTGAAAATCCCCATTCATTATCATACCAGGATGAAATTTTTCCCATATTTTTTCCAACTACATTTGTGAGTGAACTGTCAACAATTGAAGAAGCTTGGTTGTGATTGAAATCAATTGATACTAATTTTTCTTTTGTTATCTCTAATACACCTTTTAATTCACTTTTCGATGCCTTTTCGAAAGCAGCATTAATAGCTTCAATTGATAGTTCTTTTTTAGTTGAAAAAACTAGTTCAACCAATGAAACATTTGGTGTTGGAACTCTCATTGCCACACCTTCCAGTTTTCCTTTAAGTGATGGAATAATTTCACCTATTGCTTTGGATGCACCTGTTGAAGTTGGCACAATTGATTGACTTGCAGATCTTGCCCTTCTTGGATCTTTATGAGAATTATCTAAAATTCTTTGGTCACTCGTAAAGGCATGAATGGTCGTCATAAAGCCTTTTTCAATTTCAAAGTTTTGATTGATTACATGAGCCACAGGAGCCAAACAGTTGGTCGTACATGATGCTGCAGAAATAATTTTATCTTCAGCGGTTAAGATATTTTCATTAACCCCATAAACGATAGATTTGTCAGCGTTTTTACATGGTGCAGAAACCACAACTTTTTTTGCACCATTTTTAATATGAGCCTCTAATTTTTCTTTAGAATTAAATTTTCCTGTACATTCAAACACAATATCCACTCCTAAATCAGCCCATTTAATTTCTTCTAAATTAGAGTGCTGACTAAAAGTAATTTTTTTGTCATTTATAATTAAATGCTTATCATCAAATTTTATATCTGCATTAAATTTACCATGAACAGAATCATATTTAATCAAATTTGAACAAGTCTCAGAGTTTGATCTATTATTTATGTGTTTGATTTCAATGACTTTGAAATTATTCTCGTAAATTGATCTCAGTACCATCCTGCCAATTCTACCCATTCCATTAATACCAACTCTAATTGTCATTTTGATTTCCTATTTTTTATTTATTATTTTTTTCGATATTTTTTTAGAAGTTAATCCAAAATAATCAAATATTTCTTTGTAAGGTGCACTCTTACCAAATTCATCAATTCCAAAAATCAATCCATTTTCACCAACGTATTTATGCCAAGAGTTTGTAGCCCCTGCTTCTATCGAAACTTTTAATTTAGTTTCTTTTAAAATTTTATTTTTGTATGAGCTATTTTGATTATTAAATAACTCTTGCGATGGTACTGAAATAACCTTTGAAAAAATCCTATTTTTTTTTAGTTCTTTTGCAGTTTCTATTGCCAGGTTCACTTCTGAACCACTTGCAAAAATCGTTAATTGAACTTTAGAATTTGTTCTTAAAACCTCGTAAGCGCCATAAGCACATTTATTTTGATTTGATAATTTTAACCTAATTGGATCCAAATTTTGTCTTGTCAAAGATAGAACAGAAGGAGTTTTTTTGCTTTTTAAAGCAAGTTCCCAGCATTCAATTGTTTCATATCTGTCTGCTGGTCTAAAAACATTCAAATTAGGTATTGATCTCAGACCATCTAATTGCTCGATTGGTTGATGAGTAGGACCATCTTCACCTAAGCCGATGGAGTCATGTGTCATGACATAAATTACTTGTTGTTGCATTAATGCTGACAACCTTATCGATGGCTTACAATAATCAGAGAAGATTAAAAACGTACCTCCGTAAGGAATAAAATTACTGTGCAATGATAATCCATTCATAATAGCGCACATAGCGTGTTCGCGAACACCATAGTGGATATAATTTCCACCAAATTTTCCTGGTTGCAAAATTTCATGAAATTTTGTTTTTGTATTATTTGAGCCAGCGAGATCTGCAGAGCCTCCAATTAAATTTTTACAATCATTTGTTATTGAATTTAATACAAGTTCTGAAGCTTTTCTTGTGGCTAGACTTTTAATGTCGTCAATAGCATTTTTTTTTTCAATTTTAATTCCTCTATCAAAATTAGGTTTATTAAATTTAATAAAATTATTTTTTTTAATATTAAATTGTTTGCTCCATTTTTTTTCAGCTAACAAACCTTTAAGACCAATTTTTTTCCATTCGTTTGATAGTTTTTTTGGAATCTCAAATGGTTTAAAATTCCAATTAAGTTTTTTTCTAACTAATGAAATTTCATCTAAACCCAAAGGACTACCATGAGAAGAAGCTTTGCCAGATTTATTTGGAGATCCATAACCAATTTTAGTTTTACAAGATATTACTGTTGGATTTTTTGATTTTTGTGCTTTTTGTATTGATTTTTTTATTTGATTATGATTGTGACCATCAATTTCAACGTAATTCCATCCATAACTTTCAAATCTTTTTTTATAATTGTCTGAAACAGCCAAACTAGTTGGTCCATCAATTGAGATTGAGTTATTATCAAATAACATTATTAAATTTTTTAGTTTAAGATGACCCGCTAAGCTCATAGCCTCATGGCTAATTCCCTCCATTAAACATCCGTCACCGGCGATAACATATGTTTTATGATTTATGATTTTATTACCAAATTTTTTTTTTAAAATTTCTTCAGCTATTGCAAAACCCACAGCATTTGCAATTCCTTGACCAAGTGGTCCTGTAGTAGTTTCTATACCTGTGCCTGAATGATATTCAGGATGACCAGCACAAATAGAATTTAATTGACGAAATTTTTTTAAATCATTTAGTGAAATGCTTTTGTATCCAGTTAAATGCAGCAAAGAATATAGTAGCATTGAACCATGACCAGCTGATAAAATAAACCTATCTCTATTGATCCAGTTTGGATTTTTTGGATTAAATTTCAAAAAGTCTTTAAATAAAACTGTAGCAACATCCGCCATACCCATCGGCATTCCCGGATGTCCCGAATTTGCTTTTTGTACTGCATCTATTGATAGAAATCTGATGCAATTAGCAAGGTCTTTATATTGTTTGCTCAAAATTATCCTGTATAGACTTAGAAGATTCTATTTAATAATATAAGTATATATATGAATTCTCTGGACGAAAAAGAAAAAAAGTTGTCACTTGCTTTAGAAAAATTAAAAAGTTTTAAGATATCAAACCAGCAAGAAAATAGTTTAGTAGCAGATCTAGAGAGTAAAAAAAATCAATTAGAAATTGAAAAAGAGGAATTAAGAAATAAGTATGAATTACTTAAAAATGAACATGAACAACTAAATGTAAGATTAAGTGAATTCGAGAAAAATAACTTTAAAGAAAAAACAAAACAAAAAGAATTCACAGAAAAAATTGATGAATTAAACCAAGAAACAGATAATTTATTAGAAGAAATAGACAAATGGCAAATGTAAGCATCAAATTTAATGGCAAAGAATTTCTATTATCTTGCGAGGATGGACAAGAAGAACATTTAGAAAATTTGCTAATTCAAATTAATCAAAAATTTAATAGCTTAAAAAACGATTTAGGAAATTTGGGAGAAAATAAGTTATTACTTATAACTGCTATAAAAGTATTGGATGAATATTATGAAACAAAAAAAAAAGTAGATGAGAAACAAAAAGAACTAAGTGATCTATCCAAAAAATTTAAAGAATTAAAAAGTTTAATTTACGAATATAAAGAGAATAAAGAAAAAGAGATGATAAATCTCGATAAAGATTTGAATGATTTAAAAAAAGCTATCGATGAGAATGAAAAAAAATATGCAAAGATTTTAGACACAGCCACTAATGAAATTTCAAGTTTCATTGACAATTTAGAAGACAAAAATATCACAAATTAATACTTCTCGTGGAAAAGTCAGCAATTAGAAACAATTTATTAAAAGTTAGAAAAAATAAATTTTTTATTAAACACGATCAAAAAAAAATTATAAATTTTATATTAGATCAAAAAATTAATATTATTGGTGGATATCTCCCAATTAATCATGAATTCAATTGCCTAGATATTTTGAATCAATTATCAAAAAAAGTTTCAGTATCTTTGCCAATTATGAAAAAACATAATCAAATGGATTTTTATACTTGGAAAAATAATGACCCCTTAAAAATAAATAATTTTGGCATTCCTGAACCTATTAGCTCTATTAGTGTTTATCCCGATATTCTCTTAGTGCCATTAGTTGGGTTTGATAAAAATTTAAATAGACTTGGCTATGGTGGTGGATATTACGATAGGTATATTAAGAAAATAATAAGTATTAAAAAAATTTTAACCATTGGATTAGCTTTTTCTTTTCAAGAAATTAAGAAAGTTCCAATTGATTCGTATGATCAAAAATTGAATTTTATTTATACAGAAAAAGGTTTTCTTTAAATGCGAATTATGTTTTTAGGTGATGTTGTGGGAGTTTCTGGGTGTTCGGCAATTATGAAAAATTTAAAAAAAGAAATTGAAACTTACAAAATTGATTTTGTGATTATTAATGGAGAAAATGCAGATAAATCAGGTGTGGGTCTCACAGAAGAAATTTGTAAAGATTTTTTTAATTGTGGGGTGAATATTATTACTACAGGGAACCACGTTTGGGATCAAAAAGAAATTATGAAATTTATTGATAAAGAAAATAGATTACTTAGGCCCAAGAATTTATTCGAACCAGCGCCTGGAAAAGGATTTGGAATATATGAATTAAAAAATGATTTAAAAATTGGAGTTCTTAATCTAATGGGAAACGTTTTTATGAAAAAAAGTGAAGATGTATTTGAAACAGCAGAAAAATTTTTAAATACAAACAAATTAAAAGAAGATTATGATTTTTTAGTTGTTGATTTTCATGGCGAAATAACAAGTGAGAAAAATGCAATTGGCCATTTTTTTGATGGTAAAGCAACTTTAGTAGTTGGCACTCACACACATATTCCAACTAATGATGCAAGAGTTTTGGATGGTGGGACCGCTTATCAAACTGATGCAGGAATGTGTGGAGATTATAATTCTGTAATTGGTATGAATAAAGAAAATTCAATTAATAGATTTTTTAAGAAAAACTCAACAAAACACTATCCAGAAGTAGGAGAAGGTACTTTGTGTGGTGTTATTGTAGATTGTGATATAGAAACTGGATTAGCAAAAAATATTAAGAGTTATATTTTAGGGGCAAATTTAAAAAATATATAAATATGGCAGGACATTCACATTGGGCTGGTATTAAACACAAAAAAGGTAAAGCGGATAAACTTAGAGCTAATTTGTTTTCTAAATTATCAAAAGAAATAACTGTTGCAGCTAAATTAGGTGACAAAGACCCTTCAATGAACCCAAGACTAAGATCTGCAATTCAAGCCGCAAGGTCAGCTAATATGCCAAAAGATAATATTGAAAGAGCAATCGATAAATCCTCAGCATCAGCGGGAGCAAATTATGAAAACCTTAGATACGAAGGTTTTGGTCCAGATAAAATTGCCGTAATTGTTGAAACTTTAACAGATAATAAAAATCGAACAGCTTCAAATATTAGAACTATTTTTCAAAAAAATGGTGGAAGTCTAGGCACACAAGGCTCTGCAGCACATAATTTTAATCAACTTGGTGTAATTAAAATTTCTAAAGATGAAGTTTCAGATGATAAAATTTTTGAACTAGCTATTGAGGCAGGTGCTGATGAATGTTTTTCCAATGATGAAGTTCATGAAATTCATTGCCCTATGGGTGAAATTTATAACGTTAAAAAACAACTAGAGGAAAAAATTAGTAATTTTATTACTACAGAAATTGAGTGGCTACCATTAAACAGTGTCAAAATTATTGGTGAAAAAAAACAAGAAGTGATAGATTTCTTGGAGACATTAGAGGAAGATGATGACGTTCAGAGCGTTTATTCTAATGTTGAATTTGAAAATTAATTAATGTTGATAATAGGAATAGACCCTGGAATTTCTGGCTCAATTTGTTTCTTAGAAAACGGAAAAATTATTAAAGTAGTTGAAATGCCCACTATGACAGATGGAAAAAAAAATAAAAAACAAGTCAATGGTTCGCAAATTTTCAATGAAATTTCATCAGTTATAAAGAATATTGATAAAAATGAAATTAAAGTAGTTATAGAACAAGTTTCAGCAATGCCAGGCCAAGGTGTAACGAGTATGTTTAATTTTGGTCAATCATTCGGGATATTGAAAGGTATTTGTTCAGCGATGCAGTTACCAATGTTTTTTGTTAGACCAGCAAAGTGGAAAAAGTATTTCAATTTAATTAATTCAGAAAAAGATGCTAGTAGAACCAGAGCAATAGAGATTTTTCCTTATTTTTCAGATCAATTATCAAAAAAGAAAGATTCTAATAAAGCAGATGCAATATTGATTGCTAGCTTTTTTTACGAAACCTACAAAATCACTGATTAGCAAGGGATCAAAATATTAATTTAAGTCAAATTCATGACACATTTGAGTGTGAAACATAAATATGGAAACTGAAATAGCAACTCAATCAGTGGGGTTAGCATCTAGTGCTGATTTTTCACTTATCAATTTATTTTTAAAAGCTGACATAATAGTTAAGTCAGTGATTGTTTTATTAATAGCTTGTTCAATATATTCTTGGGCAGTAATTTTTGAAAAATTAAAACTATTTAAAACAATTAACAGTTCTTCAGATAAATTTGAAGATAAATTCTGGAAGTCAAAATCAGTAGAAAATTTTTATAATAGTATGCCCCAGAATGTTTCTGATCCAATGGCAGTAATCTTTAAAGAATCCATGCAAGGTATAATGAAATCAAGATCAAAATCAAATATGAATGAAAGGTTAAGTAGCATACTTGAAGCAGGAATTGAAAAACAAGTTTCTAAAATAGAAAAAGGCTTTACTTTTTTAGCAACAGTTGGATCAACTGCACCTTTTATTGGTTTATTTGGAACAGTTTGGGGAATAATGAATTCCTTTCAGTCAATTGCTATATCTAGAAATACAAGTTTGGCAATAGTGGCTCCTGGAATTGCAGAAGCACTTTTTGCAACTGCATTAGGTTTGTTAGCAGCAATACCAGCTGTTGTTGCTTATAACAAATTTAATAATGATTTAAGAAATTACAGTCAAAAACTTGAAAGTTTTTCAAAAAGATTTTTATCAATAATATAAAATGGGTATAAATTTAAACCGTAGATCTTCAAGAGAACCTATGAGTGAAATAAACGTAACACCTTTTGTGGATGTTATGTTGGTATTGTTAATAATATTTATGGTAACAGCTCCTTTGTTAACTGTAGGAGTGCAAGTTGATTTGCCAGAAAGCTCTGCAGACTCTTTGCCTGAAGAACAAGAGCCATTAACATTGTCTATAAATTCTAAAGGTGAAATTTATATTCAAGAATCAAAAGTTGAATATGATAAAATTATCGCAAAAGTCTTAGCAGTTTCAAAGAATAGAACAGATACTAGAATATATGTTAGAGGAGACAAAACTATTAATTATGGAAGAGTTCTAGAAATCATGGGTTTATTATCTGGATCTGGTTTCACTAAAGTTGCATTGATTTCTGAGCCTTATAAGGAGAGGTAGAATTGACAAGAGGAATTTTTCTTTCATCAATTTTTCACTTGATAATCATAATGATAACAGCATTAAGCCTTCCTTTTTTATCAAAGAAAGCTGTAGACTTACCCCCAATAGTATCAGTTGAATTAATTCAAATTACTGAGAAGACAAATATTCCTTTTGCTCCTAAAGCAAAAAAAACGATAGAGAAAATTAAAGAAAAAGAAAAAAAACTAGTATCTGAACAAGCGCCGCCTAAAAAAGTTAAAAAAGAAAAACCTGACGCAGTTCCTTTACCAGATGAGAAGTTTGAAAAGGTAGAGAAGATTAAAGATAAAAAACAAAATCCTGAAAAAATTGATAATGAGGTTAAACAAGTATCAGAGTTTGAAAAAAAAGAACTATTTGATCCAAATAATATTGCAGCTTTAATAGATAAATCAAAAGAGGAGGTTGCTCAAACAACAAATAAATCAAATAAAGTTACTCAAGATCAAGATATGAATGTAGAAAATGTAGGATTAAGTTTAAGTGAAGAAGATGCTTTAAAGGCTCAAATTTTTGGGTGCTGGAGTATTCCACTTGGACTACCATACAATGAGAATTTATTAGTTAGAATTAAATTACAATTAAAGCCTGATGGAACAATTAAAAGTTCTGAGATTATAGATCACGCAAGAATGAACAGACCAGGACAAGGTTTTTATAAAGTTCTAGCAGAAAGTGCGTTAAGAGCTATAAAACTATGCCAACCTCTGAGAGTGCCAACTACAGGTTACGAGAGATGGAAAGATTTACAGTTAAATTTTGATGCAAGAGAGATGTTGGAAGGTTAATATATTATATGTTTAAAAAAATATTTTTTATTTTCTTATTTTTATTTCAATTAAATGCTCAAGCTTTAATTGAAGTGGATATTACAAGAGGAAATTTGAATCCTTTACCAGTCGCTGTATCTCCTCTTTCAATAGATAATGTATCAAAAAAAGAGTTTGAGAAAATTTTAAACAAAAAAAACATTGGATCAGAAATTTCAAAAATTGTTGAAAATAATTTAAAAACTTCAGGGTTATTTAATCCTTTAGATAAGAATGCGTTTCTTCAAGAACCAGATATTGCAAACCTCAAACCAAGATTTGAAGATTGGCAACTAATCAAGGCTCAAGCTTTAATTACTGGAAAAGTTAGTTTTAATGATGAAAAACTTAGAGTGGAATTTAGACTATGGGATGTTCTAGCCGGTAGAGAGATGATGGCATTAGCATTCACAACTGTACCATCAAATTGGCGAAGAGTTGGTCATATAATTTCTGATAAAGTTTATCAAAGACTTACAGGAGAAAAAGGATACTTTGATACAAGGATAATTTATGTAGCAGAAGAAGGCCCTAAAACCAAGAGAGTTAAGAAACTTGCAATTATGGATCAGGATGGTTCAAATAATAAGTTTCTAACATTAGGTAATGAGTTAGTTCTAACTCCAAGGTTTAACCCAAACAGTCAAATGGTTACTTATTTGTCATATTTCAGAAATTTACCAAGAGTTTATCTGCTAGATATAGAAACAGGTACTCAGGAAGTTGTGGGTGATTTTCCAGGTATGACATTTGCTCCAAGATTTTCTCCTGATGGAAAAAAGATAATAATGAGTTTTGCGAAAGATGGAAATTCAGATATTTACACAATGGATTTAGAAAATAGAATAGTTGATAAAATTACAAATCATCCATCTATAGATACTTCACCATCTTATTCACCTGATGGAAAGTATATTTGCTTTAATTCAGATAGAAGCGGATATCAGCAGATTTATGTAATGGATAGTAATGGAAAAAATGTAAAAAGAATTTCGTTTGGTAAAGGTCTTTATGGAACACCTGTATGGTCGCCAAGAGGAGACTTAATAGCATTCACCAAATTACATAAAGGAAAATTTTATATAGGCGTCATGAGGACTGATGGAACAGGTGAAAGATTATTAACTGAGAATTACTACCAAGAGGCACCATCCTGGTCCCCAAATGGAAGAGTGCTAATTTTTTATAGAGAGACAAAAACAGACGAAAAAGGAGAAGGTTTTTCAGCAAAATTATGGTCTATAGATTTAACTGGCTATAATGAAAGAGAGGTTAATACTCCAACAGACGCTTCAGACCCATCCTGGTCATCATTATTAAGTAATTAGATAATATTTCTTGATTTTTTAGCTTGAAAGCTCTATTTAATTGTGAAAAATTAAGAATTAGCAATTTGATCAAGGAGCATTATGATAATTAACAAAATTTTAAAAAACACGCTTTTAGTTGTATTAGCATGCTTAGCATTATCTGCATGTGCAACAAAAAAAGTTTCAACAAGCCAATTACAAGGTGATGTATATACTGGAAAAGATACAGTAGAATATTTAGCATCTGGTGTACCGGACAGAGTATTTTTTGCGACTAATGAGTCAGTTTTAACAACTGCTTCAAGAGAGACTTTAAGAAAACAAGCTGCATGGTTAAGAAAAAATTCAAACATCAACATTGTTTTGGAAGGTCATGCTGATGAAAGAGGAACAAGAGAATATAACTTAGCATTAGGTGAAAGAAGAGCAAATGCTGCAAAAGACTACTTAATGACTTACGGAATTTCTTCAGACAGAATTTCAGTATTAAGTTATGGTAAAGAAAGACCAGTTGATTCTGGCTCAAATCCTTTAGCTTGGTCAAAAAACAGAAGATCTGTAACAGTAAAAGCTAACTAATTTTTTAAATTTTTTAGACCCTGAATATTAACTTATTCAGGGTCTTTTTTTTGCCATCATTATATTTACTAGTTAAAAGATGAGCTCTATTAAAAAAAATATAATCTTATTATTTTCAATATTTTTTTTCACTTTAATTCAGTCACAATTAAAAGCTGATACTCAAGACATTTATCAAACATTACAAATAATCCAGAAAGATTTAAAAACTTTAGAAAAGGCTGTCTATTCAGGTTCAGTTGAAACAAACAATAGTTTTAACACTTCACAAATATCTGAAGGTAATTCTGAAGATGTTTTAACAAGACATTTATTAAAACTTTCTGAAATTGAAAGTCAATTTCAAGCTTTAACCAATAAATTTGAAGAAATTAATTTTAAGTTAGATAAACTGTCTAGTAGATTATCAAAAGTACAAGCAGACAATCAAATTAGATTCCAAGATTTAGAAAATTCAGTTTCAAGTGGAAATGTTCTCAATACGGTCTCAACAGAATCTGATAATAAAAACGAGGAAGAGATTCTTCCTGGAAGTTCTCAACCACAAGATCTAGGAGCAATTTCTTATAAAGATAACCCAACAACTGAAACTACCCAACAAATTACATCTGTTGATACAACAGCAACAGTAGTTACAGAAAACTTTCAGGCAGAAGAGAAAATTTTACCTGATGAAATTCCAGAGAAACAATATGAATTTGCAACTAGTTTTTTAAAAGTTGGAGATTATACGACAGCAGAAAGAGCATTCAGAGAATTTGTAAACACTAACTCAGAACATAAGTTAGCGGGTAATGCACAATATTGGTATGCAGAAACATTTAGAATACGCCAACTTTATACTGATGCTGCTTCAGCTTATCTAGAAGGATATCAGAAATATCCAAAGGGCGAGAAGGCTCCAATAAATTTATTAAAACTTGGGGTGTCAATGGTCCAGATTGGTGAAAAAGATCAAGGATGTAAAATGATAAATGGAGTTGAAGAACAATATCCAGAAGCAAATCAATCTGTAATCCAAAAAGCGAAATATGAGTCAAAGAAATTTGAGTGTAAAAAACAAGATTCATAACTCATTTAATAAAATTTTAGATAAAAAAAATCTTAAGAAACTATATTTAAAATTTACCAAAAGATTTGAAATTAAATCGTCATTTGCAGTAGCAGTATCTGGTGGACCTGATAGTTTAGCTTTGGCATTCCTTTCTAAAGTTTATGCTGAAAGAAATAGATTAATTACAAAATATTTTATTGTTGATCATAAGTTAAGACAAAACTCTACGAAAGAAGCTTTAGTTACCAAAAGATTATTAAAAGATTTAAAAATTAATGCTAAAATTTTGACCTGGAAAGGCAAAAAACCTAAAAGCAACATTCAAGCCGTAGCAAGAAATAAACGATATGAATTATTAATAAATGAATGTAAAAAAATAAAGATTAATCATTTGTTACTTGGTCATCATACTGATGATAAACTTGAGAATTTTCTGATAAGACTAACACGTGGAAGTGGATTGAGAGGGTTAGTTTCTTTTAGCAAAACTACAAATCTAAATGGTATTTGTTTAGAACGCCCATTGCTAGATTTCAATAAAAAAGAGCTAATTTATTTAACATCAAATATTTTTAAAAATTTTATAAGCGACCCTTCTAATGAAAATAGTGATTTTAAGAGAGTTAGATTAAGAAAAATGATTGAAACTTTAAGAAATGAAGGTTTTGATTTGATTAAATTAAACAAAACTATAGAAAATCTCAAATTTTCTGACAATTCAATTAATTTTGATGTTCAGGAAAATTTAAAAAAAAATAGTTTTTTTTCAAAAAAAAAACAAAACTTTTTATTAAATCAATTCTTTTTTAAGCAGCCAAAAGAAATTGTGTTTAGATCACTGTCTCAATGTATTAAAGTAGTTGGTAATAAACATTATTATTCTCGTGGGGATAAAGTTTTAAGATTAATCAATACTATTAATTTTAAAAATAATTTTAAAACAACATTAGGTGGTTGTATGATTAAAAAAATCAATAATACCGTCATTATTTCCAAAGAAATTTAGATTATTTTTTTTATAAAAGTTATTTTGACACTTGTTTATTGCTCATTAATTCTTATTTTAATATCATGAATCTCAAAAACATAGCAATGTGGGTTATAATAGTTTTTTTAACTATCGGTCTATACAATATGTTCAAAAATCCTCAAAGTAACATTAGAGGAGGAAATCAAATTATATTCTCAGAATTTTTAACTGCTGTGGACAATGGTGAAGTTTTAAAAGTTGAAATTCAAGGAAATAATATCAAAGGCGTTTATTCTAATGGCAATAACTTTTCTACTTATTCTCCAAACGATCCTAATTTAATTGAAAAGCTTTCAGAAAAAGGCGTAAGTATTTCAGCTGCTCCATTAGAGGAAAAGATGCCTTCATTATTTGGAGTTCTATTATCATGGTTTCCAATGTTGTTGTTAATTGCAGTTTGGATATTTTTTATGAGACAAATGCAAGGTGGCAAAGGTGGAGCTATGGGCTTTGGAAGATCTAAAGCAAAAATGATGAATGAGCTAAAAGGAAAAGTTACTTTTAACGATGTTGCTGGTGTTGAAGAAGCTAAAGAAGAAGTTGAAGAAATAGTAGAATTTTTAAAAGATCCAAAAAAATTTAGTAGACTTGGTGGCAAAATACCTAGGGGCGCTTTATTAGTTGGTCCACCAGGTACTGGTAAAACTTTATTGGCAAGAGCGATCGCAGGAGAAGCTGGTGTTCCTTTTTTCACAATTTCGGGATCTGACTTTGTTGAAATGTTTGTTGGTGTTGGAGCATCAAGAGTGAGAGATATGTTTGAGCAAGGCAAAAAAAATTCTCCATGTATAATCTTTATTGATGAGATCGATGCTGTAGGAAGAAGTAGAGGAGCTGGATTAGGTGGAGGAAATGATGAAAGAGAACAAACTTTAAACCAATTGTTAGTTGAAATGGATGGATTTGACACCAACGAAGGAGTTATCATAATTGCTGCTACTAATAGACCAGATGTATTAGATCCTGCATTATTAAGACCGGGTAGATTTGATAGACAAGTTGTTGTCTCAAATCCTGATATAATTGGAAGAGAAAAAATTCTTAAAGTTCATGTTAAAAAAATTAAAATGGCCCCTGATGTAAATTTAAGAACAATAGCAAGAGGTACTCCAGGATTTTCAGGAGCTGATTTGGCAAATTTAGTAAATGAAGCTGCGCTTTTAGCGGCAAGAAAGAATAAAAGGATTGTAACTTTAAATGAATTTGAAGAAGCTAAAGATAAAGTTATGATGGGTTCTGAGAGAAGATCTATGGTAATGAGTGAGGAAGAGAAGAAACTAACAGCATATCATGAGGCAGGTCATGCAATTGTAACAATAAATGAAAGCGCAGCCTACCCAATCCATAAAGCAACAATAATTCCGAGAGGAAGGGCTTTAGGAATGGTAATGCAATTACCAGAGAGAGATGAGGTTTCTCAAACTAGAGAACAGCTTCATGCACAACTTGCAATAGCCATGGGAGGCAGAGTAGCTGAGGAAATAATTTTTGGTGATGACAAAGTAACAACAGGTGCAGTGAGTGATATTGAACAAGCCACAAAAAGAGCAAGAGCGATGGTAATGAGAGCCGGATTAAGCAAAGAACTAGGACCAGTTGCTTATGGTGAAAATGAGGAAGAGGTTTTTCTTGGAAGATCAGTCGCAAGGCAACAAAATATGTCAGAAGAAACAGCTAAAAAAGTTGATGCTGAAATAAGAAAAATTGTAGATCAAGGTTATGATAGGGCAAGAAAAGTTTTAACTGACAAAATTGAAGACCTTCATAAGTTAGCAAAAGCTTTACTTACTTACGAAACATTATCAGGTGAGGAGATTGAGAATTTAATTAACAAGAATATTTATCCTGCTGACAAACAAGATTTAAAAGTAGATGACGACAAAGGCTCAGCATTAAGTTCTATGGGCTTAAAACCTAAGATAGTTCATTAAAATAGCAAAATGAGAAGATATTACACTTCTGCGTGTAATTTCTTTTATGGAAAAAATTCATTAAATTTAATTAAAAAAAAAGCCACCTTACCTCTTATTGGAAGAGGAGATATTTCTTTTAGTCATATCAAGTTAATAACAAGAAAATCTGAAAATATTATTAGTATTAATAAAATAAAATCATTACCAAAAAAGATTAAACAACAAGTAAAAAAAGACTTAATCAATATCACAAATAAAAGGAAAAACTTTTGCAACTTAAATTTTAATAGAACTAATATCATGGGTGTTCTCAACTTAACGCCCGACAGTTTTTCTGATGGTGGAAAATTCAATAATTTTGTTTCAGGTTATAGACAAGTATTAAATTTGAAAAAATTAGGTGCAGATATCATTGATGTTGGTGGAGAATCTACTAGACCCGGCTCAAAGACTGTACCAATAGCAGAGGAATGGAATAGAATTCAAAAAATATTAAACAAAATAAAATATTTAAATACTTCATTAGATACAAGGAAATCTTTGATAATGGAAAAAGGTATTAAATCTAAAGTAAATTTAATTAATGATGTTTCAGGATTAGATTTTGATGAAAACTCAATTAATGTATTAAAAAAATATAAAACACCTTTTGTACTGCAGCATTCTCAAGGTAATCCAGAAAATATGCAAGAGAAACCTAAATATAAAAATGTTATTTTGGATATTTATGATTTTTTTGAAAATAAAATTGAAAGATTAAAAAAATTTGGAATAAACCATAATAAAATTATTATCGATCCAGGAATTGGTTTTGGAAAAAATTTGAAACATAATTTGTTAATACTGAGAAATATAAGTCTTTTTCATTCGATTGGTTTTCCTATATTACTAGGCATTTCAAGAAAAAGATTTATTAAAGATATTTCGGGAATAAATGATAGCAAAGATAGATTAGGAGGCACTATAAGTGCAAGTTTACATGGAATTTTAAATGGTATTCAAATACTTAGAGTACATGATGTAAATGAGGTAAAACAAAGTATTAAAGTTTTTAAACAACTTTTATAATAAAATGAAAAAAAAATATTTCGGCACAGATGGAATTCGTGGAAGAGTTAATCAAAATAAAATTAATGGAGAAATGTTTTTTAAATTTGGATTGGCTGCAGGTAAGTATTTTACCAATCTAAAAAAAAAAAAACAAACAGCAATTATAGCGAAAGACACAAGATTATCTGGATACAGTTTAGAACCAGCATTAGTTTCTGGCTTGGCATCTGCTGGAATGCATGTGTTTACTTTAGGACCATTACCGACTAATGGACTGGCAATGATGACAAAAATTATGAAGGCTAATATGGGTATTATGATTACCGCATCTCACAACCCATTTCATGATAATGGATTAAAACTATTTGGTCCTGATGGATTAAAATTATCTGATAAAATTGAAAAAAAGATAGAAAATTTAATTGATAAAAAAACTGAAATTCTATTGTCAAAACCTGAGACTCTTGGCAGAGTAAGACGATTAGAAACAGGAACTGATACTTATATAAATATTTTAAAAAAAAATTTTCCAAAGAAATTTAGTCTTCAGAATATGAGAATTGTAATTGATTGTGCAAATGGTGCTTGTTACAAAGCTGCTCCAAAACTTCTGAAATCTTTAGGCGCAGAAGTAATCGTTGTTGGTGATAAACCTAATGGTTTAAATATTAACGAAAAATGTGGTTCTACGTTTCCAAAAAAAATTCAGACAATTGTAAAAAAGAATAGTGCAGATATAGGAATATCTTTGGATGGAGATGCAGATAGAGTAATCATGTGTGATGAAAAAGGAAAAATAATTGATGGAGACCAAATCATTGCAGCTTTAACTTTGAGATGGAAAAAAAAGAAGATTCTTAAAGGAGGTGTTATTGGAACACTTATGTCAAATTATGGTTTAGAAAAATTTTTTAAGATTAATAACATAAAATTTTCAAGATCAAATGTTGGTGATAGGTATGTAAAAGAAATGATGCAAAAAAAAAATTACAATCTAGGAGGGGAACAATCTGGCCATATTATCTTAGGTAAATTTGCAACAACAGGAGATGGGTTGTTAGTTGCGCTAGAGTCCTTATTTGCATTAAGAAAAGGAATAAAAGCCAGTAAGTTTTTTGATGTATTTAAGAAAACACCTCAAATTTTAGAAAATGTTAAATTTAAAAATGAGCAAATATTAAAATCATCAACTTTAATTAAATCAATTAAGATTGCAAAAAAATTGATGATGAATAAAGGAAGAGTGTTGGTTAGAAAATCAGGAACAGAACCAATAATAAGGGTTATGGTGGAGTCCGAAGATAAAAAACTTATGAAAAAATGTATCCAAATAATTAAAAAAGAAATTAGATAAATGAGACCAAAATCAAAAGTTTTAATTATTGCAGGGTCTGATTCTTCAGGTGGTGCTGGTATTCAAGCAGATTTGAAAACTGTCACAAGTCTTGGATCATACGGCATGACAGCTATTACCGCAGTAACGGTCCAAAATACCACCGGTGTTAAATCAGTAGTACCAATAAATCCAAAAAAAATTTATGAACAAATAGTTTTTACTTCAGAAGATATTAAACCTGACGCAATAAAGATTGGTATGCTGCACTCAACAGAGGTAATTAAAAACGTTATAAAAGGCTTAATTAAAATTAAATCAAAAAAGGTAATATTAGATCCAGTGATGATTGCCAAAGGAGGAGCAAAATTAATAGATGATAATGCCATTAAGATATTAAAAAAAGACCTTTTAAAAAAAGTTTCAATTATAACTCCTAATATTCCTGAAGCTGAAGTATTAACAAATACAAAGATAAGTTCAGTTGAGGATATGATGCTTGCTGCAAATAAATTAATCTTATTTGGTGCAAAAAATGTTTTAATTAAAGGAGGACACTTAAATGAAAGTAAAATTTTTGATGTTTTCCTTAACAAAAAAGATTTTAAAATATTTACTTCAAAAAAAATTAATACCAAAAACACTCATGGCACAGGTTGCACATTATCTAGTGCAATAGCCACTTTTTATTCATGTGGAAAAAGTATAATGAAATCTTGTGAGTTAGGTATTAATTATGTTAATTCTGCAATTAAATCTAATCCTAAATTTGGTAAAGGACATGGACCTATAAATCACCTTAATTCATTATTAATAAAAAAGAATTACTTATGAAAAATATTGCAGTTGTTGGATCACAATGGGGAGATGAAGGAAAAGGAAAAATCGTAGACTGGTTATCAGAACAAGCTGACGTTGTAATAAGATTTCAAGGCGGACATAATGCAGGCCATACATTAGTTATAGATGGCATCACTTATAAACTCAGACTTTTGCCATCAGGAATAGTTAGAAAAAATAAAATATCAATTATTGGAAATGGGGTAGTAGTAGACCCATGGGCCTTACTTGAAGAAATAGAAGAGATAAAATCCAAAGGAGTAAATGTAGATACAAATAATTTCATAATCTCAGAAGCAGCTAACCTAATTTTACCATTTCATAGAGAAATGGATGAAATAAGAGAGGATGTAGCTGGTAAATCAAAAATAGGCACTACCAGAAGAGGCATAGGCCCTGCTTATGAAGATAAAGTTGGAAGACGATCAATAAGAGTTATGGATTTGAGATCAGAAAAAAATTTAGAACAAAGACTTGAAACTGTACTTATTCATCATAATGCAATTCGAAAAGGTTTAGGAAAAAATTTATTTGAAATAAATAAATTAAAAAAAGATTTATTAGAGATAGCTCCAAAAATATTACAATATTCACAACCAGTATGGTTGAAGATTGATGAATTTAAAAAGCAAGGAAAGAAAATTTTATTTGAAGGAGCTCAAGGAATACTTCTAGATGTTGATCATGGAACTTATCCATTTGTTACTTCATCAAATACAGTTGCTTCGAGTGCAGCTACAGGAACAGGATGTGGGCCTAATTCAATAAATTATGTTTTAGGTATCACTAAAGCATATACAACTAGAGTGGGCGAAGGTCCTTTTCCAACAGAACTCACGGATAACATTGGAGAAATTTTAGGTACACGAGGAAAAGAGTTTGGAACTGTGACAAGCAGAAAAAGAAGATGTGGATGGTTTGATGGCGTACTAGTAAGACAAACAATAAAAATTTCAGGTATAGATGGTATAGCGCTAACCAAATTAGATGTTCTTGATGAATTAGATGAAATAAAAATGTGTGTCAGTTATGAATTAGATGGTAAACAAATAGATTATTTGCCAGCGGCTGTTGAAGACCAATTAAAGATAAAACCTGTCTATAAAGTTTTTCCTGGCTGGAAATCATCTACAAATGGCATTCAAAAATTTGAAGATTTGCCAGAGAATGCCAAAAAATACATTAAAGCAATTGAAGATTTCATAGAAGCAAAAATCTCAAGCATCTCTACAAGTCCAGAAAGAAAAGATACAATTTTGATTGAAAATCCTTTTGAGATTTAGTTTGCAGGAAGTAAATTTTTTGACCTTGCAAGAAGAAGCATATGTTTTTGAAGTTTTTCAAAAGCTTTATTTTCTATCTGCCTAACTCTTTCTCTGCTAATTTTATATTTTTTACTTAAATCTTCTAAAGTTTCAGGGTCATCATTTAATCTTCGTGAATAAAGTATTTCTCTCTCTCTATCGTTTAGAACTTTAATTGAATCTTTTAAGAGATCTTTTCTTTGTTCCATTTCTTCTTGATGTGCAAATTTTAAATCGTGATCTAGATCTTTATCAACTAACCAATCTTGCCACTCATCACCATCTTCACCCACTGGAGCATTTAGAGAAAATTCCTTACCTGATAATCTTCTATTCATGGAGACAACTTCGTCTTTACTAACATCTAATTTGTTTGCAATTTCGTCCACATGTTCATTTCTCAAATCACCCTCAACATCTGGAGCTATTTGATTTTTAAGTTTTTTTAAATTAAAAAATAATTTTTTTTGTGCAGTAGTTGTCCCTATTTTTACCAAACTCCAAGATCTTAATATGTATTCTTGAATAGAAGCTTTTATCCACCACATTGCATAAGTCGCAAGTCTAAAACCTTTTTCAGGTTCAAATTTTTTCACTGCTTGCATCAAACCAACATTTCCTTCAGAAATCATTTCATTTATTGGAAGACCATAACCTTTGTAACCCATTGCAATTTTAGCTACTAGTCTTAGATGACTTGTAACAAGTTTTTCAGCTGCTTTAATATTTCCTGTTGTTTTCCAGTTTTTAGCCAACATATATTCTTCTTCGGCATCCAACATTGGAAACTTCTTAATCTGTTCCAAATAAGCAGATAAACCACCCTCATTGCTTAAAATTGGCAAATTACTGTTCATAGCAAAACTCATAGACTGATTTACTTAATAAATAATGATAATATTTCAATAACTTATTTATTAGTGTTTCTCAGTGTTTTTAGAATTATTTCAAGCTCTTGTGGCAAAATTGAGGAAAATATCATTTCTTCATTTGTTTTGGGATGTATGAAACCTAGAGTTTTAGCATGTAAAAATTGACGATCAAGATTTGTAATCAAATTATTAAGTTCGTTATTAATATTTTTTATTTTTTTATATTTCTTTTTATATTTTGTATCTCCTAAAATACTATTTCCTAAATAATTCATATGAACTCTTATTTGGTGAGTACGACCTGTTTCTAATTTACATTCAATTAAACTTAATGTGGGTGATTTTTCATTTTCAAAAATTTCTAAAGTTTCGTAATTAGTTATAGCTTTTTTACCTTTTATTAGTGATGCTTCCATCATTTGTCGATTTCTAGAACTCCTTTTGATAAAGGTATTTATCTTCCCTTTTGAAGGTCTAATTTTGCCCCAAATTAAAAGTTGATAAACTCGTGTTATTGAATGTTCGTTGAATTGTTTTGAGAGCTCTTCATGTGTTTTATTATTTTTTGCGACAACTATTAAACCAGATGTATCCTTATCAATACGATGAACAATGCCTGGTCTAAGCTCATCTCCTATATTTGATAGAGAATCTTTATCATAGTCAATAAGTGCATTTACAATTGTATTATCATAATTTCCAGGTGCAGGATGCATTGCAATGCCAGCAGGCTTATCTATTACAATTAAATCGCTATCTTCATGAATAATATTTAGTTTAAATTTGTAAGGTTTAAGAGATAATTTTTTTGGTTCAGGTATTATTATTGAAATATTGTCTCCTTCTGAGATTTTCTTTGAAGGATCAATCAAAGTACTACCATTGAGCATTACATTGCTATTCAATATTAGGTTTTTTATTCTTGTTCTACTTAGCTCAATATTTTTCTTATTAATAAAAATATCAATTCTTAAATTTTTATCCTCAACATCAACAATATAATTTATTTTATTTTGCATATAGTGTATTAATCATTTATGCGCTTGTAGCTCAACTGGATAGAGCGCCAGATTTCGGCTCTGGAGGTTCTGGGTTCGACTCCTAGCAGGCGCGCCATCTATTCACCCATATTTATCAATGTACCTTTATCTCTAGCTTTTTCAAATGAGTAATAAAAAATAGATATCGAGATAAATAAATAAAGTCCATTTAGGTATAGGGCATTTAAAATATTTGAATAATTTATTGCTCCATTAATTAAAATATTTCTTGTCTCTTCAAAAATATAAACTAACGGCAAACCGTATGCAATTGACTGAAAAAAGCTTGGTAATGTTTCAACTGGATAATATATACAGCCAAATGGAGCTAATAAGAACATTGTGGACCAGGCAATATTCTCAAAGGATGGACCAAATCTTAGTAAACCTGCTGATACAATTAATCCCAAAGTTATACCAAAAATATACAAACTTAAAAAAAGGAAAGCTAAAGGTAAACCTAGATTTAATAAAGAGATGCCAAACAATGGTGATGTAAGTAATATTGCAGGTACTAATCCAATTAAGGCTCGAATTAAAGCTGTAATGACTAAGGATATAATAATTTCACTTATCTTCATAGGAGCTATAAATAGGTTTGTAAAATTCCTACTCCATATTTCTTCTAAGAAAAGCATGTTAAATCCAATGCTGGTCCTAAAAAGAAAATCGTAAAGAACTGCACAAGATAAAATTACACCAATAGCGCCATTATAGTACGAACTATATTCAGCAAAAAAATTTGAGATAAAACCCCATAGGGTAATTTGTATAGTTGGCCAGTATATTAAATCTAAAATTCTAGGGAAAGATCTTGTTATTAAATAAAAGTGTCTTAAAAAAAGACCATAAATTCTAGTTATATTCATTTTTTGATCTCGCTATTTTCAGAAATACTTCTTCTAAATTTTTTCTTCCATGTTTTTTGATTAATTCATTTGGAGTTCCTTTATCAACTATATCTCCTTCTTTCATCATAAGTACTGAGCTACATAATCTTTTTACTTCGTCCATATTATGTGAGGCTAAAAGGACCGAAATTTTTTTTTCTTTTTTATATTCTTCAATAAATGTTCTAATAAAATCTCCAGTTTCTGGGTCTAAAGATGCAGTGGGCTCATCTAACAGTAAAACTGATGGATCGTTTATTAGAGCTTTTGCTAGACTAACTCGATTTTTTTGACCCGAGGAAAGTTCTCCTGTTATTTTTTTCAATAGATCATTTAATCTAAGTTTGTTAGAGAGGTATTCAATTTGATTTTCTAAATTTTTAACATTGTATAATTTTCCATAAACAATAAGATTTTGTTTAACTTTTAACTTTTTTGGTAATTCTATATAGGGTGAAATAAAATTCATACATCTGAGGAGTGAAATTTTATCTTTTTCTATATCTTTACCATTAATTAAAACTTTTCCCTCAGTAGGTTTAAGTAAACCAAGAATCATTCCAATTGTTGTGGTTTTGCCACAACCATTTGGACCAAGTAATCCTATAATTTCATCTTCATTAACTTTGAAATTAATATTTTTAACTGCTTTTTTTGACTTATATATCTTAGATAAATTAATTACTTCTATCGAACTTTTCATTTAAAATTTTGCTGCTCTATACAATCTATCATTTATGGTTAAGCCCAAACCTACTTTAGGTATTTTTTCTACAGCAATACTTTTATAACCTCTTTTTTTTATTTTTCTTAAAGTACTATACAAATTTTTTGCAGCTTCTTTTAAATTTGAATCTTTAGTGAGATAAAAAAAATTCTTTTGTTTTTTCTTTCTTCTTTTTATGAGGATATGTGCTTCTTTATTATCTGTTTTTTTAACATTAAGTTTAATTGGAATACCTGGAGAATAATGCAACTTTAATTGCCCAGGTGATAAAATATTTTTAGGATTAATATTTAATTCAAGTTTTTTATTAATTATTTTTTCAATTTTAGAAACCTCTAAACCACCTAGTCTCAAAATCTTTGGATAGGACGTTAAATCAATAATAGTTGATTCAATTCCAATTTTTGATGATTTTCCCTCTAAAATAAATTTTAATTTTTTTCCAAAATCATCTCTTATATCAGAGGGTTTAACTGCACTTACTTTGGTTGATATATTTGCGCTAGGTGCTGCTAAAGGATATTCAAGTTTACGTAGTAAAGATGATGTTAGTGAATGTTTAGGAAATCTAACCGCTAAAGATTTTTTATTATTTGTGACAAATTTAGAGATTTTAGAATTTTTTTTTAATTTTAATACAAATGTTAAAGGTCCAGGACAGAATCTATTATAAAGTTTGAGAAAATTTTTATCAATTTCACAATCATTTTTCAGATCTTTAATTTTTGAATAATGAACAATTAAAGGATTAAATGATGGTCTGTGTTTAAGTTTAAAAATTTTTTTAACTGCTTTATCTGAATAAGCGTTTCCTGCCAAACCGTATACAGTTTCTGTAGGAATAGCTATACATTCATTATCATCTAAATATTTTTTAGCTATTTTAATATTTGAATAGTTTCTTTTCATGTAATATCAGTGATTAATATATGAAAGATAAAAATTTACCAATTGAATATACTTCTCTTTCATTACAAGAATTGAAAGATGAAGCAAATAAAATTGTAGATTTTTTAGAAAAAGGAAATAATCTAGAAAGTTCAATAGATAATTATCAAAAACTGTTACAACTAAATAATCTTATTGAAAAAAAATTCCAGCAAAATAACAAACAAATTTCTTCAGAAACAAAAGAAAAAATTAAAGATATAACAAACAAAACAGATGCATAAGGAATTAATAAAAATTGCTCAAGATACTAATTTATTTTTAAAAAATTTTATTAAATCACAAAAAAAAACTGAGCTTATCTCTCCAATGTCATATGGATTATTTTCTGGAGGAAAAAAAATTAGATCAAAGATTTTAGCTGATATAGGATATATTTTTAACATTGATTACAAAACATTAATTATAATAGGTAGTGCTGTTGAATGTATTCATGCTTATTCATTGATACATGATGATCTTCCATGCATGGATAATGATGACATGAGAAGAGGCAAACCCTCGACTCATAAAAAATTTGGAGAATCTACAGCTGTTCTTGCTGGCAATTCTCTTCTTACTTTGGCATATGAAATTTTAAGCAGTAACAAATTAAAATTAAAAGACTCAATTAAATTAGAATTAATTAAAAAAATATCAGAATGTTCAGGGCACCAGGGTATTGCTGGTGGTCAATATCTTGATTTAAATTTTGAACATAAAAAAGTTTCTCAAAAAAGAATTATTGAGATGGAAATAAAAAAGACTGGTAAGCTTTTTAGCTTTTGTTGTATGACTCCTTTAATAATTAAACAAAGAAATGTAAGAGAAATATCTAAGTTTGCTAATATTGGTTCTGAAATTGGTCTCCTTTTCCAAGTTGCAGACGATTTAATTGATTTCCAAGGATCATCTTTATCTGCTGGAAAAAAAACACACAAAGATGAAAAGAAAGGGAAAGCAACTTTAATTAGTTTACTAGGGTACAAAAATACTATTAATTATAGTGAAAAATTAAAAAATAATATTTTAAAAAAATTTAGATCTTATGGAGATAATTCTAATAAGATTAATAAAACTATAGATTTTATTTTAAATCGAGAAAAATGACTAAGAATTATAAATATTTAAATCAAATTAATTTTCCAACAGATTTAAAAAAGATTTCAGAAAAAGATTTAAGTATAGTTGCTGACGAACTAAGACAAGAGGTAATTGATGCTGTTTCCACAACAGGAGGTCATTTAGGTGCAAGTCTCGGAGTTGTGGAGTTGTCAGTGGCACTTCATTATGTTTTTAACACACCTCAAGATAAAGTGATATGGGATGTTGGTCATCAATCATACCCACATAAAATATTAACTGGAAGGAAAGATAAAATAAGAACATTAAGACAAGGAGGTGGTATCTCTGGTTTTACCAAAAGATCAGAAAGTGAATATGATCCATTTGGTGCAGCACATAGTTCAACATCAATTTCAGCAGCATTAGGAATAGCAGAAGCCAATAAACTCTCTAACAAAAATGATGATGTAGTTGCAGTTATTGGAGATGGTGCAATCAGTGCTGGAATGGCCTATGAAGCTATGAATAATGCAGGTAGCTCAAAGGCAAAGATGATTGTTATTTTAAATGATAATGAAATGTCTATAGCAAAACCAGTTGGAGCAATGAGCACTTATCTTGCAAAAATATTTTCAGGTAAAGTTTATTTTAGTTTGAGAGAAACAATTAAATTAATTACCTCTGCATTTTCAAAAAGATTTAGTGCCAAAGCAGGTAAAGCTGAAGATTTATTTAGATCTGCAGTAACTGGTGGAACTTTATTTCATTCATTAGGCTTTTATTATATTGGTCCTATAGATGGACATGATTTATCAACTCTGGTTCCAATATTAAAGAATGTTAAACAATCTAAACATCAAGGTCCAATCCTAATTCATTTAAAAACACAGAAAGGTAAAGGGTATTCTTTTGCTGAAACAGCAGATGATCATTATCATGGAGTGTCCAAATTTAATGTTGGAACAGGAAAACAAGAAAAAGCATCAGATACGAAGCCATCTTACACAAAAGTTTTTGCAAATACTTTAATTGAACATGCAAAAAAGGATAGTAAGATTGTTGCTGTAACGGCAGCAATGCCTGGAGGAACAGGCTTAGATATTTTTGGAAAAGAATTTCCTAATCGTACGTATGATGTTGGTATAGCTGAACAGCATGCTGTTACATTTGCTGCAGGATTGGCTACGGAAGGGTACAAACCTTATGCAGCCATTTATTCAACTTTTTTGCAGAGAGCCTACGATCAAATAGTCCATGATGTTGCAATTCAAAGTCTACCTGTGAGATTTGCAATTGACCGCGCAGGTTTAGTGGGCGCTGACGGACCAACTCATGCAGGAAGTTTTGATGTTACTTATTTATCTACTCTACCTAATTTTATAATTATGGCTGCAAGTGATGAAGCTGAATTAGCTAGGATGATTAATACTTCGGTCAATATTAATGATAAACCTTGTGCATTTAGATATCCCAGAGGAACAGGTATAGGAACAAAATTACCTCCTATTTCGGAAACATTAGAAATTGGAAAAGGCAAGGTTTTACAAGAAGGTAAAAAATTAGCTGTTCTTAATTTTGGTACAAGATTGTCAGAGGTCATGAATGCTTCTGAAAATTTAAAAAAAAAAGGAGTGAACATTACTATTGTAGATGCAAGATTTGCTAAACCATTAGACGAAAATCTAATTTGGCAATTAGCAACTACGCATGAATCTATTTTAACTATCGAGGAAGGTGCTATTGGTGGATTTGGATCACATGTTGTGAATTTTTTGACTAAAAAGAGTCTATTAGACTCAAACTTAAAATTTAGATCCATGATCCTTCCTGATTTTTTTATTGATCAAGATAAGCCAGAAAAAATGTATTCCGAAGCTCTATTGGATTCTATTTCTATAGAAGAAAAAATTATGGATTTAATCAATTCAAATGTAATTTTACAAAAACAAAAGTAATTATTTACATTGAGCCTTGTGTAACAATAGATGATCTAATAATACACAATTCATCATTGCTTCACCAACTGGTACAGCTCTAATTCCAACGCAAGGATCATGTCTGCCTTTTACAGATATTGTGGTGTTCTTTCCAAATTTATTTACTGTTTTTCTAGATGTCAGTATTGATGAAGTTGGTTTAACTGCAAATGAAACAATAATTTCTTGTCCAGACGAAATACCACCTAAAATACCACCAGCATTATTAGAATTAAATTTTAATTTATTTCTATTTTGAGATATCTCATCAGAATTTTGTTCTCCACTTAATTGGGCTGAATTCATACCTGAACCAATGTTTACACCCTTGACTGCATTTATACTCATCATTGCTGATGCTAGATCCATATCTAGTTTAGAATAAATTGGTGCACCCAGACCTGCAGGAACACCATTCGCTCTAACTTCTATAACTGCACCACAAGAAGAACCAGCTTTTCTGATACTTAAAAGATATTTTTCCCATATTTTTAACATTGATCTATCTGGACAAAAGAAAGGGTTTTTATTTATAAATTTTTTATCCCATTTTGATGTATCACAACCAAGAATTCCTAATTGCGTAACAGCTCCTGTTACTTTGAATTTTTTACCTAATTTTTTTTCTAGAATTTTTTTTGCTATTGCTCCAGCAGCAACCCTTGCAGCGGTTTCTCTTGCCGATGATCTGCCTCCACCCCTGTAATCTCTAATTCCATACTTTTTAAAATATGTAAAATCAGCATGTCCTGGTCTAAATTTATCTTTAATTTCTCCGTAATCCTTTGATCTCATGTCCTGATTGTATATGATCATAGATATTGGCGTCCCTGTAGTTTTACCCTCGAAAACACCTGACAATATTTGAACTTTATCATTTTCTTTTCTTTGAGTTGTAAATTTAGATTGTCCTGGCTTTCTTCTATCCAATTCTAATTGAATATCTCTTTCATTTAATTGAATTAAAGGAGGACAACCATCAACCACACAGCCAATTGCTGGACCATGAGATTCTCCCCATGTAGTAAATCGAAATATCTTTCCAAAAGTGTTAAATGACATTATTTATATTGTATAAATTATTTTGTTAAAATTATGAACGAAAAAAACACATTAGGACTAAATAGTTGTTTTCTAGATTTATCAGACCCATATCAATTATTTGAAAAATGGTTTGAGGAAGCAAAAAAAAATGAACCTAATGATCCAAATGCGTTGGCTTTGAGCACCTCAACAAAAGAAGGTATTCCATCTGTTAGAATGGTTTTACTTAAAGAGTTTAACTCTAAGGGTTTCATATTTTACACAAACTTAAATAGTAAAAAGAGTAATGATATTAAAGAAAATCCGAATGTGGCAATGTGTTTTCACTGGAAAAGTTTATTAAGACAAATAAGGATTATTGGAAAAGTAAGCCAAGTATCAAATGAAGTGGCAGATAAATATTATGATACTAGAGGTTATGAAAGTAGAATAGGAGCTTGGGCTTCAAAACAAAGTAGCATTTTAAAAAATAGAGAAGAATTAATGAATTCTATTGAAAAGTATAAAAATAAATACCCAGATGAAGCTAATGTTCCAAGGCCTGATCATTGGTCAGGTTGGAATTTGTCCCCTTCATCTATTGAGTTCTGGTTAGATGGCGATAGTAGAATTCACGAAAGATTGAAGTATATTAAAAATGAGAAAGATAGCTGGGATAAAGTTTTGTTGAGTCCCTAAAAATCTCTCTCAAGACTGAAGGAAGTTAAATTTTTCATTATTTTCTTATCTTCACTTTCTTCGAATGCGCTAAGAGAATTAGCTGCGAGGTTTATATAGTGCTCAGCTTTTTTATAACAATCTGAAATAATATTATATTTTTTTATTAGAGATAAAACATACTCAAAATCACCATTAGTTTTATCTTCTTGTGAAAAAATATTCTTTATTTTTTCCTTTTCGTTTTCAGATATCTTTTGAAAAAGTAGTATTATGGGTAGAGTAATTTTACTTTCAAAAAAATCTTTACCTATTTTTTTTCCAAATAGTTTTAATTCAGAATTATAGTCAAGGGTGTCATCAGCAATTTGAAATGTTAATCCTAGGTTTCTTCCATAAAATTCTAATGCTTCTTTTTTTTTATTATCAGCATTAGATACAATCGCTCCAACTTTTGTGGCTGCAGCAAACAACTCCGCTGTTTTTGCTGTAATGATTTTAAGATAAGTTTCTTCTAACATATCCACTTCACTTTTGTGCTGTAGTTGTAAAACTTCTCCCTGAGCAATTTTTGATGAAGTTGATGATAATAATTTTAAAACTTCCAAATTTCCATCTTCAACCATCATTTCAAAACATCTACTTAACAAATAATCACCTATAAGAACTGACGATTGATTGCCCCAAATATTATTCAAAGTTTTTTTATTTCTTCTTATTAATCCATTGTCGATAACGTCATCATGCATAAGAGTTGCACTATGAATAAGTTCTACGCATGCTGCTAGATTTACATCTCTTGAGCCACTAGTATAACCACATAATTTTGATGATATGAGTGTTAACAATGCTCTTAATCTTTTGCCACCAGTACTTATGTGATAACCAGTCATCTCTTTGACTAATTCCACATTACTGTCTAATTTTTTTTCGATTCTTTCTTCAACCAAAGTAAGTTTTTGTTCGTTAGAATCCTTAAGTTGAAAGTAAGAATTATTTATTTTATTTTTTAGCTGTACTACAGTTCCCATATTTTGATGGTCAATAATTAGTATAATTAGATTATAAATATCACTTATCAATTGACGCACCTCAAACTTCAATTATAAGATGTCTTTATAATCTCATAAAAAACTTATAAAATTTGCTATGTTTTCACTTTTTAAAAAGAAAAAAATTATACCTCATATAAAATTGAATGGTGTAATAGGAAATGTTGGAAAATTCAAACAAGGTATTGATTTTGCTGGACAAGAAGATTTAATAAAAAAAGCTTTTGAAGTTAAAAAATCTGCTTGCGTAGCTATAACAATCAATTCACCTGGGGGCTCTCCAGTTCAATCTCATTTAATTTATAAATTCATCAGATATCAAGCTAAGAAAAACAATACTAAAGTGATTGTTTTTGCAGAAGACGTAGCTGCTTCCGGTGGATATCTGATCGCGTGTGCAGGTGATGAAATCTACGCTAATTCAAGCTCAATAATTGGTTCAATTGGGGTTATCTATTCTTCATTTGGGTTTACAGAATTGATTAAGAAAGTTGGAGTTGAGAGGAGAGTGCATACAGCAGGAAAAAATAAAAGCACACTCGATCCTTTTATGGAAGAGAAACCTGAAGATATAGAAAGGTTAAAAAAAATTCAATTGGATCTTCACCAAGATTTTATTAACGTTGTGGAAGAGAGTAGAGGATCAAAACTAAATAAAAATGATGTTGAATTATTTTCTGGAGAGTTTTGGTCAGGATCTAAAGCAAAAGAACTGGGATTAATTGATGGAATTGGTGATGCAAATGAGATTTTAAGACAAAAGTTTGGAGATGATATTGAAATTAAGAAGTTTGAAAAATCAAAAGGCTGGTTGAGCAAGAAATTGTCAACTTCCTCCGATCATATTGATCAATTTGCTAACATTGTTGAAGAAAGATCTATTTGGCAAAGATATGGTTTCTAAAAAAAAAAGTCAGGAAAAAATTCAATCTTTTCAAGACACAATTTTAAATCTTCAGAAATTCTGGAGCAAGCAAGGTTGTGTTATTTTACAGCCATATGATATGGAAGTTGGAGCAGGAACTTTTCATCCTGCCACCACACTAAGATCATTGGGCCCAAAGCCATGGAAAGCTGCTTATGTTCAGCCATCTAGAAGACCAACTGATGGTAGATATGGAGATAATCCAAATCGCTTACAGCATTATTATCAATTTCAAGTTTTAATCAAACCATCACCAAATAATATAAAAAAACTTTACTTAAAAAGTTTGCAATCAATTGGTATTGACCATGATGATCACGATATTCGATTTGTAGAAGATGATTGGGAAAGTCCAACGTTAGGTGCAGCTGGTTTAGGGTGGGAAGTGTGGTGTGATGGTATGGAAATAACTCAATTTACATATTTTCAGCAAATGGCAGGATTTGATTGTAAGCCCGTGTCAGTAGAACTTACATATGGTTTGGAGAGAATATGTATGTTTACACAAAAGAAAGACAATGTTTATGATCTGGTCTGGAATTCAGAAGGATTGTTATATAAAGATGTTTATCATCAAGCAGAAAAAGAGTTTTCAATTTATAACTTTGAAAATGCAAATGTTGAAAATTTATTAAAAATGTTTGATATGCATGAGCAAGAAGCTAAATCATTGGCAGAAAAAAAATTATCTTTACCAGCTTATGATCAGTGTTTGAAAGCTAGTCATGTATTTAATATTTTAGATGCCAGAGGAGCTATTAGTGTTGCACAAAGAGCTGGATATATAGCTAGAATTAGAGATATTACCAAAGCAGCAGCAGCTGTTTGGGTAGAGAGTCAAAAATAAATGTCAGAATTTTTTTTAGAATTATTTAGTGAAGAGATTCCTTCTGGATTGCAAAAAAAACTAAGAACTGATCTGTTAGAAAGTTTTAAAAAAAACTTTAAAGACAAATCAATTGAATTTACAAATTGTTTTTCAAAATCAACACCTAATAGATTAGTAATTGTTTTTGAAAATTTAAAAAAAGAAATAACAATAAAATCTCAAGAAATTAAAGGACCAAATATTAAAGCACCAAATGTTGCATTAGAAGGTTTTTTAAAATCAAATAAGATAACAAAAAAAGACTTAGTAATTAAAGAGACAGAAAAAGGAAATTTTTATTTTTTTCGAACAAAAAAACAAACGTTAAACACTAAAAACATTTTAAAAGACATTATATTTGAAAACTTAAATAAAATTCAGTGGAAAAAGTCAATGAGATGGGGATCAGGCAATTTAACCTGGGGTAGACCTTTAAAGTCTATTTTGGCAGTTTATGATAAAAAAAAAATTGAGTTTAAATTTCATGACATAACCTCAAGTAATATTACGTTTGAAGATACTCATTACGAAGAAAAAGCAAAAGTCTTTAATGATTATAAAAGTTATCTATCAAGTTTAAAAAAGATAGGTCAAATTGTTGATCAAGATGAGAGAAAAAAAAATATAGAAAATCAATTTGAAAAAATAGAAAAGAAAAGAAATATCATAATTGATAAAAATTCAAATGTTATTGATGAAGTAATTAATTTAACAGATAAACCCAATTGTATTGTCTGCAAATTTGATGAAAGATTTTTAAAAATTCCAAAAGAAATTTTAATTATTACAATGCAACATCATCAAAAATACTTTCCCACATATAATAATAAAGGAGAAATTACCAACGAGTTTGTAGTTGTTGCTAATAAGCCAGATAAAAAAGGATTAATTAAACTTGGTAATGAAAGAGTTGTAGAAGCAAGATTAAATGATGCGGAATTTTTTTGGAATAAAGATAAATCGAAAAATTTAGTTAAGCAAGTATCCCGATTAAAAGAAATGAATTATTTTGAAGGTCTTGGCACATACTATGATAAGGCACAAAGAATGAGAAAACTTGGGTCAATGATTTCTGATGATCTTTTAATTAGCAAAGAAAAAGTAGAGCTCTCATCGTCAATTTGCAAAGTGGATTTAATATCTGAAGTAGTTGGCGAGTTTCCAGAACTTCAAGGTTTGATGGGAGGATACTTTGCAGAAGTACAAGGTTTTGAAAAAGATATTTGCATTGCGATAAGCGAACAGTATTTACCGATAGGTCTTGATTCAAAAATACCAAAAAAACCTTTTAGTATTGCATTATCACTTTCTGACAAAATTGATACTTTGGTTGGTTTTTTTGGTGTTGATAAAAAACCCACAAGCTCCAAAGATCCTTATGCATTGAGAAGAATTGCACTTGGTTTGATTAGAATAATAGTTGAGAATAAAAAAAATTTTAAAATTAAAGATCTAATTAATTATTCAATAAGTTTGTTTGAGACCCAAGAGTTAAAATTAACAAATAATAATCTACGAAGAGAATTAGAAGTTTTTTTTAAAGATAGAATTAAATATTACATGAAAGAAAAAAAATTAAGACAAGATATAGTGGATGCCTCTATAGAGAATCTTAATTTAAACAATATTTCATTTGAATTTGAAAAAGCGAAATCACTAAATAAGTTAGTATTAGAGCCGACAGGTAAAGACGTTATTGCAATTTACCGAAGAGCGCTAAATATTCTTGAAAGCGATAAAAACAAAACTAAGTTAGATAATTCAACTGACCCTGGTATTTTTAAAACTGAATTTGAAAAAAATCTTCATACAAAGATTAATGAAATTAGGAAATATTTCTCCTCTATAGATAAAACTGAAAATTATGAAGAGACATTTTCTTTTCTTGCGAGCGCTAAAGAGCCATTGAACGCATTTTTTGATAATGTCCAAGTTAATGATCAAGATGAAGTGATTAAAAAAAACAGATTGGAACTTTTACAAATGTTCTGTAAAACATTCGAAAATTTTACAAATTTCTCAAAACTTGAGAACACATAATGAAAAAACTAATTTTAAACTTTAAATCAAAAGACACTAAAAAGATAAAAAATCCAAAAAATTTTTTAGGTGGAAAGGGAGCGAACTTATCTGAAATGGGAAGAATGGGTTTGCCTGTTCCTCCAGGTTTCACTATTTCCACTGAGGTCTGTAAGATTTTTTATAAAGATAAAAAGAAATTAAGTAAAAAAATAATCAATCAAATTAAACAAGAATTAAAAACAGTAGAAAAAGATGTTTCCAAGAAGTTTGGTGATAATAAAAATCCATTGTTATTATCAGTGAGATCTGGAGCCAGAGTGTCTATGCCTGGTATGATGGATACAATTTTAAATTTAGGATTAAATGACAAGACTGTAGATGCTCTTTCAAGGAAAACTTCGAATGGAAGATTTGCTAAGGATAGCTATAGACGATTTATCCAAATGTATGGAAATGTTGTAATGGGTGTTGAAGGTTATCATTTTGAAGAACTTATTGAAAACTATAAACTTACAAAAGGAGTTTTGTTAGATACTGATTTAGATGAAAATGATTGGGATGGTTTAATTGAGGATTTTAAAAAAACAGTAAAAGAAAAATCAGGTAAAAATTTTCCACAAGATGTTTTTGAACAATTGTTAGGAGCTATAAGTGCAGTGTTTTTATCTTGGGAGAGCAATAGAGCAAAAGTATACAGAAAATTGAATCAAATTCCTTCAGAATGGGGCACGGCAGTAAATGTCCAATCGATGGTATTTGGTAATATGGGAGATGATTGTGCTACCGGAGTTGTATTTACAAGAAATCCATCTGATGGAGCAAATGATATTTATGGAGAGTATTTGATTAATGCCCAAGGTGAAGATGTTGTAGCTGGAACTAGGACACCACAATTTATTACTAAAAAAGCGAGAAAGTCTGCAGGTGTTGATGCTCTATCCATGGAGGAGGCAATGCCAAAGGTTTATAAACAACTAGATCAAATTCTTAAAAAATTAGAAAAACATTATAAAGACATGCAAGATGTCGAGTTTACTGTTGAAAATCAAAAATTGTGGATGTTGCAAACTAGATCAGGAAAAAGAACTTCGAAATCTGCAGTAAAGATTGCAGTTGATATGGTTAAAGAAAAACTTATTTCAAAAAAAGAAGCTGTATTAAGAATTGACCCTCATTCACTTGATACTTTATTACATCCAACTTTAGATGAAAAAACAAAGATAGAAGTAATTGCAAACGGTCTTCCAGCATCTCCTGGAGCTGCATCAGGCAAAGTTGTATTTAGTTCAGATGAAGCTGAAAGATTAAATGGTATGATGCAAGATACTATATTAGTTAGAGTTGAAACTTCACCAGAAGATATTCATGGAATGCATGCAGCAAAAGGAATTTTAACGGCAAGAGGAGGAATGACTAGTCACGCAGCTGTTGTTGCAAGAGGAATGGGAAGACCGTGTGTCTCAGGCTCAAGTGAAATTGAAATTAATTATGATGATAAATATTTTAAAACAGCATCTCAAACAATTAAAGAAGGTGATGTTATAACTATAGATGGCTCCACCGGACGTGTTATTTTAGGTGAAGTTCCAACAGTTCAACCAGAAATTTCGGGAGATTTTTCAAAATTGATGGGCTGGGCAGACGGTTTTAGAAAATTGAAAGTACGAACTAATTCTGAAACACCTTTAGATACGAAAACTGCTAGAGAATTTGGTGCAGAAGGCATTGGTCTTTGCAGAACAGAACATATGTTTTTTGATGAAGAAAGAATTCTTTCAGTTAGAGAGATGATTTTATCAAAAACTAAAGAAGATAGAGCTAAAGCATTAGATAAACTCTTACCACATCAGAAAAAAGATTTTATGGAAATCTTTAAAATTATGAGCGGTTTACCTGTCACTGTAAGATTGCTTGATCCACCATTACATGAATTTTTACCAAGAACAGATAAAGAGATAAGCGAGGTAGCATCTGTTGTAAATTTACCTGTTAAAGAAATTGAAAATAGAATTAATGAACTACATGAACAAAATCCTATGTTGGGTCATAGAGGGTGTAGATTAGGAATTTCATTTCCAGAAATCTATGAGATGCAATGTAGAGCAATATTTGAAGCACTTTGTGAGCTTAAAAAAAATAAAGTTAAATCAGCTTTTCCTGAAATAATGATCCCTTTGGTTTCTACAGAAGTAGAAATAAAATTGATGAAAGAATTAGTAATTAATACTGCTAAAGAAGTACAAAATGAAAAAAAAATAAAGGTAGATTTTTTAGTTGGAACAATGATTGAGCTTCCTAGAGCTGCAATCAAAGCTGGAGATATAGCAAAACACGCAGAATTTTTTAGTTTTGGAACAAATGATTTAACCCAAACAACTTTTGGAATAAGCAGAGATGATAGTGGAAAATTCTTAAATGATTATTTGGAAAATAAAATTTTTTCTATTGACCCATTTGTTTCAATAGATGAAGGAGTTGGAGATTTGGTAAAAATTGCTGTTCAACAAGGAAAAAAACAAAACAAATCAATAAAACTTGGAATTTGTGGTGAACATGGTGGAGACCCTAAAAGTATTAAATTTTGTTCAGATGCAGGTTTAAATTATGTTTCTTGCTCTCCTTATAGAGTTCCAGTTGCTAGATTAGCAGCAGCACAATCAGAGCTTATAAAAAAATAATTATTTATAATTTTATTTTAAAGGGGCGTTCTGTTGCCAGGTGCCCCAAACCCCGTTTACTTAATTAACAAGTTAATTAAGCAGCAAGTGCATAACTTTCGTTAGCAATTATAAATTAGCCCGTTACGGTGGAGCAATGCCGAACGAAAGAACAACTTTTAGTCATCCGTCGATTCTGGTTCACCCCCATAAGTTGTAAATGGTGGAGGTGGTGGGTACTGCCCCCACGTCCGCAATGGTTATTACGAAATTCGTTTATCGTCATAGTTGGAAAACCAACATTATTAATATAAAAGGAAATTAAACAGATTCAATAACAATCATGAAATTAACTTCAGAGCAAATAGCAGAAATAAAAAATCAACAAAATCAAAGTAATCAAACAAAAAGAGTTACAGCTCCAGAATTAGAAAAAATATTATATGAAGCTTTACCAGCTTTAGATCATGGCTTTGTAAGAGTGATTGATTATATGGGTGATGATACTTCAATTGTACAATCAGCTAGAGTTTCATACGGGAAAGGCACTAAGCAAGTATCTACAGATCAAGGTTTAATAAAATATTTAATGAGACATTGGCATAGTACACCATTTGAAATGTGTGAAATAAAATATCATATTAAACTTCCAATCTTCATAGCGAGACAATGGATTAGGCACCGAACTGCTAATGTAAATGAATACTCTGCGAGATACTCTATACTTGATAAAGAATTTTATTTACCAACTCCAGAAAATTTAGCTGCTCAATCTACTAATAATAGACAAGGTCGTGGAGAAGTACTTGAAGGAGAACAGGCGCAAAAAGTTTTAGAATTATTAAAAAATGATGCTGAAAGAACTTATGATAATTACGAAACAATGCTTAACGAGAGATATGATGGATCAACAATCGATGAAAATCAAAAAGGCCTTGCAAGAGAATTAGCAAGAATGAATTTAACATTAAATACTTATACGCAGTGGTACTGGAAAACAGATTTGCTTAATTTAATGAATTTTTTAAGACTTAGAGCTGATCATCATGCACAATATGAAATAAGAGTTTATGCAGATATAATGTTAGACACTCTAAAAAAGTGGGTGCCTATTACTTATGACGCTTTTATGGATTATAGAGTTGGTGGAACTGAAGTTTCTTCAAAAGGAAAAGCAGTCATTCAAAAGCTTATTAAAGGTGAAAAAGCTTCTATAGAAGATTCAGGACTTTCAAAAAGAGAATGGAATGAATTAATGGAAGCTTTTGACCTTAAAGATAAGTTGATTTAATTTTATCTGCAAAATTTAAAAAAATTTTAGATATTTCATGCTCTTCATTTTGCTCTACTATTGGTTTTCCTTGATCACCAAACTTTCCAACATCAGGGTTAATTGGAATTTCTCCTAAAAACTCTTTGTTAAACTCATCCGCTGTTCTTTTAACTCCACCTTCTCCAAAAATAGAATATTTTTTTCCATCATCACCAATAAAGTGACTCATATTGTCAACTAGTCCTAAGATTTTTACCCCTAATTTATCAAACATCTTTATTCCTCTTTTAACATCCAGCAAAGCCACTTCTTGAGGTGTAGAAACAATTATAGCTCCATCCATTTGTATTTCTTGAGAAAATGTAAGTTGAGTATCACCAGTTCCAGGAGGCATATCAACGATAATAAAATCCAAATTTTTCCAATTAACTTTTTGAGTAAAAGTTTTTATTGCACTTGTTACCATAGGCCCTCTCCAAATCATTGGAGTTTGTTGGTCTGCTAAAAAACCAATGGACATACACTGAATGTCATATTTATTTATAGGCTCGAGTTTTTGACCATCACTTTTAGGTTTTTCGTTTATATCAAACATTTTAGGAATCGATGGTCCATAGATGTCGGCATCTAATAAGCCAACTTTGCAACCTACTTTTTTTAAAGCTAAAGCTAAATTAGTAGCAAAAGTTGATTTTCCTACACCACCTTTCGCGCTAGAGACTGCTATTGTAAACTTTGTTCCTAAAATTGGGTTTTTTTTAAATACTTTAGGCTCCATTTTGCTTTTCATTGCGGCACTTAGTTCTGTTTTTTTATCAGACATAATTAATCTTCTTATCTTGTTTTTAGTATTTAAGACACTATATAGATAATGCATGTCTGATAATTTTCAACAAAGAGGCGGAAGCCCATGGGGATCACCTCCAGGTGGTAGTGGAAATGGAAATGGTTCTAGAAGAGGTCCAACTCCACCAGATGTTGATCAAATTATAAAAGAGTTTCAAGACAAGATTAAAAAATTTTTACCTGGCGGATCAGGTTCAAGCGGAAAACAAGCTGTGTTAGTTTTATTGATTTTGGGTTTAGTTTGGTTAGCAAGTGGTCTCTATAGAGTATTGCCTGATGAACAAGGAGTTGTTTTAAGATTTGGAAAATTTGTTAAAACAACACAACCAGGATTAAATTATCACATTCCTTTTCCAGTAGAGTCTGTAATCACGCCAAAAGTAACTAAAGTAAATAGAATAGACATTGGCTTTAGATCAGAGAGAGAAAGTGGTTTTTCTGCTAGTGGAGGAGTAGCCGATGTTCCTCAAGAAAGTTTAATGCTAACTGGAGATGAAAATATTGTAAATATTGATTTTTCTGTATTCTGGGTAATTAAAGACGCTGGTAATTTTTTATTTAAAATTCAAGATCCTGAGGGAACTGTAAAAGCTGCTGCAGAAACTGCGATGAGAGAAGTAATTGCAAGGTCTGATATTCAACCAATCTTGACAGAAGGTAGATCAATTACAGAAACAGAAACTCAAGAAATTATTCAAAACATTTTAGACGAATACAATAGTGGTATTCAGATTACTCAAGTGCAAACGCAAAAAGCAGATCCACCTGATCAAGTAATTGATGCATTCAGAGATGTTCAAGCAGCAAGAGCTGATATGGAAAGATCTAAAAATGAAGCTGAGGCTTACGCAAACGACGTTATTCCAAGGGCTCGTGGGGAAGCGGCAAAAATCTTACAAGCAGCTGAGGCTTATAAAAAAGAAGTAGTTGCAAAAGCAGAAGGTGACGCAAGTAGATTTTTATCAATCTATAATGAATACAAAAATGCAAAAGCTGTTACTCAAGAAAGAATGTATTTAGAAACAATGGAAAAAGTTTTAGCAGACATAGATAAAGTTATTATAGAAAATAATGCAGGATCAGGTGTTGTACCATACTTACCACTGCCTGAATTAAAAAAGAAAGCGACGAATTAAATGAAAACAATTAAAATTTTTGGTGGAATAATTTTAGCATTAGGGATTTTAGCATTTTTCTCTATATTCATTGTTAAAGAGACTAACCAAGCAATCGTCCTTCAGTTTGGTGACCCGAAAAGAATTATTTCTAAACCAGGTCTTAATTTTAAATTACCTTTTATTCAAAATGTTGTTTATTTAGATAAAAGAATCTTAAATTTAGATACACCTCCAGAGGAAGTGATTGCATCAGACCAAAAAAGATTAATAGTTGATGCATTTGCAAGATTTCAAATAGTTGATCCTTTGAAATTTTATATTTCTGTTGGAAATGAAAGAGTTGCAAGATCAAGATTAGCTACAATTTTAAATTCAAGAATTAGAAATGTTTTAGGTCAACAAGAACTTCAAACTTTATTATCTGAAGATAGATCTAAACAGATGGCTTTAATTCAAGAAGGAGTTAATAATGAAGCTCAGAATTTTGGTATTAAAATTAATGATGTAAGAATCAAAAGAGCAGATCTTCCTCAAGCAAATAGTGATGCAATTTTTAGAAGAATGCAGACTGAAAGGGAGAGAGAAGCAAAAGAGTTTAGAGCGAAGGGTGCAGAGATGGCTGTAACTATTACGTCAACTGCAGATAAAGAAGTAACGGTAATACTTGCTGATGCAGAAAAACAATCCCAGATTATGAAAGGGGAAGGTGATGGTCAAAGAAATAAAATTTTTGCTGATGCCTTTGGACAAGATCCTGAATTTTTTGCATTCTATAGAGCCATGCAAGCTTATGAAAAAGCTTTAATTGGTGGTGAAACATCTTTAATCTTGTCACCTGACAGTGAGTTTTTTAAATTTTTTGGAAATATAAAACCAAAAACTCAGCAACAATAATCATAAAATGAATGAGCTAGTAATAGCTTTTGGACTTTTTTTATTTATTGAAGGTCTATTATATGCCTTATTTCCATCAAAAATGAAAAGTATGTTAAAAAAATTAGAAGTCATAGATAATAGACAACTTAGAACAGGAGGATTAATATTTGCGATTTTGGGTTTTGCAATTATTTACATTTTAAAAAATTAATATGAAATTACTTAAAACATTTATAATCAGCTTGGTATTAACTTTAGCATTTTTTACAACCTCAAATTCAAATTCTGTTCCTGCATCTTTTGCAGATTTAGCAGAGAGATTAATGCCTTCAGTCGTAAATATTTCAACAACTACAACGGTAGTTTCAAATCAAAATCCATTTCCTTTTCAGTTTCCTCCAGGATCTCCCTTTGAAGATATGTTTAAAGAATTTGGAGCTCCACAAGAGAGAAAATCTAGTGCATTAGGTTCTGGTTTCATCATAGATAAAAAGGGAATAGTTGTAACAAACAATCATGTAATTCAAGATGCAGATGATATAATAGTAAGAGTAGACGGTGACAAAGAGTTTAAAGCTAATGTGATTGGCACGGACCCTCTCTCTGACATTGCTGTCTTACAATTAGATACAAAAGAAACATTCACTCCTGTTAAATTTGGTGACTCTGATAAAGCAAGAATTGGTGATTGGGTTATTGCAATAGGAAATCCATTTGGTCTGGGAGGAACAGTTACAGCTGGAATAATTTCTGCAAGAAATAGATCTATTGGTCTATCAAGATACGAGGATTACATCCAAACAGATGCTTCTATTAATTCAGGAAATTCAGGAGGACCTTTGTTTAATATGGATGGAGATGTAATTGGAATTAATACAGCTATTTTAGGTAGAAGTGGTTCGATTGGTATTGGTTTTTCAATTCCATCAAATAGTGCAGAAGTAGTAATAGACCAATTAATTAAATTTGGTGAGACAAAAAGAGGATGGCTTGGAGTAAGAATACAAGATGTCACTAAAGAGATCGCCGAAATTGAAGAATTAGATAAACCAAGAGGCGCACTAGTGGCTAGTGTAGCAGAAGATAGTCCATCAGCTAAAGCCGGGATTAAAGCTGGAGATATTATTTTAGAGTTTAATGGAAAAGAAATTAAGGAAATGAAACAACTTCCAATAATAGTGGCTCAAACTGAGGTTGGAAAAAATGTAGAAGTTAAGATTTGGAGAAATAAAAAAGAAATTTCAAAAAAAGTAAAATTAGGAAGACTAGAAACTTCAGAAGATTTCAAGATAACAAAAAAATCTCAACTAAAAAATACTGAAATTGAAGACCTTAAGATCACAGTAAAAAAAATTACTGATGAAGATATAGAAGCTAGAAATCTTCCCAAAGATACGACGGGTTTAATTATAACTAAAATTGAAAATGATAGCCCATTAATAAAATCAATTAGAGTAAATAGTATTATTATTGAAGCTCAAAAAAGAAAAATTAAAACAATAGGTGATTTAAAGCAAGTGGTAGCACAAGTTTTAAGGTCTAATCAAAAAACTATCCTATTGGCAATTTATAATACTGAAAATCAAAGAAGATATATAGGTGTTAAATTAGATTAAGAATGAATGTTAGTTCTAAGATAATTTTAATCTCAGGACCAACAGCTTCAGGAAAATCAGAATTTGCAATTAAATTAGCAAAAAAAATTAATGGAGAAATCATTAATGCTGACAGCATGCAGATTTATAGGGAATTACAAATTTTATCTGCAAGACCTCAAAAGAAAGATTATCAAAAAATTAAACATCATCTTTATGGATTTCAAAATGCAAAAAAAAATTTTTCTGTTGGAGAATGGTTAAAATTAGCAAAAAAAAAGATAATTGAAATCAAAAGAAGAAATAAAATACCAATATTAGTTGGAGGCACAGGCTTATATTTTAAATCTCTCACAGATGGACTGGTTAAAATCCCAAATGTACCTTTAAGAATTAGAAATGAGATAAGATTATTAAATAAAAATTTAGGACAGGACAAATTTTTTAAAAAATTAATAAACCTTGATCCAAAAATGAAATCTTCAATTAATTCAAGCGATGTCCAAAGATCAATAAGAGCTTATGAAGTAAAATTTTTTACAAAAAAATCATTAAATGATTGGTATAGGCAAACTAAAACATATTTTGATAAAGAAGATTTTATTAAGATTTATTTGGATTATCCAAGAGAAGATTTGATTAAAAAAATTAGCACAAGATCAAAAAAAATGATTAAAAGTGGAGCAATTAAAGAAGTAAAAAACTTTCTTAAACTCAAAATTAAAAGAGATAAACCAGCTACAAGAGCTATCGGCATAAAGGAAATATCTGATTATTTGGAGAAAAAATTAGATAACACTCAATTAATTGAAAAAATATCAATAAAGACAAGACAATATGCAAAAAGACAAGTTACATGGAGCAGAGGACATATGTCTGACTGGAAAAGAATTCACCCAAAAGACATTGGATCGTTCTTAAAAAAAATTTAAATTTTTCATTCTTATTCTTGACCAATTAGCACAACTTCAGCTAGATTGCACAAATGTCAAAATTATTAACTGGTGCTGAAATCGTATTCAAGTGTTTGGAAGACCAAGAAGTAGAATTTATTTTTGGTTATCCTGGTGGTGCTGTTCTACCAATTTATGATGAGTTAAAAAATCATGACTCTATTAAACATATTTTGGTTAGACATGAGCAAGGTGCTGGACATGCTGCAGAAGGTTATGCCAGATCTTCAGGTAAACCAGGAGTTGTCTTAGTTACTTCTGGTCCAGGCGCTACTAACGTAGTAACAGCATTAACAGATGCTTATATGGACTCTGTTCCTTTAGTATGTATATCAGGTCAAGTACCAACTCATTTAATTGGAACTGATGCGTTTCAAGAATGTGATACAACAGGCATAACTAGACCTTGCACCAAACATAATTGGTTAGTTAAAGATATAAAAGATTTATCAAAAATACTTCATGAAGCTTTTAGAGTAGCAACTACTGGAAGACCTGGTCCAGTACTTGTTGATATTCCAAAAGATATTCAATTTGCAAAATCAAAATATTCAAAACCAAAAGTTGAAAAGAAATTAAATGGTTCTTCTTTAAATCAATTCACTCAAGAAGAAGTAGATGAATTGATAGAAATGATGACTAAGGCTAAGAAGCCAATAATTTATTCTGGTGGTGGTGTGATTAATTCAGGACCTAAAGCAAGTGATGCACTAAGAGAATTAGTAGATCTAACAGGTTTTCCTATTACTTCAACATTACAGGGATTGGGTGCTTACCCAGGTGACGATAATCAATTTTTAGGCATGCTTGGTATGCATGGTACTTATGAAGCAAATAATGCGATGCATGATTGTGATTTACTAATTAATATTGGAGCAAGATTTGATGATAGAATAACAGGAAAGATCGATGAATTTTCCCCGAATTCAAAAAAAGTTCATATTGATATTGATCCTTCTTCAATTAATAAAATAATAAAAGTTGATTTAGCACTAGTTGGGGACGTGGGTGATGTTATTTCAAAAGTTATTAAAACAATTAATAAGAAAAAATTAAACTTAAATAAATCAAATAAACAAAAAATATCTAAATGGTGGGAACAAATTCAAAAATGGAGAGAGAAAAATTCTCTTAATTTTATAAATAGCAATCAATCAATTAAACCACAACATGCTGTTCAAAGGCTTTATGAACTAACAAAAAATCAAGATACTTTTATTACTACAGAAGTTGGCCAGCATCAAATGTGGGCAGCTCAGCATTATAAGTTTAATAAGCCTAATAGATGGATGACTTCTGGTGGCCTAGGTACGATGGGTTATGGTTTGCCAGCTGCAGTGGGTGTTCAAATTGCACATCCAAAAAAATTAGTTGTAGATATTGCTGGAGAGGCATCTGTACTTATGACAATGCAAGAGATGTCAACAGCAATCCAGTATAATTTGCCAATTAAAATATTTATTTTAAATAACCAGTATATGGGAATGGTAAGACAATGGCAGGAACTACTACATGAAAAAAATTATTCAGAAAGTTATTCAGAAGCATTACCTGATTTTATGAAAATGGCCGAAGCTTATGGTTGCAAAGGAATTAAAGCAGAAACACCTGACGAATTAGATGAAAAAATTCAAGAAATGTTAGATTTTGATGGGCCTGTGATTTTTGATTGCCATGTTGATCCTAATGAAAACTGTTTTCCAATGATACCTTCAGGAAAACCTCATAATCAAATGATTTTAGGACCAAATGAACAAGAGGAAAATAAAATTACTGGAAAAGGTAAAGCTTTAGTTTAAATGCCAAAATCAAAATCAGCTTATAGTATTGCAACAAAAAAAGAAAAACTTGATACTCATATTATTGTAGTTTGGGTAGATAATGAAGCAGGAGTTTTGGCCAGAGTTGTAGGGCTGTTCTCAGGTAGAGGCTACAACATTGAGTCTTTAGCTGTAGCGGAAATTGATTCAAAGAAAAACATTTCAAGAATAACAATTGTTACAACTGGAACACCCCAAGTAATTGATCAAATAAAACTACAATTAAAAAAATTAGTCCCTGTACATAAAGTTGCAGATTTTAAAAGAGAGAATAAGTCAGTTATTTTTAAAGAAATGGCTTTATTTAAGATAGTGGCTAAAAAAAATAAGATAGATAAGTGTTTAAATGCTTGTAAAAAGTTTAATCCAGTAATATTAGATAAAACAAAAAATTCTGCTGTAATTCAAATTACAGCCTTGAGAAGAGAAATAGACAAAATGAGCATAAAACTTAAACCGTTAGGATTGATTAGCGCTTCTAGGACTGGAGCAGTAGCAATGACTAGAGGCGATAAAGTTTTTAATTAATTTTAAAAGGAGAAATATAATGAAAATGTTTTATGAAAAAGATGCTGATGTAAACCTGATTAAGGAAAAAAAAGTTGCAATATTTGGATATGGAAGCCAAGGACATGCACATGCTTTAAATTTAAAAGATAGTGGAGTTAAAGAAGTTGTGGTAGCTCTAAGAGATGGATCGGCAAGTAAAGCTAAAGCAGAGTCTAAAGGATTAAAGGTGATGAATTTGTCTGATGCAGCTGCTTGGGCTGATGTGTGTATGATTTTAACACCAGATGAACTTCAGGCAACTATCTATCAAAATCATATTGAGCAAAGAGTAAGAGAAGGTACAAGTTTAGCTTTCGCACATGGTTTAAACATTCATTATAATTTAATCAACGCAAGAAAAGACCTAGACGTGTTTATGGTAGCACCAAAAGGACCTGGTCATTTAGTAAGAAGCGAATATGAAAGAGGTGGGGGTGTTCCATGTTTAATGGCTGTTCATCAAGATGGAACAGGTAAAGCTAGAGATCTGGCATTATCTTATGCTTCAGCAATTGGAGGAGGAAGATCAGGAATAATTGAAACAACATTTAAAGACGAGTGTGAAACTGATCTTTTTGGTGAACAAACAGTTTTGTGTGGTGGATTAGTAGAATTAATTAAAAATGGTTATGAAACTTTAGTTGAAGCTGGTTATGAACCAGAAATGGCTTATTTTGAGTGTCTGCATGAAGTAAAACTAATCGTAGATTTAATTTATGAGGGTGGAATAGCAAACATGAACTACTCAATTTCTAATACAGCTGAATATGGCGAATATGTTTCGGGACCGAGAATTGTAAATAAAGAAGAAACAAAGAAAAGAATGAAGGAAGTTTTAGCTGATATCCAATCTGGAAAATTTACAAAACAATGGATGGATGAGTGCAAAAGCGGTCAAAAAAACTTTCTAAAAACTAGAAAAGATCTAGCTGATCACTCAATTGAGCAAGTTGGAACTAAGCTAAGAGCTATGATGCCTTGGATTGGTAAAAAGAAACTTGTAGACAGCGACAAAAGCTAAAATAACAGCTTAAACTTAACAATATAATTTACAATCTCTATTATAGATTGTATTGTGTGCACTTCATATTTTAGTTATGAGTGACAAAAATAGAGTAATAATTTTCGATACTACAATGCGTGACGGAGAACAATCTCCTGGAGCATCAATGAGTCTTGAGGAAAAAATTCAAATTGCAAGAGTATTTGATGAATTGGGAATTGATATAATTGAAGCTGGTTTTCCAATCGCATCACCTGGAGATTTTGAAGCTGTAACAGCTATTAGTAAAGTCTTAAAAAAATCAATTCCATGTGGTTTATCAAGACATTCAAAAAAAGATATTGATAGATGTTATGAAGCTTTAAAACATGCTCCAAGATTTAGAATTCATACATTTATATCCACGAGTCCATTACACATGAAACACAAGTTAAATAAAACACCTGAGCAAGTTTACGATTCAATTAAAGAGCATGTATCATATGCAAGAAATTTAACAGATGATGTTGAATGGTCTTGTGAAGACGGGACTAGAACTGATATGGATTATATGTGTAAAATAGTTGAGCTTGCAATCGCCAGTGGTGCAACAACCATAAATATTCCAGACACGGTTGGTTACACGGTGCCTTCAGAGTTTACAACTATAATACAAACTTTGTTAAATAAAGTTCCTAATATTGACAAAGCTATTTTATCTACACATTGTCACAATGATTTAGGTTTGGCTGTAGCAAATTCTTTAGCTGGTGTACAAGCTGGTGCAAGACAAATTGAATGTACTATAAATGGTATAGGTGAAAGAGCCGGAAATGCTGCTTTAGAGGAAGTTGTTATGGCAATTAGAACAAGAAATGATCTAATGCCTTATGAAACTGGAATAAACACAACGTTGTTAAGCAAAGCCTCAAAACTTGTTTCAAATGTTACTGGTTTCCCAGTTCAATATAATAAAGCAATAGTTGGAAAAAATGCGTTTGCACATGAGTCAGGCATTCACCAAGATGGAATGTTAAAGAATAGAAACACTTATGAAATTATGACACCAGAAAGTGTTGGAGTAAAACAAACATCATTAGTAATGGGTAAGCATTCTGGTCGACACGCATTTAAAGATAAATTGGTAAGTTTGGGTTATGCCGACATTACAGATGATATAATTGAAAATGCTTTTGGGAAATTTAAAATTTTAGCAGACAAAAAGAAGCATATTTATGATGAAGATATAATTGCTCTTGTCGATGATAGCTTAATTGTTGATAATAAATCAAATACAGTTTCTTTAAAATCTTTAAAAGTTTTTGCTGGAACAGGTGAACCACAAAAAGCAGAAATGACATTAGATGTTAATGGTGAAATAAAGTCTGCAGTAGAAACAGGAGATGGTCCTGTTGATGCAATTTTTAAATGTATTAAAAACTTATACCCACATGATGTAAATTTACAATTGTACCAAGTCCATGCAGTGACAGAAGGTACTGACGCTCAAGCAACAGTGAGTGTTAGAATTGAAGAAAATGGTAAAACTACAGTTGGTCAAGCTGCTGATACTGATACGTTAGTAGCTTCAGCAAACGCTTATATTAGCGCATTAAATAAAATGATAATTAAAAGAGAAAAAACTGCTCCAATGGATCAGGAAGAAAAAAAAGTGAAAGGAATTTAGATGAGTTTTTTTAGCAAAGTAAAAGATATGTGGAGCCAAGATATGGCTATTGACTTAGGTACAGCGAATACTTTAGTTGTGGTTAAAGGCCAAGGAGTTGTGTTGAATGAACCATCGGTTGTTGCAATAGTTGATAATGGAGCAGGTAAGAAAAACGTTTTAGCTGTTGGAGATGAAGCAAAAACAATGCTTGGAAGAACACCAGGAAACATAAGTGCAATTAGACCACTTAGAGATGGTGTGATCGCGGACTTCATAGTGACAGAAGAAATGATCAAACATTTTATCAAAAAAGTTCATAAAGGAAGTACTTTCGCAAACCCAAGAATTTTAATTTGCGTTCCAACAGGCTCAACACCTGTAGAACGTAAGGCCATTCAAGATAGTGCCTTAGCTGCAGGAGCAAGAAGAGTACAATTAATTGAAGAACCAATTGCAGCAGCAATAGGAGCAGGTTTGCCAATTTCAGAAGCTACAGGTTCTATGGTTGTTGATATAGGTGGTGGAACTAGTGAGATTGCCGTTATGTCTTTAGGAGGTCTAGTATATTCTAAATCATTAAGAGTAGCAGGCGACGCTATGGATACAGCAATGGTAAATTATATGAGAAAAGAATATAATTTGATGATTGGAGATAGTACTGCTGAAAAGATAAAGAAAGAAATAGGTACTGCCATTCCATCAAACAATAATACTTATGCTGTCAAGGGAAGAGATTTGAGGTCTGGGACTCCAAAAGAAGTTAACATTACTGAGGAAGATACAGCTGAAGCATTAAATGAAATTTTAAGAGACATGGTTAATGGCATTAAAGATGCGTTAGAAAATACACCTCCTGAATTATCAGCAGATTTAGTAGATATGGGTTTAACTTTAACAGGTGGTGGATCTTTATTAAAGAATATTGATAAAAGATTTTCAAAAGAAACTGGTTTACCTGTGCACATAGCAGATGATCCGTTATCATGTGTTGCAATTGGAACAGGAAAAGCTTTAGAACAAGAAGAAACTTTTTCTACAATGCTTTCAGAGTATTAGGATTAATGAAAAATGAGTGTAAGCAGAGATGATTTTGTCATTGCAATAAGGTCTGCTTTTTTAAAAAAACAAACTAAACAAAAATTCTCTTTATTATCCTTAATATTATTATCAGTATTTGTTTTATTTTTAACCAAGCAAAATTTTAAAGTTATCTCTTACATACAGTCTGGAATAAATGAGATTATCTATAGAACTTCTTATGCAGTGTCGGCTCCAGAAAATGCATTAGGTAATTTAATTAACGAATTCAATCATCACTTCCAAGTTCATACCAAGGTAATGGTGCTTCAAGACGAATTAGCAGATTTTAAATCTAAAGATGTATCTTTAAAAATTTTAGAATTTGAAAATCAAAAATTAAGAGAACAACTCGATGATTATCTAATTTCAAATGAGATTATATTTTCAAAAATAATAATTGATAACAATAGTCCTTATCTGAGATCTTTTGTAATAAATAAAGGTTCTAGAGATGGCATAAAAGTTGGAATGGTTGTTTTAGATCAAAATTATCTAGTTGGAAAAGTAATTGAAGTGAACTTTAAAACATCTAGAGTATTAATGCTTTCAGATATAAACTCAAACATACCAATTTCGATTTCACCTGGAAACCTACAAGCTATTGCTTCAGGTACAAGTGATATTTATGGAAAAGTAAATTATTTAAAAAAAATTCATTTTGATAAAATTAGCAATGAATCTATTGTTTATACTTCTGGAACAGGTGGATTAATAAAAAGTGGTATTCCAATTGGTAAAGTGGTTGATTTTGATAAAGAAAATTCAGATGAAATCAAAATTCAATTCTTCAGTGATTTTTCACAACTACAATATGTATCTGTCGCTTCTTTTCAAAAAGTTGAACAAAAAAAAGAACCTGAAGTGATTTTAAATGAAGATCAAAATTCATGGAAAGAAGGAATATTATTTAAAGGACCAAGTCCAGTTCAATTAAATGAGAGATTAGAAGCTTTAATAAAAGAAAAAGAAATTAATGATCAAATAAGATCACAAATAGAGTCAGAAAACTCAAATTTGAAAGATCAATTATCTCAAATACAGAGAAAATTATTTCAATCTGAAAAAACAATAAATGAGCAACGACAAAAAATTAGTTCTCATAAAATAGATGAAGATGAATTAAATTTTTTAAAATTAAATTTAGAATTCGGTCAAAAATGTATGAAAAAAACCATCATATCCAAAGGCTATAAAGTTGGAACTCCTGAATATAAAAAATGTGTTTTAAGAAGAGGTATTAAGGTCAATGACTGAGTTAAGACAAAATACTTTTTTTAAAAATTTTTTAAAAATTTTACCATTATTAGTTTTATTTATTTCAGTTTTTAACGAATTTGATGCAAACTATTTTGGTATCCCGTTCTTATCATTCAATTTTGCTTATATTTTAATTTATTACTGCACACTAAAAGCAATTGATTACTTTGGTTATGGTTTAATTTTTATCGCTGGACTTGTTAATGATACAGTAAATGGTTTGCCGCTTGGTCTTAGTAGTTTTTGCTACATGGTAATTTGCGTTTTTTCATCTTATTTTAGAAGTATTACATTAAGACCAACTATAATGAAGGATTGGTTATTTTTTTTGATTACAATTTCAGTTACAAATTCAATCAATTATTTATCATTGTTGTTTTATTTTGATACTTCAATTGATTACAGATTTTTACTTGTAAATAATTTTACAACTTTCTTATTATTTTTCTTTTTTTATTTTATTTTTAATATTTATTATGAAAAATTTTTAGGCTCATCAAATGTTTAATCTTAGTGACAATGTAAGAAAAGTTAACTTAATAAATAGGAGATTATTTATAGTTACTGCCGCTAAGGTAATAGTTTTTTTAGGTCTCTCATCAAGATTATATTCGCTACAGGTAAAAGATAGAAATAAATATCTCACACTTTCCGATAAAAATAGAATAAGAGAATCAAAGCTTCCACCCATACGGGGAGAATTTAAAGATTTTTTTGGAAAAACAATAGCTGGAAATAATGAAGTTTATCAACTCCATATAATACCAGAACAAGTGGAAGATTTTAGACATGTTTCTTTAAGACTTAAAAGTATTTTGAATATGTCAGAGAGACAATTTCAAAAATTACTAAAGAAGAAAAATGAAGTAAAACCATGGGATACAATCGTTGTATCTGATAATTTATCCTGGGAACAATTTTCAAGAGTAAACAATTATTTATATGAGTTAACAGGCGTAAAATCAGTTTTATCTATTACAAGAATATATCCACATAAAGAAAATTTTACTCATGTTTTAGGATATGTAAGCCAAGCTAATGAAAAAGATTTAATTGAAAATGAACATATAAAAGAAAAATTTGTACCAGGACTAAGAGTTGGCAAAACAGGTTTAGAGAAAGCGTTTGAAAAAGAATTATTAGGTGTAAATGATATTCAAAGATTTGAGGTGAACGCATATGGAAAAAAAGTTAATCAAATTGAACTTCAAAAAGGATCTAAAGGTAAAGATATAAGATTAACTTTAGATACTGAAATTCAAAAATATTGCAGTGAACTACTTAAGGAGAGGGCTGGTTCAATATGCGTTATGGATATTTACACTGGAGAAATAATTGCAATGCAGTCTTCCCCATCATTTGATCCTAATTTATTTTTATTTGGAATTAATGAAGACGATTGGCAATTAATTAGAAATAATCCTCTAAAACCTTTGGTTAACAAAACGATCAGCGGCAAATACTCCCCAGGTTCAACGATAAAACCTATAGTTGCCTTATCAGCTTTAGAGAATGGAATTGTTAATCCACAATTTACAATAAAGTGTGAAGGAAAAGTTGAAATGTATGGACAAACCTACCACTGCTGGAAAGACAAGGGTCATGGATTTGTAAGTTTAAAAAACGCGATGAAACAATCATGTGATATTTATTTTTATGAAATAGCAAGGAGACTAGGGGTTGATAGATTAAGCGAAACAGCAAAAAAATTTGGTTTAGGAGAGAGAGTTTTTGATAATCTATTTCAAAATGAAAAGAAAGGATTGGTTCCAAATACCCAATGGAAAAAAAATGCTTTAGGAGGAGGCTGGTTATTGGGAGAAACAATGATTACAGGTATTGGACAAGGTTATATTCAAACCACACCAATACAACTATGTTTAATGACAGCGCAAATTGCCAACGGTGGATATAAAATCTATCCAAAAATAACAGTAGAAGAGAATAATAATTATTTTGATAAGTTTACTCCATTATTTAAAAATCAAAAAAATATAAAAATTATTCAAGATTCTATTTATAGCTCTACTAACGAAGTAATGGGAACTTCATACTCATCAAGAATTAATAATTTAAAATATCGATTTGCTGGTAAGACAGGCACAGCTCAGGTAAAAAGAATCACAGAAGAAGAGAGAGAACTTGATTTAAAGACGTCAGAGATTCCATATGAGCAAAGAGATCATGCTTTGTACGTTGCTTATGGGCCAACAAAAAATCCTCGATACGCTTTAAGTATAATCATAGAGCACGGAGGATCAGGTGGAACAACAGCAGCACCAATTGCAAAAAAATTATTTAAAGTGATTATAGATAGACACAAATTAAGAGAAGAAGCAAAACACAACAAGTTTTTAGATATATAGAAATGATAAATAATTTTACACAAGAGAAAACTTTTTTCCAGAAACTTAGAGAATATGATTATGTTTTGTTGTTAAGTATTTTAGTGCTTGGAATTGTGAGTATATTTGCAATGTATTCTACAGATGGTGGTGAGATCTTATTTCATACTAAAAGCCACTTTTTAAAATTTTCAATATTTTTTCCAATGATGGTAATTTTATCATTCATTAATATAAAATTTTGGCATGCTGGGAGTTATTTATTTTATATTATAATTTTAGGATTACTTATTTGGGTCGCATTGTATGGAATACAAGCCTCTGGTTCGAAACGATGGATAAATTTATATTTCCTCAATCTTCAGCCATCAGAATTAATGAAGATAGCCGTAATTCTTTGTTTAGCAAAATATTTTCATAGAATAAGAACTGAAAAGATTAATCATTTTTCAACAATATTGATATCTCTAACAATTATAGTTATCCCAACAATACTTGTAATTACTCAACCAGATTTAGGAACTTCAATTCTTATTTCTTTGTCAGGTCTTATAATCTTATGGTTGTCAGGTTTAAAAATTAAATACTTTATCTATTCGTTTATTTTATTTTTAATTTCTTTACCTTTTGCAATTTCATTTTTAAAACCATATCAAAAATTAAGAATTTTGACTTTTATTGATCCTGATAGAGATCCGCTCGGTTCTGGATATCAAATTATTCAATCTAAAATTGCTGTGGGCTCTGGAGGATTAACTGGCAAAGGTTTCTTAAAGGGAACTCAAAGTTATTTGGATTTTTTACCAGAAAAACACACTGATTTTATATTCACCCTTTTTTCTGAAGAGTTTGGTTTTATTGGATCAATGATGTTATTGATTTTGTACGTTATTATAATTTATAGAATTATTAATACTGGCCTAATTTCTAGAAGTTTCTTTTCGAGATTATTCTGTTTTGGTTTTGCTTTTGCAATTTTTTTATATGTTTCTATAAATATGTCGATGGTCTTAGGATTACTACCTATAGTTGGTTCACCTTTACCTATAATGTCATATGGTGGATCATCTTTACTTGCAACTATGATTGGTTTTTCAATAGTTTTAAGTGCAAAGATTAATCATAATCAAAACATATCATAAACGTCTCACGTATAATTTGTCGCCGGAGAATTAGAAATTTTAAATATATATTTATCGTATGAATAAACCGTTAAAAGTAGGTATTGTTGGAGCAGGAATACAAGGTGTGTCGAACGCGTTGTTTTTGCAAAAAAAAGGATTTGATGTAACGATATTTGATAGAGATGAGCCAGGAAGTCCTGCAGCATCATATGGGAATGCAGGTCATTTTTCACCCTACGCATCACTATCTTTAAATAGAACAGATATTCTTTTAGATGTACCTGCCATGTTAATGAGCTCGACAGGACCTTTGGCATTAAAATGGAATTACGTACCAAAAATGATTCCATGGTTTTTAAAATTTTTGATGAATACATCAAAAAATAAAATGATGCATACGGCAAAAAATATGCATCAAATTTTAGATTTAGCACTTCCAGCTTATGATGAAATATTTGATGAAATCAAAGATCTAGAAGGGTTAGTAGAAAATAAGGGCATACTTTATATTTGGAATGATAAAGATCTAAAAAGTAGAGAACTTGAGATAAAAGTAAGAGAAGAATTAGGAGTCGAACAACAACTAGTAAATAAGCACGAAATACACGATCTTGAACCTCACATAAGACCATTTTATCACGCAGGTGTTTTTTACCCATATGCCAGACATGCAAGAAATCCAAAAAAAATTCTTCTGAAATTTTTTGATCTCTTTATTAAAAAGGGAGGTAAATTTAATAAAGTAAATATCAAAGATATTGAATTTGATAACGAAAAACCAATTTTTATAACAGAGGCTCAAAGATTTATATTTGATAAAGCAGTAATAGCTTGTGGAGCTTTTTCAAAAAAACTAACAGATAACCTTGGTGAAAAAATTCCATTAGATACAGAAAGAGGCTATCATGTTCATTTTAAAAATTGTGATCATTTATTAAGCCGTCCTGTAATCTTTCAAAATAGAGGTTTTGGAGTTACTCCAATGGAACAAGGATTAAGAGTTGTTGGAACTGTAGAGTTTGGAGGATTAGAAAATTCATTATCAAAATCTAGAATTAAAAATTTAATTAACAATGCAAAATATATGTTTGGTGACTTGCCTGATCATGAAGACGAATGGTTAGGATTTAGACCAACGTTACCTGATTTTTTACCTGTAATGGGCCCTTCAAAAAAATATAAAAATGTTTTTTATTGTTTTGGACACCATCATTTAGGATGGACATTGGGACCAATATCTGGAAAGATCGTCTCAGGAATGATTGCTGAAGAAAACACAAATTTAAATTTAAGTCCATATAGTTCAGCACGATTTAGTTAAGTGGGCAAAAACATAAATATTGCTTACATATTTCTTTTTTTAACAGTTACTTTTTGGGCGGGTAATTTTATTGTTGGTAAATTTGCAAGTTTTTATGAGGTTCCACCATTTTCATTAAATTTTTATAGATGGTTTTTTGCCTGGTTAATACTTGCACCTTTTACGCTTCCAGAAATTTTTAATAAAAAGAAATATATATTTAGTAATGTTAAACTTTTCATAGTGCTTGGCATTACAAGTATTACAATTTTTAATTCAATTGTTTATTATTCACTGAATTTTACACAAGTTATTAGTGGTGTTTTGATGATTTCAACAATACCAGTAATGATAATTTTTATTTCATCAATTTTAAAGATTGAAAAGACAAATATTTTTCAAATCTTAGGCGTTGCCTTTTCTTTTTGTGGAGTAATTTTAATTATTACTAAAGCAAATTTAAGTATTTTACTTACGTTAGATTTTAATAAGGGTGATTTAACGATGGTGATAGCCATGTTTTCTTGGGCTTTATATTCTTCGCTATTGAAAAAACAAAAGTATGAAATATCACAGTTAAGTTTATTACAAGTAATAATTTCTTTTGGATTAATTTTTTTAATTCCTATTTATTTTATTGAGTATCAATTAGGTTATGTAATTAAGATAGAAAAACCTTTCATCTTGATTTTAAGTTATGTAGTTTTATTTCCCGGTCTTGCTTCATTTATTTTATGGATTAAAGGTATATCTATGATAGGTGCGAATAGATCAGGAGTGTTTCTTCATTTAATGCCAATATTGAGTGCAATAATGGCCATGATTATTTTTGATGAAAAATTTATGTTTTATCATATTCTTGGTGCAATATTTATTTTTACAGGAATAATTTTATCAAATAAAAAAACTAAAAATGCTTAAAGTTGCAATATTAGATGATTATCAAAATGTTTCTCAACAATTTGTTGATTTAGAAAAATTATCTGGAAAGTATGAGTTTAAAATATTTAGCGAACCATTCGTTGATGAAGATGATGTTATAAATCAACTCTCAGATTTTGAAGCATTGTTAATAATGAGAGAGAGAACACCAATGACTGAAAATCTCATTAATAGTTTATCAAAATTAAAGTTTATAATTACAAGCGGAACTAGGAATAAATCCATCAATCTTGATGCTACAAAAAAAAGAAATATAATTGTGAGTGGTACTGATATTAACATTCACCCAACACCTGAATTGACTTGGGCTTTGATTTTAGGCCTTGCAAGAAATCTAAAAGAAGAAATAGATAATATGTACCAAGGATATTGGCAAACAACACTGGGTGTTGAATTAAAAGATAAAATTTTAGGATTGATAGGACTTGGAAGAGTAGGATCTCAAGTTGCAAAAATTGGAAAAGCATTTGGAATGCAAGTTATGGCTTGGAGTGAAAATCTTAATCTTGATACGTGTAAAGAGCTCGATGTTTTGCCATGTAGCAAAGAAGATCTAATAAAAAATTCTGATTTTTTATCTATCCATGTGCAAGGAGGAGAAAGATATAAAGATTGCATTACCTTAAAAGAATTAGATCAGATGAAAAAAACTTCTTTTTTAATTAATACCTCAAGAGGCCCAATTGTTAATGAAGATGATTTGATTATAGCATTGTCTACAAATGTAATCGCGGGTGCAGGTTTAGATGTTTATGAAAAAGAACCGTTACCTGAAAATAATAAACTTAGATTTTTACCTAATGCTTTATTAACTCCACATATAGGATACGTAACAGCTGAAAATTATCATATTTTTTATACTCAAATGATTGAAGCACTAGAGGCTTGCGTAGATGGAAAACCCATCAGAGTTATTGAAAAATAAATGAGTCTACCTGTAGTTAATCATAAGGATTATTTTGCAAAAATTGGAGACGATCACAAATTTCCGATTAATAAATTTTCAGAACTTGCAAAACACTTAAAAGAAAAAAAAATAGTTAAAGAATTCATAAAACCAACTCCTTGTTCAATCGAAACACTAAGTAAAGCTCATTCTAAAACTTATATTAATCACATCAAAAATAAAACTTTAGATAAAGACAGCCAAAAAAAAATTGGATTTCCTTTAGTAGATAGTGTTGTGAAAAGATCATTTATAGCAACTGGTGGAACTGTTTTAGCTTCTAAACTCGCTATTAAATCTGGTATTTCATGTAACACAGCTGGAGGAAGTCATCACGCTAACTTTGAAGGAGGAGCGGGATATTGCGTTTTTAATGATGTAGCAGTGGCTGCAAAATATCTTTTGGAAAGAGGATTAGCTAACAAGATATTGATTGTGGATTTAGACGTTCATCAAGGAAATGGTAATGCAGACATCTTCAAAAATGATAATCATGTTTTTACTTTTAGTATGCATTCTAAGACTAATTATCCTGCTAAAAAATCTTTAAGTAATTATGATGTTGAACTCGAAGATAATACTGAGGACAAAATATATTTAGAAAAATTAAAGCAGTGTTTAAACGAATTAAATCAATATTTTTTTGATTTTGTATTTTATATAGCTGGTGTTGATATTCATTACAATGATCGTCTTGGAAAGTTAAAAATTTCAGACGAAGGTGTCAAAACAAGAGATCAAATAGTTGTAGAAAATTTTTTTTCACAAAGAATACCTTTATGTGGTGTTTTAGGAGGTGGTTATAACAAAAATTTTGAAAAATTAGTTGAATTACATTCTTATTTACACGAGACATGTTCTAAGTATATTTAAATTATGTCAAAGAAAAATCCAAACTTAACTGCTGAACAAAAACTCGTAATGTTTGAGGATGGCACCGAGCCTCCTGGAACTAGTGAGCTTAATCATGAAAAACGAGATGGAAGTTATCATTGTGCAAATTGTGGTGTTAAATTATTTCAAAGTGATGCAAAATATGAAAGTGGATCTGGTTGGCCATCTTTTTTTAAATCATTACCTGAAGTTTTCGAAACCAAAACAGATCATTTATTAGGTTATGCTAGAACAGAGTATCATTGCAAAAACTGTGATGCTCATCATGGTCATATATTTGACGACGGACCTGAACCTACAGGAAAAAGATATTGCAATAATGGGGTGTGTTTAGTTTTTAAACCTAAAGAATAATTACTTTAGCATTTCTTCTAACTTATTTTCTTTCTCTAAAGCTCTTATATCGTCGTAACCACCAATGTGCTGATCATCAAAAAAGATTTGTGGAACTGTTCTCTTTCCATTAGCTTTTTTAATCATTTCATCCATCGCTCCATCCACGGTAGCAATGTTTATCTCGTTATAAGTTGCATTATTTCTTTGAAGTAATCTTTTTGCAGCCTCACAATAGTTACAAAGTGGACCAGTATAAATTGTTATATTTTTCATGAGTTACAAATAATCACCTTTTTTAATTTTACTAGTTATTTGTTTTCTAGAATATTCAAATTTTTTTCTATGTTTAATGCTTTTTTGATTCACTCTTTTTCTCCATAATCTAAATGAAGATGGTTTGAGAGATCTCCTCATAATTTTGATCACCTCAGATTCTTTTTTACCTGTCTTTTTTTCAATTTCCTCAAATGTAATCCTGTCAGCCCAAGCCGCCCATATGATCCAATCGGGATCATCGATTGGGGGTTCAGGATTTTTAACCTTGGTGACTGGTCTGTTGCCCTTTTTTTTCATTTTTCCTAAAATTATGTAAAAAATAGATAATGCAATTTATACAGGATTTGCTAAATTGGTCTAGATAGTCCTTCTTAGCCATCTTTAGCTCCCGGTTTTTAAGGACTATCTTTTTTTTTATATGCTTCCTTTAGATTTTATACTTTATCTGCAAATTATAATTTTCTTATTCATAACACCAGGCACCCCGAGAGTTGTAATTATCTCTTATTCAATGAATTATGGAGTAAGCAAATGTGTTTGGTCTGCATTAGGTGATGTAACAGCAAATTTAATACAAGCAACTTTAGTTATTTTTGTAATTGGATCATTTTTTTCTGAAAACTCTTTGATATTAAATGTTTTTAAATGGATAGGTGTTATTTATATTTTGTATCTTGCATACGATATCTATAAATCGCGTCCAAAAAGTATTTCAAGTGAAGGTGAAATAAAAAAAACTAACTTATCTTTTTTTAGAGATGGTTTCTTAGTTGCAGGAACAAGTCCAAAAGCTTGGATGTTTTTTCCTTTTATTTTTCCTCAATTTATTGATTTTAATTCAAATTTATTACCTCAATTCACAATCTTAATTACTACTTATATTGTTTTAGATTTTTTATCTTTGATAGGTTATGCAATACTTGCGCAAAAATTAATTAAGTGGATTACTGCTAATCCAAAAATAATAAATACAATTTCAGCGAGTGTTTTAGTTATAATTGCAATGATTATTGTGTTTACGCAAGAATATTAAGTTAAATTAAATCATCAATTCATTAATTACATACATGTCTACTTGAAAAAAATTTCATAATAAGTTTTAATTTTGTTTTAATTAATTAATTAACAAAGGAAATAAAATGAAACTAACAAAAATATTTTTAAGTTTTATTTCTGCATTAGCGATTTTATTATCTTCATCAGTAACTACTTTCGCAAAAGTAGTAGGTGATAAGATTATTTTAGGATCTGCGATTTCATTAACTGGTAAATACTCTTCAAACGGAGTTCATACACAAAACGGTTACAACATGGCTGTTGATAGAATTAATAGCATGGGTGGTGTTAAAGTTGGTGGTAAAACTTATAAGTTTGAAATTATTTATTATGATGATGAATCAAACCCTAAAAGAGCTGCGCAACTTGCAGAAAGATTAATCTCACAAGATGGTGTTGAGTTTATGCTTGGCCCATACTCTTCAGGATTAACAAAAGCAATTGCTCCTGTAACAGAGAAATATGGAGTACCAATGGTTGAAGCTAATGGTGCATCTAGATCTTTATTTACAAAAGGATACAAATATTTATTTGCGGTTCTAGCGCCGGCAAATTTATATCTTGATGTAGCAATTGACTTAGCAGTTGAGAAGAATGGTGGGAAGCCAGTTAAAATAGCTCAAGCTTTTGAACAAGATGCTTTTTCTCAAGATGTTAGATTAGGCGTTTTAGAAGCTGCAGAAAGAACTGGTTCAAAAATCATTATTGATGATAAGTTACCAAAAGAACTAAATGATATGGCTGCAACTTTAGCAAAAGTTAAAACAGTTAAGCCAGATGTATTAGTTGTTTCAGGTCACACTAAAGGAGCTTTGACGGCAATCAGACAAATTTCAGAGATGAAAGTTGACGTTCCAATGTTAGCAATGACACACTGTGATGCTGCAAAATTATCAAAACAACATGGTAAAAACTCAGAGTTTGCATTATGTGCTTCTCAATGGCACAAGACTTTAACTTACAAAGATGAATTCTTTGGTAATGGTATAAAGTATGATGCAGATTTTACTAAAGAGTTTGGATATGCTCCGCCTTATCAAGCGGCTGAATCTTCAGCAGCATTATTGGTTTTTAAAGATGCGTTTGAAAGAGCAAATTCTTTCGATAAAAAGAAAGTAAGAGATGCTCTAGCTGACACTAACATGCAAACTTTTTATGGAAATATTAAATTTGCACCAGGTGGTCAAAACGTAGACAAGCCAATGGTATTGTTCCAAGTTATGTGTAATGATGATGGAAGCAAGTGTGAAAACAAAGTTGTAGCTCCTACAAAATGGGCTTCAGCAGAGTTAATTCACCCAATTCCAAAGTGGTCTGAAAGATAATCTAAATTAAAAAAAATGCCCTCTAGTATTAGAGGGCATTTTTGTATAATAAAAATTTTTTAAATAATGGATTTTTTAGTATTTCAAGCTCCCATGTTAACAGTCCAAGCTACGCTTGATGGATTGTTGTTAGGAATTTTATTTGCACTTATAGCATATGGAATGGCTCTTCAATGGGGAGTAATGAATATAATAAATATTGCGCAAGGAGATCTTGTGATCTTAGGAGGATATATAGCTTATTTTATGTATCTCTCAGGTATTCATCCTGCTTGGGGAGTAATAGTATGTCCGATAGTAATGTACTTTGTTGGAGTTGGAATTTATAAAACTGTAATCAATAAAGTAGTAGATAGAGATTTATTTATTTCAATTTTAGCTACATTTGGAATTAGTATTTTAATGATGCAACTAATGAATTTTGCATTTGGAGCTGATGTGGTTTTGGCTAATTCACATTATGGTACAACAATGTTATTTGATAATTCTGTAACATTACCCAATTCAAAAATATTTTCTGCAGTTATAAGTATTATATTTGCAATTTGTTTAGTGCTTTATATGAAAAAATCAAAATTAGGTAGAGCAATTAGAGCAACTGCTCAAAACGCGAGAGCAGCAAAGATTTTAGGCGTAGACACAGAGAAAGTTTATGCAGCTACTTTTGGTATAAATGCTGCTCTTTGTGGGGTTGCTGGTGCGTTAATTGCAATAACATTTACAATTCATCCTTACATGGGGCTACCTTATACAATCAGATCATTCATGATTGTTATTGTTGCAGGTTTAGGAAATTTACCTGGTGTTGCAATGTCAGGAATGGGATTAGGTGTATTTGAGGAGTTTGCAGATTATATTTTAGGAACTGAATTTAGAATAGGATCTGTATTTTTATTATTAGTTTTAATTTTAGTTTATAGAAGATTTAAACTTTCAAGAAAAAGAGAGTATTTAAAATAATGAATAAGAATTTAATATTATATTTAGGCATTTTAATTTTTGGTTTAGCAGCACCATTTATTTTTCCTGCTTTTAAAGTTCAACTTTCAATACTTTGTATATTAATTGTTCTTGCTACAACTTGGAATGTTCAAGGCGGTGAGATGGGTTATAATACATTTGGTAATATATTATTTTATGGACTTGGAATGTATTTATGTGCATCAGTTCAAGTTGGGATGTTTTTTCCGTTAGCAGAGTGGACTGAAGGTGGAGGAGAAAAAACTTTTGTTCACACTCCATCACAATTCTTTCAAGGAATGGGTGTAGGCTTAGCAGTTGCAGCAGTAGTTCCTTGTTTAGTTGCAGGAATTATTGGATATTCAATTTTAGGACTTAGAGGTCATTATTTTGCAATTTGTACTTTAGGCTTAGGTATTGCAGCTGGTGAAATTTCTGGCGGAATTGAAATAATTGGAGCTGGACAAGGCTTTACAACACCTCCTTTTCCAGAAATAGGAACAACAGAAGCTAGAGGAGAGTTTTTCTATTTTCTAAGTTTCGGACTTTTAGTTTTAACATTTATTGTAATTAAATTTTTATACACAACAAGATTTAGATTAGTTTTAAATGCCATCAGAGACAACGAAGATAAAGCTGAAGCGATGGGCATTCAAACAATGAAATACAAAATTACAGGATGGATGATATCTGCATTTTTCTGTGGTCTTGCTGGTGGAATTATGGGTGGCTTAGTTGGTTATATAGATTCTACTGATGTTGCTTTTGATGGAAGAGAAATGGGAGTCTTTATGGTTCTTATGGCAATACTAGGTGGTAAAGGAACTTTGTGGGGACCAATTATTGGAGCAACTGTATTTCATATTTTTAAAGAGGGTTTTTGGACTTTCTTCCTAGGTTGGCAGTACGTAGCATTAGGAGTTTTAATTGTAGTAATCGTAATTTATTTCCCAGAGGGCATAATGGGGTGGTTAAGAGAAAAATATCCAGAAAGATTTGGTGAAGTAGTTGATGAGGCTGATCGAAAAGCACAGGTAGAATTAAAGTGAGTATTTTAGAAGTTAGTCATGTAAGTAAATCTTTTGGTGGTGTTAAAGCTAACGTGGATGTTTCAATGTCAGTAGAAAAAGGAACAATAGTTGGATTAATTGGTCCTAATGGTTCTGGAAAAACTACTTTATTCAATTCAATAGTTGGAACATATCCAATCGATGAAGGTTCAATAAAGTTTAATGGCAAAGAGGTATCTGAATTACCTGTACCAGTAATTGCAAAAATGGGACTGTTAAGAACTTTCCAACAAACAAGAATTTACAGCAAATTAAATTGTGTGGATAACATGTTGATTAGCCATAAAGCTAGTGACGAAAGTTTAATGACAATTTTTTCAAAAGTACCAGCTGAGCTTACTGAAAAAGCCGAAAACCTTCTGAACTTTGTTGGTCTTTATCAAAAAAGAAAATTAAGAGCTGGTGACTTATCTTTTGGACAACAAAAACTTTTAGAATTAGCAATGGCACTGATGAATGAACCTGAAATGCTGTTGTTAGATGAACCTACGGCTGGAATTAATCCAACATTAATAAATGGTATTATCGATAGATTAATAAAAGTTAATAAAGACTTTGGAATTACACTTTTAGTTATTGAACACAATATGAGAGTAATTATGCAATTGGCACAAACTATTCATTGTTTAGCTCATGGACAAATGTTGGCCAAAGGTACACCAGATGAAATTAAAAATGATAAGCGAGTAATAGATGCTTATCTAGGAGCACAATAATGGGAAATCAGTACGAAGTTTTAGGTAAAGCTCCTGAAGCAGAAGATTTAAAAAAACTTTCTCCGAGCGATGTTCATTTAACAATAAGTGGGCTTAATGCAGGCTATGGAAAGATGGAAATTCTTCATAATCTAGATCTTTTTGTAAGTAAGGCTCAATCATTATGTTTAATTGGTCCTAATGGAGCAGGAAAATCTACAATACTTCACTCAATTTATGGATTTACAAATATTTTTTCTGGAAAAATTGAAATTGAAGGAAAAGAAATAACCAATTTAACACCTGCAGAAAAATTAAAGTCTGTAGGAATTGCATACATACTACAAGATAATTCAGTATTTCCAGATATGACCGTTGAAGAAAACCTTTTAATGGGTGGTTATATTAAAGATAAAACAGAAGAGTCTTATGAGGAAGCTGAAAAAATATTTGAAAAATATGAGAGACTTAGAAATAGAAGAAACCAACCAGCAAAAGTTTTATCTGGTGGTGAAAGAAGGTTGTTAGAGATATCAAGAGCTCTAGTTATGAAACCTAGTGTTTTATTGGTTGATGAACCATCAATTGGTTTGGAGCCAAGGTATATTGATATGGTATTTGAAATTTTAAGAGATCTTCAAAAGAATGAGAAGAAAACAATTATACTTGTAGAACAAAATGCTAAAAAAGGTTTAGAGTTTGCTGACATTGGGTATGTTTTAGTTTCAGGTCAAACTGCTATTGCAGGTAAAGGAGATGAACTCTTAAGTAATCCAGATGTAGGTAGATTATTCCTGGGTGGTTAATGATTAACCACGAAATATTTTTTAAAGGTCTCAAATCAAATCTTGGAGTAAGAAGTCCAACAATTTCTCTAGCAGCCTGCTTTGTAGCTTTAGGTGCATTGTTAAAAGATGCAGGATTTAACCTTCAGCAAAGTGCTGCCTCAAGTATTTTTACTTATGCGTTACCTGGACAATTAGTTATGGCAGAGTCATTGTTAATTGGGACTTCTCTTATAAATATTTTTATTGCTGTTTGGCTGGTTAACTTCAGATTATATCCAATGACAGTTTCTTTATTTCCTTTATTAGCTCATAAATCACAACCAAGATGGAAATATCTTTTATCTTGTCATTTCTTAGCAGTGTCATCTTGGTTAGTAGCAAAAGAAAGCTATGAAAAAGTTGAGCAAAAATATCGAATTGATTTTTGGATTGGAGTAGGAGTTGGTACCTGGTCAACAGCAATTATATCTACAGTCATCGGTTATCTCTTAGCTGATTACTTGAATAAAGATATTATGATTGGGCTAGCAATAGTTAATCCAGTTTATTTTTTTTGCATGATGATAGGGGCAATGAAAAATATAAGCATATCAATAGCAGTGATTGGAGGAACTATTTTAGGACCTATAATTTATGTATACTCAACTGAATGGGCTATTTTATATGCAGGAATAATTGCTGGTTCAATTGCATTTTTATTTGGAGAAAAAAATGGAAAATAATGATCTAATTTTATTTGCAATAATTGTAACTTCATTAGCAACTTTTATCTCAAGATTTTTAGGCGCTATAACATCAGAAAAAGTAAGTGTTCAATCAAAAGTTTTTCAATGGTTTAATTGTGTTGCATATTCCACACTAGCAGCATTACTAGGAAGAATGATAATTTTTCCAGCTGGAGTTTTATCAGGCTCAGATCTCTTGATAAGATTAATTGTACTTGTTATCTGTATTTTAATTTTCATCTATACTAAAAAAAATTTAGTGATCCCTACAATATTTTCAGCTGTAATGTTGTCCGTTTTAAATAATCTAATATAATAATCTACATGCAAAAAGTTAAAGATCTAGAAATATCACAACATGAGAAATCAAATAGAATTTATAGCATTAAAATTGAAGATGAAATTTTAGATAAATTGCAATTCTCATTTAATAAATTTGATTTAACAGCTTTAGAATTAAAACCTTTTTCAAGATTTACAATTGCAAAAAGTTTAGATGATTTAACTCAATCTAAACTTAGCGAATTAATGAATTTTATTTTAAAAGATAGAAACACTGGGTGTTTTATTATTTCACCAAAAAATACGAACCCCAAACTAGATGATAAATTTTTTGTTAAATTATCTACTGCAATTGCTTATTTAATAGGAAACCCGAATTTTGACTCAATGGCTGGAAAATATTATGCAAGATTTCATGTTAAGCATGAGGACAACAGCGATTCTTATTTAAGAAAAGCATATAGAAATATGGATCTTCATACTGATGGAACTTATGTAAAAGAAGTTACTGACTGGCTATTGATGACTAAAATTGAAGAAGAGAATGTTGAAGGTGGTGAAACAGCTATGCTTCATCTAGATGATTGGGAATTTTGTGATGAACTCTCAAAAGATCCTGTTGGTAAACAAAATTTCACTTGGGGTTCTCCAAAAAGTAAAAATGTTGATTACAAAGTTGAGCATCCAGTTTTTTCTGAAGATGACGAAGGTCGACCTCAAATTTCTTATATAGATCAATTTCCAGAACCTAAAAATATGGAACAAGGAATTTTCTTACAAAAATTATCTGACTGTTTAGAAGGAAGTAGATATAAAATTGTTACAAAATTACCGGTGGGATCTATAATTGTTGCTAATAATTACTTTTGGCTCCATGGCAGAAAACCTTTCAAAGAAAATAAAGCATTAAGTAGAGAACTGTTGAGAATTAGAGGTTCTTTTTTTATTAATTAATTAAATTAATTCACTATATTAAGTTCTTTATGAATTTAGGATTTATTGGAACTGGAAAAATAGCTTTCTCAGTAATTCAAGGCATCTGCACATCAAAAATAAAGTATAAAAAAATTTATATTTCACCAAGAAATAGAACTTTAGCTTTAAAATTAAAAAGAAAATTTAAAAAAGTAATAATTGCAAAAAACAATCAGGAAATAGTTGATAAAGTGAATTGGATTTTTTTATCAGTTACGCCAACAGTCGGTGAAAAAATAATTAAAGATTTAAAGTTTAGATCCTCTCAAAAAATTATCAGTTTCATTTCAACAATTACACTTTCACAATTAAAAAATATGATAAAAGTAAAATGCTCAATTGTAAGAGCAATACCTTTGCCATTTATATCTTTAAAAAAAGGTCCAATTCCAATTTGCCCTCCAAACAAAAGTGTTAAATCTTTCTTTGATAAAATTGGAACAACTATCGAAATCAAAAATGAAAAATTATCAATAAATTTTTGGGCCATATCTGGAATGATGGCATCATATTACGATATGCAAAGATCTATGAGTGAATGGCTAACAAAAAGAGGCATTAAAAAATTAGACGCTCAAAAATATATCACTTCATTATTTTTGGCATTATCTGAAGATGCAGTTGTTAATTCTAAAGTTGATTTAAGAAATTTAGTAAAAGAATCTCAAACTCCAAAAGGGCTCAATGAACAAGGTTTAAAAGAGCTTACGAAAAAAGGTATGTATAAATCTTTAGAAAGTACCTTAAATAGTATTCACAAAAGATTAAGTAAATAACTGATGGAAAACATTTTAGAAATAAATGGTTTAACCAAAACTTTTGGTGGTCTAACAGCAGTTTCAGATTGTAGTTTAAAAGTAAAAAAAGGTTCAATCACAGGCATTATTGGACCAAATGGTTCTGGAAAAACAACTTTGTTTAACTTGATTGCTGGAAATTTAAAAACAACTGGGGGAACAGTAATGTTTAACGATGAAAATATTACAGATGTCCCCTCATATGAACTTTTTTCAAAAGGATTGTTAAGAACTTTTCAAATTGCTCATGAATTTACAAATCTTTCTGTTTTAGAAAATTTGATGATGGTTCCTGGTAATCAATCTGGAGAAAAATTAGTAAATGTAATGTTGAGGCCTCAATTAGTAAAAAATGAAGAAGAACAAATTAAAAATAAAGCTAAAGAAGTTGTTGAATTTTTAAATCTAGGTCATCTTTCAAATGAGTTGGCAGGAAATTTATCTGGAGGACAAAAAAAATTATTAGAACTTGGAAGAACAATGATGGTTGATGCAAAATTAGTTCTATTAGATGAAGTGGGCGCTGGTGTTAACAGAACTCTTTTAAAAGATCTAGGCACAGCTATTGAAAAACTTAATAAAGAAAAAGGATATACTTTTTGTATGATTGAGCATGATATGGATTTTATTAGTAGATTATGTGATCCAGTAATTGTAATGGCAGAAGGTTCAGTTTTATTTGAAGGTTCAGTAGATGATGCAAAAAAAGATGAAAAGGTAATTGAGAGTTATTTGGGAAGAGGATCAAAATTAAAAGATAATTAAATATGGCTTACTTTGAAGGAAATAATATGACAGGTGGTTATGGTAATGGGCCAGATATAATTAATTCTTGTTCAGTAAATGTTAACCGTGGAGAGATTGTTTCAATACTTGGTCCTAATGGAGCTGGAAAATCTACAGCAATGAAAGCTATGTTAGGATTATTAAATCTTAAATCTGGTTCCATTACAATTGATGGCAAAGATATTACTAATTTATCTCCACAAGATAGAGTTAAACAAGGAATTTCATTCGTTCCTCAAACAAAGAACGTGTTCGCCGGAATGACAGTAGAAGAAAATTTGGAAATGGGTGCATTTTTAGTGGATGAAAATTATCAAAAAATTATTGATGAGATTTATGATTTATTCCCAATTTTAAAAGAAAAAAGAAATCAATTTGTTGGTGAATTATCTGGAGGTCAAAGACAACAAGTTGCTCTTGGAAGAGCATTAATGATTAGGCCAAGTGTTTTGATGTTAGACGAACCAACGGCTGGAGTTTCACCAATTGTGATGGATGAATTATTTGATCATATTGTAAAAGTAAAAAGAACTAATGTTGCAATTTTAATGGTAGAACAAAATGCAAAACAAGCTCTTAATATTTCGGATAGAGGATATGTTTTAGTAACAGGTGAAAATAAACATGATGGAACAGGAAAAGAATTGTTAAATGATCCTGAGGTTAGAAGATCATTTTTAGGTGGTTGATATGGATTTTATAAATGCAATAGTTTTACTCTTAAATTATATTTTTATACCAGCTTTGACGTATGGGTCACAATTAGCTCTAGGCGCAATATTTGTTACATTGATTTATGGAGTATTAAGATTTGCTAATTTTGCTACTGGAGACATGATGTCTTTTGGAACAATGTTTGCAGTTTTGTTTACTTGGTTTTTCCAATCTCTTGGTGTTTCATTAGGTTTTTTACCAACAGCATTGTTGGCAATTCCGTTCGCAATTCTTTGTATGATTATTTATATGTTGTTTATAGATAAATTTGTTTTCAAATATTACAGAACCAACAAAAGTCCACCAGTTCAATTTGCAATGGTAAGTATTGGGGTTATGTTTTTAACTCAAGCTCTTGTAAGGATAATCATAGGACCAGATGATAGAAGATTTTTTGATGGGCAAAAATTTTTGATTAAAGCTGGTGAATTTAAAGAGATGACTGGACTAAATGAAGGACTTGCTATCAAGTCAACACAAGTAATTACAATATTTGTAACAATTACTTTAGTTTCTGCTTTATTTTGGTTTTTGAATAAAACAAAAACTGGAAAAAGTATGAGAGCTTATTCTGATAATGAAGATTTGGCATTGCTATCGGGAATTGATCCTAAAAAAATTGTAATGGTTACATGGATTATAGCGGGAATATTAGCAACAATAGGCGGTGTTCTTTATGGACTAGATAAAAGTTTTAAACCATTTACTTATTTTAACAATATGCTCCCAATTTTTGCTGCAGCTATTGTGGGCGGTATAGGAAATCCTTTTGGTGCATTTTTAGGTGGTTATGTAATTGCTTTTTCAGAAATATTCTTAACTTATGCTTATAAAAAGTTTCTTGTTTATATGTTGCCTGAAAGTTTAGAACCAGAAGGTTTGGTTCAATTGTTATCTACAGATTATAAATTCGCAGTTTCTTTCTCAATTCTAGTCGTGGTACTTTTGTATAGACCGCAAGGCATATTTAAAGGAAGGTTATTGTGATCAAAAAACATTTAAATATCATTGCTGCTTATTCGATAATGATGGGATTGATTATCCTTGTTGGAATATTCCAATCTTGGAATATAGCCTTATCTATCTTTAACTTATGTTTAATTTCAGCTGTAATGAGTATGGGTGCAAATATACAATGGGGATATGCAGGTTTAATTAATTTTGGAATTATGGGTTACGCAGCTCTAGGAGGTTTGGCTGCTGTGATTGTTTCTGTAGATCCTGTTCAAGAAGCGTGGAGAGCTGGTGGTTTTGATATCCTTATGTGCCTATGGTTAATCATCGTTATAATAATGGTTGTTAGATTTGCCTTAAAAAACTATGAGTCTACAAAGTTAAGAAATTATGGAATTGCAGCCTTAATTATAGCTGGTGTTATCATAATAAGAATTACCGCAGAACCTGGGATTGAAAAAATTGAATCTGTTAACCCAGCTATAACAGGATTTTTAGGTGGTTTTGGTTTACCAATAATGTTTTCTTGGATAATCGGTGCATTATTTGCAGGTGGATTAGCTTTTATAGTTGGAAAAATTGCTTTAGGCTTAAGGGCAGATTACTTAGCAATAGCAACTTTACTTATTTCTGAAATTGTAATTGCAATTATAAAACATGAAGATTGGTTAACACGTGGTGTAAAAAATGTAATAGGTTTAAAGAGACCTGTTCCATATGAAGTGAACTTACAGACTACTGATTGGTTTATAAATTTAGTTGAGAAATTTAATTCAGGAAAATTATCTTTGATTTCAGATGTAACTGAAAGACAAGCTGCTTTAAATCAAATGGTTATTGAGGGATCATCTGTATTTGTAAAACTTTGTTATTCTGGATTGTTTTTAACAGTGGTTATTATTTTATTAATCTTAACTCAAAAAGCTCTTTATTCTCCTTGGGGAAGGATGATGAGAGCAATAAGAGATAATGAAGAAGCAGCAAATGCAATGGGCAAAAATGTTGTTAAAGAACATCTTTTAATTTTCATTTTAGGTTCAGCAATTGTTGGTATTGCAGGCGCGATGTTAGTTACTCAAGATGGTTTATTTACACCAGGTAGTTATAGACCAATGAGATACACTTTTTTAATTTGGGTTATGGTGATTATCGGTGGAAGTGGAAATAATTTTGGAGCAATTTTGGGAGGATTTGTTGTGTGGTTCTTATGGATTGAAGCAGCACCAATGTCTTTATATTTAATTAATTTCTTTACGGCAGGCCTACCAGATACAAATGTTATTAAGGCACACTTAATCGAAAGTGTTCCTTATTTCAGATTTTTATTAATGGGAATTGGTTTATTACTGATTATGAGGTACAGACCAAGAGGTATACTTCCTGAAAAAATTGAAATAAAATAATAGCTATGAAATACATCTTAATAGGAGCTGCTGCAGCTTGGTTTTTGTATATAGCTGATAAATATATTTTCTAAAAAAAAACCCCCTAAATAAATTAGGGGGTTTTTAATACTTTAAGATTTAAAACTATCTTTGTTTTTTAGTTTTAAATTTTCCACCTTTTACTTCTTGCTCTAAGAAAGAACCTTCTGCTTCACCAACTTCAGTGAATGAAACACCAGTTGCACCTTCATAGTCAATTTTCTTCCCTTTAGCTAAAAGGTCTAAACCTTTTTTAAGTTGGCCTGGGTAAATTTTAGTTCCAGGACCATTAGCAACATCCATTACATTCTTAGCAATAGAAGCTCTGTCAGCAGATCCACCTGCTTGCATAGCTAAAACTATTAGTGCAGCAGCATCGTAAGACTCACCAGTGTAAGGTCCTGATGAATCAATTCCTGCAGCACTTGCAACTTTAGCAAATACTCCAGCACCTTTTCCAGTTGAACCTGGAAGTGAACCAAAAGATTTCTTTAATCCTTTTCCAAAAGCATCAACTAATGATTGGCCAATCATACCATCTGATAAAATAAAAGTATCAAAAGCACCTGAATCTAAAGATGCTTGGATAATACCTTTTCCACCTTGGTCTAAGTATCCGATAACAGCTACAGCATCACCACCTGCAGAAGCTAATGTTGCTACTTCTGATGAATAGTCTGCTTTACCATCTTCGTGTGCAGTTGTAGTAGTTACTTTAATACCATGAGCTTCCACAGCTGCTTTGTAAACATCTGCTAAACCTTTGCCATAGTCATTATTTGTGTAGGTGATAGCAACACTCTTAATTTTTCTATCTTTAGTTACATCGGCTAGAATTTGACCACCTCTAGCATCTGATGGAGCAGTTCTAAAGAAATACCCTTTATCATCTAAAGTTGTTAATCCTGGAGAAGTAGCTGAAGGTGAGATCATAACAACACCATTTGGTACTGCAACATTTGATGCGATAGCACCAGTAACACCTGAACAGTCAGCTCCCATAATAGCCGCAACACCTTGTGATATTACACCTTCGGCTGCTGCTGTTGCTGCAGCTGAATCTACACAAGTAGAGTCTGCTCTTACTACTGAAATAGTTTCACCACCTAACAATGAACCAGAATCTGAAGCTTCTTTAAAAGCAAGTTCAGCTGAATTAGCCATTGCTGGAGTTAGAGATTCAATTGGACCTGTGAATCCAAGAATAATTCCCATTTTGATTTCTGCTAGTACATTTGTTGAGAAAGTAGATACAAATATAAAGGCAGCAATTAATAGTTTTTTCATTATCTTCCTTTTTATTGTTAACAATTTGTAAAAAAGGAACTTAAATCCAATTTTTCTAAATTTTCAATAAGCAAATCATCTTAATCAACTTTTTGAAGCAAAATAACTGAGGAAATTACTATCATACCACCAACTGCAAATAGAAAAGAGGGGATTTCACCAAATACAAGATAACTCAGTAAAATCCCAAATATTGGGAATAAAGAATAGAACGGAAAAATTTTTCCAACGGTATAAAATTTGTACAAATAAAACATTAATAAATGAGCACACAAAGAAACAATCACCGCCTGATAGGATATCAACATCCAAGAGTCCAAATTAATAAGTTTTAAATTTTGCAAAGTTTCTCCCTCAATAAAATATGAAACTATCATCAATAAAACAAAACCAAACAATCCCGTAAACGCATTTATAAGACTTGTATCTAATTCTTTGAGTTGTCTTGAGTATACTTGAGCAAGTCCAAAAAAAAGAGCCATCAAACTTGCAAAAAATAATCCTGTAAAATTATCTACCAAAGTAGGATCAAAAAAAATTATGAAAATCCCAATAAATGAAGTGAAGATTAAAACCCATTTTTTTTTACTAATATTTTCATTTAAAATAATCGCGCTGGTAATTATTCCAAATGGAATAGCTAATTGTGAACCTAAGATTATTGGTGAAATGATTGATGAATTATACAAAGATAAATTCATAAAAACATAAACCATAACACCCATGGAAATTGAAAATATAATCAAAGATTTAAAATGTTTTTTCTCTGGCAGTTTAAATTTCCAAAAAGGTATTAAAATTAAAAGAACCAAACCCATTCTTAATGAAGCCATTAATATAGGTGGAACAGAATTATTCAAAGCAAGTTTTGCTACTGGGAATGCACTACCATGTGCAATCATTATAAAAAGAAGTATTAAAAGATGTTTGATTGGCAAAAAATTATCCCATTGTAAATGGATCTGCCATTGGTTTGTCTGAAGAATTATACCAAGTAGTTTTTATTCTCGTATAATCTTTAATAGACTCAATACCAGCTTCTTTTCCATATCCACTATCTTTTATTCCACCAAACGGAGCAACAGGAGAAATTAATCTATAAGTATTAACAAAAACTATTCCTGCTCTGATAGATTTTGATACTCTCATGCTTCTTGCTAAATTTGATGTGTAAACACCTGATGAAAGACCATATTTATTATCATTCATAAGTTTAATTACTTCATCTTCAGTTTTAAATTTCATCACTGAAAGTATTGGACCAAACAATTCATTCTCAGCTACAGGTAAATTATGGTTTTCACATTCAATAATTGTTGCAGGAAAATAATATCCTTTATTAGAAATTGATGATCTTTCCCCTCCACATCTTACTTTTCCACCTTGATCTATTGTAGCTTTAATATTTTTTTCAATAGTTTCTAATTGTTTGTAACTGTTGAGAGGCCCCATCTGTGTATTTGGTTCCATTGGCCCACCTAGTTTTATTTTTTTTGCCTTCTCAACTAATTTATTTAAAAACTCTTCATAAATATTTTCATGTAAATATAATCTTGAGCCAGCAATACAGCTTTGTCCGCTTGCACCAAATATTCCTGCTGTAATTCCATTTAATGCATTTTCTTGATCTGCATCCTCAAAAACTGCCACTGGACTTTTCCCACCCAGTTCTAAACTTACTTGAGATAAATTTTCAGAAGAATTTTTGACTATATGTCTTGCGGTATCTGGCCCACCGGTAAATGCTATTCTCTCAACAAGATCATGAGTGGTTAAAGCTTTTCCGCAAGGTTCCCCAAGACCTGTAATTACATTAACAACTCCTTTAGGAATTCCAGTTTTTTCTATCAGTTTAGCAAACTCTAAAAGAGTAACTGGTGCTAATTCGGATGCTTTAATTACAACTGTATTACCCATTGCAAGAGCTGGAGCCAATTTAACTGCTGTTAAAAGCATTTGTGAATTCCAAGGAATTATAGCAGCCACCACTCCAATAGGTATTCTAGTTGTTGTTACTTGCATGTCAGGTTTGTCAATAGGAACTACTGTTCCTTCAACTTTATCAGCAAGTCCTGCAAAATAATCATAATATTCTGCGATGTAATTAGCTTGTGTTTTTGTTTCTCTATAGAGCTTACCGGTGTCTATAGTTTCGATTTTACCAAGATGTTCAGCATTACTTCTCAACTGTTCAGCAATTAGTTTTAAATATTTTGCTCTTTCTTTGGGATGCAAAGTACTCCAGGAATTTTCAAAAGCTTTTTGTGCAGATTGGACAGCGTTATCTACATCTTTCTCATTTGCTTCTGGTACAGTTGCCCACACTTCATTGTTTTCAGGATTTAATGTTTCAATTTTTTTATTTGATGAAGATTCAACCCATTCTCCATTAATAAACATTTTAAAGTGTTGGATATCAGACATTTAAATTTCAATAAAATTTTTTATATTGTTATTTACAACATCTGCACACTCTATACTACAAAGATGTTTTCCATCTGGAATTTCAATAAATTTTGCATTGGAGAGGTCACCAGATAACTCTCTGGACATATGCGGAGTTGATCCAGGATCATTTGAGCCAGTCATTACTAAGGTTTTACAATTAATTTTTCTTATATTTTTAATTTCATCAACGTGATTTGAAAATAATTCATAAGATTTAAGGAAATTTTTATGATCATCAGTTTCTTTGTTTAGAATAGTCATAAATTCATTATACGTTTCAGGGTGCTTTTCTAAATAGTCGTCACTAAACCATCGTTTTAGTGCTTGTTTAGAAATTGGCTTGTTAAGTTTTGCCTGATTGTATCTATCAATTACAAGTTTTCTCTGTTCTTCAGTTCTTTTGTAAGTGGTTCCAATTAAAACAAGTGAGTTAACTCTATTTTGAAATTTTGAAGAAAAATCAATTGAAATTAATGAACCTAGAGAAAAACCGATTAAGTTAATTTTGTCAATTTTTAAGAAATTTATTATTGATAATAACTGATTAGAAAAATCACTCAAAGACACGCTATCTTTCTCTAAAATTGTTTTGCCATGCCCCAAAAGATCATAACGTATTGTAGAATAATCTTTAAAAAAATTAATTTGTGGTTTCCACATTTCATGATCAAGACCTACACCATGAACAAAAACTAATGGTGTTGTTTTATTGTCAATAAATCCAAAATAATTTTGATTATTATCAAAATTGAAAGTAGACATCTTTATTTTGGATCTAGACCCATCTCTTTCATGTCTTGATAACGATCACCAGTTCTAGCATGCGCTCGACCAGTAGATGCGCCTCCAATTGCAATTACAATTTCATTATCAAATGGAGCATCATGAATAGTAAATTCATGAGTCAAATAATATGGTCTTAAACCTGAATCGGTTTTGTGCATCATTGGTATAGAAATTTTTGAGCCAGCAGGACCTCTAGTATTTGTGAAACTTAAATAAGATGTTCCACCTACAGCATCTCTAAATTTGTTTCCAAATCTTAATGTGTGAATAAAAGCAGAAGCGTGCTCAATCTCACCATTTAATCCAACAATGCCAGCTTTACCATAAGCTAAAATTTTTTCTGGAGATCCTATTTCTTTGATTAATTCGGGCACTAACAAATCCCCTAATTTTGGAGCAAGATCTAAAATTACAGGTTTTAAATCTTCAACAAAACCTTGTCCATCCCATGGATTTTTAAATATAGCAGCAACAGAAACTAATAGAACAGGTTCTTTAGCTTCTTTACCACCTTCAATAAAAGTCTTATCTACAAATTTGGTGAACTTTCTTAATTCAAGTTTCATTAACTTGCTCTTTCTAAATTAGATGAATCTAAATTGATTTTAGGAATTACTTCATCATTAAACAATTTAATACTTCTCATACATGCTTCATGATCTATACCTGGAAAGTTAGACCATACTTGTAAGTTTTGAAGATTAAGTTCAGATTGAAGTTCATTAATTTTATTTACAACATATTCTGGAGTTCCAAATAAAAGATTTCTTTTATGTAAAAAATCATAATTTAATAAATCAAGCTTATGTTTTGTTTCAGGCAATTCTTCACCCGGATCCATGTGATTGCCTAAACCTCTCCAGTGACAAACCCATTTCATATAATTAATTATATGTTCACCAGCCATTTTTTCTGCTTCTTCCATAGTTTCAGCTACAAACATGTCTCTTACAAGTGATATACCTTCTCCTAAAGGAACATCTCTGTTTTCAGCTTTTGATTTTGCATCTCTATAAATTTCAAATCTTTTCTTTAGAGCTTTAACTGTTGGAATCCACATTATTGTGTTTAATCCATTCTGAGCTGCCCACTCAATTGATCTTGCTCCATCCACAACTTGCCAAATTGGAGGATGAGGATTTTGTCTTGGTTTAGGAACAACACTTATTTTTTTCATTTCGTTAGTCTTAGTATCTAGAAATTTATCACTAGGGGGACTCATATCGTGCTGCCATACAAAATTTGGGGATGGATAAGTGTAAAATTCTCCCTGATGATCAAAAAACTCCTCTGTCCAAGCTTTTCTTATAATAGTTAGAGTTTCTTCAAATAGTCTAAAGTTTTTTGCCTGATCTTTTAAATCAGCTTCTTTATTCATGTTTACAGCCTCTCTTCCATAAACACCTCTACCAATACCAACCTCAACTCTTCCGTTTGAAAGCTGATCTAATAATGCAATATCTTCAGCCAATCTAATTGGATTATGAAATGTAATAACATTACAAGCTTGGCCAATTCTAATTTGTTTTGTTCTTGCAGCTGCATCAACACCCATCATTATTGGATTTGTACAAGACTCCATTCCTTCATGATTAAAGTGGTGCTCTGTATACCAAATTGAGTCCCAATTATTTTCATCACAATAAGTAGTGATTTCTTGAGCCTCTTTTAATAGTTGATCGTATGGTTTTTTCTTCCAATTGGTAGTATTACAAAAGTATCCGAATTTCATCTTAACCTCCTTAAATAATTAAATTTAAGAAAACCGATCCCACTTTCGTAAAAGAATTTTTTACACGACGAGTTATGTGTCTTCTTTAAAAAGACATTATAATAATTTAAGAATATATGAAATAAAAAAGTGAGTGCCAATTGACTGATAAAAAAATCAAGATTCACATAAGAAATAATCACTGGAAAGCTGGATCTTTACCTTGCGATTTAGAGGGCGAAATTAATAACACAATTACAAAAGAAATATTTAAAAAAAAATTGAAGCTCTTCCCTGAATTAAAAGATGAGATAGAATATTTTATTGATTGGGATGATGACAACTTTAAAACATCATTGAGTAAATCTGATATTTTACTGGGTTGGAACTTCCCAACACAAGATATTAAAACAATAGCACCAAATCTAAAATGGATACATGTAATTTCAGCAGGAGTTAATCATTTATACCCATTTGATTGGATGAGTGACCAATGTGTTTTAACTAATAGTAGCGGTGTTCACGCTAAGAAAGCAGGTGAATTTGGTTTGATGAGTATTTTGATGCTTCAAAGTCATATAACTAAAATTGTTACAAATCAAAGAAATAAAGAATTTATATCATTACTAAGCAAACCAATCGCTGGAAAAAAGGCTGTTGTGGTTGGAACTGGATCTTTAGGTGGCTCAATGATTAAACACATATCAAAGCTAGATGTTGAAGTTATTGGGGTCAATAGAAAAGGAAAACCAGTTGAGGGATGTTCTAAAATAATTACTTTTGATAAAATTGATGAAGTATTACCAGATGCAGATTTTCTTTATTTAGCTGTTCCTCAAACAAACGAAACTATAGGTCTTATTAATAAAAAAAGATTAGATATGTTGAAACCATCTTGTGGAATAGTAAATATAGGTAGAGAGTCTGTTCTTGATTATAAGGTTTTGTGTGAAAAATTAAAAAAAAATGAAATTGCAGGTGCTATTCTTGATGTATTTTCACAAGAACCAATTGAAAAAAACTCTAACCTTTGGGACACTCCTAATTTGATTATCACTCCACACGTTTCATCTGATAGCGAAGGAAACTATGTAGAGATGGTTTTAGATATATTCTTTGAAAATTTGAAATTATTTATAAAGAATAAAAAACTAAATAATTTAATAGATAAAAAACTAGGCTATTAGTTAGTTTACTGCTTTATTTGCAAAAGAAATTAAGTCCTCAAAAATCACATCAGGTTTTGGTTGATTCTCAACTGGCTTTGTAGCACCCCAGTTGCCACCTTTGCTAAGATTTTGTCGATCAATCCATACTGTATTCATACCAAAATCTTTTGCTGGCACATGATCATGAAATAAACTTTGTGCAACATGAAGAATGTCTTTCTTTTCAGCATCATGAGCTTTTTTTAAATTATCAAACATATATTCAAAATTACCAGGATTTGGTTTGTAAGACCCAACATGCTCTGCGGTATAAATCTCATCAAATTCAACTCCCAACCATCTGTTAGAAGATGTGAACCCCGCAACATTTACATTAGATAGAATAACTAATTTAAATTTTGATTTGAGAATTCTTAAAGCATCCGCACTATCAGCAAAAGCTGGCCAAAAAGGAACTGAGCTTCCAAAATTCTTATCAAGTTCATCAGTTGATTTAAGTTTATTTTCTTTGGTAAATTTTTTATGAACATTAAATAATATTTCAGAATATAACATCGAAGGGGTTTGTTTTTGGTGTTCTGACTCTAACAAAGCAAAATTCCTTAAAACCTTTTCTCTTGTTAAATCTTTTCTATTATTAAAAAGTATTACTGGTTGAAAGGCGTTCCAAATACCAGATTCCCAATCAATTAAAGTTCCATAACAATCAAAACTTAAAAATTTAAAGTCATTATAATTCATCGATGTTTATTTAATTTAATTTGAATTTCTAATCAATGATAATACTATTCATATATGGAACTTAATAAAATAGATCCAAAATTTAATTCAAAACTAAATCCAAGAATTGGTTTAATTACATTAGCTAGTGATTTTAGAATTGAAAAAGATTTTAATAATGTGATTTATGATAAAGATATAGATTTATTTTGTAATCGTATTCATTGTTATAATCCTCTTACCAATGAGACGCTAAAGAAAATGGCTGATGATATCACTGATGTCACTAAAGAAATTTTACCTGATCAGAAACTAGATTGTGTAGCTTATGGGTGCACTTCAGGCACAATTGCAGCTGGATATGAGTCAATATTTGAAAAAGTAAATAAGGCCAAGCCAAACACAAAAGTATCAACACCAATTACTGCAGCGATCAAAGGAATGAATAAAATGGGCATAAAACAAATATCAATTTTTACTCCTTATACATCTGAGATAAACGACTCTGTTTGTGGTTATTTTGAAAAAGAAAACTTTAAAGTAAATGATCTATCTTACTTTGATATTGCATCAGATTTAGATATTGGCAAAGTAGATCCCAATCACTTATTTGAAGTTTTAAAAAAAATTGATTTATCAAAAAGTGATGCACTTTTTATTTCTTGTACAGCATTACCTGTGCTTTCATTAATAGATGATTTAGAAAAAGAATTAGACAAACCTGTGATATCTAGCAATCAAGCATTGATTTGGGATAGTTTAAATCAAATTAATTCAAATTATGTTGTTGAAGGATATGGCAGATTATTTAAGAGTTGAATATGAATTTTACAAAAGAAGAATACAAAATTAGACTAAAAAAAGTTCAAGCTTTAATGCAAGAAAAAGGTATTGAACTTTTAATTTCTCAAGATCCATCCAATATGAATTATTTAACAGGTTATGATGCTTGGTCATTTTATTACGCACAATGCGTGATTGTTCATGTTAACTGTGATGAGCCAATTTGTTTTGTTAGAGATCAAGATGCTGGAGGTGCTTATATTAAAACATATTTAAATGATGAAAATATTGTTAAATATAATGAAAAATATATTCATACTTGGCCATTACATCCATACGATGCATTGGTTGATCTAATTAAAGAAAAGAAATGGGATAAGCTTTCTATTGGGTTAGAAATGGATAGTCATTATTTTACAGCTTATTGTTATGAAAAAATCAAGAATGGTTTATCAAATGCAAAAATAAAAGACTGTGAAAGATTGGTTAACTGGGTGAGAGTAGTCAAATCTGATGCTGAGATAAAATTGATGAAATCTGCAGCAGAAATAACAAAACTAGGAATGGAAAAAGCTATGGAGGCAATTAATCCAGGTGTTCGACAATGTGATGCTGTTTCTCAAATATATTCAACTCTCATAAAAGGAACTCCAGAATTTGGTGGAGATTATGCATCTATTGTTCCAATGTTACCAACGGGTAAAGGAACTTCAGCTTCTCATTTGACATGGACAGAAGACAAATTTGTAGAAGGAGAGGCAACAATTATTGAAATAGCGGGAACCCACAAAAAATATCACTGCCCAATGGCCAGGACTGTTTTGTTAGGAAAGTCAGATCAGTTAAAAATTGATACAATGAATAAAACAATTGAAGCGCTACAGGCTGGAATTGACGCTACTAAAGCAGGAAATACTGCAAATGATGTAGCACAAGCGTTTTGGAAAATATTAGATAAGTATGGAATAGAGAAAACTTCTAGAACTGGTTATTCAATAGGTATTGGGTATCCACCAGATTGGGGAGAGCATACATTAAATATATCTAAAGGAGATATGACAGAGTTAAAACCCAATGTTACTTTTCATATGATTGCGGTAATGCAATTTGGAAATTGGGGAGTAGAAGCATCTGAATCAATTAGAGTGACTGAAAATGGCTCAGAATTATTCTATGATTTTCCAAAAGAACTTAGAATAAAGAGTTAAAGTTAGGGCTTGATATTTATTTTCACAAATGATTTAAATATGCTGGTTTATGGGTAGTAACAAAGAATTCGTCAAATTTGAAAATGTAGACAAAAGCTATGACGGTAAAGTCTTAGTAGTAAAAGGTCTTAATTTAGATATTGCTGAAGGTGAGTTTATAACAATGCTTGGGCCATCTGGTTCTGGTAAAACAACTTGCTTGATGATGTTGGCTGGGTTTGAAACTCCAACTAATGGAGAAATTTATTTAGATGGAAAAGGTATCTCAAGCATACCGCCACACAAAAGAGGAATTGGAATGGTGTTTCAAAATTATGCATTGTTTCCTCACATGACTGTTTATGAAAATTTAGCATTCCCTTTAAGGGTAAGAAAAATTCCAAAGGATGAAGCAGATAAAAAAATTGATAAGGCTTTATCAATGGTATCTCTTCAAGGCTTTGCATCTAGAATGCCAGGTCAATTATCAGGTGGACAACAACAGAGGGTAGCTGTTGCAAGGTCATTAGTTTTTGATCCTCAGCTTGTACTTATGGATGAACCTCTTGGAGCATTAGATAAAAACTTAAGAGAGAGCATGCAATATGAAATTAAGCATATTCATGAAAGTATTGGAGTAACAGTTGTTTACGTAACACATGATCAAAGCGAAGCGTTAACCATGTCAAATAGGATTGCTGTATTTAATGATGGCAAGGTTCAACAACTATCAAGTCCAGACGAGTTATATGAGAAACCTGTAAATTCTTTTGTAGCAGAATTTATTGGAGAAAATAACACTTTTGCAGGAGAAGTATCTGATATTTCCAAAGATAAATGTAAAGTGAAGCTAGCTAATGCAGAAATTCTAGCTAATCCAATTTCAGTTAAAGCAAAAGGAGACAAAACTACTGTTTCGTTAAGACCTGAAAGAGCATTAATTAACCCATCAAACAAGATGGATAATGTTCATAATGGTAAAATTGAAGAAGTTATTTACCATGGAGATCACACAAGAGTTAGAATTAATCTTTTAGGTAACTCAGAATTTATTCTTAAAGTTCCAAATTCATCATCGAACCTTGATATTAAGCTTGGTAATGAGATTAAGATAGGTTGGAATAGTGAAGACGCTAGAGCGTTAGATCCTAAATAGACATACCATATATTGTTAACATGTGGCTAAAAAGGGCTGTTGACACTTCTCTTTGAAATTGTTTTAATTTTGTTTTTAAACGTTTAAACGGAGGAAAAATGAAAAAACTTAGTAAGATATTACTAGCACTTTCTTTTGTACTTTCTGTAACTACTTCAGCTTTCGCTACAACTGTAACAGCTGTATCTTGGGGTGGAGCTTATACTGAGTCTCAAAAGTTAGGTTACGGTGACCCAACTGCTAAAAAACTTGGCATTAACATTGCTTGGGTTGATTATTCAGGTGGATTATCAGAAATCAAAGCACAAAAAGAAGCTGGCAAAATTACGTGGGATATCATCGACGTATTTGCAATGGATACTATCAATGGATGTGACGAAGGTTTATTTGTTGAATTCGATTTTGACAAAGACTTCCCAGCAGCTCCAGATGGAACTCCTGCAAGTAAAGATTTCTTTACTGCAATGCCAAGTAAATGTGCTGTAGGAAACATCTTGTATTCTTGGAACTACGCTTATAACACAGAGAATGTTAAAGGTACTCCAAAGACTATCGGAGATTTCTTCAATACTAAAAAATTTCCTGGAAAAAGAGCTATCTACAAAGGCGCTTTAACAAACTTAGAGATCGCTTTAGCAGCAGATGGTGTTAAACCAGGAAAAGGTGGCGCTAACATCTACGAAGAATTAAGTACAGATGCTGGTGTTGAGAGAGCAATGAACAAGATCAAAGAACTTTGCACAGACCCTAAAGGTGGATGTGTATTCTGGTCTGCTGGTGCTCAACCACCTGAATTACTAGTTTCTGGTGAAGTGGTAATGGCAACTGGTTGGAATGGTAGATTCTTTAACGCTGAAGTTGGAGAAGGTGCACCAATCAAACAAGTTTGGGACGCTCAAGGTCTTGACTACGAGTATTTCGTACAAGTTAAAGGCGGACCTAACGATGCAAACGGTATGGCTAAGAAAGCTTTAGCTATGATGACTAGCACAGAGATGTTAGCTGGTAGTGCAAAATATATTGCATATGCTCCTTGGAGAAAATCATCTATAGCAATTATGGAAGCAGGAGAGCCATGGTACAAAGATGGTAAGACAAACATGGTACCACAAATGCCTACTGCACCTCAGAACACTAAAAATTACTTCTTAGTTGATCCAATTTACTGGGCTGACAACGGCACAGAGCTTGGTGAAAAATGGGAAGCAATGAAAGCTGGTCTGTAATTTAGGTTTTATAGAACTTAAATTTATAATATAATTAAAGGGCGGTTTCTAACCGCCCTTTTTATTTATGAGCTCAGAAGCAAAACAAATTTTAACTTCAGATGGCACACCTTTAGAGGTAAGTCTTAAAAAAGCTGAGAGAAAAAATAAAATTAAAGCTTTTCTCTTAGTAGCTCCTCTTTTATTTTTTATTTTCATAACATATGTTTTTCCTATTGGAGACATGCTCTTACGAAGTGTTGATGACAAGATGGTTACTGAAATGCTTCCAAAAACATATAAAGCTATGGAAAGCTGGGATGGAAAAGAATTACCAGAGGAAGAAGTGTTTGCAGCTTTTCACTCAGATTTCAAAAAATTAGTTGAAGAAAAACGTGAAGGAAAATTATCAACTCAATTAAATTTTACTAAAAATGGTTTCAAAAGTATTTTAAAAAAATTACGAAGAGCTTCCAAAAAATTTGAAGAAGGTAATTACAAAGAACAAATAATTTCGGTCCACAAAAGATGGGGAGATGTTGAGTATTGGAGAGCAATTCAAAGAAGAGCGCCTGCGTATACATCCCAAAAATATTTAAAAGGGATGGATATGTATAAAAATGAAGACGGAAAAATTGTAAGCGTTGAAGAAGACCGAAGAATCCATAGAATATTATGGCTTAGAACTTTAGAAGTTGCTTTCTTTGTAACAGTTTTTTGTTTCTTAATGGCTTATCCAATTGCACATTTACTGGCAACTATACCAATGAAATATAGTAACTTATTAATGATATGCGTCTTACTTCCTTTTTGGACATCATTGTTGGTGCGTACCGCAAGTTGGATGATATTGCTTCAACAACAAGGTATTGTAAATGATTTCTTTGTTTGGATTGGTTTGGTAGCGGATGATGCAAGACCTGAAATGATGTATAATAAAACTGGTACTTATGTTGCAATGACACAAATATTATTGCCATTTATGGTGCTCCCACTTTATAGTGTTATGAAAACAATCTCTCCAAGTTTGATGAGAGCAGGTAAATCATTAGGTGGAACACCATTTGTTGCGTTTTGGAAAGTTTATTTCCCATTAACAATTCCTGGAATAGGTGCGGGTTGTTTATTGGTATTTATTTTAGCCATTGGTTATTACATTACTCCAGCATTAGTTGGTGGAGCCTCTGGAACTTTAATCAGTAATCAAATAGCATTTCATATGAAGAGTACTTTAGATTGGAGCTTTGCATCTGCAATGGGATTAATGTTATTAGCAGGAGTTTTAGCGATTTACTGGCTGTATAACAAATTAGTTGGAATAGATAACATTAAACTAGGATAATTATGGCTTTACCAAAATATACTGAACCACATTATAGAGTTTGGCACTATATTTATCTTACAATTTGTGGAGCAGTATTCTTTTTTTTAATTGCACCTTTATTTGTAATTTTTCCACTATCATTCAACGCTGAAGAATTCTTAAGTTTTTCAGATGGAATGAAAAGATTAGATCCAGATGCTTTTTCTCTAAGATGGTACAAGGATATGATTTACGGAACAAAAAACCCATGGGGTTTGGCTGCTAAAAATAGTTTTATAATTGCAATTTTCTCAACAATTGGTGCAGTAATCTTAGGTACAGTTGCTGCCTTAGGTTTGAGTAGCAGACATATGCCGTACAAAGGAATTATTATGGCAACTTTAATTTCACCTATGATTGTACCTTTAATTATTTCAGGTGTAGCTATTTTCTTCTTTATGGCAAAGGTAGGTTTAGCTGCAACACATACAGGTATAATTTTAGCTCATATAATTCTAGGAACGCCTTTTGTGGTAATTACAGTTACAGCAACATTAACTGGTTTTGACCATAGTGTTACCCGGGCAGCAGCAAGTTTAGGTAGTAATCCTGTGCACACTTTCATGAAGATTACATTGCCATTGATATTACCAGGAGTAATTTCAGGAGGTTTATTTGCATTTGTTACATCTTTTGACGAGGTTGTGGTCGTATTATTTTTGGCTGGTTTAGAAAATACAACTATACCAATTCAAATGTGGACAGGTTTAAGAGAACAGTTGAGTCCAACTATTTTAGCGGTTGCAACCTGTTTAATAATTTTATCTACTTTAATTTTGGTTACAGCTGAGTTATTAAGAAGAAGATCTGAGAGACTCAGAGGAATTAATCATTAATTAATTTTTCAATTTATGAAAATTAAAAATGTCGTTGTCATAGGTTCGGGCACAATGGGGAGCGGGATTGCAGCTCATTTATGTAATGCCGATGTTCCTGTTACCTTATTGGATTTAACCACAGAAATATCTACAAATGCCAGGGAAAGAATTCATAAATCCAGACCACCATTGCTAATTGATAAAACTAAAATAAATAATATTGAGGTTGGAAATATTAATGACAATTTTGATGTGGTTAAAGATGCTGATTGGATTGTTGAAGCAGTTGTTGAAAGAATAGATATCAAACATCAAATTTATGAAAAAATATTTAATGCAAGAAAAGATGGAGCGATTGTTTCATCAAACACATCGTCTATACCAATTAAAGTTTTATCTGAAAATTTAACTGATCAACAAAAAAAAGATTTTTGTATTACACATTTTTTTAACCCAGTTAGATATATGGGTTTGTTAGAAATCGTTAAAAATGAAAATAATGATTTAAATAAGATCAATAGTCTAAAAGAGTTTTGTGAAGTTGAATTAGGAAAAGGTGCAATCGTTTGTAATGATACTCCAGGGTTTTTAGGAAATAGAGTAGGTGTTTATGCAATGCAAATTGCAATGACAGAAGCCTTTAAGATGAAACTTTCTGTTGAAGAAGCAGATGCAATTTTTGGAAGACCAATGGGAATACCAAAAACTGGGGTTTTTGGTTTATATGATTTAATCGGTATAGATTTAATGGCGGATGTTTTGAAAAGCTTTATTAAGGAACTTCCACAAACAGACAAATTTCATATCGTAGCTCAAGAAATTCCATTAGTTAAAAAACTTATTGATACTGGGTACACTGGAAGAAAAGGTAAGGGTGGTTTTTATAGAATAAATAAAGAAGGTGGATCAAAAGTTTTAGAAGCTTTGAATTTAGAAACTGGAGAATATTCACCAAGTAAAAAAATTGATGTTAAATCAGACAAGGTTGATCTTAACGCTTTAATAAATAGAGGTGACAAATATGGAGAGTATGCATGGTCTGTTTTGTCAAAAATAATTCAATATGCTTCATCTCTAGTTCCAGAAATTACTAAAGAATTTAATGACATTGATGAGGCAATGAGGCTAGGATTTAACTGGGCCAAAGGTCCTTTTGAGATGTTGGAAGAAATTGGTGTTGAAAACTTCTTTAGTAAAATAGATGAATTTGAGGGAAATAAATTTTTAGAGGAATTGTCAAAAACAAAAGATGAGAAATTTTATGGAGAAAGACAAAAATACACAAATATAGAAACTATTGGAAAAGTAAAAAGAAAGGCTCAAAGTGTCGATGGAAATAGCTCAGCACAAATATACAGATTCAAAGATTATAATATTGTTGAGTTTACTACCAAAGCTAATGCATTGGATTATGATTCAATGGACGCTTTAAAAAAAGCTACTGACAAACCTTTAATTATTATTAATGAAAGTATGCAATTTTCAGCAGGAGTAAATTTAACTTACACAATGAATTTTGCTGACAAAGGTGATTTTAAATCTATAGAAAAGTTTATTAAATATTTTCAAGATACCTGTAAGCATTTGAAATATTCAAAATATCCAGTGATTTCTGCTCCCTCAGGACTAACTCTTGGTGGCGGATTTGAGGTGTTAGTTCAAAGTAATTTTGTAGCTTCTCATACTAATATTGTAACTGGTTTAGTTGAAACTATCGTAGGCTTGATACCTGCTGGAGGTGGTTGCAAGGAAATGTTAGCAAGATGGTCTGAGACAGATGAAGCGAAGAAAGATCCAAATTATGCACCTTTAAAAGTCTTTGATATTATTGGTTATGGAAAAACAGCCACATCACCTGTTGAGGCAGTTCCTATGAAGTATTTAAAGCCTGAAGACAAAACTATAATGAATAGAAATAGCTTACTTGAAGTTTCTAAAAAAATAATAGATGAAAATAAAAATTTCACTCCAACTGAAGAGTTGAAATTTAACTTACCTGGAGAAAGTGTTAGAGGTGAAATGAATAAGATTTTAGAAAAACTTTATAACGATAAAGTTATATTAGACCATGGTGTTGAAGTTGCAAAAGAATTAGCATTTGTGTTGAGTGGTGGAGATACAACAGTTGAAAAAACTTTATCAGAAGATGATTTATTTAAACTAGAGTTAGATGCTTTTATGAGACTTATAGAAACTAAGAAAACTCAAGAAAGAATTAAGCACACCCTCGCTACAGGAAAGCCTTTAGTCAACTAACATTCTTAATGAATTAATGAAATCTGGTCTTAGGACATAGACAGATTTATCTAGGTATTTAATTGTCCTCAATGTTTCTAATCCATATAAAACTTTTCCAATAGGTGTGTATTCACCTTCGTATAATGGTTCATCTTGAAGAGTTATAAAAAATTGACTGTCTTCAGTATTATATCTTTGACTTCTTGCTAGTGCTACACTTCCAGCATCATAATCAAAATCTTTATCTACTTCAGAATTTATAGTTCCCAAACCAGATTTACCTGTACCAATTTTACCATAATCGATGTTATTTCGTTTTCCAAATTCAACATCACCTGTTTGAACTAATTTATCTTTAATTACCCTATGAAAAGCAACATCATCATATGTTTTAGAATTGATTAAGGTTTTAAATCTTTTAACAGAATTAGGTGAGAGATCAGGATAAAGTTCTATAATCACATTTCCACAATCTATATTAAGTACTGCTATATTTTCCGGGTTATCAAATACTAATTTTTTTGGATCATAATCATCAATAAATAAGCATTTATTTTTTAATAAAAAAAAAGAAGTTAAAGTGAAAGTTGCTAGAGTTAAGATGAATATGAAAATAATCTTTTCTGATTTAGACGGTTTTATCTTATTAATCATAACTTAAAATTTTCATCTAATTCTAAAAGTTTAGATTTTAAAAAATCAATTTTTTTATTTAATATTGGATCATCATTACTTGTTATTAATCCCATCATTAAATGAGAAAAAACTTCAGCCATATCTTCTGATGCCGTTGATTGAGAGTATTCTGTAATAAATCCATTTGTTTTTAGATAAGTATCTAACCCAAGTTTTTCAGTACATGTAGAACATTCAGCATAATTAAAGTCATTGTTATTGAATTTTGACCAATCATCATAATTAAATAGATCTTTGTAGCTGTCGTTAATTATATGAAAAACTTCATGATGAATAACTCTTTCAAAGTATTTTTGATTAAACTTAATATCTATTATTAAAGTTTTCATTACATTATCTGGAATTCCAGCAGTATTTATTCCCGAAATAGACAAGTCTTTACAAAGAACAATATATTTTAAATTTATTTTCTTTAAAAATTGCTTTGAATATCTATCTAAGTTTTTCTTAATTACTGAATATTTTTCATCTAACTCTTGTTGAGAAGAATTGAAACAATTTATATTGTTATCAACTCCAATTGTAAAAGGTTGCTTAGCATACAAATATCTTAATTTATTTTCATTTTTTAAATTGTAAATTTCAAGATTTGGTATCTTGATGAGCTCATAAATTGTGTTGGCTTGAGCAGAAAAACATAAAAGTATCGATATAAAAAAGGATTTAATTAACCTCATAATTTTGATAATTGAAGATATTCCAATTTAAAAGAATGTGGTAGGTTTAATTAATGAAAAAAGAGAAAAATAAAAATCCTATTCAACCAGTTAGTGGAACTAAAGTTCCAAGATTTGCAGGTCCATCAACATTCGCAAGATTGCCAGAGTTAAGAGATGTTGAAAGTTGTGATGTTGCAATTGTAGGTGTTCCTTTTGACGCTGGAACCAGCTACCGACCAGGTGCTAGATTTGGACCACAGAGTATTCGTCAAGCTTCAAGACATTTGAGAACCAATTATCACCCAAGCTATGATGTTGAACCATTTAAAATACAACAAGTAGCTGATGCTGGAGATATTGCCTGCAATCCATTCAGTATTGATGAAGCTATAAAACAAATAGAAGTGGGAGCTACAGATTTATTGAATAAAGTTGGGGGAATTATTAGTTTAGGTGGTGATCACACGATCGCAGTTCCATTATTAAGAGCAATAAATAAGAAAATGAATGGACCAGTATCTTTAGTTCATTTTGATGCTCATTTAGATACTTGGGATACTTATTTTGGAGCACCTTATACTCATGGAACCCCGTTTAGAAGAGCAAGAGAAGAAGGTTTATTTTTAGATGATGCTTCAATGCACGTTGGAATAAGAGGACCTCTTTATAGTAGAGATGATATTAAAAATGATGAAAGTTTTGGATTTAAAATAATCCATTGTGATGAATTTCAAACAGAAGGTACAGATAAAATTGCTGAAAGAATAAGAAAGAGAGTAGGCGATAACCCTCTTTACTTATCAATTGATATTGATGTTTTAGATCCAGCTTTTGCTCCAGGAACTGGTACACCTGAGATAGCAGGAATGACAACTAGAGAAATGGTAAATGTTCTAAGAGGATTATCAGGATTAAATTTAGTTTCAGCTGACGTTGTAGAAGTTTCACCAGCTTATGACCATGCAGAAGTTACTTCTCTTGCAGCTGCAACAATAGTTTATGAATTAACAAATTTATTTGCAAAAACATAATGAAAGGATAGTTTTAAATCATGTTAGATAAAAAAAATTTTTATATCAATGGACAGTGGGTAAAACCTAGTAGTTCTGAAGAAATTAAAGTAATAGATCCTGCAACAGAAGAAAACTGTGCTGTGATATCATTAGGAAATCAAAAAGACGTAGATGCTGCAGTGAGTGCTGCAAAAAAAGCTTTTGAGACTTGGGCTTTTAGTTCAAAAGAAGAGAGAATAAGTTTATTAGAAAAACTATATGAACTTTATAAAAAAAGATGGGCTGATATTGCTGAAGCAATTACCATGGAAATGGGAGCGCCAAAAGATTTTTCAACAAAATTACAAGCTGGAACAGGCGCAGCTCACATCAAATCATTTATTAAATATTTAAAAAATTTTGAATTTGAAAAACCATTAGGAGAACATGCGCCTAATCAAAGAATTCTTTATGAACCTAAAGGTGTTTGTACTTTGATTACCCCATGGAATTGGCCAATGAACCAAGTTTGTTTAAAAGTTGTGCCTGCATTAGCATCTGGTTGCACAATGATTTTAAAACCATCAGAATTAGCACCTCTATCATCAATGATCCTTGCCGAACTTATTGATGAAGTTAAATTTCCAGCAGGGGTATTTAATTTAGTTAATGGAGATGGCGCTACGACAGGAAACGCATTAACCGCTCACCCTGACGTTAATATGATCTCATTTACGGGATCAACTAGAGCTGGAGCTTTAATATCTCAAAATGCTGCAAAAGATTTTAAAAGAGTTAGCTTAGAATTAGGTGGCAAAGGTGCAAATATTATTTTTAAAGATGCAGATCCAGAAGCAATTGAAAGAGGAGCTTTAAGATGTTTTAGAAACTCAGGTCAATCATGTAATGCTCCAACAAGAATGCTTGTAGAAAAATCAATGTATAGCGAAGCTGTAGAAAGACTTAAGAAGTATGCTGAAAATTTTGAAGTGGGTGATCCCAAAAAAGAAGGTGAGCATATAGGACCTGTTATTTCAGAAACACAATACAACAAAATTCAAACTCTTATTCAAAAAGGGATTGATGACGGAGCAAAATTAGTTGCAGGTGGAATTGGAAAACCTGATGGTTTGGAAAAGGGATATTTTGTTAAACCAACAGTTTTTGCTGATGTAAATAATAATATGGAAGTAGCAAGAACTGAAATTTTTGGACCCGTGTTATCAGTTATGCCTTTTGAAAATGAAGAAGAGGCAATTAAAATCGCAAATGATACTCCTTATGGACTCACAAATTATATTCAAACACAAGATCCTGAAAAAGTTAAAAGAGTTGCAAGAAAACTTCGTTCAGGAATGGTTGATGTAAATGGCGCAGGAATAGCAGTTGATGCACCTTTCGGTGGTTATAAACATTCTGGTATTGGTAGAGAAGCTGGAGAACTTGGTTTGGAAGAGTTTTTAGAAGTTAAAGCTGTAGGTGGTTGGAATTAATTAATAGACTTTTTCTTTATTCCATCTAAAAAATTCAGACATTTCTTTAGTTCATTTAGTTCAATAAATTCATCTATTTTATGTGCTTGTTCAATTGAACCTGGGCCACAAACAACTGTGCTTATTCCGATTTCCTGAAATAAACCAGCCTCTGTTCCAAAAGAAACTACCTCTCTTGAATTATCTCCGGTAATAGAAGAAACAAATTCACAAGCCTCTGACTCATCTAATTTCTCAAATCCTATAACTTCTCCTATTATTTCTTTCTTAATATAAGATTCTGGAAATACTTTTTTCATATCAGGCAAAAGTTCTTCACTTACAAATTTTTCTATTTCTTTAGTTACAAAATCTCCATCAGATTTATTAACTGGTCTTGTTTCCCATTCAACTTTGCATTTATCAGCTATTACATTATGAGCTATTCCTCCTGATATTCCACCGATAGACAGTGTTGAGTGTGGTGGGTCAAAGATACAATCTTTAGGAGCTCTCTCAATTAATTTTTTTCTAATTTCTAAAAGTTTATTTATATATCTAGATGCATACTCGATAGCATTTACACCCATATGAGGTTTTGAACTATGACCAGCTAAGCCACCAAAATGAACTGTGTATTCATTCATACCTTTATGACCATCAATTATCTTCATATTGGTTGGTTCCCCAATCACACAAATTCCATTTTTTATGTCTCTTTTTTTAAGTTCTTTAATTAATAAGGGAGCTCCAATACAAGCTGTTTCCTCATCAAACGTGTAACAAAAATGTATATCTCGATCTAATTCATGTTCTGCAAAAATTGGAGCGAACGCCAACGTACAAGCAATAAATCCCTTCATATCACAAGAACCTCTGCCATATAATTTTTCATTTTTAATTGTGGCTTTGAATGGATCAGAAGACCAACCTTTTGAAACAGGAACTACATCAGTATGACCAGATAAAATAATTGGTTTTTTTCCATTTGTTTTTTTTGCTTTTAAAGTTCCAAATAAATTGACTCTCTTTTGTTCACCATCAAAAACTTTAAAAGTATCTATATTCAAATTATTTAAAATTTTTTCACAATAATTAATTAGTTCGCTATTATCTGTACCAGAAACAGTCTGAAAACCGATGAGATCAGTTAATATCTCTATTGATTTTTCATATATTTTGTTATCTATAGCCATAGCAAAGTTAATTATACATTATTATTATGAAACCTCAAACTACGTACGATACATATGAAAAACTAGATATTAGACTAGGAACAGTTCTTTCAGTAAAAAAAAATGAAAAAGCAAGAAAACCGTCTTTGGTTGTAGAAGTAGATTTTGGTAAAGAAATTGGAGTAAGAACTTCTTCCGCACAAATAACGCATTATTATAATTCTGACAATTTAGTTGGAAAACAAGTAATTGGTGTTTGTAATTTTCCAGAAAAAAATATTGCAGGTATCAAATCTCAATTTTTACTTTTAGGCTCGATAGATGATGAGGGTAAAGTAACATTGGTTCATCCGTCACAAAAAGCTGAAAATGGACTTCCAATAGCATAAAATGCACCCAGAGTTTTTATCCATGGCATTGTTTTGGATTGTTGCAGCATATACACCTGGTCCAAACAATGTAATTGCATCATATTCAGGCTTTAATTTTGGAATTAAAAAAACTTTACCACATATCTTTGGTGTAACATTTGGTTTTACTACTTTAGTTTTTTCTTTGATAATTGGATTAGTAAATATTTTTAAACTATTTCCAATAATTCAAGAAATTTTGAAATATCTAGGTACAATTTTTTTAGTTTATCTTGCTTACAAAATTTGCTTTTCAGGTGCCATTAAAGAAAAAAAAAATCAAAATCCAGTTTCTTTTTTTGATACCTTTATTTTCCAATTTTTAAATCCTAAAGGTGTATTAATAGGAATAATCATTGTTTCGACTTATGTTGAGTACGGTCAAAATTATATAAGTTATGCGACTCAGGTTGTTTTGTTTGCTTTCTTTGTGTCTTTATCCAGCATTACTTTTTGGGCATTCGTAGGCAAATATCTAAGGAAATTCGCGACAAATGAGAAATTTATTAAATACTTTAATTATGTTATGTCAGGTCTTCTTTTATTAAGCGTAATAACTTTTTATATATAATTATGAAACCAGGAAATAAAAACTCATACAACTCACTATCAGACTTAAATGTTAACGGAAAAAACTACAAGTATTACTCTCTAAAAAAAGCTGAGGAGAATGGATTAGACGGCATCTCAAAACTTCCAAAATCAATAAAAGTTCTATTAGAAAATTTGCTAAGGTATGAAGATGATTTGTCAGTTACAAAAGCTCAAATAGAAGCTATCAAATCTTGGTTAAAAGATAAAAAATCTAAAACAGAAATAGCTTATAGACCTGCAAGAGTTTTACTACAAGATTATACTGGTATACCAGCAGTTGCTGATTTAGCTGCAATGAGAGAGGCAGTTAAGGAAAAAGATAAAGACCCTAGCACAATAAATCCATTATCAGCTGTTGATTTAGTTATTGACCACTCAGTTCAAGTTGACCAATCAGCAAAAGCTGACTCATTTGAGAAAAATGTAGATATTGAATTTCAAAGAAATGGGGAAAGATATTCATTTTTAAAATGGGGACAAAGTGCATTTAATAACTTTAGAATTGTTCCTCCAGGAACTGGCATATGTCACCAAGTAAATTTAGAATATTTATCAAAAGTAGTTTGGTCAGAAGATTTCAAAGGAGATAATTATTTATTTCCTGATACTTTAGTTGGAACTGACAGTCATACCACAATGGTAAATGGTTTATCAGTTTTGGGCTGGGGTGTTGGAGGAATTGAAGCCGAAGCAGGCATGTTAGGCCAACCAATTTCAATGTTAATTCCAGAAGTTATTGGATTTGAGGTTACTAATAAAATGCCAGAGGGCACAACTGCAACAGATTTAGTTTTAACAGTTGTTAAGATGTTAAGAGACAAAGGTGTAGTTGGTAAGTTTGTTGAATTTTATGGAGAAGGATTAAAAAATTTAACGTTAGCAGATAGAGCGACTATTGCAAATATGGCTCCTGAATATGGTGCAACATGTGGTTTTTTCCCTGTTGATGATGAAACATTAAAGTATTTAGAGTTCTCAGGAAGAGACAAAGAGACTGTTAAAATTGTAGAAGCGTACGCTAAAGAACAAGGTTTATGGGCTAGTGATCAATTAGAATTTACTGACAAAATATCTTTAGATATGTCAACAATTGTTCCAACAATTTCAGGTCCAAAGAGACCACAAGATAAAGTTTTATTAACAGAAGCTTCAACAAGTTTTAAAAAAGTTTATGAAGAAGCAACAAATAGTAATGAGAAAAAAATTGTGAAAGTTGATAATGCTGACTATGAAATAAAAGATGGATCTATCTTAATTGCAGCTATTACTTCTTGTACAAATACTTCAAATCCAAATGTATTAATTGGAGCTGGTCTTTTAGCAAAAAAAGCTGTTGAAAAAGGATTAAATGTTAAACCTTGGGTAAAAACATCTTTAGCGCCTGGTTCACAAGTTGTAACGGATTATCTAGAAAAAGCAGGTCTAAATTCATATTTAGATCAATTAGGATTTAACTTGGTTGGATATGGCTGTACAACTTGTATTGGAAACTCTGGACCTTTGGCTGATAATATTGTGAGCGCAATTCAAAAAGAAAATTTATATGCAGTTTCAGTTTTGTCAGGGAATAGAAATTTTGAAGGAAGAATTTCTCCACATATTAAAGCAAATTATCTTGCCTCACCTCCACTTGTTGTAGCATATGCATTAGCTGGAGATATGGATTTTGATCTTTATAAAGATTCATTTGGTAAAGACAAAGATGGTAATGATGTCTATTTAAAAGATATCTGGCCTTCAAATAAAGAAATTGAAGATACCTTAAAATCATCTCTAAACGCTGAAATGTTTGTTAAAAGATATTCTAATGTTTCAGAAGGTCCAAAGCAGTGGCAACAAATAAACACTGAAAAAAGTGATATTTATAATTGGGATGAGGGTTCAACCTATGTGAAAAAACCCCCATTCTTTGAAAATTTATCCGATGATCCAGAAGGCTTTAAAGCAATAAAAGATGCAAGACCATTATTAATTTTAGGTGATATGGTAACAACTGACCATATATCTCCAGCTGGAAACATTCAAAAAGATAGTCCTACTGGTGAGTATTTTATGAAACACCAAATTCAACAAAAAGATTTTAATTCTTATGGTTCTAGACGTGGAAATCATGAAGTTATGATGAGAGGAACTTTTGCAAATATTAGGATTAGAAATGAAATGGCACCTGGCACAGAAGGTGGATTTACGAAATTGTATCCAGAGGAAAAAGTTATGCCAGTTTACGATGCTGTGGTCGAATACAAAAAAAGAGGTACAGATCTTGTGGTTATTGGTGGAAAAGAATACGGCACAGGCTCATCTAGAGATTGGGCTGCAAAAGGCACCAAACTTTTGGGTGTAAAAGCAGTTATTGCAGAGAGTTTTGAAAGAATACATAGGTCAAATTTAATAGGTATGGGCATATTACCATTACAATTTACAGAAGGCATGAATAGGAATACTCTAAAATTAATAGGCTCAGAGCTAATTAGTGTTGTAGAGTTAGAAAAAGGAATTAATCCATCTGACAAAGTAAAAATTGAAATTAAATTTGCCTCTGGTGAAAGCAAAACTATCGATACGTTATGTAGAATAGATACTAAGAATGAATTAGAGTATTATAAGAATGGTGGAATTTTACAATACGTTCTAAGAAATATGATCTAATCAAGATGGATGAAGAAACAGCAATAATAGACTCAAATGCTAGAAATGAGAGAATAAAAAATTTTCTTATACGCAATAAGAATAGAATTCTGATATTTTTAGGATTAATTGTTTTTTTATTACTTTTGTTCTTTGGTTACGGTGAATTTAAAGAAAATAACAAAATAAAAATTTCTGATAGATATAATTCACTAACAATTCAATATGACGAACAAAATCAACAAACTACTTTAGATGGATTAGAGGAATTAGTGCTTGAAAAAGACAGCACATACTCACCATTAGCATTATATTTTATAATAGATAGAAAACTCACTCTAGATAAAGAAAAAATCAATACGTATTTTGATGTTTTGATAAATGATACATCTTTAGACAAGGAAATATTAAATTTGATAATTTATAAAAAAGCACTTTATAACGCAGATACTATTAGTGAAATTGATTTGTTAAATATTTTAAAACCAATTACAAATTCTGAAAGTGTCTGGAAATCTCATGCATTATACTTGATAGCTGAATATTTTTTTAGCAAAGACCAAAAAGAAAAATCAAAAGAATTTTTTCAACAGATTACAGAACTAGAAAATTCAAATCCAGATATCAAAAATCAAGCATTAAAGAGAATTAATAGAGATTTAAGTGATTAAATTTTTAATAATAATTTTTTTATTTTTATCAAATTGCTCATTTAATGAAAATTCCAAGATTTGGAAAGAAGAAATAAAACTTTCTGAAAAAGAAAATGTTAAAGAGATATTAATTGAAGATAATAAAGAATTATTTGAATTAAACTCAAACCTATCAATTGATTTTGGAAAAGTTAGTTTAACTCAAAATAAAGGCAACAACACTGGTTCTCAACCATATAATGGCAATCTAAATAAAGTAGGTGTCTATAAATTTTCAAAATTAAAGTCACAAGATATATCTGAACAATCACCAATTTTCAAAAATGAGCACTTATATTTTTATGACAAAAAAGGAAATGTTATAAAATATGACAATAGTCAAAAAATTATTTGGAAAAATAATATTTATACTAAAAAAGAGAAAAAATTATCTCCAAATTTAACTTTATCTTTAACGGACAAAGGTGTTTTGGTAACTGATGATTTAGCAAACTATTATTTTTTAAATCAAGACAATGGAGAATTAATTTGGAAAAATAAAAGCATATATCCGTTTAATTCTGAAACAAAAATTATAGAAAATAAATTTTTTGCAATTGATTATAAAAACATAATTAGATGCTTTTCGCTAATTGATGGTAAAGAATGTTGGAATTTTGAAACAGAAAATTCTTTTACTTTGTCATCTTCAAAACCTTCAATAGTTTTAAAAAAACCACTAGTTATCTTTTCAAATACAATTGGTGATATCACAGCTTTAAATATTGAAAACGGCCAAGCAGTCTGGCAATTACCAACCCAAAGTAGTGAAGTTTTAGGAAAATCTTACAACTTCAAAAATTCTACTATTGTTCTTAATAATGATAATATATTTTTCTCAAATAATAATTCTGAGTTTTATTCAGTAAATTCAAAAAATGGAATAATCAATTGGGTTGCAGATATAAATTCAAATGTAAAACCAATTATAATAAATGACTTAATCACCACAGTAACAAATGATGGCTATTTGGTAGTAATAAATAAAAAAGATGGGAATATAATTAGAACTAATTATCTTTTGAGCACGTTTAAAGAGAAAAAAAGAAAAAAAATCAATGTTTCTGGATTCACTGTAGGAAATTTAAAAGCATATATTACATTTAATAATGGCTTCTTAATGGTTGTTGATCTTAAAAACGGTAATACTAGTAATTTAATAAAAATTGCTAGAAGCTCGCTGTCAAAACCAATAATTTATCAGGATAATCTTTACATTTTGAAAAATGGTGCAGTGAATAAATTTAATTAATGTTTTTAAAGATTTTAGAAAAACTTGGAAAAAAAAGAGTTGTCTTAGATAGAGGTCCTTCACATCCTAGATATGATCTAGCAAAACCTTGGATGAATAGATACTATGTCCTTTTTCGAAATAGACCTAAATGGTTTCCATTTAATATATTAATACATGAAATGTTGGATGATGATCATGGAGATGGTGTTCACAATCATATGTGTCCATATATTACTATAATTTTAAGGGGTGGATATTGGGAAACAACGAAAGAAGGTAAGTTTTGGCGAAAACCAGGTTATATAGGTTTTCGTTCAGCAAATGCTTATCATAGAGTTGATTTAAAAGAAGGAACTAAACCATTAACAATTTTCATACCAGGACCGTTTGGATTAAGAAAAGGTCCAAGAGCAAAGTATAATTTTAATTTTGAAAATGACTAATTTTAAAAGTCTTTTTATTGATTATTGTCAAAAAAATAATTTTGAAGTTAATCAGGATCAAATAGATGTAATTTCAACATTTCATGAATTCTATAAGGATAATTTAGATCAATCTTTTTTTAACTTCTTTTTTAAAAAAAATAAAAAAAATTTAGGCATATATTTACATGGAGATGTGGGTATGGGAAAAACTATGTTACTAAATTTTTTTTTTGATCAATTATCATTAAAAAAACAAAGATTACATTTTAACGAATTTATGATCAAATTTCATGACTTTAAATTTAATAATCCAAATCAACAAAATATAATTGAAGTTTTTGTAAAAGAATTAAAAGAAAAAACAAAATTAATCTATTTTGATGAATTTCAAGTTACAAATATTGTAGATGCAATGATTTTAGGAAGATTGTTTAAAGAAATTTTTAAACAACAAATTTTCGTTTTATTTTCATCAAATATAAAAATAAATGATTTATATCAAGAGGGACTACAGCGAGACCAATTCATTCCATTTCTTGAAATAATTAAAAAATTTTGTATAGAAATTAATTTGTCTATCAATCATGATTACAGGTTAAAAAAAGGAAAAACAGAAAGATTTGTTTTTCCAATTAATTCAACTAACAAATTCATAGCTAATAAATTTTTTAGAGAAATTTCAAAAAATAAAAAATCTGAAAATAAAATTCTTAATATTAAAGGACGTAACTTTGAAATTAAAAATTTTTTTGAAGGTTTAGCTAGATTTGATTTTACAGAATTATGTGATCAAAATATAGGCGCAGAGGATTTTATTGAGGTTGCTAATAATTGTTCATTTATTTTTATTGAAAATTTACCTGATTTTTCAGAAAATAATTCAAATCAACAACATCGATTTATTACTTTAATTGATATTTTATATGAAAAAAGAATTCCTTTATTAATTACATCAGACAAAAGTTTAAATGAAATAAATTCATCAACAAGTTTAAAAGAGCCGTTTAAGCGAACATTGAGTAGACTTAATGAATTAACATCAATTATATTTTAAATATGAAACAGAATTTTTTTGAGTTGAAAATTAATACATCTGGACAAAATCTTTATGAATTTACAGATCAAACTTTAGATTGGATTAATAAAAATAAATTTAATAATGGCATAATTAATTTAAGTATTATGCATACAAGTGCATCGCTTATTATTCAAGAAAACGCAGATCCTGATGTAAAAACTGATTTAAAAAATTATTTTGATAAATTAGTTCCTATGAATGAAGAAGATTATATTCATACAACAGAAGGAAAAGACGATATGCCTGCACATATCAAATCATCAATTACAAATAATCAAATATCACTGAGTATCAAAAACAGCAAATTACTGTTGGGAACTTGGCAGGGCATTTATCTTTTTGAACATCGTATTGATCCTCAACAAAGAAAAATAGTTCATCATTTTTTAGGTGATTAATTTTTTTTTAACGTTTGAAATGCTTTTAAAGCAGAAGCTCTTGCTTCTTCATGAATTACAACAGGTTTAGGATATTCTTTTCCAATAACTGTTCCTATAGCTTCTTGATACTTCATATCCATTTCCCATGGTTTATGAATAAATTTTTCAGGAACTTTGTCTAGTTCGGGTACCCATTTTTTTACGTAAACTCCTGATTTATCGAATTTTTCACCCTGTAAAATTGGGTTAAATATTCTAAAATAAGGTGCAGCGTCTGCGCCACAGCCTGCAACCCATTGCCATTGAGCCACGTTATTTGCTTCATTAAAATCTAAAAGACAATTTCTGAAGTGTTTTTCTCCTTCTTGCCAATTTATTCTTAAATGTTTTACGAGAAATGATCCGACGATCATTCTTACTCTATTATGCATCCAACCAGTTTCATATAATTCTCTCATACCAGCATCAACAATTGGGTATCCAGTCATACCTTTTTTCCAAGAATTCAAAAATTTTTCATTTTTTACCCATGGGAATCTGTCGAATTCTTTTCTTAGATTTCCTTTAAGCATTTCAGGAAAATAATTTATTAAGCTATGAGAAAACTCACGCCAACCAAGTTCATTTGTATATTTCTTTATATTTATATTCTTAGGTTTTATTTCTGAACATTTATTGTAGATATTCTCTACATGAATTTGTCCATGTTTTATATATGGAGAAAGTTTTGATGTACCATTTACACCTGGTATATCTCTAGCTGTTCCATAATTATTTATTTTATTTTTAATCAAATCATCTAATAATTTTTGTGATTCTTTTTCAGATACATTCCAATATTTTTCAAATTTTTTGTACCAATTTTTCTTAGGTAATAAATCTTTTGGATCAATATTATTTTTAAAGTAATTAAATTTTTTTTTTACTTTTTGTGTTTTTGAAATTTTTGATGGCACTGAATTTAGAAAGATCTCTTCTGCCACTCTCCAGAAAGGAGTAAAAACTTTGAATGGTGTTTGGTCTTTTTTAGTAACATCTTGAAATTCATTTAAAATATTACCTTTGAAATATTTAAAATTTATCTCATTTTTTAATAAGACATGATCTCTGATTTTTTTTCCAAGATTAATAATTCCTGGCTCATAAATTTTATTCCAATAAAGAGTTATATTATCTTTTTTCTTAATTTTAGATAAAATTTCAATCTCATCTCCTTTTTGAATTTCTAAATTAATATTAAAATCAGATAATTCTTTCGAAAAACTTTCTAAAGATTTTGAAACCCACCATAATTGAGCTTCACGTTTATTTATAAAATTTTTTGGATTAAAGATATATAAAGCCGTTACTTCGCTATGATTCTGACAAGCATTAGATAGGGCAGGATTTAAATTAATCCTGAAATCTTCTCTAATCCAAACAATTGCTTTACTAGACATTCTTAATTTTTTCTAACCCACTACTTAAAAGTTGATCATACATTTTCTGGTCTGTTAAACCCTCACAGCCAATGAGAAGAACTTTTGAATTTTCATTTATTCCAACTTCTTTTGCTTTTTCTTGATCTTTCATAAGACTGATTAAGGAAATTATTCCGGGCACACCACATTCACCCGCAATTATTTTATTTTTTGAAAGATCTTTATTAGCTAATAGCGCTACTGTAGAAGAGATTCCTTTGTCTGAAATTGATAAACAATAATTTGCAGAATTTTTTAAAATCTCCCAGGCAACTGTTGAAACATCTCCGCAGGACATGCCTCCCATAATAGACTCTTTCATTATATCTATAGAAGTTGGTTTTGAACTTTTAATACTTTCAAGAACACATTCAGCATCTTTGGGTTCAACAATAATAAAACTCGGGATGTTTTTTGAAAATTTAGCATATCCTGCTATCACAGCAGCAGCCATACCACCCACACCAGCTTGTAAAAATACATGGGTAATTTTTTGATCATTAAGTTCATCTATAATTTCTTTTATCATTACTGAATAACCAGCCATAATATATTTTGGAACATCCATATAATTCTCCCAAGAAACATCTTGAACAATCTCCCAATTATTCTCTTGAGATTTTTTTAAACATTCTTTTAAAGAAGCATCATAATTACCTTTAACTCTAATTACTTCAGCACCTAATGACCTCATTGCTGATGCTCTTTCTTCACTTACAAATTCGCTGATAAAAATTTTGCAATTTATTCCTAATCTTTGAGCACCCCATGCAACAGATCTTCCGTGGTTCCCAGCAGTTGCTGTAGCAACTGTGTTTGTCTTGGTTTCCTTAACTATTTTATCAACTGCAAAAGCACCACCTAATGCTTTAAAGGATTTTAAATGAAATCTAAAACCCTCATCTTTATAATAAATCTTATCTATATTTAAATGTTTGCTTAACTTATCTAATTCTACCAGTGGTGTTGGCTTGTAGGTTTCCCATGAACATATCGTTTTTACTGCTTCTTCTATATATTCGTCAGGAAGAGTTTCTAAAATCCGATCTTTTTTGAAATTGTAGCTATTATTTCTTACAAAATTAGAAATTGAAAAAATATTACTCTCTAGTACCGAGTTCATTTATTAACAATCGAGAGTATTTCTTTTTTCCCATTCTGTAACAGGTTTTGTTTTATCAAAATTCTCATTATTGCTAAATTCCTTCAATTCTGCCGATCTAAGTTTTAAATAACTATTAATCACATCTTCACCGAAAGCTTCATTGATCATTTTATTATTTTTTAATCTATCAAGAGACTCGTTAAGATCATTTGGTAATTTTGGTAGATCAGGATATTTTGCATGATCTTCGTACATGTTGCAATGTAATGGTTCACCTGGATCAATTTTGTTATTGAGACCATCTAAGCCAGCAGCAATTACACCTGCTTGTAATAAGTAGGGGTTTGCTGATCCATCCATCAATCTAAGCTCAAATCTTCCTTGATCAGGTATTCTCACCATGTGAGTTCTGTTATTACCAGTATATGAAATACTACTCGGAGACCAAGTAGCCCCTGATTTTGTTGGTGGTGCATTTATTCTTCTATAACTATTAATTGTTGGATTAAAGAATGCAGATAATGAGTCAGCATTTCTAATTAATCCGCCTAAAAAGTTATAAGCAGTTTTACTCAATCCTAAATCGTCAGATTTATCTAAAAACATATTTTTCTTACCGTCCCAACATGAAACGTGCGCATGACATCCGTTACCAGTAAGGTTTGAAAAAGGTTTTGGCATAAATGTTGCTCTAAGACCATGTTTCTCTGCTAAACTTTTAACCATGAATTTAAAAAAGACATGACGATCAGCTGTTACCAAACAATCAGAATAGTCCCAATTCATTTCAAATTGACCATTTGCGTCTTCATGATCATTTTGGTACGGATTCCATCCTAGCTCAATCATACTGTCGCAAATTTCTTTTATTAATTCGTATCTTCTCATTAAAGCTGATTGATCATAACAAGGCTTGGGCTGTATATCTCTTGCATCTGCAATTGATGAACCATCTTCACTAATTAAAAAATATTCACACTCAACACCAGACTTCATATTAAGTTTTTTCTTAGAAAGTTTTTTTATTTGCTCTTTTAAAATCACTCGTGGAGATGCCTTTACTGGCTTTCCGTCCATATATAAATCAGAGGCCAACCATCCAATTTCTTTATTCCATGGTAATTGAATTAGACTGTCAGGATCTGGAATTGCAAACATATCGCTATCTGCCGGTGTCATATCTAACCAAGTTGCAAATCCAGCGAAACCAGCGCCATTCTCTTGCATTTCATCTATTGCACGAGCAGGTACTAATTTTGAACGTAGAACTCCAAAGAAGTCTACAAAACTAATTAAGAAATATTTTATTTTTTGTTGTTTGGCAATTTTTGATAAATTTTTTGGCATAATCAAAAGGTTATAAATTTAAAATAAATGAATCAACCTTTTTCTTTTAATCCAGGTATCCAATCTGTACCAGCCAAAGGCACTCTTGCCATTGCAGCTGCTTCAACTGTAAGAGCTACTAAATCTTCTGGTTCTAAATTTCTTACATCAGACTTACCATTGGCTCTTGCGAGAGTTTGTAATTCTAATGTTAAAGTGCTTAGATAGTTTCTTAATCTTCTGCCTCCTTCAACTGGATCTAATCTTTCTTCTAATTTAGGATCTTGTGTTGCTACTCCTACAGGACATCTTCCTGTGTGACAGTGATGACAAAAGCCTGGTTCCGTTCCTAGTTTTTCATAATCTTCTCTGTATAAATCTGCATTACAATTAAGAGCCATCATTGCAGCTGAACCAATAGATACTGCATCTGCACCCATAGCCAATGCTTTAGCAACATCTGCTCCTGTTCTAATACCTCCAGAAACTACCAGTTGCACTTTTCTATGCATGTTTAATTCTTTTAATGCATCTACGGCTTCTCTTAATGCTCCTAATGTAGGAATACCAACGTGTTCAATAAATACGTCCTGTGTAGCAGCTGTACCACCTTGCATACCGTCTAAAACAACAACATCCGCACCAGCTTTTACTGCAAGCGTAGTATCATAATATGATCTTGCAGCACCTACTTTTATATATATAGGTTTTTCCCAGTTTGTTATTTCTCTTAATTCTTGTATTTTGATTTCTAAATCGTCAGGTCCAGTCCAATCTGGATGTCTACAAGCACTCCTTTGATCAATTCCTTGAGGAAGAGTTCGCATTCCTGCAACACGTTCATTAATTTTTTGTCCTAAAAGCATACCACCACCACCTGGTTTAGCGCCTTGACCTACAACCACTTCTATGGCATCTGCTTTTCTTAAATCATCTGGGTTCATCCCATATCTTGATGGAAGTAATTGATAAACTAAATATTTAGAAGAACCTCTTTCTTCTTTAGTCATACCACCATCTCCTGTAGTCGTAGATGTACCCATCGCAGAAGCACCTTTGCCTAATGCGTCTTTAGCATTTGCTCCTAATGCACCAAAACTCATACCAGCTATCGTAATTGGAATATCAAGATGAAGAGGCTTTTTTGCAAACCTATCACCCAAAATCACAGAAGTATTACATGTTTCTCTATAGCCTTCTAATGGATATCTTGACATAGAAGCACCTAAAAAAACTAGATCATCAAAATCAGGAACTTTTCTTTTAGCTCCCAATCCTCTAATTTGGTAAATTCCTTCATTTGCTGCTCTTTGAATTTCTTGAATTGTTGATGTTGGAAATGTTTTGAATTCTTTTAAATTTTTTTTCATTAATATGATCCTACGTTATCTATTTTAAAGTTATATAAATTTCTAGCAGATCCGTATCTTTTAAAATTTTTTGGATCTTCTTTGATATTATTTTCCTTAAATATTTCAGTTAAAATCTTTATATTTTCTTCATCCATTTTTTTTTCAATACAATCTGCACCTAAACTTTTAACTTTTCCTTTAACAAATATTTTAGCTTCATAAATAGAGTCTCCTAGATCAGCATCAGCGTCACCAAAAACAATTAAATTTCCTTTTTGAGCCATAAAAGCTGACATGTGTCCAACTGAACCTTTAACAATAATATCAATTCCTTTCATTGATATCCCACATCTAGAACTTGCATCACCCTCAATAATTAAAGTTCCTCCGTGCCCAGTTGCTCCAGCTGCTTGTGATGCATTTCCATTTACAGTCACTTTTCCTGACATCATATTTTCTGCAACACCAGTGCCGACATTACCATCAATTTTAATATGAGCATTTTGGTTCATGCCAGCACAGTAGTAACCTGTATGCCCTTTAATATTCACTTCAATTTCGTCTTTTAAGCCAGCACAAATTGCATGTTGTCCTTGTGGATTTAAGATTTCAAATTTTCTTTGATTTTCTTTTCTATCTATATTCTGGAGGAATGAATTTACTTCTCTCAGTTTTTTCTTTTTTAAATCTAAATTCATAAATTACCAATGATAAACAATACCAGGCTTAGGTTCGAATATTTTTGCATCATTGACGTTAGGAAGATGAGCCATAGCTTGAAATTCAGATGCAACTGCAACATAATCTTTTGTTTCTGCTACTACTGCTGGCTTACAAGCAATCTCATCTCTTAACAATGCAAATCCATTTTTAGTTCCAGCTATAAAAGTATAAAAACCATCTAAATCTTTTAAACTTTTCTTTAAGGTCTTTTCTAAATCTTTACCTTTTGAAATTTGATTTGAAATATAACCAGCAGCTACTTCAGTATCATTTTCAGAATTAAATGATTGACCATCTTTAATTAAAACTCTTCTTACATTGTTATGATTTGACAAAGAACCGTTGTGAACTAAGCACTCATCTTCTGCTGTAGAGTAGGGGTGAGATCCTTGGGTTGTTATCGCACTTTCTGTCGCCATTCTTGTATGTCCTATCCCGTGCGTACCAGAAAAAGATGATAGTTTAAATTTTTTAACAACATCTTTTGGATTACCCGTTTGTTTAAAAATATTTATACTTTTGCCATAACCTACTATTGAAACTTCTTTTAGGTTATCATTTAAATAAGCTAGTATTTTTTTTGGTTTTTCCTTTGTTTCTAGAACTATATGATCTGAAAAAATATTGATTTTTGGTTTTTTTACTAGTTTAGAAATTCTTTTTTTAAATTGATCTAGAGACAAATTATTTAGACAAATTGAGTATTTGTAAAAACCTTTTTTTTCTTTTGAATAAATTGCAAACCCAGCACTATCTGGGCCTCTTGTGGCCATACCATCTAACATACCTGATAAAAATTTACCAAGCTGTTTTTCATATTTTTTTGTTTTAAGATATATTCCAACAATTCCACACATAAAGTTATCTTATTAAAGATAAAAGATAGTCCTTATAATAGATTATGTTTACCAATACAATAATGATAACAGCTGCAATTGCTCCATATTTTGCTTTTGGAAATGCAACCCCTCTCATTTTTGTTGGAGGTAAATTTTTTTCTTCTTCACTCATAATTAATAAAAAAAGGGCACAGTTAAAATAACTGCGCCCTTAATTTAATTATTTAATTACCAATTGGCAATATTGTTTTTATAGTCATTAGCACCACGTCTTTTTCTTGCTAACTTTTCGAGCTTCTCGCTCTCTGATTTAGCAGTCAAAACATGCCAGCCAATCCACAAAACTATACCAAGAATAACCAGTAAAGTTTCGCTAGAACCAGCTCCAGGATATACTGCACCCGCAACTTCATCTGCACTTAAATGATCTATCCAGTTTGTTACTGTAGCCATATTTCTCCTTTACCTAGTTGCTGAGGAAACTGCTTTTTCTGCATCTCTGTCAGCTTCCATTATTTCATAGTCTAGTCCTGCTAATTCAACCTCACGAGGGATTCTTAATTTGCCCATACCGTTTAGTACTTTAGCAATGACGTAACCTGGTATTAATCCAAGAACAACAAACATAATTATTGCTCCTAAGAATTGACCTAGTGGATTAATTGTAGCGTATGTTGTTCCATCCCACATAGCTCCAACGCTGTATCCAGACGAAGGATAACCATTTAAAACAAAACCACATATTACTAGCCCAACAAATCCAGCATAACCATGCACAGCTACAGCTCCAACTGCATCATCGATTTTGAATTTACGTTCAACCCAATAATGAAGTTTATAAGCAATAACAACACCAATCATACCAATAATCATTGCTTGTATTGGATGATATAAGTCATTTCCTGCTGATGCACATATTATACCTGCAAGTCCACTTGAGTAAGTCCAGAAAGGATCACCTTTTGCAATCCAATATCCAGCTAATAAACCACCTGATAGCGACATCAAGAAGTTAAAAGTAATACCACTTAGTGTAGTAGGTGTTACATAAATATTTGTTGCAGTCCAGAATGTTACACCTTCCATGCCATACTCTGGTCCAAGGTTAAATATAGGTATATTACACGCTGCATAGAATCCCCAGAAACCAGTATAGATTAGAAATAATCCAACAGTTACTAACCATGGATTTCTTGGTCCAATGTTTCTAGGTTCACCGCTAGATGAAAATTTACCAATTCTAGGTCCTAATACCATTAATACACCTAAAGCAAATCCACCTGCAATTGCGTGAATTACACCTGAAGCATAAGCATCATGATATCCTAAAATCTTAAGCATCCACCCATCAAAGTGCCATCCCCAAGCTGCATCGATTGTCCAGAATACCGAACCAATTGCTATTGCTAAAATTCCAAAAGCAAAAGTAGTAATTCTTTCAATCACTGCACCAGATACAATTGATGCTGCAGTCCATGAGAATAATAAGAAAGCTGCCCAGAATACACCACTTATGTGATCTCCTAAGTTAACAGCCATCAAATCACTTGTAGGTACATACCAAGATGCACTAAAAGCACTATCATCAGTAATTAATGCAGTACTTTCATTCATAATTGATGGTGCAATTCCTGGTCCTGTTGGAAATGCCCAATAGATCCACCAACCAAAGAAAAACCAAGTTACTGTTACTAAAGGTATCAGCATTGTATTTTTCATTAAGGTATGTTGATGGTGTTTATATCGTGAAGCCCCAACTTCATACATACAGAAACCGACGTGAATTAAGAACATCAGTACTACAGTTATCCAGTAGTAAAATTCTGTAAATATAGTTGTAAGGGCGTCTAATTGATCAACCATTTTCTCTCCCTTGTTAATTTCTAAAAGCTTATAAAATTAAGGTGGAGGGTACAATCTAATAAAGACCAGCTATTATGCCGCTGGTCTTTATAAATAATCAACTAATAAGTGAATTTAAAATTTTAGATAAGCTTTTTTCAAATCAACAAGAGGATGTTTTTTTGACATTTGAAATTTAACTAACAGCTCTCTTGCTATCATGTCTCTGTCTTGTTGATTGTTAGGAAGTTTAATAGATTTTGGGATTGTTACCCAACCGTTTGCATTTCTACAAAAAACAGCTGGTCTTCCTTCTTCATAACCCATGTGAACATCTTCTAACCAATTTAAGTCATCCCAACCCATTGCCTCAACATATTTCTTAAGAAATGGAGTAAGTTTTTTATAATCAGGTAAAAGATTAACATCATATCTGTAACCGATATGCTGACCTATCATTTTCTCTCTAGCTGTTTCTTTAGATTTTCCAAGAACAGCTTTACTAACTTTTTTTGATTTAGCTTTCTTAACTTTTTTCTTTGGCATAGTTAATCCTTATATTTTATGGAAGTTATCAACACCAACAGTATAGTTAGTTCCAGCTAGTGGAACTTTTGCCAGCGCAGAAGCTTCTGTAGTTAATGCTGCCAAATCTTCAGGCTCTAAAGAGTGAATATTAGTTTTACCACATGCTCTAGCTAATAATTGAGCCTCTAAAGTCATTGTGTGTAAATAATTATATACTCTTAAAGCAGCGTCATCAGGATTTAGTCTTGATCTAAGCTTAGGGTCTTGAGTAGCTACACCAACAGGACATCTTCCTGTATGGCAATGATAACATTCACCCGCTTTAACTCCCATTTCTTTTTCAAAATTAGATTCAGGAATTTCTTTGTTACAGTTAAGTGCTATCATAGCTCCAGTACCAATTGCAACTGCATCCGCCCCTAAGGCTAAACACTTAGCAAGATCGGCACCATCTCTTACACCACCCGCATAAATTAAAGATACTTTTCCATTTTTACCAACATCATCGATTGCTCTTCTTGCTTCTCTGATTGCTGCTATTCCTGGAATACCAGTATTAGCTGCAGCGATGTGTGGGCCAGCACCAGTTGAACCTTCCATACCATCGATATAGATAGAGTCAGGATCACATTTAGCTGCCATACGAACATCGTCATATACTTTTGCTGCACCAAGTTTTAATTGGATCGGCACTTTATTTTTAGTCAACTCTCTTAACTCTTGAACTTTTAGAGCTAAGTCATCTGGACCTAACCAGTCAGGGTGTCTTGCTGGAGATCTTTGATCTATACCAGCAGGTAAAGATCTCATTTCAGCTACTTGATCAGTAACTTTTTGACCCATTAGGTGACCACCCATACCAACTTTTTGACCTTGACCAATGAATACCTCAATACCATCAGCTAATTGTGCATGATGTGGGTTAAAACCGTATCTTGATTGGATACATTGGTAGTACCATTTCTCAGAATATCTTCTTTCATCAGGTATCATTCCACCTTCTCCTGAACACGTAGCACTTCCAGCCATTGTAGCACCTCTTGCTAAAGCTGTTTTAGCCTCATAAGATAAAGCACCAAAACTCATTCCAGTAATATAAACAGGAATATCAAGTTCAACAGGATTTTCACATCTTGGACCAATTACAGTTTTTGTTTCACATTTTTCTCTGTAACCTTCAATTACAAATCTTGTAAGTGTTCCAGGTAAGAATGTTAAATCATCAAAATCAGGAATCTTTTTCATCAATGCCATTCCTCGCATTCTGTATCTTCCCAATTCAGCTTTGATGTGAATATCGTCAATTACATCTGGAGTAAAAATTGCATTTAAGCCAAGTAAGCTCTTATTTCTTCCTCCACTTTTATTTAAATGAACATCAGCTTTTCCACCAACTCCAGCTTGCCCATTTGTTTTTTTCTTTTTAGCTTTTGTTTTCTTTTTTGCCATTAAATTGCTCCTTTTTTCTCTGTAGGTTCTAAATTATCGTAGTTCCAAAGTTTCTTACCAGCTACAACTTTAGTCATCTTGCTAACGTCAAAGTTTTCACCAATCTCTGCAACTTTTAATTTTCTTTTTAGCCAAGAAACATCATCTGATGTCAGTTCAGCTGTTACAGCATCACTTCCAAAAGACTCAATTTTTCCACCAATATAAATAATCCCATCATACATAGAGTCACCTAAGTTAATTCCAACATCTCCTAGGATAATTATTCTTCCTCTTTGCATCATGAAACCTGTAAAAGCACCAGCGTCACCACCAATGATGATAGTTCCGCCTTTCATATCGATACCAGTTCTAGAACCAACACTACCTTTACAAATTAAATCGCCACCTCTAATAGCAGCACCGAATGAAGAGCCAGCATTTTTTTCAATAACTACTTTACCAGCCATCAAATTTTCTGCACAAGACCATCCAACACGTCCATTAACTCTAACAACAGGCCCATCACATGATCCAACACCAAAGTAACCTAAGCTTCCTTCAAATATTAAGTTTAGTTTATTTAATATACCTACGCCTAAACTATGTTTTCCTTGAGGATTTTTAATTACTATTGTTCCATAACCTTTGCTCATAAGGTTGTCAATTTCCTTATTAGCTTCAGTTGCAGTCATATCCTTAACGTCAAGCTCTGTTCTTTTATTAAAGTCAACATCATATGTTCCAAAATAAAAGAAGTTTTCAGCTTCATCTGGGTTAAAGAATTTTTGTTGCGTTCTACCAGTTAGCACTTCAGTGTGCATTCCCATAGAACGTGCTTTTGATTTTTCAGTCTTTAAATTTGCCATACTTTAACCTCTCCGTTGAATGGATCATAAGTATCAATTTCTTGAGGAAGAACTGATCTAATTGCAATCTCTTCTGATCCCATTGCCACTAAGTCATCTGATTCATATAAAACTAATGGTTTAGCTGCCATTGTATCTTTTGCCATACCTAAAGAGTCTTTAGTTGCTACAAAATATGTGAAAACACCATCAAGTTCAGTTAAAGAGTCTTTCATACCTTCCTCTAAAGACGCTCCACTTCTCATTTTGTCAGCAAGAAAAACCGCAATAAGTTCTGAATCACATTCAGACATAAATCTCATGCCTTTGTTTTCAAGAACCCTTCTGTTGTTCCAATAGTTTGTTAATTGCCCGTTGTGAACTACAGACACATCACTAAATGGGTATCCCCAGAATGGGTGAGCAGACTTAATATCAACACCAGACTCAGTTGCCATTCTAGCATGTCCTATAGCATGTGTTCCAACTAAGTTGCCAAGACTATATCTATCACAAACTTCTTTTGCATTACCAAGATCTTTAATTACTTCTAAAGATTTTCCTAAAGATAATATCTCAACTCCAGGAACGCTCTCGATTTTTTGAGACAAATCTCTTAAATCTTTTGCATTATAAGTAATTTCATATCTTAAAGAGTAGGGTAGTATTCTTTCTTCTTTTACTATACTTGCACCCAATTCCTTTAGCTTTGCATTTACGATTTTAATTCTTTCATCATAAACTGATACATCTTCCATTACAGATGAACTTCCTTCACCAACGTTTTCACCAACTTTAAATCTCATGATGAAATTTTTACCATCAGTATCTCCATATAAAGCGTAACCTGTTGAGTCTTCACCTCTATGTTTTAATGCTTGAAGCATACCTTGAAGTTCACTTCCAACATTAGAAGATTTACCTCTATGTATAAGACCTGCTATTCCACACATATTTATTCCTTTATGTTAAATTGTTAATTTATTTTCCTTTGCTTCTATTATGGTAGACAATCTAAATAAGTATCTAGATCCCATTGAGTTGTTGCTCCAAGGAATCTTTCCCACTCATCGTTTTTATACCAATGAAAAATCTTGTACATTTCATCTGGCATTGCTGATTGAATAATTTTGTCTTCTGCTAATCTATCTAAAGCTTCTCCAAGACTTAAAGGAAGTTTTTTTACATCTTTACCAGCTTTTTGAGCTTCATAGATATTTCTAGACTCTGGCTTACCTGGATCGATGTTATTTGAAATTCCATCATCGAAAGCTTTTAATAATGCAGCACCCATTAAATATGGATTGTGCATTGAGTCTACAGATCTGTATTCAAATCTTCCTGGAGCAGAAACCCTTAGTCCACAAGTTCTATTTTGATAACCCCAATCTGCATATACAGGTGCCCAAAAACCTTGGTCCCATAATCTTCTATAAGAATTAACAGTTGATGAACCGATAGCAGTAAGTGCTGGTAAGTGTTTCATTACCCCTCCAATTGATTGCAATCCAACTTTTCCTGGAAGTTGCATATCTTTTGTATCAGGCATGAAAGTATTTTCTCCACCTTCAACATAAGTAAATACTTCATCAACTCCTGGTAAACTCTTATGACCAAGTTTATTTACTTTATCTTTTCCACCTTTCCATAAAGACATGTTTGTATGACAACCACTTGCTGATACACCCATAAATGGTTTAGTCATAAAGCAAGCAATCAAACCATGTTCTCTAGCTACTTGCGCACAGATCTGTCTGTAAGTTGAGAGTCTGTCAGCATTTCTAAGCACATCATCATACATCCAATTAAGTTCTAACTGTCCTGGCGCATCTTCATGGTCACCTTGAATCATATCTAAACCCATTGCATTTGCATATTCTATAACCTTCATGAACACTGGTCTTAAAGACTCAAATTGATCTATGTGATAACAGAAAGGTTTTGAGAAACCTTTTCCAGTAGGTGTACCATCTTCATTTTTAGTTAACCACATCATCTCTGGCTCTGTTCCAACTCTCATTTGATAGCCATGCTTCTTTTTAAATTCTTCAGCTATAATTCTTAAGTTTCCTCTGCAGTCAGATGTTAAATGTCCACCAGGATTTTCTCTTTCTTCTCTATTTCTAAAACATGTACAATAAACTCTTGCAACTTTTTTATCCCAAGGTAATTGAACAAAAGTTTCTGGATCAGGTATTCCAACTAACTCTTTAGCTTCTGGACCATATCCAATATAGTTGTTGTGACGATCTAAAAATAAATTTGCTGTTGCACCATAAACAAGCTGAAAACCTTTTTCAGCTGTTCTTTCCCAATGATCTGCAGGAATTCCTTTTCCAACAATTCTTCCTGTTACTGAAATGAATTGAAAATAAATATAAGTTATTCCAAGTTCATCAATTTTTTCTCTAACTTTTTTTACAAGTTTATCTCTACCTGGTTGATTTACATGTTTTTCTAGATCAGTCATTTTTTCCCCTTTTTTTCCCCTTTTTAATTTTCAGAACAAAAAGCTAACTGAAACTAAAAAGTCTGTCTACTTGGTAAATTAACTCCAAGGGAACGGACTGTTAGAAGTAGGGTGAAGTTCACCTTTCTCGTACCGGTTGAATCTAAACGGTTTTAACAATTCACTTTCTTGTCCTAAAATTTCTTTTGCAACTAGCTCACCAACACCTATCATTTTGTATCCATGATTAGCATCAGCAATTAAGTACACGTTTTCTAAAAATCTATCAAATATTGGAAAAGAGTCAGGTGTCATACATCCAAGACCTCCTGAAGGTCCTTTTCTATAAAGATCAGATTTACCTTCAAATCTTTTTTGACAATGTGCTAACGCGGAGCACCACATGTCATTAAATGCTTCAGTAGTTTGATATTCTGGAGACTCAATACCGTAAGGGTCTACATTTACTTTATCAAAATGTTTATCAACTATGTAAGGAGAAGTTCCACCCTGCACTCCAAGACCTTCAATATCTGGTTTGTAATAAATTCCCCAAATTTTATCTGTTATTAATTTTTTTGTTTTGTCTGAATATAAAGGTGCAGTACTGTCAACGTGTATTACTGGTGGCTGCTCACCATTGTTCATTTTTAAAAAATCTGGCTCAACACCTATAACACCTTCTTGCAACATCCAGTATGTCCACATATCAGTTGTGTGCATTTTACCATCTTTACCTTTAATGTTTGCAGTTTTTGGAAGTTCTAGCATATTCCAAAAATCTCTTGCCCAAGGACCAGCTCCAATTACTACTTGTTCACAGTCAATAACACCTTTGTCAGTTTCTACTCCTGTAACCGCTTTGCTGTTACTGCCTCTTTTGAAACCATTTACTGTAACGCCTTTAATAACTTGAACACCGTTAGAAGTTGATTTGTTTTCTAATGCTTTGATTGAATCTTTATTAAATGCATATCCACCTTTTTTTTCATGAAGCACAGAAGTAATTCCTTGTGCTTGCCAGTCATCAAACATGCCTTTCATGTATTTCATACAGTCTTTTTCACCTTCGATGAATTCAGACTCATAACCAATAGCTTTTTGTTGCTCATAGATTGTTGCAACATCAGCATGCATTACTTCTGGTGATATTTGTAAATAACCTACAGCATTGTATTTAAATGCTTTAGGATCACTCTCCCAAACTTCTACTGAGTGAGCCATTAGTTCTCTCATTGCAGGTTGGAAATAGTTATTTCTAACAACTCCACATGCAATTCCACTAGCACCTGCAGCTGTATCTTTTTTTTCTAGAACAACTATATCGCCAGGGTTTTTATAAGTTTCTGATAATTTCCAAGCAGTACTCAAACCATGAATACCACCACCAATGATAACAACTTTTGCTTTTGAAGGTATAGACATAATAGGAACCATATTTTTTTGTAAAACAAAAGAATATATTATTTTTTATATATAATTTTTAGAAGTTTTAGACCTTCAACTTTTGATTGTTTGCTTATTTTTTAAAAGCTTAAACTTTTTAGAGTTCTTAAATAATCGCCAAATTCTTGGATAAATTCCTTAGTTGGGACCACGTATTTCTTTCTATGATCTTTACCTTTTTTTTCTAAACTAAAAAAATTTTTTTCACATGCTTCTTTAATCATCAATGCAGATTTTGGTCTGGAAGTTTTAAACAGTCTTGTTTTCAATTCCTCTACTGAGAGATTCTCACTTCTTTTGAAAGAATTCATGACAATCAACATCATATGATAGTGAGAAGGTGACTTTCTGAAAAAATAATTACTGGATGTATGTGAGAGTTTCATTTGTTCTTCCCAAAACTCAAGAAGATCTTTTGATGTCTTTGGCATTTATTTTACCCTCTTACTCTAGTTTTGTCAGGATCGTAGAATGGAAATCTGACAACTTTAGCTGAAATTCTTTTTTGATGACCATCAATCTTTCCTATTTCTACCTCAGTTCCTATTTCTGAATACTGTGCATCAATTCTACATAAAGCTATATTCTTATTTAAAATTGTTGATAGACATCCACTAGTAACAATTCCAACTTGAGATCTACCAATGTGAACACAGTCACCATGACCCGCAGGTTCTTTTCCAATTAATTCCAAACCAACTAGTTTTTTTTGAGGATTTTCTTTTCTTTTCTTTAATTCTTCTTTACCAATAAAATCATCTTCTTTTGATTTTAGCGGAACTGCAAAACCTATACCTGCTTCAAAAGGATCTTGTTGACCATCAAACTCTGCTCCAAATAAAATTAATCCCGCTTCTATTCTTAGTTTATCTAATGCCGCAAATCCTGCTGGAATAATTCCATGCTCTTTCCCTGCTTCCATCAATTTATCCCAAACTTCAGGAGCATGCTTTGGATGACACCAAACTTCATAACCAAGCTCACCTGTATAACCAGTTCTTGAAACTATTAATGGAATACCTTGTAATTCTTCGACTCTACAAATTGTAAACCTAAACCAACCTAGCTCATCAATAGAGGGTTGAGTAGGTGGTGTAAAAATTATTTTTTTTAAAATTTCTCTACTTTTAGGTCCTTGAACTGATACGTTGCTAATCTGATCTGTAGAATTTTTAATTATAACTTTAAAGTTTTTCTTCTTTGCAACTTCTTTTAGCCATTCACCAGCGTATTCATCTCCACATATCCATCTAAAACCAGTTTCACTTAATCTTAATAATGTTCCATCGTCAAACATCATTCCATTTTCATAACACATTGCAGAATATACAATTTGTCCAACAGATAATTTTTTAATATTTCTTGTTAATGTGTAGTTACATAATTCTTCAGCATCAGGACCAATGATTTCAAATTTTCTTAAAGATGATAAATCAATTAAAACAGCTTTTTCTCTACAAGCATTATATTCGTTAACAAGACCATGTTTTGTATAATCATTAGGTAACCAAAAACCTCTAGCATCAACAAAGTTTCTTGTTAGTTTTGATGTTCTTTCATAGAAGCCAGAATTTTTTGTAAGTTTTTTTTCTGAGTCTGTTTTCATTCTAAACGCAAAAGATTTGCTAAATTCTTTTTTTTTATCGTATGTTCTAACAAAAATATCTGTAGGATTCCATGAATTACATGCATCAATATCACTTGGACATGCAGTAGTACCAATTGTTAAATCTTTTAAAGCTCTAAACATTACATAATCGCCAGGCCTTGAATAAGACTCATCTGAAATAACAGAATTTAATCCAGCAGCTGATGTATTAAAAAATAAATTTATTGCATGCCAACCTTTTTGTTTTTGAACTCCATACTTTGACATAGACTCTGTTAAATTATCTGAACAATTAGGGTGTCCAAAATAACCTGCATCTTCATAATATTTTGAAGTACAAGCTAAATTGAAAGTATCATGTTTTCCAACAGTATCTCTTATAACTTCTACTAATGGTTCGTGATCTGTGTCATAGAATTTAGAAAACAATCCAGGACCTGGAAAAGTATTTCCCATAAAAGTTCTTGTAGTTTGCCAGTCTAAACCTTTTTCTATTCCTTTATTTAATTTTCTTGTATCAAAAGCCACAAAGTCAGAACATTGTCTACCAGTTGGACTTATAACTTGAATATAGTCTCCTTCTTTTACTTCATAAGCAATTGAAGTTTCTTTATCTATATTTTGTTCATACAAAGGTTCAAAAATTGGATCTGGAATTATATTGAGTTCTTTGTCATTTATTATTTTTGCTCTTTTTATAAATATAGTTAAATCACTTGGTGGATTTTGATTTGTAATCAGCATATCCTCACCTGGTGCAGAAAAGATTGCGTAACACTTATCTTTTGATTTTAATTTTATTTTTTCTCCTGGAGGAGTGTCTTTATCAAAAACTATAGATGACTTTGATTGAGCAATATTTAAATTTCTTTTTTTTAATTGATAGTTTGTTGCAAGAATAGTTTCATCCTTACGATTTAAAATATCTCTTATAAAATTCTTGTCTGAATTTTCTTTTAAGTTAAGAATTCCAACTTCAGATTTTCCATCTTTATTAAAACAAATTATTTCACAAATCTGATTACCTTCTTCGCTGACTATCTCAATTTCATCATCGGGGAATATTTGAAACGCTGTAAGCCCCCCACCATTTACAATATGTCTTTCAACTCCAGGTGGTAGGACATTTAGTCCAGGTTCATTTATATCTAAAGTCGTTTTCATAAAATACTTATATTTTATCAGAAATAATAACTTGTATATATTTTTTATATATAAAAAAAATTATTAATGTTGAGCCTGCATTAAAATTATAGTTAGATATTCTAATTAGGAATAAGGAAAGGGAAAAAATGAAAAAGTTAATATCAACTCTATCAGCAGCAGTGATAGCTTTAGTGAGTTTTACTGGAGTATCTAGTGCAGCTGACAGTAAAAAACCAATTGTTATCCCAACTCATAACTGGTCTTCACAAGTAGTCATGGCTTATGTAATCGGTGGTATTTTTGAGTCTATGGGTAACAACGTAAAATACGTACCAGCAGACTCACAAGCTGTTTACGAGTCAATTAGAATTGGCGATGTAACAATTTCACATGAAGTATGGGAATCTGCATTTGGTAAATCATTCACAACTGCTCTAGATAAAGGTGGAATCCTTGACTGGGGTGATCATGAAGCAAGAACACTAGAAGATATGGGTTATCCAAACTGGGTAGCAGAAAAAGGCCTATGTCCTGGTTTACCAGATTGGACTGCTTTAAAAAATCCTGACTGTGCTAAGAACTTCGTAACACCTGACTCTGGTGGAAAAGGAAGAATGTTAGAAGGACCTCAATCTTGGCATGGTGACTTAATCCCACAAAGAGTAGAGGCTCTAGGATTAGGTGATTTATGGACTGTTAAATTTGCTGGTGGTGCAGATGCACTTTGGGCAGAATTAGCAGCAGCAGAAAAAGAAGGTAGAGGAACTATAATTTTCAACTGGACACCTAACTTTACTGATGGTGCCGGTTTTACATTTATTGACTTCCCTCCATACACAGCTGGTTGTAGACCAGAAGATGGTGGTGATGGAAAATGTGGTTCTCCAGATGGTTATTTGAAGAAAGCTGTTAACGCAGATTTCCCAAAAACTCATCCAGCAGCAGCTGCAGCATTCAAGAAAATGTCTTTCTCAACAAGTCACATTGGTGCAATGGCATCATTAGTTGATATCGACAAACTTTCTCACGAGGATGCAGCAAAAAAATGGTTAGCTGATAATGAGAGCGTTTGGAAACCGTTTACTAAATAAAGGTAAATTGTAAAAAACTTTAAATCTCTCCCAACAATGTTGGGGGAGATTTTTTTTTAATTTAGTTTTGGGTAAAATTTAAATGAAAAATTCAATCTTAGTTTTATTTTTAACAATTTTAATTTCAACATCAGCATTCGCTAGAAGCACAGGTTGTAAAGAAGGTAATTGCGAGAATGGTTTTGGTAAATGGATATATACAGATAAAACTACTTATGAAGGAGAATGGGTAGCAACACAAAAACACGGTCAAGGAACAGAGACTTGGCCAAATGGATATATCTATAAAGGTGAATTTAAAAATAGTGTTTGGAGCGGCCAAGGAACTTTATTTTTTCCTGATGGATCAAAATATGAAGGTAATTGGGAAAATGGGTTTATGAACGGAGAAGGTAAATTTACTTTACCTGATGGCACAGAGACAGTGGGAGTTTGGAAAAATGGAGAATTACAAAAATAAACTATGATTGAAAAATTTAAAGTTCTCCCCGATCAAATAAAACAATTTATTGGTCTCATTACAATAACAGTTGCAGTAATTTTATTTTTTACAATTTTAAATAATATTTTTGGTGGCGGTGATGAGCTAATTGCAAAAATGAAAGCAGAAGAGGAAAGAATTGCTCAAGAGAGAAAACTAAATGAGGTTATCTCAAAACTTCCATCAGGAGTTTTAGTTGCATTTGATGGAACAGATAAACATAGATTAACCGAAGAAATTTATGAGTCAGTTTGTAAAATTACAAAGCTTATTCCACAACGTGCTGTAATGGGTGCGAATTTAATAAATCATAAAGCTTTTCAGATATATACGAATAATGGAAATTTAATCAAAGAAACATTTGTAAAATGGGAAGATAACAAATGTTTTGCAGGTTTTACTCTTGAGGGACCTTTAGACGATGGAACAATTGAAACAATTACAGTAAGTGGAGAAGCATTGAGTTTTTTAAGCACAGGAATTGATACAAGAGTTTATTATATTAAAAATTTTTAAGAGAGGAGTAGTGAAAGTTTATACAGTTTATTTTATTTCATTTTTTGTATAAGCTATTTAAACAATTATGTCTGAATCAGTCATCAAATGTGAAGGCGTTTACAAAATTTTTGGAAATAATGCCAAACAAATGCTTGAACAAGCCAATGGTAATGTTGATGCAAAAACCTTTCAAGAAAATGGATGTATAGTAGGAGTTAATAACGCTTCTTTTGAAGTAGCAAAAGGAGAGATGTTAGTTGTGATGGGTCTTTCAGGATCTGGAAAGTCTACTTTACTAAGATGTATTTCAAGATTAACAGATGCTACATCTGGAAAAATTTTTATAGAGGGTCAAGATTTACTGTCTTTAAAAGAAAAAGAATTAATTGATCTTAGAAGAAATAAAATGGGAATGGTTTTTCAAAGCTTTGCGCTATTGCCCCACAAAACAGTTATAGAAAACATAGCTTTTCCACTTCAAATTAAAGGTATTAATACGCAAGATAGCATTAATAAGGCTTTAGATATGGTAAAATTAGTAGGCTTAGAAGGTAGAGAAAATTATTTTCCAAGAGAACTTTCTGGAGGTCAACAACAAAGAGTTGGGATAGCAAGATCGTTAGCGGTAGAGCCTGATATATGGTTTTTAGATGAACCTTTTTCTGCTTTAGATCCACTGATTAGAAAAGAAATGCAGGACGAGTTTTTAAGACTTCAAGAAAAATTACAAAAAACAATTATGTTTATTACTCATGATTTTGATGAAGCATTAAAATTAGCTGATCGTATTGCAATTATGAAAGATGGTATAATTGAACAATTAGATACACCAGCTAACATAGTTTTAAATCCTGCAACCGAATATGTAAGAAAATTCACTGAAGAAGTTCCAAGAGAAAAAGTTTTAAAAATTGAGGATGTTATGGATAAGAAAAACACTGATAATTTAGGCGATATTAAGGTCTCAAAAGATGAAATTATAGAAGATGTTGCAGAAAAAATCTTAACACAAGAAGATATTGTAGGAGTAACAGACCAAAATAATAAGATAATTGGTTCAATTAAACCCTCAAAAATAATTGATACTGTTTTTGGAGGAAAAAAATAACCTTTAGAGTTTATGGAACTATTTAAAAAACATCCAAAAACTTTTCAGTGGTTGTTTTTATTATTAGTATTTTTCGGCCTTTGTTTTGCAATTGAAGTACCAGAAACTTATAAGTTTATTAGAGGTCAAGCCGAATTCGTTAAAGACCCTAACCAGAGCGTATATTTTTTCTTAGGTAAAGAAGTAAGGTACTACGCGTTTGATAACTTTTGGAGATTACCTCCACTGCTTGGCTGGTTACCAATTTGGATAAATGACGGATTATTTTTTCTTCTTGAAGAATGGATGCCAATGGAGTTTTGGAATGAAGATACGCAAGAATATAAAACTCGACCTTTAGTTCTTCAAATTACAAGAAACATTACGGCATTTATGACTTTCTTAATTGAATTATTTAGAGAATTATTATTAGGAGGGGTCGAAACAATTGTTTCTTTTACTAGCTGGGATTGGATTGATGCAAACCCATGGGCTGAGTTACCAGGTTTACCATGGACTATCGTTGCAGCTGGTGTAACAATATTATGCTACAAATTAAGTGGGAAAGGTCTTGCAATCTTTGCTGCTTTCACAATGATCTATATATCAATCTTTGGTCAGTGGAAACCGTCAATGCAAACTTTATCTTTTATTCTAGTTGCAGTGCCTTTGTCATTTATTTTTGGGATAACATTAGGAATAATGGCTTTTAAAAGTAAAAGAGTTGAAAAAGCACTTTATCCAATTCTTTTAGTAATGCAGACGATGCCTCAGTATGCAGTCCTGGTTCCCGCAATGGTATTATTTGGAATTGGTGACCATGCAGCGGTTATAATTACAATGGTAGTTGCAATACCACCAATGATACTTCTAACATTATTAGGATTAAGAGCAGTACCGCCAGAAGTTATCGAAGCAGGTAAGATGAGTGGCTGTACTAATTTTCAATTAATGACGAAAGTTTTAATCCCAACAGCAAGACGAGATATTTTAATTGGCGTTAACCAAGTAATAATGGTTTGTTTTTCAATGGCAGTAATTGCTGCTTTTATTGGAGCAAAAGGTTTAGGATGGAATTTACTTTTAGCACTTAACCAATTGAATATTGGTTTAGCTTTAGAAGCAGGTTTATGTATTAGTCTAATTGCAATTCTTTTAGACAAAATGTCTTTAGCATGGGCAAACAAGCAAGAAGATTATTTTGGCAACTTAACTTTCTATCAAAAGTATAAAAATTCTTTGTTTTTTGTGGGAGCTGTAATTATTTGTTCAATCCTTGCATATTCAGGGACATTAATTTTCAAAGATACTTTTAATTATCTATATGAAATTCCTCATAACAAAGGAATTTCTACAGCTGCATTTTGGAACAAAGGTGTAGATTGGATTTTTGAAACTTTTTTTGTTTATATAAAAGCTTTTAATACTTGGCTTATAACAGAAGTGTTACAGCCAATGAGGGCATTATTTTTAAGAATGCCAGCTGTAGCAACTTTAGTTTTAGTTGTAGGTGCAGGTTACATTATTGGTGGAGTAAGATCCGCGATGGTAGTTGGTGGTTTAACATTATTTATAGCCTTTAGTCCTTGGTGGGATAGAGCATTAGTCACAACTTATATGGCTACTTTTGGTGTAGCTTTATCAATGATTATAGGCCTAATTGTTGGAACTATTTGTGTTCAAAACAAACATTCTACAAACTTTATGCTAGGAGTTTGTGATATTTTTCAAACATTCCCATCTTTTGTTTATTTAATTCCAGTAATGATGTTATTTGGAATAACTGACACATCAGTTTTAATTGCAGTTATAGTTTATGCAACGATACCAGCAACAAGATATACAATTGAAGGATTAAGAGGCGTTTCACCTGCTTTACATGATGCAGCAACGATGTCTGGTGTAAATAAATTCCAAAGTTTAACAAAAATTGAATACCCACTAGCTTTCCCTCACATTATGTTGGGTTTAAATCAAACAATTGTGTTTGCTTTATTTATGGTAATTATTGGAGCATTCATTGGAACAGAAGATTTAGGTCAATATATTTTAAAAGCTTTATCTGACAAACAAGGTGGTGGAAAAGGTTTAACTCTTGGTATTTGTGTGGCTTTCATAGGATTAATTTTTGATAACCTTATAAGAACATGGGTTGATCAAAGAAAAAAACATCTTGGAATAGATTAACAAATTATTGTAATCTCAAATTATATTAAAATTCACTTATGAAAAAAATCTTAGTTATAGGCGCAGGTGCAATGGGATCAGCTTTTTGTGTGCCATCATTAGAAAATAAAAATGATGTTACATTAATTGGAACTCATTTAGAAAACCAACTTATAGAAGAATTACAAAAAAAAGATAATTTTCATCCAATATTACAAACAAAGCTTCCTAAAGAATTAAAGATTAAAAAATTTAGTGAAATGAATGAAGTTTTAAATAATAAACCAGATATTATTGTAGTAGGAGTAAGCTCTTTGGGGATTGATTGGTTTATTGAACAAATTTCTAAAAATTTTCATAATGACCAAAAAATTGTTTTGTTAACTAAAGGTTTGTCAATTTTTGAAAATAAATTAATTACCATTTCAGAAAAAATTAAGATTTTATTGGAACGTAAAAATTTTAAAAATATTAACATCTCTGCTGTAAAGGGACCTTGTTTAGCAGTTGGACTCGCAAATAAAATTAGAACAGGGGTTGTTATAGCCAATCCTAAAATTGAAGAAGCAGAAGAATTATCAAAAGTTTTTTCAACAGATTATTACAAAGCAGAAATTTCAGATGATTTAAATGGTGTAGAGTTATCTGGAGCAATTAAAAATATCTATTCAATGTTAATAGGTGCTTCTGAGGGTTTAAGTGCGCCTAACGCTCCAGAGGAAATTAAATCAAAATATTATTTAAATACAGCCTCATCCTTGGTTCATAGATCAATTTCAGAAATGGTTAGCTTTGTTTCTCATTATGGCGGCAAGTCTGACACGGTTTATGGTCTTGCTGGGTTAGGAGATTTATATGTAAGTGCCTTAGGTGGTAGAAATAGTAAAATGGGGAAATATTTGGGACAAGGTTTTTTATATAAAGATATTATTAATGATCAGATGAAAAATATTACAGTAGAGGGAGCTGAACTTGCATTAGAATTAGGAAATGAATTAAGAAATGAACTAAGCGGAAAAAAATTTCCGCTTATGTTCGATATAATTGATGCTATTTGCAATAATCAAAAGCTTAAAATTAATTGGTAATAAGCTTTAATTATCTAAAAAAGTTTTCATAGAGTCATCCATAGCTTTCTCCCATGGCGTATGGTGAACTGGCGCTACTGATCCTGTGACAGGTGAAGAGAAAGACTTATTTCTGTAAGTCATAATATCTTCAACTTTATGATGCTCCCATTCTTTGAAATGTGTTCTGATTAATTCAAAATCAATTTTTGGATAGTCAGACATTTCGTGCAACTCTTTTGTATATTCTGTTTGAAAGTCAATCATTTGATCAGGGTTTTCTAGTTTTTCCTCCATAGCAACCCATTTATTAATGTCTGCATCTATCTCTTTTGCATCAGGCATTTTAATTTTACCCATGATGACATCTCTTGCAAACCACGCTTGGCAATCAAACATATTGAATGTGTGAAATTGATCTTGCATTCCAAGATAAATCATCTTGTGATTATCTTGCCAAACAACACCTTTGTATAATTTTGGTGGGTATAATCTATTGTGAGTTTTTAGTTTTAAACTTTCATCTATAAAAGGAAAATGATGTAGATAACCTGTACACAATATTATTGCATCAGCATTTTGTTCTGTGCCATCTTTAAAAATAGCTTTTTTACCTTCTAGTTTATCTAAATAATGAACCTCTTTCATGCCTTTCGGCCATTTGAATCCCATTGGGTTATGCCTATAACCAATAGTAACACTGTTAGCTCCGTATTTATTACATTGTAAAGCAACATCTTCAGCGGAATAACTACTTCCAAGAACAATCACATCTTTTCCTCTAAATTCTTCTGCATCTCTAAAATCATGAGAGTGCATGATCCTTCCTGGAAAAGAACTCATCCCCTCATACTCTGGAATAAATGGTACTGAGAAATGTCCTGAAGAAACCACCACATAATCAAAAGTATCTTTTGACATTTCATTGTTTACTTTATTTTGATAGCTAACTTCAAATTTATCAACTTTACTTTCAATGTTTGCCACCCTTGTGCTAAATTTTATTTTGCTTTTTGAATTACCTTTTTTGACCCTTCCAATAATGTAGTCATAAAGGACTTCTCTTGGCGGGAAAGATGGTATTGGACGACCAAAATGCTCATCAAAAGAATAGTCAGCAAATTCTAAACATTCTTTAGGACCATTAGACCATAAATATCTGTACATACTATTTGGAACTGGATCACCATATTGGTCAGAACCTGTTCTCCAACTGTAATTCCATAGTCCACCCCAGTCCTCTTGTTTTTCAAAACAAACAACTTCTGGAACTTTTTCACCTTTTTTTTCAGCCTGTTCTATTGCTCTTAAAAATGACAATCCACATGGACCAGCACCTATTAATGCGACTTTAGACATAATTTTTCTCTCCCTTTTCTTTTTTATATAATTATCTTACACAAAGTTTAGTGATACTATCAACAAATTATTAAACTAAAGGTGCGACCAAGGATCATAAATTAATGAAAAAAATTCTTATAGTTGAAGGAAATCTAAGAGAGGAAAATGAGAGCTTTTCTAAAGTAGGAATTCAAACTCATACACAGAGTTTAAAAGATAGTTTAGCGTATTATACGAATGATTTAGAGTTTGATGTTGTTAACCCATCATCAGATGAAAATATCCAACCTATTGTTGAAAAACTTTCTACTTATGATGGTTTAATATGGGGAGGGAGTAGTTTAAATATTTATAACGATACACCAGAGATAAGAAGACAAATCGAATTCATGCGCGAATGTCAGAAAAATGTTAAAAAAATTTTAGCTATTTGTTGGGGTATGCAGGTTGCCGTTACTGCTGCTGGAGGTCAAGTTAAAAAAGCAAACGACTCAAACATTGGGATAGCAAACGAAATAACAATTAATGAAAAAGGTTTGGCACATCCTTTATACAAAGGTAAAGATAAAATTTTTAATACTCCAGCATTTAATTTTGATGAAGTAGTAAAAATACCTGAAAATGGAATATGTTTAGCATCAAGTAAAATAAATAATGTTCAAAGTTTATACTTTGAGGTAAACGATACAAAAATTTGGGGTTTGCAATATCATCCTGAAATTACTTATGAAAAAATGATAAGTTTAATTGAATTTAGAAAAGATAAACTTGTTGAGACGCGAAAAGTATTTAATTCTTTAGATGAAATAGATAATCATATTAAATTTATCAAAAACGAAATATCAGTTTCAAACAAAGACAAAGCAATGATTGAATTAAGAAACTGGTTAAATTTTATTAATTAAGATTAAAATAAACCTTCAATTTGACCTTTGTCATTTAATTTGATTGCATCAGCAGCCGGGACTCTTGGTAGACCAGGCATAGTCATGATAGCACCACAAATAACAACAATAAATTCTGCTCCAGAAGATAACCTTACTTCTCTAATTGGCAAAACATGTCCTGAGGGAGCACCTTTTAAGTTTGGATCAGTAGAAAAACTATATTGTGTCTTCGCAACACATATTGGAAGATTACCATATCCTTGTTCTTCAAATGATTTAAGTTGATCTCTAATTTTTGTATCAGCCGTTACCTCGCTTGCTCTATAAATTTCTTTTGCAACTGTCTCTACTTTTTTAAACAAAGGAGTTTTATCTTCATAAAGAAATTTAAAATTAGCTTCATTTTTATCAATCAGTTCTACAACGTGTGAAGCTAGTTCTTTTGTTCCTTCACCACCATCTGCCCAGTGAGTACATAGTTTTGCTTCAACTCCCATTTTTTTACACGAGTCTAATAGTGCATTAACTTCGTTCTCTGTATCAGCAATAAAATGATTTACAGCAACAGCAACTGGTAAACCAAATTTTTTGACATTTTCTACATGTCTTTCTAAGTTTACTAATCCTTTTTTGAGCGCATCCACGCTCTCATTTTTTAATTCATCTTTTGATAAACCACCGTGCATCTTTAAAGCTCTAATTGTTGCAACAATTACTACACAACTTGGTTTTAATCCTGATTTTCTACATTTAATATCTAAGAATTTTTCCGCTCCTAAATCAGCTCCAAATCCAGCTTCTGTAACAACGTAATCAGCTAACTTTAATCCAGCTTTTGTTGCGATAACAGAATTGCAACCATGAGCAATATTTGCAAATGGTCCACCATGAATAATTGCTGGGTTGTTTTCTAAAGTTTGTGTAACGTTAGGTCTGATTGCATCTTTTAATAAAACTGTCATCGCACCTTGAGCGTTTAAATCTTTTGCGAAAATTGGTTTTTTTTCTCTAGTATAACCAATTGTAATATTTCCTATTCTATTTTCTAAATCTTCCAAATCATTTGCTAAACAGAAGATTGCCATGATTTCTGAAGCAACTGTGATATCAAAACCATCTTCTCTCGGAAAGCCATTAGCAACACCACCTAGATTAATATTGATAGATCTTAAAGCTCTATCGTTCATATCCATTACTCTTTTCCAAGTAACTCTTCTTACATCTATATTTAATTTGTTGCCCCAATAAATATGATTGTCGATTAAAGCAGATAAAAGATTATGAGCTGATGTAATTGCGTGAAAGTCACCTGTAAAATGTAAATTAATTTGTTCCATAGGAACAACTTGAGCATAACCACCACCAGCTGCTCCACCTTTCATACCAAAAGAAGGACCTAAGCTGGGTTCTCTTAAACATACGATAGATTTTTTACCAATTTTATTTAAACCATCATTTAAACCAACTGATGTTGTGGTTTTACCTTCACCTGCAGGAGTAGGAGTGATAGCAGTTACTAAAATTAGTTTTCCGTCTTTATCAGCTTTTAACTTATCAAGATATTCAAGATTTATTTTTGCAATATGTCTTCCCATCGGACTAAATGCCTCTGGTTCATCTGGAACATTTATTTTATCAAGTATCTCCTTGATAGGTTGCATTTTTGCTTCACGAGCTATTTCTATATCTGATTTAGGCATAAATAATTTTCGATCTTTTATAAAACTTTGTTTTGTTTTAAACTTCTAAAAAATATATATAAAAAATAATAAGAAAAGTTTAGATATTTTTAGCTAAAATGTCATCATGCAAAAATATTCAATTTTTAGTCTCGTTAAAAATGCTTTTTCTAATCATCAAAACTGGGATTTAGCCTGGAAAGATCCTTCACCTAAAGAGGAATATGATGTTGTCATCATCGGAGGTGGTGGTCATGGATTAGCCACAGCTTATTATTTAGCAAAAGAACACAACATTACTAAAGTTGCAATAATTGAAAAAGGTTGGATCGGCGGAGGAAACATTGGTCGTAACACTACAATTATCCGATCAAATTTTATGTACGATGCTAATGCGAGATTTAATGAATTTGGAATGAATTTATGGAGAAATATGAGTCAGGAGTTGAATTTTAATGTGATGTTCTCTCCTAGAGGAATTGTGAATTTGGCTCATTCTGATGCACAAATGAATGCCTATGCGAGAAGAGGTAATTCAATGAGATTAAATGGAATTGATGCTGAACTGCTAAATAGAGAACAAATAAAAAAAATGATTCCTATGGCAGATTTTTCAGATGACGTAAGATACCCAATTTTTGGTGGTTTGGCTCAACCAAGTGCTGGTACAGCAAGACATGATGCTGTTGCATGGGGTTATGCTAGACAAGCAGATTCTATGGGTGTGGACATTATACAAAATTGTGAAGTTACAGGATTTGATGTTGAAGCTGGAAAAATAAAAGGGGTTAGAACAAGCAGAGGAAACATTAAAACTAAAAAGATTGGTTTATGTGTTGCAGGTAGTTCAAACGTTTTAGCAGAACAACTTAATATGACTTTGCCAATTGAAACTCATTTATTGCAAGCATGTGTTTCAGAGCCTGTAAAACCAATATTAGATGGTGTGGTAACTTTTGGTGCAGGACACTTTTATATTAGTCAGTCAGACAAAGGTGAAATGGTAATGGGTGGTGATTTAGATGGTTATAATAGTTATGCTCAGAAAGGTAATTTACCAACAATACAACATGTTTTAACTGGTGGAATAGCTTTGTTTCCTTTTTTAAGTAGATTAAAAATGCTTAGAACATGGGGTGGTATCATGGATATGTCCATGGATGGCTCACCAATAATCGACAAAACTCATATAGATGGTTTATATTTAAATTGTGGTTGGTGTTATGGTGGTTTTAAATCGGTCCCAGCGTCAGGTTGGACTTTTGCTCACACGATTGCTCAAGACAGAATACATGAGTTAAATTCTGAATTAACTCTAAATAGATTTGATAAAGGATATTTACTAGACGAAAAAGGTCTTGGAACAAAAACTTGGATTTCATAAATGCTTAATATTAAATGTCCATACTGTGGAATGAGAGGCCATAAAGAATTTGCTTATGGTGGAGACGGAACTGTAAAAAGACCAGAGTTAAATAAAGAAATATCAGACGAGAAATGGAATGAATTTGTTTACTTACGAAAAAGTCCACGTGGCAAACACATTGAGTTGTGGCATCATATTGCTGGATGTAGACAATGGTTTAAAGTTCATAGAGATACAGTAACGCACGAAATTTTTCAAACTGCAAAAATGAATGAAGAGATAAAATGAGCCAATCACACAGATTAAGTAACGAAGGTTTAATCAATAGAAATAAAGAAATATCTTTTTCTTTTAATGGTAAAAAATATGTTGGTTATGAAGGTGATACTTTGGCATCTGCGTTATTAGCTAACGGAGTTCATTTAGTAGGCAGAAGTTTTAAATATCATAGACCAAGAGGATTTTTTGGAGCAGGTGTAGACGAACCAAATGCAAAATTACAGATCCAATTAAATGGTCATTCAGAACCAAATGTTAATGCAACCGAAATCGAGTTAGTAGACGGCATTGAAGCAACAAGTCAAAATTGTTGGCCTTCAGTTGAATTTGATGTTGGTGCAATAAACAATTTTTTAAATAAGTTTTTTCCAGCAGGATTTTATTACAAAACTTTTATGTGGCCGAAAAGTTTTTGGTACAAAGTATATGAACCTTTCATAAGAAAAGCAGCGGGACTTGGAATAGCTTCAGTTGAAAAAGATAAAGAAAGATACGAACACAAATATGAGTATTGTGATTTACTTGTTACAGGTTCAGGCCCAGCAGGCTTATCAAGCGCATATGCTGCCGCTAAAAATGGAGCAAAAGTTATTCTTGCAGAAGACAAACATCGATTTGGAGGCTCACTATTAACAGATGATGTAACAATAGATAACTTATCCGGTAAAGCTTGGACAGATAAAATTATTACTGAATTAAAAGAAATGCCTAATGTGATTGTTAAAAACAGATCACAGGTTTTTGGTTATTATGATCATAACATGATGGTTATGTTTGAACGAACAGGTGACCATTTAAAAGAAAAACCTAAATATACCCCAAGACAGAGACTTTGGTATATTAGAGCCAAGGAGGTTTTATTATCAACAGGATCAATTGAAAGACCAATTGTTTTTGGAAACAATGATACCCCAGGTGTCTTTTTATCTGCTGCTGCAAAAGAATACATTAAAGTTTATGGTGTCCTTGTAGGAAAGAAACCTCTAATTTTTACAAATAATGATAGCGCCTATGAAACCGCTATAGAGTTTAAAAAACAAGGTGTTGAACCAATTATTCTAGACACAAGAGAAGAACAATCCTCAGAGTTAATTGATGCTGCCAAGAACCAGAATATTCAAATTAAATTTTCACATGCTGTTGTTGCGGCAAACGGTTATAAAAAAGTTAAATCTGCACAAATTGGAAAACTAAATAAAGATAAAACAGGTTTTGAAACATCTGAAACAATTGATTGTGATTGTATTTGCGTTTCAGGTTTTTGGACACCTACAGTTCATTTAGCTTCTCAGTCTGGTAATAAATTAAAGTTTAATGATCAAATAGATGCTTTTGTTCCAGATAAATCAAAACAAAATGAAACATCAATTGGTGCATCCAAAGGGACGTTTACTTTACAACAAACTTTAGATGAAGGGTTTAAGACAGGTTTTGAGGTATCTAAAAATATTACAAACAATAATAATTCAACTCCGACGCCAAATTCCAATGAACCGAAGAAAAATGTTCATGATAAATTTTGGTGTTCACCTTTGCCAGAAGGGAAAAATTTTAAACGTTTTGTAGATTTTCAAAACGATGTTGCAGTTTCTGATATAGAAGTAGCGTTACGTGAAGGATACAGATCAATAGAGCATGTAAAAAGATACACTACGCTGGGAATGGCAACTGATCAAGGTAGAACAAGTAATTTAAATGGTCTTCAATTAGTTGCAAATGTGGAGAAAAAAATTGTTCCACAGGTAGGGCATACAACTTTTAGACCACCATTTACTCCAATTACAATAGGTACAATAGTTGGGCGTGAAGTTGATATGGAATACATGCCAACTAGAAAAACTCCAATGCACACATGGCATGAAAAGAATAATGCAGTTTTTGTGGATGCTGGAGCATGGAAAAGACCGAGATATTATAAGCAAGGCGATGAAACATTATTTGAGGCATCAAAAAGAGAAGCAAAAAATGTAAGAGACCATGTTGGTATTTGTGATGTAACAACTTTAGGAAAAATAGATATCAAAGGTCCAGATGCTGCAGAATTTTTAAATAGAGTTTACACTAACGCGTGGTTAAAGCTTCCAGTTGGAAAAGCTAGATATGGCGTAATGTTGAGAGAAGATGGCATTGTAATGGATGACGGAACAACAACAAGAATTTCTGAAAATCATTATCACATGACAACAACAACTGCTCAAGCAGCCAATGTTTTATCTCATTTAGAATATTATCTCCAAGTTGTTTGGCCAGAACTAAATGTAAATGTGATATCTACAACAGAACAATGGGCAGGTGCCGCTTTAGCAGGTCCAAAATCAAGAGATGTATTAGAAAAATTATTTTCAGATTTAGATGTAAGTAATGAAGCTTTACCTTTTATGGGATATGTGGAAGGAAATTTATTTGGTGTTAATGCAAAGATATTTAGAATTTCTTTCTCAGGTGAATTAGCTTATGAAATAAATGTTGCCTCTGATCACGGTCTTTTCATGTGGGAAAAGATGATGGAAGTTGGAAAAGAATTTAATATTCAACCATATGGAACTGAAGCATTGTCAACTTTAAGAATTGAAATGGGTCACGTAGCTGGACCTGAATTAGATGGAAGAACAATTCCTTACGATGTTTCTTTAGAAGGTTTAGTGTCTAAGAAAAAAGACTTTATTGGAAAAAGATCTTTACAGAAAGAAGCTTTCAACACAAATGATAGACAAAAAATTGTTGGTTTAATACCTACAGATAAAAAATCAAGTATTCCAGAAGGTTCTCATCTAGTAGTGGATAAAAACGCTAAACTACCAAATCCGAAATTAGGTCATGTATCTTCATCTTGTTGGAGTGTAGAAAATAACAATCCATTTTCTCTAGCAATAGTTAAAGATGGAAAAAATATGATTGGAAAAAAATTATTTGCAGTATCTCCACTAAAAAATACTGCAATTGAAGTAGAAGTTGTCTCTTCACATTACGTAGATCACGAAGGAAAGAGAGTTAGATCATGACATCTGTTTCACCATTAAATTTTGTTCATAAGCCTGGAAAGTTTGGAGATTATGAGGGCAAAAATGAGGAAAAATTATTAAAGGTATCTGAGGTTACAAAACTTTTAATTTTTCAAATAGCAAAATATAAAAATTCTGATTTTAATATTAAAAAAATAAAAGTAGATAACTTAAGCTTACCTTCAGCGCTTAAATCTTCTTCAAATTCACAAACAAGAATTTTATGGACAGGTCCAGACAGTTGGTTGGTTTTTTCATCAAATTTAGATTTATTAAAAAAAGAGATGAACCAATTTGATGAGCTAAATTTTGCAATTACTGATATCTCTCATTCAAGAACAATTATTGAAATTGAAGGTGATTTAGTAGATGAAGTTCTTAAAAAAGGCTGTCCTTTAGATATAAACTCTTACAAACAAGGCGATTGTGCAAACTCAGTTTATAATGGGATTACTGTGATTATTGATTTTATTTCTGATAGTCCAAAAAAAGTGAGAGTATCAGGCCTAAGAAGTTTTGGAGAGTCTCTGCATCACTCTATTACTGATGCTTGTTTGGAGTTTGGATATAAATCAGTCTAAAATTATTTTCTTGTAGCCACATAAACTCCTATAGTAGCAATTAAAAATCCAATTAAGTCTAAATTACTAAGCTTCTCTCCTAAAAAAAACCAAGCCATTAAAGCGGATGTTGGAGGTATTAAAAAAAATATTGATACCGTTTTACTCGCTGAATTCTTTTTAATTAAATACATTAAAATAGTGAATGCTCCGAAAGATACTAGGAAGACTTGATGTGACATTGCTATTATGAAAGTTTGAGAAAAGTTTATATAGGGCTCCGCAAATAAGAGAACAATTACCAAATGAAAAGAAAATCCTCCTACTGCTTGATAAAAATTACTAACTCCTAATGATAAATTATTACTTATTTTTTTCTGCCAGATTGTTGAAGATGTAATCGCGATCAGAGCTATAATTGTTGCAATCAAACCAATAAATGGGATTTCAGCACCAATATCAAATCCAAGCACCATAGCCGATCCTACAAATCCTAAAATCACTCCCAACCATTGTTTTAAAGTTACTGTTTCTTTTAAGATGGGACCGCTCAATGCATTTGTGAGTATAGGCTGAAGTGTTACTATCAAAGCAGCTATTCCCGTTGGCATTCCTTTTGAGACAGAATAAAAAACTCCACCAAGATAAAGCCCATGGAATAAAATACCGCTTAGAAATGACTCTAAAAAATTTTTTTTACCTACTAAGAGCTTTTGATTTCTAAAAATTGAATAAATAGCAAAACCAATAGAAACTAAAAAAAATCTAAATGCTAGAGCTGAAAAAGGATCACTATTATCTGTTAGCGGTTTTGTTGTAATAAAAGCAGATGACCAAAGTAAAATAAATATAAATGGAAAAACCCTTATCACTACTAGTCAATCATATTTAATTTAATTAAATTTTTTTGCTTTGTTTCTTTACACCACAACTCATAACTTTCACAAGTTCTCCACAAATGTTCAAAAGCTCTTTGAGATATCTCAAGTGGATAATGGCTTTTAGCATAATATAGCCCTGAAAATCGAATGAGTTGTTTTACCATCATATCTTTTTGCACATTTAATAATCTTATTGTTTCTTCAGGAATTTTTTTCTTTGTTTTTTTATCAACAAAATTATTTTCTTTTAATTCTTCGAACCATTTGTCATGAAATTCTCCACTGCTTATTTCTTTATATAAGTCAGAGCCAATAAATCTATCAACAGCATCGATGTTAGTTATGCCAGGATTTTCTTTTTTTATCTGAACTACTTTTAAATAAATTAGTTCAGCAACATGTAAAACATAAGGTTTTTCTTTGGAAATTTTCACAATTATCTTTTATATTTTTTAACAGCTGAATTTGCTAAAATTAAATTTGGATCAAGATAAACTTTCGAAGATTTTGCGGTCTTTATTGATTTAAATGCAAATATTGCAATAGGAAGTTCTGTACAACCTAGTATAATTTTTTTACATTTATTTTTCAGTAGATATTTAATAGCAGGCTGAATTACTTTAGCTGCTTTTTTTACATTTCCCATTTTTACATCTTTTATTGCAACGTTAACGTTATCTTTTTGAAGTCTATTATTAGGAAAAAATAACTTAAATTGTTTATTAAAAATTTTATCATAAACTTTAGTTATTAAAGTTCCTTCAGTCGCTAAAAGACCTATTTTCGAATTTTTTTTACAATTTTTTTTGGCATGTTTAAAAACTTCTTCAGGCATATTTATGATTGGTATTTTAATTTTTCTTTGAAGATCATGATACCAATAGTGAGCAGTATTACATGGTATGACTATAAATTTACATTTTGCCTTCTCAAGTTTCTTACATCCTTCAACTAAACTTTTTAAAACTTTTTCGTATTTTTTTTTAGAGGATAAATTTTCAAATCTATTTGTTAAAATTCCTGTAGTTTTACCAATGGACTCTGGTCTTCCTGGAATATTTGATTTGTTATATAAAAAGAATAAAGGGTAATCTTGGTCAATTTTACCTCTGTATTGCATTGCCAACTTGTTGCAGAAATCAAGACCTGCTTGAGTTCCCATTCCACCAAGAATACCAATCATTTTTTGCCTAACTATTAATAAGTTTTGTATAATACATTGAATTTATGTCTTTTTTGTAATGAGCAAAAGGTTCACAAATTTCAAATCCACATCTATCAAATAATTTCCTTGCTGGTAAGAAAAATTTTCCAGCACCTGTTTCAATACTAAGTCTTTTAATTTCCAGTTTTTTAGCTTCTTCAATTAAATGGTTAATCACTTTAACGCCATTATTTTGACCTCTAAATTTATCATGCACTCTAATTGATTTAAATTCACCATGATTTTGATCTAAAAATTTAAGAGCTCCACACCCCATAAGCTTATCTTCTTCCCACAAACTCCAAAATTTGATTGTAGGATCTTTTAATCCTGGAATATCTAAAACATGAGCACTTCCTTCAGGAGAAGCTGCTCTGAGTTCCACGAAGTGCTTAACAAGTAATTCATTCACTTCAGGATTTTCAAAATTTCCCTCTATTGATTTCAGCATTATTTTAAAGTCGTTAAATGACCCATTTTTCTTTTCTTTTTAACTTCTTTTTTTAAGTAGTCAAAAAAGAATTGATTTTTTTCAAGGAAAGGATCTTGTCTGTAGTGCAGTATGTCTTCACCAATTAAATTAACCATTTTAGCATTTGATAATTTTTTTAAAGGTATTTTTTCAAGTTTACATACTGCTCTGATATGATTTTCAAATTGACTTATATTAAATGCATTAATTGTTAAATGACCTGAGTTGTGAACCCTAGGTGCAATTTCATTTACAAAAAGATTGTCATTTTTATCCACAAAAAATTCTACACACATTGTTCCAATATATTTAAGCTCCTCTGCAAGCATAATTGTCCATTCTTTTGATTGGTCTAAAATTTTTTGGCTAATATCCGCAGGTATTTCAGAATACTTTAAAATTTGATCTTCATGTTTGTTTTCTATTGGTTCATAGATTTCATAATTATAAATTCCAAACCTTGTAATAATTACAGAAATCTCTTTCTTTAATTTTACAAGTTTTTCTAGAATGTAGTCTTTTGTAAAATCAATATTTAGACTATCTATTTCCTCAAGAGAATTAATTGGATATTGTCCTTTTCCATCATAACCTAAAGTGGTTGTTTTAAGTATACCAGGCAATAAATCACCTAAAGATTCTAAATCAGATTTTTTGTCAACGGTTGCATATCTTGTTGTTCTTATATTTAATTTATTTACAAAATCTTTTTCTGCTAATCTGTGTTGAATTATTCTATTCACAGAAGGTTTGGGCAAAACTGGTTTAGTTTTATTGATCTCATCTAAAGTTTTAAAAGGAATATTTTCAAACTCAAAAGTTACAGCATCAACCTTGTCAACAAATTCATTAATTTTATTATGATCATCATAAGAACCGCAAATATACTCATCACAAAAATTTTGAGCTGGACCATTCGTATCATCACAATAAATAATTACTTTAATACCTAATTTTTTTGCCGCTACCGTCAACATACTGCCAAGTTGACCACCACCAATAATACCTAAAGAAATATTTGGCATTTATTTTTACTTAGGTTTTTTTTTAACTTTATTTGTTTGAGAGTTTCTCCAAGACTTTAACTTACTTTTTATTTTTGTATTTCCATTTGAGAGAATTGCTGCTGATAAAAGAGCAGCATTAATTGCACCATCTTCACCAATAGCTAAGGTTCCAACTGGTATTCCCTTTGGCATTTGTGCAATTGATAAAAGACTATCTAGACCTTTTAATTTTTTACTTTCTATAGGAACACCTAATACTGGTATTTGAGTGATTGCAGCAATCATACCTGGTAAATGAGCCGATCCTCCTGCACCAGCTATAATGACACCAATGTTATTTTTTTCTGCATCTTTAGCAAATTTATACATTCTATCTGGTGTGCGATGAGCCGAGACAATTTGAGTCTCGAAAGGGACGCCTAATTTTTTTAGCACATTTTCGGCCAGTTTCATTGTTTTGTAATCAGACTGACTGCCCATTACTATTGAAACTTTTTTAATTTTATTCATTGAAATCTTTGAAAAACTTTATTTCAAACTCTCAGTAAAATTTCAATAAATTTATAGAATTTGATTAGTAGATTGATAAATTGTTACAAAAATTATGACTAATAATTATAGAATAGATAACCTTCAGTATTGCAATTGGTCTAGAGAAATATTTGAAATTAATAGAGAAGCAAAATTAGATGCAGTACATGTAACTATAGTTTATCACGAAAATTATGATGAACTGCTACTAGAAATTAAGAAATGGCAAAAATTAGCTGAAAATAATTCAGATTTAATTTTTTTAGCAAATGATGCAACTGATATAAAAAAAGCAAAACAAACTAACAAGACAGCAATTTTTTTTGGATTCCAAAACTGTTCTCCAATAGAGGATGATATTTCTCTAGTAGAAAAAGTTCATCAGTTAGGATGCAGATTTATGCAACTTACATATAATAATCAGTCTTTATTAGCCACAGGATGTTATGAGAGAAATGATAGTGGTGTTACAAATTTTGGTAGAGAAGTAATAAGAGAGATGAATAGAGTTGGTATTGTAATAGACATGTCTCATTCAGCAGAAAAAAGTAGTCTTGAAGCTATTGAATATAGTGAAAAACCAATTGCGATAACACACGCTAACCCTACTTTTTGGCATGCTGCTAAAAGAAATAAATCTAATGAACTTTTGAAAGCATTAGCAGATAGCAATGGAATGCTAGGACTTTCTTTATATCCACATCATTTAGATAAAAATACCAATTGTACTTTAGAAAGCTTTTGTGAAATGGTTGCAAAAACAGCTGAAATAATGGGTGTAAAAAATATAGGAATTGGTTCGGATCTTTGTCTAAATCAACCTGATAAAGTTGTTGAGTGGATGAGAAATGGTACATGGGCTAAAACAAAAAATTTTGGAGAAGGATCAAAAAATAAACCAGGATTTCCAGAACAACCCGCTTGGTTTAAAGATGCAAGAGGTTTTGACAACATCGAAAAAGGACTCCGAAATGTCGGATTTTCAAATGATGATGTAAACGGTATTTTAGGAAATAATTGGTATAATTTTTATAAAAATATTTAAATGAAAATCGAACTTAGAAACCCAAATACAGTAATGAAACTATCAAGACTTGGTTCCTTTCATCAATCAAGACTTTCTTTCTTAAGAAGTTTTTTAAATGAATTCAAAGATTGGGATTATAAAAGAGATTTATTTAACCTGGACAAAAATGGTTTTGGTACCGCAGTATATTCATTTAGAAAAAATAAAAGAGTTTATTCGTTAGTATGTTTTGCAAACGAAATTAATGACGAAGAAAGATCAGATAGAGTGATTGCCACTAAATGGGATGCTGCTTTTACTCTACATGACGGAGTTCCATCCAAACAAGATATTGATCGATTAAGAAATGAAGTGCCGAAACAAGAAGTTGGCAGGATGTCTTATAAAGAACTTACTTTATCAAGAGCAAATAAGTCAGTTCGTATTTTTAATCATGTTGTAGACAATCTAAGCGAGGGGAAGCAACCTGATTTAGATTTATTATCCAAAGTAGGGTACCTTTATAGAACAACAGCAGTTTATGGATCAGGAAAATTTGGATTGGCTGATCGATTTCGAATAAAAAATAGAGAGGAAATTAATGGACCTTTCAGATTAGAAATGATGTTGGTTTATTTAGTAAGACAATTTACTTTTGACCAAGTAAATCATATAGCAAAAAGTAGAAATTCTAAAAAAGCTGTAAGTTTAGATAAATCAATCTGTAAAAATCTTGGAATTGGTAATTCAACTGGTCTCGGTATGGCACCGTTTATTGTAAATCATCCAACTTTATTAAATAATTGGATTTTAATGAGAGAAAAGGCACTTAAACAAATTAGAGAAATTAAAAATGTTGAAGAAAAAGATTTTTTATTATTTTCAGAATGTTTAAAAAGTTCTCTAACAAATATTACTAGTTGGAACTCTGAAAGTGAATTTCAAATTAAAAAAATCAACAACCTACTTTCTGATATCAAAAAATTTATAAGATTTATTGAAAATGATTTTAATTTGAAAAAAGAATTTCTTTTTAATGAAATCTACATTTGGTCGGAAAATAACCTTTGTGAGGAGGCAATCGAATATATCGTTTCTCTTATGCTAGAACCCTATAAAGATATAGTGGAACCACTAATTAAAAAAATGAGTTCGGAAGAGGAAAAATATTTTAATATCCCAACAAACAGAACTACTAATGATTTAAAATTAATTTTAGAGAAAAGATATTCAGAAATATTAAAAATTGACTTCAAAAAGCAAGAAAACAACCAAAACTTTTGGTTTATTTCTAAGAATAAAGAAGAACCAAGATTAGCAGATAGATTTGAGGAACATGGTTCAGATTTAGAACAACCATTAGCAATAGCAAGAGATATAAAAAAACTTTATGACAAAATTATTGAGTTAAAAAAGAACAATTCAATTGCTAATTTTTTATCTGATAATCCAGATTTAAGACACGTTGTTAGAAGAGCATTTATCATCGAAGAATTCCCTTACTCAGAAATACAAGATAACACTATTGGCAAATCAATAGTTCCAATAGATATGTTAAGATTAAAGTTGTCTTTTTTTGGTGCACTAAAATTCGATCCTAGATCAGACAAATGGTTAAGAATATGTATGTTTCAGGGAGCACCTTTACCAAGTGAATTGAGTAACTATGATGAACAGTGGGTTTACAAAACCCAAATTTAACATGAGATCTTTAAGTGAAATTGAAACAGTTTCAAAAAGAGCGAGTAGAGCTGCAGGGTTTAGCTGGGGTATTTCAGAAGAAGTTGGAAAAAATATTAGATTGCTAGAGTCTTATGGTTTGCCAGGTATAAAAAATCTAAATTCCTTTTTAAAAGAAACACAAAAACAAAAGTTTGAAAAACTTAAATTACTTAAAGAAAACAATGTTTCAGATAAAAATTGCTTTTGTCCAATTAGTTTTGGTACAAGTTTTTTGGATCAGTCACACAGTTTTAAAGAAAAAAAACTAACTTTAAATAAGTTAGCTTATCCAATTTTACTAATACCTTTTTTAAGTAGGAGTTCTGAAATAATTGGTAAAAGAATTCAAATAAAATTTGATAAAGTTAATGTGAACTTAAATTATAATCTAAATATGTATTCAAATAATAATTTTGAACAAACTTTTAGAGAAACTGAAGATGTACAAATTAATCTATTAGATAATACTATTAATTTTACCGACACTGATTGGAAAGAACTTTATCAATTAAGTGAAGATACTTTTGTTGAGGAGTCTGAAAGTTTGAAACAAGGTGGTGCTGGAGCAGGATTGACTGATAATGACTAGTTCACCAGATAAAAATAATTCGGATAACATAAATCAAGAAGAATTGAACAATATATGCGATGAATGCAAACAAGAAGATGAGAGCGTTACACAAAATTTGATTTTAACAAGCTATAAAATTTGCAAATCTTGCAGAGTTTCTAAAACTATATTTCCTCTTTAACTGAAAGTAACATTGTTGGTTTGAAACAATGATAAAACATAGATAAAAAATATAATTTGAGGGGCTAAGGAAACAAGTACAGCTTTAATATAACCCTCATAACTTAAGAAAATTTTAAGACCAATAATTAAAGAAATATTATACCAGATATAAGTAATGAAAGCGAAAAATAGAAGAGCAGGAGTAATAATAATGACATTTAAGAATAGAGGTGCTTGACAATAAGCTACAAGAATTAAAATTTTTCTATAATCACAATTTGTTTTTTTGCTTGGAAATAAAATTGTACCCACAAAAAATAAATAAGTAGTTTTGATTATCCACATTATAACTGAAGTAATTAAAACTACTCTTAGAGATGGACCTTGAACAACACCTAAATCAAAATGAGATCCCATGTAAACTAAAAAAGAGCTGTTAGGAATTATGCTAATAATGGCACCAATAATTATAAGTAAAATTGCAAAATAAATTGAAGCTTGTCCGAAATTTTTTTTATCTTTAAAAAAGGGTTTATTTAAAGTTAGTACACTTATTATAATTTTATAAATTTCCTGTAGCATTACTTTTTTTTGTTATTTTTTTGCTCTTTATAAGAGACAATTAATGGGAACACAATTAAACCAATCACTATTATTATGCAAATAACGATTAAAAAGCCTTTAGTCATGGATACTAGGGGGCAAATGCTTGCCCCCTAAAATAATATTTATTAACCTTTTACAACTTCTCTAGTGTTAGCGTTGTAAGATTCTTTAAATGGAATATCAACAACGACAGCATCAACAGGTTGCCCTGGTTTTTCTGCATATTGATCAGGTAAGTGTATTTTGTATTTCGTACCCAATTTACCTTTTGGAAAACCATTAGCATTTAATGTTCCATCAAAAGGCACATATCCCATTGCAATGTTTTGTTTTTTCTCTGGGTGATACCAAGGTGATGTAACAAAACCAACAGGTTCTCCACCATCTTCGTTTGATATTAACCAGAAATCAGGAGCGTATTCTTCAATCGGTTTACCGCCTAATTCTAGTCCAACTAATTGAAGCTTGTATGGTTTTTTACCTTCCTTAAGCTCTTTACCCATTTTTTCTAAAGCAGCTTTACCTACATAGTCTCCTTTTTTATTCCATTCTCCTTTTCCAGATAATGAAACTTGATAGCCTAGGTTACATTGATATGGATTATGCTGTTGATCTAAATCTTGACCCCATGAAAGAATTCCAGCTTGGATTCTTCTATGATGAGCAGGAGCGATAACCATTAAGTTATGTGCTTTACCTTTTTCAAGTACAGCATTCCACATATCTTCAGCATACAATGTAGAGTCTCTTAAATATATTTCATAACCAGCTTCTCCAGAGAAACCTGATTGAGAAATAACAACTTCTCTTCCTCCAACTTTAGCAGCAGCTAAACCATAAAAAGGCATATCATCAAAATCAACTTGATCTCCACAAAGATCTTTCATAAGTGCTTTTGATTTTGGACCTTGAATTTGAACTGGACTAACATCTATTTCATTTATATCGACATCAAACCTTCCATCTGCATTTACACCTTGAAGATACATTCCAATATCACTATCAGACAAACTAAACCAAAACTCATCTTCAGAAATTCTCAATAGAATTGGATCATTAAGAACTCCACCATAAGCATTACATAAAATTACATATCTTGCTCTCATAGGTGAGATTTTTGTTGCATCTCTAGTGATTACGTAATCAACAAACTTTTCTGCATCTGGACCCTTTACTTGAATTTGTCTTTCTACAGCTACGTTCCACATTGTTACATGGTTAACAATTGCATCATACTCAACCATTGCTCCACCATCTTCTGGTTTTACATATCCTCTTGGGTGATAGATACGATTGTAAACAGTTGCTCTCCAACAACCTGCTTTCATTGATAAATGCCAATATGGAGATTTTCTTACTCTCGTTGATATTAACATTTCTACTTTAGTAGGACCACTTTGTCTTAAGTTATATGGCACCTTTCTGTCAGACTGATCTACTGACATCACATGTCTTACTTTGTCGTAATCGAACTCTTTAGACATATTTGTTCTCCTTCAACCACTTGTTTGTTTCCTTCAAGCCGCCGAATGTATAAATGTGGAAGTTATCAGTATGCGATTTAACCTTCCCAATTAAATCATTAGGGTCTTTAGGTTTTAATAAATCTAACGCCTTACTAAAATTAGATTTAAGAAAGTTAATGGAATTTTTCGCACCAACGATATTTGCAAACTTAATTAAGCTTGAAATTTTCATGGGCCCAGTAATTCCAACATGCACTGGTACGCTTTGTTTAGAAATGAAATCAATAATAGGCTGACTTTCTAATAGCCACTGAGTAACTATATAATCAGCATAAGGCTTCTTATCTATCATTGCTTTTTCTAAATCTTTATCCGAAATATCAGGGCTTCCTTCAGGGTGTCCTGCTATTCCAATTTTAATTCCTTCTAAATATCCTGTTTCGAGAATTTGAAATGAACTATCAAATTTTCCAATTGGTTCTCTACTTCCACCAATCACTAAAGCTTGTTTTACTCCTAAATCTTTACACATATTCATATAATCCTTTAGCTCTTCATCGTTGTTTATTGAACGAGCTGGAACATGTGGAACTGGGTTAAAACCTTTTTTAACTAAATCTCCCGATTTTTTTGCTGTCTCTTTATAGTCTCCTCCAGGCAATAGTGTTACGTAAACATCCTTTACATCAGGAAGAGTACCAAGGTCCGTATGGGGACCAATTTCTAAAGAAAAATTCATTCTTCCCTGACTCGTATCTTTTTTGAAAATCTCTGTCAAAGAAATTCATTTCTTACTCTTAGGAAATTTATTGCTAAAAATTTAACCCATGGTAATTTTTTCTATGTCTCAGAAATTCACAAATTCAACCCTTTCAGGAATTTTGGAAATAGATAAGCTTAAAAATGTAGATATGCCAATTGAAAATGCAAATGGCCTCCCTAATGAATGTTACACAAATGCTGATTATTTGGATTACGAAAGAGAAAAAATTTTTTGTAATAAATGGATTGTAATAGGTGTCGCAAGCTCAATTCCAAACCCAGGAGATGCTAGACCATATAATCTGCTTGGAATCCCTTTAATTTTGGTAAGAGACAAAGATAGGGGAATAAAAGTATTTCATAATGTATGTAGCCATAGAGGATTTAAGCTTATTGATAAACCATGTACTTTAAAAAATGTGATCAGGTGCCCTTATCATTCTTGGTCTTATGATTTTAAAGGAAACTTAATTGCAACTCCGCATATTGGTGGTCTTAATAATCACCAATCAGAAAAATTTGATAAAAATAAAAGTAATTTAAAAGAGGTAAAATCTAAAGTTTGGATGGATATAATTTTTGTAAATATCAATTCTAATGAAATAGAATTTGATGATTATATTAAACCTCTCGAAGATAGATGGTCTAGCTTTATCAATAAAGATGATCAAAAATTAATCGTTCATTCTAATGATTATGGCTATTTTAATTTAGACGTAAATTGTAATTGGAAGTTTGCAATAGAAAATTACTGTGAAAGTTATCACTTACCAACAATTCATCCTGAATTAAATAAAGTCTCAAATATTAATGATCATTATCACATTCAAGGTTTGCCAAATAGATTTGCAGGTCAAGGAAGTAAAAAATATGAACAACCTGTAAAAGGAAATAAAAAATTTGAAACTTTTCCTAATTGGGATAAAACAAAACTTAAGAATTCTGAATATATAGCGTTATTCCCTAATGTTATGATAGGTTTACATATTGATCATTTTTACGTTTATTGGTTAGAGCCTTTAGCAATGGATAAAACCCGTGAACATATGCAAATGTATTATATTGGAAATGAAAGTGCTAACGGTGAAGAACTTAAAGAATTAAGAAAAGAAAATTCCAGATTTTGGAAAGATGTGATGATAGAAGACATAAAAGCTATAGAAGGAATGCAAGAGGGTAGAAATTCACCAGTATACAATGGTGGAAATTTTTCTCCAGTTATGGATCAACCAACACATCAATTTCATAAGTGGGTTGCAACTAATTTACTATGAAAATAATTTTAATCATGGGTCTTCCAGGATCAGGAAAAACAACTTTAGCAAATGAATTAGCACCATTGCTTAATGCAAAGAGACTTAATGCTGATGAAGTTAGAAAAGAAGCTAATGATTGGGATTTTTCAGAGGAAGGAAGAAAAAGACAATCAAAAAGAATGGCTGACTTTGCTTTAAAAATGAAAGAAGATGGAAATAATGTTGTTGCAGATTTTATCTGCCCAACACCAGAAGCAAGAAAACTTTTTCCTGCAGATTTTGTTATTTGGGTAGACACAATAAAAGAAGGTAGATTTGACGATACAAATAAGATGTTCATTAAACCTGAGAAGTTTAACTTTCATGTAACAACTCAAGATGCTAAAAACTGGGCACCAAAAATATTAAAGGAGATAAAATAATGGCTTACGAATGGGATAATAAAAAACCAACTGCGCAAATGTTAGGAAGATGGCAACCTTTTCACGATGGCCATTACACTCTATTTAAGGAAATTATAAAAAAAACTGGTCAAGTTTGTATTCAAATCAGAGATGTTCAAGGGGTTGATGATAATCCTTTTGATTTTGAAACAGTTAAAAAAAATATAGAGGAAAGACTCAATCCAGAGTTTGAAGGTAGATTTAAGATTATGCTAGTGCCAAATATTACAAATATTTGTTATGGAAGAGGTGTTGGTTATAAAATTGAAGAGATAGTCTTATCTGAAGAAATTCAAAAAATCTCAGCTACCAAGATTAGAGCTAAAATGAGAGAAGAAGGGAAATTAGAGTAGCTTTTTATAATAAAATTTAATAATATTTTACAATGAATTTAACGCTAGCCTCACATCATACTAGACTAACCAGAGTAGGGCTTAGTGCTAAATTAACCTCAAGACTTTTTAATTTGTTGTTAAAAAAAATAAATTGCAACACTCATATTAATTTTTGTAAGCCCACAAGTTTAGAAAAATAAATTTTCTTTAATACTAAGTATTTTAATCAACAAAGGAGATTTATGAAAAAATTAGAAAATATTATAAACTTAAACGAATATCCAATAAACCAAACTAATTCAGATGAGTACAAGAAGTTAATTGATAAAAATAAAAAGCTTTTAGATCAAGATGGCTGTTGTGTTTTACCAAATTTTATTAAAACACAATCTCTCTTTAAAATGAAAGAAGAAGTGGAGAGAAATTTAAACAAAATATATTGGACTAAAGATAGTCATAATCCTTATTTTACCAAAGATGATCCTGAATTGTCTAAAGATCATCCAAAAAGAATATTTACTTTTAGAGAAAGCGGCTACTTAAATTCAGATGACTTAGAAACCGACTCTGACTTAGATACATTATATGAGTCTGATGAAATGTTAAAATTTGTCTCTGATAGTTTAGGTGTTTATCCATTATATAAATGGGCAGATCCATTAGGCAAAAATCCTTATAGCGTAATGCATGAGGATCATTATTTTCCATGGCACTTTGATGGAAATGAATTTACTTTAAGTATTTTAATTCAAAAAGCAGACAAAGGTGGACTATTTGAATATTCACAAGATCTTAGAAATGAAAATAATGAAAACTTTGATGAGGTTACTAAAGTTTTAAGAGGAGATAGAAAAACTGTAAAATCTTTGGATTTAAAACCAGGTGATCTACAAATTTTCAAAGGAAGATTTTCTATGCATCGTGTAACTAAAATTGAGGGTAAAACTTCTAGATATATTGCTTTACCAACCTATGTTAAAGATCCTTATAGAGTAAATAAACCTGAGCACTCAAAACAAGTTTATGGAAAAGCTTTACCTATTCATTTTGAAAGAAATAATACTAAAGTTGACGGATTGATTGATTAAATGAAAATAGGTTTCATAGGTCTAGGCAATATGGGGATGCCGATGGCTTTAAATCTTCATAAATCAAAAAAAATTGATTTATTAGGTTATGATGTAAGCCAAAAAACAACTCAAAAATTTAAATCAAAAAAAGCAAAAGCAACTAACTCTTTAACAGAGTTAATTAACTTTTCTGACATCATAATAACATGTGTGCCTGGACCCAAACAAATAAAATCATTGTCTGTTGGGAAAAATAAAATTATTGATCAATTAGACAGAAATAAAGTTTGGATAGATTGTTCGACTAATTCTCTTAGTTGTTTTAATTTTTTGAAGAAAAAACTTAAGAGAAAAATCAATCAATTTGTTGATGCCACAATATCAGGTGGAAATTTAAAAGCTCAATCAGGAGATCTATCCATATTTGTGGGAGGCCAAAAAAAAACAGTAAATAAGCTTAAATTTATTTTCAATATTTTAGGCAAAAATCTTTATTACCTAAATACAGCTGGCGCAGGTTATGCTGCTAAAATTGCTCAAGTAAGCCTTTGCTATTTGAATTATCTTTCTCTATCGGAGTCTTTAATGCTTGGAGTAAAATCAGGTATTAAACCAAAAACCATGTTGGAGATTATAGATAAGAGTGCGAGTGGCGGCTATACATCAACAAGATATGGTCCAAATATGATTAATGGTGATTATGACCCCTCATTCTTTTTAGGTTTATCGATGAAGGACTTAAATTTAGCTAATGAAATCATTAAATTAGAAAAATTAAATTTACCAATAATGAATTTAACTTCAAAAATTTATAAAAACGCGCTTAAAAAATTTGGTCCCAATTCTAATCACTTAAAAGTGATCAAAATTTTAGAACAAAATAACAAATTAACTTTTTCAAAGGAGGGAAGATGAAAAATAATATTAGTGAAGCAGATTGGAAAGTAAGAGTCGATCTTGCAGCTATGTTTAGATTAACCAATATGATGGGTTGGGATGATACTGTTTGGAACCACATTACAGCAAGAGCTCCTGGAACAGATCATACATTTTTTATGCATGAGATGGGCTTGTTATATGAAGAAGTTAAAGCGTCAAACTTAATTAAAGTTGATGAACATGGCAAAGTTTTGGAAGGACCAGAAAAAGCAAATACTGCAGGATTTATTATTCATAGTGCAATTCATCTAAATCATCCTAATGCAAAATTTGTATTTCATGCACATCCACCTTCAGCATTAGCTGCTACAGCTCTTAAAGATGGTATTCCTCATTTAGTTCAAGATAGTTCAATGCTTTATGGAAAAGTTGGTTATCATGAATGGGAAGGCTTATCGATAAATAAAGATGAAAGAGTTAGAATTGCAGAAAACATGGGAGATAACAAAGTTTTAATCATGAAGAACCATGGATTATTGACTGTTGGTGCTACAGCTGGTGAAGCTTTTATGAATATGTATTATGCAATTAGAATGTGTGAAGTTGCTATTCAGGCAACAAGTTCAGGTTTACCTCTTGAAAGAGCTACAGAAGAAATGTGGAAGCTATCTCAGAAACAGTATGATTTATTTTCACCTGGATTAAATGAATGGCCAGCATTACTTAGAAGATGTGATGCTAAAGATCCATCTTACAAAGAGTAATGACACAAATAAATTCTTTAGCTGACATTGTAGATAATGGCCTTTGTATTGGCTGTGGGCTTTGCAAAAGTATTGCAGGCAACAATTTACTTAAGATGGAAATGAGTGACAAAGGCAATTTAGAACCTAAAGAATTAAAACCAATTAGCAATAAGATATTAGAAAACATTAAAAAGGTTTGCCCAGGGGTAATTGCAGAAGGACCAGAGGATCAAGAGGAAAACAAGGGATCAAATAAAGATATTGTTTGGGGAAATTATTTTGGTTTATATTATTCATGGTCTACCGATCCAAAAATTAGATTTCAAAGTTCTACAGGAGGGTTGTTAAATGGATTATCTTTATATTTACTGGAAAAAAATAAAGTTGATTTTATTATGCATACGGCTGGTGATAAGGAAAACCCAATGCGTAATGTTGTTAAATATAGCTACTCTAAAGATGACTTATTAAATTGCGAAAGTAGATCAAGATATGGCCCATCATCACCTTTGAGCGAATTCCATAAAGCATTGGATAAAAAACAAACTTTCGCATTTGTTGGAAAACCTTGTGACGCAGGAGCGATAAGATTACTTGCTAAATTTGATGGACGAGTTGATCAATATTGCAAATATATTTTCACATTAGTTTGTGGTGGTTTTCAAGAATTAACAAAGTCACAAGAATTTATTGATAGTTTTAATGTTAAAGAACAAGAGCTTGAGGAGTTTAGGTATAGAGGTTTTGGAAATCCAGGTAGAATGTATATAAAAACTAAAGATCAAAAAGAGTTTGATAAAGATTATAATTCATTCTGGGGAGATGAAAGTAATTGGAAAGTTCCTTTTAGATGTAAAATTTGTCCAGATGCAATTGGTGAAAGTGCAGATATAGCAGCACTTGATACTTGGAGGGGTGGTTCTCCAAAAGGAGAAGATGAAGGTTTCAATGCTGCAGTAACGCGAACAAAAAAAGGAATTAAAATTTTTAATGAAGCTGTTGAAAATGGATATCTTGTGAAAGGTGATCAAATTACTATTGATGATATAAAAGATTTTCAACCTCACCAAACCACAAAAAAACAAGCAGTATACGCAAGACACCAAGGAATGAAAAAAAATAATTTACCATCAATAAACACTAAAAATTTGAGAATTGAAGAATTGTATAAATTAAATGATAATGATTTTAATAAAAAACAAGAAGAAGGTGTTGCAAAGAGAGTTGGTAAATTATGAAAATAACTAAATTATCAATTTGGAATATAAATCTTAAAAGTCACGAAACATATTATATGGCTGGTAATAAAACTTGTGATGAAGTAGAGAGTATAATTATCTCAATAGATACTGATAGTGGTATTAAAGGCTGGGGTGAATGCTGTCCTATTCCCCATTATTTGCCAGCATATGCAAAAGGAATAACACCCGCATTAACAGAGATAGCACCAGTAATTATAGGATCTGATCCAGTTGGACCAGAGGCGTTGATGGCAAAGGTAAATAAATATTTACAAGGGCATCCTTATGCAAAATCACCTTTGGATATTGCGTTATGGGATATAACAGCAAAAGTTGCAAATTTACCTTTATATAAATTACTCGGTGGTCAAAAACAAAAAGACATGCCTTTATACCATTCCATAACTTGTATTGCTCCAGATGAAATGGTTAAAATTGCAAAGGAAAAACAAAAGGAGGGTATAACTCAGTTTCAAGTTAAACTTGGTGTTGATAATGATTGGAGAATTGACACTGAAAGATTAATTAAAGTTAGAGAAGTGATTGATGATCAGCATTTAGTTTATGGTGATTGGAATTGCGGAGCAACACCACTTGATGCAATAAGAACAAGTCGAGCAGTAGCTCATTTAGATATTATGTTAGAGCAACCTTGTGTTACCTTATCTGAGTGTGCTTCAGTAAAACAAGCAACAGGTCTTCCGATGAAATTAGATGAAGGAGTTTATGATACAAAAACTCTTTTAGAAGGACATGAAAAAGGAATTATGGATGTAGCTGCATTAAAACTCTCTAAATTTGGTGGAGTGAGCGCAGTAAGATATGCAAGAGAACTTTGTAATTATTTTGGAACTAAGATGTGTATTGAAGATACATGGGGAAGTGACATAACAACCTCAGCATTATTACATCTAGGCACTAGTTGCGAACCTTCAAGATTACTTAATGTTTGTGATCTATCTGGTTATGTTTCTCCAAGATTGGATAAAAATGGACCTACTAGAAAAAAAGGAAAAATTTCAGCTCCAGATGGTATAGGTTTAGGAGTTGAGCCAGACTTAGATATATTGGGAAAACCTGCTGTTATTCTTGATTAATTTTAAAGAAAGAAATTAAATCTATTTTAATATAGGTTCTAATTAATTATGAATATTAAATGTAAGATTATTCAAAACAGTATTGCCTTAGTTACTATTAATGAACCAAAAACTTATAACTCTTTATCGTTTAAAAATTTAAGTGATTTAATCAAAGTATTTAAGAAGCTTGATAAAGATAAAAATACTAAGGTTATAATTTTAGAGGGAGCCGGAAAAGGTTTTAGTGCTGGACACAACTTAAAAGAAGTTAAAAGTTTAAAAATTAAAAATAAGTATCAAAAGCTATTTAATCTTTGTTCAAAATTGATGATGCAAATTGTTGAAGGAAAAAAACCTGTTATTGCAAAAGTTCATGGAGCGGCTTTCGCTGCAGGATGTCAATTGGTTGCGAGTTGTGACTTAGCTTACAGTACTAAAGACGCGTTATTTGCAACACCAGGAGTAAATATAGGATTGTTTTGCAGTACTCCTATGGTTGCTGTTAGTAGAAAAATCCAAAGAAAACCTATGATGAAAATGTTATTAACTGGGGAACCAATCAAAGCAAATTATGCAAAAGAATTAGGTTTGATTAATGATTGCTTCCATAAATCAAAATTAAACAATGAAGTTTTAAAACTTGCCAAAAAAATTGCCTCAAAATCTAATCTTACAATTAAAATTGGTAAGCAAGCTTTTTACAAGCAGTTAGAAATGCCATTAAGTAAAGCTTATGCTTATACGAGTAAAATGATGACTTTAAATATGATGGCAATGGACGCACAGGAAGGAATTTCTGCATTTCTTCAAAAAAGAAAACCTGTTTGGAAAAATAGATAATGATAGATGAAAAAATAAAAGAAATTTTGTCAAATTCTAAAACAATTGCAATGATTGGAGTTAGCAAAGATACAAGTAAAACTTCGACTATAGTTATGAAATATATGCAAGAATATGGATTTAAAGTTATTCCTGTAAACCCAAGATCTAAAGGTGAGAAAGTATTAGGTGAAGAGTTTGTTGGAAGTTTAAATGAGATAAAAGAAAAAGTTGATATAGTTAATGTTTTCAGACCTTCTAAAGAAGCAGAAGGTTTTGCTAATGAAACTGTACAAATAAAAGCAAAAACTTTATGGCTCCAACTTGGAATTAAATGTGAGAAAGCTAAAAGAATTACTTCAAGAAATAACATTGAGTATATTGAAAACCGATGTACAAAGATGGAATATCAAAAACACTTTCTAAAAATCAGACAAGCGTTTCCAGTACTAAGTAATTAATGACAATAGTAAATTTCACACCTTATTCTGCGTTGATTGGAGGAATAATTATAGGTTTAGCTGTAGTAATTTTCTTCTTGTTTAATGGAAGATTAGTAGGAATAAGTGGAATTGCAGCTAATACACTAAATCAAAAAGAGAGAAGAATTGATAATATTTTATTTTTAGCAGGTTTAATTATTGGTCCAATTCTCTATTCTTTAATTTCAAATAAAGAAATTAATATTTCAATTTCAAATTCTTTCCCTTTATTAATCGTGGCGGGATTATTAGTTGGCATCGGGACCAAAATAAGCGGAGGTTGCACAAGCGGGCATGGTATTAGTGGAATTGGAAGATTTTCTTTAAGATCAATTATAGCAACAATAACTTTTATGGTTGTTGGAATTTTAACAGTTTTGATAAAAAATTTAGTATGACTAGAATTATCTCATTAGTTTCAGGGATTATTTTTGGAATAGGTTTGGTTATTAGTGAAATGATTAATCCTGAAAAAGTTTTAGGTTTTTTAGATTTATTTGGTAATTGGGATCCTTCATTAGCATTTGTAATGATTGGAGCGTTATTAGTATCTTCACCTCTATTTCATTTGATCAAAAAAAAAGAAAAACCTATATGCGAAGTTTCATTTAATATTCCAAATAATAAAGAGATAAACAAAAAATTAGTTTTAGGTTCATTAATGTTTGGTGTAGGTTGGGGACTTGGTGGTCTATGCCCTGGTCCAGCAATTTCATCAATCGCATTAATAAACTATTATTCTATTTCTTTTGTAATAGCGATGTTTGTAGGGTTTTATTTAGCTAAGTTGTTTGAATCTACGACCCAAGCACGATGATAAAAGTTATCAATATTCTTTTGAATTAAACTTTTTGCAAAATCTTCAGCTTTATTTTTAGAAAAAGGACCATGTTGGTTTTTTGTTTCTTCTTTGATAGATTTTATATCATTAGGATCAGCATGATCACCTTCAATTACATAGTAATTTTCCATAAAATTCTTATATAATTAATATAAAAATTATGAAGAAAATTTTTTTAGTATACGGTCACTACGATGACGCATCATTTAATGCGGCTATTCGAGATGAGTTTATAAAAACCTCAAAAGAAAAGGGCAATCAAGTTGATGTTGTTGATCTATATAAAGAGAAGTTTAACCCAGTTTTTGCAGGTGAAGATCCAGATAAAGAAGTTTTAGATCACAGAAAAAGAATAGAAGAAGCAGATACAATTGTTTTAATTGCTCCAATTTGGAATTTCAGAATGCCAGCAATTGTTGAAGGCTGGATAGATAAAGTGCTAGCTCCACCTTGGGCCTTTAAATTTAAACAATTAGTTGGGAACTATGGTTATCCAATTGGAAACCTAAAAGATAAAAGAGCTATAATTTTTTGTACTTATGGATCTCCAAGGCTAGCAATTACTACTTTCTTTTTAAATTTACCAATTAGAAGATTAAAAAGAGGTGTTTTTCACATGTGTGGAATTTATAATATAATTTATAGGAGATACTTTGCTGTGCCATTCGTTGGTGATGAAAAAAGAAAAGAGTTTTTAAATGATGTTAGAGAAACTGCAAATAACGTTTAAATCATTTGTTATATTGATATTACTCACATGTTTATCAAAAGCAGATTTAATTAAACCTAGTAAAGATATTTCACCGAAGCAGGTTGTAGAAATCCAACTTAGAGGATTAATGAAGAATGATAAGGATTTTACGGACAGCGGTATTGAACAAACTTGGAATTTTGCACATCCATCAAACAAACAAGTAACAGGTCCTCTACCAAGATTTAAGACTATGATTAAAGGAAAATCCTATTCAATGATGATTGATCATTTGGAACATACAGTCACTCAATTAGCTTTTGGCGACAATTGGGCTCAGTTTGAGGTTATAATCTTAGGGAAAGATAAGAACTATCATAAGTTCAATTGGCAAGTTGAAAAATTAAACACAGATGGTCCTCTAAAGGATTGCTGGCTGACGACCATGGTTTCCCAACCTATATCTTTGGGCAACTCAATTTAATTATCCACAGATACATTTTTCTTTCGAAACTTTGAAAAATTTAGTAGGAATCTGCAAATGAAAACTAAAACTAAAGTTGTTGTTGTAGGTGGTGGAGTTGTAGGCGTTAGTGCTCTTTATCATTTAGCAAAAAAAGGTTGGTCAGATGTAGTTTTAGTTGAGAGAAAAGAATTAACTTCAGGTTCAACTTGGCATGCAGCAGGTTTGCTTCCTTTATTCAATATGAGTTACTCAGTAGGTCAACTTCATAAGTACGCAGTAAATTTATATAAAACACTCGAGGAAGAAACAGGAAAAAATGTTGGCTTTAGTGTTGTATCAAACATTAGACTTGCAAGCACTAAAGATAGAATGGATGAATATTATCAATACGCAGGGGTAGCGAAAACAATTGGTGTAGATGTAAAATTTTTAAAACCAGAACAAGTAAAAGAAATTTGGCCTTTATGTCATACAGATGATTTAGTCGGAGCAATTCAACATCCTGAAGATGGATATATTCAACCAGCAGATTTAACCCAAGCTCTTGCAACAGGAGCAAGAAATAGAGGGGCAGAGATTTATAGAAACACTACGGTTTTAGCAATGAGACAAACCAAAGATGGTTGGATTGTTGAAACAGATAAAGGCTCTATTGAATGTGAACATATAATTTCTTGCTCAGGAAACTTTGCTAGACAAACAGGTGAGATGGTTGGTTTAGAAATTCCAGTAATACCTGTTGAACATCAATATATTGTTACAGAACCTCATCCAGAAATTCAAAAAAGAAAAAAAGAAGGATTACCTGAGATGGGTGTTTTAAGAGATAGTGATAGCAGATGGTATATGAGAGAAGAAGCGGGTGGATTAATTTTAGGCCCATATGAAGATGGAGCACCAGCTTGCTATGTTGAAGGTCCATCAAAAGAATCTGAGTATGAATTATTTCAAGAAGATTTAGATAGACTTGCACCACACATTGAAGGCGCGATACATAGAGTTCCAGCTTTTGGAGAAGTAGGTGTTAAAAAAGTTTATAATGGTGCAATTTGTTATACACCAGATGGAAATCCAATTGTTGGTCCTGCATGGGGTTTAAAAAACTTCTGGATTAATGAAGGACATAGTTTTGGTATTACTGCAGCTGGTGGAGCTGGTTGGCAGTTAGCAGAATGGATTGTAGACGGTGAACCAACTATTGATATGCTTGGTGTAGAACCAAGAAGATATGGTAATTATTGTTCTAAATCATATTTAAAAGCTAAAAATGAAGAAGCTTATAGTCATGTATTTATTGTTCATTATCCAGATGAAGAAAGACCTGCCGCAAGACCTTTAAGAACTTCTCCTTGCTATGAGAGAATGAAAAACTTAGGTGCAGTATTTGGTCAAAAATTTGGATGGGAAAGACCAAACTTTTTTGCAACAGATGGAATGGAACAAAAAGATGATTGGTCATTTAGAAGATCAAAGTGGTTTGATGCAATCAAAAAGGAATGTCAGAATGTAAAAGAAAATGTTGGCTTACTTGATATGACAGCATTTGCTAAATGTAGAATTAAAGGACCTAAAGCAGAAGAATTTTTAGATTTCTTAGTTGCAAACAAACTTCCTAAAAAAGTTGGAAGAATAAATTTATGTCATGCCCTGAATACAAAGGGTGGTGTTCATTCAGAATTTACAATCATGAAAGAAGCAGAGAACAGCTATTATTTAGTTTCAGCTGGAGCTAACTTAAGATTAGACCATGATTGGATACAAAAGTGGATGCCAACAGATGGATCGGTAATATTTGAAGATCTTACAAACAGCAATGGTGTCTTGGTTGTAGCTGGACCAAAAGCAAGAAAATTAATGGAAAAAGTTTCTAAAGATGATTTTTCAAATGAAAACTTTAAATGGTTAACAGCTAAAAAAGTAGATGTTGGTTACGCACCAGTAAATGCAATGAGAGTTAACTTTGTTGGTGAGTTAGGTTGGGAACTTCATCATCCTATTGAATATCAAAATCATATATTTGATAAATTAATGGAAGCTGGAAAAGAATTTGGAATTAAACCTTTTGGTATAAGAGCGATGAATAGCTTAAGAGTTGAGAAGTCTTACAAATTAGTAGGTACAGAACTTTCAATTGAGTATTCACCATACGAGTCTGGGTTAGATAGATTTATTCATCCAAATAAAGGAAAATTTATTGGACTTGAAGCATTGAATAAATGGAGAGAAAAAGGTTTTGATAATAAATTAGTGACATTAGAAGTTCATAATACTGAGGATGCTGATGTATTAGGAAATAATCCTATCTATCAAAATGACAAGGTAGTAGGTAGAGCAACTGGTGGAGAGTATGGATTTAGATTAGATAAATCTATTGCTTTAGCTATGGTCAAACCTGACGTTGCGACAGTTGGCGAAAAATTAAAAGTTGATATTTTAGGTAAAATGTACGACGCTACTGTTTTAGATGAGAGTCCATATGACCCTGAAAATAATTTATTAAGAGCTTAATGAAAATTTTAGTAGCAGTAAAAAGAGTAATTGATTACAACGTACAGATCAGAGTTAAAGAAGATGGTACAGGTGTTGTTACTGACAATGTTAAAATGTCAACTAATCCACCTGATGATAACGCAGTCGAAGAAGCAGTAAAAATTAAAGAAGCGGGAAAAGCTACAGAAGTAGTTGCAGTTACAATTGGTGAAGAAAAAGCTCAAGAGACAGTTAGAAAAGCTTTAGCGGTTGGAGCAGATAGAGGAATTCATGTTAAAGTTGATGGAACAATTGAACCCTTAGCCGTTTCAAAGTTATTACAAAAAGTTGTTGAAAAAGAAAAACCAGATCTAGTTTTTATGGGTAAACAAGCAATTGATGATGATTGTAATCAAACTGGTCAAATGTTAAGTGCGCTTTTAAATTGGCCACAAGCAACCTTTGCTTCAAAGATAGATGTAAAAGATGGCAAACTAGAAGTTGTTAGAGAAATTGATGAAGGCTTAGAAACAATTGAAATTAATGTTCCAGCAATTATTACTTGTGATTTAAGATTAAATGAGCCTAGATACGCTTCATTACCAAACATAATGAAAGCTAAGAAAAAACCAATTGATCAATTAAATGCAGCAGATCTTGGTGTGGATACAAAACCTAGAGTGGAAGTATTAAAAGTTGAAGAACCACCAAAAAGAAAAGCAGGTATTAAAGTAGCAAATGTTGCAGAACTAGTACAAAAATTAAAAAATGAAGCAAAGGTAATATAATGGCAGTTTTATTAATAGCAGAGCACAACAATAAAGAATTAAAACCATTCACATTAAACGCATTAACAGCAGCATCACAAATTGATGCAGAAGTTCACGCTTTAATAATTGGAAATAATTCAGCTGAAGCTGCAAAAGCTTTATCTGAATTACCGTTAGTTAAAAAAGTTCTAACTGTTGAAGCGCCACATTATGAAAATTTTGTTGCAGAAAACTTTGCTCCTGTAGTTATAAAAATTGCAGAAAACTATTCACATGTTGTTTGTTCAGCAAATACTTTTGGTAAAAATTTGATGCCTAGAATAGCAGCAAATTTAGATACATCTCAAATTAGTGATATTACAAAAGTAATTTCAGCAGACACTTTTTTAAGACCAATTTATGCTGGAAATGCATTTGCAACTGTTAAAAGCAATGATCCAAAAAAATGTGTAACAATCAGACCTACATCTTTTGATACTTGTGAAAGCAGTGGTGGATCTGCGCCAATAGAAAAAGTTGATCCTAGCGAAGAGTTTGCATCGACAAAATTTGTTAAAAGAGAAGAAATTAAATCTGACAGACCAGAACTCGGTACCGCAAGAGTTGTAGTCTCTGGTGGAAGAGGAATGCAAAATGGAGATAATTTTAAATTGATTACTGCAGTTGCAGACAAATTAAATGCTGCAATTGGCGCTTCAAGAGCTGCGGTTGATGCTGGTTATATTAGTAATGATCACCAAGTTGGACAAACAGGAAAAGTTGTTGTGCCAGATCTTTATATTGCAGTGGGTATTTCAGGTGCTATTCAGCATTTAGCTGGAATGAAAGAAAGTAAAATTATAGTTGCTATCAATAAAGATGGTGAAGCGCCAATTTTTAGTGTAGCAGATTATGGTTTAGAAGCAGATTTATTTGAAGCTCTTCCTCAATTCCTAGAAGAATTGAACAAATTAAACACTATACAAAAATAACAAATTCTGTAAAAAATCATACTATGACAAGAGAGTCGATGGAATATGATGTTGTTATTGTTGGTGGTGGGCCATCAGGATTAGCAACTGCAATAAAACTTAAACAGTTAGACTCAAACCTAAATGTTTGTCTTTTAGAAAAAGCTTCAGAAATTGGTGCACACATCTTAAGTGGAAATGTTTTTGAAACTAGAGCTTTAGATGAATTATTACCAAATTGGAAAGAATTAAACTCACCTATTAAAACAAAAGTATCAAAAGAGAAATTTTTATTTTTAGGTAAAGAAAAATCTTTAAGCTGGCCTACGTGGTTATTGCCAGCGGTTCAACAAAATCATAAAAACTATATCATTAGTTTAGCTAATCTATGTAGATGGCTTGCCGAACAAGCAGAAGGGTTAGGAGTTGAAATATTCCCAGGGTTTCCTGCTAGTGAAATTCTTTATAATGAAGATGGATCTGTAAAAGGTGTGGCAACTCAAGATATGGGTATTGATAAAGAAGGAAACAAAAAAGATAGTTATGAACCTGGTATGGAATTGCACGGCAAAGTAACAGTCTTTGCAGAAGGTTGCAGAGGTCATTTAGGCAAACAATTAATAAATAAATTTGAACTAAATAAAGGAAAAGATCCTCAACAATATGGAATTGGTTTTAAAGAAATTTGGGAAGTAAGTGAAGACACTCATGAAGAAGGATTAGTAACGCATACAGCTGGCTGGCCTCTAGATAATAGCACTTATGGTGGAAGTTTTATGTATCATGCAGAGAATAAACAGGTTTTTTTAGGCTATGTAATTGGTTTAGATTACAAAAATCCTCATCTTTCTCCTTTTGATGAGTTTCAAAGATTTAAAACACATCCAGCAATCAAAAAAATATTAGAAGGTGGTAAAAGAATATCTTATGGCGCAAGAGCTTTGATTGAAGGAGGCTTTCAAAGTTTACCTAAAATGTTTATGCCAGGTGCATTACTAGTAGGCTGTGATGCCGGAACTCTTAATATGCCGAAAATTAAAGGCTCTCATACAGCAATGAAAAGTGGAATGATTGCTGCAGAAACAATAATTGAACATATAAAAGATAATAAGGATTTATCTTCTTATGAGGAAAAATTTAAGAAAAGCTGGTTATATGAAGAATTATTTAGAGCAAGAAATGTTAAACCAAGTTTTAGTCGGGGTTTAATTTTAGGTATTATTTTTACTGGTATAGATCAAATAATATTTAGAGGTAAATTACCTTTTACTCTTAAACATAAACATGCTGATCACGAAACATTAAAGCCAGCAAACGAAATGCCAAAAATAGATTATCCAAAACCTGATAATATAATTACATTTGATAAAACAAGCTCTGTTTATTTAACTGGCACAAATCATGAAGATAATCAGCCAGTACATTTAAAACTTAAAGACCCAGAATTACCAATTAAATATACATTAGAACAATTTGATGAACCTGCGCAAAGATATTGCCCCGCAGGAGTTTATGAAGTTCAAAAAGAAGGTGATGTTAATAAATTTGTTATTAATTCTCAAAATTGTATTCATTGCAAAACTTGTGATATCAAAGAACCTTCACAAAATATCACTTGGGTAACTCCTGAGGGTGGTGGTGGGCCTAAGTATGGAAATATGTAGATCTTAAGACAGATCTATTGCAAATTTCTTTAAAGTTTCAATTGGAATAAGTTTTAGAGTATTTTCGTGTGTGCATTTTAATTTAATTGGACAACCTTTACCCGCTTCTACTGCTCTTGCATACCAGGTTGCACAAACACACCAACCATCTCCATCTTTTAAACCTGGAAATCCAAATTCTGGATGAGGTGTGATTAAATCATTACCAGCTTTTTTGCACCATTCAAGAAATTCAGTAGTTACTTTCGCACAAACGGTATGAACACCATGATCGTTTTCATCTGTATTGCAACAGCCGTCCCTATACCAACCCGTTAAAGGATCATTTGAGCATTCTTCAAGTTTCTCTCCTAAAACATTTTTTTGATTTTTATCTTCCATAAAAAATTACCCTTCATAAATATTGTAAATATCCTGATCAATATCTGCGTTAAAAGAAACTGATCGCCTTTCCTCGTTGCCATAAAAGGGATAAACTGTATGCATTAGGTAATGTGGAAATAACCAAAACTCTCCAACTTTTGGTTTAATTGTATGAATCGAGCTTGAGTTAAACATTCTATTTCCATGAATAAAACTTATTTGACCATTTTTATTTTTTTTATTTTGTTGAAAAGTTTTACCAAAATCATTTGGAAGCTTTAAGTATCCCACACCTGAAATATGACCACTATGGTAATGAATAGGATTATACTCATTTTCAAATTGTCTGACTATCCAACTATTTCTTATTTCAAACTTTGAAATTTTTTTATTCATTGCCGCATTCAACCAAGCAGTTACACCTCTTTGTAAAAAATTAGCAAAACCTGAATTTTCTAAGATATCTTTTTCAAGGATGAACTCTTGTTTAACATTACCTGCTAAAGTGATTCCGATGTCAAGCTCTTGTGATTTCCTTTCATCATCAATAATTCTTTCAACATATTCATTTAAAGAATTTACAACGCTAGTTGGAAGTTCGATTTTAGCAATCGAAGGACCAAATGGTCTAAAAATATTTATTGTATCATTTCCCATTTTTTTGAAAAAAATATAATTTATCCATAAACATTAAAAATTTCATCATCTATTTTAGCATTAAATGAAATAGATCTTCGTTCCTCATCAGACTCTTTAAATGGATAAACAACATGCATCATGTAATTAGGAAAAAAATAAAAATCTCCTACTTTTGGTTTTATTGTATAAGTAGAGTCGTTTAAAAACATTCTTGAACCATGTATTAATTGTAAGTTACCACCTTTGTAATTTTTATTTTCTTTATTCTGCACATGTTTACCAAAAATTTTAGGGACTTTTAAAAAACCTGCCCCTGAAATATGTCCATTATGCCAATGGACAGGATTATACTCATTCTTAAACTGACGAACAGCCCAACTTTCAATAATGTTGAATTTTGTAATTTTTTTACCCATTTCAGAACCTATCCATTTTCCAACACTAAGTCCTAAAAAGTTTCCCCATCCAGATTTTTGCATAATTTCAGTTTCTAATTTTATTTCTTGCGAAACATCACCAACCAGTTGTTCCCCAAAATTTAGTTTTTTAGATAATTCTTTATCTTCAACTATATTATCTATGTATTCATTTAATTGATTTAATATTTCATTTGGTATTTTGACTTTAAGAATTGATGGACCAAATTGTTTAATTATTTCAAAATCTTTTTCTTTATCCATTAAATTTTTGTTGGATTTGGTTGACCTTTATAAACTTCTTCAGGATCAAATTTTTTCTCATCTTCTAGAAATTTCATTTCTATTTTTCTCGCATTATCAATTGGGCCCAATGGTATAGATCTATAAAAACATGATCTGTAACCAACATGACAACTTGCACCTTCACCAATATCTACTGTTAACCAAACAGAGTCTTGGTCATCATCAATTCTAATTTCTTTCACCTTTTGTACAAAACCACTTGTTTTACCTTTATGCCAAATTGCTTTTCTTGATCTGCTAAAATAATGAGCCTCTTTTGTTTCTATAGTTTTTTGAAAAGCTTCAACATTCATGTAGCCATGCATTAAAATATCTTTAGTCTTGGCACACATAGTAATGACAGGTATCAATCCATCATTATCAAATTTTGGTGAAAGAAGATTCCCTTCTTCTATTTCTTCAACGTTTTCTCTTTTTTTGAACATATGGAGTGGTTTTGTAGCACAAATTTACTCATATTAAATATTTTAAAAATATTAATTTATATGTATAAGTCCCTACAATGAAATTAGTAAAAGACGACAATATAAAAGAACAATCAAAAAAAGTTTCAGATGACGAAGCATTAGAAGCCTTTCGAACGATACTTAGCTGGATGGGTGAAGATCCAAGTAGAGAAGGTTTAATTGAAACACCAAAAAGAGTTTTAAAAGCTTATAAAGAGTATTTTGGTGGATATAGCTTAGATGCAAATAAAGTTTTAGAGAAAACTTTTGGCGATGTAGAGGGTTATGACGATATGGTTGTTGAGAAGAATATTTCAGTAACTAGTCATTGTGAACACCACATGGCTCCGATTGTTGGTACAGCGCATTTAGCATATATTCCAAAAGAAAGAGTAGTAGGTTTAAGCAAACTAGCCAGAGTAGTAGAAGTATTTTCAAAAAGATTGCAAACTCAAGAAAGATTAACAATGCAAATTGCACAATCTTTAATGACAGCTTTAGATGCAAAAGGTGTAGCTGTAACAATTGATGCTGCGCACCAATGTATGACTATGAGAGGAATTAAAAAAGAAAATGCTACTACAGTTACTAATTATTTTTTAGGTCAATTTAAAGAAGATCTATCGATCCAAAATAGATATTTAAGGTTTATAAGTAAATAAAGTGTCAAACCAATTCAAAGCAATAGTTCTCAATCAAGAAGGTGAGAACTTTACTAGAGAAATAAAATCTTTAGATAAAAGTTTTTTAAAGTATGGCGATGTAACCGTTAAAGTTGATTACTCAGATTTAAATTTTAAAGATGGAATGATTTTAAAAAATGGTGGAAGGTTAGTTAAAGAATTTCCACATATACCAGGTATAGATTTTTCAGGAACAGTAATTGAAAGTGAAAATTCTAAATTTAAAGAAGGTGATGAAGTTATACTTACAGGATTTAGAGTTGGTGAAGTTTTTTACGGTGGCTATTCACAAATAGCAAAAGTTGATGGAAATTTTTTAGTAAAAAAACCATCAAACTTAACATCAAAACAAGTAATGATTTTAGGAACGGCAGGCTTTACATCTTTAATGAGCGCATTTGCCATCCAAGCTCGTGAGGAAATTTTATTAGGTGAAAAAGTAAATGATGTTTTGGTTACTGGTGCAACAGGCGGTGTTGGTAGTGTAGCTGTCATTGCGTTAAACAAATTAGGATATAATGTAACTGCAGTTACAGGTAAAGAATCAAAAGCGGATTATCTAAAATCACTTGGCGCAAAAAATGTAATTAATAGATCTGAGTTTGATAAAGATCCAAAGTTGATTGATAAAGGTTTATGGGATGGTGTTGTTGATACAGTTGGTGGAAAAATTTTAGCAAATACAATTGTTCAAACAAAACCAAATGGAATTATTGCTGTTTGTGGAAATGCAAATACTAATGAATTAAATACAAATGTTATTCCATTTATGTTGAGAGGAATTAAGCTTTGGGGAATGGACTCTGCAAATTGCAGTATTAAAAGAAGAGAATTTATTTGGGGAGAAGCAGCAAATTTAATAGATTTTAGTTTGATAGAACCATCAGTTCAAACTGTTAGCTTAGAGGAGTTAATTGAAACTTATCCTAAAATTTTAAAAGGAGAAATATCTGGAAGAGTTTTAGTTGATCTTAATAAGTAATGGATTGGGATAAACTAAAAATTTTTCATGCAGTTGCAGAAGCTGGAAGTTTTACTAACGCAACAATAAACCTAAATCTAAGTCAATCAGCGATTAGCAGACAAATCCAGTCTTTAGAACAAGATTTAAAAGTTCAATTATTTGAAAGACATGCAAGAGGACTTACTTTAACTGAGAATGGTGAGTACGTATTTAAAACAGCCCATGAAGTTATAAGTAAATTAAAAGAAGTAGAAACCTCATTAGGAGATCAAAAAAATAAACCAACAGGAAAACTTACAATTACAACAGTTAGAAGCTTTGGTACTCACTGGTTAACTCCAAGAATTCAGGAGTTTATGACTTTAAACCCTGAAATAGAAATAGAATTGATATTTGAAGATAAAGAATTGGACTTAAGTACCAGACAGGCTGATATTGGTATTTTCATGAGAAGACCAAAACAACTAAATTATATTCAAAAAAAGCTTATAGATCTTAAATATTATATTTATGGTTCTAATAAATATTTAGAAAAATTTGGAATGCCGAAAACAATAAATGATTTAAATAAGCATAAATTTATTTCATTTGGAAAAGGTGCGCCGTCACCAGTTTATAATCCAGACTGGGCTTTAAAATTAGGTATGCCTGATGGTAAAAAAAGAAAATCTGTAATGAAAGTAAATAGTGTTATGGGTTTATTGTTAGCAGTTGAAGCTGGTGTTGGATTAGCGGCATTGCCAGAATATTTAGTAACAAACTCCTCCAATGTAATAAAAGTACTTCCTAAATCTGAGGGACCAATTACTGAAGCTCATTTTGTTTACCCACAATCATTAAAAAACACTGCCAGAGTTCAGGCATTTAGAAATTTCTTGTTCAGTAAAATAGGTGATTGGAACTCTTAAATATAAGGGTTGACAAGCTTATTTGCGATTGATAATCATTCGCAACTAGATTTTTTCTTAACAATTAAATCAAAATCACATGAAAATATTAACAGTTGTTGTATTTATAATTTGTTCAATAAAACAGTTATCTTTAGCTGAAGAAGTTAATGTATTTAGCTCAAGACATTACGATTCTGATATTCAGTTGTATGAAAAATTTACAGCTAAGACAGGTATAAAAGTTAATGTTGTTTCAGGAAAAGATAAAGCGCTTCAAAAAAGAATAATTGAAGAAGGAGCTAATTCAAAAGCAGATTTATACATTACTGCTGATGCAGGAAGATTAGGTGCTTTTGATCGAGATGGAATGTTTCAAAAAACAACATCTTCTTTTATTGAAAAACAAGTTCCAAAAACTCTAAGATCTCAAAATTGGACAGGTATAGCAAAAAGGGCAAGAGTTATTTTTTATTCAAAAGAACGAGTATCTGATCAAGAAATTAATGGTTTACGTTATGAAGATTTAGGAAATAAAATATGGAAAAATAGAATTGTTATTAGAAAATCTGATAATATTTATAATCAATCTCTAATTGCTTCCTTAATTCATAACAATGGAAAAGATAAAGTAAATAAATGGTTAAATAGTTTTATTAGTAATTTTGCAAGATCACCAAAAGGAAATGATCGAGCTCAGATTTTAGCTGTAGCAGCAGGGGAAGCAGATATAGCTATAGCTAATACTTATTATTATGCGCTGATGTTATCTGGTCAAAAAGGAGAAGAACAAAGAGAAGCTGCAAAAAAAGTAAGTCCTTTTTTTCCAAATCAAAACGACAGAGGAACACATATAAACATAAGCGGCGTAGGGATACTTAAAAATTCTCCAAACTCAGATAATGCTTTAAAGTTGATTGAATTTTTACTTACAAAAGAAGCTCAAGAGCATATTGTAAAAAATACATTTGAATATTCAATTCTTGAAAATGTAAGATCTCATGAATTAATTGAATCTATGGGAGATTTTAAACAAGATTTAGATACACCTGTTGCAGAATTTATTAATCATCAAGCAGATGCATTTAAACTTATGTTAATTTCAGGATGGAAATAAATGTCTAATAAAATTAATATTTGGTATTTAAGTTCTTTTTTAATTTCTTTGTTTGTAGCAATCCCAATATTAACTGTGTTTGGAAGTTTTTTTGAAAATACAGGTTCTTATACAACAATATTAAAAGATACATTTCTCTTTGATTATATATTCAATTCAGTTTTACTTTTAATTGGAGTGTTATTTCTTACATTAATTATTGGAGTAGGCACTGCTTATTTAGTTTCATTTTATGACTTTCCTGGAGTTAATTTTTTTAAATGGAGTTTAATCTTATCTTTTGCGGTACCTGCTTATATTTACTCGTACTCTTTAACTGCATTTTTTGAAAATTATGGAACTGCTTTTACAATTCTTAAAAGTTTATTTGGTGATGGTGATTACAATAAATTTATTCCAAAGATGGATGGAATGATTGGTGCAATAATTGCAATTTCATTTTCAATTTTTGGATATGTTTATGTTTTAACTAGGGCTTCATTTAATTATCAATCTCAAAATCTAATTGACCTTGGAAAAAATTTAGGGTTTTCAAAATCAAAGTCTTTTTTTAAAATAATTTTACCATCAGCAAGACCTGCAATCATTGCTGGTCTTTCCTTAGTAGCCATGGAGACTTTATCAGACTTTGGAGCAGTTTCATTCTTTGGAATATCTACTTTAACTACAGGAATTTATAATGCTTGGATTGCCTTTGATGATTTAGTGTTAGCTAATAGAATATCATTTTTTTTACTAATTTTTATTCTAGCTCTTTTTTTATTAGAAAATTTTTCAAGAAAAAAAGCCCAATATCACTCGACAGCTAAAGGTGGTTTTAAGACAAAATCTAAGATTAAATTACAAGGTTATAAATCAAAATTAGCCTGCATTACTTGTGGATTAATATTTTTTTTGAGCTTTGTGTTTCCAGTTTCACAAATGCTTTATTGGACTATAATTTTTCCAAAACATTTAAATGATTTAAATATCTCAGAGTTAGTTTTGAATACGGTAACTCTAGTGATTTTATCTTGTTTAATATTAATTCTATTTGCTTTTTTATCAAATTATGGAAATCGAATTTCAAGAAGCAAATTTCTTGAAATATTAACTACTTTTTCAATTTCTGGTTATGCAATTCCAGGCATTATCTTAGCTGTAGCATTTATTAGTTTTGTATCTTTTGTTGATTTTACATTTTCAAATTTTCTGAATTTGAAATCAGTTTTTATCGGATCAATCTTTGGGTTAGTTATTGTATATTTTATTAGATTTTACTCTTTAGCAAACAATGGAATTAAATCTGGATACTTGAAAATAAATTATTCAATAGATGAAAGTGCATATTTATTGGGTTATTCAAAATTCAAAACATTTACCAATATTCATTTACCTTATTTAAAGAATTCAATTTTATTAATTGGAATTTTGTTATCAATCGAGATCATTAAAGAACTCCCAATTACATTGATAATGAGACCGTTTAATTTTGAAACATTTGCAACTAAAGCCTATACTTTTGCGTCTCAAGATTTATTAGAAGCTGCTGCGGCCCCTTCATTAATATTAATTATTATTGCAAGTATTTTTATTTTAACTACATCTAAATACATACTGAGAGATTAATGAAAAAAAGTTTTTTAGAAATTGAAAATGTAACTTTTGCAGCAAGTAATAAGAATAAAGTAAACAATGTTACATTTAATATAGAAAATGAAGGAGATATTGTTTGTCTACTTGGGCCATCTGGTATTGGCAAAACTACTATTCTTAGAACAATTGCAGGGTTAGAAAGAATCAATTCAGGTAAAATAGTTCTTAACGATAGATTACTTTCTTCTAAAGACAAACATGTTGAGCCTGAAAAAAGAAATGTTTCATTAGCCTTTCAAGATAATTCATTATTTCCACACTATACAGTTTTAGAAAATATTTCTTTTGGCGCAGATAGAAATAAAAGAAAAAAAAAATTAAAGATTGATGATGTAGTAAATTTTTTACATCTTGATCATATTGTATCTAAATATCCTCATCAAATTAGCTCAGGTGAAGCTCAAAGAGCATCATTAGCAAGATCATTATTGTCAATGCCAGATCTATTATTATTAGATGAACCTCTTTCGAATGTTGATCAAAGTTTTAAAGAAGAAATTCAAGTTAAATTAAAACAGATTTTAAATGAGTATAAAATAACAACAATTATTGTTACTCATGACTCTTATGAAGCATTTTACTTAGGGAGTAAATGTGGAATTATTTTAAATGGACAATTAAAACAATACGATGATCCTTATAATGTCTATCATTTCCCAAATTCAGTCGAGGTAGTTAATTTTCTTAATAGAGGAATATTAATTCCAGCTAAAGTTACAGGTGAAAATTCTTTAGAAAATAAAGATTTAGGCACAATAGAAGGAAATTTTATTAAACATTATCCAAAAGGCTCAGAAGTAAAGCTACTACTTCAACCTGAAGATTTGGAACATGATGATAAAAGTAATCTTAAGCTTGAAGTAGTTGATAGAAAATTTAGAGGAACTAATTTCATTTATACTCTCAAAACACCTAGTGAAATGTTGATACCTGTTTTTGTGCATTCTCACCATATGCACCAACATGAAGTAGATGAAAAATTTGGTATTAAAAGACCGATTCATATTGATCATATAGTTTGCTTTTAGTAAACGTCTCAAAAATGAATGAAAAATTAAAAATTACGTTAAAAGGATCTGTTAATATTTTACCTTTACTAATTCCTGTAGTTCCCTTCGGAATAATACTTGGTGCAATTGGAATGGAATTAGGTTTTAGTGTTCTAGAAACTTTTGCAACTTCATTTGTTATTTTTGGAGGAGCATCTCAAATAGTTTTTTTACAATTATTATCTGGTGGGGCTTCCCAAATTATTGCAGTTTCATCTGCATTTGTTGTTAATTCTAGACATTTTTTGTACGGTGCAACTTTTAGTGAGTATTTAAACAAACTTCCGATGGGTTGGAAAATTATCTTATCATATTTATTAACCGACCAAGCTTTTGCTGTATCAAATACTTATTTTAGAGCAAACGAAAATAATCGTTTAAAACATTATTATCTTTTAGGATCTGGTTTTACACTTTGGACTATCTGGCAGATTTCAACTTTATTAGGAATTTTTTTAGGATATATAGTTCCAGATGAGCTAGGTTTAGCTTATACAATCCCACTTACATTTATTGCGTTACTGGTAAATTATTTCAGAAAAATTGATCATCTTATTGTTATTTTAGTCTCGGGAATTTTGTCTCTATTATTATTTAATGCACCTTTAAAATCTTACATCATCTTATCTAGTCTTACTGCATTATTTGTAGGTTTCTTAATTATTAAATTTAAAAAAGGAAATAATTCATGATTTGGGCAGGAATGGTTGCTGCAGGAATTCTAAATTTTTTGTCAAAATTTTTATCTTTAAATTATTTTGATGCGAGTAAAATGAATCCAATAGTTAGACAGATTTTAGCATATGTACCTTCAGCTATATTTCCTGCAATTATTTTTCCAGCAATATTTTTAAGTGAAACTGGAAATTTAGATTTAGAAAATAACCCAAAAATATATGCATCAATAGTCGCTGTCATCATAGGAGTTTTAAGTAAAAATATTATTGCGACAATAATTTCAGGTTTAGTTGCTTACTGGATAATTATATTTGTTTAACATGAAATATTTAATTATATTAATTTTGAGCATATCGTTATCTTCTTGCTCATTTATATATCAACAAGATGAAGTAAAAGATGTTGATCCTAAAAATTTGAATACTTCAATACCCAAATTTAAAGAAATAGACTTTCCTTTTGTTCATGAATTTGAAGAGGGCAATGGTTTCGAATTTTTAGGTGCAGCATTAATTGATGCAAACAATGATGGTATAGAAGAAGTTTTTATAGCTGGTGGGCAAGGACAAGATATTCTTTTTCAATTCAAAGATAATGAGTTTATCGTTGTTAATAATCAAGATTTTTTGAGTTCCGAAGTAAGTTATGGAGTTTTGAGTATTGATTATAATAATGATGGAAAATCAGATATTATAATTTGTAGAAATGATGGTGTTTATCTTTATTTGAATAAAGGAAACTTTAGATTTGAAGAAAAAAGACTTAATTTTGATTTAGGAAAAGATGTTACAGCAATTGCAGTTACAGCTGCTGATTTGAATAATGACAATCACTATGATTTTTATTTTTCAACTTTCATAAATTCATCAAAATTTAAAAAAGCAACATTTAACGACGTAGCTCATGGAAAACCAAATAAACTTTTTGTTTCCAACTTTGATGAAAATAAACTTACATTCATAGATATAACCAATGAAAGTGGAACAGCGGTAAATCAAAATACTTTTTTGTCATCATTTGTTGATTATGATAATGATGGCGATTTAGACATTGTAGCAGCTTTGAATACTGGACGTCCTACTGTTTTTAGAAATGATAATAAGAATAAATTTACTGAACTACCTCATTTGTCTGATTACGGCTTCTGGATGGGCCTTGCTATTTGCGATTTTAATTCTGATGGTTTTCAAGATATTTTCATGTCTAACGCAGGAAACACTATTCCAAAAAGATTTGTTAGGGGAGATTTGTTAAATAACCAAAAAGTTGATGTTGAATGGTTGCTGTCTGAGTACAACAAGAAAACAAAAAAATTCATTAATACTTCAAAGGAAAAAGGTTTAAATTCTTTAGAATTTGCCTGGGGAGCAGCTTGTGGTGACATAAACAGAGATTCAACAAATGACTTGATAGTCATGGAAAACTATAGAGGTTGGTTTGTGCATAAATGGAGCAAGGCTCCAGGAAGATTATTATTAAACCATGACAATAAGTTTTCTTCAGTCACATCGATTGCCAATGTTGAAAATTTCAATTTTGGTTTAATCCCACTAATTTCAGATTTTAATAATGATGGTTATTACGATATGGTCTATGTCAATGTATTGTCAGAAACAAGAGCTTTCATTAACAAAGGTCCTGTTACAAAACCAGATTTTGTAAAAATAATTTTCCCTGAAACCGCAAAATTTGTAGGGGCAAAGGTTAGCGCTAAATCAGATAAAGATAGAAATTTTTATTTCCAAATAACAAATGGGCAAGGTTTTATGTCGGATCAAACCAATTCTTGGATTATAGGTTTGGATGAAAATGAAAAAATTGAACACATTGTGATTGATCTTATTAACGGAAATAGAACTGAAATTAAAAAGATACCTAAAAATCAAACAATAAAAATTAATAACTAACTTTTTTAAGCAGGAGAATATAATTCAGCCAGAAAAAATTTCTGACTTATTTATAAAATTCTTGAAAAAAACAAACTAAACTTTATAAAAGGTTCATGAAAAAAATTTTTCTAATAACTTTTTGTTTTTTTATTTTTAATAGCAGCTCAATATCAAAAGAAACAACTTTTAAAAAAGAATTATTTGATAAAGCTCAAGCTGATGGCAAGGTTGTAATTGTTAGTTCTTGGATTAAATATTGTACATCTTGTGCAAGTCAAATGAAGGTTTTAGATAAAGCTAAAAATGATTTTGATAATATTGAATATTTTAAATTTGAAGTAACAAATAAAGAAATTGCTCAAATGTTTGATGTACAATATCAAACAACACTTTTGATTTTTAAAAATAACGAAGAGATTCATAGATCTATCGGCCAAACTGAGAAAGATAAGATCTATTCAATTATTCAATCTGCTTTATAATCTAAGACTTAAAAGCCAAAAAGATCCCAAGATTAAACAAGTTCCTGAAAACTTACCAATCAAAGACAAATCTTTTTTGAAAAAGTTTTCTTTAATATAGTTCACTAAATAAGCATATATTAAGTCAGAAATTAAACCTAAAGTACAAAAAATTATTCCTAATATTATTACTTGATTAAAAGTATCTTGATTTAAGTCTAAAAAGACCGGAATGATACTTGCCATCATTACTAACATTTTTGGATTTGACCAAAGTACTAAATATCCATGTAAATAAAAATTTTTATTATCTTTAATTTCTAATTTAATATTTAAGTTTTTTGAGTCTCTGATCATTACAAAACCCATATAAAATAGGAAGAGTATCCCAATCCATTGAATAATATTTAGAAATGTTTGAAAATTTTTACTTAATAAATCAAATCCAAATGCATAAATGACAAACATTGATGCTGCACCACTTACAGTTCCAATAACAGTTTTAACTCCAGCACTTAAATTATACCTCAACGTATTAGCAACAATGACAGATACTGATGGACCAGGAACAATCATGAATAGTATTACTGTAAATATGAATGAAATATATGTAGTCATTTTAGTTATTTACTTTTAAAGACACAAACCTTTGTCTTTCCAATTTTTTAATCCACCAATTAAATGATAACAATTAGAAAGATTATAAGATTTTGAAATCTGAACTGCCAGAGTTGATCTATGACCATGAGCACAATAAAAAAGTATTTTTTTATTTATCAAATCTTTTTTATTTTCTTCTAAGTATTCATTAATTTTATTCATTGGAATAATTTTACTATCTTTAATTATTCCATCTTTATCAATTTCACATTTTTCTCTTAAATCAATTAATAAAGATTTTTCATCTTCTTTTATTTGATTGAATTTCTCAGGCTCAATTCCATTGTTTACTTTTTGCTTATTAAAATCTATTCCTAATTTCAAATTACTCGGAACGGCTATATCCATCATTTGTGGGTCTGGAAGATTAAGATTATTCATTATTTCTACATACTCATCTACTGATTTTACCTGTAATCTTGGATTAAAATTTTTCTCTTCTCCAATAGTGCTAACTGTTTCTCCTTTATAATCATGTGCAGGATAAACCAATGTATCTTCATGAAGCTTTAGCAATTTATTGAATATAGAATTATAAGAATCTTTTGGATTTCCATTTTGAAAATCAGTTCTACCTGTGCCCTTAATCAATAAAGTGTCACCGGTAAAAACTCTATCTTTCATAAGATAGCTAAAACTTTCAAAGGTATGACCAGGTGTATAGATAGCTTGAAGATCAAAACCGTCACAAGGTATTTTATCTTCATCACTCACTCGCATTGCAACTACATCTGCTGGAGTTTGATCTCCCATTATAGTTACACAGTTTGATTTATCTCGAAGTTCAGCTATACCAGAAATATGATCTGCATGAATATGGGTATCGATTACTTTTACCAACTTCAAATCAAGATTTGTTAAAATACTCAAATATTGTTGAACATTTTCCAAAACAGGATCGATTATAACTGCTTCTCTTCCTTTTCCTGATGCTATCAAATAAGTATATGTGCTTGATTTTAAATCAAACAACTGCCTAAAAATCATAATGTTAATTTATCATATGTGAATTTGCTTAAAAGCAATTATATAAAAGTTATGAACACGTCTAATATTGATTGGAATTGTAAGTATACATGGAAATCAAGTGCAAAGAATACTGCATGGTGTGTGCTTGGTTGTGCAATAGGTGATTTTGGAACAATATTATTTTTTCAACTTTCACAAATTCCTTTTCCAGTCTTAGGGATAATGATCTTAGCAATAATAAATGGATTAATTACAAGCATAATATTAGAAACAATAATTTTAATGTTGCAAAACTTTAGTTTATCTAATGCACTTAAAACAGCAGCAGGTATGAGTTTAATTTCAATGATTAGTATGGAAGTTGCAATGAATTTAACTGATTACATTTTAACAGGTGGTGCCACGTTAACTTGGTGGGTTGTACCTATAATGTTAACATTAGGATTTTTAACTCCTTGGCCATATAATTATTGGAGATTAAAAAAGTATGGATTAGCTTGTCATTAATTAAATCTACTAATTATATTTTTTAAATAATAAAATAAAGACATAGCTCTAAAAATCATGAATAGACAAAGTGAAATCCAAACTCCAGTATTTGAATAATATTTTGTTAATACAATTGAAATAATTAAATAACAAAATACAGAAAACATCATGGCATTTCTTAATTCTTTTGTTTGAGAAGCTCCAATAAAGATACCATCAAATTGATAACAAAAGGATGCAATAAACGGTAAAATAATTAACCAAATTACAAATGATGAACTTAATTTTTTCACTTCATCAATGTCTGACATCAAGTTAATTGCAAAATCATTAAATAGAAAATAGATAATTGAAATTATAAATCCAGTTATCGAACTTAAGATAAATGAGTTTTTTAAAATTTTTTTAAATAAAGATAAATTATTTTTCCCTATAGAATAACCAACCATACCTTCAGTTGAAAAAGCGTAAGCATCTAGAATAAATGCTGATAAAAAAACTAGATTTATTAAAATTGTATTAGCAGCAACATATTCTTCTCCAATATTTGTACCTAAAAATGTGAACCATAAAAAAGAAAATGTTAGAAGGATTGTTCTTATGAAGATATTAAAATTGATATTAAAAATATTTTTTAATTTTGAAATATTAAATATTTCATCAAAATTTAGAGATAATTTTGTAATTTTTCCAAGGTAAATAAAGGTGTAAATTAAAAAAATTGCAGATGTGATTAAAGCTGAAAACAATGTTCCATAAGCAACACCCTTAATATTCAAATCATATTTTGTAACTAAAATTATACTTAAAAAGATATTCAGAATTGAAAAAAAACCCACAGCAATACTTGAAATTTTAGTTTTCTGTAAGCCAACAAAGAGGCCTGTTATTATATAAAGTGTTAACTCACCAGGAGCTGAGTAAATTCTTATTTTAAAATATTCCTTATAAAGTTCTTGAGTTGCAATAGATAATTCAAAAACTCTTAAGCTTAAATAAAGAATATAATTTTGAATTATTATTAAAATAATAGAAATTATTAAAACAAATAATAAATTTCTTGTAACAATGTTGGTTATCTCGTTAAAATCTTCTTTGCCATTAGCTTGAGAAACCATTCCCACTGTTCCCATTCTTAAAAAACCAAAACTCCAAAATATCATCGAAAATAAATTAGCAGCAACAGATGTAGCTGATAGATATGATAAATTTCCTAAATTTCCCATTAGTGCGGTATCGATAATACCGACCATTGGAATAGCAAGATTGGCAAAAAAAATTGGTATAGAGAGTTTTAAAATGTAACTAATTGATGGTTCTTGCATTAAGAAATATGTTTCAAAATTTTATTTGCAGGTTTGGTTTTTGAAATCCATTCTTTTGGAATACCTTTAATTCCTTTCAAAGCTGCAAAATAAGCTCCAACAAAATTTGCTCTCGAACAATTACATCCACCAGCTTTTATAGTTTTATTAATAGCACTTTTGAAGTTATTAGATGTAATAATCGCATGAATTGATCCATTAAATGTACCAGGATAGCTACATGCTTTACCAAATTTTTTTACAATAAATGTATGTGGTTTATTTCTATTTTTCTTAACTTTTAAAATATTTTCTATCACTTCTTTAAAATAATGATCATTTTTGTATTTTTTTAAAAAAGAATTGACTGGATCTTTATGTTTTTGATCAGCAAAATTAATGATTTCAAATTTTGCTAATGCGAATTGTTCGCTTAACCTCTTATTCGCAACAGTTTTAATAATTGATTTGCTTTTACCTAGTGATTGACTTTGTAAATAGTAGGGTAAAGTTGCACAAAAACCATCAGATTCATTTACTTTTTTACCACCTGTAATTTTTTTTTTTGATTTTATATTTTTAATAGTTTCCATTATATTTTGATGGATCCATGGGCCCCTAATAGGTTTTGTCCATTTAATTTTTTTATATTTTTTTCTGAACTTTAAATTTTTCCAATAATTTGAACCAGGACCAAAATTCTTAATTATGTTTGTTTTAAAATTATCAATTAATTTTTTCTTATCTTTAGTATCTACAAGAGTTTTAAACATTACTTGCCCTACATCATTATATCCAGAGACTTCCCCAGTATTTATTGAATAAAAAGGACACTTGTTGGTTTTTAAGAATGCTATTTCTTTTCTATTTTTTAGATAAGATTTTAATTTCTTTTCATCATATACCCAGTGCAATGGTCTAGCCGCTGCATCGGCAACTGTTGCTCCTAAAAAAATATGAAGTTTTTTTAACATTAGTTAGTAATACTTTATTTAAATTAAAATAAAATTAATTTAAATTAAATTATGCCTCAACTAAAAAATTGGGATAATAAAACTTGGCTTTCTTCAAAAGAATATATTGATAATTTTGTAAAATTTTTAATAAAAAATAAAAAACTTAATAAAGACTCAAATATTTTAGATATAGGTTGTGGTAGAGGTAAGATTTTAGGAAAACTAAAAACTAAAACAAAATTAAGAAATAAACCAATTGGAATTGATCCCGTTAATCATAAAGACAAAGATCGAAACATTATATTTAAAGAAATTGATGCTTTTAAATTTTTCAAAACTAATAAAATAAAATTTGATCTAATTATAATAAAACAAACAATTCACTTTTTTCCATTAAAAGATATTCCAAGATTAATCAAATATTGCCAAAATGCTTTGAATAATGATGGAAAATTAATGATTTTTTCAATAAATGAAAAACGAACCCAAATCCCAACTTTTTCAAAAATGGGAAAAAAATTTAATCAATCTTTGAAGAAGGACTTTTTAATAAAAAGAAAAATTTTAAAAAATAACAAATATATTAAAAATCAAATTTTTGATTTTAATGTTAAAATTAAAAAAAGCTCATATCTAAATATGATTAAGCAAAAATATATCTCAGTCCTTCTTGATTTTAATAAAGAAGAATTAGACCAAGGAATGAATGAAATTTATTTGAAATATCCAAAAATATTGAAATTTATCGACTCACTTAATTGTTTAATAATTAACAAGACTAAGTAATTTTTTTTAAAATATTTTCCTTAAAAATAACCTTATGAATGATTACAGCTGAAATGTGTAAAGAAATTAAAACAATTAATGAGTAATTTGCATATATATGAATGTCATAAAATATTTCTGCTAATTCAAAATTATTTTTTATCTTAATTTTACTAATAAAAACATTTAATGTTTCACCACCTAAAAGTTTCTTTAATGCTCCTGAAATAGTAATGGTAAAAATTACCAAGTATAAAAATATATGGTTTAATTTGGCAATTAATTTCTGACCTTGAAAAAGATTATGATTTAATAGTGGAGTAGGATTAAATATTTTATAAATTAATCTAAAAACTGTCAGATAAAATATAATAAGTCCTCCTATAACATGATAGTTTTCTACAGTTATTCTTGTTTCACCAAAATCAAGTGCAACTAAGTAAAATCCAGCAGGAATTTGCAATAATAATAAAGTTGCTGTTATCCAATGAAATAATTTTGAAATAATACCGTATTCAGATATAGTATTTAAAATCTTCATATGAAATTAAAACATATCACATCATTTTTTAAAAATATTTTGTTTTTAAGTTTTTTTATAGTTTTTGCGTTACCTGCTAATTCTGAATTATCAGTAGAAGAAATAATCAAAGGTAGAAAAGCAATTTTCAGTAAAAATTATAACACTGCAAAAAGGGTTCAGTCGCTTTCTGTAAGTGGAGATTTTGAGGAAGCAAAAGAATTAATGAAAGAAATGAGTGAGAATTATAAAGATTTATTAAGTTACTTTCCTGAAAATTCAAAAGAGGGTTTTAAAACAGAAGCATCCCCAGCAATTTGGGAAAATAAAGATGAATTTAACGATTTAATGAATAAATCTGCAAACGACATGATTGAACTTGCTTCTATTATAGAGGCAACTGATAATGTTAAAGGATCACTTGGAAAACTGATGTGGTCAAATTGCAAGGCTTGTCATTCAAAATTTAGAGCAGAACACTAATGTCTTTTAAAGAGAAAATGATTATCGAATTGCGACCTATTGTAATAGCATTGATATTTATTTTCATTTTTGTCCCTCTTTATAATATGTTCCAATAATTCTTAATGGACAAAATTCAATCACACGCTAAATTAGTAATCGTTGGTGGTGGTATTATGGGCGTTAGCCTTCTTTATCATCTGACAAAAGAAGGTTGGAGTGATGTTGTGCTTATTGAAAAAAGTGAACTTACTTCTGGCTCGACCTGGCATGCCGCAGGACAATGCCCCCATATGTTAACAAGCTTAAATCTTGCTAAGATCCACTTACACTCAACTAATCTTTACAAATCTCTTGAGAAAGAAACTGAACAACCAACAGGTTTTCATGAAACAGGAAGTTTAAGACTTGCTTATACTAAAGAAGATCTTGAATGGTTTGATTACACTAAAGGACTTTTGGATGTAGTTGGCTCACCTTGTTCAATAATTTCTACTGAAGAAATACATAAATATCATCCCTTTATTAAACTTGATGGAATTAAAGCAGCTTTCTTGACACCAGAAGATGGATACACAGATCCAACAAGTACAACTAATGCATTAGCAAAAGGCGCAAGAAATGGAGGAGCAAAAATTTATAGGAAGAACAGAGTAACTGATATTCAACAGTTACCCTCAGGAGAGTGGAAAGTAATTACAGAAAAAGGAGACATAGTTTGTGAGCATGTTGTTAATGCTGCAGGAAGTTTTTGTCCCGAGGTTGCTCAAATGGTTGGTTTAAAAAATGTACCGAGTATCAACATGGTTCATCAATATTTAGTAACAGACTCTCATCCAGAAATAGAAAAACTTGATTATGAATTACCAGTTGTGAGAGATCCTGAATCTTCTTCGTATTTAAGACAAGAAGGAAAAGGGTTATTAATTGGTCCATACGAAAAAGATGTTGCAGCATGGGCTCTAGATGGAATGGATTGGAAGTTTGATATGGAATTATTGGAACCTGATCTAGATCGAATTGCTGACCATTTAGAAAAAGGAATGGATCGAATTCCTCAATTTAAAGATGTTGGGATTAAAAAAATAATTTGTGGACCAATAACTCATACTCCAGATGATAATTTTTTAGCAGGACCAGCACCAGGACTTAAAAACTTTTGGATGTTTTGTGCAGCAAGCATTGGAATAGCTCACGGTGGTGGAGCAGGTAAATATATGGCGCAATGGATTGTTCACGGAGATTCTGAAATTAACATGATGGAATTTGAGCCACGTAGATATATGAGCTGGGTAAATAAAGAATATTCAGTAGAAAAATCGAAAGAACAGTACAGAAGAATGTATGTAACGCCATTACCTCATGATGTAGTTGAAATTGGAAGACCAATGAAAACAACTACTATTTATGAAAAATTAAAAGATAAAGGCGCAGAATACTTTGATCTATATGGATGGGAAAAACCAGCTTGGTTTAACAAAGATAAAGTTAAAGAAGAACTTAGTTATAAAAGAAATAACATTGAGCCTTATATTAAAAAAGAATGTGAAGAAGTTCATAACAACGTAGGACTAATTGATCTTTCAACTTTTTCTAAATATGAAATTACAGGAGAAGATAGTTATAAATTTTTAGATAGATTATGTGTTAACAGAATTCCCAAAAAAGATGGCAGCATTGTTTTAACGCATATACTTAATGATATTGGAAGAATTCAAAGTGAGTTAACAATTACTAAATTAAAAGATAATCATTATTATGCATTATCAGCAGCAGTTTCAGAAATCAGAGATTTAGATTGGTTAAATCACAACAAATTAAAAGATGAAAAAGTTGAGATTAAGAATGTTACACTAGACAGAGGTGTGATTGGGATTATTGGACCAAATTCAAGAAAAGTACTTCAAAAAATAACTGATACTGACCTAAGTAATGAGAATTTCCCTTGGTTGAAATCTAAAGAGATAAAAATAAAGGATATGAATGTGGTTGCTCTTCGAGTTAACTATATGGGAGAGCTAGGTTGGGAGCTTCATCACTCAATGAATGATATGGCAAAAATCTATGATCTTTTATGTGAAGCTGGTGAAGAATTTAACATAATTGATTTTGGTGCTCATGCCATGAATTCATTAAGAATGGAGAAAGGTTACAGAGGTTGGGGAACTGAACTCACACCAGAAATAAGTGTTGTTGAAGCAGGTCTTGATAGATTTTTTAATTTAGACAAAAAAGATACTTTTATTGGTTCAGAGGTTGTTAAAAGACTTAAATCTGAAGGTGGAAAGATAAAATTAGTTTACATGGAAGTTTTCGCAAAAGATGCTGACGCTCATGGTAACGAACCAATTTATTTAAATGATAAATTAATAGGATTAACCACATCTGGAGGATTTGGTTATCGAGTGAATAAAAGTTTAGCCTTTGGTTACGTGGATACAGAACATGCAAAAATTGGACAAGAATTTTTAGTTGATATTCAAGGAGAAAAAATAAAAGCAGTTGTTATTGATGAACCTGCATTTGATAAGAATAACGACAGATTAAAATCATAATAAATGATACCCAAATCAGTTTCTGAACATTTAGAGGAATATATTTGCCAAGAAGTTTATGTTCAAATAGCAGTAATTAAAGGCAAAGATAAAGGAACTACAAAAGCTGCCATAAATAAATATTTTAGCTCAAATCATTTTAGAGATTTATCTGAAGGAAGACCATTTGATCATTTTATCGATGGGTTAAAAGATAAATGTTTAGGAAAATTAATTAATTCACCCATGAGAAACACAAAATCAGAAGATGAAGTAATTTTAGAATTACAAAATAAACTCAATACACTAGATGAAGCTAAGCTGAATGATACTTATTGGGAAATAGAAACAGGTGAATATTTATCTGGAGCGCAAGTTAAAGAACTTGAAAATCAAAGAGACGAAATGATTAAAAATTTAGATTTGTCAAAAGATCAAAAAAAATCTGATACTGTGTATGAGACAATAATTAGTTTTTGTAAAAAGTATGAAGACTTGTGTAAAGTTAAATATCCAGAAGCGCCTTTACCGTTAGAAATCTCTAAAAATTTAATTTAATTTTAGAGGGTCGCCCTTTAGCTTATCTACCAAAGGGCTCCTCTATGTTGCCTCTGTGGCTTTTAAATCCGATTGGATTTTAGTTTTTTTTACTTGATTAAATAAGCTTGGCTTCAGCTAAGTATCAGGTGGTGTTAATTGTTTCATTCTCTACCTCCTTATAAATAAGCTTAATAAAACTTAGAAAAGTTTTCAATTTATTTATTTTATTTTGAGGCAAATATATTAATTGAATACAACCAATTGATTTAGTAGTATCCCGATAACAATTTTAACTCCCCTCACAAGTGAATCAAAAAAATTTTAAAGTATCAATTTAAAATTTTTCTGTTTAAATTTATAAATAATTAATCAAAATGATTTTTATGCAAAAATATATAAGCGGTTTAATAAATTTAGTTGTTTGTTTAGTTATTTCGACAATAATTATTTATGCTTTGAATATTATAGCTGGCTTTGCAGGAGCTGATTATAATTTCACTCATGGTGAAGCATTTATGGTTTGGATCTTAATGGCTATATTAATAAATAATTGTTTAAGAAAATAATTTTCTTAAATGAAAAAACTGTCACTTAAAGCAAAGTGTTTATGCGGCAACATTAGCTTTAAAACCTCTGGCTATCATAGGGATGTTCAAAATTGTCATTGTGTACAGTGTTTAAAAACACATGGACATCATGCAGCTTATTCAAAAGTTGAAGAAAAGGATTTAAAATTTTTATCTAAAAAATCATTAAAGTGGTTTAAATCTTCAAAAAGAGCCAAAAGAGGGTTTTGTAGTAATTGTGGGGCTAGTATTTTTTTTAAAGTGATAGGAACAAATTCAGTATGTATTGCTGCAGGCATATTTAATAATCCAACAAAATTAAAAACTTCTATAGAAATTTTCACTAAAGGAAAATCTGATTATTACAAAATAAATAGTAAATTACCAAAATACGCTAGATATCCTAAAGGCTAAATAAAAGCTTTAATCATTACAATTAAGATAGTAATAATTCTTTGTGCCAAATTCAGATAAAATTAACTACAAACTATATTCAAATTTTTTAAATTCTTTAGCAAAAGATTTAACTAAGTTTTATTTTGCAAAGCTTAATAAAACTTTCAAGATTTCTAATAAGCTTAAAGGTAAAGGATACGATCCTGTAACTACATCTGATAAAGCTTTTGAAAAATTCATAAGATCAAAAATTCAAAAAAAATTTCCAACTCATCAAATAATTGGTGAAGAATTTGGGTTTAAAAAAACAAAAAGTGATTTTTCATGGGTAATTGATCCAATTGATGGCACCAGATCTTATGTGATTGGCAATCCAACATGGAGTAATTTAATCTCACTAAATTACAAAGGTAATCCTGTTGTAGGTTTAGCTAATTTTCCTGTTTTAAAAAAATATTATTACAATGCATCAGATAAAGTTTCTTACGTGGTTGAAAATGGTAAGAGAAAAAAAATTAAGGTTAACAAAACTGCGTCAATGAATAACGCAAAAGTTTCTATAGCTTTTCATAATGTTCTTTCACCTAATCAATTAAAAAAGATTCCAAAAATTATAAAAATGATGCAATTTCCCTGTGTAGATGCTTTAAGTTACTCTCATTTAGCTGAAGGTAAACTTGATGTTGTTGCTCAATGCTCAAATAAAATTTGGGATATTCATCCTTTAATTCCAATCATAAGAGCCGCAGGTGGAGTAGTTACTACATGGAAAAATGAAGATGCTGCAAAAGCAGGTCATATTCTTGTAACTACAAATTTAAATATTCATAAAAAATTTTTGAATTTATTAAAACCAGTTTCTAAATAGTGAAAATATTTTTTTTAATATTATTTAATTTTTTTTTATTAACAAATAATCTAATTGCAGATAATCCTTTAGAGAAAAAAATAATTAGCGCCAAAAGTTTCATAGAGATAAAATTTGATTTATTTTTTACAAAAAATAAAAATAGGTTAATTGCTTACAAACAAATGCCGGCAATGATTGTGTATCAAAATATTGATGCAAGATCTAAATTTAATGACCAAGAAGAACTAATTATAAAAGTAAAAGCAACAATGGATAAAAGTAGATATAAGAAAAAAAAATATTTTCCAAAAAATTCCGATTGTAATTCTTTACGTAATAAATGGCTTACTGGTTTAACTGGTTATAGTTTTTTTACTCATAAAAGAAATTATAAAGTTAGTGAAGATGATTTAGAACAAGTTCTAAAAGATGAAATATACGATATAGATGATCTCACAGATAAAGAAGTAAATGAGTTAATTGAAAAAACTAAAATTGAAATTGAAATACTTCACCCAAATAAATTAAATAGTATTTCTTGTTCTGGTAAATTAACCCAAATTACTTTGGATTAGTTTAATTTTCCTAGATAGTTTACCATTACAACACCAATAATAATTAATACTATTCCAATAGTTCCATAGATATTTGGCACTTGATTGAACTTAAGTACAGCAAAAAGAACAACTCCAGTTACAGTTAAACCACTATATGTAGAGTAAGCAAATCCAACTGGAAGAGCTGACATTGCTTTGGCTATAGAAAACATTGTAATACACATAAATAATATGCATAAAATTGATGGAGTAAGTTTTGTAAAGCCTTCTGAAATCTTTGCAAAACTATTTGAAGCTATCCCAAAGACAATACCATTAGCTAAAAATAGATATCCTAGAAGTGGTTTCATGATTTATAATAATGAATTTTTGAATACTTTTGAATAACAAATATCTTAATTATTAGACAATTTCGTATTCAAAATTTTGAGTTGCTTCATTTATTTGCAAAAGTTTTGCACCATTTTTAGTATGAAACTTCGTTGCCATTTCTGTAAGAGGCGAAAGGGTTATTAGACGATTTAAATGATTAGAAGCTTTTATTTTTTTAAAAACTTCTTTAACGATTAATTTACCTCCACCTTTTTTCTTAGACCAAACAGTATAGGCGATTGCAATTTGCCCAACATTTTGATCTCTCATAGCACTTTGTAAAAATGCGTCGTGACTGAATTTGTTAAGTTCTTCCACTGTCTTTGGTATTTCATTGGTATATGCAAAACACATAACCGCATGTATTTCACCCCCATATTCAACGCCAAATATTTTTCTTCCATAGCTTGATCTAAATGCATTATCTAATTCTGGTCTGACAGGATCTTCAGATGTATCACATTCATTGAGTTCGATTAATTTTGCTCCTTTAACCCAATCAAAAAAATTTGTGACTTTTTGATTTAGTATTTGTCGATTTTTTCTAATTCTAGCTTTTATTCTTGGTTTGATTTTCTCAGCAATTTTTTTCACATACTGCGAGGATAGTTTTTTAATTGTAGAATTTCAATGTGTATTAAAGCCAATTTGGAAATGGTAAATTTTTTGACTTTAAAAACTCTTTATTAAACATCTTTGTTGAGTATTTTTCGCTTTTATCACAAAGGATTGTCACAATAGTTTTTCCAGGGCCTAATTCTTTACCTAATCTTATAGCCCCTGCTATATTAATTCCACAGCTTGTCCCTAAACTTAAACCTTCATTTTGAATTAGATCATATAAAATTGGCAAAGCCTCAGAATCTTCAATTGAATAAGCATCGTCTATTTTTGCATTTTCAAAGTTTTTAGTAACTCTACTTGATCCAATACCTTCAGTAATTGATCCACCTTCTGATTTTAATTCACCATTTTTGATATAGTTAAAAAGCGCAGAACCCTTTGGATCTGATAAATAAATTTTAATATCTTTATTCTTTTCTTTTAAAGCATTGCTAATTCCAGAAATTGTTCCTCCAGTTCCAGATGAACAGACAAAACCATCTATTTTTCCATCAGTTTGTTTCCAAATTTCCTGACCTGTACCCTCATAGTGTCCTTTTGCATTAGCTGTGTTATCAAATTGATTAGCCCAAACAACACCATTGTTATTTGTTGGTCTAAGCTCATCTGCAAGTCTTGCTGCAACTTTTACAAAATTATTATCATCTTTATATGGTTTTGGTGGCACCAATCTTAACTCTGCTCCTAAGTTTCTTAATAGATCTTTTTTCTCTTGAGTTTGATTGTCATTCATTACAATAATAGTTTTATATCCTAATGAATTGCCTAAAAGTCCTAAACCAATTCCAGTATTACCTGCAGTTCCTTCAACAACAATACCACCTTTAGAAATTAATTTTTTCTCTTCAGCATCTTTTAATAAAGCAAGCGCTGCTCTATCTTTAACTGATCCACCTGGATTTAAAAACTCAGCTTTACCATAAATATTACAACCTGTTATTTCTGATGCAGCTTTTAATTTGATTAAAGGAGTGTTTCCTATCCCCGAAATAAAATCATTTTGAATATTAGACATTAATCTAATCTTGTATCACCACCTGGTGCAATACCATAAGGTTTAAATTCATTTGTGGCTGTACCAACATTTTTTGCAGGTATTCCTACCATCACAGCATTTTCAGGAACATCTTTTGTAATCACTGCATTCGCTCCAATTTTTGCATTTTCACCTACAACCACTGGTCCTAGTACTTGTGCACCTGATCCAACAACAACATTATTTTTTAAAGTTGGATGTCTTTTAGTATTTCTTTGAACATTTGAATTTATACTTGGAGCAATACCACCTAAAGTTACCATATGGTAGATAGTAACATTATCACCAATCTCAGATGTTTCTCCAATTACAACACCCATACCATGATCAATAAATAAATTTTTTCCAATTTTTGCACCTGGGTGAATTTCTATTCCAGTTAAAAATCTTGAAAACTGAGATATAATTCTTGCAGCTAAATCAAACTTGGCTTGATAAAAAAAATTTGAAATTTTGTGAAAAAAAACAGCTTTAACTCCAGGGTAAGTTAAAATTAAACTCAATTTTGACTTTGCTGCAGGATCTCTATCAATTATTGATTGTAAATAATCATTCATAACAATTTTGTCCGGTTGATATCAATCGGAAGATGCATATATAGTGACTATATAATTAATTAAAAGACAAAATATGTACAAAAATACCAACTGTTTCCATCTAGCTATCCCTTGTGGTGACTTAGAAAAAGCGAAGAAATTTTATAGTGAGTCGTTAGGTTGTAGACTTGATAATGCAGATCAAGAATGGGCAGATGTTGATTTTTGGGGCAATGAATTAACTCTTCATGCAAGTGAGCATAAGTTAGATAATGAAAGACATGACGTGGATATGGGAAATGTGTCTGTCCCACACTTTGGTGTCCACTTATCAAGAAAAGATTTTGATGCTTTAAAAGCAAGATTAAAAGAAAGAGGTGTAAAATATTATGATGAGCCTTATTTGAGATTTAAAGGTACTAAGTATGAACAAGAAACTTTCTTTGTAAAAGACCCTAATGAAAATATTTTAGAGATCAAAACTCTAACCGCAAATCCGGAATAATTTTTAAAGGAAAAACAAGGTATTATTTTGTCCAGAGGGACAAATTAAATCTTTGACTAGTATCTTCAATTTTAGTTAACATAGGTTTTTAATTATAATTAAGGAGAGAGATAAAATGAAAATAATTAAGTCTACACTTGTAGCTGGATTAATTTCTTTATTAACTGCATTTTCATCGTACGCTGAAAAAGTTAAAATTGGAGATCCAGGTTGGACAGGTGCAACTGCTATAGCAAATTTACTTGCAGCAGTAGTTAATGATAAAATGGGTGGTGAAGCTGAATTAGTTCCAGGTAACAATACTGCAATTTATGCAGCTATTGAAAGAGGAAAAGGTGAAATCGATGTTCACCCTGATATCTGGTTACCAAACCAAGAAGCTTATACTAATGACTTAGTTCCAAAAGGAGCATTAAAGTTAAGTAGTAAACCTTATGAAGGAAACCAAGGTTACTGTGTAACACAAGACTTTGCTAAAAAAATGAACATCACTTCTATCTTCGATTTAGGTAGACCAGAAGTTGTTAAAGCTATGGACAGTGATGGCAATGGTAAAGGTGAGTTTTGGATTGGTGCAGACGGTTGGGCTTCAGCAAATGTAAATGAAATCAAAGTAAGAGATTACAAATTACTTGATGCTGGAATTGAGCCTATCAGAGCAGCAGAAGCAGTTAAGAATGCAAGAGTATTAGACTCTATTAAAAAAGGTGAAGGTTACGCGTTCTATTGTTACAAGCCTCATGCAATCTGGGGAATGGCTGATGTAGTAATGTTAGAAGAGCCAAAACATGATCCTGCTAAATATAAAATGGTACAACCAAAAGCAGATCCTGATTGGAAGAAAAAATCTTACGTTGCTTCAAAAGATGCTCTAAAGCAAATCCAAATTGGATGGGCTACATCTTTAGAAAAACAATCACCAGCTATTGTTGAATTTTTCAACAACTTTCAATTAACAGCAGATGATGTTTCATCTATGGCGTACGCAATATCAGTCGAGAAAAAAGATCCAGCTGCAGTTGCTAAAGCTTGGATGGATGCAAATAAATCTACTGTTGATGGTTGGTTAGGTTTATAATTTTAAATCAAATCTTAGACCCGGCAGCTAAACTGCCGGGTTTTTCATATAAAATTTTCTTATGTCTAAAGAAACAGTCGGTTGTGAAATAAAAATCGAAAACGTTTGGAAGGTTTTTGGTAACACCAACAAAGATGCTTTAGATGCTATTCAAAATAAAAATATTTCAAAGCAAGAAGCTTTAGAAAAATATAATTCTGTTATTGGTGTCTCTAATGTTTCATTTGATGTAAATCCAGGTGAAATTTTTTGTGTTATGGGTTTATCAGGCAGTGGTAAATCAACATTAGTTAGACATATCAATAGATTGTTAGAACCTACCTCAGGAAAAATATTAATTGATGGTCAGGATGTTATGAAACTTGAAAAAGAAAAACTTCAAGATTTTAGAAATAAAAAAATTGGCATGGTGTTTCAAAACTTTGCTCTTATGCCTCATCGATCAGTAATTGATAATATAGCAATGCCATTAGAGATAAGAGGAGTAAATAAAAATAGAAGATATGATCAAGCAAATAAAATATTAAATATTGTAGAACTCCATGGATGGGGAAATAAATATGCGCATGAGCTATCTGGTGGTATGCAACAAAGAGTAGGTTTAGCTAGAGCTTTGGCGGCAGATCCGGAAGTACTTTTAATGGATGAACCTTTTAGTGCATTAGACCCTCTAATTAGAAGACAATTACAATTAGAGTTTATTAAACTTTCAAAACAAATGAAGAAAACAACCGTTTTTATTACTCATGATTTAGATGAGGCAGTAAAAGTTGGGCATAGAATTGCAATCATGAGAGATGGGAAGGTAATTCAGGTTGGAACACCCGAGCAAATTGTAACAAAACCTGCTGATGAATATGTTGAAGATTTTGTGAAAGGAATTTCAAGATTAAAAGTTGTTGAAGCAAAATCAATTATGACACCTATTGATCAGTTTAAAAAAGAGAATGGCAAACTTCCAGATCAAACAATTAAAATGAAAGAAAACGATATTCTAAGTAAATTAATTGAACAATCAGTAACAAATAATGCTTCATTAATTATTTCAGATAAAAACGATAACGATATTGGAGTTATTACTCAGCAAGAATTACTCAAATCAGCAGTAGAGGGTCAAGATGAGTAATTTAGAAATACAAAATAAAGATGAGATAAGAAATTTTGTAAAAACTAACCAAGATTATTACATCAATAATTTTGAAGCTATTGGTAATAGCTCAAAGTATGTATTTTCATTTAATATCGTTGCATCTTTATTAGGCTCAATTTGGTTTGGTATAAGAAATATTTGGAACTATGCATTAGCTTTTTTAATAATAGAAACATTTGCCATCGTTCAAATAATTAGAGGGTTTTTTGGAAATATTAGCGCTGAAGCTTATGAGAAAATTGAGAAAATTGAAGCAACAATTGCTTTTAGAAAGAAACAACTTCAAGTAGCTATAGAAAATAATCCAGATAAAGTTGAAATGTTTGAGAGAACAATTGCTTCTTTAGAAAAATCTGTAAGTGAATTTTTAGCAGAAGCTCAAAGGGTGGAGGCCTCAGGAGTTTGGATAGCAATTGGAGGAATTTTATTATTTATTGTAATTAGAATTGTTCAAGGAATGTTTGCAAATACTATTCTAGAAAAAAGATTTTCTGAATGGTTATCAAATAAAACTTTAAGTCCTGGAATGGAAATTAAAAACTTTTTGATCAGTGGAGTATTTTCATTAGTTATTATTTTATTTTCAACAATTCATTATAGTTTCCCAAATTACATGGATGTTATGAAAGATTTTCCTACTCATCCAGACATTAGATTAAACTCAATAGCAGGAGTGGAGGGAGCATTTGATTATTTGGTTTTAAAAGGAGAAAGAGTATTTGATGCAATTACTTTTGGAATTAGATCAGTATTAGACTCGTTAGAATTATTATTTGTTAAAACACCTTGGATAGTAATTATAAGTGCAATTGTTTTATTAACTGGTCTATCAGCTGGAGCTAAAGCTGCAATTTATTCAGCTGCATTTTTAGCCTACATGGGTTTTTTAGGTTTTTGGATTAAGGCAATGACAACTTTAGCATTACTTGGAACTGCCGCATTACTAAGTATCATAATTGGAATTCCACTTGGAATTTATTGTTCAACACGTCCAAGATTTTATTCATTCATTAGACCTATAATGGATTTCATGCAAACAATGCCAGCCTTTGTATTTATGATTCCAGTTATCGCATTCTTTGGCACAGGAAAGGTTGCTGCAGTTATTATCACAATGATCTTTGGTGGAACACCTGTTGTAAGGTTGACTGTTTTAGGTTTAAGAGGAGTGCCTCAAACAATAAGAGAAGCTGCAATCGCTTATGGCGCATCTAAATGGTATTTGCTTACAAAAGTTGATATCCCACTTGCAATGCCAACCATACTTGCGGGTGTTAACCAAACTGTAATGTTAAGTTTAGCGATGGTTGTAGTTGCATCATTAATTGGAGCAAAAGGTTTGGGACAAGATGTATTAGAAGCACTTCAATATGCAAATGTTGGCCAAGGTATACTTGCAGGTATAGCAATATTATTTGTTGCTTTATTATTAGATAGGATTGTACAAGGTAAGAAAAGAGTATAATTTTTTTCTTGATATAAATAATAATTAATATATAAGTTTGCTAGCGCTGATTTAATATCAACTTGCAGAGCGCTTAAAAATAACTGCTAAAGCGATATGTTAACCACCGCTTTAGTAGGTGGTTTTTTTTTGCTCTAAATATTTTTATTTAATTATCGTAAGGCATTTGAACCATATTGTGCGCCTAGCAAAAGCTGAAGCACTAAAAAGGAGAAAAAAATGTCAAATACTGACAATCTCAAAGAGACCATCGGTAGTCTCCAAAAAGAACTTGCCGAAAATCCCGATAGAGCAATACTTTCTTATAGCAGTTTATCAAAACTTAAAGAAGGTCTTCAATCAAAAGCAACATTAAGAAATCACAAGCTGACAATAGATGAACCTACTTCGTTTGGCGGTAAAGATGAAGGACCAAGTCCAGTCGAGCTTATTTTGGCTGCATTAGGATCTTGCCAAGAGATAACTTACAAAGCTTTTGCGACAGCTCTTGGAATAAAACTAAAAAGTGTAAGCGTTAAACTTGAAGCTAAACTTGATCTAAAAGGTTTTTTAGCAATAGATGATAAAACTAGGCCTGGTTTTCAAAATATAGAGGGAATAGTTAAAATAGATTCTGATGCTCCAAAAGATCAATTAGATAAGTTAATTGATGTTGTAAATGCACATTGTCCAGTTCTGGATATCCTTCAAAATAAAGTTCCAGTTAAATTATCCCAGACGATAGTAACAGATATTGACAATAAACTTGTTACAAAAGTGGCATAATTTAAATAAAACTATCAAGCCCTTAAACCCCCTCTTTAAGGGCTTGTAAGTCTTTAAAATGAAAAAATCAGTTTAATTAATTTATACTTCAAAAGTAAAAAAATTAAATTTTACATCCTTGTTATTAAATAATAATAACATTTCATGGAATATTTATTATTGGGTTTTTTTACTAGCCTTAGTTTAATCTTGGCCTTAGGACCTCAAAATGTTTTTGTAATAGAACAAGGTTTAAAAAAACAATATGTTTTTTTAGTTTGTCTTATCTGTTCGATATCAGATTGTATTTTAATCTTTGTTGGTATTTTTTTATTTCATTACTTCAGCCAATATTTTAATTCACTAATTGAGTTATTATTTAATATCGTACTATTAGTTTTTTTAGGCCATTTTATTTATTCAAAATTTAAAACGCGTAATGAATATGTAGATTTAAATCAGAACAAAAAAACTATTCCAGTAGCAAATATTATTCTTAAAACATTAGGTTTTACCTATTTAAATCCACATGTTTATTCAGATACTGTTTTTATTTTAGGAAACTTTTCAAAAAATTTTGATTTAGTTCAAAAAATAATTTTTGGGATGGGTGCTTCATCGGCATCATTTTTGTTTTTCTTTTTATTAGGGTATGCATCAAATTATTTTTCAAAACACTTAAATAGTAAAGAAATATGGAAAGTGATTAATTGGATAATTATTGGAATTATGAGTGTATTAACTCTCTATGTTGTAAGAGAAATATATATTTCAATTATTTAAAAATTCTTCGATAATTTTATTTACTTTATCAGGTTCTTCTAAATGAGCATTATGACAACAGCCATTAATAACTTTAAGCTCACTATTTGAAATATTTTCATTTAAAGTTTCTACTTGTTCATAATTATATGAAACATCTTTATCTCCCCAAATAATTAAAGTTTTATTTTTGATATTTTGTAAATTTGAAAAACCATTCCAATTTTTCATTGCATTAAGAGCATTATTAGCAGTTTCTTCAGAAACATTTTTTGCTGCTTTTTCGCATAGATAATATTCTTTATCATCATGACCTTTAACAAACCATTTAGCTGGTACTCTATCTATAAATTTTTTAATTCCTTCATTTTTTAATCTCAAAATAGACTCGTCCATTGTTTCAAATCGACCAGGTATTTCCCCAATTGAACTTGTTGCAAAACAAATTAGTTTATCAACTTTTTCACCTGCAATTTTTGCTATTTCTTGAACAATCATTCCTCCCATTGAATGGCCTATCAAATGAAATTTATTAATATTTTTTTGTTCAATTATATTTATGACAAATTTTGCCATGTCATTGATTGAGCTTAATGATTGAGCTTTATAACTCTCACCAAATCCAGGTAGAGCTGGTGAAATTATTCTATAATTTTTTTTAAAATATCCTTTTTGATATTGCCACATTTCTGATGAGCCAAGAAAACCATGAACAAAAACAAATGGATGACCATTACCTTGATCATCTACAAAAAGATTGTCCATTAATAATTAGAGTTCACAAGTCATGTCCTGACCACAGCATAATGGTGATTTTATTTTACCGTGATTATTAGGACATTTAGAAACCTGAACTTCAGCTCCATCCTCAAGTTTTAGTGAGTCATTTACCAATGGTTCATTGCATTTTCCACAATTTGCATTTACTGACATTCCACATTTTGGACAGTTATAAGTTGCCATAAAATTAACTCCTTTGTAAAATTATAACAAAAATAATTTAAACTTAAATGATTAAAAAACTAGTAGAAGTAACTCGTAATGATTCAATAGAGAGTGAACATTACGGCCATGGCGTAATTGTAGACTCATCAGGTAAAATTTTAAAAGAGTGGGGTGATAGCTCTCACCTAATATACCCAAGATCTTCATTGAAACCTATTCAATCTCTTAATCTCTATAAAGATGGCTATATAGATAAAGCTAAATTATCAGCTAAACAAATCGCATTTTCTACATCTTCTCATTTTGCTGAAGAAATTCATCAAGAATTAATTTTGAAATGGTTAAAAGAAATTAAAACTGATGAGAGTAAACTTGCATGTGGTGAGGATTGGCCTTGGCAATTACCTGAAAAATTTAAAGCTCGTGATAAATATAAAAAAAGAAGAAAAATTTTTCATAATTGTTCAGGAAAACATTGTGCTCATTTAGCAGTCTCTTTAGATAGAGGTTTACCAATTGAAAATTATAATTCTCCTGATCACACAATACAAAAAGAACTTTTTTCAATTATTGAGGATTTAGCAGAATTTAAAATTGATAAAGTAGGAGTGGATGGATGTACTCTTCCCAATCCTTTTATGCCTTTAAAAAAATTTGGTCGGTTACTAGCAAACTTTGCTGATTTTAAAAAATTAGGAGAGCTAAGTGGTATTGCTGAAACAATTTATAATTCATGTGTTAGTGAGCCAGAATATGCTGGCGGAAAAGAAAGTGATAATTCAATTCTAACTAAAATATTAAATAAAAAAGCTTTTTTTAAAAATGGTGCAGAAGGAGTTTTTGCTGCAATCATTCCAGAGCAAAAAATTGCAGCAGTTGTTAAAATAACTGATGGAAATTCTAGAGCTTCATCAACTGCAATAGCAGGAATGATATCTGAGTTAAATCTTATTAATAAAGATGAACTTGAAAGTTTTTTAATTAAACCAGTTTATAATTCTATAGATCAAACTGTTGGAAGTGTTTCTTGGTGTGGTTAGTTAGAATAACCGTATTTCTTTAATCTAACATCACCAGTTCTTGCATGTGCTTCCATACCTTCATATCTAGATATTCTTGCAGCAGCAGCACCAACTAGCTCTGTAGACTCTTTAGTCATTCTTTGGAAACTTAAAGTTTTAATAAATTTTCCAACAAATAATCCACCCGTGTATCTTCCAGCACCTTTAGTTGGTAAGATATGATTTGTTCCTGAACATTTATCACCATAAGCAACTGTAGTTTCTTCACCAACAAATAAAGATCCATAGTTAGTCAATCTCTCATGGAACCATTTTAAGTTTTCTGTTTGAACTTCTAAATGTTCTGGAGCGTATTCATCACTAACTTTAACCATCTCTTCATCAGTGTCACAAAGAATTACTTCACCATAATCTCTCCATGCAGCATCCGCATTTTGTCTTGGCACTTCTGGAAGTTCAGCAATTAATTCTGGAACTCTTTTCATAACTTTTTCCGCAAGCTCTTTGCTTGTTGTGTACAACCAGCAAGGAGAATTGTAACCATGTTCGGCTTGACCCACTAAATCAACTGCAACAATCTCAGGATCTGCTTTTGCATCTGCAATTATTCCAATTTCAGTTGGACCTGCAAATAAATCTATACCAACTTTACCAAATAAAATTCTTTTTGCTTCTGCAACAAACTGATTACCAGGACCAACTATAATATCTGCAGGAGGATTATTAAATAATCCATTTGTCATTGCAGCAATAGCTGGAACGCCACCTAAATTTAATATTACATCTGCACCACAAAGGTCAGCTGTATAAACAATAGTTGGGTGAGCGCCAACACCTTCTTTTGGAGGACTACATGCAATAATATTTTTTACACCAGCAACTTTTGCAGTTGTTACACTCATCACAGCCGATGCAATGTGAGCGTATCTTCCACCAGGGATATAGCAACCTGCAGTATTTACAGGAACTAATTTTTGCCCAGCATATAATCCATCAGATAATTCTACTTCAAAATCTTGACCATAATTTTTTAATTGAGCTTCAGCAAATTTTCTCACACGGTCATATGAAAATTGAATATCGTCTTTAGTTTTTTGATCTAAAGATTTTTTTATTTCTTCTATTCTTTCTTTTGAAACAATAATATCACCATCATACTTATCAAATCTCTTAGTAAGATCTATGCAACCTTGTTCTTTAGTGTTTTCTAAATCCTTTAAAAGATCTTGTACGATCCCTGTTGTTTTGGTGTCATCTGTAGAAGATGTTTTTGGTGATTTTTTTAAATAATTTATTGCCATTATTGATCCTTTAAATTTTTAATGTAAGTGTTTTAGACAATTTAAAGATTATTGCAATGCAACTTTTAGTCTAAAGCTACAACTGCAGCTGCAATTGATGCTAATCTTGCTTGCGCTTCATCAGACCGACTAGTAATTACTATAGGAACTTTACCACCAACAACTACACCTGCAGCACATGCACCACAAAAATAAATCATCATTTTTACTAATGAATTACCTGTTTCAACACTTGGAACTAATAATACATCAGCATCACCAGCAACATTATTTTTAATTCCTTTAATCGCAGCAGATTTTTTTGAAATACAATTATCAAATGCAAGTGGCCCAAAAACATCAGCTTTAATATTTTCAAATTTTGCAAGTTTTGTAAGTTCAGCTGCTTCCATTGAACTTGGTACACTTTCAATAACTTCCTCTGTTGCAGATAAAACTGCTACTTTTGGTTTTTCAATTCCTATTCTTTTTGAAAAATCCACAACGTTTCTTAAAATATGTAATTTTGTTTTCATATTAGGCAAAACATTCAAAGCACCATCAGTGATTATCAAAGGTTTGTCATCTTTATTTATCGTTAAGTGCCAAATATGACTTAATCTTGTTTTTCCGATTAAACCATAATCTCTTTTTAAAACTTCTTTCATTAAGATATCAGTATGGATATGACCTTTGACAATTATTCTTACTTTATCTTCACTAGCAAGCTTAGCTGCAATAGGAGCTGTATTATTTTCTACAGGCTCATCAATAATTTCGTATTGTGAAATATCAAAAGTTAAATCTTCAGCACATTTTATGATTTCTTTTTTGTCACCAATAAAAACTGGTTCAATTAATTTTTCATTTACAGCATCTTGAACTGATAACATTGCAAGAGGTTTACCTGCGTTAACGATTGCAGCTCTAACACCTTTTTTCTTAGCAGAGTGGTCCAACAAGTTATGTGGACATAAAATTTCTTTATTCGAAAGCATGAGGGCTATTTATAAGTTATTTTTTATTTATATATAGTTTTTTTTAAGACCGCAAAAGTCTTATATCTTCAGCAATATTTGCTGGAATATTGATTTCTTTTTTTGAATTCATTTGAAATCTTTTAAATTTATTTTGACCAGGATATAAAATTTCTTTAACGCCTTTAATTTTAGGCAATCTTTTAATTGTTCTAATATTTTCTTTAATTCTTTTATTATAATCACCAACAAAAAGATTTGGTTTAAACACAAAAAATAAGTGACCAATATTTTGTGGACCTGAAAAATCATCAAAAGGATCTTTAACTTTACCAGCATGATTTCCACCAGTTAATACTCCACTTAAAATATCGACCATCCAAGCTAATCCTGATCCTCTAAAACCAGCAATTGGTAATTGAACTCCTTTTAATGCTTTTTTAGCATCTGTGGTGGGTTTACCTGAGCCATCTAAAGCTACACCTTCTGGAATTTTTTGATTGTTTCTTGCAGCAACTCTTATCTTTCCTCTATTGATCATAGAGATAGATGTATCAAGAATAAAAGGAACTTTTGATCCAGTAGGAGTTCCAAAACAAATTGGATTTGTGCCAAATAAACTTTTTAAAGCTCCATGAGGCGCAACAGCTGGAGGAGCATTTGTAAAAATCATAGTTACTAAATTTTGTTTTGTTGCTTGTTCAGCATAATAACCTGATAAACCATAGTGACCACTATTTCTAACTCCAACTAATCCAATACCAGTTTTTTTTGCATTTTTGATTGCAGTTTTTATTCCAATATCTGCTGCAACAAAACCAATGCTATCATCTGCATTAATTCTAGAGATTGATTGAGAAATATTTTTAATCTTTATTTTAGGTTTTGGGTTAATGACTTTCTTTTTAATCCTATCACAATACATTTTAAGTCTTGATAAACCGTGTCCATAAGCTCCAACTTGCTCAGCATTTATTAATGCATCAGCACAAATCTTTGCGTGTTCTGCACTTAATTTATGTTTGATAAAGATATCTTTTACTATTGATTTGATTTTGTTTGGCTTCATTTGCCTTTGTTGCTTATTTGATCTTCACAAAATTTTGTAGCTTCCTCAACGTTTTCAAATTTAACTTTATCATCTAATTGACTGCCAGCAATACAAGCCTGAACAGCTCTATTAAAGTTATGATCACTAAAATTCATGATCACAACAACAGCAATGACTAAAAATATAAAGATAAGGATGTTTTTAACCATCAACCTTTACCACGCCAAGGAATGTATTTATCGATAAGTTTTCTTAAAGTTACATCAAACAAAAGACCAAGCATTCCCATTATAAATATTGTTATCCAAATTACTTCATATTGGAAATATTTCTTAGCAACGTTTTCAACAAAACCTATTCCAGTTGTTCCTGCTAAAAACTCAGCTGCAACTAACGTTCCCCAACACATTCCAACCGCAACTCTAATACCTGTTAATATTTCTGGTAATGAGTTTGGAAAAATTACATATCTTAAAATTTGTTTTTTAGAAGCACCTAAAGAGTGAGCTGCATGAATTTTTGATAATTGTGTTCCTGAAGCACCAGCTCTTGCAGAAATGATCATAATAGATAGTGATACCATGAATAATAAAAATATTTTTCCAGAGTTATCAATTCCAAGAACTGAAATAATCAATGGTGCCCAAGCAAGTGGGGGAACTGGTCTGTAAAGTTCAATTAGTGGATCAAAGAAACCTTTGGCAAATCTATTTAGTCCCATAAACAATCCAAGTGGTACACCAATTATAATTCCAAAAACTAATCCAAGGAAAACTCTCATGAATGAATCCCATATATGTCCATATGGAACTGGAACTTTAAATAATTCAAAGTCACCTGTTACTATTTTTAATACTCCACCTTTAAAGTTTTGTTCTACTTTTCCATCTTTAGTATGAACAGGGTATTCACCTGGTAAAATGTCTGCAATCCAATCAGGAAGCAAGAAACCAATCATTTTACTCACATCAACCAATTCAATCCAAAGTAATGGTACATCTTTGTAACCAACACTTGGTTTTAACATTAGTACAAACTTATTGAATGTATCAGATGGTTTAGGTAACCATCTTCCAGTACCTTGTTCAGAACAATTATCTCCACTTGCAACAATTGTACCTGTTGGGAATAAAAAGATATCAATAAATCTTAATCCACCTTGTTCAGTTTTTAAGGCATCATTAAATTCTATAATTGCACTTTGCATTTCATTTAATGTGCTAGGTGGATAGATACTTGCAAATTCAATTCTTCTTGCAATTTTCACTATATCTTTTGCATAAGTTGAGGCCAGTTCTTGACTGTCGCTTAAACTTTTTCTGTAAGCTTTTACATCATCTTTAATTTGTTTAATTGAGCTTTTAAATTGAGGATTGTGATTTCTTAATTTGAAAAATTTATCACTAATCAGTTTTAATTCTTGTGCTGCTGCATGAAACTTTAATCCTCTATCAGTTGCTGCAACTGTTGGAACTTCAATAGTATTTTCAATCGAGCCACTACCAGCATCTACTTTAACTAAACTCCAGCCACCTTGTTCTTCCACAGCTTTTAATCTAGTTGCTCTCTCAGAGTCTGTTTCAAATGGGTAATCTGGTTTTACAAAATTTGAAGTTAGAAACTTAATTTCTTCTGTAATTTCGTCTATTTGTCTCTTAGTATCTATCTCCATTAAGTCGTCATTAGTTAATAATGGAAGTAAATTGATTGTACTGTTAGCAAAGCCAATTAATTGATTTTTTTCTTGGTTATTTAAAAGAGTTGAATTTTGTATATCAATTGAAACTAGCTCAAGATTTTCATTTTCATTTTTAATTTGATATGTGCTTTTGAATTGTCTTTCAGTAATTGGAAATTGATATTTTAGACCAAGTAAAGAGTCGTTTACTTTAGCAACCTGACAAAGTTCATTTGCAGATTGAGGATAAAATCCTTTAGCAATATCCCATGAATAATAAAGCCAAGTTAAAAGTATTGCACTACTTCCAACAATTACCCAGTGAACACCCCCTTTAGCTCTTTCTGGATTACCAAATACCGCATCAACTTTTTCAGTTCTAATTAATTTTCTTCCATAAAGAATACATCCAATAATGGCAACAAAGATTAGAAATGTTACTATTTGAGTTAACACTTATTCCTCTCTCCCCATGATCTCTTCTTCCATATTCCAGATCATTGTAAGTATTTCTTCTCTTGTTTTAGAAAAATCTTTATCTTTCTTTATTTCTCTTAAATCTTCTTTCAAGCCTCTTGCTGCAAACGGTAAGTTATACTCTTTATGTATACGTCCAGGTCTAGGTGCCATTACATAAAGTCTTTCACCTAATAATAACGCTTCTTCAACAGAGTGCGTAATTAAGATAATTGTTTTACCTGTTTCTTTCCAAATTTTAAGTACAAGCGATTGCATCTTTTCTCTTGTTAATGCATCTAATGCTCCTAATGGTTCATCCATTAAAATTAAATCAGGATCATTAATTAGACATCTTGCTAAAGCTACTCGTTGTTGCATACCACCTGACAATTGATAAGTAGGTGTATTACCAAATCCTTTTAAGCCAACAATCTCTAACCATTCATCAACTTTTTTTGCTGTTTGAGCTGGATCTTCTTTTTTCATTCTAAGACCAAAGTTTACATTCTCAGAAACTGTCAGCCATTCAAACAACGCACCTTGTTGAAATACCATTCCTCTTTCAACACCAGGTCCATCAATTTCATTATTGTTTAAAGTAATTTTTCCTGAAGTAGGTCTAATAAAACCTGCCGTAATATTTAATAAAGTTGTCTTACCACATCCAGAAGGACCAAGAACTGAAAGCAATTCACCTTTTTTTAAAGTGAAGTTAACATCTTTTAATGCATGAACCGTTTCGCCTTGAGGCGTTGTGAAAATCATATTTAAATTTTCAGAAACTAGATCACTCATAAAGCCAACTTTATATTCGAATTTTGATAAAAAAAATAGGCACCAATTATAAATTGGCGCCTATTTTAAATTTATTTAATCTATAGATTAAAGAGGTAAGAAACTAGTATCTACGTTACCTCTAGGTGTCCCCATACCTTCTAAGAATTTATGAAGATTACCTTTAGTCATAGACTGAGCAGTTTCTTCTGCATTTAAAAATTTGAAGCCACTTAATGTATCTTTCATGTCTCCAACTTTCATTTCAGACTCTTTTGCCATTGCGTTAAGATCACTCTTACCAGCAGCATATCTAGCATTTGCTTCGTGAGTAACTTCGATGAAAGTTCTTACCATTCCTGGGTTTTCTTTCATGAATTTGTCAGTCACTGAAGTAATGTCGATACCTAAAATTCCAGCATCTCTAGCTTCTTGTACTGTTAATAATCTTGATCCAACTGCTGTTGCAGCTTTAATAGAGTTACCACCAAATAAACACGCCATTACAACGTCACCACTTACTAATGCAGCAGCACCCTCTTCAGGATCCATTTGAATGATGTCCATTTTATTTCTGTCAGCACCAACAACTTTCATACTTTCGTCAAATACGTACTCAGCCATTGTACCTAGTGGAACAGCAACTTTTTTACCTTCTAATTCTGAACCATTTGCTTTTGTAATACCAGAAGCATTAGATGTTACACAAGTAGTACCACCCATTCCGTATTCCATTGCAATATCAACAAGCTTAAGTGGAGCTTTTGATTTTACTGCGTTAATAAATGGAACTAAACCTTGAGAGTAAGAGATATCAATATCTCCTGCTAACATTGCGTCAGTCATAGCACCACCGTTTGAGAAGTTAGTCCATTTTACTGGCACACCAAGCGCTTTTTCAAACATTTTTTTATTCATGTCTTCTAAGTTTGGAGTTGGCCACTCTAAGAAGTAAGCAACTCTAACTTCATTTGCTGCAGAATTAGCAACTGAAACTGAAAGGTTAAGAGCTACGAAACATCCAAGAATAAAACTAATTATTTTTTTCATTTATCCCTCTTTGTTGTTTTATAATTCCGCTACTTAAAATTAATTTCAACCAGAAGTAAAACAAAAAAGTAGCACCACAAAGTAGCACATGTGACAACTTAAGGTTGTATAACAAATTTATGGTTTTAGCGTTGTTTTTAGTCTACAGATTGATTGTTTCAACAAATTTAAAAAACTAAAAAGAGAGAAAAAAAATATGAGTTCAGAAAATAAAACTGCGATACCTAATTCATTAAATGAACACTGGATGCCATTTACATCCAATAAGGATTTTAAAGAAAGCCCAAGATTAATTGTTGAAGCAAAGGGTGTGTATTTAAAGAACCATCAAGGTCAAACGCAAATAGATGCAAGTTCTGGATTATTTTGTAATCCTTTGGGACATGGAAGACCTGAAATTATTGAAGCAATAACTAATCAATTAAAAACTTTAGATTACTGTCAACCATTCCAACAAGGTTATGGAGGTTCATTTGAACTAGCAACAAGAATTGCAAAACATACACCAGGAAACTTAAATAGAATTTTTTATACAATTTGCGGATCTACAGCAGTTGAAACAGCTATTAAAATTTGTATCGCATACCACAGAGCAAAAGGTGATAGCCAAAGATTTAGATTTGTTGGAAGAGAAAGAGGTTACCACGGTATGAACATTGGTGCTACTTCTGTAGGTGGTATGGTTAATAACGTTAAAACATTTGCAAGTGTTTTAATGCCAGGTGTTGTTCATATGAGACACACACATTTACCTGAGCATAAATTTATAAGCGGTCAACCTGAAACAGGAGCTGAACTTGCAAATGATCTTGAGAGAATTTGTATGAACTTTGGTGCAGAAAATATTGCTGCATGTATCGTTGAGCCAATTGCAGGTTCAACTGGAACACTTGTTCCACCAAAAGGATACTTGCAAAGATTAAGAGAAATTTGTGATCAACATGGAATACTTTTAATTTTTGATGAAGTAATTACTGGATGGGGAAGAACGGGTTCACCATTCGCTTCGCATGAATATGGAGTTACTCCAGATTTAATAACAATGGCAAAAGCAACTACTAACGGAATTAGCCCATTAGGAGTTGTTGCATGTAAAGAAGAAATTTATGATGCAATCTTAGATGAAGCTCCAAAAGGTTCAGTTGAGTTATTCCACGGCTATACTTATTCTGGAATCCCAATTTCAGTTGCAGCTGGTTTAGCAGTGCAAGATATTTTTGAAAAAGATGATATCTTTAACAGAGCAAAAGATTTAGCGCCATATTTCCAAAAAGGTTTAATGTCATTACAAGACATCGATGTAGTTGATAACATCAGAGGTTATGGAATGATGGGTGGAATAGATATTAAGATGGATAAAAAACCAGGTGCTGCTGGTTATACTTGTTTCAAACATTGTTATGAAGCAGGAGTTAACTTTAAAGCAACAGGTGACTGTTTAATTATTGCTCCAATGTTTATCTGTGAGAAAAAACATATTGATGAGATTATAGATAAACTAAGAACTGGAATTACTAATTATTCTAAAAGTAAAAAGAATTAATTTTTTCTAAATATGAAAATTGGAGTTCCTAAGGAAATCAAGCCTCAAGAAAATCGAATTGGTTTAACACCTGACAGTGTTAAAACATTAGTGTCGGAAGGGCATGAAGTTTTAGTTGAAAACAATGGTGGCTTTGAAGCTGGCTTTGAAAACGAACAGTATACAAGTGCTGGTGCAAAAATAGTTGATAAAGCAGAAGATATTTTTAACGATGCAGAAATCATTGTTAAAGTAAAAGAGCCACAAAAAGTTGAAGTAGACATGATTAGAGAAAATCAGATTGTCTATACTTATCTTCACTTAGCAGCCGCAAAAGAACTTACTGAAGGATTGATTAAATCCAAAAGCGTTAACATTGCTTATGAGACTGTAACGGATGACAATGGTAGATTGCCATTACTTGCACCCATGAGTGCAGTTGCAGGAAGAATGTCAGTTCAAGCTGGTGCTCATTGTTTGGAAAAAAATCAAAAAGGCAGAGGGCTTTTATTGGGTGGCGCTCCTGGTGTTACTGGTGGAACCGTTGTTATTTTAGGTGGCGGTGTCGTCGGTGAAAATGCTGCTGTTATCGCAACTGGCATGCAAGCTAAAGTTCATATAGTTGATAAATCTGAAGCAAGATTAAAACAATTAGTTGGAATGTTTGGCGATAAAATTATTCCAGAACAAAGTGATAAAATTGATTTTCCAAAATTAGTAGCAGAAGCTGATTTATTAATTGGTGGAGTTTTAATTCCAGGTGCAGAAGCTCCAAAATTAGTAACTAAAGACATGATTAAAAGTATGAAAAGAGGTTCAGTAATTGTTGATGTAGCAATTGATCAAGGTGGTTGTGTAGAGACAAGTAAACCAACAACTCATGGAGAACCTACTTATATTGTTGATGACGTAGTTCATTATTGTGTGGCTAATATGCCGGGTGGAGTTCCAAGAACCTCAACATTAGCACTAAATAATGCCACATTACCCTATCTAGTTAAATTGGCTAACAGTGGATATCAAAAAGCCTTAAGTGAAGATAAAAACTTTTTAGCTGGATTGAACGTGCATAAAGGAATGGTTACATATAAAGCAGTTGCGGACGTATTTGGTCATAACTTTGTAGATCCAGTAGAAGCTGTCAAAAATTAATAATGGAAAAGAATTACCCTTCGAGTGCTAAAGTAGTAGTAATAGGAGGAGGGGTCATTGGTTGTTCTGTTGCTTATCACTTAACTAAATTTGGCTGGAAAGATGTTGTTCTTTTAGAAAGAGATCAACTAACTTCAGGAACTACTTGGCATGCTGCTGGATTAGTCAGTCAGTTAGGTCCAACTGCAGCAGTAACTAAAATTAGAAAATATACTTTAGATCTTTATAAAAAATTAGAAAAAGAAGTTGATCATTCTGCAGGGTTAAGAATTAATGGTGCTTTATCAATTGCACAAACTGAAAGCAGATGGCAGGAGCTACAAAGACAAGCAACAACAGCTCAGTTATATGATGTAGATATTCAAATATTGGATAAGGATCAAATGAAAAAAAATTATCCAATGATGCACACTGAAGATTTAAAAGGAGGTGTATTGATGCCAGGTGATGGTGCCGCTGATCCAAGTGGTGTCACACATATGCTTGCAAAAGGCGCAAGACAAGGAGGTGCAAAAATTTTTGAACAATCGCCTGTTGAAAAAATTCTAACTAAAAATGGCAGAGTACATGGAGTTAGAGTTAACGGCAAAGATATAGAGTGTGAGTATGTGGTACTTGCAACAGGAATGTGGTCTAGACAAATTGGAGAAAAAATGGGTGTAAGTATTCCATTATATCCAGCGGAACACTTTTATGTAATTACTGAGCCGATTGAGAATTTATCACCTACGTTACCTGTTATTAGAGATTTTGATAGTAGCGTTTATGTTAAAGAAGATGCTGGAAAATTATTGATTGGAATATTTGAAGGTAAATCAATACCTGCATTTGATAAAACTAATAAAGTTCCAGAAGATTTTTCTTTTGGTGAGTTTCCAGAAAACTTTGATCATTTTGAACCTTATCTAGAAGCATCAATGAAAAGATTTCCAGTGCTAGAACAAGCTGGAATAAGAAAATTTTTTGCTGGTCCAGAATCTTTTACCCCTGATACAAATTCATTACTTGGTGAAGTTCCTGAAGTTAAAAACTTATTTGTCAGCTGTGGATTGAACAGTATTGGAATTGGTAGTGGCGGTGGGGTTGGTAAAGTTACCGCTGAATGGTTAATGACCGGTCACATCAATGAAGATATTTTTAATTATGATATTAAAAGATTTCAAAACTTTCATTCAGATCTTGGCTTTATTAAAGATAGAATTACTGAGTCTTTAGGAGATTTATATGGAATGCACTGGCCGTTTAAACAACATAAAACTTCAAGAAACGTAAAAACACTTCCTTATCACGATAATTTAAAAAGCTTTGGAGCATGTTTTGGTGTGTCAGCTGGTTATGAAAGACCAATGTGGTTTTCCTTAGATGGAGAGAAAGCAGAATACGAATACAGTTACAATTATCAAAACTGGTACCCATCTGTTGAATATGAAACAAATAATACTATGAAAAATGTTGGTCTTTATGATCTTACACCTTTTTCAAAATTTGAATTAAAATCAGATCAAGCCCATCAAGAGTTACAAAAAATTTGCACATCTAATATCAAGCATGAAGTTGGCAAATGTACTTATACTCATATGTTAAATCCAGATGGTGGAATTGAAACCGACTTAACTGTTGTTTGTGTTGGAGAAAATCATTTTAGGATTATTAGTTCTGCTGCAACAAGAGAACGAGATAAGTTTCATATTAATAAACATTTGTCTGAAGGACAAAAGTTAAAAGATATCACTGATGATTATTGTGTATTTGGTGTATTTGGACCAAAAAGTAGATCACTTTTACAAGAGTTAACCAAAGATGATTTAACTCATGAGAACTTTAAATTTGCAACTGCAAAATATATTGAAATTGATGGAATTAAAATTTGGACACAAAGACTTTCTTATGTGGGTGAATTAGGTTTTGAATTATATGTTAACACATCTGATGCTAAGAAAATATATGAACTGATTGTTGAAAAAGGAAAAGAATTTAATCTTTCAAATTGTGGGATGCATGCAATGGATACGATGCGAATGGAAAGTGGGTTTTTACACTGGGGGCATGATATTTCGCCCGAAGAAAATCAATATCAAGCAGGTTTAAATTTCACAATTAGTTACAAAAAAGACGTGAACTTTATTGGTAAAGAAGCGCTTTTAAAGATTAAAGATCAAAAGGTAGATAGAAGATTTGCAATGTTTACTCTAAAAGATAATAAGCCAGGAGCACCATTATTGCTACATGATGAACCAATATATCTAGAAGATAAAATCATTGGTAGAACAACCTCAGGAAATTATTCATTTAACTTTAAAAAGAACTTAACTTTTGGATACATAAAGAATGACTATACTAATGAAGAGGTTCAATCTAAAAACTTATTTGTAGAAGTAGAAAAGAAAAAATATCCAATTGATTTAATTACCAAGCCTTTAAAACAAACTGATTTTAAAAATAATTAAGATTTATTTTTTAGAAAATAAACAAATATAAATCCAGTAATATACATTATAAATGCATATGCTCCTGTCGGGATTGCATACAAAATATCAGTGCCAAATATTTGAGTAGATACAAAAATTGCTAAAGTACCATTTTGAAGACCACACTCTAAAGCAATACATTTTTGTTGCTTTGCTCCAGATGCAAAAGTTTTAGCAAGGTAATATGCAATAGCCATCATTGTTAAATTTAAAATTAAAGCAATTAACCCTGCTTGTACTATGAAATTTATTAAGTTTTCTCTTTCTTCATAAAATGCAGCCACAAAGAAAATAGCAAAAAATACCATGTTCAATTTGTTAAATATTTCAACTTTTGAGGCCACAAAGTTTTCAGCAAATTTTCTTATAATCATTCCAAGAAAAACAGGAACCGTTACAACTAAAAACATTTTCATAGCAATTCCAGTCATTGAAATATTTTGAGATATATTTGTAATTCCAAAAAAATCTGCAGATGTAAAAACAATTATTGGAACAGTAACTATACTAATCAAACTAATAATAGCTGTTAATGAAATTGATAAAGCAACATCACCATTAGCAAATCTTGTTAAAATATTTGATGTAACTCCTCCAGGAGCAGCAGCAATTATCATAACCCCGATTGCAATTTCTGGTGGAGTTCTTAAAACTAAAATTAAAATGTATGCAACTATTGGAAGTATTATTAATTGCGAAATAAGACCAACAAAAAAATCCTTAGGAGTTTTAAATACTCTTGTAAAATCTTCTAACTTTAACCCTAAACCTAATCCAAGCATTATAAGCGCAAGGATGATTGGTGCTAATTTTGTAACGACTTCCATTTTTAAATTATACTTTAGTTTAACTTACTTCTTCAACTAAAATTAAATTCATTATTTTTGCAATAAAATCACTTTTTAATTTAAAATGCTTTTTAATTAATGGACTTACTTTAAAAGGTGTAAAGTCTGAAAGGTAATATTGTTTTTTTTTATTCACCTTTACTAATTTTTCATTTTCAAGATATTTCATTTTTCTAATTACAGTTGCTCTTGGTATTTTTGTCATTTCAGAAATTGACATAATGTTTAATCCAGCACCAGAGTCGGTCAATAAAGTTGTCAAATACTCATCAAATACAATAGATTCAATTTCTTCCAAATTAGATTTATTTTTTTGATTGTAAATTTGATTTAAACCTAATGTGCCCCAAATATATAATATATGTATATCCTCAAAAAATTTTTTCCAACTTATCATTAATGGTAATTGAAATTCATAAAACCATAACCAAGTTTTTGAAAATTCATTTTGTATTTTTGTTTTGACTTCTTCTTCAGTGATAACTTTGTGAATTAATTTTTGTTTAAATAATAATTCAGATAATTTTGCTATATATTTCGAGGTAATTCGGATTTGATTAATTGGTTTTATTAAATTGTAATTAGATCTATTCAAAATAATTTTCTTTCCTTCTTTTCTAATTACTTTTGCTTTTTCAAGTTCTAAAATTTTTCTTCGCATTGTTTCTTTTGGAAGCTCAAATTCTTTTGCCAATTTGGAAATATTAAATTCACCTATTTGAATTTCATTACGAGCGTAATATTGTTCATAATTATACTTAAAACCATTTTGATCATAAAATCTTAAAGTGTTTCTCACTAGAGAGATTGCAACCAAATATTTAATTAAATCATTAAATGCAGAGTAATTTTGATGAAGCCAATTCCACTGGTGATAAATCCAATCTGATGAAAAAAAACTATAATTGTCTAATAAACATTTACATACATCTTTGCTTTGAATTCTTTTTGATATGTTTATGTCTTTCTTGCTCATTTTTAAGAAGTATGACCCATAATGAACAGCCGTCAATACAAATAAGACCCATAATGAACTCCTTAAAACTAGAGTTATTTTCTCAATATGTTCTTATAATTTATGGCCAAACGATTTTTGAAAAGAAACATTGACCAAAGTGTATCTACAGTAGATCTAATTAATGAAGTTCAAACACCAGATCGTGTGGATATTAACGTACTAAAATCTAGAATTAGAGAAGAAGAAAACAAACGTACTCAAAAAAACTACATGATAATTTTAAGCTGTTTAGGGGTCTTGGTTTTAGGTGGTTTGTATGTGTCGTTTTTGTAGTTAAAATAAAATTGTTGTTAGTGTACTAAGTTCATGATTTAATTGGTTTATGCAAAATACTGAACTCAACACAGAAACAATCTCTCAGACTAATCTAGTCAAAAAGAATTTAAATTCTTCAAAGAAAGTAGATGTAAATATTTTGCTAAATAAAGTTCGAGCTGAAAAAAATAACGATATTAAAAAAAACTTAATAATTACATCTGGTGTTGTAGGCGCACTCGCTATTACAAGCATAATTGCAATTTTATAAGATAATTTTAGAAAATTAATATTTGATTTTAATTACAATTTAATTGTAATTATTTGATGTCTCTAAAAATTTTTTCCAAAAAAAAAAATACTGCAGCTGAGATAGTTTGTGATTTATCAGTAATTAATAGAAAAGATTTAAAAGATATAAAAAAAGCATTAAGTCAATTTGGAATGGTCTATTTTAGAAACCAAAACTTAACATCAAGCCAATATTTAGCATTTGCAAAAAAAATGGGAAAACCTTCCTTATATCCAAGACTTAAAGGATTGAGTAAAAAATTTCCTGAAATCACCGTTGTTCAAAGGAAAAAAAAAGATAAAGGTCCTAGTTTCGGAGAACAGTTTCACACCGACTCAAGTTACACAAAGAAACCTCCAAAATTTACAATGTTGTTTTCTAGACTTGTTCCAAGAAAAGGTTTGGCTAATACAGAATTTTCTTCACAATATTCAGCTTACGAAAATTTACCATTAAAATACAAAAAGTTAATAAGCAAATTAAGAGGAACGTTTTCTTCTAGAGGACCAATAGCTGTTACAACTATTGAGAGGGTTAAAGAAAAAGGCAAACTTAAAAAAGAACTAAAAGCTAATCACAGAATTGTAAAAAAAATTGAAAACAAAAAATCAATTTATTTCAGTGCAGGCCATTTTATTGGATTCACAAACTCTAAAAATAAAAAATTAAAAGAGATAGAATATTTTTTAAAAAAACATCAAATAAAAAAGAAATTTCAATTTTCACTAGAATGGGAAAAAAATCAAATAGCCATTTGGGATAATAGATCGATGTTACATCAAGCAACACCTTTTAATGGAAATAGAATAATGCACAGAATTACTATAAGCTAATTATTCTAATGAAAGTATTTAAGATAATAATAATTTTTTTTAGTTTACAGTTACTTGCTAAAGCTGAACAAAGTAGCCTCAATCAACTTTTTCAAAAACTTAAAAATGAAAGTGATCAAAATCTTGCATATAGAATTGAAGATCAAATTTGGAAACAATGGACTACTCATAAAAGCGATGATGGCTTAACGGAATTAATGAGTTATGGAACAGTTTTAATGAACAACCAAGATTATGATAGTGCAAAAAAAATATTTACAAAAATTATCAAAAAAGATCCTAGTTGGGCAGAAGGTTGGAATAAAAGAGCTACAGTTTATTATTATCAAAAAGAATATGAATTATCACAAGCTGATATTGATAAAGTGATAGAGTTGGAAGAAAGACATTTTGGAGCTTTGTCAGGTCAAGGTATGGTTCAAATAAAACTAGATAATTTAGAGAAAGCCTTAAAAAGTTATAAAAAAGTTTTGGAAATTTACCCTTCAAACAGATCTGCACAAACTTTGGTCGATGAGATTGAAAAAATAATTAAAGAAGAAACTATTTAATATTTTACCAGTTGTATAGTGAGCAAGTTTTGAATAAGAAGTTGAAATTTTTAATTTAACTTTTATAAAAAAAGGTCATAATAAAAATATGAAAAAATTTATTCTAATAGCTTTAACTTTAATGTTTACAACAACTTTAGTTAACAGCGCTGAGACTGTGTTAGGAAAAGTTAATGGTTTAGTTTGCATGAAATGCCAAATGAAACTTACTAAAGCTTTAACTAAAAAAGCAGGAGTTCAAACACATGTACAAGTTGCTTGGCCAGAGGGTGTAGCAATGGTCGCATCAAACGATAAAGCAAATATTACCGAAGAAGAATTTGCAAAGATTGTTGAAGCTAACGGATTTAAATTAAAGAAAGTAACTACCATCAATGAATATATTAATTCAGCTAAAGATGGTGCCGAAATTTTAAAATCTGTAAATTAACAAAATGTCAGAAGAGCTAAACGATAAGCTCGAAACCATCCAATTAATTTTTACTTCTCAGGTTGATACTTTATGGGTGTTAATTTGTACCTGCTTAGTTTTTTTAATGCAGGCTGGTTTCATGTGTTTGGAAGCAGGAATTACTCGTCCAAAAAATAGTATTAATATCGCTTTAAAAAATATTACAGACTTATCAGTAGCCGTAACAGTTTTTTGGATGTTTGGTTTTGGTTTAATGTTTGGCGAGAGTTATAATGGTTTTTTTGGCACTGAGTATTTCTTCTTTACTTCTGATTATGGCGCTTACAAAGTTTATTTTTTATTTCAGGCAGTATTTGTTGCTACTGCAACAAGTATCATTTCAGGTGCAATTGCAGAAAGAACAAAATTTGAAGCTTATATTTTAATTGCGTTAATCACATCCGGGCTAGTCTATCCAATTGTTGGCCATTGGGGTTGGGCATCATTAGTTATTCAAGAATACGCAGTAAATGAAACAGCTGGCTGGCTTGTTGAAATGGGATTTTATGATTTTGCTGGAAGCACTATTGTTCATTCAGTTGGAGGGTGGATTGCACTCGCTGCATTAATTGTAATAGGTCCTAGAACTGGAAGATTTAATAATACTGGTAATATCAAAATGTATACCAGTTATCCTTTAGCTGTATTTGGAATTTTTTTACTTTGGTTTGGATGGTTTGGTTTTAATGGTGGTAGTAATGGAAAATTAGATTTTAATGTTCCCAACATTATGATGAATACTTTTGCAGGTGGAGCTAGTGGTTTGTTATTAGGTGTAACCTACGGATACATGAAAGCAAAAAATATTTCTCCAAGAGCAATTTTAATTGGACCATTGGCAGGCTTAGTTTCAATTACCGCATCAGCAAATGTGGTTAATCAATTAGAGGCATCATTAATTGCAGCTATTGGTTCTTTGTTTGCTTTAAAATTTGATGAAATTTTAGAAACTTTAAAAATTGATGACATAGTTGGAGCTATTCCAGTTCATCTTGTTGCTGGGATTTGGGGAACAATAGCTGTTGGTTTGTTCGCAGATTTAGATTACGAATTTTTCAACAACATTAATAGATTCGAGTTATTAAAATCTCAATTTATTGGAATTGTAACAGTTGGTTTATTTGCTTTTGGCTCAACATTTACAATTCTAAAAATAGTTAATAAGTTTTATAAATTAAGAGTAAGCGCTAGTGATGAAGAATTAGGTTTGAATATTGCTGAGCACGATGAAAATACTGCTGAATTAGATCTAATCAAATTTTTAAAAACACAAATAAAAACTAAAGATTTAAAGTTAAGAACCAATCAAGATCCATTTACTAACTTCGGTATCATTGGTTACTATGTAAACCAAATGTTAACTAAGTTAGAAAAGTCTGAAAAAGAAGTTGAGATGTGGCGAACAAGAGTTTTAAAAGAAATAAATTTGGCTGCAGAAGTTCAAAAAAATTTTAAGCCAGAAAGAGATTTAACCCAATATCCTGTTTTTGGACAAAACATTTCAGCTAGAGAATTATCAGGGGATTTTTTTGATATTTATCCTCACAATAAAGATGTTTATTTTATTGTTGCTGATGTTGCAGGTAAAGGAATTAATGCTGCAATGGTAATGGCTAAATCAATTACTTTATTTGAAACATTAGTAGGTAGTAAACATGACATCGATGAAGTGGCTCAAAAAATAAACAATGACATTTTTAATACAAAGACAAGAGGGATGTTTGCAACTGCAATTATTGGAATTTATAACATTGATACAGAAGATATGAGGTTTGTAAATGCAGGTCATCAAACCCCCATTATCAAATGCAAAAATGATAGTTTTGAAAATTTAGATGATGGAAAATTATTTCCATTAGGCATTACTGAAGTAGATAGTCCTAAAAATTACCCAATTAATAAAGTCAACTTAAAAGATAAAAGATTTTATATCTACACAGATGGTTTGTCAGAAGTAATTGATAACAATGGTAAAGAAATTGGTGAAGAGGGCGTTAAAAAGGTTTTATTAGAAAACAAAAGTGAATTTATAAAAAAAGAAATTGAAGCAACCACAAGAGCATTAATGATCAAATCTACACTGTCAGGTTTAAATGCAGGTGAACTTCATGATGATATGACTTTTGTTGGTTTTGGTAAATAACAACTGTTATTCAGAAACTATTTTATCCTCTAAAGTTAAAACGGTATCTTTAATTAACTTAATATCATCTTTTTCAACTGACATTTCATTTAAAGTATTTTCAAGATGCGTCACGACTTTTAAAAAATCTGTTTTAGAAATTTTAAAATGTTTATGAGCTTTTTCTAAATCAGTGTTTTCATCTTTGGGCCCACCCAAAACAGAAGAAATAAAATTAACCTGATGGGAAACTAATTTTTTAATATCAGTTGTACTAAAATAATTTTTTAGATCATCATCTGATAAAACTTTTTCGTAAAATAAATTAACAATTTTTTCAATAGTTGGTCCTCCACCATATTTTTTATAAATTTCAGTTATCATACTGTGGTGTTTACCTTATTTAATTTTACCTAATTGTTTTTGTCTTAAGATAATAATTAAGCCACTGATTACAATCATTATTGCACCTAAATAAGTATTATATTCAGGCATTTCATTGAAAAAGAAATAACCATACAAAATTCCCCAAAGGATAGCCGTGTATCTAAAAGTAGAAGTAACTGATACCAAAGCAGCTTTTATGGTTGCAACTGAAAAAATATAACCAAATGATAAAAAGAATGCAGAAATAATTAAAATGATACTTTGTTCTAAATTAAAAGAGTAAAATTTATAAAGTGAAAGCACTCCAAAAAATATTGTTACAACCAAACAAGTGATAAATGCAATTTGCAAACTATTATGTTCTGTTTTCATATTTTTTGTAACCAAATCTCTAATTGATAAAAATAATGCTGACAGAAGAGGAAAAATAAAATAATAGCCAAACTTTAATTCAGCAGGATTTATTACCACTACAACCCCTGCAAAACCAATTATTACAGCAGTCCATCTTTTCCATCTTACTTTTTCATTTAAAAACAAAGCGCCAAAAGTTGTCATTATAATCGGTGCTAAACTTAATAAGATATAAACCATTGCAAAAGGAAGTTTTGCAACCCCTATAAAAAAACCAACAGCAGCTAATGCTTCCAAAAAGCCCCTTAATGTAAGTTTTGATGAAGAAAAAATAAGTTTTACATTGAATTGGTTTTTAAAACTTAAAAATATTCCAATAAATATTAAACAACATATTCCTCTTAAAAAAATAATTTGATTTAATACAGCTAACTCATCAAAGTTTTGGTAAATATGTTTTACTAATGCGTCGTTCGTTGCAAAAGAAAACTGAGCAATTATCATGTAAAAAATGCCCAATAATTCATTGTTCATTTTCATAATTTTTGATTTAGATTATGTTGTAACTAACAAGAAGTCCGTAAAGATAATAAAGTAAAGATCCAGCAATCATTAATTTAACAATTGCTGACCAAAACCAACCATCTCTATTACTAGCGCTTTTCCACAAACCAATCGTTACAATTATTGTATAAATTAATAAAAATAAAATTTCAAAAAGTATTGCTAGCAGATAGCCAAAATGCATTCTTTCAACTACTTCATCAATAATTTTTGCTTTATCAGGTTGAGTATAGTCAATTCCAGTTGTATCGATTGATGCGATTCCAAAATAGATTGTTGCAATCATGATTACACCAATGAGCATTTGGTAAAGGGTACCGTAAACCCAAAAGGTCATCGGTAAACTGTATTCACCTTTAGCTAGTTTCGATAAAAAATTCATAATTATTGACTATTTAGATAATAATTAGTTTTATATCCATTAAAAAATTAAAATTTATGAAGTTTATTTTCTTATTATTAAGTTTAATTTTCTTTAATCTTAATCATTCGAATGCTTCTGATAGTGATAAAGAAGCTGTATATAGTCATTTATGCAGAGCTGGTCTTAATAATCTTATTAATAAAAAAGACCCCACTAATTTTAGAAAATTAAGAAACTTTGGTATTAAAAAAAAATTAAAAACTTACGATAACAGGAAATATGATGCTTTCGTTTTTAGAGCTGCTTATGACAGAAGCCATAATATAGAAATAAGAGTTCACGTTAATTTTAAAACTAAAGCAAGAGGCTATGCCATGAAATACGCCAAGATGGCTGGTCAAGTTCCTAATTTTTTAAGAAGATATATGAGAACAATTACTGTATTTGGTCCAGACCCAAAAGCTCCTGGACCCGCGTATGCTTGGGGCAACAATATAACTTTTCATACTAATTATTTTCAAGGTAGTTGTGGTGAAGAAGTTTTAATGCATGAAGCAGCTCACAATACTTTAGATTATTGGAGTTCAACTGGACAAATAAGAAAATCAAAATGGCAAAAAGCAGCTAAGGCAGACGAGTTTTATATTTCAAATTATGCAAAAGAATATCCAAATAGAGAAGATATTGCTGAAACTATTGTTCCTTGGATTGCTGTTAGATGCAAATCAGAAAGAATTAAAAAGGAAGATTATAAAAAAATTACTGAAGGAATTCCTAACCGATTAAAAGTTTTAGACGAGTCTTACTTGGATGATATGCGTCCTATGAAGTGTGCAGATAAAAGGAAAAAGAAATAATGAAAGGCATTCAGCTTGTTGGACATGGTGGTTTTGACAAATTAGTTTTTAAAGAAAACATCCCAAATCCTATTCCTAAAGACGATGAAGTGTTAATTAAAGTATCTGCAGCAGGAGTTAATAATACAGATATTAATACTAGAATTGGTTGGTATTCAAAATCGGTTACTGCAAATACTAATGATGGTGGAGAAAAAGGTTTTGAAAGTACCAATGATAAAGACGCTACTTGGTCAGGCAATGCCTTAAAATTTCCTAGAATTCAAGGCGCTGATATATGTGGAAAAATAGTTTCTGTTGGCAAAAATGTTGACCAATCTAGAATAGATGAGAGAGTTATTGTGCGATCAATGCAATCTGATCCAGATAATTTAGATAAAATATCTTCATATGTCATAGGCTCAGAGATAGATGGTGGTTTTGCAGAATATGTTGCAGCTAGATCATTAGAAACATTTAAAGTAAATAGTAATTGGTCTGATGTTGAACTTGCTTCAATTCCTTGTGCTTATTCAACGGCAGAGGGTATGCTGTACAGAGTAGAACTCAAAGATGAAAAAGTTTTAATAACAGGGGCATCAGGTGGAGTAGGGTCTGCTGCTGTACAATTAGCAAAAAGAAGAGGTGCTTATGTTGTTGCACAATGTTCCAAATCAAAATTTGATGAAATTAAAAAAATCGGTGCCGATGAAGTTGTTGATCGAGATGAAAATTTGGTAACAAAATTAGGGTCAAATGAATTTGATGTTACTGTTGATTTAGTTGCAGGTAATAATTGGCAGCAGTTACTTGATATATTAAAACCTGGTGGCCGTTATGTGACAGCCGGAGCTATTGCCGGCCCAATTGTTAACTTAGATGTTAGGACTTTATATTTGAAAGATTTAACTTTTTATGGCTGCACTTATCAACTCGTGGAAGTATTTAAAAATCTTATAAAATATATTGAAAGTAACGAGATCAAACCTTTAGTTGCTAAAACTTTCCCATTAGAACAAATTGTTGACGCTCAAAAAGAATTTTTATCTAAAAAATTTATTGGTAAAATTGTATTAGAAATTTAATTGTTTATGGAATTATTGTTATTTTTAGGAATTGGTCTTTTTGTTGTGTATTATTTATTTAGACCTACTTCAAAAATTGAGGAAAAAAATTTTAAATCAAAAAATAATTGGCGTGGTGGGTTTTAAAATTATTGATATTTCGCTGCAGTAATAAATTCATTAAAGCTTTCACACCATATCACAACAGTGTTAAACTTGCTGACATCAATATCACTTGGAACATTTACAACAAAATTTTCAAATGATTTTACTTCTGCTACATATTGAGCTGTTTTCTTAATAGGTAAAAACTCATCTTCATGTTGTGTGAATTCACTTGTTAAATAAAGTTTGTAATCTGGCCCTGGTGCTATTGAGCCATTAACTGTAATCTTATTATTTGAAATTGTAACTTTTGCTTCACCCCAATGCAAAGGATCACTTCCTCTTAAATCTCTAACAAACTCTGTTTGATATAAAGATTTATTTTCGTATTCATTAATTTTACTGATTTCAACAGATTTTGGCGCTGTAAGAATTGGTAAAAAGTATACACCCAATCCAAAACCAACCACAAGTACAAAGGAATGAGTAAACAATAATAATAAAATTTTTTTCATAAACAGTTCTTTTACTCATTTTTTTTTAATATTCACTAAAAAACTTGTTTAATAAAAATTAAAAATATAATTTATCTTTATGAAATATTTCATATTTATTTCTTTACTTTTTATATCAACAACAAAAAGCTTTTCAGATTCTTTAGGGACAAATAAAACAATTAATGACTATCTTGATAATGGTTATCTTATTCAATCAATCCAAATTATGGATGAAGAAAAATTATTATATAATTTACTTAATAACGGATCTGAGGAAAAGATGTTTGAACCAAAATTAATCAGTTGTTTTTATAATATTAATAGTCAAATTTCTAATTGTTTTAAGCCTTAATACCAGTCTATTTACAACCTAATAAACCAAATTGATTATTCTCTTGATTATTTTGATCGATAATTTCGTAACCTAAAATTTTTCTCTTAGGACCATAAGAAAAAAAAATATATCAAGCCTGAGATTTCTTTTTCTACTTGGATTAAATAATGCTTAGAGCGTGGGACTCTCTGTTTAAAGCTCTAATTTTGAACTAAATTTACAGTGGTGTGTAAATGAGATTTATTTTATTATAAAATATTATATTATCTTTTTTATCGCGTAATAAATGAGATTTATTAGTTGATTGACAAATGGCTACACACCATTTACACACCAATAAGTCATGGCGGGGTAGCTCAGTTGGTTAGAGCGCGGGACTCATAAGCCCGAGGTCAGTGGTTCGATCCCACTTCCCGCTACCATTCTAGACAATCGATATCTTTTTGCTCCAATAGTGCTCCAATTAAAAGAAGTCATTTAATATACTTGTTTGATACCTTTATTTAAAATAATACAAATTTATTTAGATGAGTATCAGATTAATTTTATTAATTTTAACAATCTTTGGATTTAGTAATAATATTTTAGCTGAAAATTATCCTGATTTTAAAAGCCCTGTAATTTCAATTGCAGGAAATATCAAAAAGTTAAAATACCCAGAAAATTTAGATATTAAAGATTATACAATCAAAAATTCAGGTTCAAATATTTATATTAATGTTAAAGAAAGAACCAAAAAACTCAAAAATTTAAGCGAAAAAAAACTTTTAAGACAATGTGTATTTTCTAGCTCACAGTTAGAAATCTCAAGATCAAAAATAAATTTTGACTCATCGTATGTAAAGCCCATGAAAGAAATTGGAGGTCATTCATGGAAGCAGGACGGCAATCCAATTAATTTTATAAATTTTGCTCAACCATTAATAAAAAATATGAATAAACGAATAAGATTTTTTATGGCAAGTGGAGATCAAATGTATTTAGAGTATTTTAAAAAACAATTATTAATGTGGGCAAAAGGAAATTCTTTCAAAATTTTAATTTCCGATGGATATAACAAGGATTGGAAGTCAGATTTTGGATATATTGATACCCTAGAAAATATTAGGCAAACTTTAGCTCCTATGCTTATTGCATTTGATTTTTTGCGACAAAATAAATTTTTAACTGATGAAGAAGATAAAATTATTTTTGAATGGTTTAATAAAGTTATTAAAAAAACTTCTATTGGACCTAATGATGGATCGAAAGAAAAAAATGGTGTACCACCTGGGAATCATACAGAAGCATCTAAATCTAGAAATTATTTATTATGGAGCATTATTAGCGGAGATAATGATTATTTCCAAGCAGCCTTAAAAGCATATGTTGTTGCTTTAAATATCACTAGAAAAGATGGAAGTTCATCTTGGGAAGTTAGAAAAGAAAAAGGCAAAAGTCAAAGATCAGTTAGAGCTTTAACAAAGATGTCTCAAGTTGTAGGTGGCATGGTAATGACGGCAGAAATCTTTGCTAATCAAGGCTATGATTTATATTCATTTAAAACTAAAAAAGATGTTGATCTTCATAAGATGATTGATTTCTTAATTACATACTACGCTTATCCCGAGTCTGGTGCCAAAAAAAAGTCATATGTTAACCCTGAAAAATTAGATAAATCGGATCTAAGAAAACAAAAAGATACAGACTATACACTTGGATATTTAAATGTTTATTACAACCGTTTTCCAAATCATCCTACAGCACAAAAAGTTAAAAAATATTATTTAGAGCCATATGGTTGGAAATTCACTGCAATGAGCTCAGGGTATGGACTGGATCTAGGATGTGCTTATTCAAATCTAGAAAAACTTGAATAATAACAATTTTTTTTAATTGCTCCAATAGTGCTCCAATGACATTGGTTCTTGACTAAGATTCTTTAATTTGATTCAATAACGCTAGAAATGATGACAAGAATAGTAATAGGACTGGTTCTGATTGTGTTAGTGGTAGTGGTACTTGCAATAACTGGTCACAAGCGTGTTTACACAGAATTAAAAATTAATAGCACACCCCAAATAATTTGGTCAGCTTTGATGGATAATTCATCCTATGGTGAATGGAACCCTTTTGCTGTGAAAGTAGAAGGTCAATATGGGCTAGATGCAGAAATGATTGTTCATGGATTGATGCCTGGTGCAAGCAAGCCTGTGGTGATGAAAGTGCGTGTAAAAAAAATAGAGAAAAACATTTTACTTCATCAACATGGCGGATTTCCAGGTATTATAACTTATGACCATCGCTTTCACCTCCAACCACAAAATGATGGAACAACACTCTTAATTCAAGAAGAGGACTACCATGGTCTTTATGTTTGGTTTTGGAACGCGAAGGTGATGCAACCTATTTATGAAAGTGTCAATAAAGCACTCGCGAATTATATTAAGACTGAGCAAAATAAATAATATAGATCGTAATCATTTTGCTCCATATACGCGTCAATGACATTGGTTCTTGACTAAGATTCTTTAATTTGATTCAATATACAGAGAAAGGAAAGAGAGCATTTACAGGAGTAATTGTTCTAGAAGAGTAGAGCAGGGTTCATGGCGATAGACTCATAAGCCCGAGGTCAGTGGTTCGATCCCACTTCCCGCTACCATTATTTTTATTTTTTCTTAATTATTTTATTTAACTTATTCAAATTCATTGTTTGATTTAGTGGCAAATTAATTTTTCTTGGAGCGCGACTTTTTTTAATTGTTGGATTGTGTTTTTTTGTAAATGAATAGACAGATTGAGACTTTCCTCCCACATTTAATATCCCTTTTTTGGTAATTAGTTTGGGTAATAATTTAACTACATCTTCATGAAACATAAAATTTGTCTTTAAATTTGTATAAGCAGATTTGTATGCAAAGGGCTTTTCTGTCATTGTCAATCTTAAGATAAGTGAGTTTTTATACATTGAAACAGCGCACTCACCTCCAAGTTTAGATAGTGCATAGTTATTGAATGGTTTCACACCATCAGTTTCTTTATAATTTCCTTTAGTACCCTCGTACACATAACCTGTAGAAAAATATACAAGTTTAACTTTATGTTTTTCACAAACTTTGACTACATTCGCCGTGCCTATAATATTTAAATCTATACTCTTTGAAATATGTTTATCATGAATACGCATAGGTCTAGACAAACCTGCACAATGAATTAAGTGAGTAGGCTTAATTTTTTTAACTCCTTTTTCAATAGATTTCAGGTCAAGAATATCAAGCTCATTTTTTGAAAAAAAATACAAATTTAGTTTTTGATTGTTTTTTTTTAAGATTTTTGCAAATCTTCCATCACCACCTGTTACTATAATTTTATTTTTTAACATTTAAAAATTCTTTTAAACTTGGAGCAATTTTATCTTTTTTTGAGATAATAATTTTCTTATTTCTGATTGGCCAATTAATTTTTAAATCCTTGTCATCATATCTAATAGTTTTTTCAGAATCAGCATTTCTATATTTTGTACACGCATAGACTATATAATTTTCATTGTCTAAAGCTAAAAATCCATGAGCAAAACCTTCAGGAATAAAAATTGATTTTGAGTTTTTTTCACTGAGAATACAAGAGTAAAAATTTCCAAAAGTTTTTGAATTTTTTCTTAAATCAACCACAACATCAAATATTTTCCCTTTAATGACAGAAACATATTTTCCTTGAGAATTTTTTGTTTGAATATGCAAACCACGTAAAACATTCTTTTTAGATTTAGACATTACAATAAAAGGAAAGTTTTTTTTTGTTTCTTTTGCTCTTAAAAGTTCAGAAAAATATCCTCTTTCATCAGGATATTTTTTGTTATCAATGATGATTAAATCATTAATTATAGTTTTTTTGATCATCTTTTGATAAGGTTTTTAAGATAATTTGAATAGTCGCAATTTCCATAAAACTTGATTGCATTTACTATCTCTTTTTTCTTAATCCAATTGTTGTTTAAAGCAATTTCCTCTAAGCAAGCTATTTTAAACCCTTGTCTATTCTCTATTGCAGAAACAAATGCGGATGTTTTGTAAAAATCTTCTATTGAACCAGTATCCAACCAAGCGCCACCTCGTCCAATTATATCTGCAGTTAAAAGTTTTTTTGATTTATAAAAGTTTAAAAGATCAACAATTTCCACCTCACCTCTTCCTGAAGGTTTAAGTTTCTTTGATAATTTAACAACATTGTTGTCAAAAAAATATAGTCCAGTTATAGCAAGATCAGAAAAATATTTTTTAGGCTTTTCTTTAATTGAAATTATTTTGTTATTTTTACCAATTTTTGCCACACCAAAAGACTCTGGTTTTTGAACTTTATGCAGTACAACTCTCGCACCTTTTTTAAGCTTTATGTTCTCCTTAAGTTTAGTTGTTAAATATTGTCCGTAAAAAAAATTATCTCCTAATATCATTGCAACATTATCTTTGCCGATAAATTTTTCTCCAATCACAAATGCATCAGGCAATCCTCTTGGTTTATCTTGTTCCAAATAAGTTATTTTAATTCCTAAATTATTTCCATTTGGAATAAGTTTTTTATACTGATTAAGTTGACCTTTATTTACAATTATTAAAATATCTCTAATGCCTGCCAACATTAAAATCGAGAGAGGATAAAATATTAATGGTTTATCATAGATTGGCAAAAGTTGTTTATTAACAGCCTTTGTAAGAGGACTCATTCTTGTACCTTTACCGCCTGCTAAAATTATTCCTTTTTTAATCATGCATTACCAAGTCTTTTCGTAATATCTTTTTTTAAAAAAGATTTAAAATATTCTCTATTCTTATTATACCAATCAAAAGTTAATTTTATACCTTCTTTAAAATTAACTTTAGGTTTCCAATTAAGTTTTTTAATTATTTTATTACTATTCAATGCATACCTAATATCATGACCAGGACGATCTTTTACAAATTTTATTTTGACATTTTTTTTAATTTTAATTTGATTTTTTGAGGTATTTAAAAGTTCTTTACATACTTGAAGATTATTTAAATTTTTATTAGATCCAATGTTGTAAAATTCTCCTTTTTTTCCTTTCAAAAAAACTTTTAAAAGAGCTTCACAATGGTCAACAACATAAATCCATTCTCTTGAATTTGTTCCTTTTCCATAAATTGGTAAAGGTTTATCATTCAGAATATTGTAAATTAATTTTGGAATTAGTTTTTCTGGATGTTGTTTTGGTCCATAATTATTTGAACAATTTGTTACAACTGCGTTTATACCATAAGTTCTTATATAAGAGCTCACTAAGTGATCAGAGGCAGCTTTGCTAGCAGCATAAGGAGAGCTTGGTCTGTATGGATAATTTTCTGAAGATCTTCCTTTTAGCACATCACCATAAACTTCATCAGTTGATATATGGATAAATTTAGATCTATATTTTTTTGAAAATTCTCTAAAGCATTCTAAAATATTATGAACCCCAACTATGTTACTTTGAATAAATTGATCTGGATTATCAATAGATCTATCTACATGTGTTTCAGCGGCTAAATTGAAAATACATGAAGGTTTGTAGTTAAATAATATCTTTTTAAATTTTTTATCTCTAATATCACATTTTATAAATTTATATTTCTTATTTTTATTTTGAATTTTTGTATTATAGAAATTTGACGAATAAGTTACTTTATCTACATTTAAAACAGAGTAATTTTTCTTTAATAATAAATCAATCAAGTTACTTCCAATGAAGCCTAATCCACCAGTAACAATTATTTTTTTCATCTTAATGTCCTGGAAATTCAATCAAGTTTTCAACTTTGTAACCCTTTTTTAATAAATTATCACAGCCACCTAAATCAAAAAGATTTATTACAAATATAAACCCAGCTACCTTAGAATTAGAAATTTCAACAAGTTTTGCGGCCGCTTCAGCAGTTCCTCCCGTTGCAATTAAATCATCAATAATTAAAACTTTATCATTTTTATCAAATGAATCTTTGTGAACCTCGATTGTTGCAGTTCCATATTCAAGTTCAAAATCAACAGAATAAACTTCTGCAGGCAATTTGTTTTTTTTTCTCAACATAATAAAAGGTTTTTTTAAAATATAAGACATAGCCGATGCAAAAACAAAACCTCTAGACTCAATCGCTGCTATTTTATTAAATTCATACTTTTTTGATCTATCTATTAATTGATTAATAGACTCAGCAAAAGCTTTCTCATTTTTTATGAGTGTTGTGATATCTCTAAAAAGAATACCTTTTTTTGGATAATCGGGTATTGATCTAATATATTCTTTTAAATTCATAAATCTTATTTATAAATACACCGTAAAACTAACTTTTTAAATAAAACAATGAACAAATTAGCTATTATTGGGGGCAGTGGATTATACGATGTAGAAGAGTTTAAAGATAGAGAGCTTATTTCTTTGGATACCCCATGGGGAAATCCATCAGATAAAATTTTAAAAACTAAATTTAATAATAAAGAAATATATTTCTTGCCGAGACATGGAAAGGGTCATTTCATTTCACCAACAAAGATAAATTTTAGAGCTAATATTGATGCTTTAAAACAAATTGGTGTAACAGATATAGTTTCTGTATCAGCGGTAGGATCTTTAAAAGAAGATCTATATCCAGGAAAATTTATAATTGTTGATCAATTTATCGATAGAACTTTTGCTAGAGAAAAAAGTTTTTTTGATGAGGAAATTGTTGCGCATGTTTCAATGGCACACCCAACTTCAAATGGATTAATGAATGCATGTGAAGATGCTATTAAAAAGTCTAAAATAGATTATCAAAGAGGCGGAACATATGTAGTGATGGAAGGTCCTCAATTTTCAACTCTTGCAGAATCTAACTTATATAGATCTTGGAAAGCAGATGTCATCGGGATGACCAATATGCCTGAAGCAAAACTCGCAAGAGAGGCAGAGATAAGATATGCATCAGTTTCTATGGTAACAGATTATGATTGTTGGCATCCAGATCATGAAAACGTCGATGTACAACAAGTAATTAAAGTATTACTAAGTAATGCTGAAAAAGCTAAAGATATGATCAAAAATTTAATTGATAATTTTGAAAATCACATTGATCCAAATGATCCAGTAAATAAATGTCTTGATGTTGCAATTATTACATCTCCAGAAAAGAGAACTAAAAAAACTATAGAAAAATTAAAAACTATTGCTGGAAGAGTTTTAAATAAATGAGAATTCAAGGCAAAGAGTATCGAACAATATGGTATGAAGAAAAAAAAGTAAAAATAATTGATCAAACAAAACTCCCTCATCAATTAGTTATTAAAGATCTTAAATCAGTAAAAGATGCGATTAATGCAATTAAAATAATGGAGGTTAGAGGAGCTCCTCTAATAGGAGGAACAGCAGCATATGGGATAGTATTAGCTATTCAAGAAAATTCAAATAAAGAATTTATATATAAAAGTGCTGAAGCATTAATTCAAACAAGACCTACAGCAATAAATTTGAAATGGTCAGTAGATCGTATGATAAAAAAATTATCAGGTGTTGATGATAATGAAATTTTTGAAGTAGCTTTAAATGAAGCTAAAGAAATATGCAATGAAGATGAAAAGTTTTGTGCAAATATAGGAATTTTTGGATTAAAAATAATTGAGGACATTTACAATAAAAAAAAAAATACCGTAAATATCTTAACTCATTGCAATGCTGGTTGGTTAGCAACTATTAATTGGGGTACCGCTACTTCACCTATATATCACGCAAAAAAAAAGGGAATTCCAATTCATGTTTGGGTTGATGAAACAAGGCCAAGAAATCAAGGTGCAAATTTAACTTCATATGAGTTAAATGAAGAAGATATTCCTAATACAATTATTGCAGATAATACTGGTGGTATTTTAATGCAAAGGGGTGAGGTTGACATGTGTATTGTAGGTACAGACAGAACTTTATCTAATGGCGATGTTTGCAATAAAATTGGAACTTATCTTAAAGCACTAGCCGCTCATGATAACAATATTCCATTTTATGTAGCACTACCAAGCTCAACAATCGATTGGGAAATTAAAGATGCTAAAAAAATTCCAATTGAGGAAAGAAACTCTAAAGAATTATCAAATATCGATGGTGTTAATTCCAAGGGTGAAATAGAAAATGTTTTAATTTACCCAAAAAAAAGTAAATCAATGAATTTGGCTTTTGATATCACGCCTGCAAAATATGTTACAAAGCTAATAACTGAAAAAGGTATATGTGATGCATCTTCAGATGGACTAAGGGGTTTATTTAAGTGAATAATTTAAAAGAACGAGAAGCAGTAATAAAATTTTCTATTAAATTAAATGAAACAAATTTATCTCCTTTGAGATCTGGAAATATTTCAGTTAGAGGTTTTGAAAATGATAAAGAGGGCTTTTTTATTACCCCTTCTGGAAAGAAATATGAAACTTTAAAACCAGAAGATATTGTTTTCTTATCTTTAGATGAAGATAAAGATTTCTTAGCGTGGTTCAATTCTGGGAAAAACCCATCCTCTGAATGGAGATTTCATCAAGATATTTATAAGCACAAATGGGAAGCTAAGGCAATTGTGCATGCTCATTCTCCACACGCAACAGCTGTATCAACACACAGAAAATCTATTCCACCATTTCATTACATGATTGCATTAGCTGGAGGCGAAGATATTAGATGCGCAGATTATGCAACGTTTGGAACTCAAGAACTATCAATTAATATTATTAACGCTTTGAAAGATAGAAAAGCTTGTTTAATGGCAAATCATGGACAGGTTGCATTTGGTGAGAATTTATCAAAAGCTTTTGAACTAGCTCAAGAAGTAGAAAATATTTGCTATCAATATATTATTGCTTTAAAGATGGGCCAGCCAAAAAACCTTTCATTAACTGAAATGAATAAAATTTTGGAAAAAGTCAAAAATTATAAAAGTGGTTAAAATATATGACTAAAGTTGGGGAACATATTACAGTTGATATAATTGGTACAACCAAAGAGTACGACCCTTCAGTATATGAAAAAGTAATTAAAGATATTGCAAGTGCAGCAAAAGTAACAATTTTAAATATTTCAAAATATAAATTTGAACCTCAAGGTTTTACTATTTTAGCGTTATTAGCCGAAAGCCATATTAGTTTTCACACTTTTCCCGAAAAAGGAATTATAAGTTTTGATTTCTTTACTTGCGGAAAAGTAAAACCATCTATAGCTATCGATGTATTAAAAAAAGAATTTCAATACAAAAGATTGTCAATAAAGGAATTTGATAGGGATACTAAATCTTTCTACCATGACATCTACAGTTCTCCTGGACTTCAAAAATCATATATAGTCAAAGATGTTTTAGAAGATTTTAAATCTAAAGTTGGTCAACATATTGAAATTTTAGATCTAGAACAGTTTGGTAAAGCATTATTTATAGATAATGAAATTCAAGTAGCAGAAAGTGATGAGCATTTATATAGCTCAACATTTGTTGGTGCTGGACTTGAATTAAATCAAGCAAATGAAAGAGCTGCAATTATTGGTGGTGGTGATGGTGGTGTTGCAAGAGAATGCATATCTAAAAAGTTTAATTTTATTGATTGGTTTGAACTAGATCCTGAAGTTGTTGATGTCTGCAATAAACATCTTGGTGATATAGGAAAAAAATCTACTGAGAAAAATTCTGTTAAATGTGTTTGGGGTGATGCCTTTGAAAGTATTAAATCTATTGAAGATGATACTTATGATCATATTTTTGTTGATCTGAATGATGATCAGTTTTGTATTGATCTTGCTGCTAAAAATATGGACTCTTTGGTCAGAATACTAAAGCCAAAAGGGGTAATTACAGCACAGGTTGGAAGCCAAGATAAAAAACCAAAACAAGTTCAGAATTGGATGAATGTTTTTAATGAAAACTTTGGAAATACTAAATTATCAAGAGTATATATTCCAAGTTTTGATTGTTCTTGGAATTTTTCTTCTTCAATAAATCATTAATTTTACTTTTTAAATTAAGAAATTTGTGAAATACTTCTCTCTTTAATATTAAAGGAGAAAATAATGAATATATTCAAAAAATCTATTTTTTCAGTTTTAGCAGTTTTGTTATTTATCGGAAATGTTTATGCATCTGACAAAATTAAAATTGCTACTGAAGGCGCTTACCCTCCGTGGAATTCAAAGAATGAAGCAGGGAAATTAATCGGTTTTGAAGTTGAATTAGCTTGGGCATTGTGCAGATATATTGGAAGACAATGTGAGATTGTCGAGCAAGATTGGGATGGAATGATTCCAGCACTTCAATTAAGAAAGTATGATGCAATTATGGCAGGTATGTCTATCACTGATGAGAGAAAAAAAGTAATTACTTTCTCACAAGGGTATGCTGATGAAGTTGCTTCATTAGCTGTAATGAAAGGATCTGCTTTAGAGGGAATGGAAACTCCAGCAGGTATCAATTTAACTAAACCAAACGCTGCAGCAAAAAAAGCTTTAAAGACTATTACGAACGCTTTAGCTGGAAAAACAGTTTGCACACAAACTGGAACAATTCACCAAAACTTTTTAGAGTCTGGTGATGTTGGTAAAGTTAATGTTAGAACATACAAAACTCAAGATGAAGTAAACTTAGACCTAACTTCTGGAAGATGTGATGTTGCTTTAGCTGCAGCAGTAGCATTTACTGACTATGCAGATAAATCAGGTAAAGATGTTGTGTTGGTTGGTCCAACTTTTTCAGGTGGTGCATTTGGAAATGGTGTTGGAGTTGGCTTAAGACAAGCTTCTCAAATGGGTGAAGGTTCAGCTATTGGTAAAAGAGATGCTGAGCTTTTAAGAGCATTTAATAAAGCTATAGATCAAGCAAGAAAAGACGGAGTAATTAGTAGACTTGCAATCAAACACTTTGGCTTTGACGCTTCTATGTAATTAATATTTTGAAAAGGCGGTTATTTAATTAACCGCCCTTTCTTTATGGATCTTCTAGCATTTGGTAAAACTGGGTGGGGTGATGAATTATTTTATGCAACCCTAATGACTGTAGCCGTATCAATTACGGCAATGCTAATTGGTTTTCTATTCGCAGCAGTATTTACTCCTCTAAAATTATCAAAACATAAATCTTTAAATTTAATTGGAAATTTTTACACCACTGTAATCAGAGGTGTGCCAGAACTATTAGTGATTTACTTATTCTTCTTTGGAGGAAGCAGTGCAATAATGTATGTAGCATCCATATTTGGTTATTTTGAATATATAGAGATAAATGCTTTTACAACAGGATCTCTAGCAATTGGTATCATTTCAGGAGCATATTCTACAGAAGTTTTTAGAGGAGCTATTCAATCAATTGATAAAGGTCAATTTGAAGCTGCAAAAGTTTTAGGGATAAGTAAGTTTGGTCAGTTTTATAAAATCATTATGCCTCAAATGTTGAGACTTGCAATTCCAAATTTAAGTAATGTTTGGCAAATTACTCTTAAAGATACATCGCTAATTTCAGTCACTGGACTAGTGGAAATTATGAGGCAATCATATGTTGCTGCAGGCTCAACAAGAGACCCATTATTCTTCTATTCTGTTGCTGCTTTACTTTATTTATTTTTAACTTTTATAAGCATGAAGTTAATTAACAGATTAGAACTCAAATACAGCAAGGGATATTGAAATGAGTTTTGATTTAATAATTTCTAGTTTTCCTAAAATGATTAATGCAGCATTTATAACTGTTCAACTGTTGTCATTATCATTATTAATAGGTTTGTTAATAGGTTTGCTCGCTGCAATTTTAAGACTAAATAAAAATATTTTTGTTAATAAGTTAGCCTACGGATATTCATATTTATTTAGAGGCACACCTTTATTAGTTCAAATTTATATAATTTATTTTGGATTAGGTAATATAGAGTTTATTAGAACAACTTTTCTTTGGGTATTTTTAAAAGAACCTTTTTGGTGTGCAATAATCGCGTTTGCATTAAATACGGGAGCCTATACATCTGAGATTTTAAGATCAGCATTTCAAACTATAAAACCAGGGGTAATTGAGGCTGGCAAAAGCTTAGGAATATCAAATAAAATAATTTTTTATAAAATTCAAATTCCAATAGCTATTAGGCAATCATTACCAGCATATGGAAATGAAATAATTTTAATGCTCAAAGGAACTTCTTTAGCAAGTACAGTAACAATCATGGATCTCACAGGAGTTGCAAAGCACATTATTTCAACAACTTTTAAACCTGTAGAAGTATTTATTTTAGCTGGAAGTATTTATCTTTTTATGACGTTTATAATTCACAATGTTATAAAATTTTTAGAAAAGAAATACAGTTTCCAACAATAAAATGCACTTATCTCAACAACTTATAGACGAGTATAAAAATAATGGCGCTATAATTATCAAAGATGCATTCAAAGAGTGGATCGAACCATTGAGAAATGGTTTTAAAAAAGTATTGGATAAACCAAGTATACATGGAAGAGAGAATGTAAATGAAAAAGATGGAAGATTTTTTGAGGATTATTGTAATTGGGAAAGAATAAAAGAATTTAAAGACTGTATGTTTAATTCTTTAGCAGCACAAATAGTTGCTGAAGCAACAAGTTCTAAATCAATACAAGTATTTCATGACCATCTATTTATAAAAGAACCTGGAACAAACAAAGAAACACCTTGGCACCAGGATATGCCTTATTATTGTGTTGATGGAAATAAAACAGGAAGTTTCTGGATTCCACTAGATAAAGTAGATAAAAAAAATAATTTGAAATTAATTCTTGGGTCTCATAAATGGCAAAAACTATTAAGACCAACTAAATGGTCTAATAATCAACCTTGGTATCAAGATGATAATTCATTTATGAACCTTCCTCCAGAAAATGAATTTAAAGAGAATATATTAATACCAGACTTAGAATTAGGTGATGCAGTATTATTTAATTTTAAAACCGTGCATGGTTCAACTGGTAACAATAGCAATCATAAACGTAGAGCATTTTCTATGAGATTTATTGGTGATGATGTAACTTTTTTTAAAAGAAGTGGTCCAACTTCCCCACCTTTTGATGGTATAAATTTAAGTACAGGAGATCAAATGAGAGAGGATTGGTTTCCAAAAGTTTTTAGTAACTAGTATATTCCTTAATCTCTTTAATTACTGAACCAGTATGGTTATTAATTTCTAGTTTAATTTTTGCACGATCATCATTTAAAAAATGAACGTCTCTTGAAAGTTTAATAAATTTTTCACCAAAATCTTTATCTTTTTCACATTGTCTTTTATCGTCTTCTATTACCCAAAGTTTAGCATTAATCTCTTTTAGTGATTGAAATAAGTCTTCAAGTTTATCATCAGACTTGACGTTTTGATTGAGTTGTTCTTTCAAAATTTTATGTTCTAAATTGATAAATTTAAGCTTGTCTTGATCTTTAATTTTTTCTTGTTTAATTTCTAAAATTGAAATTTTATCTAAAAGCTCACCAACAGAAACTTCAACTATAATTTTATTCATAAAAATAATTTGTGTGTTAAAATACTTATAATGTCTAATATCTTAATAATCAAACACGGTTCTTTAGGTGATATAGCGCAAGCAAGTGGTGCAATTCAAGATATTTTTGAAAATCATCCTAATGACAAAATTTATTTATTAACAACAAAACCTTATTTTGAATTATTTAAAAAAAATCCAAACATTCATGAAGTAATTCTAGATAAAAGACTATCAAGATTTAATGTATTTTATCTATTCTCTTTAATGAAAGAGTTAAAAAAACATAATTTTTTTAAAGTTTTTGACCTTCAAAATTCATCTAGGAGCACTTTTTATAAAAAAATTTTATTTCCTAATGCTAATAGCGAAAAGTGGTCCAGTTCACTAACAACTCTTCCCGAGGGAAAAACTAAAGAAGAATTTGATAAAAAATCAGTGCTTGAAAGATTTAACCATCAATTAAAAACCTCTAATTTAAAAACAAATAATACTTTAAAACCAGATTTTAACTGGGCTTCAGAAAATATTGAAGAAGTAATTAAGAAATATGATTTAAAAAAATATATTTTATTATTTCCGTTTTGTTCGCCTCATTTAACATTAAAGAAATGGCCTTATTATGAAAAACTTACTGATTTAATATTTGAAAACTTAGGCAATGAATATAAAGTTATAACAGCTCCAGGACCAAATGAAATTAAAGACTCATTAAATCTTAAAGCAACACCAGTTCTTGATAACGACAAAGCATTAAGTATTTCGCAATTAACAACTTTAATTCAAAAAAGCAGTTTTGTAATTGCTAATGATACTGGTCCCGCACATATAGCTGCTCATACAAATACAAAAGGTTTAGCTTTATTTGGAAAACACACAACAGCTTACAAAGTTAGTATTGAAAGAGAAAATTTTAAAGCTATTCAAGTTGAGGATTTAAATAATCTAAGTGCCGAAAAAGTTTTTGAAAGACTCTTAAAAAAGCTTAATTAATCAATTAAACTTTTTTTGACATAAACGTTACCAGACATTATTAATCTTGCATTTCTAGTTGTTGTAATACTTATATCTTTAATTTCATCTTCCTCATATTTTATATCAAATTTAATTTTTAATAATCCTGAAGGATGTTCTAGGGAAAAATTACCTGTGTCAGTGTAATCTTTATAAAATTCCGAGCAAATTGTGTTTTTAGATTTACAAGAAGCTAAAAGTGCCATCGAGCCTGTTACAGCATAGGCTGGGTGACAATCCCAAGGCATAAAGTATCTTGATTTAATATCTGCTTTATCAGAGTTCATTATAATTGCAGTTTTAGGTATTACAGAATTTGATACATCTCCTAAACCAACTTCTTTTGCTATTTTTATACGAATGTCATTCATACGATTTATTATATTTTTATTTTCATTTAATTCATTAAAAGTTTCGCTACCGTTCAGCTCCAAGTCTTTAGCCTTAAAAATAACCATTGGAACCGCACAATCTATTAGTGTGAAATTAACCCCATCAATACAATCAATTTTATTTCCAGTTGGGAACAGTTTATTTGTTTGTGAGCCAATTATATTTAAGAATTTTAATTTTATTGGAGATCCTGGCGTGGGCACCCCATCAATTTTGAAATCCCCATCATATTGAACTTTCTTTCCAGGAGTTTTTACAATTTGCTCAATTTTCATACCTGTATTTTTATCTCGAACTACAACTGATGTTTCGCCATCATCAGGTTTAACCAAACCTTTTTCAATTGCATAGGGCCCAACACCTACCAAGATATTTCCACATGATGGTTTCGTATCAACAATTGGTTGATCTATCTTCACCTGGGCGAAGTAATAATCAACATCAATACCATCTTCGGATGATTTATCTATTATAGCAACTTTGCTTTTAACTGGTTCGGCACCACCAAGTCCATCAATTTGCCTTATGTCTGGAGAGCCCATTACAGCCAATAAAGTTTTATCTCTTTTATTAACATCCGAAGGAAGATCTTCTTTCAAAAAGTAGGGACCTCTAGACGTTCCGCCTCTGATAAACATACATGGTATTTTTATTTGATCATTCATTTAGGGTAAAATTTATTTATTATAAAAGGTATCAAAAGTACAATCAAAATTATTCTTAAAAAATGATGATAACTTACAAATATAGGATCAATATTATACGCAACACTTATTACAACCATTTCATGAATTCCACCTGGTACAAAACTTAAAAAAGTTGGTAGGAAATCAAAACCAAAATAGCTTTCTAAAAATAAAGCCGCCAAAGCAGCAATTATTATTAAAATTGAAGAAATAATTATTCCATGAAAAATATAGAATAATAAATCTTTTATTTTTAATCCATTTAACCGACTTCCAAGTGCAGTTCCTAAAAAAATAAAAGCAATATTTATAAATACATCTGGAAATCTAGCATTGGTAATATCAAATGTGTACAAAATTCCAGAAATCAACATGCCAGCTAAAAGAGTCGATGATGGGACTTTAAATCTCTTTAAAAATAATGAAAAAAAATAACAAATAAAAAAAATTAGTGACAACTCAAAAAAATATTTTAAATCATAATTATTTTCATTTCCAAAACCTTCAATTTCAATATAGCCAACTTGATAAACGAATATTACTGGCAACATACATACTAAAAAAATAACTCTTGTTGCTTGTGGTATGAGAACTCTTTGATTATTATTATTTTTTAAATTTAATAAAGCAGCAGAAATTGGCACAAAAGCCCCTGGAAGGGCTGCCAAAATAGAATTTAGTTTCTCAAATTTACAAATTTTCAAAAAATAATAAGCCACTACTACTGTGCTTATCAAAACATAAAATATCATTGAAATTGAAGAAAATATCCAAAGATGAATTTTATAAAGCAAAGTAACATTAAGTGTCCCACCTAAAATTATTCCAATGATGAGAAAAATTGGACTTAGAAGATTTTTAGAAAAAGTAACTTTAAATGAAGTGAATGAAATAGATAAATTTAATAGCAAAGGACCTAATAACCATGGTAGAGGCAAATTCAGAAATAAAGCAATTACACCACCTAAAGTTCCCAGTAACAAAGCGACATAACTTTGCTTGATTATATTTTTAAAATTTTGCATAAGGTCTAAAATTATGAATATATACGATGTAATAGTAGTTGGAAGTGGTAATGCAGCTTTATGTGCGGCTTTATCAGCAAAAGATAACGGAGCAAAAAAAATTCTAGTCATAGAAAAAGCTAAAAAAAAACTATCGGGTGGAAATAGCAGATACACTAATGGATCCTATCGTTTTGCTTATGAAAATTTTAAAGATTTAAAAAAGATAATCCCTTCATTAAAAAAAACAAAAAAAATAGATTATGGGAAATATTCGAAAAAAAATTTTTATGACGACATGATAAAAGTTACAAAAAATAAAACTGATAAATTTTTAAGTAAAAAATTAGTTAATGATAGTCATGAGGCGATTTATTGGCTTAGTAAAAAAGGGCTAAAATTTGTACCCATTAAAGGTAAACAATCTTTTGTTGTAAACGGTGTAACAAAATATTGGGGTGGACTAACTTTGGAAGTGAAAGATCAAGGAGAAGGATTAATAAAATCTCTTTCTAATATTGTGAAAAAAAATAAAATTGAAATTAAATATGAAATTGCTGCAAAAAAACTAATAAAAAAAAATAATAAAATTATAGGACTAAAAGTTTTAAATAAAAAAAAACAACAAGATATTTTTTGTAACTCAGTAATACTAGCCTGTGGTGGTTTTGAAGCAAACGCGAAGATGAGGTCAAAATTTCTTGGTAAAGGTTGGGATAAGGCTAAAGTAAGAGGGACAAAGTTTAATACTGGAGATGGTCTTAATATGGCTTTTGAACATGGTGCCGCTGCTTATGGTGAATGGAAGGGTTGTCATGCTGTTTTTCATGATATGAATGGCCCAAAATTTAGTGATTTAAAAATCGCAGCAAAGTATAGAAAAATTAGTTATCCTTGGGGTATAGTTTTAAATGCTAAAGGTAATCGATTTGTGGATGAAGGTGAAGATCTTAGAAATTATACATATGCTAAATTTGGTAGAGAAGTAATTAAACAACCTAATCAATTTGCTTGGCAGATATTTGATAAAAAAGTAAGACCGATGTTGTATAAAGAATATGATGTAAAAAATGTAACCATGGTTAAAGCCAATACTTTAGAAACTTTGGTAAAAAAATTAAAAGGTGTAAATAGCAAAAAAGCGTTAAAAACTATTATAGATTACAATAATAAAGTTGATGATAAAATCAAATTTGACCCAACTATCAAAGATGGCAAAAGAACTAATGGTCTTAGAATAAATAAAACTAATTGGGCAAATAGAATTGATAAAGCTCCTTTTTACGCTTATGGAGTTACGTGTGGGATTACATTTACTTATGGCGGCCTCAAAGTAAGTAAAAAATGTGAAGTCCTGAATAAAAAAAATAAACCAATCAAGGGCCTGTACGCTGCAGGTGAAATGGTTGGTGGAATTTTCTATAATAATTATCCTGGCGGAAGTGGACTAACCTCAGGATCTGTATTTGGTAGAATTTCTGGAAGATTTGCTGCATTAAACCAATAAAGCAAATAATTATTTTAAAATAGAGACCTTTTGTCTTTTATAATTATATTAAATTTTTTCCTATAGTTTAAAAATTATTAAATTAAATAGGGAGACGTAATGATAAAAAAAATACTAGCGACAATAGTTGCTTCAGTGATCTCAGTTTCTTCAGCATTAGCAGTGGACTATTCTGGAAAAACAGTAACAATGTGGATACCATTTAAAGCTGGTGGTGGTTCAGATACTTGGGCTAGAGCTATTGGTCCTGCATTTAGTAAAAACTTACCAGGCAATCCAACAGTTGTGGTAAAGAATGTAACAGATGGAAAGGCAATTGGCGCTTCAAATAAATATTTTGCAGAGCATGGTAAAGACAAAGATGGCCTAGTTGTTTTTGGAACATCAGGTTCGGTGCAATTACCATATATCTTTAAAGATGAAAGAGTAAGATACCAATATAAAAATATGGTTCCAGTATTTGCAAGTGGAACAGGCGGTGTTGTTTACGTTAGAAAAGATATGGGAATAACTGACATTATTAAAGATTTTGACAAATTAAAAGGATCAAAATTAGTTTATGGTTCTCAAGGAAAAACATCTTTAGATGCTGTTCCTATTTTAGCATTTGATATGTTGGGATTAGACGTAAATGTTGTTTATGGCATGAAAGGAAGAAAAGCAGGACGAGCCGCAATTCTTAGAGGTGAAACAACAATTGATTACCAAACAACAGCATCATACCTAAAACATGTAAAGCCATTGGTAGAAAAAGGAGAAATGGTTGCGGTAATGACTTGGGGAGCTCCAGTTGGTGGAAAAGTTGAAAGAGACCCAAACTTTCCAGATCTTCCTTCTTTTCCTGAAGTTTATGAAGCTGTAACTGGGAACAAATTTAAAGGAACTGAGGCTAAATCTTGGACAGCTCTATTTTATGCAGGATTTGCAACACAAAAATATGTGATGCTTCCAAAATCAGCAAAAAGAGATGTTGTAAAAGCTTGGCAGAATGCTGCAGCTGCTATCGTTAATGATCCAGAGGCAATGAAAGTTTTAAATAAGAAACTTGGTAAATACGATCAAGTTACTGGTTCAAAAAACTTAAAATCTTCATTAAAAAAAGCAACTTCTGTTGATTCAAAATCAGAAAAATTTTTACAAGAGTGGAAAAACACTAAGTAATAAGTTCTAATTTGAGAAAAAAGGGGGGGCTTTGCCCCCTTTTTTTTTATATAATATTTTCATATGATCGAAGCCTTACTATCTGCACTCATCACAATAGTTTCAGGACAATCATTATTCTTTTTAATTTTAGGTGTGTTGTTAGGTTTAGTAGTTGGTGTTATTCCAGGGTTTGGTGGCACTGTAGGTTTATCTTTATTACTTCCATTTGTTTTTGGCATGGAACCAATATCTGGTATTGCAATGATGATGGGTTTAATGTCAGTTGTGGCTACTGCTGATACTTTTCCAGCTGTTTTAATTGGTGTTCCAGGGTCTGTTTCAGCTCAAGCAACTGTCATGGACGGTTTTCCTTTGGCCAAAAAAGGACAAGCAGCCAGAGCATTGTCTGCAGCTTTTTTCTCTTCTCTGTTTGGAGGATTATTTGGAGCTGTGCTGTTAACAGCAGTAATACAGATTGCCAAACCAATAATTCTAGCTTTTGGAACAGGAGAAATGTTGATGCTAGCAATTTTTGGAATTTCAGTTGTAGGAACATTAACAGGGTCAAGTATATTTAAAGGGTTAGTAGCTGCATGTCTTGGAATGATAGTTGGTTGCATAGGAATTTCTCCAGCTAGTTCAGAATATAGATTGGACTTTAGTACAGTTTTGGAAGTTCAAAATCCTATTGTAATGTATCTTGGTGGTGGAATTCATCTAATGGTTGTTGCTATTTCAATATTTGCGTTTCCTGAAATAGTAGAGTTATTAAGGTCAAATAAAGCAGTTTCTGAAAAAGCTGAATTAGAAAAATCAGGTTGGCTTATAGGTCTTAAAGATTTCTTAAGAAATAAATTTTTAGTTTTAAGATGTTCTTTTATTGGAAGTTTTATTGGATTAATACCTGGTATAGGTGGATCGTGTATTGACTGGATAAGTTATAGTCACGCCAAAACAACTGTCAAAGACAATAAAAATTTTGGAAATGGAGATATCAGAGGTGTTATTGGTCCCGAGTCCAGCTCAAATTCTAAAGAAGGTGGAGCATTAATACCTACTTTGTTGTTTGGAATTCCAGGTTCTGGTGGAACCGCAATATTAATGGGTGGATTAATTTTGTTGGGCGTAGATCCAGGTATTCAAATGATAGATACACAGCTAGATCTAATTTATACAATTATTTGGTCTCTAGCAGTTGCGAACATTTTTGGTGCAATTATTTGTGTTGCTATGGCAAAACCAATATCTCAATTAACAACTATAAATTTTACAGTCTTAGCACCATTTCTTATATCTTTAATTTTGTTTGCAATATTTAACTCAACAAGATCATGGGGAGACTTATTATTTGCAACATTCATTGGTGTGATAGCAGTTTTTATGAAAAGGTTTGATTATTCTCGTGTTGCTTTAATGATTGGTTTTGTTTTGAGCGATAGTATTGAAACTTATCTTTATCAAACTATGCAGTTCTATAAATTTTCTGAATTATTTACTAGACCTATTTTTTTAATATTAATTCTAATTTCAATTTTTTCTATTTATTCAGGTATAAAAATCATAAATAAAAAAGATGAAATTGCTAAATCTAAATCGGATTTATTAAACTCAAATACGAATTCTCAATGGATATTCTTATTCTTACTCATGTTTGTGGGAGTATATACAATATTTGTAACTGATCATTTACAATATCTTGGAAAAATTTTTCCTATAAGTGTTGGAATCTTTATGATCATTTTCACTTCTATAATTGGTCTACAAATGTTTTTTGGAAAAACAGGAGCTAAAGTTTTTTATGATGGTGAAAACTTATTGAGGGATAATAAAGAGATAAGAAGTTATTGGATGACAATTTTTTGGTTTATTTCACCATTATTTTTATCAGTATTTATAGGATTCTTTTTTTCTATTGGTTTGTTTGTGATTTTATTTTTAAATAAAATAGCAAGAAAAGGTATGACATATAGTATAATAAGTGGTTTGTTTGTTTGGTTTTTTTTAGGAGCAATTTCTCATTTTATGATAATGGATTTCCCTCCTGGGATTTTACAGTCTTATTTTGAATTACCATGGCCGTTAAGTTAAAAAAAAATAAGTTAAAATTAGAAAAAATTAATAAAGAATTATCTGAATATCCTCAACCAGTCTCAGGTTGCGATGCGCAGTACACTTGGTTATTACAACAAAGAGAGAATTTATTGGGTAATTTCAGAAAAATTATTGATAGAGTTGAAAATGATCATAAATTTTCTGTAGACACAGAGGAATATCGAACTAAAACAAATAAGAAATGATACCCAAGACATTTAAAAAACTAAAAATTAATAATGTCGAATATGATTTTGCTGATATTAGCAATATAAACAATATTGATAAAATTCCTTATACTTATAGAATTTTAATAGAAAATATAATCAGGCAAAATCTTTTACACCGAAATAATAACTCTAAGGAACAAATTAATTCAATTCTAGATAAAAAGATTGGTCAACCTATTAATTTTGCACCTAATAGAATTCTAAGTCATGATATTCTTGGTAAAGTAATGCTTGTTGATTTTATTGCTTATAGAGAAGCCTTACAAAAAAAAGGTATAGATACAAAAGATATTCAACCAGATGTACCAATTGATTTAGTGATCGATCATTCATTGCAAGTTGATTATTTTGGTGATGAGAATGCATCAAAAGATAATCTTAAAAAAGAATATGAAAGAAATTCTGAAAGATTTTCTTTTTTAAGATGGTGTTCTAAATTTTTAGACAAAGTTAACGTAATTCCCCCTGGTGTTGGGATTTGTCACCAAGTTAATATTGAATATTTATCAAAAGTTGTTTGGCGAGAAAAGAAAAATGATTTTAATTTAATCCATCCAGACACATGTATTGGAACAGACAGCCACACACCCATGGTTAATGGAATTGGAGTGTTAGGATGGGGAGTAGGAGGTGTTGAAGCCGAAATATCGATGTTAGGAAAAACAATACCTATGACTGTCCCAGAAGTGGTAGGAGTAAATCTTAAAAATTCTTTAAAAGAAGGTGTTACTTCAACTGATTTAGTTTTATTTATTACTCAATTACTAAGACAGAATAAAGTTGTTGGCAGTTTTATTGAGTTTTCAGGTGAGGGAGTTGAGAGTTTGACAGCCGGTGATAGAGCAACTATTGCAAATATGGCTCCTGAATATGGTGCAACTGCAGTTTTATTTCCTGTAGATAATTTAACCTTAGATTATTTAAAAATGACCGGAAGAACGGAAGAAGAGATAAAAGTTGTTGAAGAATATTCTAAGTTTCAAAAATTGTGGAGAAATCCTGACTTAACGCCTGAGTACAACCGAGTTTTAAATCTAGATTTGAAATCTATAGAATCTTGTGTGTCTGGTCCAAAAAATCCAGAGGACAAAATTAACCTTAATGATTTTTCTAAAAATATAAACGCCCATTCAAATATGCTTTATCAGAAAGATTTAAGAGAAGATAAATTTAGTGTGCCTAATCTAAATTATGAAATTAAAGACGCCGATATTATGATAGCTGCAATAACAAGTTGCACAAATACTGCTAATCCAAAAAATGTAATAGCAGCTGGGTTAATTGCAAAAAAATTAGTTGAGCAGGGATTTAAAAAAAACGACAAAGTTAAAACATCCTTTGCACCAGGAAGTAAAGTTACTGCTGAAATTTTACATAAATCTGGATTACAAAAATACTTAGATCAGCTTGGTTTTAATGTAGTAGGCTTTGGTTGTACTACTTGTAATGGTGGATCTGGACCATTAGATGACAATCTTGCAAACACAATTGAAAATGAAAAAGTATTTTCAGTTGCTGTATTATCTGGAAATAGAAACTTTCTTGGAAGAATTCATCCAAATATAAGAGCTTCATATTTAGCTTCACCTTCATTAGTTGTATTATTTTCAATCTTAGGATCAGTTAAAAAAAATATATTAAAAGATAGCTTAGGTAAAAATTTAAATGGTCAAGAAGTATTCATGAAAGATGTTTGGCCAGCAAATAATGAAGTAGAACAAATAATTCAAAAGTTTTATAGAGCAGAAACTTTTAGAGAAAAATATGATCAAGTTTTTGATGGTGGTGATCTTTGGGAAAAACTTAGCGTTTCAGATACCGAAAATTATAATTGGCCAGAAAGTACTTACATAAAAAAACCACCATATTTTAAGAATACAGAAAATTATGAAATAAAAGATATCAACTTAGCAAGACCAATTGTTCTTTTGGGAGATTCTATTACTACGGATCATATTTCCCCATCAAGCTCTATCACGAAAGGAACCGCGGCATCAGATTATTTAAATCAACTCGGAATTGATGCTAAAGATTATAATACCTATACAACTAGAAGAGCAAACCACGAAATAGTAGAGAGATCAACTTTTGCAAGTCTTCGTCTAAGAAATAAAATGACACCTGATCAAGAAGGAAGTTTTACAATTAAGTATCCTGAAAAAAAAATGATGAGAATTTATGAAGCTTCACTTGAATACAAAAAAGAAAATAAAGATTTAATAGTTTTAGCAGGTGAAAATTATGGTTGCGGATCTTCAAGAGATGTAGCTGCTAAAGGACCATTATTAATTGGTGTAAAAGCTATTGTTGCTAAAAGTTTTGAGAGAATTCATAGGTCAAATTTAGTTGGAATGGGTTTACTTCCTTTACAATTTGAAAAAGGACAAGGTATAGATGAACTTAAGATTGATAGTTCAGATCAATTTTCTTTAACTGGTTTAAACAAAATTAGTGATGATAATAAAAAAGTTTTAATGCAAATACATAAAGAAACTGGTGATGTAATTGAAGTATATCTCAAAGCAAGACTAGATGTTCCTGAAGAAGTTAATTTTTGGAAAAACGGTGGTATCTTACCTACCGCTTATAAAGAGGCGTAAAAATGGAACAAAAATGGATTAAAGCTACTTATTATCGTGGAGGTACAAGTAAGGGAGTTTTTTTTCAAAAAAAAGATCTCCCCACTCAAGACCAAAAAGAATTAAGTGAAATTTTTCTAAAAGTAATTGGTAGTCCAGATTTAAATAAAAGACAGCTTAACGGAATGGGTGGAGGATTATCTTCAGTTTCAAAATGTGTAATTATAAGTCCTTCAGAAAGAAAAGATGCTGATGTTGATTATAATTTTATACAGTTAGCAATAGATAAACCTGTTGCAGAATGGGATAATAATTGTGGAAATTTATCAGGTGCAGTTGGTCCCTATGCTATTCAAGAAGGGATTGTTAAACCTACAGAGGGTCAAAATATGATCAGAATATATCAAATGAATACTGATAAAATCATACATTCAACATTTGAAGTTAAGAATGGAAAACCAGTTATTAATGGAGACTATAGTATAGCTGGTGTAGAGGGCTCGGGTGCTAAAGTAAGATTAGATTATATTGAGCCAGGCGGGTCAGGGACCGGTAAACTATTACCAACTGGAAATGTAATTGATGAATTAGATATTGAAGGTTTTGGAAAAATTAATGTAAGTATCATAGATGCAGCTACACCTCTAATTTATCTTCTTGCTGAAGATTTAGGATTAACAGGAACCGAAACACCAGAGGAATTAGATAATCAAACTGACAAATTAAGTTTAATTGAAAAAATTAGGCAAAAATCAGCTCACATTATTGGTTTATCAAAATCAATAGGTGACGCGCCTTTAGGTAATCCAAGAATAGGATTTGTAACTTCACCAAAAGATTATTCGAGCTTAGATAACAAAAAAATTAATTCAAATGATCAAGATATTACTACCCGAATGTTTTCAATGGGAAAAACTCATAAAGCAATTATGGGAACAGCTGGAGTTAATATTGGCGTAGCAGCTGCTATAGAGGGAACTATCCCAAACAAAATTAAAAGAAAAGACTCAAACCCATTAGAATTACGTGTTGGACATCCATCTGGCTTAACTACTTCTGGGGCAATTATAGAAAACAAAGATGGAAAGCCTCACGCAAAATCTGCAATTTTTTTTAGAACCTTTAGACCTTTGATGAGAGGTGAGGTGCTAGTTTAGTTTTCTTTGGTCCTAAAAACCAAGCAAGAGGTATATTAAAAAAATCCGTGACTATTGCGCTAGGTATTCCAATTAGAATAACTAAAAAAAATTTTTTAGATAATAATTGAGACAAATTTTCTTTATTAATTTTTAAATTCGAGCTCATAAAGACTTATTGAGAGATTGACATTAAATTATGTTTTATGTTTAATCTTATCTTATTAACTTAAGAGAGGAAAAATGAAAAATATTAAAAAAATATTTTCAGTATTATTTTCAGCAATCCTTCTATTTTCAGCAACAACTACGAGTTCAATTGCAATTGATAAGTTACACTTTGTAATTGGTGGTGGTGCTGGTGGTGGTTGGGATGGAACTGCTAGAGGTACTGGAGAAGCTTTAACAAAAGCTGGATTCTTAAAAAGCGCATCATTTGAAAACATGTCAGGTGGTGGTGGTGGAAAAGCATTAGCTTATATGATTAACAATAAGCCTGCTGACACTGTATTAGTGCAATCAACTCCTTTGGTTTTGAGATCGATTACTAGACATGAAGGTTATGTTTCTGGTGGTGGAAGTGGAGTATTGTCTTACAAAGATGTTGTGCCAATTGCTGGAGTAATTGGTGATTATGGTGCAATTGCTGTTGCAAAAGATTCTCCATTCAAAAATTTTAAAGATGTGGTTGATGCTTACAAAAAAAATCCTAAGTCAGTAAAAATGGCTGGAGGATCTGTTAGAGGAAGTATGGACCATTTAATTGGTGCTTTAGCTTTTCAGGAAGCAGGAGCAAATCCAAATGATGTAATATATGTTCCTTATGATGCAGGTGGTAAAGCTTTAGCTGGACTTTTATCTGGAGAAACACAAATTATTTCTACAGGTTTAGGTGAACTTATGGGGGCAAGAGACCAAGTAAGAATTATTGGTATCACTGCACCTAGCAGAGTTTCAGATGCACCAGATGCACCTACACTAAAAGAACAAGGATATGATGTACAATTCGTAAACTGGAGAGGATTTTTTGGACCTCCAGGTATGAGCAGTGCAGATAAGAAAAAAATTGCAAAAATGCTAGGCGATGTACAAAAAACTTCTGAATGGGAAACTGTTAGAGCAAGAAATGCATGGGTTAATATTTACAACCCAGACAAAAAGTTTGTTAAATTTTTAGAAAAACAAACAAAAGAAATGACAGCTCTTATGAAAAAACTAGGAGTTATTTAATCCTTGCGGATTAATTAATTGAAAGAAGAGCAGTGAGAATAAGTCCAACAAAATTTATCTCACTGCTCTTTTTTATTTTTTCAGTATTTTATCTATATACAGCTCATCAAATTGTAGTTTTTACTTTTGATGAAAATGCTCCATTCAATGCCAGAACTTTTCCAATTTATCTTGGCTGGGCAGGAATTTTTTTTTCAGGTTTAAAAATAGTTTTACCAGAAAAAGTACCAACAGAGGTTGATCATAAATATTTAGATTACAAAAGTATTATATATTTAATCTTGGTTTCGATAATTTATGGTGCTGTGATTTTAAAAGTAGGTTATTTTTTATCTACATCATTATTTTTAATTGTTTCATACTATTTATTGGGTGAGAGAAGATGGTTATGGATGTTTTTACTTTCGTTTCCATTCGTAGCTATTTTTATGTTTTTATTACATGGAGTTTTAAATATTTATTTGCGAGACCCGTTACTTAAATACTTAGGAATAATAGGATGATTGAAGGAATATTAATTGGTCTAAATACAGCTTTATCTTTACAAAATATCCTAATTGTAATGATTGGTTGTTTTGCAGGGACTATAATTGGAATGTTACCTGGTTTAGGACCAATGACAGCTATAGCTTTGATGATACCTATAACTTACGGTTTTGATCCAGCTTCAGGATTAATTTTAATGGCAGGAGTTTATTATGGTGCGGTATTTGGAGGCTCAACATCTTCAATACTTTTAAATGCACCTGGTGTACCAGGTACAGTTGCAACATCTTTTGATGGTTATCCAATGGCTCAACAAGGAAAAGCTGGTAAAGCTTTAGCAATTGCAGCTTATAGTTCATTTGCTGGTGGAACTATTTCTGCAATTTTTCTATTAATTGCAGCACCAAGTTTATCAAAAATAAGTTTATCATTCAGATCACCTGATTATTTTGCGTTAATGATTTTAGGTTTAACCGCTGTATCTGCCTTTTCATCTAAAGGTCAATTTTTAAAAGCAATGATGATGGTAGTATTAGGATTGATGCTTGCATCAGTTGGTCAAGATTCACTATCTGATATTTCTAGATTTACGTTTGGAAATATGAATTTATCTGACGGGATAAGTTTCGTTTTGATTGTAATGGCAACATTTGCAATGAGTGAAGCATTAACGATTATATTTAGAGGTAAAGACCCTAATAGAGCTGCTAAACAAATTTCTTTAACAGAACTCGGTTCAATTAAGGTTAATAAAGAAGAAACTATAAAGATGGCAAAAACTATTCCTAGATCATCAATATTAGGTTTTTTGATAGGTGTTTTACCAGGAGCAGGCGCAACAATTGCTTCTTTTTTAGCTTATGGAATGGAGCGAAATTACGTTAACGATGAAGAAAAACAAAAATTTGGAAAGGGTAGTGTTCATGGATTATCCGCACCTGAAACTGCAAATAATGCTGCATGTTCTGGTTCTTTTGTTCCATTATTAACTCTAGGAATACCTGGTAGCGGCACAACAGCTGTTATGCTTGGAGCGCTATTGGGTTTTGGTATTCAACCTGGTCCTAGATTGTATCAAACAAATCCTGAAATTTTTTGGTCAGTAATAATGTCAATGTATATTGGGATGGTAGTTCTATTAATATTAAATTTACCTTTAATTCCTTACATCGCTAGAATTCTAGCAGTTCCAAGAAATTTTTTAATTCCATTAATTTTATTTTTTTCAATCACAGGAATTTATTTAATTTCTTTTAATAATTTCGATATATATTTAATGATTGGAATTGCGTTACTTGCAACTTTTTTACGGCTATATGATTTTCCAATGCCACCTTTAATTCTTGCATTTGTATTAGGAAAGTTAATGGAAGAGAACTTAAGAAGATCCTTGTTAATAAGTGATGGTTCCTTTAGTTTTTTGTGGGACAGACCTTTAACATTAATAATATTACTGATAACTGTAGCAATTGTCGGTTGGCAAATTTATTTTTCTTTTAAAAAGAAAGCTTAAAGAATTTTTTTATATTCTTTAATTATATTTGACCAGAGAAACTTATCTGAATTTGATTTAGCATTTTTTCCATACTCAACAAATTTATTACTGCTAAGCATAGACGATAGTGATGAATAAATTTCATCCAAACTATTTCCATCACAAATAACTCCTGTATTTTCATGTTCAATTGCATCAGGCGCACCTCCATCTTTTCCACCTAGAGATGGTACTTCATATTGTGCAGCCTCAACATAAGCTATACCAAAACCTTCAACAGATTTTTTATGAATAACTGATGGCATTACAAAAACATTTGAGCTTGCAATTAAAGCATTTTTTAATTCATCGCTGATATCCTTAAAAAACATTACCTGAGAGACCAAATCTAACTCTTTAACTAAATTTTTAATATTTTTTTCTTCGTCTCCATATCCAATACATATGTAAACAATGTCAGGATAGATTTGTTTTAAATTTCTTAATGACATTATTACTTTTTCATGATTTTTTCTTTTATCAAATCTTGAAACTGTAATTAATCTTGGTTTTTTAATTTTTAATAAGCTTTCTACTTTTGCTAATGATTTTTTATCTAATTCTTTGGCAGGATCAATTCCAGGATTGATCACTATAATTTTTTCTTCATTTACTCCAATCTCAATAGCAAGATTTTTTGTATATTGAGAATTAGCAATAACTTTTTCAACATTATTTAATACGTTCAAAACTCTTTTATTGAGACCACTATCTTTAGGATGATTGATTTCCTTTCCATGAATTAGACAATATTTGTTATTCTTAGATTTAAGAGGCTCTAAACTTTTCCAGTGATCAGCAATTATACCTTTAACTTTATTTTCTTTAGTAAACTCATCAATTAATTGAGATTTTCTAATTTTTCTTAGAAATTTTATTCCACCAACTCTTTCTATTGAGAAATTTGCTTGTTCATCAAAGATCTTATGGCCATCGTGATAATCTGCAAAAACTTTAATCATGAAATTTTTAGACATTTCACGTGCAAGACCCCACATTAAACTTTGCATACCGCCTAATTCAGGTGGAAAAGATCTTGTTACAATTAAATACATTAATTATTTTTCCACTTAATACTACAACCAGCGCTTGGGATTTGATTTTCTGGACCTTTTCCTGTTTCTGCGATTTGTTTCATGGCTTTTAAAAGATCACTTTCACCATTTCTAACTGGAACTAAATTTTTCAACTCTCTCATTCTACCACGATATTGAAGCTCCAAATTTTTGTTATAGCCAAAAAAATCAGGAGTACACACTGCATCATAAGTTTTTGCAATTTCTTGAGTCTCATCAATCAAATATGGGAATGAAAACTGATTTTGTTCAGAAAATTTAATCATATTTTCAAATGAATCCTCAGGATAATTCACAGGATCATTAGCACAAATAGCAACCGAGTTTATTCCAATTCTTTTTAATTCATTACAATCTTTAACAATATCCTCTGTAATAGCTTTAACGTATGGACAATGGTTACAAATAAACATTATCAAAGTTCCATTCTCACCTTTGATATCATTGAGTGATAAAATTTTATTATCTGTGGATATTAGTTCAAAGTGGTGAGCCTTTTGACCGAAATCACATATTGGAGTTTGTATAGGCATGATGTACTAATATATAAATTATGTTTTATGATTTAAAAGATAAAAAACTTAAAAGTTCAGGTGAAAATTGGGTTGCTCCAAATGCAACTATTATTGGTGATGTCACTTTAGAAAAAAATACGAGTATTTGGTTTAATGCAGTTTTAAGAGGAGATATTGAGAATATTTTTATTGGTGAGGGTTCAAATGTACAAGACGGCAGTGTCCTTCATACTGATCCAGGCTGTCCTTTAAAAGTTGGAAAAGATGTAACAATTGGACATATGGTTATGCTTCACGGATGCACGATCGGAGATAATAGTTTAATTGGAATTGGTGCTGTTATTTTAAATAAAGCTAAAATTGGAAAAAATTGTATCATTGGCGCAAAAGCTTTGATTACAGAAAATAAAGAAATTCCAGATAATTCTTTAGTTGTTGGATCTCCTGGCAAAGTTATAAGAGAAATAACAGCCGAAGAAAAAAAGGCCGTATTTGAAAATACAAAACATTATCAAGAAAATTGGAAAAAATATATTTCCTCTAATATCTAAAATGAAATTTAAATATTATCTCAGAAAATCAAGTTTTAAAAAAGATAAAAGCTCTGCACATTTGCTTTTAGATCAAATAGATTATCATAAACCAAAATATTTTTTAGAGGTTGGAGTTTTTCAAGGCGTAACATCAAGGAATGTTTGTGAAAAATTATGTGAAATTCACAAAAATGACTTTAGATATTATGGCGTTGATATCTTTGAAGATTCTACTGAAGAAATTGATTTAAAAGAAAGTACAGTTAAACATAATAAAATTTCTAACCCACTTAAACATTTTCTATTCAATATAATTTTAAAACAAAATTTAAATTCAATGGAAAGTGTAAATAAACTATTAAGTAAGTTTAAGAATAATATTCAATTAATTAAGGGTTTAAGTCACGATGCATTAAAAAAAGTTAATTTATCAGAAATTGAATTTATATTTCTTGATGGTGGGCATGCTTACGAGACAGTTAAAGAAGATTTGAGAATAATTTTAAAAGATATCAAAAAAAATATGGTGATTATATGTGATGATTATGATCAAGATGGGTATGGAGTAAAAAAAGCAGTAGATGAATTAAAGGGTCAAGTTACAGATATTATCAATATTAATAAGAGATTAGTAAAAATTATAACTTAATTTAATTTTCAAAAAAACAAATTTTATTTAAATCTACATATAGATTTATTTCTTTATTCATTTCAATTAAAATTGAAGATGAAAATTTTCCAAGAATTTCTTGACCTAAGTAATTAAATGTCACAATTTGTTCATGCCCTACATATTCGTTTAATATTGGCACAACACTTATCTGAGCAAAATTATCATCTTTAGATACTCTTACAGCATGTTCTTTTTTAAAAAAGATATGTTCTGGCCTAATACCCAAAAGTAAAGAATCATTATTTTTTGAAGTTATCACGTCATCAGATAACTGAATTTGAAATTCATTGTCAGCATTTTTAGCCAAAAAATATTTTTTGTTATTATTAACAATCTTTCCTCTAATAAAATTCATTGGCGGTGACCCAACAAAATCAGCTACAAAAATACTTTTAGGATTATTATAGATATTTTCTGGTGTATCATATTGCTCTATTTTTCCATTGTTCATTAATGCAATTTTTGTTCCAAGTGTCATAGCTTCTGTTTGATCATGAGTCACATAAACCATAGTTGTTTTTAAATTTTGATGAAGTTTTTTTAATTCTCTTCTCATCTCCACTCTTAATTTTGCATCTAAATTTGATAAAGGTTCATCAAATAAAAAAATTTTTGGATCTCTTGTAATTGCTCTTCCAATAGCCACTCTTTGACGTTGACCACCAGATAATTGCTTTGGTAATCTGTCTAGATAATCATTTAACTGTAAAATTTTTGCTGCCTCGTGAACTTTTTTCTCAATTTCGTCTTTTGGAGTTTTTTTTAATTTCAAACCTAAGGCCATGTTGTCAAAAACATTCATATGTGGATACAAAGCATAAGATTGAAATACCATTGCGATTTCTCTATCTTTTGGATCAAGTTTGTTTACAATTTTATCATCAATTGATATTTCTCCAGAATTAATTTCTTCTAAACCAGCTATCATCCTTAACATTGTAGATTTTCCACTTCCACTAGGACCAACTAATACAGTAAAGGATTTATCTTCTATTTCGATATCTATATCTTTAATGATATGCAAATCGCCATAAAATTTATTAAGTTTTTTAATTTTTATGTCAGCCATTTAAGTTATTCCAAAAGTTAATATCTTTAATTTTTAATCTTAATATTTCTTTAAATCTAGGAAATCTTTCAGGTAAATCACCCCAAAGTTCTTTATTTGTACAGAAGTCATCAATTTTATTTTCATGTAAAAAATATTTTAACCATTCCCATTTTGGATCTATGTAATTAAATTTTATTTCATTGTTGTTAATTTTTTTCATAAATATATACCAGCTAGCAATAGATGAAATTGCTCTATGAGGTTCTATATTTTTTAAAAAACATTTTTCAATTGTAGGTATTACAAAAATTGGAAATTTACTTGAACCATCCATGCAAATCCTTTCAAGAGCATCACTTATATACAAGTTTTTAAATCGACTATAAATTGTATTTAGATATTCAGGTAATTTTATTGGATCCATATTTCCAAGTGCAGGCAAAATTTCCTCATTTTCTAATTCCTTAAAAAAGTTATCCAAAAACTTTTCTTTAAAACATTGATCAAATGTATTCAGCTGTTTTAGAGCACCAAAATATGCTAAACATGAGTGACCACCATTTAAAACTCTTATTTTTGTTTCCTCAAAGTTAATCACATTTGTTGTAAAATACACATTATCTAGTTGATCTAGTGCAGGAAATGGTGCCACAAAATTTTCTTCTATTACCCATTGAATAAAATCTTCAGAAAGAACTGAGCAGTCTTCTTTAATATTGAAATTCTGCTCTATTTCTTCAGCCAAGTTTTCTGGTGTTCTAGGAGTAATTCTATCAACAACACATGAAGGAAAGGTTACATTTTTTGATAACCAATTAATTAATTCTTTATCATTAATAAGCTCTAAATATTTTATGAAACAATTTTTTAATATTTTTCCATTTTCTCTTAAATTGTCACAACAAAGAATGGTGATTGGTTTGTTTGTTGATTTTTTTCTATTATTTAAAGCAATTCTTAAATATGCATAAATTGAATTAGATATTTTATTATTTAATTCATCTTTTATTAATTTGTTATTTTCATCAAGTTCATTTTTTTCATTTAAAAAATAACCAGTTTCAGTAACTGTGATTGTTATTAGATGTATATTTTCATTATTTAATATTTTTTCTGAATTTTCTTTTTCAGTAGACCAGTCACTTAATTCAATAATTGATTTAACATTTTTATATTTAACCTCACCATTTGATGAAATTGTCTTCAATACATAATTTCCATCACGTTTTTTTAAATTATTAATAATATTTGAGCTATTAGAAATTAAGTTTAATCCAACAATTCCCCAATTAAATTCAGAACTTTTTTCTATAAATTTATCAATCAAGTATGCTTGGTGAGATCTATGAAAATTACCCACTCCAATATGCAAAATACCTGGTTTTAATTTTTTTTTTTCAAAACTATTCTCAATTAATTGTAAAGAATTTTGATTTATTTCATTTTTCAAAATCATCTATTTAACAGCTCCAAAAGTTAAGCCTCTGACCAATTGCTTTTGAGTTAACCAACCCAAAAATAGAACGGGCAAAACTGACAAAGTAGATGCTGCTGATAGTTTAGCATAAAACAAACCTTCAGGACTTGAATAGGAAGCTATAAATGTTGTGAGTGGAGCTGCATCAACTGATGTTAAATTTAGGGTCCAAAAAGCTTCATTCCAAGCAAGCACAATACAAAGTAGAGTAGTCGATGCCAATCCTGGCAAAGAGAGTGGTAACAAAACATAAATTATTTCTTGAAAAGTGTTAGCACCATCTATTCTTACTGCTTCTAAAATTTCATTAGGGATCTCTTTAAAGTATGAATATAAAAGCCAGATCATTATTGGTAAATTTACAAAACATAAAACTACAATCATTCCAATTTTTGAATCTAAAAGTGATAGATCTCTGAATATTAGATATATTGGAATTAATACCCCAACTGGTGGCATCATTTTTGTTGATAATATCCATAATAAAGTTCCCTTAGTTCTTTTTGTAGGATGAAAAGCCATAGACCAAGCAATCGGTATAGATAAAATTAATCCTAATATTGCTGAGCCAAAAGAAATGATTACAGAATTTAAAGCAAATCTAAAATAGTTACTTCTTTCCTGAACAATTCCATAATTTTCAACCGTTGGTTCAAAAGAAAAAAATAGAGGTGGAATCGCTACTGCATCCAATTCAGTTTTGAATGAAGTGATAATCATCCATAAAATTGGAAAGAACATTATTAAGGAAATTAACCAAGCTAAAAAAGTTAAAGTAATTTTTTTTTTCATAATTATTGTAAATTTTTCCCAATCATTTTAACTAAAAAGAACGCAACTATATTTGCAAGTATTACAACAACTACTCCACCAGCAGATGCTATCCCAATATCAAATTTTAATAGTGCTTCAGTAAAAACTAAAAATGCTAGGTTTGTTGTAGCTAAACCTGGTCCACCAGTTGTAGTTACAAAAATTTCGGCAAAAATAGTGAGTAAGAATATTGTTTCAATTAAAATGACAATAGCAATTGGTCTTAATAAATGAGGTAGTGTTACATATCTAAAAATTTGAAATTGATTTGCTCCATCTATTTTACTTGCTTCTATTTGATCTTTGTCAACTGATTGCAAACTTGTCAATAATATAAGAGTAGCAAATGGTATCCATTGCCAAGAAACAATTATAATTATTGAAAGCATTGGAACATGTGTAAACCAGTCAATTGGATCTAAACCAAATAAAGATAGTAACCATGCAAATAAACCTGAAACAGGGTTCATAAATAAGTTTTTCCAAATTAATGCACTAACAGTAGGCATTATAAAAAAAGGAGCTATCGCTAAAATTCTTGCGAAACCTCTGCCAAAAAAGTCTTGGTTTAATAACAGCGCAAATGCAATTCCAAACAATACTGAAACAATTAAAACAGAAAAAACTAAAACGAATGTATTCCACAAAGCTTCTAAAAAAGCAAAATCAGTTAAAAAATATTCGTAGTTTAGAATACCAGTAAAATCTTGAACATCCGGATTCATTAAACTGTATCTTAGAAATGAAAAATAAATTGTCATACCTAATGGTACAGCCATCCAGATAAATAAAAGAGTGATTGTAGGATAGGATGTTGCTCTAGAAATAAACTTATTTTTCATAAGAAAACTTTAAGTTAATTTAGTTTAAAATAAAATAAAGGCCACTAATTCAAATAGATTAGTGGCCTTTGATTTCTAAAAAGTCTTAGTTATAATTATTTAATATAACCTGCTTTTTTCATTTCTTTTTCAGCAATCTTTTGAGCATTGTTTAATGCTTTTTCCACTGAAATTTTTCCTGCTAATGCAGACGATACTTGCTGACTTACAGATGTTGCAATTCCTTGGAACTCAGGAATAGCTGCAAACTGTACACCCATGTATGGTTTCTTTTTTAAAGTACCATTAAAAGATGGATCGGCAGTATTAATTGCATTTAAGGTCATAGCTGCGAAAGGAGCTTCATTTAAATAAGTTTGATTCTTATATAAAGAAGTTCTAGTTCCTGGAGGAACGTTTGCCCATCCTTCTTTAGAAGCAACTAACTCAAGGTATTCTTTTGATGTAGCCCAATCAATAAATTTTGTAGCCGCATCAACTTTTTTAGAACCACCTGGAATTGCTAAAGACCAAGCCCATAACCAGTTAGAACCTTTACAAGTTACAGCACAAGGTGCTTGTGCAAAGTCTACTTTGTCATGTACTTTTGATTGTTTAGGGTTTGTCACAAAACTTGCTGCAACTGTTGCATCAATCCACATTCCACATTTACCTTCATTGAATAAAGCAAGGTTTTCATTGAAACCATTTGAAGATGCTCCTGGAGGGCCATAGTTTTGTAATAAGTCAACATAAAATGAAACTGCAGCATTCCACTCAGGGCTATTCATTTGTGGTTGCCAGTTTTCATCAAACCATCTTCCACCAAATGCGTTTGCAACTGTTGTAATGAAAGCTCCACCTTCACCCCAACCAGGCTTACCTCTTAAACAAGCACCATAAACTCCATCGTTTCCTTCAGTGATTGCTTTAGCAATATCATAGACTTCACCCCAAGTTGGTTGCTGAGGCATTGTCATACCTGCTTTAGCAACTAAATCTTTTCTATACATAATCATTGAAGATTCTCCATAGAAAGGAGCAGCATATAATTTGCCATCAACTGATAAACCACTTCTTATAGCAGGTAATAAATCATCTACATCGTAAGCGGCGCTAAATTTTAATTCATTCAACCAATTTTTTCCTCCCCAAATTGGCACTTCATAAGTTCCAATTGTAAGAACATCAAATTGTCCACCTTTTGTAGTGATGTCTGTAGTAACTTTTTGTCTTAGAACGTTTTCTTCTAAAGTTACCCATTCAACGTTAATGCCAGTTTTAGAAGTAAAGTCATTAGTAAGACCTTGCATTCTAATCATGTCACCATTGTTTACTGTTGCAACTTTAATTGTCTCTGAATTTGCAGTTGTAGCAAATAAAAGAGCAAATAATGCAACCGTTAGGTTTTTTAAGTTTTTCATATTTCTCTCTTAGTTTATGTTAAAAAGACTAGCTTAAGTTTTTTGATAAAATCAAACAAGAATTAATTCGAAATAATCCATTTATTCTTAATTAAAGCTACGAAAGGTCGCATAAATTTCTCTAAATTTTATGTCTTTTTTATTCAGTCTTAATTAAATATTTTTTAATTCCATAACCATGCAGCTCCTCGCACACCACTTGAGTCACCGTGCTTATTTTTTAAAATTTTAGTTCTTACTTTTTCTGAAAATGTATATTTCGGAATAATATCTGGAAGATTTTTATACAGTCTATCAACATTTGACATTCCTCCACCTAAAATAATTGCTTCTGGATCAAATATTCCAATCATTACAGCAATTAATCTCGCAAATCTGTCTTCATATAATTTAAATTCTTCATTTGCTCTTTCATCGTTATTTCTATCTAATTCAACAATCTCGGGTGATTTATAATTTGTATTATATTTTTTATTAAAGATATCTGCAAAGCCTGTTCCTGAAATAAATTGTTCTGCGCACAATGGTCTTCCACATGTTGGAGAAATACATTTTATTTCTGTATTTTTTTCATCTTCAGTTGGGTAGGGTAGTGGTTGGTGACCCCAATCCCCCGCAACTTGATTGGCACCTTCAATTATTTCTTTATTAAACGATAAACCGCCACCAAAACCAGTTCCAATTATGACACCAAAAACACTTTTAAAATCTTTACCAGCACCATCAATGGACTCTGAAAGTGTAAAGCAATTGGCATCATTCATCATTTTAATTTCACAGCTTAATTCTTTTTCTAAATCTTTTTTAAAAGATTTTTTATTTAACCAATCAGAGTTAGCATTGTGAACTAAGCCAGTTTCATTTGATAAAAAACCAGGTATAGCTATGCCTACTGTTGCATCTTGACTTGATTCTTGTTTAAAATTTTCAACAAATTTTTTTACAGTTTCTATTCCTGACTCATAGTTTTTGTCATAACCGGATCTCTCTCTTCTTATTTCTTTTCCATTCTCATCAATCAGAATAGCTTCAATTTTGGTTCCTCCATAATCTATTCCTATTTTAAATTTTTTATCCATGTTCTACTAAGGTATAAGCCAAGTTTTTTTTATGAATGTAGTTTCTGATCCTAAATTATCTCCATATTCAAATTTAGCTCTTCTATGACCCTTGGCTGCTAAATACAACCACTCTAAAGAATTTATTTTACATTGTATTACGGTAAAATTTTCATAACCTTTTTCACTCTCTTCATGAGTATAATCGAAATTATCTAGTTCTGGTCTTAAGCCTGATGTAGGATTTTCTGACTCAGTCCCAGGTCCACTGTCTACAAGGTAACATTTTCTACTTATATGACCTGTGTTTATCCAAGACTCTTTTGTGATTTCATTTTTATGATTAACTACACATTCTACTTTTGCTCTCACTTGTATCTTTTCGTCTTTATCATAAAATAACATAGCAGCTTTATTGTTAGATTTTAGTTTTAGAATTTTATCAGATCGTATATCGCTATGAAATTGTAATAATCTTTCCTGTTGCTTTGATTTTCTAAGTACAACAATACGTCCATCTAAATCATTTTGATTTCCACAAATAAAAGTAGGTATTCTAAATTGAGAACTTCTATTTTTTACTGCGTCATCCAACATAAGCCAGATCTTTTTGATAATTTCATCAAAATTTTCATAGTATGCTGGTTGCATACAATTTTACTTTCTAAATCTTTTGATTAAACTTGAGGTATCCCATCTATTTCCACCAAGTTCTTGAACTTCGCCGTAGTATTTATCGACTATTTCTGTAATAGGTAGTGAAGAGCCATTATTTTTAGCTTCTTCCATAGCAATTTTTAAATCTTTTCTCATCCAATCAACTGCAAAACCAAAATCAAATTTATCATCAATCATTGTTTTGTATCTATTTTCCATTTGCCAAGATTGAGCAGCACCTTTTGAAATAACTTCAATTACATCTTCCATATTAAGACCTGCTTTCATACCAAAATTAATTCCCTCAGATAAACCCTGAACTAATCCTGCAATACAAATTTGATTTACCATTTTTGCAAGCTGTCCACTTCCAGCATTACCAAGTAATTTCATTTTTTTACTGTAACAATCAATTTTATCTTTCGCTTTATCAAAGTCAGCTTGATCTCCACCAATCATAACTGTTAACGCACCGTTTTCAGCTCCAGCTTGACCACCAGAAACAGGTGCATCTAAAGAACCGAAACCATTTTTTTTTGCGTAGTCGTAAATTTCTCTTGCAATTGTTGCTGATGCCGTTGTGTTGTCTATGTATACAGATCCTTTTTGAATTGTTTTGAATGCTCCTTTATCACCAAATGTAACTTCTCTTAAATCATTATCGTTCCCAACACATGTAAAAATATATTCAGCATCTTTAGCAGCTTCAGCAGGAGTTTCTGCCATTTTACCTTTATATTCATTAACCCATTTTTCAGCTTTTGCTGTTGTCCTGTTAAAAACAGTTACATTGTGTCCGGCTTTTGATATATAACCAGCCATTGGGTAGCCCATAACCCCAAGACCTATGAAAGCAACATTACAAGTCATAATTTTTTTCTATGTTTAAAAGTTTAAGTTTAAAAGTAATTATATTCGGATTTATTTTTACATTTTTTTCAAGCTTTGGACAGAGTTTTTTTTTAGGTTTATTTAATTCAAGTATTAGAGATGCACTATCCATATCTCATGGTCAATTTGGTTCTATTTATGCTTCAGCAACTTTATTAAGTAGTTTTATATTAATATGGTTAGGAAAAAAAATTGATGATGTAAATGCAATTAAATTTGCTTTTTTTGTTATAATCTCTTTGAGTATTTCATCTTTTTTATTCTCAAAAATAAATTCAATTGTTTTTTTATTTTTTGCAATTTTTCTAATGAGATTGTTTGGTCAAGGCCTGATGTCTCATACAGCAACAACAACAGTCTCAAGATACTTTGATAAATCTAGAGGAAAAGCTTTAAGCACTGCTTGGCTAGGTTTGTCATCAGCAGAATTTTTATTACCAGTAGCAATAGTATATCTATTAACTATTTTAGATTGGAGAGATCTTTGGGTAAGTTTTTCTTTATTAATTATATTATTTCTTCCCGTATCTTCAGTATTCTTGATAAGAAAATTAGATATAAATTCCAGAGAAACTGAAAACAAAAAAAATGAAAATGAAAATAAAATTAAACAATGGAAAAGATCTGAAGTTTTAAAAGATTATAAATTTTATATTATTTGTGGAAACTTATTGGCAATGCCTTGGATCTTTACTGGTTTTGCAGTTTTTCAATCATTTGTTCAGTTCTCTAAAGAATGGGGTCCTTACGTTATCGCCCAATCCTTTATGGCTTATTCAATATTATCTGTAATTACTTTATTTGTAACTGGTTTTTTAATTGATAAGTTTACTAGTAGGAAACTATTGATATTTACGAATATCCCATTGATGCTTGCTACTTTGATATTAATTTTTTTCGACAACCCTTTTTCATCTTTTATATTTTTGGGTTTGATGGGAGTCACAAATGGTTTTGCTAATGTTTTGGGCTCATCAACTTGGGCTGAACTTTATGGAGTTAAATTTATAGGTGGGATTAAAGCTATGACATCCGCATTAATGGTTTTTTCAACTGCATTTGGGACAGCATTGTTTGGTTTCCTTATAGATAAAGGTTTTACAATTGAGCAAATAGCAAGTTTTTCAGGCTTATATATATTATCAATGTTTGTTCTATTATTTTTGATAAAAAACAAACTAAAACCTCAATATTTGTAGAATTTCTCCTTGCTTTTCTTTTAATCCCTGTGTAGATACTGCGCATGGCAAGAGTAACTGTAGAAGATTGTATCGATAAAGTCGAAAGTCCCTACGAATTGGTATTGGTAGCTAAAGAAAGAGCTGCACAATTAGGTTCAGGTATTGAACCAACTTTAGATAGAGATAATGATAAAAACACAGTAATTGCTCTTAGAGAAATAGCAGAGGAAACTGTTAAAGTTCCAGATTTATCAGAAGCAGCAATATATAAGTTAAGAAAACATGTAGAACAAGTCGATGATGGATCTGAAGATGATGAAGAAATTGGTGATGATTTTGAAAGCTTATACAAAGGTGAAGTTTCAAAAAGTGGTGCGCCTATTTTGCCATCTAAAAGAGCAAGAAAAACTCCAGAAAAAATTCAAGTTTCTAAAGAAGATTTAGCTGAATTATCACAAACTGCTACTCCAGAAGTAGAAACTCCGGTAAGTGAAGATGCTTCATCTGAGGAAGCAGATGTGTCATTAGACGATGTTTCAGCTAGTGAAGAACAAGTTGCAGATGAAAACTCTGAAGATACAGACACTTCAAACTCTTAATAAAATAATATAAAATCACTGTTGTTATGAATAGGAAAGTTTCTGTTGCACCAATGATGGATTGCACAGACCGTCATGAGAGATATTTTTTAAGATTAATTTCAAAAAATACACTTTTATATACTGAAATGGTTGTTGATGAAGCGATCAATAGAGGTGATAAAAAAAAATTATTAGAATTTAATATTGAAGAAAAACCTGTAGCTTTACAATTAGGAGGATCATCTCCAAAACTATTAGCAGCAGCAACAAAAGTTGGAGAAGACTTTGGTTATGATGAAATCAATTTAAATTTAGGTTGCCCAAGTAGAAAAGTAGAGAAAAATAAATTTGGTGCATGTTTGATGAAAGAACCAAATTTAGTTGCAGATTGCCTAAGTGAAATGAAAGCTGTAACAAAACTTCCTGTCACTATAAAAACTAGAATTGGCTATGATAATGTTGATGATTATGAAAATTTTCATATTTTCATTTCAACACTTAAAAAAGTTGGGATTAAAACTTTTATAATTCATGCAAGAAAAGCGATGCTTGGAAAATTTACTCCAAAACAAAATTTAAACATTCCACCTTTAAAATATGACTATGTTTATAAATTAAAACAAGATTTTCCAGATGATGAAGTAATAATAAATGGAGGCATCACATCTGTAGATGAGATAAAACCACATTTAGTAAAAACTGATGGTGTAATGATAGGAAGAGCTGCTTATCACACACCATATATATTAGCTGATATAGAAAAAGAAATTTTTAATAATGAGAATGTTCCAAGTAGACAAGATGTAATTGAACAATTGATACCATATGTAAAATCAGAATTAAAAAAAGGAACTAGACTTAATCAGATAATGAGACATACGTTAGGATTGTTTCATGGACAAACAGGTGCAAGTTATTGGAAGAGATATTTAAGTGAAAATATGTGTGTGCGTGATGCAGATGTCAAAAAGATTGATCATATAATGGATAAAGTGAAATTTAACAATTTTGATCGAAGCGTAGGTTCTTCTGCTTAGTTCAATTTTATCCTACGAATATTTTTACATAATTTTACTAATGGCCTTAACAGCAATTCCTGTTGGGTTTGTTGCTGGTTTATTTGGAATAGGTGGAGGATTAATCACAGTTCCTTTCCTTTATTATATTTTTAATCAATTGGGTGTTGATCCACAATATGTGATGCACTTAGCTGTTGGTACCTCTTTTGCAATAATTATTCCAACTTCCATAGTATCTGTAATGACTCATCACAAATTTAATGCTGTAGATTTTACTATAGTTAAAAGTTATGGTCTTTTTGTTGTATCGGGTGTGATCGTAGGAACTATATTTGCTGCAGCACTAAAAACTAAATCATTGGTATTATTTTTTTCAATAATCATATTTTTACTAAGCTTTTATTTACTTCTTCTTAAAGAAAAAGATCAAACAGCAATTAAAGAGATTAAATTAAATTTAAAAATAATATTTGGTTTTATAGTTGGTTTTATTTCCGCTCCTATGGGTATTGGAGGCGCAATTATGAATGTGCCAATTTTAAAATTTTTTGGATACTCAATTAATAAAGCAATAGGGAGTGCGGCTGCTATTGGTTTTTTAATTGCTGTATTTGGTGCTGGAGGTTTTTTGATATCTGGGAGTTATTTAAATACAAATTTACCCTTAAGTATTGGATTTTTAAACGTGCCAGCATTTTTAATCTTTATACCGATTACAACTTTTATGGCTAGAATAGGCGCTAAAACAGTACACAAAATAGATAAAAACAAAATAAGTAAATTTTTTGGGTTATTCCTGTTAATTATTGCATCTAAATTTTTATACGAATACTTTAAGTTATAAGATGGTAAACAAAGTTAATAAAAATTTTCTTAAATCTTCTCATTATGTTTCTGATTTAAAACTTTGCACGATCAGAATGATTGATAATGCTAAGTTTCCCTGGATTATCTTAATTCCAAAAAGAAGAGGAGTTACTGATATTACTGCGTTAAAAAGAAATGATCGTTTTCAGCTAATTGAAGAGATTGTTCATTGTAGCAATATTATGAAGAAAACTTTCAAAACATCTTTACTAAATGTTGAAAAGATAGGTAACATTGTACCTCAGCTTCATATTCATATAATCGCTAGAAAAAAAACAGACAGCACTTGGCCGTTACCTGTGTGGGTTGTTAAGAGCAAAAGTTATACAAAAAAAGAGTTAAACTTAAATTTAGAAAAAATTCAAAAAGCTTTCACAAAAAAAAAGAGGTGATTTCAGTCTCCCTCCATCACCTCACAATTTGAGTTTAAATGATTCTTTACATTTTTGTGAACACTTCTTAGTTGTATTTTTTAATTATAAACAACAAATCAAAGTTTAAATTTTTTGATCGTATTCACCTATTTTCCCAGTCTTTTGTAGAAGCTCATCGATGAATTCAAATATTTTTTTCTTTCTTTTATCTGAAGTAGGACTTTCAGTTACTACAACTAAAGAAGGTTTATTGGATGAAGCTCTTATCAATCCCCACGAACCATCAGGAAATGAAAATCTTATTCCATTAACTGTTAATACTTCATTTATTTCTTGATCATCTATAAGAGTTTTATCTTCTTTAATTTGTTGGACTTTTTTTACTAACTGTTCAACAACGGTATATTTTTCCTCGTCCTTACAAAAAGGTGCCATTGTTGGTGTTTGAAAAGTTTTTGGTAATTTATCTATAATTTCGCTCATTTTTTTATTTTGATTATTTAACAAATGGCAAACTTGAATTGCAGAATTGATCCCATCATCGTATCCATAACCTAGTGGTTGATTAAAAAAGAAATGTCCACTTTTTTCAAATCCAGCCAGTGCTTTTTCATGATTTACTTTTCTTTTGATATGTGAATGTCCTGTTTTCCAATAAATTGTCTCACAGTTGTTATCTTTTAAAACTTGATCAGTTGAATAAAGACCAGTTGATTTTACATCTACCACAAATTTAGAATTTTTATGATTGGAAGCTAGATTACGAGCTATCAGTAACCCTATTTTATCTGAAAAAATCTCATTACCTTTATCATCAATTACCCCAACTCTGTCTCCATCACCATCAAACCCAAATCCAATATCTGCATTATTATCTTTAACTGCTTTTGCTATAGCATGTAACATTTCTAAGTCTTCTGGATTAGGATTATATTTTGGAAAAGTCCAATCTAACTCACAATCGAGCTCTATCACTTCACAGCCAATACCTTTAAGAATATCTGGTGCAAATACTCCAGCTGTGCCATTTCCACATGCAACAACTGCTTTAATTTTTTTATCAATCTTATTTTTTTCAATTAAATCTTTTTTGTAAATTTTTTCGAAATCTTTAATCTGTTTTTCACTTCCATTTCCATTTAAAAATTTTTCATTTAAAGTAATCTCTTTTAATTCTTTCATTTCTTCAGGCGCATGAGTTAAGCCTTTTTGAATTCCCATTTTTACACCTGTCCAACCATTTTCATTATGACTAGCTGTTACCATTGCAACTGCATCCGAATTAAGATTAAATTGCGCAAAGTAAACCATTGGTGATAATGACAATCCAACGTCCTCTACATTACAGCCAGTAGATAACAAACCCTCCTTTAAAGCTGACTTAATTTCTTCACTATAAGACCTGTAATCATGCCCAACTATAATTCTTGGATTTTCTTTTTTTGTATGTTGTATGATTTGAGTTCCTAAACCTTTTCCCAAGTTTACGATTCCATCCTTATTGATATCCTTTTCGTAAAGCCATCGTGCGTCATATTCTCTAAAGCCGTAAGGGTCGATTTTTATATTGCGATTCATCTGTTAATTACTTACATTTTTTTCATAATTTTTATTGATCTTTTTTTCTATTGTTCTATATATGTTCTGTTGTATTATTACTCATATAGTGTATTACTGATTTGTGCATACAACATATAGTTGTTTTAACCAAAATACTAATTAAAGTAAAAGTTTATGAACAAAATATTGTCATTAGCAATCAAGAAAGCTGTCTCCGAATATACGCCAGAGGTAAATGAAACTTCAGAAACCAAAAGACCCGATCTTTTTTCATTAAACAACCAAACTGAGTTATTTCAAAATGATAAAGGAATTATCATTAAGATCGATAGATCTAGAGATAGCAATTTAACTGATTTTGGTAAGGCTACATTGCTAGATAGATATTTAGGTCAGAATGAATCTTTCCAAGATTTGTTTGCAAGAGTAGCTAGCACATATGCAGATGATAATTTACATGCTCAAAGAATTTATAACTACATTAGCAACCTTTGGTTTATGCCTGCAACTCCTGTTTTATCAAACGGTGGTACGAAAAGAGGTTTGCCAATTTCATGTTTCTTAAATGAAGCTTCAGATAGCTTGGGCGGAATATTAGATTTATGGAGTGAGAATGTTTGGTTAGCTGCAAAAGGTGGTGGTATTGGAAGTTACTGGGGCAACCTTAGATCAATTGGTGAAAAAATTGGTAGAGTAGGAAAAACTTCAGGAATAATTCCATTCATTAAAGTAATGGACTCGTTAACAATGGCAATTAGCCAAGGTTCTCTTAGAAGAGGGTCTGCAGCATGTTATTTACCAATAGATCATCCTGAGATAGAAGAATTTATAGAAATGAGAAGGCCGACAGGAGGTGATCCAAATAGAAAAGCTTTAAACTTGCATCATGGTGTTCTCATATCAGACGCTTTCATGAGAGCTGTTGAGACAGATGATCAATGGGCCTTGAAAAGTCCAGCTGACGGATCGATACAACAAACTATATCAGCAAGAAATCTTTGGATCAGATTATTAACTGCAAGAATAGAAACAGGTGAGCCTTATATTATTTACATCGACACAGTTAATAGACAAATTCCTCAACATCATAAGTTAGCTAACTTAACAGTTAAAACTTCTAACTTATGTAGTGAAATTACTTTACCAACAGGAATTGATAAAGATGGAAATGATAGAACAGCCGTTTGTTGTTTATCTTCTTTAAATTTAGAAAAATATGATGAATGGAAAGACGATAAAGATATGATTCCTGATGTCATGAGATTTTTAGATAATGTTTTAAGTGATTTTATAAATAAAGCCCCAGATCAATTTAAAGATGCAAAATATTCTGCTGAAAGAGAAAGAAGCGTTGGTTTAGGTGTTATGGGTTTCCATTCTTTCTTACAACAAAAAAGAATTCCATTAGAGTCGGTAATGGCAAAATCTTGGAACAAAAAAATATTCAAGCATATTAGTGATCAAGTTGATCAAGCTTCTAAAGATTTAGCTGAAGAAAGAGGAGCTTGTCCTGATGCAGCTGAATATGGTTATCAAGAAAGATTTTCAAACAAAACTGCAATTGCACCAACTGCTTCAATTTCAATTATTTGCGGTGGAGCATCACCTGGAGTAGAGCCAATTGCTGCTAATAGCTATACTCACAAAACATTGTCAGGTTCATTTAATGTCAGAAATAGATACTTGGAAGAAATTTTAGAAAACCATGGAAAAAATGATGAAGAAACTTGGTCAAGTATTACAACTAATCAAGGTTCAGTTTCACATTTAGATTTCTTAACAGATTTAGAAAAAGATGTTTTTAAGACAGCTTTTGAATTAAACCAAAAATGGATCATAGAATTAAGTGGAGACAGAACTCCTTATATATCTCAAGCCCAATCAGTAAATTTATTTTTACCTGCTGATGTACATAAGAGAGAGCTTCACAAAATACATTTTGATGCGTGGAAAAAAGGTCTAAAAAGCCTTTATTACTGTAGGTCAAAATCAATTCAAAGAGCAGAGAATGTTAACGATTCGAAATCAACTGACGTTCTTGCTAATGTATATAAAAATAAATCAACAAGTAGCGAACCAGAATACGAGGAGTGTTTATCATGTCAGTAGCAGAAAATATTAAAAGTTCAGAAACAACAAAAAATAACAACGGATTATTAGTTGGAAATCCTGTTTATAAACCGTTTAGATACCCATGGTGTTATGATGCTTGGTTAACTCAACAACGAATTCACTGGTTACCAGAAGAAGTTCCACTAGGAGATGATGTTAGAGATTGGCAAAAAAATCTAAGCCCATCAGAAAAAAATCTACTTACCCAGATTTTTAGGTTTTTTACTCAAGCTGATGTTGAAGTAAGTAACTGTTACATCAGACATTATATGAACGTGTTTAAACCAACTGAAGTTCTAATGATGATGTCTGCATTTGCTTCAATGGAAACAGTACATATCGCAGCTTATTCACATTTATTAGATACAATTGGTATGCCTGAGTCTGAATATTCAGCTTTCATGAAATATAAAGAAATGAAAGATAAATACGATTACATGCAAGGCTTTGATGTTAAGTCAAACCACGATATTGCAAAAACTATTGCAGTGTTTAGTGCTTTCACTGAAGGTCTTCAGTTATTTGCAAGTTTTGCAATCCTTTTAAATTTTCCTAGACATAACAAAATGAAAGGGATGGGTCAGATTGTTACTTGGTCTGTAAGAGATGAAACCCTTCATTGCAATTCGATGATTAGATTATTTAAAGATTTCATCAAAGAAAATCCTGAAACATGGACGCCTCAACTTAAAAAAGAAATTTATGAAGCGTGCAGAACAATAGTTCATCACGAAGATGCTTTCATAGATTTAGCTTTTCAAATGGGTCCAATGGAAGGATTAACTGCACAAGATGTTAAAAACTATATTAGATTTATAGCCAATAGAAGATTAGATCAATTAGGATTAGAAGCAATTTATAAAGTTGAAAAAAATCCTTTAGGTTGGTTAGATACAATGTTGAATGCGGTTGAGCACATGAATTTCTTTGAAGGTCGTGCAACTGAATATTCTAAAGCATCAACTCAAGGAACTTGGACAGAAGCATTTAGTTAATTGCTTTGAGATACAAAAAATATTTCAGAAAAACTAGCTTTAAGCAAAAAGGTGTAGGAGATTTTTTCTTAGATCAAATTGGACAAAAAAAACCTAAATCTTTTTTAGAGATAGGTGTTTTTCATGGCGTTACAGCTAGAAATGTTTGTGAATTATTAAATCAATTTCATGGTAATGATTTTAAATATGTTGGAATTGATTTATTCGAAGAAAGTTCAGAAAATGAAAATGAAATAATTCCAAACACAACTTTTAATAATCCAATTAAAAATTTTTACTTTAAATATATCAAAAGACAAAACCCATATAGCTTAGAAGCTGTAAGTGATTTATTAAATAAATTTAAAAATAATGTTCATTTAATAAAAGGTAATTCAAATAATTTGTTAAAAAAAATGGATATGAAAAAAATAGATTTTGTTTTTTTAGATGGAGGCCATCATTACGATACTGTAATGAATGATTTAAATTACTCTAAAGATGTAATTCTTAATAACGGAACTATTTTCTGTGATGATTATGATTTAGAATATGCTCCAGGAGTAAAAAAAGCAATTGATGAATTTGTTGAAAACAACAATTTTCAAAAAAAGATATTATTAAATAATAGATTTGCTTTAATAGAAAAAAAGTAACTCTATCTTTGATTAAGTTCTAAAACTTTTCTATGTTTACTTCCTTTGTAACTCGCAAGAGGTCTAATTAATTTATTAGCTGCATGTTGCTCCATAATGTGAGCTGACCAACCAGTTATTCTTGAAATTACAAAAATTGGTGTAAAGAAATCAGTATCAAAACCCATTAAATGATAAGTTGGACCAGTAGGGTAATCTACATTAGGATGAATATTTTTTTTATCTATCATTACCTTTTCTACAATGTCATAAATTTTTTCAAATTTTTTATCTTTTTTAAGTTTTGCGACTTTTCCAAAATATTTTCTCATTGTAGGAACTCTAGAGTCACCACTTTTATAAACTCTATGACCAAATCCCATTACTACTTCTTTGTTTTTTAATGCATCATTTATCCATTTTAATGCATTTTCTGGTTTCTTAATTTTATTCATCATGTGCATCACTTCTTCATTGGCACCACCATGCAGTGGTCCTTTAAGACTTGCAATAGCTCCAGTAATTGCACCATGAATATCTGATAAACTAGATGTAATTGTTCTTGCAGTAAATGTTGAAACGTTAAAACTGTGTTCTGCATACAATATTAAAGATACATCAAAAGCTTTTACTATTTCTTTTTGAGGAACTTTACCAAAACACATATAGAAAAAGTTTTCTGCAAAATTTAATTCTTTTTTTGGTTTAATAATTTTTTTACCTTTTCTTAATCTATAAAATGCAGCAAGAGCAGTTGGTGTTTTTGCTAGAATTCTTATAGCTTTTCTCATATTTGCGTCTAGAGAAGAGTCTGTTGTTTCTTTATCTTCTAGTCCCATCACACTTACAGCAGTTCTTGCTACATCCATAGGATGAGACTTTTTCGGCATTCTTTTCAAAATTTCATATAAATCTTTTGATAAATCTCTATTACCTCTTTCTTCTTTTTCAAACTTTCGTAATTCAATAGTGTTTGGAAGATCTTTATTTAAAATTAAGTAAGCAACTTCTTCAAATCTGCAATAATCACATAAATCTTGAGCAGCATAACCCCTGTAAGTCAGAGAATTAATTTCTGGCATAACTTTTGAAACTTCTGTTTCATCTACAACTATTCCTAGTAAACCTTTTTTAATATCTTCACTCATTATTCATGTCCTTCCGTACTAAAGTTATAAATTTTCTCGTCTAAACTGTTATATTTTTCGTATTCAACAAGTTCATATAATCTTTTTCTAGTTTGCATTTTATCAATGATATTATTTTGATGTCCATTTGCATAAATGTCCCTTAGGCCATCCTCAACATTCTTCATTGCTAAACGTTGTGTAGTTACAGGATAAATAACTATGTTGTATCCGAAATTTTCAAGTTCTTTATAGTTGAATAATTTTGATTTTCCAAATTCAGTCATATTAGCAAGTAAATAACATGAAAGTTCTTTTCTTACTTTTTCAAAATCTTTTTCATCGTATAGTGCTTCTGGAAAAACAATTTCTGCACCAGCATCAATGTAAGCCTTACATCTTTCTATCATTTTATCTATACCTTCAACACCCTTGGCATCTGATCTAGCTATAATTTTAAAATTACTATCTTTTTTGGCATCAACACATTCTTTAATCTTTTTAACCATAGCTTCTGTAGAAATCAGTTCTTTGTTATCAAGATGACCACATCTTTTTCTTTCTATTTGGTCTTCTATATGAACTGCTGTAATTCCAAATTCCTCAAAAGTTTCAATAGTTTCCTTGCAAGATTTAAAACCAGTATCAATATCTACTATTGTTGGAAGGTTAGTAACTCTTGAAATCAAGTATGATCTTGTACTCACATCTTGCAGAGTTGTTAAACCAATATCAGGAAAACCAAGATCATTAGCCATTACACCACCAGAAACATAAACTGCGTCATAACCAATTTCTTCTATCAACTTTGCGGTAAGAGGATTGTATGCACCAGGAACACGCAATATTTTATTTGATTTTAATTTATCTGAAAAATCTTTTCTTTTTTGACTAGGCTCTTTTTCAATAAAATGCATTTTTAGGTGTTGTTTTAGACAGGATTTATTTTTAATCAATATTAAAGATAATCTAAAATAATTTTTTCAATACCAATAAAGTCTTTAACTAGATGATTATGGTGTATTTCATGCGAGTTTTTTTCAGTATATCCGTTTTCTAAAAGAACAACTGGAATATCAGCAGCCTTTGCTGCATTAGCATCGGTTTCACTATCGCCAATCATTAAAGCTTTTTTTACATCACCATCAAGAATTTCAATAATAGTTGTCAGATGTCTAGGGTCTGGTTTGCAATAATCAAAAGTATTTGAACCAGCAACATATTCAAAGAAATCATAAATTTTTATTTTTTTCAAAAGATCAACAGCTAAATGTTCTTGTTTGTTTGTGCAAACGGCCATCAAGATTTTTTTTTCTTTACACCATTTCAAAAAATCCAAAACCCCATTTATTAATGTACTTTGGTTGATTATATTTCTTCCGTAATAATCTACAAAATCTTCAACCATTTGTTTTTTAATTTTTTCATCCTGGACTTTTCCAAATTCTTTTTTTGCCTGACCCCAAATTGATCTTCCAATTAAAGCTCCGGCACCTTTCCCAACTAAATTTCTAATGTCTTCAGTAGATTTAGTTGGATAACCATATTTTTTCATTACATGATTGTGTGCTTCCATAAGGTCAGGTGCTGTATCAACAAGAGTGCCATCTAAATCAAATAAAATTGTAAAATTTTTAGTCATTAAAAGGTTATTTTAAGAAATATTTTGTGAGTTATGTATCACTAATACATGAATATAAAGATTTTAAAACATGAAACAATCAAATTTAACAAAGACACAAAATCAAATCAGAGAAAAGTTTTTAAAGCAGGGAGTTAAAATGGTTGGTCCTGAAACAATTTTTTTTTCAAAAGATACAAAAATTGGAAAAAATGTAACCATTGAACCTTATGTGGTTTTCGGACCCAAAGTAAAAGTAGGAAGCAATGTTGTAATCAAATCTTTTTCACACTTGGAAGAATGCAACATAATGAATAAAGTTGAAATTGGCCCATATGCAAGAATTAGACCCAAAACAACTTTAAAAGAAGGTTCTAAAATTGGAAATTTTGTAGAGATTAAAAAAAGTATAATTGATAAAAATTCAAAGGTTAATCATTTATCTTATATTGGTGACAGTGATATTGGAAAATCTGTAAATGTTGGTGCTGGTACTATTACTTGTAATTATGATGGAATAAATAAATATAAAACTAAAATTAGTGATAATGTTTTTATTGGCTCTAACTCATCTTTAGTAGCACCCATAACTATTGAAGCCAAAAGCATTGTGGGAGCTGGATCTGTAATTACAAAAAAAGTTGAGAAAAAATCATTAGCCTTAACTAGAGCCAAACAAATTGAAATTAAAAATTACAAAAGAAAGAAAAAAAAATAAATGTGCGGAATTATAGGAATTACAAGTCACAAACCTGTTCTAGCAACAATAATTAATTCTTTAAAGAAACTGGAGTATAGGGGTTATGACTCTGCTGGAGTTGCAACTTTATTTAATGGAGAAATTAATGAAGTAAAATCTGAAGGTAGAGTTGATAAACTTGAAAGAAATTCATTGCTGAAAGGTTTGGATGGGATTGTAGGGATTGGACATGTAAGATGGGCAACACATGGTATCCCAAACACTATAAATGCCCATCCTCATTCATCTGATAATGTTTCAGTGGTTCATAATGGAATTATTGAAAATTCGACTTTATTGAAAAAGTTTTTAGTAAGCAAAGGTTATAAATTTAAGTCACAGACAGATACAGAGGTAATTGTACATTTAATAACTGAAAATTTAAAAGAGTTTAATTTAGTTGATGCAATTACTAAAACTCTAAAACAATTAATTGGAAGTTTTGCATTAGGAATAATTTTCAAAGATGAACCAGACTTAATTGTAGGAGCCAGAAGGGGTTCACCTTTAGCTGTGGGTTACGGTCCCAATGAAAATTATTTAGGTTCAGATTCTTATGCTCTAAAATCAATGACTAACAAAATCACATATTTGGATGATGGTGAATTTTGTATTATTAAAAAAGATCAAACAGAATTCTTTAATGAGGAAGGAACAAAAATAAATAAAAAAGTTTTGGAATTATCATCTTCTGAAGAAAATTATGGCAAGGGTGAATATAAGCATTTTATGGCTAAAGAAATAGAGGAACAGCCAACTACAATTAAAAATTGTATTAATGAATATATTGATAAATCAAATCAAGAAATTAATATTTATAACTTTCCATGGAAAATAAATGAAATTTCATCGATTACGCTAATTGGCTGTGGAACTGCTTATCACTCATGTTTAATGGCAAAGTACTGGCTAGAGGAATTAACTTCGTTAGATGTAAATATAGATATCGCATCTGAATTTAGATATCGAAAAAATAGATTTAAAAAAGATGGATTATATATTTTTGTTTCTCAATCTGGAGAAACAGCTGACACTTATGCTGCTTTAGAATTATGTAAAAAAAATGGTATGAAAACTTGTTCAATAGTTAACGTTATTGAAAGTTCTATAGCTAGAGATTCTGATTTTGTATTACCCATACATTGTGGGCCAGAAATAGGTGTTGCTTCTACTAAAGCATTTTTGGGTCAAATTATGGTGCTTTATATTTTAACTTTAAAAATTGGCAATCTAGACAATTCAATCAATAAGGAAATATTCAAAGAAAAAATAAAGAATTTACAGAGTTTACCTGAAAAAATTAAAAAAACCCTAAATTTTGACAACAAAATTCATTTAATTTCTAAAACATTTAATGAGGCAAAAGGGTCAATGTTTTTAGGTAGAGGATTTTCTTTCCCAATAGCATTAGAGGGTGCATTAAAGTTAAAAGAATTATCTTATGTTCATGCTGAGGGATATCCTGCGGGAGAAATGAAACATGGACCTTTAGCATTAATTGAAGATGGTATGCCTGTCGTTGTGCTTGCTCCAAGAGATAACTATTACAGAAAAACGATTTCTAATATGCAGGAAGTCATTGCAAGAGGTGCTAAAGTTTTGTTGATTACAAATAAAAGTAAAGATGAAGTTATTCCTGAAAATATTTGGGAAACAATAGAAGTAGAAAGTGCTGAAGATGATCTACTTCCTTTTTTATTAACTATACCTTTGCAAAAATTAGCTTATTTCTCTGCTTTAAATAATGGTTACGACATTGATAAACCAAGAAATTTAGCAAAATCAGTCACAGTTGAATAAATTCTAATCTCTGCTACAACACTCACTGGTTGAATATTTTATGAGCAATTGGAAAATAAATAGTTGGAGAGATTATCCTGTAAAACACGTTCCTGATTATCCTGATCAGGCAGAACTGGATCAAGTTCTTAATAAGATCAGAACTTTTCCACCATTAGTATTTGCAGGTGAAACTAGACATTTAAAATCACAATTAGCTGATGTTGTTGATGGTAAAGCGTTTCTTCTTCAAGGTGGAGACTGCGCAGAAAGTTTCGCGGAATTTAATCCAGATTATATAAGAGACACTTTTAAATTAATTTTACAAATGTCATTAGTATTAACTTATTCGGCTTCTTTACCAGTTGTTAAAGTTGGAAGAATTGCTGGTCAATTTTCTAAACCAAGAAGTTCCCCTGTTGAAGTAAAAGATGGTGTTGAGTTACCAAGTTACCTTGGTGATAATATTAATGGTATTGAGTTCAATGAAAAAGCCAGAATACCAGACCCAAAAAGGTTATTTAAAGCTTACTCACAAGCTGCAGCAACTTTAAATTTAATTAGAGCTTTTTCACATGGTGGGTTTGCTGACTTGAAAAAAGTTCATACGTGGAACTTAGGATTTATTAAAAATACACCCGAGGCAAAAAAATTTAAAGAATTAGAAGATAATATTGAAAAAGCTTTAGCGTTCATGGATGCATGTGGGATTAATTCTGATTTTAATAGAAGATTAAAAACAGTTAACTTTTGGACTTCACATGAAGGTTTGCATTTACCTTATGAAGAAGCAATGACAAGAACAGATTCTACTACTGGTGAGAACCATGATACCTCTGCTCATTTTGTGTGGATAGGTGATAGAACAAGACAATTAGATGGTGGGCATGTTGAATTTTGTAGAGGAATAGAAAATCCTATTGGAATTAAATGTGGTCCAACTTTAGAACCTCAAGATTTAATAAACTTATGCAACAAAATTAATCCTCAAAATGAAAAAGGTAAAATAACATTAATTTCTAGATTTGGTCATGATAAGGTTTCTAAGTTTTTACCAAAATTAATTAGAGCAATTAAAAAAGAAGGCTTAAATGTAATTTGGTCTTGTGATCCTTGTCATGGAAATACTATTAAAGCAACATCTGGTTTTAAGACTAGACCTTTCAATGATGTATTGAAAGAAGTTAAAAATGTTTTTGAATGTCATCAAAGTGAGGGAAGTTATGCTGGAGGTTTGCATATCGAATTGACAGGACAAAATGTTACTGAATGCACCGGTGGCGCACAAAAAATTACGGACGAAGACTTGTCTTCTAGATATCACACGCACTGTGATCCAAGATTAAATGCTAATCAAGCTTTAGAATTAGCCTTTTTGATTTCAGATGAGATTAAAAAGAATAGCAGTTATTCTAAAAACGCAGTTCAAGCGGCATCTTAGGATATTGAATTTAATCAATAGTCTGTTTATTTAATAATTATGAATGTTTCAGATAAAGCAAAATTTATTTCTAATTGGATTAAGGATTATGCTTTAGATATGCCGTCAAAAGCCGAGTCATTAATTATTGGAATTTCAGGTGGTATAGATTCATCTGTTTCAAGTACTTTGAGTGCCATGACTGGATTACGAACGATAGTTCTTACAATGCCAATTAAACAAAAATCAAATCAACATGATTTAAGTTTAAAACATCAAAAATGGTTATTAGAGAATTTTAAAAATGTTGAAGCTCATACAATAAATTTAGATAATTTATTTGAAAGCTTTACAAAAAGCTTGAGCAATTTTGATAACGAACATGGGTTTGCAAATTCTAGAGCAAGACTAAGAATGACTACGCTTTATCAAGTAGCCGCAGCAAATAAAGGAATTGTTGTTGGAACAGGTAATAAAGTAGAGGATTTTGGAGTAGGTTTTTATACAAAATATGGAGATGGAGGTGTTGATATTTCTCCAATAGCAGATTGTAATAAAACAGAAGTCTGGGAACTAGGTAAAGAGCTTGGAATACTTAATGAAATTATTGAAGCTGATCCAACTGATGGATTATGGGATGATGGTAGGACAGATGAAGGACAATTAGGTTTTAAATATCCTGAGCTAGAAGATGCTATGGTAAATCCAAATTCTCCTCACAGAGAAAAATACGAAAAAATTCGTAGTCAAAATTTACACAAAATGGAGCCTATTCCAGTGTGTAAAATTCCTAACTAATCAATTTGATTCACAAATCATAATTTAAAGTATATTCATATTTTTATGGCTAAAGAAATTTATTTAACAAATAATTTGTCCAATAAGCGTGAACAATTTGTTCCTATGGACGAGAATAATGTAAGAATGTATGTGTGTGGTCCTACAGTATATAACGATCCTCACATAGGTAACGCTCGGCCACTAGTCATATTTGATATTCTATACAAAGTTTTAAAAAATAAATTTAAATCAGTGAATTATGTAAGAAATATCACTGATGTAGATGACAAAATTATTAATTTTGCAAAAGAAAACAATGTTTCAATAAAAGAACTTACTGACAAAATTATTAAAAGCTTTGCTGAAGATTGTAAATTTTTGAAATGTGAAGAACCCAATTATCAACCAAAAGCAACTCAACACATTGATTTAATGATTGAAATGACAAAAACTTTAATCTCAAAAGGTTTTGCTTATGAAAATGAAAAACATGTTTATTTTGAAGTTAAAAAATTTGAAGATTATGGAAAACTTTCAAACAAAAAATTAGATGAATTAATTGCAGGTTCAAGAATTGAGGTAAGCAATAATAAGAAAAATTCTGAGGATTTTGTTTTATGGAAACCTTCAAATGAAGAAGAACCAGGATGGGATTCTCCGTGGGGGAGAGGAAGACCTGGTTGGCATTTAGAATGTTCTGCAATGTCAAAGAAATTTTTAGGAGATGAATTTGATATTCATGGAGGAGGAATAGATTTAATCTTTCCTCATCATGAAAATGAAATAGCCCAATCAAGATGTGCTAATAGCACCAAGACATTTGCGAATTATTGGGTTCATAACGCTTTCCTGACAATGTCAAATGAAAAAATGGCAAAGTCTCAAGGCAACATTATAAAGATAAAAGATTTTAGAGAAGGTAACATCAGTGGACAGGTTATTAGATTTGCCCTGATGAGTGCGCATTATAAACAACCTTTAGACTGGAATGATAAACTTTTAAAAGATTGTCAAAATACACTTGATAAATGGTACAAAGTTTATGATCAAAATTTTGAAACAGTTAATATAACAGCTGAAATAATTTCACCTTTATACGAAGATTTAAATACCCCAGGTTATATTGCTAATCTTCATAAACTTTATGATAAAGCAGTAAACGGATCTGATGATAACAAGAAAATCTTCATCTCTGCTTGTAAGTTTGTAGGTTTTTTAACTGAAGCAAAAGAGGAATGGGTCAGTTATAAGAAAAAAAATGTTTCTCTATCTGAGAAGGAAATTGAAGAAAAGATTGATGAAAGAAATAAAGCAAGAGCTGAAAAAAACTATCAAAAAGCTGATGAAATAAGAAATGAACTTTTGGACAAAGGTGTTTTAATAGAAGACAAAGATGGTAAAACGGTCTGGAAATTTAAATGAGTAAAGAGAGATTATATATTTTTGATACAACACTTAGAGATGGTGCACAAACTCAAGGTGTTGACTTTTCAGTAGATGATAAAGAAAAAATTGCATCTGCATTAGATAATCTGGGTGTTGATTATATTGAAGGTGGATGGCCAGGGGCAAACCCAACAGATACTGAATTTTTTCAGAAAAAACATAATTTTAAAAATGCAGTCCTGACATGCTTTGGGATGACCAAGAGATCTGGAAGAAGTGCAAAAAATGATCCTGGTTTATCTGCTTTGATGAATTCAAATACTAATGCAGTTTGTTTAGTTGGAAAATCCTGGGATTTTCATGTTGATATTGCATTGGGAATTTCTAATGATGAAAATTTATCCAATATAAGCGAGAGCGCATCACATTTTGTTGAACAAAAAAAAGAATTTATGTTTGATGCAGAACATTTTTTTGATGGATATAAAGCTAATAAAGATTATGCAATTTCTTGTTTAAAAGCTGCTTATGAAAAAGGTGCAAGATGGATTGTTCTTTGTGATACTAATGGAGGAACTTTACCTCACGAAGTTTCAAATATTGTCTCAGAGGTAACAAAATTTATTCCAGGAAAAAATTTAGGTATTCACGCACATAATGATACAGGAAATGCTGTATCAAACTCTTTAGCTGCCGTAATGGCAGGTGCAAGACAAGTTCAAGGTACCATTAATGGTTTAGGTGAAAGATGTGGTAATGCAAATTTAATGTCATTGATCCCAACTTTTTATTTAAAAAGAGATTTTTCTGATAAATTTGAAATGAATATCAAATCAGAGCACATTAAAAATCTAACTCAATGTTCAAGATTGTTAGATGAAATTTTAAATAGAAAACCAAATAAACATTTACCATATGTTGGCGCAGCAGCTTTTTCTCATAAAGGAGGATTGCATGTTTCAGCAGTACAAAAAGATCCAAAAACTTATGAACATATTAATCCAGAAGAAGTAGGTAATGTGAGAAATATAGTAGTTTCAGATCAATCAGGAAAATCTAATATTGTTTCAAGATTAAAAAGTTTAAATGTAGATTTTGAAGAAAATAATCCAAATATAAAAAAATTATTAGATGAAGTAAAAGACAGAGAATTTATTGGTTATAGTTACGATGGTGCTGATGCTTCATTTGAATTATTAGCAAGAAGAATAATGGGTGAAATACCAAGATATATTTCAATTAACGAGTATGATGTTGGTGTTAAGAAAAATAAATCTGGAGAAATTATTTCTTCTGCAAAAGCCCAATTAGAGGTAGATGGCGAAACTATTGTATGTGAAGGTGAGGGCAATGGTCCAGTTAATGCATTAGATAATGCTATTAGAAATAATATTGATAAAATATCAAAATACTCAAAGTATTTAAAAGATTTAAAATTAGTAGATTATAAAGTTAGAATTTTAAATACAGGAACAGAAGCAGTAACAAGAGTTTCAATTGAAAGTACAGACTCTAAGGGTAAAAATTGGTTTACAATAGGTGTATCTCCTAACATAATAGATGCATCTTTTAAGGCATTGATAGATAGTTTAGATTATAAATTATTTAAAGATAATGCACCTGCTAGCAAATAATTGTGAAAATAAACAACATTACTTTTATTCTTCATAAGCCCCAATTATCTGAAAACATTGGTGCTTGCGCTAGAGCTTTAAAGAATTTTAATTTTACTAATTTATCTGTTGTTGATCCAAAACCCATCTATCCCAATGATAAGATACTAGCTACATCTGTTGGAGCTAAAAATATTATAAATAAATCAAAAGTATTTGAGGAGTTAGGTCCAGCTGTAGAAAAATTAGATTATTTAATAGCTACATCAGCAAGATTTAGAAACAAAAACATTGAACATATTTCGTTAGAGGATTTAAAAAATATTGATTTTAATAAAAAAGTTGGTTTTTTATTTGGATCTGAAGCATCGGGATTATCAAATAATGAAATTAGTTATGCAAATTATACTCTTCAGATTCCAACTAATCCTCAGTTTAAATCATTAAATTTATCACATAGCCTAATTATTATTGCACAATACGTTTCTAGTGTTTTAAAATCAAAGTCATTTGATTACAAAAAGTCAAAAAAGGTGAAATCTGCGTCTAGAAAAGAGATACTAGCAATGGCTAATCTTTGTATACAAAATCTTGACTCGATTAATTTTTTCAAGCCTAAAGAGAAAAAACCAATCATGTTAGAAAATTTGAGGAATATCTTCTATAAAATGGAATTATCTGACAAAGAAACTCGTATATTATCAAGTGTATTTGCTAGTTTGGGGAAAAAACGTTGATTGACAAACTAAAAACTAAGTTTATAAAGCCGACATCACATGACAAAAAGATTAAACTCTAAACATAAAGTAGATAGAAGATTAAAAGTTAACTTATGGGGTAGACCAAAAAGTCCATTTAATACTAGAGCATATGGACCAGGACAACATGGTCAAACAAAAACATCTAAACCCTCAGACTACGGAATTCAGTTACAAGCTAAACAAAAATTAAAATCTTATTATGGAAACATGAATGAGAGACAATTTAGAAATATGTACCAAAGAGCGACAATGCTTAAAGGTGATACTAGTGAAAATCTAATCGGATTATTAGAGAGAAGATTAGATGCAGTAATATATAGAGCAAAATTCGCAACTACAATATTCTCAGCAAGACAACTAATCAATCATGGTCACGTAAAAGTAAATGGTAAAAAAGTTAATATAGCTAGTTACTTAGTTAAAGAAGAAGACAATATTGAAATTAGAGATAAATCAAAACAATTAGCAATTATTGATATTGCTCTTGCAAGTAAAGAAAGAGAAATTCCAGAATACATCCAAATGGATGAGAAGAATAAAAAACTTAAGTTTGTAAGAGTACCTAAGTTTGAAGAAGTTCCATACCCAATCGTGATGGAACCAAATCTAGTTATTGAATATTACTCTAGATAATTATTTCTTAAAGTTTATCCCTTTTGCTTCAAGAGTTTGTTTCAGCTCACCGTTTTCGTACATTTCTTTTACGATATCACAACCACCAACAAATTCTTTTTTAATATAAAGTTGTGGTATAGTAGGCCAGTCACTAAATACTTTGATACCTTCTCTTAGTTCTTGGTTTTCTAATACATTGATACCTTTAAAATTTACTTCAAGAATTTTTAACATGTTAGATACTGCCATTGAAAATCCACACTGCGGAGCATCAGGCGTACCTTTCATAAATAAACATACTTCATTGTTATCAATTTCATTTTGTATCATGTTTTTTATATCATCATTCATAATCTATTTTTCCTTTGTTTTAATTGCTAGCGCATGAAGTTCATTTCCCATTTTACCTTTTAGAGAGTTATAAACCATTTTATGTTGTTCAATTTTTGATTTACCTGAAAATTCAGGCGCAGTCACAGTAGCAGAATAATGATTTCCATCACCTGCTAAATCTTGAATTTCTACAATAGCATTGGGCAATGCTTCTTTAATATAGTTTTCAATTTCTTTTAAATCCATTGCCATATTATTTACTCATGTAATCTTTAAGCCAACTTGTATTAAATGTTTTTAAATCGTCAACTGAAAGATCTGTTTTTTTATCAATTGTCAGGTTTTTTTCTTTAATTTCTCCAAGTTGATCAAAATGTACTGAGTTTTTGTTTAATAAATTTGTTACTTTTTTTAAATCATCTTTATTTACTTCAATGATATATCTTCCTTGATCCTCACCAAAAAAATACTCAAATTCGTTCATCAAAGATTTAGGTTTTTTAATATCAATCCCTTTATTTCCTTTAATACACATCTTAGATATTGCTGTGATTATTCCACCTAAAGAAACATCATGCGCACTTTTTATTAAGTCACTTTCAATAAGTTTTAATAAAGTTTCTCCATTATTTTTTTCATTAAATAAATTGATTTCAGGAGGAGGGCCGTTTTTTTCATCTAATATATTTCTCGCAAATAAACTTTGATCAATATGACCTTCAGTTTTGCCAATTACCAAAACAATATTGCCGGTTTCTTTAAATTCCATTGTGATCATTTTTGAATAATCTTTTATTAATCCAACTCCACCAATTGCAGGAGTAGGTTTAATTCCAATTTCTTTTGTCTGGTTATAAAAAGATACATTTCCTGAAACCACAGGAAAGTTCAAATATTTGCTTGCTTCTCCTATACCTTCAACACACTCAACAAACTCTCCCATGTTTTCTTCGTTCTCTGGACTTCCAAAATTAAGACAATTTGTAATTGCGATTGGTTTTGCACCTACTGAAATTAGATTTCTCCAACTTTCGCAAACAACTTGTTTTCCACCTGTTAATGGATGTGCCCAACAATAGACAGCAGAAGAATCTACTGAGGCTGCAACTGCTTTATTTGTTCCATGAACTCTTACTACACCACTATCACCACCTGGTTTTTGAATAGTATCTCCCATTACAGTATGATCATATTGCTCCCATATCCATTGCTTACTACAAACATTAGGGTTGGATAATATTTTTTTTAAAACATCTTTAAATTTTAGATTGGTCAAATTTTTTTTTGGTATTTTATTTTTCTTAGGTAATTTTGCCTTTTTCCATTTACGGTCATACATTGGTGAATTTTCAACAAGTATATTAACTGGAATGTTTGCAATTTTTTCATCATCAAAAAATAATTCTATTCTTTTAGTATCTGTTGTTTTACCAATTACTGAGAAATCTAAATTCCATTTATCAAATATTTTTTTAGCAAGATCTTCTTTACCGTTTTCTAAAACAATTAGCATTCTTTCTTGACTCTCTGAAAGCATGATCTCATAAGGCGTCATCTTACTTTCTCTACATGGAACTTTGTTTAAGTTAATCTCAATTCCTAGATCACCCTTTGAAGCCATTTCTATACTTGATGAAGTTAAACCAGCTGCACCCATATCTTGGATTGCTATTATCGAGTCTCCAGCCATTAATTCAAGACAAGCTTCAAGCAAAAGTTTTTCAGTGAAAGGATCTCCAACTTGTACAGTTGGTTTCTTTTCTTCAATTTTATCATCAAAGCTTGCTGATGCCATACTAGCACCATGAATTCCATCACGACCTGTTTTTGATCCAACATAAATTACAGGTTTTCCAAGCCCTGCTGCTTTTGAATAAAAGATTTTATTTTTTTTAACCAAACCTAGTGTCATTGCGTTAACTAATATGTTGCCATTATAAGAACTATCAAAACTTGTTTGACCTGCAATTGTTGGCACTCCCATGCAATTTCCGTATCCACCAATTCCATGAACAACACCTCTTAATAGATTTTTTGTTTTCTTGTGATGGGTTGAGCCAAAATGAATAGAGTTTAAATTGGCAATAGGCCTTGCTCCCATTGTAAAAACATCTCTCATTATACCACCAACACCTGTTGCAGCGCCTTGATAAGGTTCAATAAAAGAAGGGTGGTTATGACTTTCTATTTTAAACACAATTGCATCGTCGTCTTCAATATCAATAACACCAGCATTTTCACCAGGTCCTTGAATAACTTTTTTGCCTTTAGTTGGTAATTTTTTTAGATGTAGTCTTGAGGATTTATAGGAACAATGCTCATTCCACATTGCAGAAAAAATACCAAGTTCTGTAATATTAGGTGTCCTCTCCAATAATTCACAAATCTTTGCATATTCATCTTTTTTAAGACCATGATCTATTGCAACTTGTTCGTTTACGTCCATTACTTGATATTATTCATTAAATTTTCAAAAAATATTGAGCCATCCTCACCTGATAAACTTTTATCAACCATTCTTTCTGGATGAGGCATCATCCCAAGTACATTTTTTTCTTTATTAAAAATTCCTGCTATATTTTTTATTGAACCATTTGGATTATATTGCTCATCAACTTGACCTTGTTCATTACAATAATAAGCTGCAATTTGGTTGTTATCTTCAATTTCTTTTAATTGATCTTTGCTGCAGAAATAATTTCCTTCATTATGAGCAACGTGAAATTCTAATACTTTTTTATCAAGATATTTAAAATACGAGCTATCTTTATCATTAATTTTAACAAATACATTTTTACAAATAAATTCTAAGTATTTATTTCTAAGTAAAACACCTGGAACTAAACCTGTTTCAACTAAAATTTGAAACCCATTACAAATTCCCATAACCAATCCACCTGATTTTGCAAAATCTATTACAGATTTCATTATTTTAGATTTTGATGCCATACTTCCGCATCTTAAATAATCTCCATAAGAAAAACCTCCAGGAAGCACTACCAAATCAGACTTTGGGATATCATTATCGTTGTGCCATACCATTTTATTCTTAAAGCCAAATTTGTTTAAAGCGACATGCATATCTCTATCGCAATTTGAACCTGGAAAAGTAATAACTGCTGATTTCATTATTGAGTTTAAAGAATTTTATAATTTTCGATTACAAGATTTGCTAAAAGTTTTTTACACATTTCTTCAACCTGAGCTTTAGCTATGTTTTCATCTTGTTCATTAACATTAATTTCAAAATATTTTCCTTGCCTTACTTCATCTATATTATCAAAACCCATACCTGTAAGAGTTTGGTTTATAACTTTACCTTGAGGGTCTAGCACATCTTGTTTAAGAGTAATAATTACTGAGATTTTCATTTTCTTTTTTTCTTAACACTTGAAAGTTTTGTTACGTTAACTGCTGATACATTAGATTGCTCGTGTAAGATACCTAATCTTCTAGCAACCTCTGTATAAGCTGGGATCAAATCACCTAAATCTTTTCTAAATCTATCTTTATCCATTTTCTTGTCAGTAATACTATCCCATAATCTACATGTATCTGGGCTTATCTCATCAGCAAGTATGACTTCATTTTTACCGTTTAATTTTATTCTCCCAAACTCTAATTTGAAATCTATCAGTTTAATTCCAACACCTCTAAACATACCAACCATAAAGTCATTGATACGAAGAACCATTTTTTTAATTTTTTCTATTTCTTTTTTAGTTGCCCATTCAAAAACTAAAATATGCTCTTCAGAAATTAATGGATCACCTAGTTTGTCATCCTTTAAACAGTATTCAATTAAAGGTTCTTTAAGAACTGTTCCATCTTCAATACCTAATCTTTTGGTTATTGAACCAGTTGCAACATTTCTTAACACAAATTCAATTGGAATAATTTCAACATGTTTGATGATTTGTTCACGCATATTTAATCTTTTTACTAAATGATTTTTAATTCCAATTTGTTTAAGATTTGTAAGTATATGTTCAGATATTCTATTGTTTAAAACACCTTTACCTTCAATAAGAGATTTTTTTTGATTATTAAAAGCTGTTGCATCATCTTTGAAGTATTGAATTACTAAATTTTTGTCAGATGTAGCATAAATTATTTTTGCTTTTCCTTCGTAAAGTTTTTTACCTTTTTTCATTATTTAAATACTCTTCTAAATATCAAATTCACATTTTTGAAATGTTTCGCATAACTAAATATAGTTTTTAATTTCTTTTCAGAAATTTTAGACATTATGAATTTATCTTGTCTAATTACATCAACTAAATTTAGATTTTCACTAAAACATTTTTTTGCATAATTTTGTACAATTCTGTAAGATTTTTCTCTACTTAAGCCTGATTTAGTTAATTCCAACATTACTTCTTGAGAAAAAATTAACCCCTTAGTTAAATTTAAGTTTTCAAGCATTTTTTTAGGATAAACAATCATATTATCTAAAAGATTGGAAAGTCTCACTAATGCAAAATCTAAAGTAATGTTTGCATCAGGACCTATATTTCTTTCAACGCTTGAATGCGAAATATCTCTTTCATGCCAAAGCGCTATATTTTCAAGGGCAGGGATCACAGCGCTTCTCACCATTCTTGCAAGTCCAGTTAAGTTTTCACTTAATATTGGATTTTTTTTATGTGGCATTGCAGATGAGCCTTTTTGTTTTTTTGAGAAAAATTCCTGTAACTCATAAACTTCAGTCCTTTGTAGGTGCCTTATTTCAATTGCTACTCTCTCAATTGATCCAGCAATAATTCCTAAAACTGAAAAATAGTAAGCGTGTCTATCTCTTGGTATTACTTGAGTAGAAATGGGTTCCACTTTCATCTTTAACTTTTTAGCAACATGTTTTTCAACACTCGGATTTATGTTAGCAAATGTTCCAACAGCTCCTGAAATTGCACATGTTGAAACTTCCTCAATTGCACTTTTTAATCTTATTTTATTTCTTTTGAATTCTTCATAGAAAGATGCAAGCTTTAAACCAAACGTAACTGGTTCAGCGTGAATTCCATGACTTCTCCCCATACAAGGAGTGAACTTATGTTTCTTAGCTTGTCTTTTTAAAACAATCAGAATTTTATCAAGATCTTGGAGTAAAATCTTTCCAGATTGAACAAGTTGAATATTAAAACTTGTATCTAATACATCAGATGATGTCATACCTTGATGGAGGTATCTTGCTTTAATTCCAGCTTTTTCAGAAACTGAGGTTAAAAAGGCAATTACATCATGTTTAACATCTGCCTCTATTTGATGAATTCTTTTTACATTGATTTTTGCTTTCTTCTTAACAACTGATGCAACACCCCTTGGAATATGACCCAATTTTTCCATTGCCTCAGCTGCAGCAACTTCTACGTCTAACCAAATTTTATACTTATTCTCTTCTGACCAAATATCAGTGAGTTCTTTTCTAGAATATCTTTTTATCATTATTTATATGGAGGCTTCGTATAACCTTTAGCAGATTCTGTAAAAATTTCATATCCATTTTCAGAAATACCCACAGTATGCTCAAATTGTGCTGATAAAGATTTATCTTTTGTTACTGCTGTCCATCCATCATTCAACATTTTTGTTTGAAATTTACCTGCATTAATCATTGGTTCAATTGTAAAAGTCATCCCCGGTCTAATCTCCATTCCAGAATTTTTACTTCCATAATGTAAAACATTTGGAGGTTCATGGAAAATAGTGCTTATTCCATGACCACAAAAATCTCTTACAACAGAATAACCTTTTTCTTCTACATAAGATTGAATTGTATAACCAATATCTCCTAACTTTAAACCTGGTTTTAATATTTTTATGGCATTCATCATTGAATTATAAGTTGCATCAATGAGATTGTTTACTTTAACCGAAGTTTCACCAACACAAAACATTCTACTAGTGTCGCCATAATGATGATCAACAATAGCAGTTACATCTATATTTATTGCATCACCATCTCTCAAAACTCTATCCCCAGGGATACCATGACAAACGACATGATTTAAAGAAGTACATAATGATTTTTTAAAGCCTCTATAAAATTGTGGAGCAGAATATCCACCATTGTCTCTTATAAATTCATATCCAAGTTTATCTATTTGATCAGTCGAAACTCCTTCTTTTACGTTGTCTGTTAACATATCAAGAGTCTGAGCCGCAAGTTTTCCTGCAACCCTCATTTTCTCAAATTTTTCTGTATAACTACTCATCAATAATTTTTAGTTTTTTTTCTACAAAAATCTCTTTCGAGCTTATTTTACATCTGTATGCTAAAAAATTAACACCAGCCTTCTTTGCTTTTAAATAATTATTGTAATACTCACTATCAATATCTTTAGCTATTTTAAAGTTTTCCATATTTTGGATTTGTACTAAAAATAACAAATAAGCTTTATAACCTTTTTTTGTGGCATCAATAAGAGTTAATAGATGTTTTGAGCCTCTAGAAGTTACAGCATCAGGAAATTCAGAAGTTTTTTTATCTCTAAATAAAGTGACATTTTTAACCTCTAAAAACATTTTTGATTTTTTCTTCTCTAAATAAAAATCAAATCTTGTTTCTTCATTAAAAAATACTTCACTTTTGATTTGATCAAGATTCTGAAATTCTTTAATAAGATTATTTTCTAAAGCATGCCTAGCAATTTTGTTTGCCATATGTGTATTAACACCAACAAGATTTTTATTTGCTTTAATTATTTCTAAACCATATTTTAATTTTCTTTTTGGATCATCATGCTTAAGTACATGAACTTCATTACCTTCATCAAGTAAACCTTTCATTGATCCAGTGTTAGGACAATGAGCTGTTACTTTGACACCATTAATATTAACGTCTGTAAAAAAACGTTTATATCTTTTGATTAATTTGCCTTTGATTAAAGGCTTGGTAAATTTCATATATAGACTATACATTCTTAAAATGACCAAAGAAACTAAAGTTAATGCCGCTATATTAATAATTGGTAATGAAATTCTTTCAGGAAGAACTCAAGATACAAATACAAGTACGCTTGCTACTTGGTTAAATTCTATTGGTGTCAAAGTTGGAGAGGTGAGAGTCATTCCTGATGTTGAGGAAACAATAATTTCAACTCTTAATCATTTAAGAAATATCTATAATTATGTTTTTACTACTGGTGGTATTGGACCTACTCATGACGATATTACAGCTGAGTCAGTTTCAAAAGCTTTTGGATTAAAATATGAAGTCCATCAAGAGGCTTACAAAATTCTAGAAGCATATTATAAGCCAGGTGAATTCAACAAAGGTAGACAAAAAATGGTATGGATGCCTGCAAATGCAAATTTGATTCTTAATCCAACAAGTGGAGCACCTGGTTTTAATGTTGAGAATGTTTATTGTCTTCCAGGAGTTCCTTCAATTTTAAAATCAATGTTAGGTGGATTGAAAAATGACATTGTTGGTGGTGACCCTATAATTAGCAAAACTATTAGTTTGCGAACAGTTGAAAGCGAAATAGCAGACTCTCTAACTAAAGTTCAAAATGAAAATAAAGATGTGGAAATAGGGAGCTATCCATTCTTTCAAGCCGGAAAACTTGGAGTCTCGATTGTTCTAAGATCTGAAAATCAGAGCAAAATTGATGAATGTAATTCAAAGATACTTCAATTCGTAAATGAAAAAAATATTGAAATCGTAGAAAGATAAAATCCCATGTTATATTTTGCCTATGGTAGTAATCTTCATCATTTTCAAATGAAAAGAAGATGTAAAGACAGTGTATTTTTAAAAAAAATAAATTTAAAAGATTTTCGTTTAACTTTTAGAAGCAAATATAGAGCGGCCGACATAGAGCCTAAGAAAAACTCAATAGTACCAGGTGGTTTGTTTGAAATATCTAAAAGCGATGAAAAGAAACTAGATGTATATGAAGATTTTCCAATACTTTATAAAAAACATTATTTTTATCATTATGGAAAAAAAGTGATGACTTATACAATGGTGAAAAAAACTTTATTTAGATATCCAACTGAAAGATATTTAAATATTGTTAAACGCGGATATAAAGATTGCAATCTTGATAAAAAATATCTAAAAAAAGCTTTAATGCCCTCGTGGTGAAATTGGTAGACACAAAGGACTTAAAATCCTTGCCGCTTGCGGAGTGCCAGTTCGAGTCTGGCCGAGGGCACCACTTAAAATGAGCAAACAGTTAATAATTTCTGACAAAAATAAGAAATCATTAATCTTAAAAAAAACTGTCTTAAATTTAATTAATAGAAATAAATTTTATAAAAAAAATTTTGTAATTGTTATAGGTGGTGACGGTTTTATGTTGCAAACCTTAAAAAAAAACAAAAATTCAAATAAACATTTTTACGGTGTAAATTCAGGAAATTATGGATTCTTGATGAATAAATTTTCATCAAAAAATTTCATAAGAAACATTTCAAATCCTAAATTGATTACAATTTCACCATTAGAAATGACAGTCAAAAACAAAACAAATCAAACTAAAAAACATTTAGCAATTAACGAAGTTTCTATTTTAAGACAGAGTAGACAGGCAGCATATATTTCAATCAAAAATGGATCAAAAGATATTATTAAAAAATTAGTTTCAGATGGAGTGCTGGTATCAACACCCGCAGGAAGTACAGCTTATAATCTTTCAGTTCATGGACCAATACTAAGTTTAAATTCAAAAAAACTTTCTATATCTCCTATAAGCCCCTTTATACCCAGAAGATGGAAGGGAAAAGTTGTAAGTGATAAAACAAAAATAACTATTAAAAATTTAAATCCAATTAAAAGACCAATCAGTTCTGTTGCTGATAACATTGAAGTGAGAAATGCAAAAATGATATCAATTAAAACAAACTCAAAGATAAAGTTTAATTTACTTTATAATCATAATAGAAGTTTAGAAAAAAAAATTAAAATTGAACAAATCAAAAGAGAAATCTTTTAGCAGTTTCTCAAAATATTAGTTAAAATTAAGATAAAGCAAGAAAACAATTTTTAAATGAAACCCATAGACTACATAGGACTATATCTAATTGTTATTGCAGCTTCATGCATATCGGTTAATTGGTTGTTTCGTATGTATTTCTAAATATGAAAAATTTTTGGATTAAATTTTCAGTATGGTTAGTTCAAGGTGGTGTAACCAGTATGACTTTAAAATTAATAGGAATGTTTTTATTATTATCTTTGATATTTTGATGGTGCCCCCGCACGGATTCGAACCGCGGACCTATTGATTACAAATCAATTGCTAAAGTTTAAGTAATCATTTGTTTGCAACAATAATTTTTAAATATTTTAAACTTGGCAACAATCTGACAACAATGATAAGGTTTTGTATGAAAAAAATATTAGTATTTTTTTTTCTGATCTTATTAACAGGATGTTATACTCCTGCAGAACATTACTCAGTTCATGTGGGAAATAAAAATAGTGCATTAGTTACAACACCAGATAATGGTTTTGGTATTGGTACTGGTCAAAAATCAGTTGAGTATGCAATCTATGCTGCATTTAGAACTTGTGAGCATTTTAATCCTGGTAAATACTGTGCATTAAAACAAATTAATAAAAGACATGTTGGCTATGATGAGGCCAACAAATGGAAAGACAAGTACACTAATAATTATAAATTTTTAACTTTTGCTGAGAGAGATGGAGGCTGGTATGTTGCTAGTGATACTGGTGAAAGATATAAAAAACCAACGCAAACTGTAAAAAAGAAAAAAAAACCAAAATCAAATAATTCTCAATCTACAGCAGATAAAAATACTTTAGTTCCAGCTTCATCAGGTACAGGTTTCTTTGTAAGTAATAATGGTCATATTATAACTAACGATCATGTGATTGTTGGATGTAGAAATGTTACAATTTCTCAACAAGGAAAATATATTGAAGTAGATGTAATAGCTTATGATGAAAGAAATGATCTAGCTATTTTAAAATCAGATATCAGACCTAAGAAATTTTATAGAATTTCAAAACAGGATCCAAAATTAATGGATGATGTTGTTATAGCCGGTTATCCTTTAGGTAATAAAGTTAGTACTGGTATCAAAACTACAAAAGGAAGTGTGACATCACTTTCTGGCATGGGAAATAATTTTTCAGAATTTCAAACTGATGCAGCCCTCAACAAAGGTAATAGCGGGGGACCAATTATTGATAAAGGTGGAAATGTAATTGGTGTTGCAGTTGCAAAAATTGAAAAAGAGGGAATTGAAGGTTTTAATTTTGGAATAAAATCATCAGTGCTAAAGTCATTTACAAATTCAAATAATTTAAAATTAGTTACAGCGTCAAGATCAAGAATATCCCAAAATCAATTAACTAGTTTAGTAACAGAGGGAACTGTATATATTGATTGTTGGTTAACTATTTCAGATATAGAAAAAATTATAAAACAATCTTCTGAGAAAGCTTTTTATTCAGAATATCAAAATTAAAAGTCCACTTGATTTGACAATAAACTGACAACAATCTGACAACACTTATTGTCGTAAGAGTAGCTTTTGCAAAAATAATTTTAATCAAAAAGTAAGTGAAGTGGTGCCCCCGCACGGATTCGAACCGCGGACCTATTGATTACAAATCAATTGCTCTACCAACTGAGCTACAAGGGCATAGGCGCAATATTAACTATTTTCTAAATTAATCAAGATTTTTTTTTATATAACTTAAGTGATGAAATACGATTGCTGCACTATTTGATATATTTAAGCTTTCTATCTGTTCATTCATCTCAATCTTTACATGAAAATCAGCATATTTAGATGTATGTTTGTGCATACCTTCACCCTCAGATCCAAAAACTAAAATGTTATTCCCTTCCCATTTTATGTCTGAAAAATTTTTCTTGGCTTCACTATCAAATCCATAAATCCAAAAATTTTTATCTTTTAAATTTTTTAAAGTTGAATTTATATTTGATACTTCAAAAATATTTAGATATTCAATACATCCACTTGCAGCTTTAAACATTAATTTGCTTTCACTTGGAAAATGTCTTTCTTTTACTATAAGTCCATCTATATTAAATGCAGCTGCACTTCTTATAATTGATCCAATATTTCTTGGATCAGTAACACCATCTAAACAAGCTAATGTTAAATTTTGTTTATTTTTAATGTATTCTTTTAAAACAGGTTGATCTAATTTTTCAATTTCAGCAACATAGCCTTGATGCTGAATATTTTCTTTTGTTGAATATTTGTCTAGTTCTTTTTTAGTCTTAAAATAAACTTTAACATCTTCTAATAGGTTTTTTCTTGGACTTTTTCTATGTATGTTTTTCTTGCTTTCCTCAGTAAGAAACAGTTTTAGCACCTTTCTTTTTGGATTTTTTAAAGCCTCAATTACAGGATGTTGCCCAACAATAAAAAAGGTTGATTTATTCATATTTTATAAGGTTTTTTAACGTCTTATGATTATATTAAATATCAAATCTCGTGTTGCAATTATACAAATAAAATATATAAAACGGCTGTTATTTGAAGCTTATTGAACAAGGGGACACTTCCCCAAATTAAAGGAGGGGTTCCAGAGCGGTCAAATGGGGCGGGCTGTAAACCCGTTGACTTCGGTCTTCGAAAGTTCGAATCTTTCCCCCTCCACCATTCAATTTTTTTTGAATAACATGGAGTGTTACTCTTGGGGTTGTGCGGGTGTAGTTCAATGGTAGAACGCTAGCCTTCCAAGCTGGATGTAAGGGTTCGATTCCCTTTACCCGCTCCAAGAAATGAAAATTATAAAAAAAATAAACTGAGGTAATAAAGTAATGTCAAAGGAAAAGTTTGTAAGAAATAAACCCCACTGTAATATTGGTACTATTGGACATGTCGACCATGGTAAAACAACTTTAACAGCTGCAATCACAAAAGTTTTAGCAGAACAGGGTGGAGCAAAATCAGTTGCTTATGATGAAATCGATAAAGCACCTGAAGAAAAGGAAAGAGGAATTACAATTTCAACTGCTCACGTTGAATATGAAACAGAAAAAAGACACTATGCACACGTAGACTGCCCAGGTCACGCGGACTATGTAAAAAACATGATTACTGGTGCTGCACAAATGGATGGAGCAATCTTAGTAGTTAACGCTGCAGATGGTCCAATGCCTCAAACTAGAGAACACATTCTATTAGCAAGACAAGTTGGTGTACCTGCAATTTGTGTTTACTTAAACAAAGTTGATCAAGTTGACGATAAAGAAATGATCGAACTTGTTGAGGAAGAAATTAAAGAATTATTAACATCATACAAATTTCCAGGAGACAAAACTCCAATTGCTAAAGGTTCAGCACTTGCAGCAGTTGAAGGAAGAGATGATGAAATTGGAAAAAATTCAATTTTAGAGTTAATGAAAAATGTTGATGAATTTATTCCACAACCTGACAGACCAAAAGATAAAGAGTTTTTGATGCCGGTTGAAGATGTATTTTCAATTTCTGGAAGAGGAACAGTTGTAACTGGAAGAGTTGAATCTGGTGTAATTAAAACTGGTGAAGAAATTGAAATAGTTGGAATAAGAGAAACTAAAAAATCAGTTTGTACTGGAGTAGAAATGTTTAGAAAACTTTTAGACTCAGGTGAAGCTGGAGATAACATTGGAGTATTATTAAGAGGTGTTGAAAGAACAGACGTTGAAAGAGGTCAAGTTCTTTGTAAACCAGGATCAATTACTCCACATACTAAATTTGAAGCTCAGGCTTATGTGCTTAAAAAAGAGGAGGGTGGAAGACACACTCCTTTCTTCACTAAGTACAGACCACAGTTCTATTTCAGAACTACTGACGTGACTGGTGAAGTAGAATTACCAGCTGGTACAGAAATGGTTATGCCTGGTGACGATGCTAAGTTCACAGTTAAGTTGATTACACCGATTGCAATGGCTGAAAAATTAAATTTTGCAATTAGAGAAGGTGGAAGAACTGTTGGAGCTGGTGTAGTAACAAAAATTATAGAGTAAGCTCTATAAATAGGAGTGTAGCTCAATTGGTAGAGCGCCGGTCTCCAAAACCGGAGGCTGAGGGTTCGAGTCCCTCCGCTCCTGCCAATTAGAGCTAAATAAAAAATGAAGAACCCAATTAAATTTTTACAGGAAGTAAAACAAGAAGCTTTTAAGGTTACTTGGCCTACTGGCAAAGAAACAGTTCAAGGTGCACTTATGGTGTTTGCTATGGCTGTTGTGATGTCTTTATTTTTTTTATTAATTGATCAAGTTCTTAAATTTTTCTTAGAATTGCTATTGAAAGTGAGTATTTAATGAAAAATTGGTATATTGTTCAATCACACTCTAGTTTTGAAAATAAAGTTGCAGGTTTAATAAGAGAGGAAGCTGAAAAAGCTAAAATCTCAGATAAATTTGATGAAATTGTTGTTCCTACTCATGATGTAACAGAAGTCAAAAGGGGAAAGAGAATACAAAGAAAGAAGAAGTATTTTCCTGGTTATGTATTAATAAAGAGTGAAATGGATAATAGCATTTATCACATGATAAAGAATATAAAGAGAGTGAGTGGTTTTTTAGGCTCTAAAGGCATGCCTGTACCAGTTTCTGATAAAGAAATTGAGAAAATTTTAGGCCAAATAAAAGATGGTGTAGCTCAGCCAAAATCTGGTATAGAGTACAGCGTTGGTGAAAAAGTTCAGGTAGTGGACGGACCATTTGCTTCATTTAGTGGAATGGTTGAAGAAATAGATGAAGAAAAGTCTAGACTTAAGGTCTCAGTTTCTATATTTGGTCGTCCTACACCGGTTGATTTAGAATATAACCAAGTGGAAAAGGTAAGTTAATGGCAAAAGAAATTAGTGGATTTATAAAATTACAAATTAAAGGTGGTCAAGCTAACCCAGCTCCGCCTGTTGGTCCTGCGTTAGGTCAACGTGGTGTTAACATTATGGAATTTTGTAAAGCATTCAATGACAAAACAAAATCTATGGCAGGTAAACCTATTCCTGTTGAGATTACAGTTTACAAAGATAAAAAATTTGATTTTAAAATTAAATCACCTCCAGCTTCTTTTTTTATTAGAGAGGCAGCTAAGCTTAAAAGTGGATCTAAAGAGCCTGGTAGAAATGTAGTTGCAACTCTTACAAAAAAACAAGTTGAAGAAATTGCAAACCAAAAAATGAAAGATTTAAATGCTTTAGATTTAGAACAAGCTGTTAAAATTATTGCAGGTTCTGCAAGATCAATGGGAATTGAGGTAAAAGAGTAATGCCATCAAAAAGATATAAAAAATTACCTGACAATACTTCAGAGTTAAACGCAGACTTAATTGAGAAGTTATTACCTGAGGTTAAAAAAAATTGTACTACAAAGTTTGATGAGTCGGTTGATTTAAGTTTTCAAATCAACAATAAGCAAAAAAAAAGTGAAGTAAATATTAGAACTGTAGTAAACTTACCAGGTGGAACAGGTAAAGATGTTAAAGTTGCAGTGGTTTGTGAAGATGCTAAATCTAATGATGCAAAAGAAGCTGGTGCAGATATTGTAGGTGGTGATGATTTTATAGATAAGATTAAAGCTGGTGAAATCAATTTTGAAAAATTAATTTGCACTCCAGCAATGATGATAAAATTATCAAAATTAGGAAAAGTTTTAGGACCAAAAGGCTTAATGCCAAATCCTAAATTAGGTTCAGTGACTGAAGATTTAAAAACTGCTATTAAAGATGCAAAGTCTGGTCAAGCTGAAATAAGAAATGATAAAGACGGTAACATTGGTGTTAGTATTGGAAAAAAATCATTTGAAGATGATAAATTAATCAAAAACTATAATGCAATTTTAGAAGCTCTAGAAAAAGAAAAATCAAACAACACTCTTAAAGGTGATTTAATAAAATCAGCTTTTATAACATCTTCAATGGGTGTTTCTTATAAATTAAAATTGAATAAGGTAATATAAGACTATGATGACCAAAGAACAAAAGAAAGTTTATATCGATGAAATGTCGAAACAGTTTGAAAACAGTAAAGCTGTAATGGTTACTCATTATCAAGGATTAACAATGCCTCAAATAGATGAACTTAGAGCCAAGATGAGAGAGCATGGAATAATTTTTAAAATCACAAAAAATAGAATTACAAAATTAGCACTTGAAAAAACAAGATGTAAAGATTTAGCTGATTTATTCACTGGTCCTACAGCGGTGGCTTTTGGTGAGGATGCTATTATTTCAGCGAGAATTTTATCAAAATTTGCCAAAAATAATGAGAATCTGAAGTTGATCGGTGGAATCATGGAAAATGAGGTTTTGGACCAGGCAGGTGTTCAAAATGTAGCCACTTTACCTACTTTAGATGAAGCAAGAGCGAATATTGTCGGTATTTTAAATGCTCCGGCATCAAAATTAGTAAGTATTTTACTTGCAAGATCAGAAAAAATGGGTAATTTGTCGGCAGAAAATTCTGAAAAATAACCAAAGAGTGAATTATGCCAGACCTAAACAAAATTATTGAAGATTTATCAAACTTGACAGTTGCTGAAGCTGCTGAGTTATCAAAACAACTTGAGGAAAAATGGGGTGTAACACCTATGGCAGCAGCTGCACCAGCAGCAGCCGGTGGAGCAGCTCCAGCTGAAGATAAAGATGATTTTACTATCATGTTAGTTTCAGCAGGTGATAAAAAAATTAATGTAATTAAAGAAGTAAGAGCAGCAACTTCTTTAGGATTAAAAGAAGCTAAAGACTTAGTTGAAGGCGCACCAAAAGAAGTTAAATCTGGTGTTCCAAAAAAAGAAGCTGAAGAAATTAAAGCTAAGTTAGAAGCAGCAGGCGCTAAAGTAGAACTTAAGTAAATTAACAAGGAATTATTTAGGTGCTGTTTATTTATAACCAGCATCGTAGGATATAAATGCAATTATCTTTTACTGAAAAGAAAAACATTAGAAAAAGTTTCGGAAAATTAAAAGAGGGATTATCAATTCCTAACCTTATTGAAGTTCAAAAAAATTCTTACAAAGAATTAACTGATTTCAAAGAAGATGCAGGTGATTTAACAAAAGGTTTTGATAGAGTTTTTAAAAGCATTTTTCCAATTGAAGATTTAAACGACAAAGCAACTTTAGAATATGTTTCTTATAGATTAGAGAAACCAAAATTTGATGTTGAAGAATGTATAGCAAGAGGCCTTACATATTCATCAGCTTTAAAATGTACTCTTAGACTAGTTGTTTATGAAATAGATCAAGAAAATAATACTAAAGATATTTTATCTGCAAAAGAACAAGAAGTTTATATGGGCGATGTTCCAATGATGACTAATAGTGGAACATTTATTACAAATGGAGTTCAAAGAGTTGTAGTTAACCAAATGCACAGAAGTCCAGGTGTATTCTTTGATCATGATAAAGGAAAAACTCATGCAAGTGGTAAATTGTTATTTAACTGCAGAGTTATTCCTAATAGAGGTTCGTGGTTAGACTTTGAATTTGATGTGAAAGATTTCTTATACTTTAAAATAGATAGAAAAAAGAAAATTCTAGCCTCCACATTATTATTAGCTCTTGGTTATACAAAATCAGAGATTGCTAATGAATTTTATGAAAGTGAAAATTATGTTTATGATGCAAAAACATCTAAATGGAAAACAAAGTTTAATCCAGAAAATTATAAAGCTAAAAATTTTTCAGAAGAAGTAATTGATGCAAAAACTGGCAAGGTAGTCATTAAACCTGGTGATAAAATTAATTTTTTAAATGCAAAAAAATTAGCAAACGAAGGTTTAAAAGACATATTTGTATCTAAAGAGTCTTTGTTTGGAAAATTTTTACACACTGATATTAAGGTAAGTGAAGAAGAAGAGGGCACTTTTAAAATTGGTACTGAATTAAATGATACGATTATAGAAAAAATTTTAGAAGCTAATATTCATACAATTAAAATATCCACAACAAATGCGATTAATAAAGGTCCATACTTATTAACAACAATCTTAAACGATAAAAATAATACTAAAGATGAAGCTATTACTGAAATCTATAAAATGTTAAGACCAGGTGAGCCACCTACAATTGAAATAGCTACTCAAATTTTTAACAATCTATTCTTTAGTTCAGATAGGTATGATTTATCTGATGTTGGAAGAGTAAAAATGAATTCAAGATTAAACTTAGATTGCTCTGATAAAATAACTATTTTAAGAAATGATGATATCATTTCGATAATTCATAAAATGCTAGATTTAAGAGATGGTAAAGATGACGTTGATGATATTGATCATCTAGGAAATAGGAGAGTTAGATCGGTCGGTGAATTAGTTGAAAATCAAGCAAGAATTGGTGTTTATAGAATGGAGAGAGCAATTAAAGAAAAAATGACTACTCTCGATGTCGAGTCTGCAATGCCACAAGACTTAATAAACGCTAAACCACTAACTGTTTCTTTAAAAGATTTCTTTGCAAGTTCTCAATTATCCCAGTTCATGGATCAAACTAATCCATTATCAGAGATTACACACAAAAGAAGAGTTTCTGCTTTAGGACCGGGTGGTCTTACAAGAGAAAGAGCTGGTTTTGAAGTTAGGGACGTTCACCCAACTCATTACGGAAGAATATGTCCAATCGAAACTCCAGAAGGACCAAACATTGGATTAATTAACAGTTTATCTACTTATGCTAAAATTAATAAGTATGGTTTTATAGAAAGCCCTTACAAAAGAGTTAAAGACGGCGTGGTGCAAGATAAAGTGGAATACTTATCTGCAATGGAAGAAACTAAATATACAATTGCTCAAGCAAACACAAAGTTAGACAAAAATGGAAAAATTATTGAGGAACTTGTGTCTTGCAGACAAAACTTAAACTTTCTATTGGCTAAACCAGATACTATTGATTACATCGATGTCTCACCTAAACAGTTAGTTTCAGTTGCAGCTTCGTTAATCCCATTTTTGGAAAATGATGATGCCAACAGAGCTCTTATGGGTTCAAACATGATGAGACAAGCAGTACCTTTATTAAAACCTGAGTCACCTTTAGTTGGTACAGGTATTGAAAGTGATGTTGCATTAGATTCTGGGGTAACTATTGTTGCTAGAAGAGATGGAATTGTAGATAAGATTGATGGTAAAAGAATTGTAATTAAAGCAACAGAAGAAACTGACTTTAGTAAATCTGGAGTAGATATTTATAATCTTCAAAAATTTAAAAGATCAAATCAAAATACATGTATTAATCAAAGACCTTTAGTTAGAGTTGGGGATAAAGTTAAATCAGGAGATATTATTGCTGATGGACCTTCAACTAGATTAGGTGAATTGGCTCTTGGTAAAAACGTAACTGTAGCTTTCATGCCGTGGCAAGGTTACAACTTTGAAGACTCTATTTTAATTTCTGAAAGATGTGTAACAGATGATGTTTTTACTTCAGTTCACATTGTTGAATATGAAATTATGGCAAGAGATACAAAACTTGGTGAAGAAGAAATTACAAGAGATATTCCTAACGTTAATGAAGATGCACTTAAAAATTTAGATGAATCTGGAATAGTCTACATCGGTGCAGAAGTAAATGCAGGCGATATATTAGTTGGAAAAGTAACTCCAAAAGGCGACTCAGCTTCTGGCCCAGAAGAAAAACTTTTAAGATCTATATTTGGTGAAAAAGCGATTGATGTAACTGATACTTCTTTAAGAATGTCTAGAGGAAGCAGTGGAACTGTTGTTGATGTTAGAGTATTTAATAGACATGGTATTGAAAAAGATGAAAGATCAATAACAATTGAAAGAGCAGAGATCGAGCAAGTACAACAAGATAAAATTGTTGAGGAAGAAATTTTAGAAAGAAGTATTAAACAAAGAGCTGCTCAAATTTTATCAGGCTCTAAATTAAATAAAAAAGTTAAAGATATTAATGAAGGTACTGAGCTTAATGCAGATTTAATTAATGGTTTAAATATTAACGATATATTTAAAATTAGTGTTGGAAATGTTCACGATGAAGCAACTTTAGCTCAGTTAAAAGATCAATACACAAGTGCCAAACAAGATATTACTGAGAGATTTGAGGACAAAGTATTAAAAATTAGAAGTGGTGACGATTTATTACCAAGTGTGATGAAAATGGTTAAAGTTTTTGTTGCTATTAAAAGAAGATTGAGACCAGGTGATAAAATGTCTGGAAGACATGGTAACAAAGGTGTTGTTAGTAAGATTGTTCCTGTTGAGGATATGCCTTACAGAGAAGATGGAAGACCAGTTGATATAGTGCTAAATCCACTTGGAGTTCCTAGTAGGATGAATGTAGGTCAAATACTAGAAACTCACTTAGGCTGGGCTTGTAAAGAATTTGGTGAAGAAATAAAAAAACTGATTAATGAAAATCAGAAAAAAATAGAGAAAACTGAAAAAATTTCAAAATTCTTAAAATCCGTTTATGGTGATGAAGCTTATGATGAAAAAGTTGAAAAGCTTAATAAAACTGAATTTAAAGATTTATGTGAAAATCTTCAAAATGGAATTGCAATTTCAACACCAGTGTTTGATGGCGCTAAAGAAAAGAATGTTACTGAAATGTTAGAACTAGCAAACTTACCTGGTTCAGGACAAACTTATTTATGGGATGGTAGAACTGGTGAAATGTTTGATAGACCTGTAACTGTTGGAATAATTTACATGCTTAAACTACACCATTTAGTAGAAGATAAGATACACGCAAGATCAACAGGACCTTATAGTTTGGTTACCCAACAGCCTTTGGGTGGTAAAGCTCAACTTGGTGGCCAAAGATTTGGTGAAATGGAAGTATGGGCTCTAGAAGCATATGGAGCTTCTTATACACTTCAAGAAATATTAACTGTAAAATCTGACGATGTAGCAGGAAGAGTTAAAGTTTATGAAACAATTGTTAAAGGAGAAGAAAATTTTGAATCTGGTATTCCAGAATCTTTCAACGTTTTAGTAAAAGAAATTAAATCTTTAGCGCTTAATGTGGAGTTAAATTAATGAAAAAAGAATTAACAGATTTATTTAAAAATTCAGAAGTTTCTGAAGCTCAAAATTTTAATAGCATTAAGATTACTCTTGCTAGCCCGGAGAAGATTAAATCTTGGACTTATGGTGAAATTAAAAAACCTGAAACAATAAATTATAGAACTTTTAGACCAGAGAAAGATGGTTTATTTTGTGCAAGAATTTTTGGCCCTATAAAAGATTATGAGTGTTTGTGTGGAAAATACAAACGAATGAAATTCAGAGGAATTATATGTGAAAAGTGTGGTGTTGAAGTAACCAAATCAAATGTGAGAAGAGAAAGAATGGGACACATTAATTTAGCAACACCAGTTGCTCATATTTGGTTTTTAAAATCTCTACCAAGCAGAATAGCTCTAGCTGTTGACATGAAGTTGAAAGAGATTGAAAGAGTATTATATTTTGAAAATTTTATCGTAATAGAACCTGGTTTAACTGGTTTACAAAAAAATCAACTTTTGAATGAAGAAGAACTTGCCAAGTATCAAGATGAGTTTGGTGAAGAAGCGTTTACAGCTGGTATTGGAGCTGAAGCTGTTCTTGAAATGTTGAAAGGTTTAGACTTGGAGCTAGAGAGAAAAAATCTTGTAAATTATATTAAAGAAACAAAATCAAAGGTTAATGAAGAAAGAGCTATAAAAAGATTAAAACTTATTGAGTCTTTTATCGAAACAGGTCAAAAACCAGAGTGGATGATTATGACCGTGGTTCCAGTTATTCCACCAGAACTAAGACCACTTGTTCCATTAGACGGAGGAAGATTTGCAACATCTGATTTAAATGATCTTTATAGAAGAGTAATCAACAGAAATAATCGTTTAAAAAGATTAATGGACCTTAAAGCTCCAGATATAATTGTAAGAAATGAAAAGAGAATGCTCCAGGAATCTGTGGATGCATTATTTGATAACGGTAGAAGAGGAAGAGTAATTACAGGAACTGGAAAAAGACCACTTAAATCTTTAGCTGAAATGCTTAAAGGTAAACAAGGTAGATTTAGACAAAATTTACTAGGTAAGAGAGTTGATTACTCTGGTAGATCGGTAATCGTTGTTGGTCCAGATTTAAAATTACATGAGTGTGGTTTGCCGAAAAAGATGGCATTAGAACTTTTTAAACCTTTTTTATATGCAAGATTAAATAAATTAGGTTTAGCTTCTACTATTAAACAAGCAAAAAAATTAGTTGAAAAAGAGACTAATGCTGTTTGGGATGCTCTCGAATTAATCGTGAGAGAACATCCGGTATTATTAAATAGAGCACCTACACTTCATAGACTTGGAGTTCAAGCGTTTGAACCAAAACTTATTGAAGGAGATGCAATCGAATTACATCCTTTAACATGCGCAGCATTCAACGCTGACTTTGATGGTGACCAAATGGCAGTGCATGTTCCTTTAAGTTTAGAAGCACAGCTTGAAGCTAGAATTTTAATGTTATCAACAAATAATATTTTATCTCCTTCTAATGGAAAACCTATAATTGTTCCGAGTCAGGATATGATTTTAGGAATATATTATCTATCTCAAGAACCAATTTCAGATAAACCAATTGGATACTTTACAGACTCAGACCAGATTGAGTTTGCACTATCATCAGGACAGATAAAAGTTCATAGTACTATTATATCAAGATTTGAAACTGTTGATGATAAAGGAAATAAAAAATATGAGAAATATACATCTACTGCTGGAAGATTTTTATTAGCTAATTTACTTCCTAAAAATCATAATATTAAATTTTCATTAGTGGATAGATTACTTCCTAAAAAAACAGTTTCAGAGATAATTGATATAGTATTCAGATTCTGTGGTCAAAAAACAACTGTTATATTTTGTGACAAATTAAAAGATTTAGGTTTTAAACACGCATTTAAAGCAGGTATATCATTTGGAAAAGATGATCTAGTAATCCCAGAAAGTAAAACAAAACTTATAGATGATACTAAAAAGTTAATAGCTGAGTATGAAAATCAGTATTCAGAAGGATTAATTACCAGAGGTGAAAAATATAATAAAGTTGTAGATGCTTGGTCAAAATGTACTGATAGCGTTGCTGCTGAAATGATGAAAGGAATTTCTGCAACTGAAAAAACAGATGAAGGATTAAAAATCAATTCAGTATTTATGATGGCAGATAGTGGTGCAAGAGGTTCTGCTGCGCAGATGAAGCAATTAGCTGGTATGAGAGGTCTAATTGCAAAACCGTCTGGAGAAATTATTGAAAGTCCGATTACTTCAAACTTTAAAGAAGGTTTAACGGCACTTGAATATTTCAATTCAACCCACGGAGCAAGAAAAGGACTTGCAGATACAGCTTTGAAAACAGCAAGCTCTGGTTATCTTACAAGAAGACTTTGTGACGTAGCACAAGATTTAACAGTAACTAAAGTTCAGTGTGATGACCCTGGATTTATAGAAATTTCAGAAATTTTAGAAGGTGGTAATGTTGTAGTTAGTTTATCAGAAAGATCTCTAGGAAGAGTTACAGCTCAGGATGTGAAACATCCTTTAACTGGTGATGTATTAATAAAAAAATCTTCAATGATTGATGAAGCATCTTGTGATCAAATAGATGCAGCGGGTATTAAAGCTATTAAGGTTTATTCTGTAATGACTTGTAGTTCCAAAGAAGGTGTATGCGCCACATGTTATGGAAGAGATTTATCTAGAGGGAAAATTGTTCATGTAGGTGAGGCTATAGGTATGATTTCTGCTCAATCAATTGGTGAACCAGGAACTCAGTTAACAATGAGAACTTTCCACGTTGGTGGAACAGCTTCTGTAAAACAAGATTCTCAAATTATATCTAAAAATGATGGTACTTTAAAAATAATTAACTCTAATATACTTGAAGATTCAAAAAAGAATTTAATAGTTATGGGTAGAAACACTCAGTTATCCATTGAAGATGATAATGGTGTACAGATAGCAGTTTATAAAGTTGCTTATGGTTCAAAACTATTTTTTAAAAATGGCGATAAAATCAAAGCAAACACAAAAATTTGTGAGTGGGATCCATATACTACACCAGTGATTGCTGAAAAAAGTGGTAATGCAACTTTTGTAGATTTAATTGACGGAGTTTCAATTCAAGAAACTACTGACGATGCAACTGGTATTTCTTCTAAATCTGTAATTGATTGGAGATCACAATCTAAAAGCACTGATTTAAAACCAAGAATTACATTAAGAGATGAGAAAGGTAATATAATTAAAAAAGCAGATGATAATGAAGCTAGATATTATTTAGTACCAGATTCTATTTTATCAGTAAAAGATGGACAAAAAGTTTCTGCAGGTGACGTAATTGCAAGATTACCGAAAGAAACAACAAAAACAAAAGATATTACTGGAGGATTACCAAGAGTAGCTGAATTGTTTGAAGCAAGAAAAGCTAAAGATAGTGCAATCATTGCAGAGAATGATGGCCAAGTTGTTTTTGGTAAAGAGGTTAGAGGAAAACAAAGAGTATCAATTGTTCCTGAAGATGGCTCAGAACCATCAAACTACTTAATACCAAAAGGCAAACATATTAATTTCAACCAAGGTGAAAAAATTCAAAAAGGTGAGCATTTACTGGATGGAGTGCCATTACCTCATGACATCTTAAGAATTAAAGGAATTAAAGATTTAACTGAATATTTTGTTAATCAAGTACAAGAAGTTTATAGATTACAAGGTGTTGTAATTAATGATAAGCATATTGAAACAATCTTAAGACAAATGTTGAAAAAAGTTGAAGTTAAATTCTCAGGAGACTCTTCTTACTTACCAGGTGAAGTAGTTGATAGAATTAAGTTTGAAAATACCAACGAAAAACTTAAAACAGATGGAAAAACGCCTGCTGAAGGTGAAAGAGTTCTAATGGGTATTACAAAAGCTTCATTACAAACTGAATCGTTTATTTCAGCAGCTTCATTCCAAGAAACAACAAGAGTTTTAACTGATGCAGCAATCAAAGGTAAAGTTGACCCTCTTAATGGTTTAAAAGAAAATGTTATTGTGGGTAGACTAGTTCCAGCTGGTACAGGAAATATCAAAAATAGATGGAATAATAAGGCTTTAGACGATGATAATAAGTTTTTATCTGAACAAGACAAATTAGAGCCTGCTGAAACTGAAGCTTCAGAAAACCAAGCAAATCAATAGAAATTACTAATTTTTTTTTTAGTTTTAGTTTGACAAAGCGCGATTAATAAGTATTTTGGCGATGTTTTTGGTTGGAATGTAGTGCTAACTTAGGTACTAAACGCTGCCACAAATAACCTGTCAGTTATTTCATTCAAAAATATAATTAATTATTAAAATTTTATGCCAACGATTAATCAGTTGTTAAGAAAAAAAAGAGTTAAACAAGTTAACAGGAATAAAGTTCCAGCTTTACAAAAGCAACCTCTTAAAAGAGGTGTTTGTGTTAAAGTTTACACAACAACACCAAAAAAACCTAACTCAGCTTTAAGAAAAGTCGCTAGAGTAAGATTATCTAATGGATTTGAAGTAACAGCTTATATTCCTGGTGAAGGACATAATTTACAAGAACACTCTGTAGTTTTAATTAGAGGCGGAAGAGTAAAAGATTTACCGGGTGTTAGATATCATATTTTAAGAGGAAACCTTGATACGCAAGGTGTTGCTAATAGAAAAAAAAGAAGATCTTTATACGGAACAAAAAAAGGTAAATAAAAAAGATGTCTAGAAAAAAAACTCAGCCAAAAAAAAATATAGTTCCAGATCCAAAGTTCAATTCAACAGTAATACCTAAATTAATAAACAATATAATGTATGATGGTAAAAGAGGAGTTGCTGAGAAAATCGTGTATGATGCGATCGATAAGATTAAAACAAAATCAAAAGAAGAACCAATCAATGTTTTTAACGAAGCAATCAATAACATTAAACCAACTGTTGAAGTAAGATCTAGAAGAGTTGGTGGTGCTACTTACCAAGTTCCTGTTGAGGTAAAAAGCAAAAGAGCACAAGCTTTAGCTATTAGATGGTTAGTGGATTCAGCAAGAAAAAGAAAAGACAAACATATGTCTGATAAAATTTTTAATGAATTATATGATGCATACGAAAACAGAGGTGCAGCAGTTAAAAAAAGAGAGGATGTTCATAAAATGGCAGAGTCAAATAAGGCTTTTGCGCATTTTAGGTGGTAATTAAATGGCTAGAACACATACATTAGATAAATATAGAAACATAGGTATCATGGCTCACATAGATGCTGGTAAAACTACTACTACTGAAAGAATTTTATACTATACAGGTAAAAGTCATAAAATTGGAGAAGTGCATGATGGTGCTGCAACTATGGATTGGATGGAGCAAGAACAAGAAAGAGGTATAACTATTACTTCAGCAGCAACAACTTGTTTTTGGCAAGATCATAGAATTAATATTATCGATACACCAGGCCACGTAGATTTTACAATTGAAGTTGAGAGATCATTAAAAGTTTTAGATGGTGCAGTTGCAGTTTTTGATGGTGTTGCAGGGGTTGAGCCACAATCAGAAACAGTTTGGAGACAAGCTGATAAATATAAAGTTCCGAGAATTTGTTTCGTAAACAAACTAGATAGAACTGGCGCTGATTTTTTTAGATGTGTTGACATGATTAAAGATAGATTGGGAGCTAAACCATTAGTTTTACAAGTTCCAATAGGAATAGAAGCTTCTTTATCAGGTGTTGTAGATTTAGTTAAGATGAAAGCCCAAGTTTGGAAAAACGAAGCTCTAGGTGCAGAATGGGAATACAAGGAAATCCCAGATGACTTAAAAGAAATTTCAAATAAATATAGAACTGAATTAGTTGAGATGGCTGTTGAGCAAGATGAAAAGTTGATGGAAAGCTATTTAAATGGTGACGAAATTAAAGAAGAAGATTTAGTAAAATGTATTAGAAAAGGAACTTTAAACTTCAGCTTTGTACCAGTTTTGACTGGATCAGCTTTTAAAAACAAAGGAGTTCAGCCATTATTAGATGCTGTAATAAATTATCTACCAAGTCCAGTCGATATTGGTTCAATTAAAGGAACAAAAGTAGGCTCAGATGAAGAAGTTGAAATGAAGTTTGATGACAACGCTCCTTTTTCTGCACTAGCATTTAAAGTTGCAAATGATCCTTTTGTAGGATCTCTAACATTTATAAGAATTTACTCAGGTACAATTAAATCAGGTACAGCTGTTTATAACTCATCTTCTGAAAAAGAGGAAAGAGTAGGAAGAATGCTTTTAATGCATGCTAATTCTAGAGAAGATATAAAAGAGGCAAATGCTGGTGATATTGTTTCACTTGCTGGTTTAAAAAATACAATGACAGGTCATACATTATGTAACAAAGATAACCAAGTTTTACTTGAACCTATGGAGTTCCCAGAGCCAGTTATTGAAATTGCTGTGGAACCTAAAACAAAAGGTGACCAAGAAAAAATGGGTGAAGCATTAGCAAGATTAGCAAAAGAAGATCCATCTTTCAGAGTATCGTCAGATGATGAGTCGGGACAAACAATCATCAAAGGTATGGGTGAGCTACACTTAGATATAATCGTTGATCGTATGAAAAGAGAATTCAAAGTTGAGGCTAATGTAGGTGCGCCTCAAGTTGCGTATAGGGAGACAATTGAGAGCTCAGCTGAGTTTGAATATATTCACAAAAAGCAAAGTGGTGGTGCAGGTCAGTTTGCTAAAGTTAAACTATTAGTAGAACCACAAGAACCTGGTAAGGGCAGATTAGTGGAAAGTGCGATTAAAGGTGGAGCTATTCCAAAAGAATTTATTCCTGGTGTAGAAAAAGGGATAGAGACAGTCTCAGACTCAGGCATATTAGCAGGATTTCCAATGATTGATTACAAAGTAACAATTGTTGATGGATTACACCACGATGTTGATTCAAGTGTTTTAGCTTTTGAATTAGCAAGCAGATCATGTTTCAAAGAAGCATGTACTCAAGGTGGTCTAAAATTATTAGAACCAATAATGAGAGTAGAAGTTGTGACACCTGAAGATTACATGGGTGACGTCATAGGAGATTTAAATAGCAGAAGAGGTCAGATTAGCACTCAAGAACAAAGAGGTAATGCAACTGTTATTACTGCGATGGTACCTTTAGCTAACATGTTTGGTTATATAAATAATTTGAGATCTATGTCACAAGGAAGAGCACAATACTCAATGTTCTTTGATCATTATTCAAAAGTACCTCAAAATGTACAAGATGAAGTAACAAAAAAGGTAGCTGGTTAGTATGGAAAAACAAAACATCAGAATTAAACTAAGAGCGTATGATAATAAAATCTTAGACGCTTCTACAGAAGAAATTGTTAATACTGTGAAAAGAACTGGAGCTACGATAAAGGGACCTATTCCATTACCAACAAGAATAGAGAGATACACTGTACTAAGATCACCTCACATAGACAAGAAAAGCAGAGAACAATTTGAGTCTAGAACCCATAAAAGATTAATCGATATAATAGAACCAACACCACAAACTGTTGAAGCTCTAATGAAATTAGATTTAGCCTCAGGTGTTGATGTGGAGATAAAAATTTAATGTCTGAAATAGCTTTAATTGGTAAAAAAATTGGTATGACCCGTGAGTTCTACAAAACAGGTCAACTTGTTCCAGTTACAGTATTAAAGGTGGAAAAAGCAAGAGTTATACAAGTAATTGAAGAAGAAAAGAGAGGTTATAAAGCTGTTCAACTTGGATATGGAAAAATTAAAAGTTCAAAATTAACAAAAGCTATGAAGGGGTTCTTTGCAAAAAAGAATACAGAAGCTAAGAAAAAATTAAAAGAATATAGAGTAGCAAAAACTGAGGATTATAAAGAAGGCAATGAATTTGGTTTAGAAATTTTTAAAGATATTAAGTTTGTAGACACAAAATCAAAAACTATCGGTAAAGGTTTTGCAGGAGCCATGAAAAGACATAACTTTGGTGGTTTAAGAGCTACACACGGTGTATCGATATCACATAGGTCACATGGATCTACAGGTCAAAGACAAGATCCAGGTAAAGTATTTAAAGGAAAAAAAATGGCTGGTCATATGGGTGATAAGCTAAGAACAATGCAAAATATAGAAATAATAAAAACTGATTTAGAAAATGAGTTGCTTTATTTAAAAGGCTCAATTCCTGGTTCAAAAAATACAGAGGTACTAGTTAAAAAATCAGTTAAAAGTATTAAAAAACTTACTGTTACTGAAAAAATAGCTGCAGCAGAGGAAGCTAAAAAAACACCGGATAAGAAGAAAAAATAATGAAATTAGATAAACATAGTTTGGACGGTAAAAAAGACTCTATTGAAGTTTTAGATAAAGTTTTTTCTGCAAAAATTAATAAAAAATTAGTAAGTGCAGTTTTATATAAAACAAATGCTAATTACAAAGGTCGACACGCGAAAACAAAACAACAAAATGAGGTATCGGGACCTACATCAAAAATTTATGCTCAAAAAGGCACAGGTAATGCAAGACACGCTTCAAGAAAAGCTCCAATTTTTGTTGGAGGTGGTGTTGCTCATGGACCTAAGGGTGAGTTGGCTTATAAAAAAAGAAAATTAAATAAAAGTGAAAAAAAATTAAGCATTGCATCTTTATTAAGTGAAAAAAATAAAGATAAAAATTTGGTAATTTTTAACGACTTTAATTCAGAAATTAAAAAAACTAAGGAAATGAGCCAAATTGTAAAAAAATTTGACATTACAAATTCATTAATAATTTTAGACAAATCTTCAAAGGATAAAATTGAAAGATCAGTAAGAAATATACCAAATATCAAAGTTACAGATGTAAATCATTTTAGTGCTTTTGATGTTGTAAAATTTAAAAAAATTGTTTTTACGGAAAGTTCAGTAAAAGAATTAGAAAAGAGATATAGTTAATGAGCAAATTACACTTATACGATAAAATCTTATCTCCAGTTGTAACTGAAAAATCTACAAATTTATCTGAGCATAATAAGATTGTATTTAAGGTACCTTCAAGTGCAAATAAAATTAATTTAAAGAAAAATATTGAAAAAATATTTAAAGTTAATGTAACAAAAATTAACATTATTAATAAGCAAAACAGAAGAAAACTTTCTAGAGGAAGAAAAGTTAAAGTATCTGGTTTTAAAAAAGCGATAATAACTTTGAAAAAAGGTCAAAGTATTGATCTAACAACTGGAATATAAGATGGCATTAAAAACATTTAAACCGTATACAAAATCTACAAGAGGTACAATCCTTGTTGATAGATCTGAATTATGGAAAGGTAAACCTTTTAAATCATTAGTTTCACCTAAAAATGCAATGAAAGGCAGAAATAATAATGGAAGAATTACTTCTATAAATAGGGCTGGTGGTCATAAAAAAATGTACAGACATGTAGACTTTTATAGAAAAAAATTTGATATCCCAGCTACTGTTGAAAGAATTGAATACGATCCAAATAGATCTTGCTACATAATGCTAGTAAAATTTCAAGACAACACGCACGCATACTATTTAGCTCCCCAAAAAATTAAAGCTGGTGATATTGTTGAGAATGGTTCTAAAAAAGAAATTAAAGTTGGGAATTGTATGCCACTACAAGATATACCAGTAGGAATAAATATTCATAATGTTGAAATTCAACCAGGTGCTGGAGGTAAACTAGCTAGATCAGCAGGAACTTCAGTTACTATCAGTGGTATTGATGGTAATTATAGTTTGATTAAACTTGCATCAGGTGAAGTAAGAAAGATAGATTCAAGAGCATTAGCTACAATTGGAATTTTAAGCAATCCAGACCAAAAAAATATTAAAATTGGAAAAGCAGGAAGATCAAGATGGTTAGGTAGAAGACCTCATACAAGGGGTGTAGTTAAAAACCCAGTTGATCACCCACACGGAGGTGGTGAAGGTAAAACGGCTGGAGGAAGACATCCAGTGTCACCAACAGGTCAATCTGCTAAAGGATTAAAAACAAGAGACAATAAAAGAACAGACAAATTTATTGTTAGAAGAAGAAAGAAGAGAAAGGATTAACATTATATGGCAAGAGCAGTTTGGAAAGGTCCATTTGTTGAAGAAAGCCTCATGAAAAAGGTAGACAAATATAAGGCTGATCCTAAAAAAATTCCTATAAAAACGTGGTCAAGAAAATCAACTATAATTCCTGATTTTGTTGGAGTTAGCTTTTTAATTTATAACGGTAAGAAATTTATTCCAATTACTGTTTCTGAGGATATGGTGGGGCACAAACTTGGTGAGTTCGCACCTACAAGAACTTTCTTTGGTCATACTCCTGCAGATAAAAAAGCGAAACCAGCAGAGGCTAAAAAGTAAAAATGAGCAAAAAAAAGAAAACACAAAATAAAACTAATAAAATTGTTAAGTCAATTAACAACAATATTAGATCAAGTGTGAGAAAACTGAACCCTATACTTAAAGGTATTGTTGGAAAAAAAGTAGATGTTGCTATTAGAGATTTGGAGTTTTCTGAAAAAAGAATTACAAGAGATATTAGAAAAACAATTAGTTCGGCAGTTGCTAATGCTGAAAACAACTTTCAATATGATATTGACAACTTAATAGTGAAAGAAGCCTACTGTGGAAAAAAAATTACGATGAAAAGATTTAGACCTAGAGCAAAGGGACGTGCAGCATCAATTTTAAAACCTTATTCTAGTGTTACAATTATATTAAGCGAAGCAAAACAAATGGAGAGTCATGGGTCAAAAGGTTAATCCAGTAGGTTTTAGACTTGGTGTCAACAGAGGCTGGGACTCTGTATGGTACGCTAAGAAGAAAGATTTTGGTAATTATTTAATAGAAGATTTCAAAATCCGAGAATACATCAAGAAAAATGTAATAAATTCTGGTGTATCGAAAGTAATGATCGAGAGAACTTCAAACAAATGTTATGTTACCATCTACACTTCAAGACCTGGTTTTGTAATAGGTAAAAAGGGAAGTGATATTGATAAGATTAAAAATAATTTATCGAAAATAACTTCTAATGAAGTAGCTCTTAATATCAAAGAGGTGAAAAAACCTGAGACTAACGCATATCTAGTAGCAGAGAACATTGCTCAACAATTAGTTAAACGAATTTCATATAGAAGGGCAATGAAGAGAGCAATGCAATCTTGTTTAAGATTAGGCGCTAAAGGAATTAAAGTTTCAATAAGTGGTAGATTAGGTGGAAATGAAATTGCTAGAACAGAATGGTTAAGAGATGGCAGTATACCTTCTCACACTTTAAGAGCAGACATAGATTATGCTGAAGCTGAAGCGCTAACAACTTATGGAATAATTGGAATTAAAGTATGGATTTACAAAGGTGAAGTATTTGCAAGAGAATTTAGTCAAGAAACAAACAAAGAAACACCAAAAGAGGCAAACAAATAATGTTACAACCAGTTAGAACAAAATGGAGAAAAGCGCACAAAGGTAGAATCCATGGAACTGCTTCTAGAGCAAACTTTATAAATTATGGTGCATTTGCTTTGAAAGCATTATCACCAGAGAGAATTACTGGAAAACAAATTGAAGCTGCTAGGGTTGCTTTAACAAGACATATGAAAAGACAAGGTAGAGTTTGGACAAGAGTATTCCCTAATATTCCTGTTTCAAAAAAGCCTATCGAAGTTAGAATGGGAAAAGGTAAAGGGTCACCTGAATATTATGCATGCAGAGTTAAACCAGGAAGAATCTTATTTGAAGTGGATGGAGTTTCTGAACAAATAGCTAAAGAAGCTTTATATAAGGCATCTGCTAAATTACCAATTAAAACAAAAACGATTAAAAGGTTTGCGTAAATGAAGAAAACTGAGATTAAAAAAATGACTAAAGATGAAGTAATCAAGAACATAGATAAGTTTAAAAAAGATTTATTTAACTTTAGATTTCAAAAGATGAATTCTCAGGTAACAAACCCTGCAAAGATAGGTGAGACTAAGAAAACAATAGCTAGATTAAAAACAATTTTAAAAGGAAAAAATAATGCCTAAGAAAATTTTAACAGGTGTGGTTGTAAGCGATAAACCTAACAAAACAATAACTGTAATGGTTGAAAGAAAATACTCTCACCCAGTTTTAAAAAAAGTTGTTAGAGTAAGAAAGAAATACAATGCACATGATGAAAATAATAAGTTTAAAAATGGAGATAAAGTTTCAATAATTGAAAGCAAACCTTATTCAAAAAATAAGAAATTTGAAGTAATGGAGAACACAAAGTAATGATACAAGTTCAAACAGAGTTACAAGTTGCAGATAATACCGGTGCTAAAAGAATAGAGTGTATTAAAGTTTTGGGTGGTTCGAAAAGAAGATATGCAAGCATTGGAGATACAATCGTGATTGCAGTAAAAGAGGCTATTCCTAAAGGTAAAGTCAAGAAAGGGTCGGTTCATAAAGCTGTAGTTGTTAGAGTAAAAAAAGGTATTCATAGAGATGATGGTTCTAAAGTAAGATTTGATAATAATGCTGCTGTGTTAGTAGATGATAAAGGTGAACCAGTTGGAACAAGGATTTTTGGTCCAGTTACAAGAGAATTAAGAACAAGAGGTCAGATGAAAATTATTTCATTGGCTCCAGAGGTTTTATAGATGATTAAAAAAGGTTTAAAAGTGGTTGTACTGACTGGAAAAGACAAAAAAAAAGAGGGTGAAGTTATAGAAATTGATAGATCCCTCAACAGAGCTAAAGTTAAAGATATAAATATGGTTAAAAAGCACGTCAAAACAACAAAAGAGAAAAAAGGTGGAATAGTATCCAAGGAGAGCTTTATTCATATTTCTAATTTAAAACTAGTTGAGGATAAAGCAAAAGCTACAAAAAAAGAGGCTAAGAAATAATTATGGCACCAAGATTAAAAGAAATTTATTTCAAAGAAATTCAACCTGCCCTTAAAGATCAATTTGGTCTCAAAAATTTGTATATGGGTCCAAAAATAGAAAAAGTTGTTTTAAATATGGGATTAGGTCTGGATGGAAGTGATAGCAAGATTTTAAAATCTTGTGAAGAAGATATGGCAAAAATTACAGGTCAAAAACCGGTAATTACAAAATTTAAGAAGTCTGTTGCTAATTTTAAAACAAGAAAAGGTTCAAATGCTGGTTTGAAAGTGACTTTAAGAAAAAATAAAATGTATGAATTTATAGACAGATTAGTAAATATCGCTCTTCCGAGAATTAAAGACTTCAGAGGCTTGTCACCAAAAGGTTTTGATAAATTAGGCAATTATACTTTTGGTATAAAAGAACATATAATATTCCCCGAAGTAAGTTTTGATAGAGCTGATAAAGTAAGAGGTTTAGATATTACAATAGCTATATCTTCAAAAAATCCAGAGCATAGCTTTGCACTTTTAGAAAAAATGAATTTTCCATTTATTAAAAAAGGAGACAATTAATATGGCTAAATTGAGCTCAATAAATAAAAACAATAAGAGAATTAAACTTTCTGATAAATTTTACAAAAAGAGAGAAAAGTTAAAGAAAATAGTAATGGATAAAAAATTACCATTTGAAGAAAGATTTAAAGCTCAACAGAAACTGTCAAAATTACCACGTAATTCTGCCAAAATTAGAGTAATGAATAGATGTCAAATTACAGGCAGACCACATGGTGTATATAGAAAATTAAAAATATCCAGGATTGCTTTGAGACAGTTAGGGTTACAAGGCAAAATACCAGGATTAGTAAAGTCGAGTTGGTAGAAAGGAATATATGAGTTTAAGTGATCCAATTGGAGATATGATAGCTAGAGTAAAAAATGCTCAAGCAAGAAATCATAAAAAAGTAGAGTTACCTTCTTCTAATTTTAAAACAAAAATTGCAGACATTTTGAAGAATGAGGGTTTTATTAAAGATTTCAAAGTAAATAGCGAAAATAATAAAGCTGTTTTATCTTTAGAGTTAAAATATCATTCAGGTAGTCCAGTAATAAGCACTTTCGAAAGAGTTTCAAAACCCGGAAGAAGAATTTTTTCTAGTGCAGAAGGCTTACCAAAGATTAACAATGGATTAGGAATTGCAATTATCTCTACACCAAAGGGCGTAATGACTGATCTAGATGCAAGAAAACAAAGAGTTGGTGGAGAAATAATCTGTAAGGTATTTTAATGTCTAAAATTGGTAAAATAAATATAGCTATCCCAGAAAAAGTTAAAGTAGCATTGGCTGGAAGTAATTTGAATATTGAAGGACCTCTTGGAAAAAAATCAATTGGAATAGATTTAGATATATTTAACTTGGACATTAAAGAGGGAAAGGAAATTTCTATAAAACCAAAAAAAATTGATCAAAATACAAAAAGATTATGGGGTATGAACAGAAGCTTAATAAATAATGCTGTAATTGGTTCAAGCACGGGATATGAGAAGATACTAGAGTTAGTAGGTGTTGGATATCGTGCAGCGTTAAAAGGTAACCAATTAAATCTACAATTAGGTTATAGTCATGATATTGATTTTGATATTCCTGAAGGAATTAAAATTGCAGTAGAAAAACAAACTACTTTAAAAATCACAGGTTCAGATAAGCAACAAGTTGGTTTAGTCGCTTCAAAAATTAAAACCTTAAGAAAAATTGAACCTTACAAAGGAAAAGGTATCAGAGAAAAAGGTCAATATGTGTTGAAAAAAGAAGGAAAGAAAAAGTAATGAAAATAAATACGAGCACTAGAAAAAAATTTAGAGTTAGCAACAAAGTTAAAAAAGTTGCATCAAAAGATAGATATAGATTAAGTATTTTCAGATCTGCAAAAAATATATCTGCTCAAATAATCGATGACACAAAGAATATTACTTTATTATCTGCTTCATCTGTTGAAAAAGATATTAAGTCAGCAGAGAAAGTAAATAAATCTAAATTATCAGAAATTGTTGCTGAGAAATTAGCTAAAAAGGCTCAGGAGAAAAAAATTACAAAAATTTTCTTTGACAGAGGAATTTATAAATATCATGGAAGAGTTAAGGTGTTTGCTGAGACTTTACGTAAAAATGGAATGGAATTTTAATTATGGAAAATAATAAAGATAAAAAAACTGACGATATCTTAGAAAAACTTGTTCATATCAATAGGATCACAAAAGTTGTTAAGGGTGGTCGAAGATTTGGTTTTTCAGCTTTAGTTGTAGTAGGTAATCAAGCAGGAAGAATTGGTATTGCTCATGCAAAGGCAAAACAAGTTCCTGATGCAATTAAAAAAGCAAATGAAATGGCAAGAAGAAAACTTATTCAAATACCTTTGAGAGAGGGAAGAACTATTCATCATGATGTAAAAGCAAAAGATGGTTCAGGTAGAATTGTTTTAAGAGCTGCTTCAAAAGGTACAGGTATTATAGCTGGAGGACCAGTTAGAGCTGTGTGTGAAGTATTAGGCGTTAAGGATATTGTTGCTAAATCAATGGGAACTTCTAATGCACACAACGTTATTAGAGCTACAATGAAAGCTCTTATGAAACAAACTTCACCTAAACAAATTTCAGCTATTAGAAATAAAAAAATATCAGAGATAATTGAAAAAAGAGGATAATGACCACATTAAATACAAAAGTTAAAATTAATAAATCTAAAATTAGAGTAGGAAGAGGTATAGGGTCTGGAAAAGGCAAAACATCTGGTAGAGGTATAAAAGGTCAAAAATCAAGATCAGGTGTTGCGATCAAAAGTTTTGAAGGTGGCCAAATGCCATTATATAGAAGACTTCCTAAAAGAGGATTTAACACAATTTCAAAAGAAGAGATTGCAATTTTAAATCTGGAAAAAATCCAATCATATATTGATAAAAAAAGTATTAAAACATCAGAAATTTTAAATGCAGATACATTAAAGAAACTAAAATTAATCAATAAGAATTCAAAAAAATTGAAAATTTTAGGTACAGGTGAAATAAAAGAAAAAATTAATATTGAAGCAGACTTAGCTTCTAAATCAGCATTAACGAAATTAGAAAAAATTGGTGGCTCAATCCAATTGAAAAAGTAGTTAAATATAAATGAGCTCTACTTCTTCTACAGCAGATCTTAAAAATAGAATTATCTTTACTATTTTCATACTAACAGTTTATAGATTTGGTACTTTCGTACCTCTACCAGGTATCGACCCTGAACAATTAAAAATATTAATGGATGGTAACCAAAAAGGATTGCTTGGTATGTTCAATGTTTTTGCAGGAGGAGCGGTAAGCAGAATGGCAATATTTGCATTAGGAATTATGCCATACATATCTTCTTCTATTATAGTTCAACTCTTAACAGGTGTTTCTGATTATTTTAAAAATTTAAAAGCACAGGGAGAAATTGGCAGAGCAAAAATAACTCAAATCACAAGATATGGAACTGTTTTACTAGCAACCGTTCAAGGATATGGATTAGCAGTTGGTTTAGAGTCTTCAGCTAATTTAGTGATTAATCCAGGAGTTTTTTTTAAGATTTCTACAGTTACTACTATAGTTGCTGGTACAATTTTTTTAATGTGGTTAGGTGAGCAAATTACTCAAAGAGGAATTGGAAATGGTATTTCTTTAATAATTTTTGCTGGTATCGTTGCGGAAATTCCAAGAGCTTTAGTTACTACTTTTGAATTAGGAAGAACAGGCGCAGTTTCAACAGTAATGATTTTAGCAATTTTTGTTCTATTAATTTTAACAATATTATTTATTGTTTTTATGGAAAGAGCTTTAAGAAAAATTTTAATTAATTATCCTAAAAGACAGATGGGGAATAAATTATATGGTGGAGAGTCCTCTCATCTTCCATTAAAAATAAATCAAGCAGGAGTTATTCCAGCGATTTTTGCATCAGCTTTATTACTTTTGCCAGTAACATTCTCTAATTTTAATTTTTCAGATAACGAAACTTTTTTAAATATTAGTTCTTATTTCACTCAAGGACAACCTCTTTACATGTTACTATATGCTTCTGGTATAATATTTTTTACTTTTTTTTATACTTCAATAACATTTAATCCTGTGGAGACTGCAGAGAATCTAAGAAAATATGGAGGCTTTGTCCCAGGAATAAGACCAGGCGAAAGTACAGCTATCTATATAGAAAATATTCTAACTAAACTTACTACAATTGGTGCGTTGTATTTAACCTTAGTTTGCTTAATGCCCGAATTTTTAATTGCAAATTACCCAATACCTTTTTACTTGGGTGGTACGTCTGTTTTGATTGTAGTAGTTGTAGCTATTGATACTGTTACACAAATTCAAACTAGATTGATGAGCTCACAATATGAGCAATTAATCAAAAAAACTAAATTTGGAAATAGATAAAAGTGAATATAGTTTTATTTGGTCCTCCTGGAGCAGGTAAAGGAACACAAGCTCAAATACTAGTTGAACAACACAATTATTGCCAAATTTCTACTGGAGACTTATTAAGAAACGAAGCCAAAAAAAAAACTGATTTAGGTATCAAAATTGAAAGCTTAATTTCAAAAGGTGAGTTTGTTTCTGATGAAATTGTCACTGAATTATTAAAAAAAAAAATTTCAAGTTTAAAAGACAAAAATAAGATAATTTTTGATGGTTATCCAAGAACAATCGGTCAATCAGAAGAATTGATTAAAATCATGGAAGATTTTCATCAAAAGATTCATTGTGTAATCTCTCTTAATGTACCAAGGGAAATAATTCAAAAAAGAATAGCTGGCAGGGTTACTTGTGAAAAATGCAATATTACCCTTAATGAATATTTTGACAAAGAGAAGATCAATTCACTTTCTTGCAAGGGAGAACATTTAATTAAACGGAAAGATGACAATTTAGAGACAATTTTAAATCGTTATGATAAATACATATCGACAACTAAACCAGTGCTAGATTTTCTGTCTAACTCATTATCCATAGAAGAGGTTGATGGGACCTTAAAAATTGAGGAAATATTTGACAAAATTAACAATATTATCAGGGTATAAGAAGTTGACTTTGAGAGATCTTCTTATATAAAGGCTACAATTTATCACAGAACTATGGCTCGTATCGCAGGTATTAATATTCCACAAAACAAACTCGTCCATATAGGACTTACTTATATTTATGGTATAGGAAACAAATTTTCAAATCAAATCTGTTCATCGTTGGAAATACCAAGAGAAAAAAGAATAAATGAATTAACTGATGATGAAATATTAAAAATAAGAGAATACATCGATCAAAATTTTAAAGTTGAAGGTGATTTAAGAAGAGATTATTCGCTTAGCATTAAAAGACTAATTGATTTAGCTTGCTACAGAGGATCACGACATAGAAAAAAATTACCCGTGAGAGGTCAAAGAACAAGATGTAATGCGAGAACTAGAAAAGGTAAAGCAATAGCAATTGCTGGTAAAAAATTAACACCAACTAAAAAATAGAAATGGCTAAAACAGATAAAACTGAAAATAAAGATCAGAAGGTTGAGAAATCCTCAAAAAAATCTAATAAAAGCTCATATTCAAAAAAGAAAAAAATTAAAAAAAATATTCTAAATGGAATTGCGTATGTGCAATCAACTTTTAATAATACTATAGTTTCAATAGCAGATACTAACGGAAATGTAATTTCCTGGTCTTCTGCAGGATCAAAAGGATTTAAAGGTTCAAGAAAATCAACACCCTATGCTGCTCAAGTTGCAGCAGATACAGCTGCATCTAAAGCACTAGAGTATGGAATGAAAACATTATCTGTAGAAGTTAAAGGTCCAGGCTCTGGAAGAGAAACGGCTTTAAGAGCATTACAAGCAAGAGGTTTCAAAATTTTATCAATTAAAGATACTACACCAATGCCACACAATGGTACTAGACCACCTAAGAAAAGGAGAGTTTAATGGAAACTGAAAATGTAAATGTTAAGAATTGGAAATCATTGATCAAACCAACCAAGCTTGACGTTAAAATGAACGATGATTTAACACAAGCCACAATTGTTGCTGAACCTTTAGAAAAAGGTTATGGTTTAACATTGGGAAATTCTTTAAGAAGAATTTTATTATCATCAATAAGAGGTGCAGCTGTAACATCAATTCAAATTGATGGTGTGTTACATGAATTTACTTCAATCAAAGGAGTAAGAGAAGATGTAACGGATATAGTTTTAAATGTTAAATCTTTAGCATTAAAATGTGCATCTGAAGGTACTAAGAAATTAGTTTTAGATGCTAAAGGACCTGGTGAAATTAAAGCTTCAGATATAACTTCTGTAGCTGATGTTGAAATTCTAAACCCAGACTTAGTAATTTGCAATTTAGATGAAAATACAAACTTTCACATGGAAATGAATTTAAACACAGGTAAAGGCTATGTCCCTGCAGAGTTAAACAAACCTGAGGAACCACCATTAGGATTAATTGCTATAGATTCTTTATATAGTCCTGTCAAAAAAGTTTCATATTCTGTAAGTACAGCAAGAGAAGGGAAAGCCTTAGACTACGATAAACTTACTATGCAAGTGGAGACAAATGGGTCAATCTCAGCAGAAGACGCGGTAGCTTATTCAGCTAGGATATTTCAAGATCAATTGAAAATGTTTATTAATTTTGATGAGCCGGTTGAAGCACCTGTTAAAGAAGTGTCTACTGAACCTGAATTTAATAAAAATCTACTAAGAAAAGTAGATGAATTAGAGTTATCTGTTAGATCAATGAACTGTCTAAAAAATGATAATATAATTTATATTGGGGATTTGGTTCAGAAATCAGAAGGTGAAATGTTAAGAACACCTAATTTTGGACGAAAATCTTTAAATGAAATAAAAGAAGTTCTAACCGGAATGTCTTTATATTTAGGTATGGAAATACCAAATTGGCCACCAGACAATATTGCAGAAATGTCAAAAAAACTTGAGGAAGCTATATAATTAAATGAGACACGGTTTAGTAAACAAAAAACTAAATAGAACTTCAGAGCACAGAAAAGCTTTATTAAAAAATATGCTTAATTCTTTAATTAAATATGAGCAAATTAAAACTACATTACCAAAAGCTAAATTTTTAAAACCACAAGCAGATAAAATTATTACGTTGGGTAAAAAAGATACTTTACACAATACAAAGATGTTGGTTTCACAATTACAAGACGTAAAATCTGCAAATAAAGTCAAAAAAACTTTATCGAAAAGATATGAAAACAGAAAAGGTGGCTATACTAGAATTATTAAAGCGGGTTTTAGATATGGTGATAATGCGCCAATGGCAATAATTGAATTTGTAGATAGAGATGTTGAAGCTAAAAGAGTTGATAAAAAGAAAAAAGACACTTCCACAGAAAAAAATAAAGTTGAAGAAAAACAATTAGCAACAGGCTAATTTTAATATAACATCCATAAAATGATAAAGTCGTTTAACGTTGACGAAACGTGCTCTCAAATGCGTATTGATAGATGGCTTAGATTTAAAATTTGTAAAATGCCCCAATCTCTCATTGAGAAATCATTAAGAAATGGCAAAATAAAAGTAAATCAAAAAAAAGTAAAAAGCTCTTTTAAATTAAATAAAAATGATAAGATTGATTTATATAATTTTGATTTTAAAGAAAAAATTATAAACAAAAAAGTAAATTTCCAACCTACAAATAAAATAATAAAAGAAAATGAAGATTTAATTATTGATAATAATGAAAATTTTGTAGTTTTAAACAAAAGCGCAGGAATTTCTGTTCAAGGAGGAACTAAATCAAAAAAAAATCTAATAGATATTTTTGCTCAAAGTGAAATATTCAGAAATGAAAAACCTTATTCTGTTCATAGATTAGATAAAGAAACTTCCGGTGTATTTTTAATCGCTAAAAATAGAGAAACAGCTCAACTTTTAACCTCACTTTTTAGATTAAGAAAAGTCCATAAAACATATTTAGCAATTTGCCATGGTGAAGTAGAAAAAAATTCAGGTGAATGGAATGATAAACTCATTAGATATGATAATGGAAAAAAATTAATAGAAGAAGCAAGAACAAGCTATAAAGTATTAGATAAAAATTCCAATTGTTCATTTGTAGAAATGAAACCCATTACTGGAAGGAAACATCAACTTAGAAAACAACTTTATGCTGCAGGACATTCAATTTATGGGGACAAGAAATATTCAAATAAATTGATCAATAATTCAAAAAATAAAAATCTAATGCTTCATGCCTATCAAATTAGATTTATGATTAATGATAAAAAATATACTTATAGAGCATTGTTGCCAAAATATTTTAATGAAATGTTAAAAACTAAACGTTTAAACTTTCCAAATTCAAAATAAATTTTTTTATTAGCTTATCTTCTATACTATCAAAATTAGATTTTTTTATTTTGCTTAAATTTGTAACTCCCTTATCCGATATTCCACAGGGAATAATATTTTCATAATTTTTTAAATCACAATCTATATTTAAAGAAAATCCATGATAAGCAATCCATTTTTTTATTCTAACTCCTATAGCCGCAATCTTATTGATTGAATTATTTTCTTTATACCAAATACCAATATTTTTTTTATCGGCAAAAACTTCAATCTTATATTCACTTATTGTTTCAATAATTGTTTTTTCAATTATTGAAATAAATTTTCTAATGTCTTTTTTTCTTTTTCTTAAATCAATGACAAAATAAAAAATCAACTGACCTTTTCCATGATATGTAATTTTTCCACCTCTATTTGTGTGGAATAAATTTATTTTTTTATTTAAAACTTCACTTTCCTTTGCGCTTGTTCCAGCTGTATAGATATCATTATGTTCTAATATCCAGATTAATTCATTACATTCGTTTTTATGAATTTTTTCCAACCTTTGTTCTAAAAATGATAATGCAAAATTATAATCTATTGGTTTTATTGACTTTTTGATCTCTATTTTCATTAATAAATTGTAATCTTTTTTAATTATATTAAAAGGTCCGTGCAATGTAATAGGTAATTTTATGACTTTGAATAAAAAAATTAAAGACAAAACAGTCAATTTTGAATTTAATAAAGAATATATTAAAGTTGTCACCGAAAAAATAGCATCAAACGATGCTTTATTTATCACAAATTCTTTTAAAGAAATGCACCCTGCTGATGCTGCAGATATAATTGAACATTTAAGCTTAAACGACAGAGAAAGTTTAATTAAATTAAATAACTTTAAAATTGACCCAGATGTTTTTATTGAGCTTAATGAGTCTGTTCAATCTGAAATAATCAAATATCTTTCTTCAGATTCAATTGTAAGCATTTTAAAAAATTTAGACTCTGATGATGCAATTATGGTTTTAGAAAATGTAGATGAAAAAGATAAAAATACAATTTTATCTGCACTACCACCCAAAGACAGATTTGCTTTACTTGAAGGCTTGAGTTATCCAGAAGATAGTGCTGCCAGAATAATGCAACGAGAATTTACAGCAATACCAAGTAATTGGTCTGTTGGACAGACAATTGATTATCTAAGAGAAAATAAAGATCTTCCTGAAGAATTTTTAGAAATTTTTATTGTAGATGAAAATTTTAAACCAATTGGTGTCGTTCCATCGTCTAAAGTTTTAAGAACACCAAGAGATGCAAAGATGGTTTCAATAATGATTGATTCACCCTTTTTAGTCCCAGTTGACATGGATAGAGAAGAGGTTGGAAATTTATTTGAAAACTATAGTTTAAACTCAGCTTGTGTAGTAGACAAGACAGATAAACTTGTTGGAATGATTACATCAGACGATGTTCTTACTGTATTAAAAGAAGAAGCAGAAGAAGATGCACTAAGATTGGCTGGAGTTGGCGATGAGGAAATTACTGACGGAGTTATAACTAAAACAAAAAGAAGATTCAATTGGCTTCTATTAAATTTATTTACAGCTTTTTTAGCAACATGGTGCATTAGTCTTTTTGGCGCAACAATAGAACAAATGGTTGTTTTAGCTTTTCTAATGCCAATAGTTGCATCAATGGGTGGTAATGCAGGTATGCAAACTCTTGCAGTTACCGTTAGATCGTTAGCTACAAACGATCTTACAAAAAATAATTTTAATCAAAATATATTTAAAGAATTTAATATTGGTGTACTTAATGGAATAATTTTTGCTATAATTAGTTCAATTATAGTTCAGATTTGGTTTCAAGATAGTCAATTATCTTTAATAATTTCAATCTCTATGATTTTAACAATGATTATAGCTGGTCTCTTTGGTATTCTAATACCAGTAACATTAAAAAGATTAAATATTGATCCGGCAATTGCTTCAAGTGTATTTGTTACAACAATCACAGATGTTATTGGATTTGTGTCTTTTCTAGGTGTCGGTGCCTATTTTCTTTAAACTAAAAATTATCAATTAATCTTATTTTTTTTAAAAAAAACGCTACAAATAATTTAGAGTTTTTTAGTTTATTAGTTTTTTTAAAATTTTTTTTATTTCTCAGTTCTAAATATTGAATTTTAAAATTAAATTTTTTTTCTAATATTTTTTTTTCAATTGTTAGTTTTTTTTCGATTTGATCTGATCTTTTTAGTTTAATTTTAAGTATTTTAAGAGTTTTTACTATTTTCTCAGCAATATTAATTTGTTTTTTGGAAAGAAGTTTGTTTCGACTAGATAAAGCAAGCCCTTTGCTATTTCTAATTGTTTTACATAAAATAATTTTAGTAGAATATCTTTTTTCTAACAACATTTTCACTAAATAGAATTGTTGAAAATCTTTCTCACCCATAAATATTTTATTAGGTTTAATCAAATAAGTAAGTCTATTCATAACTTCTAGAACACCCTCGAAATGTCCTTTTCTATATTTTGCACATAAAATATTTAAATTTTTATCAATACTAAAATTTTTATTCTTTGATTTTTTAGGATAAATATCTTCTACAGATGGTATAAAAACGTAATCAACTTTTAATTTTTTAAGTATTGCCAAGTCTTTTTTTTGATTTTTCGGATATCTTGCAAAATCTTTTTTATCATTAAATTGCTTAGGATTAACAAATATACTTACTATTGTATTTTTTGTTTTTTTTTGACTCTCTTTGATTAAGCTCTCATGTCCTTTATGAAGACTGCCCATTGTTGGAACAAAGCCTATATTTTTGATGTCTTTAATTACATTAATAAGATCATTATTGTTTAATAAAACTTTCATTTTTTAAAGATTATTTTATAAGTAAATTATTTAAATGATTAAACAAGCAATAATTCCTTTAGCGGGTCTTGGTACAAGACTACTTCCATTAACAAGTGTTTTTGCAAAAGAATTATTACCAATAAATGGTAAACCAGGTGTTGAGTATATTCTGGATGAATGTATTGATGCTGGTGTAAAAGAAATTATTTTTATTATTTCTGATAAAAAAAAAATGATTAGAGATTATTTCTATAATGATGTTTTTTATAAAAAAATTTTAAAAAAAAAAAAAGATCCTAGAATTAAAAAAGAGTATGAGAAAATTTTAAAATACAAAAAAATGATTAAATTTGTATATCAAAATAAGCCATTAGGAACAGGTGATGCTGTTATGAAAACAAAGAAATATATTAGTGGTAGTCATTTTTTAATGTTGTTACCAGATGATTTGATAATTAAAAATAATTGCTCAAAATCTATGATAAAAATTCACAGAAAATTTAAATCATCAGTTATGGCTAGTATGAGCGTAAATAAAAAAACAGTATCTAGATGGGGTATATACAAACTATCAAAGAAATTAACTAAAAATGACTCTGTTATTGAAAATGTAATTGAAAAACCTTCTATTAAAAATGCACCCTCAAATAAAGCAGTTATAGGAAGGTATATTTTGCCAAAAAATATATTTAGCGAAATTAAGAAACTAAGACCTGGAAAAGGTGGCGAAATACATATAACAGATGCAATTCAAAATTTGATCAAAAAAGGTGATTTATTTGTTGCTCATAATTTTAAAGGTAAATATCTTGATTGTGGTACGATGAATGGATACATCAACTCAACTTTGGAAATTTCAAAATTATGAATCTTTGTATGATAGGAACTGGTTACGTTGGTCTTGTAAGTGGAGTGTGTTTTTCAGATTTGGGAAATAATGTTATTTGTGTCGATAAAGATAAAAAAAAAATTGATAGTTTAAAAAAAGGTATAATTCCAATTTATGAGCCAGGCCTAGAAGAATTAGTTTTAAAAAATTACAAAAATAAAAGACTATCTTTTTCAACTGATTTAAAAGAATCAGTAAAAAAATCAGATATTATTTTTATATGCGTTGGTACACCCACCAAAAAAGGAGGGAGTGGAGCAGACTTAAGTCAAATATATAATGTTGCAAAAGAAATCTCATCATCAATAAATAAATTTAAGATTATTATTACAAAATCTACAGTACCGGTTACAACTGGAGATGAAATTGAAAAAATATTAACAAAAAAAATAAAAAAAAAGAATTTTTCAGTTGTTTCTAATCCTGAATTTTTAAGAGAAGGTGAGGCCATTAGAGATTTTGCATTTCCAGATAGAATTGTAATTGGAACAGATAGTAAAAAATCCAATCAAATAATGAAGAATTTGTATAGCCCTTTAATTTCTAAGGGAGCTAATTACATCCATACATCAAGAAGAGCTGCCGAATTGATTAAATACGCATCTAATGCTTTCCTAGCTACAAAAATTACTTTTATAAACGAAATTGCTAATCTTTGTGAGAAAATAAATGTTAATGTTGAAGATATATCTATTGGAATAGGTCTAGATAAAAGAATAGGTGGCCGTTTTTTAAGAGCAGGACCAGCTTATGGTGGTTCTTGTTTTCCTAAAGATACAAAGGCAATCACAACTACAGCAGATAAATATAAAACAAATCTTTCAGTTATAAAAAGTGTAATAAAATCAAACGAAAAAAGATCATCCTTATTAATGAATAGAGTACATGATATTCTGAAGGGAAAGATTAAAAATAAAAAAATTCTTTTTCTGGGTGTTACATTTAAAGCAAATACAGACGATATGAGAGACTCCTCGAGTCTTTCCATGATACCTTTACTTACAAGAAAAGGTGCAAAAATTGCGTATTACGATCCAACTGGTGAAAAAAAAGAATTTCAAAACTTAAAAAATGTAAAGTTTATCAAAGATATTAATGCATCAATTAAAGATTCTCATTTAACAATTATTCACACTGAATGGAATGATTTTAAATCAATCAATTTTAAAAAATTGTCTAAAAACAAAAAATTAACAGTTTACGACATGAGAAATATTTACTCCCCTGAAAAAATGAAAGAACAGGGAATAAATTATTTTGGTATTGGACGTTAATTTAATTCAAAAATAGCATCAACTTCAACTGCAACACCTAGTGGTAAACTATTTGTACTTACAGCCGCTCTAGTGTGCATTCCAGCGTCACCAAAAACATTAGCTATTAAATCAGATGCACCATTTATAACTTTCGGTTGATCTGTAAAGTCGTTAGTGGAATTTACAAAGCCAGTTAATTTTACGCAGGATTTGATTTTTGAAAGATCTTCACCACATGCTTTTTTTGCTTGCGCAATTATACTTAAAGCACATCTCTCAGCTGCTTTATAGCCAGCATCAACATCTAGTTCAGACCCTAGTTTACCTTTTATAAGTTCACCATTTTCTGAAATTGAGATTTGTCCAGATATATAAAGTAGCTTATTTACTTTTTTTGCCGCTATATATGATCCAACAGGATCTGCTGCTTTTGGTAAATTTAATTTTAATTCTTTAATTTTTTCATCAAAGTTCATTATTTTTTCCTTTTTTTTGACTTCTTTGTTTTATCGTACTCTTTTCTTTTCTCAATTAATATTAATGCTTCTTCCATAGTTAATTCTGCCGGATCTTTTTCCTCTGGGATAGTTGCATTTAATGATTTGTATTTGATATAAGGCCCGTATTGACCTTTCATTATTCTGACTGGCTTTTTATCTTCAGGGTGTTCCCCTAAATCTTTTATAATTGAAGATGACATTCTACCTGGTTTAGCTTCAGCTATTAATGTTATAGCTCTATTTAATCCTATAGAAAAAATCTCATCTATATTTTCAATTCTTGCCGATTTATTATCACATTTCAAATATGGTCCATATCGGCCAGTATTTAACAATATATCTTTTTGATTATCTGGATTTACTCCTAAATTTTTGGGTAATGAACATAAAAATTTAGCTTTATCTAAGTCAACATCATTTAATTCAATACCTTTTGGTATAGAGACATTTTTTAAATTTTCATTTTCATCTTTCTTTTTTTTAGTTTTTCTTTTTTTAGTTTTTTGTTCTTCAATATCTTCTGCATTTATTTCATATTGTAAATAAGGTCCAAATCTTCCATTTTTTAGGTAAATATCATTACCATTATCATGTTTACCTATAAATTTGGGTTCAGCTAATTGTGCTTGAGCAGCTGCTTTAGCTTTTGATAATGGTCTTGTAAATTTACATTCAGGATAATTTGAGCAACCAATAAACGCTCCACCTCTGAAGCTATTTTTTAAACTTAATGTTCCTTCATTGCATAATTTACAACTTCTATCTATTTTTCCTTCATTATTTTTTTCAAAAATTAATTCACCAAGGCTTTCATTCAAAAGATCTAAAACTTCTCTTGTTCTCTTTTCTTTTACTTGAGAAACATTATTATTAAAATCTTTCCAAAACATTTCTAAAACTTTTATCCAGGTTTCTTTACCAGACGTAATGTCATCTAATTGATCTTCTAAACCGGCTGTAAAATTATAATCAACATATTTTGAAAACAACTTTTGCAGGAAAGCCGATATCAATTTTCCTCTGTCAGTTGGAAAAAATCTTTTATTTGTTATTTCAGCATAACCTCTGTTTGCAATAGTTGAAATTATACTCGCATAAGTGGATGGTCTACCAATACCTAACTCTTCTAATTTTTTAACAAGACTAGCCTCAGAATATCTTGGCGGTGGTTGCGTGAAGTGTTGTTCATCAATTAAAGCTTCAATGTTTACAAGACCCTTTGACATTTGAGGTAATGTATCTTCGTTATCATCTTTTGATAGGGAGCTATATATCTTAATAAAACCATCAAATTTTAGAACTGAACCGCTTGCCTTACATATTGTTGCACCATCTTCAGAACTAATTGTTATAGTGTTTCTATCAAATTTAGCAGACTCCATCTGTGAGGATAAAGCTCTACTCCAAATCAAATCATACAATTTTATTTGGTCAGTACTTAAATATTTCTTTATTGCTGATGGTGTTCTTGTTATTTCTGTGGGTCTTATTGCTTCATGGGCCTCTTGAGCATTTTTAGCTTTTTTACCAGAATAATTCAAAGGTTTTTCAGGTAAATATTCTGCCCCTAAATCATTCTTTATATAATCTCTAAATGAATTAATAGCATCTACAGAAAGATTTGTTCCATCTGTTCTCATATATGTAATTAACCCTACAGTTTCACCTTCAATTTCAATACCTTGATAAAGTTTTTGAGCAATTTGCATTGTTCTTGAAGCACCAAATCCAAGTCTACTTGATGCAGTTTGTTGTAATGTAGAGGTTGTGAATGGACCCGATGGATTTCTGCTTATAATTTTACTAGAGATATCAGTAATTGAAAATTTTTTTTCTTTTATATCTTCAATTGCTTTATTAATTTCATTTTTATTTTTAAAAGAAAATTTTTCTATTTTATTTCCATTAAGTTGAGAAATACTTGAAGTTATAGAGTTATTTTTATCATCATTGAATTTTACACTTAATGTCCAAAATTCCTCAGGGTTAAAAGACTCAATTTCATGTTCTCTTTCCGTTATCAATTTAAGTGCAACAGATTGAACACGACCAGCTGATTTAGAACCCGGTAATTTTGTCCAAAGAATTGGAGATATATTAAATCCAACTAAATAGTCTAAGGCCCTTCGTGCCATGTAAGCATCAACAAGCAATGGTTCTATTTGTCTTGGATTTTCAATACCATGTATTACAGCTTTTTTTGTAATCTCGTTAAATACAACTCTTTCAATTTCTTTATCTTTTAATAATTTTTTATCATTTAAATATTCTTTTACATGCCAGGCTATTGCTTCACCTTCACGATCAGGGTCTGTAGCAAGAATAATTTTAGAAGATTCTCTTGCAACATCAGTAATTTCTTTTAAATATTTCTTTGAAAAACTATCTACTTCCCATTCCATTCTGAAATTTTGCTCAGGATCAACCGAGCCATTTTTTGAAGGCAAATCTCTTATGTGACCATAACTTGCTAAAACAGTATAATTATCACCTAAGTATTTATTAATTGTTTTTGCTTTTGCAGGACTTTCTACAATTACGAGATTCATAATTTAACAAACTACATAAAAGAGTTTTTTAGTCAATTTAATAAATTTTTGTCTCTTTTTCTTCTTTGTTTTTAAGGCGTTTTATATTTTCTCTATGAGTATAAAAAATTAATACAAACATTATAATAAAGAAAATTACTTCAGAAAAATTTTTACTTATGAGTAAAAAAATTGGAACTGATGAAGTTGCTAAAATTGAAGATAAGGATGAATATTTTGACAAAATAAAAATGAATATCCAAATAGTTATAAAAATAACGCCATAGGATAGATTTATTACAAACAAAATACCTAAGTAAGTAGCAACTCCTTTACCTCCTTTAAATTTTAACCAAATTGGAAAAACATGACCAAGGAAAGAACATAAGGCTGATAAATATATTAATTCTGGATAATTTATTTTAACAAACAATACAGGTAAGACTGCTTTTGTTATATCTAAGATTAAAGTCAAATAACCAATTAGTTTATTACCTGATCTAAGAGCATTAGTGGCCCCAATATTTCCTGATCCTATTTCTCTGATATCTTTTTTTAAAAAAAACTTAGTTAATATCAAACCAAAAGGTATTGACCCAAATAAATACGATACTATTCCAATTAAAACTAAATCCATTAATTATAATTTAAATAATTCCAAACCTTTTACAAATGTATTAGTTACTTTTCCTTGAAGTTTTTTATCTTCTATGGCTGTATTTTTTGATTTTGAAACCAAATTTTCTTTTTTTACAATCCAAGGTTTATCAATATCTACTATACAAAAATCCGCATCGTTACCAATTGATAAATTACCTTTATCAATTTTTAAAATTTTCGCAGGGTTTGATGTGAGTGCTTTAATTATCGTTTCTAACTTGACAGAACCATTGTGATATAATTCTAAACTTAGAGATAATAATGTTTCAATTCCGGAAGCACCAGTCGCTGCTTGACTAAAAGTTAATCTTTTGGACTCTTCATCTTCAGGTTTATGATCTGAAACTATTACATCAATTAATTCATCTTTTACTGCTTGAACTAATGAAATTCTGTCTTCCTCAGTCCTTAGAGGAGGTGATAATTTTAAAAAAGTTCTAAAATCTCCTATGTCATTTTCATTTAAAGATAAATTATTAATTGAAACTCCACATGTAAATTTAACTTTATCTTTTCTCTCTTTAATTGTTTGCACTGATTTTGAAGACGATAACTGAGAAATATGATATCTGCACTTAATATTTTCTAATAAAGTTAGATCTCTTTCAATAATAATTTTTTCAGCCACAGCTGGTATTCCAGATAAACCTAGTTTAGTGGCGATTATACCAGAGTTCATCATTCCGTTTTTAGACAATTCATAATCTTCTACATGTTGTAAAATTAGACTGTTGAGATCATAAGCGGAATTCATAATTCGCATCATCAATCTAGTATTTTGAATCGTTCTTAATCCGTCAGTAAAAGCAATAATTCCTTTATTTTGGAGTAAGCCAAATTCTGTCATATTTTTTCCATCTAGGTTTTCGGTTAAAGATGCACATGGGAATATATTTATTTTAGATTTATCTCTTCCTCTTCTTTTTAAAAAATCTACAATTGAAACATCATCAATTACAGGATCGGTATTTGGCATTGTTACAACAGACGTGACACCACCTGCAAGAGCAGCTTCACTTAGTGTTCTAAAATTTTCTTTATATTCATATCCTGGCTCACCAACAAATACTCTCATATCTACTAATCCTGGAAATATGTATTTTCCTTTTAAATCAATAGGTTTTTCTCTAGAAGGTAAATTGTTAGTATTAACTTTTTTACCTACTGCTTCTATCTTTCCTTCTTCATCAATAATCAATCCTCCATTTTCATTAATTGAATTTTTTGGATCAATTATGTTTGCGTTTATAAAATATTTTTTTTTCATCTATTCACAAAATAATTTAAGACACGCCATTCTGACAGCTACACCCAATTCTACCTGTTCTTTAATTACACTTTTATTAATATCATCTGCTAACTTTGTGTCTATTTCAATTCCTCTATTCATTGGTCCAGGATGCATAATTAAAGCATCATCTTTTGCACAATCTAATTTATCAGGAGTTAATCCATAATATTCATAATATTCTCTGTTTGAGGCAAGAAATGAACTAGTCATTCTTTCATTTTGCAGTCTAAGCATCATTACTATGTCACAGTCCTTTAATCCTTTTTTCATATCGGTAAAAGGATTTACACCAAATTTACTTATTTCTTTTGGCATTAAATTTGTTGGAGCAATAATATTAACTTCCGCACCTAACATATTTAGAAGATAAATGTTTGATCTCGCAACTCTTGAATGAAGTATATCTCCACAAATTGCAATTTTTAAACCTTCGATCTTTTTCTTTCTATCTATTATTGTAAGAGCATCTAAAAGAGCTTGAGTAGGGTGCTCTCTTCTTCCATCTCCTGCATTTAATACTGCACAATTAACTTTTTGAGATAAAAGATTACATGCTCCAGAATCTTGATGTCTTATAACAATAATATCTGGATGCATGGCGTTTAAGGTCATTGCAGTATCAATAAGAGTTTCTCCCTTTTTTATTGCTGAATTACCAATGTTCATTGACATAACGTCAGCACCCAATCTTTTACCCGCTAGTTCAAATGAACTTTGTGTTCTTGTTGAAGGTTCAAAAAATAGATTGATTTGCGTTTTTCCTCGTAGAATATCAATCTTTTTATTTTTACTTCTATTTAATTTTATAAAATCTTGTGCCTCATCTAAAATAAGTAGCACATCGTTTATAGATAGATCTTGAATTCCTAATAAATGTTTTTGAGAAATTTTAATAGCTTTATTGATTTTAGTTGCCATTAAAACCAACTCTATAACTATTAAATGCCTATATAGCAAGTATTAATTACTTAAATAATCAATGGCTCCTTGCAAAATAAATGCAGCTGCATTTTGATCAATATTTTTCTCTCTTTTACTTACATTAATATCTAATTGACTTGATAAATTAAAAGCTCCTACTGTAGATAACCTTTCATCCCACAAGCAAACAGGTATATCTATTAATTTATTTATATTTGTTGAAACATCTTTGACAGATTGAGCAGATCTACCTAAAGAACCATCCATATTTATGGGATTTCCAATTATGATACCCTTAATATTATTTTCTAAAACTATATGTTTTAAGTCTTTAATAAGATTTTCATTACTAGTTTTCTGTATTGTTTTAAATGGAGTTGCGATAGACCAATTTTCATCACAAATTGCTACCCCAATTCTTTTAGACCCTAAATCTAATCCAATTAATCTACATTTTTTTGGGTTATTTTTTTTAAACTCATCTAGTGTGATCATGTTGTAAATTTTTATGTTAGGTGATAGTTTGCGACGTATTTAATTTTCATATGACAATAGACCTTAAAACAATAAAGCATATATCTAAATTATCAAGAATATCTGTAGATGAAACAAAAGCTGAAAAACTTGCTAATGACTTGAATTCTATTTTTAAGTTTATAGAAAAATTAAATGAATTAAAAACAGATGATGTCATGCCTTTGACTTCTGTTGCTGAAACTACTCTTCGATTAAGAGGAGACGAAGTAAAAAGTGAAAATATTAAAGAAGAAATAATTAAAAATTCACCCAAAGATAACAAAGATTTTTTTGTAGTACCTAAGGTAGTTGAGTAATGTCAGAATTAACAAGTCAATCATTAGTAAAATTATGCAAAAGTATTAAAGAAAAAAAAGTTTCTTCAACAGAAGTAACTAAAGCTTTTATAGAAAGATCTGAAAAATCAAAAACACTTAATGCTTATATTACTACAGATTTTGAAAATGCTTTAACAAAAGCAAAACAATTTGATGAAAAACCAAATCTTGATTTAAAACTACCTGGTATCCCAATAGCTGTAAAAGATTTATTTTGTACCAAAAATGTTAAAACAACCGCTGGAAGTAAAATATTACAAAGTTTTACTCCAACATACGAGTCTACAGTTACAGATAATTTATGGAATGCGGGAGGCATATTATTAGGCAAATTAAATTGTGATGAATTTGCAATGGGATCATCAAATGAGACAAGTTATTACGGCAATGTACAGAACCCAATTGACGAAAATTTAGTACCAGGCGGTTCTTCGGGTGGTTCAGCATCTGCTGTAGCTGCACAATTAACTCCAATCACTATTGGCACAGATACTGGTGGATCTATAAGACAACCAGCATCATTTACAGGAACTGTTGGACTAAAACCTACTTATGGTAGCTGTTCTCGATATGGAATTGTTGCTTTTGCATCATCATTAGATCAAGCTGGTCCAATGTCTCAAAACGTTGAGGACTGTGCTTTGTTACATGAAGTTATTAGTACTTTTGATAAAAAAGATTCAACCTCTATTAATTTTAAAAGAAATAATTATCTCCAAGAACTCACTAAGAATATTAAAGGAAAAAAAATTGGAATACCTAAAGAATACAGAGTTGAAGGAATGCCAAAAGAAATAGAAGATTTATGGCAAAAAGGAATTGATCACATTAAAGATTGTGGGGCAGAGGTCGTTGATATTTCTTTACCACATACAAGTTATGCTTTGCCAACTTATTACATTGTTGCACCTGCAGAAGCCTCATCAAATTTGGCTAGATACGATGGAGTCAAATATGGCTTTAGAGCCGAAGGTAAAAATTTAATTGATATGTATGAAAAAACTAGATCTGAAGGTTTTGGAGCAGAAGTTCAAAGACGTATTATGATTGGAACATATGTTTTATCTTCAGGATATTATGATGCTTATTATCTTAAAGCTCAAAAGGTAAGAAAATTAATTAAAAATGATTTTGATGAAGCTTATAAACAAGTAGATGCAATATTAACTCCATCTACACCAAGTTCAGCTTTTAAAATTGGTGAAAAAAAAGATGATCCAGTTTCTATGTATTTAAATGACATATTCACTGTTCCAGTTAATTTAGCTGGATTACCTGGTATATCTATTCCAGCTGGACATGATGCAAAAGGTTATCCATTAGGATTACAAATTATCGGTAAAGCATTTGATGAACAAAATATATTAAACATTGCATATGCCATGGAAGAAAAAATTGGTTTTAAAAATAATATAACTGATTGGTGGATTAAATGAGTAAAAACAAAGGCGAATATTTAATCAACAGAAAGGATAATCAGTATGAAGTTATAATAGGGTTAGAAGTCCACGCACAAGTAACTTCAGAATCAAAACTTTTTTCTTCTTCTGCAACTAAATTTGGAGCCGAACCTAATACTCAAGTAAGTTTAGTTGATGCAGCTTTTCCTGGAATGTTACCAGTGATAAATGAATTTTGTGTAAAGCAAGCAATAAAAACTGGAATTGGATTAAACGCAAAAATTAATAAACGTTCAGTCTTTGACAGAAAAAATTATTTTTATGCTGATTTACCTCAAGGATATCAAATCTCCCAATTTAAAGATCCAATTGTAGGTGAAGGAAAAGTAATTTTAGATTTACCTGATGGACAAAAAGAAATTGGTATTGAAAGATTACATCTAGAGCAAGATGCTGGTAAAAGTATACACGATCTTGATCCTCAAAATACATTTGTAGATTTAAATAGATCTGGTGTAGCTTTAATGGAAATTGTAAGTAAACCTGATTTAAGATCACCTGATGAAGTTAATGCTTATATTAAAAAATTAAGATCAATTATGAGATATCTAGGCACTTGTGATGGTAACATGCAAGAGGGCTCTTTGAGAGCTGATGTAAATGTTTCAGTTAGACCAAAAGGTGCAAAAGAATTTGGTACTAGGTGTGAAATTAAAAATGTAAATTCAATTAAATTTATGCAGATGGCTATTGAATATGAAGCAAATAGACAAGTTGATTTAATCGAAGAAGGTCAATCAATTGATCAAGAAACAAGATTATTTGATACAAAAAAAAATGAAACAAGATCTATGAGATCAAAAGAAGATGCTCATGATTACAGATATTTTCCTGATCCAGATTTGCTACCATTAGAAGTTTCTCAGGAATTTATTGATAACATCAAAAAAGATATCCCAGAGTTACCAGATGATAAAAAGAAAAGATTTATTGATGAATTTAAACTATCTCCGTACGAAGCAACTATTCTTGTTTCTGATATTGAAACTTCAAAATATTTTGAAGAAGTTGTAACTAAAATGGGTAAAAATAAGAATATCAAATTAGCAGTTAATTGGATTACTGGAGAATTATTTGCAGTTTTGAATGATAGAAATTTAGAAATTTCACAAAGTCCTGTGAGTGCTAAAAATTTATCTATTTTGGTAAACTTAATAAAAAATGGAACGATTTCAGGTAAAATTGCAAAGACAATTTTCGAATTTATGATTGATGGTGACCAAGATCCTCAAAAAATTGTTGAAGAAAAAGGTTTAAAACAACAAAGTGATCCAAAAGCATTAGAAGCATTGATTGATAAAATAATTAATGACAACAGAGAAAAGGCAATTGAATATAAAAACGGTAAAGAAAAATTATTTGGTTTTTTTGTTGGTCAAGCAATGAAAGCTTCAGGTGGTAAAGCTAATCCTCAATTGATAAATGAAATATTAAAGAAAAAACTTTAATAAAATGGGTGCAAACCTAGAAATTACAGAAAAATTACAAAGCTATATTAAAGATTTTAGTTTTGAATTAAATCCAATCCAACAAGAGATAATTGATTATAATAAAACTTTAGGAGAAATAAAAAGGATGCAGATTGATCCTACGCAGTGTTATTTTCTTCATTTGATAATCAAAGTTGCAAATATTAAAAGTGTTCTTGAAATTGGAACGTTTACCGGTCTAAGTGCTCTCTCCATTTCTCTTGCATTACCTAACGATGGTAAATTAATTGCTCTTGATAAAAATGAGGAGACAAACAAAGTTGCTGTTGATTTTTTTAAAAAAGCTAATCAAGATCATAAAATTAAGACTATTATAAAACCTGCGATTGATAGTCTTGAAGAATTAAAGAATGAAAAATTTGATATGGTATTTATTGATGCAGATAAAATGAATTATAAAAGATATTATGAAAATTCATTACATCTAACAAGAAAAGGTGGATTAATAATTATTGATAATGTTTTGTGGCATGGAGAAGTAGTAGATGAAAAAAATAATGACAAATTCACTGTGAATATAAGAGAATTTAATAAGTTTGTTTCAGATGATCATAGAGTAGAGCAAATAATTTTTCCATTAGGTGATGGAATGACTGTTTGTAGAGTACTATAATGTTTAAAGTTTTTGGATTTTATAAATTTATTAAAGTTAAATCTTTAAAAAAGAATAAAGAGATTTTAACTACATTTTTCAATAATAAAAATATTAGAGGAACTATTATTATAGCCAAAGAAGGTCTTAATGGCACTATATCTGGCAGAGTATCAAACATTGAAAAAACAAAAAAAAAAATCAAATCTTTATTCTCTTTTAAAAAATTTGATAATTTCAATGAGTCTAATTCAGATTTTCAACCGTTTCATAAACCAAAAGTTAAAATAAAAGATGAAATTGTTCCTATGAATTTAAAATTAAATTCGAAAGAAAGAAATTTGAAAACGCATTTAGAGCCAAAGGATTGGAATAAGCTGATTAAAAACAAAGATACTCATATAATTGATACTAGAAAACCATTTGAATATAAAGTTGGAACTTTTAAAAAAGCAGTAAATCCCGACGTAACTAATTTTAGAGATTTTCCTAAGTATCTTAATAAACTTAAAAAAGATAAACCAGTCGCAATGTTTTGTACTGGTGGTATTAGATGTGAAAAAACTTCTGTTTATTTACAAAAAAAAGGATTTAAGAACATTTTTCAATTAAATGGAGGAATTTTGAATTACCTTAAAAAAATTAAAAAGGATCAAAGTTTATGGAAAGGCGAATGTTTTGTTTTCGATAACAGAATAAGTTTAAAACATGGTTTAAAGATAGGTACACACTCAATGTGTAGTGGATGTAGAATGCCAATATCAAATAAGGATAAAAAATCAAAGAAATATGAAGAGGGAGTATCTTGCCCAAATTGTTTTGATAAATTAACAACTTCTCAAAAATCACGTTTTAGAATGAGACAAAGTCAGATATATAGAGCAAAAAAATCAGGAAAAAATTATTTATTTCAGAAAGAATTTAAATAGGGGATTATTTGTCTAAATCAATCAAACTTACTAAGGACCCTATATGGGAATTACTTAGAAAAGTTACTATACCAGCAAGTACAGGATCTTTATTTCAAACTTTTTATAATCTTGTTGATACTTGGTTTGCAGGAAAAATATCAGCTGAAGCAATTGGTGCAATAGCAAAATCATTTCCTATTTATTTTGTGATTATTGCAGTTGGAGTTGGTATAGGCGCTGCAACGAATGCTTGCATTGGAAATCTTTTAGGAGAAAAAAAAATTAGGAAGGCTTCTTTATTAGTTGCACAATCAGTAATTTTCGCTGTTATCGTATCAGTGATAGTAACTTTGTTTGGTCTAAATTCCTCAAATTTTTTGTTATCTGTAATGGGTTCAGATCAACAAAGTATAATTCTTACTAGAGAATATTTGGATATAATTTTTTATGGAACATTTATTGTTTTGATACAAATATCTCTCAATGGAACTCTTAATGCTCAAGGTGATACAAAGAGTTATAGAAATGTTTTAATATTTAGTTTCTTTCTTAATATATTCTTAAATCCTCTATTTATTTGGGGATATGCTTTTATTCCTGGTTTTGGAATTGCAGGTTTAGCAATCGCAACAGTAATTTCTCAAACAATTGGAACTTTATATTTAGCTTATAAAGTTAATTCTTGTAAATTAAGAGAATTTCTTAAAATTGAATGTTTTGTTCCTAATTTAAAACTTCTTAAAGAATTGTTAGAACAATCACTGCCAATTATGTTTAGCATGTTGTTTATTGGTGTTGGTATTTTTAACGTATTATATTTTATTGGACAATTTGGCGAACTTGCAGCTGCTGGTTATGGAGCAGCTTTAAGAATTGAACAAGTTTTTTTATTGCCAGTTATTGGACTGAATACAGCTGTCCTATCAATAGGTGGACAAAATTTTGGTGCAAAAAAATTTGATCGTATACGAGAATTATATAAAAAAGCCTTATTTTTTGGATCGTCTTTTATGATTTGCGCAGGTTTAGTTATTTTTTTTGGTGCAGAATATTTAGTTTCTTTATTTACTGACAATGAGGAAGCAATTAAACATGGTATTATTTATTTACAAGTAGCTGCATTAATTGGTCCAATCTATCCGGTTTTCTTTATAACTACAGCGGTCTTTCAAGCAGTCAAAAAACCGATTTACAGTTTATATTTGAGTATTTTACGATTAACAGCATTTCCTTTTTTATGTTTGTGGTATGTTATTAATATTAGAGGCGGAAACTATGAAGATATTTTCTATACTATTTTGGCTACTAATTGGATAATGGGTTTTGCTGTATTAATTTTTATTGGGTATTTTTTGAACAATGTTTTTAAACAAAATAAAAAACTTTTTAGTTTTTAGTTTCTTTATTTTTTTGCTTTTAACAAAAGCAAGTTCAATAGAAAAAATTGAAGGAGTACCATCAGTTACCGATGGGGATACCATCAAGATAAATGGAAATAAAATTAGATTATTTGGAATTGATGCGCCAGAAGTAAAGCAAAGTTGTAAAAAACCATTTATTTCTTTTTCCTTTTACAGTCTATATAAAAAATATAATTGTGGTGTTATCTCAACAAAGAAACTAAGAGATAAAATTTCTAACAAAAAAATTTCGTGCTTAATTTCAAATAAAGATAGATATGGAAGATTTATAGGCGAATGTTTTTATAAAAATTTAAATATAAATTCATGGATGGTAAAAAATGGATATGCAGTAGCTTATTTAAAATATTCAAAAAAATTTGTAGCTCAAGAAAATCAAGCTAAAAAAAATAAATTAGGTATTTGGCAAGGATCTTTTATAAATCCATGGGAGTGGAGAAAAAAAAATAAAAACTAATCAGTTTTTAATTTTTTCTCTAATTTTCTGACAAAATAAGAAACAATTAGTATTAAAATTAGGTATTCAAAAATTAAGAAAGTGTAAATTTCTAGTGGTCTATAGGTGGTAACCACAAGTTCATTTGCTTTTCTTGTTAAATCCCCAATTCCAATAATTGAAACTAATGATGACATCTTCAACACATAGACGAATTGATTTCCAATTGCAGGTAAAATATTTTTAATAGCTTGTGGTAAGATAACTAATCTTAATTTTCTAAAAAAATTCAACCCAAGAGAACTACCTGCTTCCCACTGTGCTTTTTTAATTGAATTTATACCAGCTCTAAATATCTCAGCTTGAAAAGCACTTTCACTTATTGATAAAGCAATAATTCCAGAGACAAATGGACTAAAACTTATCCCAGTCATTATTGGCAATCCATAATATATCCATAAAATTAAAACCAAAAGTGGAATAGCTCTTACAATCTCAACATAACCAATATTAATATAAGTAAGAAACTTATTTTTTGCTAATGAGGGTATTGCAACAACTAATCCTAGAATAATTGAAATGATTATTGAAACTACAGAAATAAAAATAGTTGTAGTTAAACCGCTTAATAAAAATTTTAAATTTGTTAATCCTTCTAAATTATTAGGTGATAGAACCAACCAATTCAGTTCACTCTTACTACATGAAGCTAGAGATAAAATTAAAAGTAAAAAAAAAAGATTTTTCACTCTTAAAGTTATAAATTATTAATAATTAATTACTAATTGATTATAAACTTTTCAAATTATATTTAGCTAATAACTTTGTAAAAAAACCAGATGATTTTTTTTTATTAATCCAGTTGTTTACGTAGTTTCTCCATTCATCGTCACCTTTAGAAACCATCATAGCTAAAAATGCTGGATTTTTTTCTCCATCAGGAACTATTGCTAATTGAGGATATTTGATAACAAGCTTATTTGCTTCTGTTGAACTTGTTATGTTACCATCAGCTCTGCCAGCTAAAACTTCTTGAAAATCTCTTGCAGGAGCTTCTACAGAATTCAGATTAGATTTTGGAAAAAACTCTTTTGCTTTTTCTTCCTGAGATGTTCCTAGAGTTGTAGCTATTGTAACACTTTCATTATTTAGTGAATCCCAAGTTGAAAATTTGTTTAGATTTTTTTTAAGAACTAGAGGTACAGTCCCATATTTATAATAAGTCTCTGTAAAACCTGCAACTTCAGCTCTTTTAGGTGTTTTTGTTACACTTGTTGAAATATCATATCTATTTGATGTTATTCCAGAAACTATAGTTTTCCACTCAGCTGGAACAAATTTAACTTTAACACCCATATCTTTTGCTAATTCGTTCATTACATCAATATCAAAACCTTTGTATTTATTAGTTGCTGGATCTTTTACAGTCATTGGGTCCCAGTCTCCTGTAGTTCCAACTCTTAATTCTCCTGAAGAAAGAATTTTATTTAAATTTGATTCCGCATTTGCAGATAAAGAGATTAGTACAAAAAGTACTATAGATAATATTTTTTTCATAATAAGTGTATGATAACCAATTTAATTAGAATTATTAATGTAAACTTGCCGCTAAAGCTTACAATCTTGACGCACTATCATTAATCCAAGAGAAAAGATGTTCAGAGAAAGATCTTCGTACAAATAGATTTACATTTTTTTTATCTATATTGTGAACAATAACATCTATTTTAGCTAATAATGTTTGTGTTACAGCACCGTTCTTGTTTTGAAAATCATTAAAATTAAATGGTGAACCTGTTGAAAATAAATCATAAATTTTGTCTCCACTTAATTTAAGAAGCACAAAATGATCTGTTACATCAATTATTGCTCCTAAATTAACTTTACTTACATTATTGATAAGTTCATTTTCAACTTCATAACTATTGTCATTTTCATTCATTTCATTATTTGAATATAGCATCCACTCATCTGGACTTAGCCAAAGCGCCGTATAGTTTTCACTCGAGGTTGATGTATTGCTTTCTGTAGGCAAAAGCATATTGAGAGATTTTCCAACCGCAGACAAAAATTCTCTTTTTTTTCCTCTTAAATTAAGTTTCATTATTGGTTTTAATTCTTGAATTTTTAAACCAGAATATTCTTTTGTTTCTTTTATGGGATTGTTATAACTAAGCATTTAACTTTTTATTTTCTTTATCTAAAAAAACTGGATCAGCAACAGTCACATTGATTATTTTATTTTCCATTGGCACAAATAATTTTTGACCCAACATGTTTTTTCCACCTCTAACAACTCCAAGTGCTATTGATTTATTAAGATTAGGGCTGAAATAACTCGAAGTAACATGTCCTAACATTTCTACAGGTTGTTTGTTAGTTTCAGCAACAATTTGAGCACCTTCTTCTAAAATTTCGTTAGGATTTTCTGTTAAAAGACCAACTAATTGTTTTCTATCTTCTCTTATTGTATCCGATCTGTATAACGATCTTTTTCCAATAAAATCATATTTTTTCTTACTGACTATCCAATCCATTTGTAAATCGATAGGTGTCATCGTTGCATCTGTGTCTTGACCAACAATTATAAATCCCTTTTCAGCTCTTAATAAATGCATTGTTTCTGTTCCATAAGGAGTAATATTAAATTCATTCCCAGCTTCCATGCATTTTTCCCAAATAGACTTTCCATAATTTGCCTGAACATTGATTTCATAGCTATGCTCACCAGTAAAACTAATTCTCATAACTCTGCATTTTATCTTTCCAATAGTTGCATCTTTAAATGACATATGCGGGAAATTTTCATCTGATAAATCTAAATCCGGAATTAATTTTGAAAGAATTTTTTTACTGTTTGGTCCACAAACACTTGCTGTTGCATAATGATCAGTAACTGAAGTAAGATAAACATCAAGTTCTGGCCATTCAGTTTGTAGATAATCTTCTAACTTACCAAGAACAGTTGCAGCGCCACCCGTTGTTGTAGTCATGATGTAATGATTTTCTCCTAGACGAGTTGTAACTCCATCGTCGTATACCATACCATCTTCATTTAGCATCAAGCCATATCTACATTTTCCAATTCCAAGTTTAGACCATGCATTTGTATAGACACGATTTAAAAATTCCGAAGCATCTGTTCCTTGAATATCAATTTTACCTAATGTGGAAGCATCTAAAATACCAGCACTTTCTCTTGCAGCTTTACTTTCTCTTTGTACAGCTTGATGCATATCTTCATTGTTCTTAGGATAATACCAAGCTCTTTTCCATTGTCCTACATTTTCAAATTCAGCTTGGTGTTCAACATGCCAATCATGCATTGGTGTTTTTCTAAAGATATCAAAATATTCACCAACATTTCTTCCAACAATTGTTCCAAATGTTAATGGAGTATAAGGTGGTCTAAAAGTAGTTGTTCCTAATTCTCCCATTTGAACTTTTGCTGTTTCTGCAATTATTCCAAGCGCATGCATATTTCCAAGTTTACCTTGATCAGTACCCATACCAGTTGTTGTATATCTTTTTACATGTTCAATAGATCTAAATCCTTCTCTTAAAGCTAATTTTATATCTTTTGCTGTAGCATCATTTTGATAGTCTACAAAAGGTTTCGTTTTTCCTAAAATTTTATCAGATGGTAACAACCATATATTTCTATAGTTATTATCCTTCGAACAAATAACTTGGACACTTTTAAAACTTTCCTCATTAATACCAAGAAACTTATTTATCTGATCAGGTAATACAGAAAGTATATCGCTCAATTCAAAATCACCATTACAAGCTCCAATACTGACTTGGTCAGAGCTATAAAGGTTAGGAACAAATATATTATCGCTATCTCTAAATTTTAATTTTCCACCAGATTGTGTAAACAAATGTACCGCAGGTGTCCATCCACCAGCCATTCCAAGACAATCACAATTAATATCTATTTTATTTCCAATAACTGTAGTGCCGTCCTTAGACAGTTCCATTATAGAAACTTTATTAATTCTTTTATGACCTTTTGTATCTACAACAGTATGGTTATTATAAATTTTAATGTTTAAATCTTTTATTGATTTTATTAATCTATTTTCATTAGCATCTCTTATATCCACAATTGCTTTAACCATGATACCCTTATCACTTAATGAAAGAGCAGTTTCATAAGCAGTATCATTATTAGTGAATAAAACAATTTCCTCACCACTTTTCACTCCATAAAAATCAGCATATTTTTTAATTGCTGATGAAAGCAATATTCCAGGTCTGTCATTATTATTAAATATAAGTGGTCTTTCAATAGAACCAGTTGCTGTAATAACTTTCTTTGCTCTAATTTTTAGTAATCTTTGTCTTACTTTGTTTTCTCTTTTTGAGATTTCTATATGATCAGTTAAATTTTCTCTTGCTAAAACAAAATTGTAACCATGATATGCAGCAACACTAGTTCTTGTTTTTACTTCTAAATTTTCGAAATTTTTTAAAGTATCAATTTCGTTCTGTAACCACTTTGAAGAATTTTCGTCATTTATTTTAAAATGATCATTATTTTGATAAATTGTTGTTCCACCTAAATTTGGCTTTTCATCAACAATTAAAGTTTTTAAACCATTTTTTGCAGCGGACTTTGCAGCAATTATTCCTGAAATACCTCCACCAATTACAAGAACATCACAGTGAACATATTTATGATCATAAATGTCAGGATCTGCTTCAGTTGGAGACTTACCAAGACCAGCTGATTTACGAATAAAATATTCATATTTTTCCCAAAAGCTAGCAGGCCACATAAAAGTTTTGTAATAAAAACCAGCTGGAAGAAGAGGGGATAAAAAATTATTAATTCCACCTATATCAAAATTAACACTGGGCCAACAATTTTGACTAGAAGCTTCCAACCCCTCGTAAAGCTCAATCTCGGTTGCTCTTACATTAGGTTCAGTTCTTGAAGAATTATCATGTAATTGGACTATTGCATTAGGTTCTTCTGAGCCTGACGTCATTATTCCTCTTGGTCTATGATATTTGAAACTTCTTGCAACTAAATGTATATCATTTGCAAGTAACGCTGATGCGAGTGTATCACCTTTGAAACCAAATAATTTTTTACCGTTAAACTTAAATGAAATTCTTGTTGTTTCATCAATATATGAACTAGATTTAACTCTTAGATTTTTTGACATAAATATTATTTATTCGATAGGGGGTTTTTCACCCATTTTATAAACAGCTTTTATCTTATCATTCGATGTATCTCTAACCATATTGAACCATTTTCTACATCCATGAGCATGGTTCCATCTTTCAAACTGAATGCCTTTAATATTTTTTCTCATGAATAAATATTCTGCCCATTCATCATCACTTAGTTCAGTTGGTTGTTTGGGTCTTACTATATGAGCTTCACCGCCAGCTTTAAATTCGCTTTGCTCTCTCTCACCACAAAAAGGACAGTGTATTACAAACATTAGTGTGCTACTGCAGCTGCTCCATGCTCATCAACTAAATCACCACTAACAAATCTATTGATATTAAATGCAGCATTTAATTTGTGTGGTTCGTCATTTGCAATTGTGTGAGCAAACAAATCACCAGAACCAGGAGTTGCTTTAAATCCACCAGTTCCCCAACCACAATTAAAGTACAATCCTTTGATTGAGGTTTTGCTAATTATAGGACTTGCATCAGGGCAAATGTCCACAATTCCTCCCCATTGTCTTAACATTCTCATTCTACTAAAGATTGGGTAAAGTTCTAGAATTGCGTTTAAAGTTCCTTCTACAATATCGTGACTTCCTTTTTGAGTATATGAAACATAATCATCAGTTCCAGCACCAATAACTAATTCTCCTTTATCAGATTGACTCACATAAGCATGTACAGCGTTAGACATTACAACTGTATCGATAATTGGTTTAACAGGTTCAGAAACCAAAGCTTGCAGTGGTTTACTTTCTAAAGGTAATCTTAGACCAGCCAAATTTGCAATTACACTTGAATGACCAGCCGCTACAACTCCAATTTTTTTGGTTTTGATAAATCCTTTAGTTGTTTCAATTCCTTCAACAGCATCACCATTTCTTTTAATACCTTTTACTTCACAATTTTGAATAATATCTACTCCCATTTCATTTGCACCTCTGGCATAACCCCAAGCAACTGCATCATGTCTAGCTGTTCCTGCACGTCTTTGTAAAGTACCACCAAGAACAGGGTAACGTATATCTGGTGAAGTATTTATAATAGGACAGAATTTTTTTACTTCTTCAGTACTTAAATAAACAGCATCAATTCCATTTAGTCTATTCGCATGAGTTCTTCTTTTTAGATCTCTTACATCTTGAAGATTATGAGCTAAATTCATTACTCCTCTTTGACTAAACATTACATTGTAATTTAATTCTTGTGATAAACTTTCCCAAATTTTTAAAGCATGATCGTATAAGCCTGCACTTGCATCCCATAGATAGTTTGATCTTATTATTGTAGTGTTTCTTCCAGTATTACCTCCACCAATCCATCCTTTTTCCACAACAGCAATATTTTTCATATTGTGTTTTTTTGCTAAATAATAAGCTGTAGCAAGTCCATGGCCACCACCACCAACTATTACAGCATCATATTCTTTTTTTGGTTCTGGATCTTTCCAAGCTTTCTCCCAATTTTCATGGTATGAGAACGCATTTTTAACTAAAGAAAAAATTGAATACTTGTTTTTCATAAATTTTAGAATAATTACTTTATAAATATTGAATATTCAATACAATCAAAAGTATTGTTTTTTCTTGTGGAGAGATGGGTGAGAGGCTGAAACCAGTCGTTTGCTAAATGACCGTGCGAGGAAACTTGTACCGAGGGTTCGAATCCCTCTCTCTCCGCCACTAATCACTAATAAAGAGGATCATCTTTAAAAAAATCTTTTACAAGAATAGGCTTTCTTTCGAGAACATATCTGTAAACGTTATAGTTTTCCAATACACGCTGAACATAGTTTCTTGTTTCTCTAAATTTAATTAATTCAATCCAATCAACATAATCTATTTGTTTTTTTTGAGGATTTTTGTTTAATTTTTTCCAATACTTCACTCTTTTTGGACCAGCATTATAAGCTGCAATTGCAAAAGGGTAGGCTCCATCGTATTCAAGAATTAAACCAGCAATATAGTGAGAACCCAAATTAATATTATATTCAGGATCAGTTGTTAATCTAGATTTAGAGTACGGGAGTTTAGCTTGTTTAGCTACAATTTTTGCGGTGTAGGGCATTAACTGCATTAATCCCTTTGCACCCGCATGACTATTAGCACTTAAATCAAATTCACTCTCTTGTCTTATCAAAGATAAAATAAATGCGTTTTCAGGAATTTTTCTCCCATTAACATAAATTGGAGTGCTCACAACTGGATAATTAAATTTATTGTGAAACCTTTTTTCATAAGAAGCAATTTTGGAAACTTGAATTGCAAAATCATATCTTTCAATTTTAGTTGCAAGTTCAGCAGCAAGTGGTTCACTTCCATTTTGTATATTATCTAATGCTAAGTGTCTTAAGATATGTTTTGTGTATTTGTCTTTATTAAGTTCATCTAAAAGATAAACAATTTTTACAAGTTCTTTATTAAAAAAATCTTTTCTATATTTATCATCTATTTGACTATCCAATGTTAATTCAAATTTTCTATTTGGATCTATTTTTCTTGATGCTAATTGACCATAGTAAGTTGTCATATATTTAGTTGCAACTTCGTACCATTCTAATGAAGAACTTTTATCACTAATTTTTTCATATGATCGACCAAGCCAGTACGCGCCACGAGATAGACTTATTGGATAACTAACGTTATTGTAAAAATTTTTGAAATGATCTATTGCTAAAATTGGATCATCTAAAAAACTCAAAGCTATCCATCCACTCATCCATTCAGCTGCAGCATAATCTGCACCTTCCCTCATAGCGTGATTACTAGTTAGTTTGTAAGCTGTTTCATATTTTTTTTTGTAAATTAGAGATCTTGCTACAATTTCTCTTTCTTTCCACCATTTTTCAGGACGCTTCATATAATCCTTAGTGTTTTTTATCTTAAGTAAAATTTCTAACGAACTGTCAACACGACCTCTTTTTCTTCTCCATTTGAGTCTATCATAATTTAAGCCAGCATCATTTTTAAGTCTTTCAGGCACATTTTTTATTGCTTGATCTACTCCATAAGATTTAGCAATCAAAATTTGTCTAGCGTTGTAAAGCAATTCATATTCTTTAGGTAGATATCTTAATAATCTTTTTAAATCCCATTGTTTACCCTCCCAAGCTAAATAGTCTGCTCTTTTAATGTAGTCATTAGCATTTAAATATTTTTTATATTTTTTTCTGAAAGTTTTTAATTGTGATTTAGAAAGCTCTGCAGTTACCCAACCATCTTTAATATATTTTGTTCCTTTTTCAATTTGACCAATTTCAATAAAACTATGACCAAGCATGATTTTACCAAAACCACTTAAAGGTTCATTTTGACCAAACCAATCAATAACTTTTTTTGGCGAAACTTGCTCTACAGAAATTTTATGTTCAGCTAAATATTTTACTCTTCCTATTCTTGGATAAGGATCATTTTTATCTATAAAAAATTTATATTCAAAAAAAGATGCTTTATTACCTTTAGTTAATAAATGTCTCCATTGTATGAAATTATAAATAGATTTATCTTTTGCTTTCTTTGCTAAATTTACTGCTGAGGACCATTTGCCTTTTTCCATTTCAGATATTGCTTTTTTGGCAAGATTAAAATCTTTTTTTGAATAGTATTTGGATTTTATAACTTTTTCAGTTTTTTTGGCTTTTTCTGTTTTGATAGTTATTGGTTTCTTTTTTGGAACTATAAACTCAGCTTTTTTAACAGTTTCATCTTTTTTAGTTTCTTCAATTTTTTCAATTTCTGTTTTAATTTCCTCTACTTTTTTAACTTTTTCTTTTTTTGTACCTGGTTTAGGTAGAGGTCTTAACTCTTCTTTTGCAAGTCTTTTTTCAATTTCTGTTTTATCTAAAGTTGGTTTTTTAATCGGTTTTATTTTAAGATTTATAAATTCAGAATAAGAAATCGAATTAAATAACAGAGTATAAAAAATTATAAAAAATGTTATTTTTTTCATGTTTTTTAGTAAATGAATCTTTAAAGTATGTTATAAGTATTTATGTTCAAAGGATCAAATGTTGCTTTAATTACACCGTTTAAAAATGATAAACTTGATGAAGAAGCATATATCAAGCTTATTCATTTCCATATAGATAATGGTACAAATGGTTTAGTTCCAGCTGGCACAACCGGAGAGTCTCCAACACTAAGTCATTTAGAACATCAAAAAGTTATTGATTTATGTATTAGCGAAAGTAATGGAAAAATACCAGTAATTGCTGGAACAGGATCTAACTCGACTGACGAAGCTATATCATTAACTCAACATGCGGAAAAAGCCGGGGCTGATGGAGCTTTGATAGTTACTCCATATTACAACAAGCCAACACAAGAAGGTCTTTATCAACATTATAAAGCAATAAATGATAGTTCGGGTTTGCCAATAATAATTTATAACATACCTGGTAGATCTGTAATTGATATGTCGGTTGATACTATGGCTAGATTGTTTGAACTTAAAAACATAGTTGGTGTTAAAGATGCAACAGGTGATTTAAATAGAGTTGATCAACAATTAAAAAAAATGGGGAAAGATTTTATTCAACTTACAGGTAACGACGATAATGCTTTAGAATTTAATAAAAGAGGGGGCATTGGAGCAATAAGTGTTACAGCAAATATTGCACCAAAACTTTGTTCAGATTTCCAAAAAACATCTAATGATAAAGATAATGATGCATCACAAAAAGAAGCAGTAAAATTAGATTCAATATTACAACCAATACATCATTCAATGTTTGTAGAGAGCAATCCTAGCCCTGTAAAATATGCAGCAAAACTTCTAGGATTATGTGAAGATGATGTAAGGCTCCCATTAGTTAAGATAACAAACAAAACACAGGACATAGTTAAGAAAGCTCTAAGTTCAGCCAAGTTATTATAATGAATAAAAAAACCAATTCTGGTTTAAAAATTATTAGCCTGAATAGAAAAGCAAGTTTTAATTATTTTTTTGAAGATTTATTAGAAGCTGGAATTGTTTTAAAAGGTTCTGAAATAAAATCAGTTAGAGAGGGCAAAATTAGTATAGCAGATTCCTATGCTGTTGAGAAAAATGGAGAAATAGTTTTGATTAACTCACATATAGCCACATATAAACAAGCCAGCAGTGCAAATCACAACCCTTTAGGCGAGAGAAAACTTTTATTAAATAAAAAAGAAATAAATAAACTCATAGGTAAAATGCAAAGAGAGGGTTACACTTTAGTACCTACAAAAATGTATTTTAAAAATGGTAAAGCAAAATTAGAAATAGCTGTAGCAAAAGGAAAAAAACAGTTTGATAAAAGAGCAACAAAAAAAACAAGAGATTGGAACCGTGACAAAGCTCGATACATTAGAAAATCAAGCTAGGACTGTTTTTTTGGGTATTGGATCTAACTTAGGAAATAGATTTCATAATATTGAGATTACTAAATATAAATTATACACAAATAATATAAAAATAATTAAGTCATCAAGTTATTACGAAACACCTTCATGGCCTGATCCAACAAAACCAAAATTTATTAATATTGTAATAGAAGTTCAGACTTTTTATTCATCCCAATCTCTACTTAACATTTGCAAAAAAATTGAAAAAGAAATGGGTAGAAAATTTGGAGAAAAAAATTCACCAAGGGAATGTGATATAGATATCATTGATTATAATGGGATTAAATCAAAAAAAGAAATTTTTATTCCCCACAAATTAATGCACAAAAGAAATTTTGTTTTAATACCTTTGTATGAAATAAACAAAAGCTGGAAACACTCTATTTTTAAGAAAAATATTAAACAATTGATAAATTTATTACCAGATAAGGATATTCAAACTATTAAACAAATTTAATTTAGTGTTATAATATTTAAATGATTAATTCTCAGGAACTAATTAAAAAAATACAAATTTATAATAAATTTTTAAATCCTGAGAAATTAGATAAAGCATATAATTTTGCTGTACAAGCTCATAAAGATCAGAAAAGAGCTTCTGGTGATCCTTATTCAATGCACCCAATAGCTGTTGCAAACATATTAACTGACTTAAAATTAGACAGCGCAACAATTGCCACAGGCTTGTTGCATGACACTATTGAAGATACTTACGCAACTTACGAAACTATTAAAAATGAATTTGGACAAGAAGTGGCAGATTTAGTCGATGGTGTCACAAAAATATCAGTGTTTGAAAATACAGCAGCATCAAATTCTAAAGCAGAGAATTTTAGAAAATTAATATTAGCTACTTCAAAAGATATTAGAGTATTACTAGTTAAAATTGCTGACAGATTGCATAACATGAGAACAATAGATGCTATTCCAAAAGAAGAAAAAAGGAAACGTATTGCTCAAGAAACTATGGAGATATACGCACCTTTAGCAGATAGAATGGGAATGCACAGAATAAGAGATGAGCTAGAAGATTTATCTTTTAGAATTCTTAACGATGAAGCAAGATCATTAATAAAGAAAAAATTAGATGAAATTAAAGAAGATAAACAAAATATATTTGAGTCTTTATCGCAAGAATTATCTGAATTGTTAAATGACTATCAAATATTCGCCGAAATATATGGACGTGAAAAAACACCATTTTCAATATGGAGAAAAGTTCAAAAGAAAAGAACCTCACTAGATCAAATAACAGATATTGTAGGTTTTAGAATAATTTTAAACACAGTAGATGATTGTTACAAAACTTTAGGTATATTTCATAAAAAATGGAACTGTGTACCGGGAAAATTTAAAGATTATATTTCTTCACCTAAAATAAATGGTTACAAGTCTATACATACAGCAGTCATTGGACCAAATCAAAAACCAATAGAAATTCAAATTAGAACTTCATCAATGCATGAGTTTGCTGAAAGAGGTATTGCCTCTCACTGGCAATATAAATCTTCAGAAAAATTTAATTCTTTAAGTTGGAAAGAATACGATTGGTTAAAAGATTTAGTAGAAATTATAGAAAAGAATGAAAACCCCGAGCATTCTTACGAATATACAAAATTACAAATGTTTCAGGAAAATGTATTTTGTTTTACACCTAAAGGTTCAGTTATAAAATTACCAAAAGATGCAACACCTATAGATTTTGCTTATGCAGTTCATACAACAATTGGTAATAGCGCTATTGGTTGTGAAATAAATGGAAATAAATCAGAGTTACAAACTATTTTAAGAAATGGTGATAGAGTAAATATCATAACATCAAAAAATCACTCACCATCTTTACATTGGATACCGATTACAAAAACAGGTAAAGCAAGAGCGGCTATAAGAAGATATTGGCATGATAAAGGTGAGCAAAAAGAGGAAAGAGTAAAGAAATATAATACTACTCTATGGATTTCTCTACCAGACAGACCTGGTCAACTAGGAGATATCACTACTTTAATTGGAGGTCATAAGCTAAATATTTCTAAAGTTGAAATGGTGGGCAAAAACCCTAATTATATAAATTTCAAATTTCAATTAATCATTAGAGATTTAAAAAATTTTACAAATTTTATTGCAGAACTAAAACAAAAGAATATAAAATTTAAAATAATCAGACACGAAGAAAAAAGAAATGCTTTCACCCAAAAAATCCTTAAATATTTTAAGAAAAACTAATGCATTGTTAGAAGGACATTTCGTTTTATCATCTGGACTTCATTCTCCAAAATATATTCAATGTGCAAAATTATTAAGTTATCCGCATTTAGCCAAAGATATATGTAAATCTTTAGCAAATAATATAAAAAAAAATTTTAAACAAATTGATTTAATTTTAGCTCCAGCGATGGGTGGTGTGGTAATAGGTTATGAAATTGGAAGATTATTAAAAAAAGAAACAATTTTCTGTGAAAGAGTAGAGGGAAAGTTTAAATTAAGAAGAGGCTTTAGTATAAAAAAAGGTTCAAAAGTTTTAATAATTGAAGATGTTATTACAACAGGTAAGTCAAGTTTAGAATGTGTAAAACTAATAGATAAATCAAAAGCTAAACTTCTTGGCTTTGCATCAATTATTGATAGGTCATCAAAAAATTCCTTAAAAATAAAATCAAAAATAGTTTCTCATCTTAAAATTGATGTACCTACATTTAAAAAAGATCAATTACCTGATGATCTTAAAAAGATTAAGATAACAAAACCAGGTAGTAGATTTATTAAATGAAAAGATTAGGTGTAAATATCGATCATGTAGCAACTCTAAGAAACGCAAGAGGAGAAAAACATCCAGATCCTTTTTATGCGTCTAAATTTGTGACTAAACATGGTGCTGATTCTGTTACAATTCATTTAAGAGAAGACAGAAGACATATAAATGATTTTGATGCAAAAAAAATTTGCAGTCAAAAAAAATTATTAGTTAATTTGGAAATCTCAATGAATTCTGAAATTGTAAAAAAAGCATTGAGTATTTCACCAAATTTTATTTGTTTAGTTCCTGAAAATAGAAAAGAAATTACAACAGAGGGCGGTTTAAATTTAAAAGCTAATAAAAAAAAACTTAAAACAATTATTCAAAAATTTAAGAAAAAAAAGATAAGAACTAGTTTATTCATTGATGCTAATGTAAATGATATCTTGATTTCAAAAGAATTAGATGTTGATTGTATTGAAATACATACTGGTAAATTAGCAAATTTAGTTAAATCTAAAAAAAATTTTAAAAGTGAACTTCAAAGAATTAAAAAATCTGCAATACTAGCTAATAAGTTAGGTATCGAAGTTCATGCTGGCCATGGACTTGATTATAAATCTACACAATTACTAACTAAAATTAATGAAATAAAAGAATTCAATATAGGTCACTTTATTGTGGGAGAGGCATTATTTTTTAGTTTTTCAAAAGTAATTAAAAAATTTAAAAAAATTATAAAAAAAAAATAATGAAAATTATTGGTATTGGTACTGATATAGTTTTAAATAATAGGATAAAAAAGTTGATTAAAAATAAAAATTTTTTAAATCGCATATACACAAATCAAGAAATTAAATTTGCAAAAAAACAAAAAGAAATTTCAAGTTTTTTGGCAAAGAGGTTTGCTGCAAAAGAGGCTTTTGCAAAAGCATTAGGCACTGGTTTTCGTAAAAATTTGAATTTTAAAGATATTGAAATATTGAATAATAAACTTGGAAAACCATATTATTCAATTAATTCTAAATTAAAAAAAATAATTTTTAGATCATTAAAGGTAAAAAATTTAGATTTTTTTCTTTCGTTATCTGATGAAAAACTTTATTCCATCGCATTTGCAATTATCCAGAAAAAATGAAATTAGATAAAAAATTTTTTGACGAAAATATTAAAACTTTATTATATGCATTAATTATTGCAATTTTTATTAGATCAATTTTTTTACAACCATTTTATATACCCTCGTCTTCAATGGAACCAACACTATTAGTCGGAGATAGACTATTTGTAACTAAATATTCTTATGGTTACAGCAAACATTCATTTCCTTTCAGTCCTCCAATTTTCAAGGGTAGACTTATATTTAATTCACCAGAAAGAGGTGATGTGATCGTATTTAAAACTCCTGCTGATAACAGAACTGATTACATAAAAAGATTAATAGGTTTGCCAGGAGACAAAATTCAATTTATTGATTCAAACTTATTCTTAAATAATAATGAAATTTTTAAATCAAAAGTTTCAAGCAATGATATAATTTATTGTGGGGATATTAAGATTGAAGTTTTTACGTTTGATGAAAAATTACCTAATGGTAAAGAATTTAAAACTGTTTACTTAAAAAACTATTCTTTTCAAAATTCAGATTTGTTTACTGTTCCAGATGATCATTATTTTTTTCTAGGTGATAATCGTGATTGTTCTAAAGATAGCAGATTTTTATCTAGTGTTGGTTATGTACATAAAGATAATTTAGTAGGAAAAGCTCAATTCATCTTTTTTTCATCAGATAAGAAAATTGGAAACTTTTTTCAATTTTGGAAATGGCATAAATCAATAAGACTAGACAGATTTTTTAAAAAGATTATTTAATGAAAGTAAGCATTGATCAATTAGAAAAAAAATTAAACATTAATTTTAAGGACAAGAATAAACTTATAAAATCATTAACACACAAAAGTTTTAACTCAAAAGAAAATAATGAAAAGTATGAGTTTTTAGGTGACAGAGTTTTAGGCTTAGTGATCTCAAAAAAATTATTAGAAATTTATCCTGATGAAAAAGAAGGATCTCTTGATAAAAAATTTGCGTCTTTAGTCAATAAAAAAACTTGTTTGAAAATTGCTAAAAAAATTAATTTAGAAAAATTTATTCTCACACTAGATAAAAATAAGAATAAATTTCCACCTCAAGATAAAGTAATTTCAGATAGCTGTGAAGCATTGTTGGGTGCTGTATATTTGGATAAAGGTTTTAGTACCGTTGAAAAATTGATATTAGATTTATGGAAAGAAGAAATCTCACAAAGCAAAATTACTCAAATTGATGCTAAAACGAAGTTACAAGAATTTTCTTTAAAAAGATTTAAAAAATTACCTGAGTATAAATTGATTTCAAATACAGGACCAAGACATAAACCAGTAATAAAAGTAAGTGTAAAAATTCAAAACTCAAAAATTTTTGTTGCCGAAGGTAGTTCAAAAAAAATTGCTGAACAAAATGCAGCAATTTCATGTATAGAAAGTTTAAAAATATGATTTGGGATGACATTGGTTTTTTAGTATCTAAAAACAAATATAATGAAAATTCACTAATTGTAGAAGTTTTTACAAAAGAACATGGAAAAGTTTCCGGTATAGTTTTTGGCGGAACTTCCAAAAAAATAAAGAATTATCTTCAAATAGGAAATAAGTTATTTACAAATTATAATTCTAAAAACGAGAACCGTATTGGCTATTTTAAATTTGAAATAATTGAGGCATCTTCACCATTATTTTTTGATCATAGGGAAAAATTAAATTGTTTAATTTCAGCAATGCAACTTATAAAAATCTTAAATGCTGAAGCTCAACAAAATTTAAAGATTTATAATCTTATTGAAAATTTTTTTGAAGTTTTGAAATCAAATAAATGGATACAAAACTATATTTTTTGGGAACTAGAGCTTTTTAGTTTGTTGGGTTATGATTTGGAATTAACCAAATTAGTAGAAAAAAAAATTACAGATAATAAGATACAATACACAACCAAATCTTCAATTGATGAAAGAATAATACCAAATTTTTTGATTGAAAAAGACATCGTTGCTGAAGATAAAGATTTGCTAGCTGGTCTCAAGATAGTTGGTGACTTCCTGGAAAAATCAATTCTCAAACCTAATAATTTAACTTTTCCTAATAACAGAATTTCTTTTATAAATTCTATACAGTAATTATTTTAATATCTTATCCAGTCTATCTGCGTAATAACTTACTATGGCATTTGCGCCAGCTCTTTTAAACGCCATTAAACTTTCATAAACTGCATCTTTGTTTAGAATTTTCTTTTCTATTGCAGTAGCTAATAGACTATATTCACCTGAAACTTGGTAAGCAAAAACTGGAATTTTAAATTTATCTTTTATTCCTTTAATGATATCCAAATATGGCATACCTGGTTTAACCATTACCATATCTGCACCTTCTTTAATATCTAAAGCAATTTCTCTAAGTGCTTCATCTGAATTTCTAAAATCCATTTGATAAGTTTTTTTATCTCCTTTTAAGAATTTATTTGAGCCAACTGCATCTCTAAAAGGTCCATAAAAGCTAGAAGCATATTTTGCTGCATATGATAAAATTTGCACTTGTTTAAAATTTTCTTTATCCAATGCTTTCCTGATTTTTCCAATACGTCCATCCATCATATCTGATGGAGCTAAGACATCACATCCCATTTCTGCTTGAAGTAAAGATTGATTGACTAAAACTTCTATTGTTTCATCATTAACTATTGTATTTGATTTAATCAAACCATCATGGCCATGAGAGGTATAAGGATCTAAGGCTACATCACACATTATACCAATCTCATTCTTATATCTTTTTTTAATTTCAACTATTGCTCTACAAACTAAATTTTTTTCATTTAAAGCTTCTGTGCCAATTTCATTTTTTAATTTTTCAGATGTTTTTGGAAATAGCGCAACCATCGGAATTCCTAGTTTGATCGCTTTATCGATAATTTGACCTATTCTATCGATTGAATACCTATAAACATCAGACATGGATTTAATTTTCTCTTTCTTGTTTTTGCCATCTATTAAAAATATTGGTAATATAAAGTCATCTGGACTAAGCATATTCTCTTGTGTCAAACGTCTTATCCAAGGTTGTTTTCTATTACGTCTCAGTCTTAGATTTGGGTATTTTCCTGTTATCATATTAAGTAATTGTATAATGCGACAAATCTATTATACAATTATTATTCAGAAATTGTATTACAAAACGCATGAATTTAAACTTTAACGATTTTTTAAAATTAGACTTAAAATTTGATGTATCCAAACTTCAAGCAGCATATAAAGAAGTAATAAAATTAAAAAGTTTTGAGTCTCCTGGAGAAGTGACAAATTTTGGTGCTATTTCATTAACCCAAATTCCAGGTGATCCTGATTCAATCAAAGGTTATAAAGCAAGAGGTGTTTTTTGGACAAAACCAGACTCTACAGGTAAGGAAGTGTCTAGAGATGTTAGTGTTGAAGAAGAAAAATATTCTGAATTTATTGATGAATATAAAAACACATACTTCAAAGAAGTTTACGACACACTTTCTAAACATTATAAACTTGGAAGAGTTAGGATATTACTAAAACAACCTCGTTCAACACTAAGTTGGCATAGAGACCCTGAACCAAGATTACACATCCCAATAATTACAAACCCGGGATGCATTATGGTTATTGATAATGTGGCTAAACATATGCCAGCTGATGGTCACGCATGGATTACTAATAATACAAAATATCATAATTTTTTTAATGGTGGAGAAGAAGACAGAATTCATATAGTTGCATGTGTTCTTAACCACAAATTTAACTAATTTGAAAAAACTTTATATAGCCTCAGATCACGCTGGTTTTTCTCTTAAAGAGTTTGTAAAAAAAAAACTTTCAAGAAAAATTAAATTTGATGACCAGGGACCACAAACTGATAAAATTTCAGTTAATTACCCTGATTTTGCTCATAGACTTTGTAAAAAAGTTTCAAAAAAAACCTCAAATATGGGGATATTAATTTGTGGATCAGGCATGGGTATGTCTATGGCTGCAAACCGTCATAAAAAAATAAGAGCAGCCTTATGTTATTCAGTCAAAAATACAAAATTATCTAGATTGCATAACAATGCAAATGTTATTACATTAGGTTCAAGACTGATTAATAAAAATACAGCACTTAAATGCATAAATGCATTTTTGGATACAAAATTTGAAGGTGGTAGACATCTCAAAAGAGTGAAAAAAATATAAATTGGAGTAAAGCTATGTCGAGTGAAGCAAAATATTTAAATAATGAATATCAAAATTTTTTTGAAAAAAGTCTTTCTGAGAGTGATCCAGAATTATTTAAAGCAATTAATGATGAACTTGTTAGACAACAAAATCATATAGAGTTAATTGCTTCTGAAAATATTGTTTCACAAGCTGTATTGGAAGCACAAGGTTCTGTCTTAACAAATAAGTACGCGGAAGGTTATTCAGGAAAAAGATATTACAATGGTTGCGAACATGTGGATGTTGCAGAAGAATTAGCAATAGAAAGATTGAAGAAATTATTTAATTGTAAATTTGCGAACGTTCAACCACACTCAGGAGCTCAAGCAAATGGTGCAGTTTTTTTGGCTCTCTTAAAACCAGGTGACACGTTTATGGGAATGAGTTTGAATTCAGGTGGCCATATTACTCACGGATTAAAAATCTCAATGTCAGGTAAATGGTTTAATCCAATAGGATATGATGTTGATAAAGAAACTGGTTTAATAGACTATGATGAAGTTGAGAAATTAGCTTTAGAAAATAAACCTAAAGTAATTATCGCTGGTGGTAGCGCATATTCTAGAGTGATTGATTTTAAAAGATTTAGAGATATCGCTGACAAAGTTGGAGCTTACCTAATGGTTGATATGGCTCACTTCTCAGGTTTGGTTGCAGGTAAAGGTTATCCAAATCCATGTGATCATGCACATGTAGTAACTTCAACTACTCATAAAGTTTTTAGAAGTGCTAGAGGAGGAATAATACTTACAAACCATGAAGACTTAGCAAAAAAATTTAATACAGCTGTATTTCCTGGCTACCAAGGCGGACCACTTATGCATATCATTGCTGCTAAAGCAGCTGGTTTTTATGAAGCTTTAAAACCTGAATTTCAAACTTATATTTCAAATGTTTTAGCTAATGCCAAAATGTTAGCTGAGACTTTAAAAAATAATGGTTTTAAAATTTATTCAGGAGGCACAGATACGCACCTTATGTTGGTTGATTTAAGACCATTTAATGTAAAAGGTAATATGGCTGCAGATAGTTTATCTAGAGCAAATATTACATGTAATAAAAATGGAATTCCTTTTGACACTGAAAGTCCAATGGTTACTTCAGGTATAAGACTTGGATCTCAAGCAGCAACTACTAGAGGATTTGGGTTAAATGAGTTTCAAAAAGTTGGAGAGTTAATAACAAAAGTTATTGAAGGTTTATCTAAAAATCCAGATGATAATTCTAAAGTAGAATCTGAAGTTAGAGACGAAGTAGTTAAACTTTGTTCATCTTTCCCTATATACAAACATCTTAGAAAATGATTTGTTCAATATGTAAAAAAGGAGAGACTTCTGTTGTAGACTCCAGACCAACAGAAGATGGTACCGCTATAAGAAGAAGAAGACTGTGTGTATGTGGAGCAAGATTTACTACTTTTGAAAGAGTTCAGTATAGAGAAATAATGGTTGTCAAAAAAAATGGAAGAAAATCAGCATTTGATAGAGATAAGTTAGCAAAATCAGTTTTTATAGCTTTAAAGAAAAGACCAATCGATACGGAGACAACAGAAAAATTTATAAGTAGAATAGCAAGGTCTTTAGAAGAGTTAGGACAAAGTGAAATTTCAACAAATACTATAGGCACATTAGTTATGGAAGGTTTAAAAGATTTAGATCCTGTTGCGTATGTGAGATTTGCTTCTGTTTACAGAAATTTTAGAGAAGAAAAGGATTTTGTTCAATTTGTTGACAAACTAGATGTCTACAAAAAAAGATAAAAAAAATTATTCCGACAAACACTATATGGGCATTGCTTTACAATTAGCAATGTCAAAACACGGTCTTACTGGCACAAACCCTTCAGTTGGTTGTTTAATAGTAAAAGATGACAAAATAATATCAATTGGAACAACAGGAATAGGAGGAAAACCGCATGCAGAAAGATCTGCAATAAATCTTTCAACAGAGCCTGTTAATGGTTCTAAAATATATGTTACATTAGAACCGTGTTCACATTATGGAAAAACACCTCCTTGTACAAACATAATTATTAAGAACAAAATAAAAGAAGTAATTTATGGCGTTAATGACATTGATAAAAAAGTCAGTGGTAAAACTAAAAAAATTTTAGAAAAAAAAAATATAATTGTAAAAAAAGGTATTTTAACCGATAAGATTAAAGAATTCTATAAACCATATTTTAAAAATAGAAAAAAAAAGATTCCATTTGTTACTGGTAAAATTGCAAAAACGAATAATGATTTAATTTACAATAAGAAATATAAAAAAATTACCAACATTAATACAGATAAATTTTCTCATTATTTAAGATATAAAAATGACATGATTTTAATATCTTCAAAAACTTTAAATACAGATAATCCAAAACTAAACTGCAGATTAGATGGTTTTGAAGATTTTTCTCCAACTAGAGTTATTTTAGATAAAAATTTAAAAATAAACCTCTCATCTTATATAGTTAAAAGTGCAAAAAAAGTTAGAACCCTCATTTTTTACAATAATCAAAATAAAACAAAAATTGATTTATTAATAAAGAATAAGATTAAACCAATAAATGTAAAATTAGACAAAAATCAAAATTTAGATTTATTAAAAGTATTAAAAAAACTTTATTCAGAGGGATGTCGAAACTTACTAGTGGAGGGTGGTAATAAATTAACTAATCAATTTTTAGAAAAAAGGCTTTTTGATAAATTCTATTTATTTAATAATAAAAAAAATATTCAATTTAAAGATAATAGTATTTTTTTTAAAAATTATTTAAGTAAATTGGATAAATTTAAATTCAAAATTGATTTAACAAATCATAATGATAAAGACATAATAATCTTATATAAGAATTAATTATGTTTAACGGTATAATATTCAACAAAGGTATTTTAAAAAAAATAATAAAAAGACCTAAGGGTATAAATATTTTTTTAAAAACTGATCTAAAACTTAAAAAAAAAGACTTAGGTATATCAGTCGCATGTGATGGAGTTTGTTTAACATTAGTTTCTGTTTCAAAAAATTTATTAGAATTTTATCTTTCAAACGAAACAATAATGCGATCAAATTTTAAACAAATTAAAGTCGGCAATATATTAAATTTAGAACTTCCTTTGAAGTATAAACAACCAATATCGGGCCATATTTGCCAAGGCCATGTTGATACAATTGGCAAGATAATATCTATAAAAAAAATTGATAAGTCTTATTTAATTAAATTTGGTTTAGAAAAAAAATTTAGAAAAGAGTTAATTGAAAAGGCATCAATTAGTATTAACGGAATTTCTTTAACAATTTCAAAAATAACAAAAGAAGGATTCGAAATATGGGTAATTCCGCATACTTATAAACTTACAAATCTTTCATCTCTATCAAAAGGTAGCATTGTAAATATAGAAATTGATATTTTATCAAAATATGTAAGAAATTATCTCAATGGCAAAAAGTAATTTTTCATCAATAGAATCTATAATCAATGATGCTAAAAAAAATAAAATGTTCATCTTGGTTGATGATGAAAAAAGAGAAAATGAAGGAGATTTAATAATACCAACTACTTGTGCTAATACAAAAAATATCAATTTTATGGCCAAGTATGGTCGTGGACTTATTTGTCTAGCTTTAGACAGTCACCAGGCAAAAAAACTGAATTTAAGTTTAATGTCACCTAAAAATGAATCGAGAAATAAAACTGCCTTTACAATTTCAATAGAAGCAAGAAAAGGAATTACCACTGGAATATCAGCAAAAGATAGAGCAAAAACAATTAAAGTTGCTACAAAAAAAAATGCTACAAAAAAAGATATAGTTTCGCCTGGTCATATATTTCCAATAATTGCTAGAGATGGCGGTGTCCTTGTTAGAGCCGGCCACACAGAGGCATCAGTTGATATTTCAAAACTTGCAAAAAAAAATAATTCTGCAGTTATTTGTGAAATCATGAATGATGACGGAACTATGTCCAAAGGTAAGGAATTGCATGATTTTGCAAAAAAACATAAATTAAAAATTGGTAAAATAGAAGATTTAATTTCTTACAGATTAAAAAAAGAAAAATTAATTAGACTAAAAGATAAGTCATCAATTAAATTTAAAGATAATCTTTATGATATAAGAATATACGAAAACACATTAGATGGATCTGAACATTTTGCTTTAATTAAAGGAAAATTAGGAAGAAAAATTACTCCTCGTGTAAGAGTGATTTCATCAAACGTTGTTCAAAACTATCTTATAAACCAACAATTACCAAATTCATTTAATAAAACTCTTAACTATTTTAAAAAATTTAAAAACTGTGTTTTGGTATTTATTAAAGATAGTAATTTGAAATCTGTGTCTCAAACTTTAAAAGATTATGAGAATAAAAATTTCTACAGAAAAGGTAATGATAAATTAATTAGAAACTATGGTATTGGAGCTCAAATTATTAAAGATCTTAATATCAAAAACATGATACTTATAACTAAATCACCAAAAAAAGTTATTGGATTGGATGGTTATGATATTAAGATAGTTAAACAAGAAATTATTAAATGAAGAAAAAAATACTTATTGTAGGCTCAAATTATTACAATCAAATTTACTTTGGTCTATTTCAGAGCGCTATAAATAAATTAAATAAAAAATTTAAATGTGATCAATTATTAGTTCCAGGAGTTTTCGAAATACCGGTAGCTATTTCAAAAAAAATAAAAAAATATGATGGCTTTTTGGCTTTAGGTTGCGTGATAAAAGGAGAAACACCTCATTTTGATTTTATTTCTCAAGCAGCTACAAACGCAATCATGGAATTGTCAATTCAAAATAGAAAACCAATTGGGAATGGAATAATCACTTGTCTTAACATGCAACAAGCTATCAAAAGAAAAAAAAAGGGTGCTGAAGCAGCTGAGGCAGTAATCTCAATTTTATCTATTTAATGAAAATAAAATATAGCCCAAAAAACAATCCAAGAGTTATAATAATACAAAAATTGTATGGCTTCCTAATAAATAATGAAGAAGCTATTGAGTTTCCAAAACATAGATTTAAAAAATTTATTAAAGAAGTTGTTAATGGCTCTATTGAAAGAAATGAATTGTTAGAAGATGAATTAAATAAAAATTTATCCATCAATATGAAAGAAAAATCTTTTGATAAAGTTTTTCAAATTATACTAAAAGCAGCAACATTTGAATTTTTATATAAACCAAATCTGTCGATTAAAATTATTATTAAAGAATATTTAAATGCTTCTAATTTTTTTATCGAAGATTCTCAAACTAAATATTTGAATGCTCTTCTTGATACGGTGGGCAAAAATTTAAGAAAACTTGATGAAAGAATTTGAAATAATAAAGAAATATTTTTCAAGTTTGTCAAAAAACAATCCTGCTTCATTATATTTAAATGATGATGTATTTTTTGATAGATCAAAAAAATTAGTAATTTCAGTAGATACTTATGTTGAAGGTAATCATTTTTTAGATTTTAAAAATCCAGATTTGGTTATTAAAAAAATTCTAAGATCATCAATTTCAGATTTAATCTGCAAAGGTGTTAAACCTCAATACTACTTCATTTCTGGTTCTGGAAATAAAAAATCTTTTTCGAAAAAAAATTTAAGATTAATATCTAGAGCTTTAAAATCAGAACAAAAAAAATTTGGTATAAAACTTTGTGGTGGTGATACTACAAATTCATCTAAATTAAGTTTTACTTTTGTTTCCATAGGTTTTTCAACAAAAATTATAAAACGAAATAATGCTAAAATAAATGACGATATATATGTTACAGGTGAACTGGGAGATAGTTTTGTTGGTTTGAATATTTTAAAAAAAAAAATTGTCTTAAATACAACTGAAAAAAAATATTTCACAAGAAAATATTATTTGCCAGATCTTAAAACTAATTTAGTAAATTTTATTTTACATCATGCTAATACCTCAATTGATCTTTCTGATGGTTTAATTTCTGACTTAAAAAAAATGCTAAATAATCAAAATCTTTCTTATACAATTAACTTTGAAGATATTCCTGTTTCAAAGTTTTTAGAAAAACTAATTAGGGATAAAAAAATTTCTTTTAAAAATGTTGTATCTAGAGGTGATGATTATCAAATCTTGTTCACTGCTGACAAAAAAAAATCAAGAATCATTCAAAATATTTCAGATAGATTAAATTTAAGGATTACCAAAATTGGGAATATTATTGCTAGCAAAAATGGTCCTTTAATTATTAATAAAAAAGGTAATAAAATTAAGGACTTTTACAAAGGTTTTGAACACCAATTTTGAAGTTTTTATTGCCTTTTATAGCTTTTTTTGTATTGTCCGGGCATTATTAAACTAACAACATTATCAAGGTAAAAATGAGCAACACAGAAGAAAATATATTAATTTATACAATAATCGCAGGCCTGCTATCTATTGTTTATGGTTTTTTCACTGGAAAAAACATTTTAAATTCAAGTGCAGGTAATTCTAAAATGCAAGAAATTGCATCTGCCATTCAAATTGGTGCAAAAGCATATTTAGCTAGACAATATAAAACTATTGCAATTGTTGGAGTTGTTGTACTTGTAATTGTTAGTTATGCTTTTAGTCCGCTTGTTGGTGTCGGATATTTAATCGGTGCTGCATTCTCTGGCGTGGCTGGTTATGTTGGAATGCTTGTATCGGTAGAGGCTAATGTAAGAACTGCTGAAGCTTCTAGAAAAGGTTTGGCAAGTGGTTTATCTGTTGCTTTTAAATCAGGCGCTGTTACTGGAATGTTAGTTGCTGGTTTAGCCTTATTAGCAATAGCTGTTTATTACTATTGCTTACTAAAAGCAGGAGTAGATGATAGAGAGATTGTTAACGCTCTTGTTGCATTAGGTTTTGGAGCATCTTTAATTTCAATTTTTGCAAGATTAGGTGGTGGTATTTTTACTAAGGGTGCTGATGTTGGTGCTGATTTAGTTGGTAAAGTAGAGGCAGGTATCCCTGAAGATGATCCAAGAAACCCAGCTGTAATTGCAGACAACGTTGGTGATAATGTTGGAGATTGTGCTGGAATGGCAGCTGATTTATTTGAAACTTATGCAGTTACAATTGTTGCAACAATGGTACTAGCTTCTATATTTTTCGTGGGTGATCTTAATATGATGCTTTATCCTCTAACAATTGGTGGTGCTTGTATTCTTACTTCAATTATTGGAACTTTCTTTGTTAAATTGGGAAGCAGTAAAAATGTAATGAACGCTTTATATAAAGGATTTGTTGTTTCTGCTGTAACTTCTTTGGCTATTTTATATCCAGTGACTGATTATGTTTTAGGTTTAGAAAATGTCTATAAATTTAATGACGTAACTTTCACAGGTAAAGATTTATATTATTGTGGAATTATAGGTTTAGTAATTACAGGTTTATTAATTTGGGTTACTGAATATTATACAGGAACGAATTATAGACCAGTAAAAAGTGTAGCAAAATCTTCCACAACTGGTCATGGAACAAATGTAATTCAAGGTTTGGCTATATCTCTTGAAGCAACTGCAATACCAGCTTTAATTATTGTTGGTGGTATTTTATTAACAAATCACATTGCTGGTTTATATGGAATTGCTATTGCCGTAACAACAATGTTAGCTCTTGCCGGTATGGTTGTTGCTTTAGACGCTTACGGTCCTGTAACTGATAACGCTGGAGGTATTGCAGAAATGTCAAAACTTCCTAATAATGTTAGAAAAACTACTGATGCATTGGATGCGGTTGGTAATACAACAAAAGCCGTTACAAAAGGATATGCAATTGGTTCAGCAGGTTTAGGAGCATTAGTTTTATTTGCAGCATATACTGAGGATATCAAACATTTCTCTAAAGAAGTTGGCTCGAAATTAGAAGGTATTGTTGTTACATTTGATTTATCAAATCCATATGTTGTTGTTGGTTTATTAATTGGTGGAATGTTACCTTATTTATTTGGCTCAATGGGTATGCAAGCTGTAGGTAGAGCAGGTGGAGCTGTTGTTATAGAAGTAAGAAGACAATTTAAAAAATTTCCAGGTATTATGAAAAGAAAACAGAAACCTGATTATGCAAAATTGGTAGACTTACTTACAGTTGCAGCAATTAAAGAAATGATAATACCATCTTTATTGCCAGTATTATCACCAATCGTTCTCTACTATGTAATATTTGCTATTGGTGGACAAGTAGCTGCTTTAGCGTCTGTTGGTGCAATGTTACTTGGAGTAATCATAACTGGATTATTTGTTGCTGTTTCAATGACTGCTGGTGGTGGTGCTTGGGATAATGCAAAAAAATACATTGAAGATGGAAATCACGGTGGAAAAGGTTCAGAAGCTCATAAGGCTGCTGTAACAGGTGATACTGTTGGTGATCCTTACAAAGATACAGCTGGACCAGCGGTAAACCCAATGATTAAAATTACAAATATCGTTGCTTTACTTTTATTAGCTGTTATCGCCGGTTAAGTTCTTTTCTTTTTTTGGCCCTCTGTCCAAGAGGGTCATTAATTTTTTGTCTCATACTAGATAAAAAATCATAAACAAATGATTTTTTTCTAAATGATCCTGTTGTTTCATTTTTTGCGACCTTAAGCTCGTTCATATTTTCCATCGTATAAAAATCTTTTTTCTTTATTATTCCATATTTGTCTATTTCTAAAACCAATACGTCATTTTTAAAGATTATGTCTCTTCCTAAATTCTTAAATTCTGATTGGGTTTGCTTACGTTCTATATAAATCCATATATCATTATCAAAATGACTTTTTGTTGATGGATATCCCAATAAATTAATAATATCGTTTTTATTTGATGTGTTTACTATTATCTTATCTTGTTTCTTTTCTAGTAAAGGGACTCCATGATGTTTTACAACTTTATTAAATGAGCAATTACTCAGTGCAAAAAAGATTAAAGTTATATATAAATATTTTATCATGAGTGAAAATTACATTAATGTTTATAATAATTTGATCATATTCTCTAGAAATAAAGATTTGTATAAATTTCTCAATAGAAATGATGATTTTTCAGATAGATTAACAATTCTTTTAGTTCATTTCTGTTTCTTTTTAAAAAGATTTAAAAGCGAGGAAAATAGAAAAATAATGCAAGAAATTTATGACTTTGTATTTAGACAATTAGAACTCTCTATAAGAGAAGAGGGTTATGGAGACCAATCAATAAATAAAAAAATGAAAGTTTATTTAAATTATTTTCATTCAGTTGTTGATGAATTACATTTTTGGGAAAAGATGGAATTTGACACTAAAGTAGAAAAGTTATCAATTTTTTTATCTGAATTCAAAGAAATCAAGTTTTTTGTTGAATATTTTGATGATTTTTATGACAATTTACAAAAAAATAATTTGAAATATTATCTAAACAGTGTAATTAAACCGTAATTATGGCAGTTCCAAAGCGAAAACAGACACCTTCAAGAACAGGGATGAGAAGAGCTCAGAATATGAAGTTCTCTGCTAAAAATGTTGTTGAGGATAAAAAGTCAGGTGAATATAGACTATCACATCATTTAGACTTAAAAACTGGGATGTATAAAGGCAGACAAGTTCTTGATCCTAAAGATTAATTAATTTTAATATATAATAATGACAGAAATGGTTAAAATTGCAGTTGATGCAATGGGCGGTGATGGTTCACCAAAAAAAGTCATTGATGGTATCATCAATCACCACACTTATCACAAAGATGTATTTTACAAGATATTTGGTGACGAAAATCAAATAAAAGTTTTATTAAAAGATAAGATTCATTCAGAAAACTTTGAGATAGTTCATTGCAGTGAAACAGTAAAAAGTGGCGACACACCATTAGAAGGTGCTAAAAGAGGAAAAAAAACAAGTATGTGGCTTTCTATTGAAAGCGTAAAAAATAAAGATTGTGACATAATTATTTCTGCTGGAAACACAGGGGCTCTCCTTGTTATTTCTAAATTAAATATTAAAATGATTGATAGTATAGATAAGCCAGCTTTATCTGCACTTTGGCCAAACAAAACAGGAATGAATGTTGTTTTAGATCTAGGCGCCAACATTGAGTGCAGTTCAAAAAATTTAGTTGATTTCTCAATTATGGGTTCATCTCTTTATAAAGCCCTATTTCCTAAAGATCAGGCTAAAGTTGCATTATTAAATATTGGTTCTGAAGATATAAAAGGAAATGAAACAATAAAAGAAACTTCTCAAATTTTAAACAAGCAAAATAATTTAGATTTTGAATTTTCAGGATTTATTGAAGGTAATGAACTAATGAATGGTGACGTAAATGTAATTGTGACAGATGGGTTTACAGGAAATGTCGCGTTAAAAACAGCTGAAGGAACAGCTAATTTTATTAATACAGAGCTAAAGAAAGCTATGACTGGTAACTTAATTGGAAAAATAGCAACACTTTTGAATTATGCTAATTTAAAAAAATTTAAACAAAGGCTAGATCCAAGACTTTATAATGGTGCAATATTTATAGGTTTAGATTCACCTGTAGTAAAAAGCCATGGTGGTACAGATTATATTGGTTTTTCAAATTCCTTAGAAGTTTGTAGAAAGATAGTGAAAGGAAATTTGATTAATAAGATTAAAGATAATATAAATTAGTATGAGACTCAATTTAACTAAAAAAGATTTAGTTAACAGTGTCTACATGCAGCTTGGTTTTTCAAAAGAAATTTCTGAAAATTTAATAGAAGATTTTTTTTCATCTTTGTTTATATCAGTTAAAAAAGATGGAAAACTTAAATTATCAAAATTTGGAACTTTTTCTTTAAGAGAAAAAAAATCAAGAGTAGGCAGAAACCCTAAAACCAAAGAAGAAAAAACTATTTCAGCAAGAAAAGTTGTTTTATTTAAACCGTCAAAAGAGTTTAAAGATTTAATTAATAAAAATGACTAAATCTGACGATGCATACAAAACAATAGGCGAAGTTGCTAAAATCTTAGGATTAAATGACAATAAAAAAGGGACATTAGCTACGCATACAATTCGTTTTTGGGAAAAAGAATTTAAACAAATTAGACCAAAAATTTTAAATGGAAATAGAAGATATTTTGATAACAAGAATATAGATTTATTAAAAAAGATTAAATTTTTACTAAAAGATCAGGGAATGACAATTAACGGCGTTAAAAAGATACTAGATTCTAAGGAGTCTTTACCACTTGACGAATTAGCTAATAATTCTATAAAGACTGAGAAATTAAGAATAAAATTACAAAAAATTTCTGAAATAATTAAAAAACTTAAAAATAATAAATAATATGGCAAAAAAAACACATGTTAAAGTAAGAATGGTTCCTGAAGATAAACCTGATAGTCCATTTTTTTATTATGTCAAAAAACCAGCTGGTGGTGAAAAAGCTAAGGTAAAATTAAGCGCAAAAAAATATAATCCAGCAACAAGAAAACATGAAGTTTTTGTAGAAAAGAAATTACCACCCCACAGTAAGTAATTATTTTTTATTAAAATTTTTTCTTTCGTAATTGATATAAGACCATATCATATTCTTCCATATTCTATTTGTAATGCTTGGGTCTATTTTTTGTTGAATTGATTTTTTTCTAATTTTAGCAAGAATTATCTTTATTCTTTTTTGATCAACTATTTCCTTTTTATATTGTTTAAGTTTAATGACTTCATTGACCAATTGAGTTCTTTTTTTGATGATTGAGATTAAACTATTATCTAGTTTATCTAATTTTTTTCTAATGACTTCTAATTTTTTTTTTCTTATTGGCGACATTAATTCTATTGGTATATGTGCATACTATTATATGTATAAAATATGTTTGTAAACACTGATCAGTACACAAAATATATTCGATTATGGTTAATTACAATGATTATACTCATTGTATCAATTGTTGGTGTAGGGGGATTAACAAGACTAACTGACTCTGGTTTATCTATTACAGCTTGGGAATTATTTTCGGGAATTTTTCCACCATTTAATATTGAAAAATGGAATTTTTATTTTGATGAATATAAAAAAATACCTGAATATAAAATTTTGAATTTCAATATGACTTTAGAAGAATTTAAAGTTATCTTTTATTGGGAATGGGGACACAGAATTTTGGCAAGAATAATTGGTTTAATGTCAATAATACCTCTTATTATTATTTTTCTTAGATTTAAGAAAAATTTATTTTTTGAAAAAAAATATTACTTAGTTTTCTTACTTGTTTGTTTTCAAGGATTTATAGGTTGGTTTATGGTATCAAGTGGTTTAGTTGAAAACACTGATGTAAGTCATTATAGGTTAGCCTCACATTTATCTATAGCATTTTTAATATTGTCATTGGTTTTTTGGTTTTTGTTACAAAACTTAGAAATTAAAAAAAATACTCAAAAAATTAACTTCTTTTTTTTATCAGTCTTTTTATTTTTTTTAATTATTCAAATAATATTAGGAGCATTTTTGGCCGGTTTAGATGGAGGTTTGATTTATAATACTTGGCCAGATATGAATGGACAGTTTATTCCAAGTGATATTGATAAAACAGATTTAATAAAAATATCATCATCAAATGATCCAACTGTTATACAGTTTTATCATAGATTTATTGCCTATATTATTATTTTATTTTTGGTAACGCTTAATTATTTCCATTATACCAAAGGTATAGACTTTAATAATATTACTGTTTTGAATATTGCGGTTGCTATCCAAATTATACTCGGAATAATCACCTTAGTAACTGGTGTAGAGATTAAATATGCTTCCATACACCAGTTGGGATCTATTTTAGTATTATTGAGTTTTCTTTTTATTTATTACAAAAATACTAACTGACTGCCTTAAGATTTCCTTTAGAAGATTTATTCAAAGCCTGATCAAGATCTTCAATAATATCATCTATATGTTCAATACCTATGCAAAGTCTAACATAACCTTGAGTAACACCTGAGGCTGCTAGTTCTTTTTCATTTAATTGGCTATGTGTTGTACTTGCTGGATGTATTGCAAGACTTCTTACATCACCAATATTAGCAACATGATAGAACATTTTTAAAGACTCAATAAATCTTTTGCCTGCTTCTATACCACCTTTTAATTCAATACCTACAATTGGCCCATTTCCGCCAGAAAGATATTTCTTTGCTCTTTCTGAAATATGAGCGTCATGTTTAGTTGAATAAATTACTTTTGATACTTCTTTATGTTTAGATAAAAATTCAACAACCTTTTCTGCATTTTCACAATGTTGTTTCATTCTTAATGCTACAGTCTCTAAACCTTGAATTATTGCAAAAGCGTTATCGGGCGCTAGTGCTGAGCCTAGATCTCTTAATAAACAAACTCTAGCTCTAACAGCAAAAGGCACGTTTGCTCCTGTTAATTCTGGTACTGCTTTACCCCAAATTACTCCACCATAACTAGCATCAGGCTCATTAAACAACGGTTGTCTTTTTGGGTCTGCAGTCCAATCAAAATTTCCACCATCAACGATTGCACCTGCAACTGCCGTACCATGTCCACCAATATATTTAGTTAATGAATAAACAACAACAGCAGCCCCATGTTCAATAGGCTTACATATTACAGGCGATGCAGTATTATCCATTATTAGAGGTATATTATATTTTCTACCAATATCAGAAACTTCTTTAATAGGAAAAACTCTCAAATATGGATTTGGTAATGTTTCTCCATAAAATGCTCTTGTTTTTTCATCAATGGCTTTTTCAAAACTTTTTGGATCTGATGGATCTGCATACCTAACTTCTATACCTAACTTACTTAATGTGTGAGTAAATAAAGATACAGTGCCTCCATATAAATCTGTTGAGCTGACAATATTATCTCCCGCTTGTGCAACATTTAATATTGCAAAAGTTGATGCTGTTTGTCCTGAAGATACTGTTAAACAGGCTAAGCCAGATTCTAGTCCAGCTACTCTTTTTTCTAGAACGTCATTAGTGGGATTCATTATACGTGTGTAAATGTTCCCAAACTCTTTTAATGCGAATAGATTCGCGGCATGCTCTGTGCTGTTGAATTGATATGATGTTGTTCTATAGATTGGTACAGCCACAGCATTAGTAGCTGGATCACTTTTATAGTCTCCACCATGTATAGCCAAAGTCTCGGGATTATTTTTTTTTGTAGTCATTTTTATTCCTTTTTTAGTGCTTTTGCATTATGCAAGGTGCACAATATAGTTCAAATACCCGCCAATTTAGTAAAATTTCCATTTTAGCTGTATAAAGCCCGCAATTGGATTAAATCGGCAGATTGTTTTTAGCATTTATATCAAATAAATCAATGCAAATATCAATTTGACTTTGAATTATTTAATAGTATTAATCCTGGCACAATGACAAAATTTCTTAAAAAAGACCAATTATCTTCATCATGGTATGAAATCGATGCCAAAAATGCTGTAATAGGTAGATTGGCAACAGTAATTTCAAAAATTATTAGAGGAAAAAACAAAACAACTTTCACACCTCATATGGATGATGGAGATTTTGTAGTTGTAAAAAATATTGATTTAGCGAAATTTACAGGCAAAAAATTTCAAGATAAAAAATACTACCGACACACAGGTCATCCAGGTGGTATAAAAGAAACTACTCCTGAGAAATTACATGAAAAAAAACCTGGTGAAACACTTAAATTAGCAGTTAAAAGAATGTTACCAGGAGGAGTTTTAGGTAGAAAGCAATTAACAAAATTAAAAATTTATGCTGGAGAAAATCATCCTCACACAGCTCAAAATCCTCAAGTCATTGAGATTTCTAAATTAAACAACAAAAATATAGTAAGAAACTAAAATGGAAAACACACAAAATTCAGCAAAAGCTACTAAACTAAAATTAGATTTTAAAGATAGCAAATATGCTACAGGTAGAAGAAAAACTTCAATTGCTAAAGTTTGGGTAAAAAAAGGAACTGGAAAAATCTATGTTAACGGAAAGTTAATGGAAGATTATTTCACAAGTGATAACCACAAAATGCAAATTACAAGACCTTTTGAAGTGATCAAACAATCAACTGAGTATGATGTAAGATGTAGCGTTAAAGGTGGTGGACCAACAGGACAAGCTGGTGCAATGGTGCATGGTATCTCAAAAGCATTAGTGATGTTTGATGAAGGATTAAAATCAACACTTAAAACTGAAAAATTAACTACCAGAGATCCAAGAGCTGTTGAAAGAAAAAAACCTGGTAGAAGAAAAGCTAGAAGAAGCTTCCAATTCTCGAAAAGATAATTTAAATTGAGGTTTTTATGCCTAAACTAAATGTTTTAGTTGCAGGTTCGACTGGATATATTGGAGTTCAACTTGTTAAATTATTAAATAAACACAAATATGTTAATATTAAATATTTGTGTGGCAGTAGTTCAGTTGGAAAGAAAATTTCTTTTTTTGACAAATCACTTAATAGCAAAAGATTACCCAAAATTATTAAGTTTAATAAAAATCTTTTAAAAGATATTGATGTTATCTTTACAGCTTTACCAAATGGTGAAGCACAAAAAATTTCTCAATATATTAACGAAAATAATACATTAATTGATTTAGCTGCTGATTTTAGACTAGATAGCGCAAAAGATTATCTAAAATGGTACAAACTTAAACATAATGCACCCAACAATATAAAAAAAAGTATTTATGCGTTACCTGAAATAAAAAAAAATAATATTAAAAGTTTTAAGATATTAGGTAATCCAGGATGTTATCCAACTTCAGTTTTATTACCCTTAATACCATTGATAAAAAAGAAACTCATAAGTACTAAAAATATTATTATTGACTCAAAATCAGGTTACTCTGGAGCAGGTAGAGGTGTTCATAAGAAGTATGAAAATAAAAATTTATATGAATCTATTAGCGCATATGGTGTGGGTTTTCATAGACATAATTCAGAAATACAACAGGAATTAGATAGGTTAAAAAAGGGTAAAGTTGAATTTGACTTTACACCACATTTAACACCAATGTTTAGGGGTATTTTAAGTACGATTTATATTGATCTCAAAAAACCAAATTCTATAGAATTAATTAATAAAGAACTAATTTCTTTCTACAAAAAAAAACTTTTTGTTAAAATTTTGAAAAAAAATACATTTATTAGCACTAATGACGTTATAAACACTAACATGTGTTACATTTCAGTCTGTAATACTAAACGGAAAGATAGAATTATATTACTTTCTGCAATTGATAATCTTATTAAAGGTGGTTCTGGTCAAGCAATTCAAAACATGAATTTAAAGTTTGGTTTTAAAGAAAATGAGGGTCTTCAATGAAAATATTTTTTTTATTAATTATGATTTCCCTTTCATCTTGTTCATCTTTACAAAATAAGGATAATATTAATTCTTCTAAATTTAATATTTATGAAGATTTAAATTTTGACCAATTTAAAGAAAAATTTAAAATCTTTACTGAAAATAGCCCATACCCTGATATAAAGGATTAGTATGAATAGTAAAATTAACATTGCAATAGTTGGTTTAGGGCAAATTGGTATTTATCTATACAACGAACTTCAAACTAAAAAAAAAATTATTGAATTAAAAACAGGAAAACAAATAAAGATTGTTGCAATTTCAGCAAAAAACAAAAATAAAAAAAGACGTTTTAAAATTGATAAAAAAATATTTTTTACAAATCCGTTAGAAATATTTAAAAAGACAAAAATAGATATTTTATTTGAGTCTATTGGTCTTTCAGATGGTATTTCTAAAAAAATTGTTGAAACAGCATTAAGAGAAAAAATTCATGTAATTACACCTAATAAAGCATTAATTGCAAAACATGGTGATTATTTATCATCTTTAGCAGAAAAAAATAATGTCAATTTAGAATTTGAAGCAGCGGTAGCAGGTGGAATACCAATATTAAGAAGTATTAAAGAGGGGATAGCAACGAATAAAATTTCAAAAGTCTTTGGCATATTAAATGGTACTTGTAATTACATTTTATCTGAAATGGAAAATTCCAAACAAAGTTTTGAAAATGTATTAAAAAAAGCTCAGGCCCTAGGTTACGCAGAGCCAGGAAATCCAAAATTAGATTTGAATGGCTACGATGCTTTTGCAAAAGTCAGAATTCTTTCAGCCTTATGTTTTAATTCAAAAGTAGCACAAAATAAATGTTTAATGGAAGGAATTGAAAAAATTGAATTAAAAGATATTTCAATCGCTAATCAATTAAATATGAGAATTAAACTTCTTGGTATTTCTGAAATTATAAATAATCAATTATTTGAAAGAGTACATCCGTGTTTAGTCAGTAAAAATAATTATATTGGCAATGTTAATGGTGTAATGAATGCTGTTATTACTAATGGTAAACCTGTTGGCGAGAGTATTATGCAAGGAGAGGGGGCAGGGCCAGGTCCTACGTCATCATCATTATTATCAGATCTATTATCTATTTTAAGAGAAAATATTAAGTATCCATTTGGATCACCAACAACTAAAAGAAAACAACTTAAACCCTATAATGCACTTAATTACACAAATTCTTTATATTTGAGGTTTGAAGTTAAAGATATACCTGGTGTTTTATCAAAAATTACAAATCAAATGGCTAGATATAAAATTTCAGTTAAAAGATTAATTCAAACACCTGATAATAATGCTAATAAAGCAACAATTGTTATTATTACTCATAAGACTACTGAGCAAAGTATAAACAATTGTCTAAAAAATCTTAGTAAAGAAAAAATTCTTCTAAAACAGCCCACATTAATTAGACTATATAATTAATGGAAATTTACATAAAGTTATTTGAAGTATTGTTTCCAGTTTTTTTTGTTGTAGGTATTGGATACTATTTAGGTAAAAAAAATCCCAAGATAGACACAACATTTATAACCACTTTTGCAGCTAATATAGGATCGCCTGCTATGATCATATATTCATTAAATGCAGAGTTTATTACATTTGAAGTTTTTAAAAGTTATTTTTGGTATTATTTGATTGCCATCTCTTGTTTTTTTGTTGTTGGAGTTTCTTTATTATATTTTTTAAAAGTAAAAGATATAATTAGAGAATTACCACCCTTATTAATGCCAAATACAGGAAATTTAGGACTTCCACTTAGTTTATTTGCATATGGGCAATCAGGCTTAGGTGTGGCTGGCGCAATATCAGCATTGATTATTCTTTTTCATTTTACTGTTGGAGTTTTTTTAGCAGATAGAAAATTTAATTTTGATGTAATAATTAAAAGTCCTCCTTTTTACGCAATCATAATTTCTGTTATACTTTTATATTACAACATTAAACTTCCTACTTTTATTGAAAACACAAGCTCATTACTGACATATGCTACTATTTTTTTAATTTTGATGTCTTTAGGTATAGCCTTAACAAGACTTAAAGTTTTTTCATTAAATAAAGCTTTAGTATGCTCTGTTGGAAGAGTCATTTTAGGACCTATTATTGGTTTCGGAGTAATAAAAATTTTTAATCTTAATGGTTTTGCTGCTGGTGTTTTATTAATTCAATGTTCAATGCCAAGTGCGGTTTTAAATTATTTGATTGCAACTATGTATTCTTCTAAAAAAATTGTCGACAGTGTTGCCAGTACCATAGTTGTATCAACTTTTATGTCATTTGTATCAATACCAATTGTTATATTCTTTACTTTAAAATACTTTAATTAAAGTATAACTTTATTCTAATGAAGGCGATTATTCTTAATCTGTGCGCTTGGTCTATACTTCCAATCATGGATGCTTTTGCAAAATACCTAAGTCAAGACATGCATGTTCTTCAAGTGGTTTGGGCCAGATATTTTTTTACAGTAGTAATTGTTTTGCCAATAATACTTATCTTTTTTAAAAAACAATTTAAATGGACCGATAAACCACAACTTCAACTCATTAGAGGATTATTATTACTTTTTGCCACGCTTTTTTTCTTTTATGCTCTTTCAAAAATATCAATGGCAAAAGCACTTACTTTAGCATTTGTATGCCCTTTAGTAGTAACAGCGTTTTCACCATTTTTATTAAATGAGAGAGTAGGGTTTAGAAGATGGTCAGCTGTTATAATTGGTTTTCTAGGGTCACTAATTGTAATTAGACCTGGTTTTATTGACTTTAATCTTGCTAGTATTGCTGCACTCGCTACTGGAATAATGTATGCCTTTTATTTAATTGCAACTCGTAAATTAAGTACAAGTGATAGTCCTTTATTGACATTATTATTAACTGGAATAATAGGAGCCTTACTCACTACCTTCATAATTCCTTTTGTATGGGTTTTTCCAAGTAAAGAGCAATGGTTAATGATGTTTAGTATTGGGTTATTTGCAACATTAGGTCATTTATTTTTGATACTTTCATTGAGATTAGCTGATGCTTCTAAATTAGCCCCATTAGCTTATTTTGAGATAGTAAATAACGTTATAATTGGTTTTTATGTTTTTAATGAATTCCCTGATAATTGGACTTTACTAGGTTTATTTATAATAATTTTGAGCGGTGTCTATATTTCTAGAAGAGAGGTCATTGTAAAATCATTAAAAAAATAAGTAATATTTATTTACTAACATATAAAGTATTACTTTAATTTGTGCATTTAAATTATTGTAATTATTATATTTTTAATAATAGTAAAAATATAAAAATAATGTAAAAAATAAGGTAAAAATCTAAATATACTTATAAAAATTGAAATATTAAATCAAAAAAAAATCAAAAAAATTAAAATACTATTAAAACTCAAAATTATTTAAAAAAACCAATAAATTTAATGTTTTTTAACTATATGAGTACTGTAAAACCCTATAAATAACCCATTCAAAAAAGCTTTGATATTGTTTGTTCATTGAGCTTTGCACTATGTGAATATAGCGTTTAATAGGCCATAGAACGCTCTATTTTGATATCTAGCTGCTAAATAGTACAACTGAAGGGTGAACTAAGCTATTTTTGCTAAAAATAGGCTTTTTAAACAAAAAAGCCATATTTTATAGGCTTTTTAAGACCAAAAATTCCTTAAAAAATGCTTAAATTTTAACTTTTTCAGATCTTAATAATTTTAGTTTTGTCTTGATTCCGCCCTTACCAGAGTATCCACCTAAACTACCATCTGAGCGAATTACTCTATGACAAGGTATTTTGGGAGGATAGGGGTTTTTACCCACTGCATTTGCGACTGCGCGATGAGCTTTTGGATTTCCTATTGCTTTTGCTACTTGTAAATAGGTTCTAGTTTCACCTTTGGGTATTTTTTTTAAATAATTCCAAACTTTTATCTGAAATTTAGTCCCCTTTAAGCTCATATAACTCAAATCCCGTGTTTATTGCTATTTTATCATATAATTTTTTCGCATTTTCATTAGTGGAGTGGGTAATCCATCTAATTCCTTGCCAATTCTTATCTTTCGATAGTCCTTTTAAATGATTTATTAGTTTTTGGGCTATTTTTTGTCTTCTATAATCTGGATTAACAAATAAATCGTCTAAAAATCCAATATAATGACCTTTAATAGGTCTTGGCATTGTTCTAAAATGGGCTATCCCAACAACTTTTCCCTCTAACTCAAAACAAATACCCTCAATTATATGGTTTTTATCATGTATCCAGTTCCATAAAGTATCTAAAATATCCTGTGTCATTGGAACTTTGTAAAACTTTGCATATCCACAATACAATTTTATCCAATTTTCTTTATCTTTTCTTTCTAAATATCTAATCATTTACTTTAATTATTTTAATTAAATAATTGTTATTGTTATTTTATCTTTCTTTATTAATGAATTCATAAAGTTCTTTGATTTTATTACTAGCATCAGTTTGAAATATGCCAGGAACTATGCCGTGTATAAGCGCCATTAAACCACCTGAAAGCATTTTAAAACCAACATTACTTGCAATATTCATATGCTCGAAATAACTTTCGTTTACTGAATTCAAATGTTCTTTAGATTTTTTAATCATAATTAATTAATTATTAGTATTGACTTCTAATTTCTATTATTATATTACTAACGATAATTAATGGTTATCAATAGTAATATATAAAAATGACTTTAAAAAAACCTTTTTCAATGATTCAAATAAAACCAAAAACCAAATCAGAATTAAGTATAAACTTAAAAGAGCTGCAGGAAGAAACATTAATAAATCTAAAACACTCTAAAGCCAACAATACTATAAGAGCCTATAAGTCAGATTTTAATGATTTTAGTTTATTTTGTAAACTGAATGGTTTTAATCCACTACCAACAAACCCAAAAATAGTATCATTATATTTAACAAATTTGTCAAAAAAAGACATTAAAATGAGTACTTTAAAACGTAGATTAGTTTCGATTGGTGTAATACATAAGCTTAAAGGGCATTATTTAGACACTAAACATCCCTCAATTATTGAAAATATAATGGGAATTAAGAGAAGAAAAGGAAGTATTCAAAAAGGTAAAAAACCATTATTAATCAATAACTTAAAAAAACTTATTAATGTAATAGATGAATTAAAAATTGAGGAAATAAAAAAATTTAGAGATAGATCAATAATTTTAATTGGCTTTTCAGGAGGATTTAGAAGGAATGAAATAGTTTCACTGGATTATGAAGATCTAGATTTTGTTGAAGAGGGATTAAAAATAAATCTAAGAAGATCAAAAACCGATCAATTTGGAGAAGGATCAGTTAAAGGACTACCCTACTTTGAAAACTCTAAATATTGTCCAGTAGTATCAATAATTGAGTGGATTAAAATTTCAAAAATTAATTCAGGGGCATTATTTAGAAGATTTATCAAAGGATCAAAATTATCAGATAATAGATTGACAGACCAAACAGTCGCTTTACTTATAAAAGAATATTTAAAGTTAGCAGGAATTGAAAACTCTAATTACTCAGGACACAGCTTGAGGTCAGGTTTTGCAACTTCTGCTGCTGAAGCTGGTGCAGAAGAACGAACTATAATGGCAATGACAGGGCATAAATCAACAGAAATGGTAAGAAGATATATCAAAGAAGCCAATTTATTTAAAAATAATGCATTAAACAAGATAAATTTTTAAAATGTATACTCCTATTAAAGAAAAAAAAACAATTTTACAAAGCATAAAAAAGGAAGTGAATATTTTTTTTAAAAAAATATATTGGAAAAATATTACTAATTTAATTTATTTTTATAGATCTTTTAAATTCAAAAAAGAAAAAAGAGTTAACCTAATATCATTGGTTTGTATTTCAAAAAATAGATCAAAAAGATTGAATAAAGCTATTAAACATCTTTATAAAAATACAAAAAATATAGATTTTATTGAATTAAGAATATTTATAGATGAAGATGATAAAGAAATTTTTATGTATAAAAAGATCATTAAAGATTTTTCCAAAAAAATGAAAATTTATTTAGAAATCGGAAACATAGAAAAAAATACAGCTAAAATGAATTATTTATGCAAAAAAAGTAAAGGAAATCTAATTTGGGGTTTCAATGACGATATGTATTTAAATAAAGATTGGGACGAAGAAATAAACAAAGAGTCAAACAAGTTTCATAAGGATGAATCATATTGTATTTGGGCAAATGAAGATGGATTAAAGTACAGTTATTTACACTGCAATGCACCAATAATTAGTAAAAAGTGGTATGAAACATTAGGTTATTATCTTTGTGAAGAATTTTATCATTATTACGCAGATAATTGGTTATGTGATATTTCTAGAGGAACATATAAATTTATAATTACCAAAAAGAAAATATGGAAGCATGATAATGTTGATAGTAATTTAAATTTATTTGATGAAACATATTCAAATTTAAAAAAAAAAAGCAGAATGTATGATGAAAAACAAACCTATATAGATCTACAAAAAACAAAAAAAGAAATAATAAGTAAGATTATTAATTGATATTTAAAATTTTAAGAAAATTAGTAGCAACAATTGAATAATTCTTAGAGCCTCTTAAATTAAATAAATTTGATTTTAAATATAAATATAAATTATCATCACTCAAAACTTGAGTTGCGTAATTAATAAATTCATTTTGGTTTTTTGCGATATACCCAGTTTTAGCATGAATTACTCGTTCATATAAACATCCTTTTCCCATTGTAACAATTGGAACACACAATTCTCTTGCCTCTTCTGCTGCTAAACAAAAAACTTCAGTTTTATGGCCTGGGGTGAGAAACAATCTTGAGTTTTTTAAATCATTAATAAGATCAAACTTATCGCCCTTATTTCTTATAATTATATTTTTTTTAATTTCCTTATAATTAAGTTCATATGGAGGATTGATGTATAGTTTAGAATTTTTGATATTTTCGTTAATTTTAAACCATGAATTTATTAAAAAATCTAAATTTCTATCAGATTTTGTAGTAAATATGGCATTTGCATCTGGTATTATATCTTTGTCAATTTTCGTATTTAAAAATTCAAAGTCTGGTGCAATTTCAAGAATTTTTTTTCCATACATTGATGTAAAAAAATTTCTTTTATTGTAATGGTACTCGCCTTCCAATATTAGTTTTGGTTTAAATTTTAAAAATGGAAATAATTGTTTTTTTCTAATAAATTTTTCTATTGATTGAATGCTATGAGACCATAAAAAATTTTTTTTACAATTTAACTTATAAAATAAATTGGCATCACCTTTAGCAATAACATAGTCTGGAATATCATTTAGAGATAAATTATTAATATTTTCCCAAATAACGTTTTTAATTTTTTTAGGTTTAGATGTATTATTAAAAACTTTAATAAGCAGATTTTTTTTTTTCGATAATTCGTTTGTAATATTAATTGTTGTTTTTTCAGAACCGCCAATTTTAGGATTATCTAAATCTTCTCCATTATGATCATAGGAATTTTCTATAAAATAAATTTTTGTTGGCTTTGGCATGTTAAAAAAATATTCTAAGATAAATTATTTTAACAAATTAAGTATCTTAAGATAATAGTATACTAATTTATTTTTTATTAAATCATAAATCATTTGAGAATTTATTTTTGGATCATATAATTCACCATTGTATTCTCTCGAAATATCACCTTTTAAAAAATATTTTCTAAAAAATCTTGGCGAAAAACCATATTTTAAAATAAATGTTTTAGTTCCATCATTTAATTTCATTTTTGATTTTCTAGTTGTTACAGAATTAAAATGATACACTTTAAATTTTGAAAGAGATCGATAGATACGAACTTTTTTTTTCCACAATTTCATGCATAAATCTGGATCAGAACCATCACCAGGAGTAAATTCTTCACTAAATCCCCCCACTTCTTCCCATAAATTTTTATGAATTAAATGAGGTGACCAATGTGAACTTTGATAATCTTTTGATTTATCGGTTGAACAAAAAAGATTAAATTTGTCCTCATTAAAATCTTTATATGTTGATCCACAATCATAATTTATTAAACCTTTATTAACTGAAATGTTTGTGCCTGCTAAATAATAATTATTATTTTTCATATTTTTAATTTCATCCGTCAGATACACATCCCAGTTTTTACAAAAAAACATATCATCATGAGCATAAAGGATATAATCAGTGGTTGCTTTTTTTGAAATAAGATTTATCGATTTACATAATCCAATATTTTTCTCTGAATATGTAAAATTTAATTTTTTTTGTTTCACATAATTTAAAGTGCCATCAGACCCATCATTAATATGTATGAGTATCTCATGTTCAAAAAATGAGTTTTGATGTATCGAATGTAAAAATAATTTTAAGTAATCGATGTTATTGTAAGTTGCTATTAAAATACTTATTCGCATTAAAATAATTTAGATTGTTTTCCAATCGATATATCTAAAATATATTTAGTAGTTAATTTTTCATTAAATAATTTGAAATATTTCGCTTTTCCTTTTTGAGCAATTTTTTTTCTTATATTGTCTTTTTTTTTATAAAATTTTATTTGATCAGCTAATTCATCAATATCTTTATAGAATATAATTTCATTGTTATTAAATATTTCATTTATTTGAGTTTTCTTATCAATAAATGTTAGTAAACCATTTCCTACTAAAGACGCAATTCTATTACTTGAATAATATTTAGTTGGTTTGCCTCTACTTAAATTAAGACCCATTTTTGAATTTATAAGAGCTTCATTAAAATTATTACCCCAAATAGGGTCTTTGTTTTCAAATCCATAAAAATCATAGCTAACATCGCTTATTTTTTTTACAAGCTTATTTAAGAAATTAATTCTATTATCGATTTTACCTTTTTTTAACCCTGCCCTGTTAACCCCATGACTCATTGCATAAAAAATATCTTTGTTAGGATTTTGTTTATAAACATCAAAACATTCAATATTTTTATCAACCGGCACAAAAAAGAAATGAAAATTTGATACATTTAACCCATAAGATTTTAAAATTTCTGGATGAGTTGTTATAAAATTGTGGTCAACTAAATCTTTATAAATACTAAAATTAGCTATATTATTTTTCGAATAATCAAGTCCTTTCATAATAGGGTCTTCATTCCATTGAGAAATGATTAAATTTTTTTTATGATTTCTAAAAGTAGATATAGTTTCTTGGTCAATATTATTTGTATGACCAAACAATAACAAATCAGGATTGTAGTTTTCGAAGGTTTTGATCAAATAATTTTGAAATTTTTTTTTTGCATTATTTGTTAAAAAAAATCTGTTTGATTTGATAAAATCTCTATCACTTATTTCTAAGACATCATGATTATTTCTGATAAATCCATTGGTAAATTTTTTACCAATTGAAATATTGTAAAGTCTATGATTCATTTTTTGTCCAATATTATAAATATTCATGATTTTCATTTTGTTTGTAATGTAATTCAAACTAAAATTATAAATTAATTTATTTCTTATTTTGTCGATCATCACAGTATTTGTTTTAATTATATGGGTAACGTCTAAATAAGCTTTTTTTTGAATTTGAGTTCTTAAATTCTTATGTAATATTAGTTTGTTAATTACTTTATAAAGTTCGATTTCATTATTATGTTTTAAAATAATTTTATGTTTACAAGTCTCTGGTAAACCTCCTCTGTTTGAAATGATTGTTGCACAACCTAAAGATGATGCTTCTAAAGCAGTTCTACCAAAAGGCTCCTCCCATTTTGAACAAACAACCGCAATACTTGTTTTTTTTAAATGATTGATTACTTTACTATGATTCAGAAATCCTAATTCTTTATGTCTTGAATGATTTATGTATATTTGTCTGCGTTCTTCATTACCAATTGAAAAAGCTTTCCAATTTTCATGTTTATCTAAAATTTTTGTAATAGCATTTTTAAATATATCATAACCTTTTGACATATTTAATTTACCAACAAACGTTATATATTTTTTTTTTAAAGGAAGATGAGATATCTTGTTTACACTTGGATAAATAATTTCTGTATCGTTCATTAATTTTTCATCTAAATTTTCAAAAAATTTTTTTTGTGTCCACTTACTAACAAAAATTATCTTATCAACATTTTTTAAAAGCCAAAGTCTTTCAGATACTGATTTAGATCCTTTCATCATCAGGGGATTATTGTGAAAATAAAGGATATATTTGACTTTTATTCTTTTTTTTAAATTTATGAATATTGTTGGTCTATTATGTATCTCAATTATATCAACATCTTCACCTTTTATTAATTCATAAAATTTATCACAATATTCACTTGTGGTGCTTTGAAATTTATTTTTATTTTTTAGAGGTATATTTATGTAATTTTTTGTTAAGAAATCTTTTGAATTTGTACTACCATAAATATAATTAGATTTTTTAAATCTTGAATTTTTGAAAAACTCACTAACCCATAAAGCTGCTGCTTGTGCTCCACTAAAAGTATAATTTTCTTTATAAGGTAAAACGGTAGCTATATTTCCTTTAACAATCATTTTTTTTTAAAATAGATAATCTATGTTTTCTATCATTTTTAAGTAGATATTCATATGACATAGCTTCATTTTTACTTTTAAACTTTTTTTTGAAGATTATTTTCCACTTATAACCTTTTGTTGATTTAGCACCTTTATTAGAATTATGTAATTTCAATCTTTTTGGAATATCAATTGTATAACCCACATAAGTTTTAGGTTTTATTTTGTCTATGGTCTTTAACATGTAAACAAAAAAAGGCATTATGTGGCGGTCCCTAGGGGAATCGAACCCCTCTTTCATGGATGAAAACCATGTGTCCTAACCGATAGACGAAGGGACCAAGAGCTAGTCTTTTATTGTAAAAGTTTCGAATTATCAAGGTTTTTTAGCAATAATATCAATAATGTTAATATTAACCATATTATTATTTTTATAGGAAATATTTAGTTCAGCTAAAACACTAATTTCTTTTTTATAATTTAATAAATATTCACCTATTTTTGAATTTAAAACATTAAAAGCAATAGAATCATAAAACTTATTTTTATTATCTTTTAATAAACATGAAATATGTAGTTTATTAATAATCTTTGGTTTAAATACTTTTAAATTTTCTATTAAAAAAAGAGGTTTTTGATTACCATTACCAAACGGTTCAAGTTTATTAATGTTTTTTATAAAATTAATATTTAATGCTGTAGATGATATTTTAGAAATATATTTTTTTTTGTTTTCAATGGACGAAATTTTAAGTGAACTTAAATAATCTTTAAATTTATAAAAATTTTCTTTTCTTAAATTAAAACCTCCAGCAGCTTTATGTCCACCCCCACTTTCAAGAATATTTAAATGAACAGCATTATTAATAATTGATCCAATATTAATGTTGAGTAAAGATCTAGCAGATCCTTTTAATCTATTTCCTGATTGAGTAATGACAAAAGTTGGTTTATTGAATTTTTCAACGCAACGAGCAGCGATTATTCCGATAAGTCCTTCTGGTATTTCTATATCTTTAATAAGTAATATATCTGATTTATCGTTTTTTAACTTTTCAAAATCTAAATTTAGTAGGATGTTTTTTTCAATTTCTTTTCTTTTAAGATTTAATTCAACAAGTTGATTGTAAATTTTTTCAATCATTAACCTATCATCTGAGATCATTAATTCTACTGCTAGATAAGATTTATTTAATCTCCCACCCGAATTAAGAATTGGTCCTACTAAATAAGCAAAATCTTCTACTTTTAATTCATTATTTTTTTTATTTTTTTTTAAAATTAAATCAAAAAAATAAAATAATTTATAATGATAATCATTAATTGCCTTTTTAACTATATAACGATTTAAGTTATTTAAAGGCATCACATCACATATAGTTGCCAATGCTGAGAGTAAATTGTATTTTTTTTTTTGAAAATCTAATTTTAACTCTTTATAAATTAATTCAATTAAAAAATATGCAAGAGCACTAGAGCAAAGATTATTTAAAAATTTATTATCATAATTTTTTTTTGGATTTATAAAAACAGTTGCTTTAGGATATGGTTTTATAATTTCATGATGATCTATAATTATTGTTTGTATTTGTAGTGTGTTTAAATAATCTATTTCTTTTTTTGATTTAGAACCTGAATCCAAAATGATAATTAAATCTGTTAATCTCTTTTTAAGTTTTTTAAATAAATCAATTGAAATACCATAACCGTCTTTATTTCTATCAGGTATATAAAAATCAAACGGATGATTAATATCTTTAAATAATTTTAAAAACATTACTGTTGATACAGATCCATCAACATCATAATCACCAATAACTAAAATTTTTTTTTTGTTTTTAATGTGTCGGATAATAATATTTTTTGATTTGTTAAAATCTGAATTTAATAAAAAAGGATTCTTAAAATTTATTAAATTATTAATCGAATAAATTTCTTCTTTTGTAAAATTATTATTTGAAATTATTTTTGAAATAATTTCATTAAATTCATAATCTTGAGATATTTTTTTAACTTTTAAATTATTGTGTTTAATTTCGGTCCATTCTTTACCTGAAATTGAAATCATCAGATATTGTATTCTCTTTTGACTTTTCGTTTAAAGTTTGAGTTTTTATGAGTAACTAGAGTTTCAGATGTAAAACTTTTGTCATAAGATTGGATGCCAGACACAAGATCACCCGATGTAATACCTGTCGCGCAAAAAATTGAATCTCCAGAAACAATTTCATTAAGTGAATATTTTTTTTCAAAATCACTGATACCCATTGATTTTGCTCTTTGTTTGTCATTTTTATTTTCAAATAAAAATTTTCCCTGAAAAAAACATCCATATGCATCCAAAGCAGAAGCGGCCAAAACCCCTTCTGGACCTCCCCCGATACCAAGAAATAAATCAACTTTAAATTCATCATTTGTTACTAGTAACGCTCCAGCAACATCACCATCAGTAATAAGTTTAGTTTTTGAGCTATTATTATGTATTTCTTCAATAATTTTTTTATGCCTTGATCTGTCTAATATGCAAACTGTTAAGTCTTCAATATTTTTATTTTTATATTGGGCAAGGTTGTCTAAATTTTTTTTAACACTAAAATCTAAATCAACTATATTTTTTTGATCAACTTTAGCAGCTATTTTATTCATATAAGTTTCTGGCGCGTGAAAAAGATTGTTTCTTTCTGCGATTGAAATAACTGATAATGCTCCTGGTAGATTTTTAGCTGCAAAATTTGTCCCCTCGAGAGGATCAACTGCAATATCAATATCAGGACCGTTTTTAGTACCTAATTCTTCACCAATGTATAACATGGGAGCTTCATCAAGCTCCCCTTCGCCAATAACAACTTTTCCATTAATATCCATTTTATTAAGACATTGTCTCATTGCATCAACGGCAGCTTTATCTGCAGCAATCTTGTCATTTTTTCCCACTATATGTGATGAAGCATAAGCAGCTCTTGAAGATACTTCTATAAGTTGATCAATAAATTTTTTATCAATTGTCATTAAGCAATTTGAATATCTTTATTAGCATTTAGTTTATCTTCAAATTCCCTTAATCTTTTCCATACAGAAATTAGTTCTACAATTGTTGACCAACTTTTCACTAAGTATTGTAATGATCCTTCAACTCTACCAAATGCTCTTGTGATTTGTTGAACAAATCCTAAAGTGATTGCTCCAGTAACAATTGTTGGTGCTAATGCTAAATAGGGAACAATTACCATTCCTTGAAAATAACTCCATTTGACAGTGTTAAAATACAAATAGTGAAAATAAGATTTATAATGTATTCCTCTTACTCTATTGTACAATTGACCAATAGTTGGAGGAGCAGCTCTTATAGGATCATCTTCACCATGTACTAATTCTTTTCTATAACCCGCCTCTTCTTTTTGTATATCGTATTCAATGCCAGGTAATTTGATACCAACAGCAGCAAGTAACAATGTTCCTCCTAATGCTGAAATTATCGCTACCCAAACTAGCGCATGATCAACTTCACCAATCCAAGGCAAAACATCTATTTGTTTTGAAAGACCCCACAAAATTGGAGTGAATGCCACTAAAGTCATTAAACTATCCAATAATCCAGTTCCAAGACCTTCCATAATTCTAGCAAACTTAAGTGTGTCTTCTTGAACTCTTTGAGAGGCACCTTCCGTTAATCTCGCATTCGACCATTGCTCATGGTAATATTCTGCCATTGAAGTTCTCCATCTAAAAACCCAATGACTAGTAAAAAAACCTGTAAATACAGCAATCAAAATCCATAAAGCTGCAATTTTTGCAAAAGTGAAAAGATAACCAATAAATTCTTTTTCAGAAACTGAATTTGGTGTTGTTAAAGCTTTTTGAAGAGTGTCGTAAAATTCACCAAACCATTCATTAATTTTTACATCAAGTTGAACTTGATACCATGTAGATATTAAAATAAAAAGAGATCCAAATATACTCCAAAGAAACCATTTTTTTTGTGTAAAAAATTTAAACATTTTTTATTTTAAAAAATTATCTGCGTAAGATTTTTTAACAATTTTTCTTTTTCTAGGTTCAATTAATTCAGCATCAATTTTATTTTTTTTTGCATATTCTAATGCAAGTTCTTTTGTGGAGAATTCAAGCTTAAGTTCAGTTAAAGTATCATCAGAACTTTCCCATCCCATTAAAGGATTTTTGGTAGGATTATTTGTTTCAAATTCTAAAATCCATTTAGAAGTTTTCCCTAAACCAGATTGCATTGGGTTTTTATTTGGTATGTAGATTTTAGCTTTTTTCATACTAATGGTCGGAGTGGCAGGATTCGAACCTGCGACCCTCTGGTCCCAAACCAGATGCGCTACCAGGCTGCGCTACACTCCGAGAAAATAACTAATACAGTACTTATAATAATTTTCAATGAATAAAGATCATCAAATTAAGGACATTTTGAGCATTTCTGTTATAAAAAAGTTATGATTATTAGCTGTCAAAATTGCTTAAAAAAATTTGATGTTGAGGATAATTTAATACCAGAAAATGGTCGAATGTTGCAATGTAGTTCTTGTGACCATAAATGGTTTTTTAAAACTTCAAATACAAATGAAGCAATTGTATCAGAAGAAGTAATCCCTGCTAATCATGGAAACTTTAATAATTATGAACAAATTGAAACAGATAGTGCCAATGTAAATGAAATTAATTCAAAATTTTCTAATTTAAATTTTGGTGCTGTATTCATAAAGACTTTAGCTTATTTTATTGTATCGATTATTACGCTTACAGCCTTCTTAATTATTTTAGACACATTTAAATCACCTCTTAGTGGTATTTTTCCAAATTTAGAACTTTATTTATTTAATTTAATTGAAATATTGAAAGATGTTAAATTTTTCATTAAAGATCTTATTTTTTAAATATGATTAATTATATCTCAAAGCCTTTTAAATGGTTTTTCAAGCTAGAAGCTGCAAGCGGATTAATACTTCTTATAGCAGCAATCTTGGCTTTAATCATTAGTAACAGCACATTAAGTGAATTTTATTTCCGCACTTTAGAAAAGTATCTGTTTATTGGTATTAATGAATTTGGTCTAAAGTTGTCTGTTCATCATTGGATAAATGATGCTCTTATGGCAATCTTTTTCTTTTTTGTAACCTTAGAGATAAAAAGAGAATTTTTACAAGGTGAATTATCAAATCTCAAACAGGCAATGTTACCAATCATAGCTGCAGTTGGTGGAATGGTAATACCTGCTTTGTTCTATGTCATAATTAATTATGGAAATAGTGAAACAATCAATGGTTGGGCTATACCTTCGGCAACAGATATTGCCTTTTCTTTAGGTATACTTTCATTACTCGGTTCTCGTGTGCCCATCTCTTTAAAAGTCTTTTTAACAGCTTTAGCAATTATTGATGACCTGGGTGCAATTCTAATTATAGCATTTTTTTACTCAGGCGATTTAAGTATAGTTTACCTAAGTTTAATCTTATTATCATTTATTCTATTATTAGTTTTAAACAAATTTTCAGTTAAAATATTTCTACCATATTTGATTGTAGGATTATTTATGTGGTACTTTACATACAAATCAGGTGTGCATGCAACAATAGCTGGAGTTTTATTAGCCGCAACAATACCACATAGATCAAAAGAAAAGGATTTTTCGTTATTGGTTAAACTAGAACATGCTATTTCACCATATGTAGCTTTTTTAATTATGCCGATTTTTGCTTTTGCAAATGCAGGAGTAAGTTTAGAAGGATTAACTTTTAGTACATTATTAAATCCTGTTCCATTAGGAATTTTATTAGGTTTATTTTTTGGGAAACAAATTGGAGTATTGTTATTTTCATATGTATCAATAAAAATGAAATTAGCTGAAATGCCAAATAATTCTAATTGGCTGAGTGTTTACGGAGTTTCGATATTAACTGGTATAGGTTTTACAATGAGTTTATTTGTGGGTAATTTAGCATTCGCAGACAATCTACAATACATAGATGGTGTTAAAATAGGAGTTTTAACTGGATCGCTATTGTCTACTGTATTTGGATATTTGTTACTTTTAATTTCTTCAAATAAAAGATGAATAAAAAAAAAATTTTTCTATACTTATTCTTAATTATGTTTTCTTTTTTATCAAAATCTAATGCAAATTATGAAAAAGTGTTTTATGATTTTAGTATCAAATCTATAACTGGAGAAAATTTAGATTTTTCAACATTTAAAAATAAAACCATTTTGATGGTAAATGTTGCTAGTAATTGTGGATTTACAAAACAGTATAGTGATCTTCAACAATTGTACGACAAATATAAAAACAACAATTTCATAGTATTAGGTGTTCCATCAAATCAATTTGGTGGTCAAGAGCCTGGTTCAAATGAAGAAATTAAGGAGTTTTGTGAAACTAATTTTAATATTTCATTTCCAATGACTGATAAAATTGAAGTTAAAGGTGATAATGCTCATCCAATATACAAATGGGCAGAAAAAAATTTTGGAAGTTCATCTGTTCCAAAATGGAATTTTCATAAGATTTTAATTAATAAAGAAGGTAAAATTCAAGAAACATACGGTTCATTCACAAATCCCATGTCATCTAAAATTATCAAAGAATTAGAAAAAATATTATAATTCTAATTTCATACCATCATATGCTGGCACAACGTTTTTTGGTGTGATTTTTTTAAGTTCGTTATAGTCTAAATCAGAATGAAGATTGGTAAGAATAGTTTTTTTAGGCTTAAAAATATTAACCAACTTTAAAGTATTTTCTAAATTTAAATGAGAAGGATGATATCGGTACCAAAGACAATCTATTACAAGGTATTTTAGTTTTTTAAAATTATTATATTGTTTTTTTTCAATGTTACTTACATCACTAATATAAGCTAATTTATTATCTATTTTATAACATACACTATTTACATTCCCATGTGGGACAGAACAAGATTTAATATTAATTTTCTTATTTCCATCTTTTACATTGATATTATTTTTTAATTTATTTAATTTTATTGTTGCGGGGTATTCTTTGTTAAAGGATTTAAAACAATAACCAAAAGCAGATTTTAAGTACTTTGTTGTAGGTGCATCTGCATAAGCTGAAATGGTTTTTTTATTTCTAATATAAAATACTCTTAAATCATTAATTCCATGAGTTTGATCTGCATGCATGTGTGAATAGAGTACTTTATCAATTTTTGTAATTTTATTATTTAAAAGTTGTTGCCTTAAATCCGGTGACGTATCGAATAGAATATTTTCATCTTTTGTCATTAATATTCCGGAACATCTGGTTCTATAGTTTTTTGGATTTTTAGGATCACATTTGCCAAAGTTGCCGTCGGCTCTAGGCACCCCCATAGAGCTACCACAGCCAAGAATTATAAATTTCATATTAAATTAAATAAATTATTAAAATTGTTAGTAGTTTTTAATATTAGATTTTCTAAAGTAACATCTTTTATTTCACTTAGTTTTTGAGCTGTATGTTTAATAAATGAAGGCTCATTTTTTTTACCTCTGTTAGGAACTGGAGCTAAAAAAGGACTATCAGTTTCAATTAAGGTTTTCTCGATTGGAATATACTTAAATGTGTTTTGTAATTCTGTTGCATTTTTAAATGTTATTATACCGCTTGCTGAAAAGTACGCATTTAGTGTCATTAGTTTTTTTGCAAAATCTAAACTTCCAGTAAAGCAATGCATCAATATTTTGAGATTTTTTTGTTTATATTCTTTTAGGATATTAAAAGTTTCATCTTCAGCATCTCTTGAATGTATAATTACAGGTAAATCAAGTTCTATTGAAGCCTCTATATGATTTATGAAACTTGTTGTCTGATCTTCTTTCTCTGAATTTTCATAGAAAAAATCTAAGCCAGTTTCCCCTATTCCAATAATTTTTTTATCAAAATTAGCATTATTTACTATCTCATTTTTTGATAGTTTATTTAATTTAACTTCATGAGGGTGGATACCAAATGTTCCATATATCATTGTGTTATCCTTAATAATCCCTTTTATATTATTAAAACTTTTTAACGATGTACTTATTGTGAGCATTTTGGTGATACCAACATCTTGTGATCTTTTAATTACATTTTTAAGATCGCTGAATAAAGGCTCATGGTCTAAATGACAATGTGAATCAATCATTTTCTTTTATTCTTTCAATCTTATTAAATAAAATACCAACTTTATTCAATTTTGTATTTCCTTTTAGATAATTATGATCAGATAAAGTTGATAAAATTATATCTTTTTCCTCTAAACCAAATATTTGTAAAGCTTTAAGAGATGATGAAGGTATGATTGGATATAATAAAAACGAGATTTTTCGAACAATTTCCAAAGTAGTATAAACAATTGTATTTAGTCTTTTTAAATCATTTTTCTTTTTCCAAGGCTCTTGGTCATTAAAGTATTTATTGGCTTCAAATAATGAATTTACAATAAAATCGATGTAAAAATTTACGTCTTGTCTATCAATTTTTTCTCTAATTAGCTCAATATTGTTTGTAAAATTATCTAATATTTTTTTATCATCATCATTAAACTCAATATCACTAGGAACAATGTCATTACAATTTTTGGAAGCAAATGCTGTAACTCTTTGACAGAGATTTCCATAATTATTTGCTAGATCACTATTGATACAATCTTCCAACCGTTCTTGAGAAATATTACCATCATTACCAAAAGATACTTCTTTGATTAAATAGTATCTAAGAGGATCCAACCCATAATTATCAATTATTTTTAAAGGATCTAAAATATTCCCTTTCGATTTTGACATTTTCTCATTATCAGAGAGTATCCAACCATGACCATAAACTTTCTTTGGTAAAGGTAATTTAGCTGCTAATAAAAAAGCAGGCCAATATATTGCGTGAAATCTTAAAATATCTTTACCTATCAAATGAATTGATGCTGGCCAAAAATTTTTATACAGATCATCTTTTGTATCTGGGTAGTTTAATGCACTGATATAATTAGTTAATGCATCTAACCAAACATAAATAACATGGTCATGATTATCTGGTACTTTAATACCCCATGAAAAACTTTTTCGACTAACAGATAAATTTTTTAATCCACTTTTTACAAAACTTATAACTTCATTTTTACGGCTTGGTGGAGAAATAAAATCTGGATTGTCTTCATAATGTTTTAAAAGCGCATCTTGCCATTTTGATAATTTAAAAAAAAAAGATTCTTCCTCAATCCACTCAACTTTTGATTTGGAGGAAATTGCAATTTTAACACCATCAATTTCCTCTATCTCATCTTCATTATAATAAGCTTCATCTGAAACCGAATACCAGCCAGAATATTTAGATAAATAAATATCACCTGATTTTTCAAGTTCTTTCCATAAGTGTTGAACAGAATTTTTATGCCTTTCTTCTGTTGTTCGTATAAAATCAGTATTCGTTAAATTGAGTTTTGAGGATAAATCACGAAATGTTTGGCTAATTTCATCACAAAACTTTAAAGGTTCAATATTTTTTTTTTCAGCTGATCTTTGAATTTTTAATCCATGTTCATCTGTACCAGTTAAAAAATGAACATTGAAACCATCAATACGTTTAAATCTAGCAAAAAAATCAGCAATAATACTCGAATAAGCATGTCCCATATGTGGTTTAGCTGAAGGGTAATAAATTGGTGTTGTTATATAAAAATTTTTATTCATTAATTAAGTTTTGTTGCAATTTAAGAAATATACTTTCAGTATCAAGATTAAATTTCTTAGTATTATTTACTGATCTTATATGATTTTCATAATCTTTATTTGTAATAGACTTAATATTTCTTAAATAATTAATTTCAATCAAATTATAAATTAAATCACTTATTAAAGTTTCTTTTTTGTAAATTCTATCTTTTATAATTGTTTTAAGAAATTCATTTAAAGTAATATTTGAAAGATCTATATTATTCATTTTAGCAAATTCGCAAATATTAACTAAATCACCAATAGAGAAATAATAATTTAAAAAATCTTCATTGAGGATTTGATTAATATTTTCACCTATTATCTTTGAACTAATTTTAAATATTTCATCTGATGATAAAGAAATATTAAAACTCAAACATCGTGATTTGATAGTTGGTAGAATTTTTGATGAATTATTAATCAGTATAAAAAATATTCCTTCATTTGGTTCTTCTAAAATTTTTAGTAAAGCATTAGATGAATTTGGATTCATTTTTTCAAGATTATTAATTAAAATAAATCTAGGTTTGGAATTGAAATTTGATTTATTACAAAAATTAATCAAATTTCGAATTTGACTGATTTCAATATTTTTTCTTTCATCATTTAAATCAATCAAAAATAAATTTGGTGAGGATTTATTTATAATAAGTTTATATGAATGGTTTTGATCATTAATTTCATAATTCTTTACATCATAAGAAAAGTCTTCATCTAAAGATAAACAATAGTTTATAAAGTGATTAGCTAATGTAAATTTACCTATACCTCTTTTGCCATTTAAAAGAATTTTATTAGGTAATTTTGTTTTTTTAAATAATAGAACAAGTTCATCAAAATATGAATCTAAACCGTATAAGTTTTTTTGATAAAACGGATCTAAATTCATCTTAAAATTTTTTTGATCTGATTAATGATTTGATGTTTATTAAAATCAATATCTAAATTTGAGTTAACTATTAGGTATTTTTTTTTATTTTTTTTTGACAGCTTTAAAAAACCATTTTGAACTTTATTGTAGAAATTAAATTTAAATTTGTCATAACGATTTAAATTTTTTCTTTCTTTTAATCGAGAAAACATATTTTTTTTGTCAACAGTATGCAAAAAAGTAAAGTCCACTTTTATATCTTTAAGTAAAAAATTATTTATTGTTTTAATTAGGTTTAAATTTACACCCATTCCATAATGTTGATAAGCTATAGTTGAGTCTATAAACCGATCAATTAGGATAATTTTTTTTTGAAAATTTTTTTTTAATAATTCAATATTTTCACTTCTTGCAGATAAATATAATAAAAGGTCAGTTGTTTTATTAAAGGAAGAATTTTTTTTTAATATCAAATTTCTAATTTTTTCCGCATTTGAACTTCCTCCGGGTTCTCTAATTTTAAGATATTTTAATTTTTCTTTTTTTAAAAAATTTTCAACAAATTTAATGTGTGAAGTTTTTCCAGATCCTTCTATACCCTCGAAAACGATAATTGGTTTTTTATACATCACCCCAAATTAAATAATTTAAGGATCTTAACAACCTAGAAAACATGTTTAACTTTTTTACTTCTTGTGCTGCAAACAAATCATATTCACCTATAATTTCTTCGTCGTAAACAATTTTTAATTTAGCCACTTTGTCATCTTTATAAATTGGAGCTTCAATTGGTCCATCATAATTTAATGATATCTTAAGATTTTTTTTTCTAGCTTTTTTAATTGTCTTATAAATATCTTCTTTTGTGTAAACTTTTACAGTAGCTTGTTTTCCTAGCCACACGTCAACTTCAGAGATTGATTTTTCTGCTTCAGTAATTTTTACTAAATCGAAATTAGTTAATCCATAAGTCAAAATTTTTGTACTTTCTCTAGACCTAGCATTTTTGGTATCAAAACCACTTCCTACAGCAATTAATCTTCTACCGTTTCTATCTATTGATGATGCCAAAGAATATTTTTCAACTGCTAGATAACCTGTCTTAATTCCATCAGCACCTAAACTTTTATAAAGTAAAGGATTTCTGTTTCCTTGAGTGATCGGATCCCCACCTGTTCTATCCCAAGTGAATTCTTTTTCTGAAAAATATTCGTAATATTTTGGATATTCTTTTATTAAATAATTAGACATTTTTAGTATGTCTCTAACTGTTGAATAATTATTTGGATCATTAATACCAGATGAGTTTGAAAAATTAGTATTTTCCATACCTATTTCTTTTGCTTTAGCAGTCATCAATATTGCAAATTCTTCTTCTGTACCTGCAATACCTTCAGCTAATGCGACACACGCATCATTTCCAGATGCTACAATAATACCTCTTAATAAATTTTCTACAGACACTTCATCACCAACCATGATAAACATAGAAGAATATCCTGCAGTTGATAATCTCCACGCTCTTTCTGATACTATAAATTTATCATCTAAGTTAAGATCGCCAGATTTAATTAAGTCAAAAGCAATTATTGCAGTCATAATTTTTGTCATAGATGCTGGATAAATAGAGGCGTCTGCTTCTTTCTCATATAGAATTTTACCCGAATGAAAGTCTTGTAAAATTGCAGATCTAGCTTTTACATTAAATTCAGCATTAACATTTGTTGTAATTAAACTAAAAATTAAAATTATATATTTAATAAAATTATTCATTTCTTAAAATCTCTAAATTATCAAAATTTAATACGGTTGCTTTAATATATGAATCTTCGAGAGTTTTTATATCATTAAATGGCCCCAGTATAACTCTAAATTTTGTTTCAGAAATTGTGATAATCTTATAATTACTTATTTTAGTTTCGTTTTTAATTCTTTTGATCATTTCTTCTGCAGAACCTCTATAAAAAAAATCTGCAATTTTAATAGAAAATGAAATCTTTTTTTTTTCAGTTTCTTTCTTTAAATTTTTGGATTGATTTAAATCACTAATAGTAATTCCATCAACAGGTGCTTTTTCGGCAACATTTTTTTCTTCATCAAAAGTTTTAGTTTTTTTTGCAACAAAAGAAGAATTATTTTCAATTAATTGAATTTCAATATAGGGTTCATTGATTGATATCTCTATATCGTTCGAAATCCTTTGAGAAATAACTGAATTATAAAATAAAGGGAAATTAACATTATTTGAGTGATTTTTAGCAATAATACTTTTTCCATTTATAAGATTAGTAATTTTCACATTAGCATTTTTCTTAAGATTTCTATTAAAGATTAAGTAAGACCTATTGTCTAATTTTTTAGAAATGATTTTGTCTTGAAACAATTTATCTTCATATACAAGTGTAAATCCCTTATTTGAATAAAGTTCTTTAATTGATATTTTTGATATTTTACTCGATTGATTTGGAGCTACACAATTAGTAATTAATAATAATACAAAAAATAAAATTAAATTTTTATAATGCATTTTTGAATTTATTTTTTAATGTACATACTGCTAAACCAAATCTTAATGACCTATTCCATTTCAGAATGACTTCATAATTTGAAAAAACTAAATATGCAGGTTTTAAAGGATCTGCATTTTCAACTATATCTTTATCTGGAGTTATTATGCCTACGATAGAATTCTGATTAATATCGTTTGGATAAAATTCATTTTTTATATATTTTTTAAATGAATTAATCTTTTTCTTATTGTTTATGTTTCTTGCTGAGGTATTTAAAAATTTTGCTGGAACGTTTTCATTAAGCTCTATTTTTTGAAAACATGGCTGATTTTCTTTCCATCCTATTTTGGATAAATAATTTGCAGCTGAAGCAAATGCATCTATATTATTTTTTAAATCAACTTTTTTATCCTCATTATAATCAATTGCATAATTCTTAATTGTGCTAGGCATAAATTGAAAGAAACCAAAAGCACCCGCCCAAGAACCATATAAAGTTTTATAATTAACTTTTTCTTCTTCGATTAATTTTAACAATGTTATTAGTTCATCGGTAAAGAATTCAGATCTTCTTTTATCAAAACTTAATGTTGCAAGAGAAGATAATATGTCCATTTTTCCAACATAAGAACCAAAATTGGTTTCGATCCCCATTAAGGCTAGCATTAGTTCTTTTTCTACAGAAAATTTATCCTCTACATTATTAATAATATCAGAGTTACCTTTGTATAAGGTTAAGCCAGAATTTACTTTCTTGTTAGATGTTCTTTTTTCAATATAAGTTTTTGTATCTTCATAAAATTCGGGTTGATAGCGGTCATATTTAATGACATTTGACAAATATTTTGTGTTTTTAATTGTTAAGTTAAAAGTTTCCTCTGAAATTCCATTTGATAAGGCTAATTTTTTAAATTCATTTTTCCAAGCTTCGAAATCATTGTTTATGTCTGCATATGATTTATTTAGAAAAAAAATAATAAATATAAAAATATAGCTAATTTTTTTCATATAAGTCCTTTAAATAAATAAATACAGCAATCCATATAATAATAAAACTAACAAATTTATTTAACGAAAATTCTTCATTATAATAAAAATATCCCAATAAAAATTGTAAAGTTGGAGTTATATAAAAAACCATACCAGTTGGACCTAGACCACATAATTCAACACCCCTCACATAAAGAAATAAAGGAATCACTGTCATTGGACCCGCTAATGTTAATAAAAGCATTAATGGAGGGTTCGAAATATCAAAATAATTATTTCCATTTTTTATAATGAAATAAAAAACTATTAATGCAATTGGTAAAATAAAAAGGCTTTCAATTAATAGTCCAATATCGGTTGGAACATTAATTTTTTTTCTCACAAGGTTATATAACGCCCAGCTTATAGCTACCAAAATACCTACCCAAGGTATAGCTTTGATGCTAAAAAATATTAAGTATAAAATTGAGAATATAACAAGCCAAATTGAAATAATTCTTTTTTTATTCAATTCTTCTTTAAAAAAAATAAAACCTAGCAAAACACTCATTATAGGCATAATGAAATATCCAAAACTTGCATCTATTATTCTGTTTGTTGCAACTGCATATATCCATACAGACCAATTAGAAAAAATTAGAAAACCAGAAATGAATAAGTAAAATAAATTTTTTTTATCATTAACAGTTGAAAAAAAAGAATTCCATTTAGATAATAAACTTGTCGTAATAACTAATGCAATTGCAGTCCATAAACAACGATGAACAATTACTTCAGTGTAACCAATGAATGAAATTAATTCAAAATATATAACACCAATAAATCCCCACCAAAATGAACCTAAACTTGTTAAAATAAGACCTTTATTGAAATCACTGTTCATAAACTAAATAAAATAAGAAATACTTAATGTTTAAATGATTTTCTTGTTGAATTAAATATATTTGATATTAAAAAACACCTCACGGAGAGATGGCTGAGCGGTTGAAAGCACCGGTCTTGAAAACCGGCAAAGGGGCAACTCTTTCCTGGGTTCGAATCCCAGTCTCTCCGCCATTTTTACTTGGCCTTCAATTTAAAATCCTTAAATTTTTGCGTGATATTATTTTTTTTAAATTCAAATTCAGTGTCGAGATTTCTGTAAAACTTTAATAAATTATCATCATCAATTTCTATAAACTCATTTAATAGTTCTAAATGTTTTAAATCCAATTCCTCTAATATGCTCTTTACAAATGAGCCTATCAAATTATCCATTTCTTTTGTGCCTCGATAATTAGATCTGTAGAGAATTTTTTTTTTTAACGTATCTATATTGTTGTTCATTTGTAAAATATAATAACGATTCTAATGAATAACAACAATCATAACTATCTTTTATCTGACTTATCTAAATTAAAAGGTGTAGGAAAAAAGATTGAAAATTTACTTAAAAAAAAAGGAATAAATAATATTTTTGATCTATTATGGAAATTACCCAAATCTTATACAGATAGAAGTTTTACTTCTAAAATTAAAGATTTGAAAATATCAGATACACAAACTGTATCAGTAACACCATATAAATATTCATTTCCTAGAATTAGAAATTTACCTAACAAAGTACTTTGTAAGGATGAAACTGGAGATTTAGAGTGTGTTTTTTTTAATAGTTACGAAGGATATATAAAAAAGATTTTACCAATAGGAAAACTTGTAACTATAAGCGGTAAAGTATCACATTTTAGAAATAAATATCAGATAACAAACCCCAAGTATGTTTCTGAAAATGAGGAGCTAATTAAATCTAAACACAATGAGTACTCACTAACAGAAGGTATAACTCAGAACATTTATAATAAGATAATTAACCAAATTTTAGCAAATTTACCTAATTTAAATGAATGGCACAGTGCAAATATTTGTAAACTCTTTAAAAATATATCATGGAATAATGCAATTATAGAACTACACAAACCTGAAAATATTGGAAAATATTCTTCTGACTTCTATAAAAGATTGGTTTTTGATGAAATATTCTCCTCTTTTTTAGTTAATTCAGAAATAAGAAAAAAAATTAAGAAAATCAAAAAACAAAAAAAAATTTTTAATTTAAAAGGCCAAAATAAGATTATTTCAAAATTAGAATTTAAACTCACTAACGATCAAACAAAAGCGTTAATAGAGATAAATAAAGATTTAAATTCACCTAATAAAATGTTTCGATTGTTACAAGGCGATGTAGGAAGTGGTAAAACTATAGTTTCACTGCTAGCTGCATTAAATTGTATTAATTCCGGTTTTCAAGTCGCTTTTATGGCTCCAACAGAAATTTTAGCAAGACAACATTATAATTTAGCAAAAAATTTATTTTCAAAAAATATTTCTTTAGATTTATTATCTAGTAAATCAGAAAACAAAATTAAAAAAGAAACATTAAAAAGATTAATTGATAATAAGATTGATCTAGTTTTTGGCACTCATGCAATATTTCAAACTAAGGTAAAATTTAAAAAATTAGGGTTAGTAATTATAGATGAACAACACAAATTTGGAGTAAACCAAAGAAAAAAGCTTTCAGACAAAGGTGGTGATAATTGTGATGTATTATTGATGTCAGCTACCCCTATTCCTCGTACACTAACAATGACTATTTATGGTGATATGGATCTCTCTATAATTAGAGAGAAACCTAAATCTAGAAAACCTGTAATTACGTATAGCAAGCTTGATAGTAAATTAGATGATGTTTTAAAGTTTATCAAAAAAGAAATCAAAAATGATAATCAAGTTTTTTGGGTTTGTCCTTTAATTGAAGAGTCTAAAAAAATTGATCATGCCTCGGCAGTTGCAAAATACAATTTTTTATCAAAAATTTTTCCAAATCAAGTTGCTCTTCTTCATGGCAAAACTGATATTGATGAAAAAGAATTAATTTTAAATAAATTTTTAAATAAAGAATATAAGATATTAGTTTCTACTACTGTTATCGAAGTTGGTATTGATTTTCCTAATGCTAATGTAATTGTAATCGAAAATTCAAATAAGTTTGGTATTTCTCAACTCCATCAACTTAGAGGTAGAGTTGGAAGAGGACATAAACAATCAACATGTATTTTGATGTTTAAATCAAACCTTAGCGAAAATGCAAAAAAAAGAATTAATATTTTAAAAAATTCATATGATGGTTTTGAAATTTCTGAAGAAGATATGAAATTAAGAGGTTATGGAGATATCTTAGGCTTCAAACAAAGTGGTATAAAAACATTTAAATTAGCTGACCCAATACACAATAGCGACCTTTTTAAAATTGCAGAAAAAGAGATAAAAAGAATTGAAAATGATAATGAAGACATAAGTAATTTTAAACCATTATTAAAACTATACGACAGAGCTGATATTATAAATGATATAGCTTAATTTTTAGATGATGTGCCTGCGGATACAATAAATTTAGATGCTTCTTCGAAAGTCATATCTAAATAGATAACTTCATCAATTGGAAACATTAATAAAAATCCACTTGTTGGATTTGGCGTTGTAGGAACAAATACATTTATTAATTTTTTATTTGTTTTTTTTGCCATTTCTCCATTGTTTTCTCTTGTTGCAAAGCCTACAGCCCAAACACCTTTTCTTGGATATTCAATTAGTACAACACTTTTTTTACCATCGTCCTTTTTTGAAAACGTTTCGGTCATTTGAACGATTGCGGAATAAACTGTTCTTAAAAAAGGAATTCTTTTGAATAAGTCATCTATAAGTTTTAAAATTCTTTTTCCAAGAAAAGATAAAGATAAACCACCGACAAATGTGATGAATATTATTGAGATTAATATTTCTATACCTGGTATTTCAAATGGAAGGTAATTATTAGGGTTAATATTGTTGGGTAAAATTTTAGACGAAATACCAATTAAAATTTTACTTAAATATAGAGTAAATCCAATTGGAATTAATACAACAACTCCCGCAATAAAATAATTTCTTAAAATGAGTGAAAATGATCTTCTTTTTTTGGCCATCTAATTAATTGTAGCTTGAATAAATAACAAAAGAGATTGTAATTATAAATAATACAACTAATATTTTATTATTAAGATTCATAATATATAACTATTATCAACAAAAAATTAAAATGGATAGAAGAAAATTTTTAACTTATGCTGGTTGCAGTTGTTGTAGCTTTGTACTTAGCTCATGTTCTACGGCCCCTATCACAGACAGAAAACAACTTAAGATAATACCAGAGGCAAAATTAAATGCACAAGCTGCTCAAATTTACGAACAAATAAAAGAAAAAGAAGAACTAAGTAAAGACACAGCGAAGTTAAATGAAATTAAAGAAATTGGTAAAAAAATGGAAAATTCTATTAGCGAATATTTCGATCGTTCAAATATTGATGATCCAACAGTAAATTTTGATTGGGAATATATTTTAATTGATAATGATAAAATTAGAAATGCTTGGTGTATGCCTGGTGGAAAAATTGCTGTTTATACAGGTATATTGGATGTAACAAAAAATAATGATGGATTAGCAGCAGTGATGGGTCATGAAATAGCTCATGCTGTTGCAAAACATTCTGTTGAAAGAGCAAGTAGAGGAGTTCTAGTAAACACAGGTACAAGAGTTTTAGATATCTTTAGCGGAGGTATTTTATCTGACATAAATAGAACAACAGGAATGGATGCAGTTGGTCTTCTTTCTTCAATAGGTATTATGAATCCATTTAATCGTAAACAAGAGAGCGAAGCAGATTATTTAGGAATGATTTTTTCATCACTATCTGGATACGATATTAGAGAAACAAGAAAAATTTGGGAAAGAATGAAAGAATTTAATAAAGGAAAAGAACCACCAGAATTTATGAGCACCCACCCATCGTCTGATAATAGAATAAAAAACATTGATGAGTGGACTAACGATATAATATTAAAATATCCACCACTTGTGATTTAAGTGGTGAGCCGTGCTGGGCTCGAACCAGCGACCCATTCCTTAAAAGGGAATTGCTCTACCAACTGAGCTAACGGCCCACAAATCGAAAACGATTGAGGTTTATATACAGATTTATTTTTATATATCAAATAACAATTTGGACATATTTTGTATCGAAATTACAACTTATCAATGTATTTATCATGAAATTCATCAAAAGTACCTTTTTCAATATTTTCTCTGATAGCTTGCATTAATTCTTGGTAAAAATTGATATTGTGAAGTGTTAAAAGCATAGATGCTAATATTTCATTTGTATTAAACAAATGATTTAAATAATTTTTTCCATATTTATTTAAATCAAATTTGCTACAATTTTCATCTAATGGTGAGTTATCAGATTGATATTTGCTATTCTTTATATTAACTCTCCCATTCCATGTGAAGGCCAATCCTGTTCTACCAGATCGAGATGGTAATACACAATCAAACATATCTATACCTCTTTTAACTGCACCGATAATATCTGAGGGTGTGCCCACACCCATCAAATAATGAGGTTTATTCTCAGGTAAATAATCTTTTAATCCATCCAATACATCAAACATTTCTTTTTGAGTCTCTCCTACAGCTAAACCTCCTACAGCATAACCGTCAAAACCAATTTTTTGTAGACCATCTAAAGATTTAAGTCTCAAATCATTAAATAATCCACCTTGAATTATACCAAATAAACCTTTGTGAGGATTGTCACCAAAAGCTTTTTTTGACCTATCTGCCCAGTATAAAGATAAATTCATTGAGTCATTAATTATTTTATAATCAGTTGTTTTTTTTGGACATTCATCCATAATCATTACGATATCTGAATTTAATCCTAATTGAATTCTTATGCTTTCTTCAGGGCTTAAATAATATTTTTTACCATCTACATGAGAATTAAATATTGCCCCCTTCTCTCTATCTATTTTATTTAGTTTTGATAAAGACATGACTTGAAAACCACCTGAGTCAGTTAAAATTGGAAGATCACAGTTCATAAATTCATGCAACCCACCTGCTGACTGAATTCTCTCCACACCTGGTCTGATCATTAAATGGTAGGTATTTGATAATATAATATCTGAACCAGTTTTTTTTATATCATCAATGAAGCAAGCCTTAACTGTAGCTTGAGTTCCAACAGGCATGAACGCCGGAGTTCTAATATTACCTCTGTGTGTCTCTATTACGCCACGGCGTGCATGTTTATCTTTAATTAAAACTTTAAAGGCAAAATTCTTTAATGCCATTTAAAAAAATTTTTATAGTGATTTAAAACTTATAATTTTATCAGGATCATCAACAGCACCATTATTATTACTGTCACCTCTTTTGATGCTATCAACATGTTCCATTCCTTCAATAACTTTACCAAAGACTGTGTATTGTCTATCTAAGAATGGCGCAGGTTTAAAACAAATGAAGAATTGACTGTTTGCACTATTTGGATCTTGTGCTCTTGCCATTGATAAAGTTCCTCTTTCATGTGGTAAACTACTAAATTCTTGTCCTAAATCTGGCAAATCAGATCCACCCATACCAGCTCTTCTTAAATCAAAATTATCATTAGATGAATTACCAAATTGAACATCACCCGTTTGTGCCATGAAACCATCTATAACTCTGTGAAAAACAACTCCATCATATTTACCACTATCGGCTAATTCTTTAATTCTTTTAACATGATTGGGTGCAACATCTGGAAATAGTTCTATTTTAACATCTCCATCTTTTAATTTTAAAATCATTATATTCTCCTCAGCTATTGATTGATTGATTAATAAAAAAAATAAAACAAATAATTTTACAAATATATTTTTCATAATTTTTCTTTTAAAGATTTAATTGTACTTTTGGTAGTAAATTTTCCTATATTACCATTTAATTTCACTATTTCCTTTACAAATCTTGATGAAATAATTTGATTTTCTACATCTGACATTAAAAACAAAGTTTCAATTTTTGAATTCAATTTTCTATTCATCCCTGCAAGTTGGAATTCATATTCAAAATCAGATACCGCTCTAAGACCTCTAAGTATTATGTTTGATTTATATTTTTTGCATAAATCAGTTGTTAGTGATGAAAATGAAACAATGGTAATTTTTTTTTTGTTTAATTTTAAATCTTTGAATAAAGCATTTTTAACGATTTCTATTCTTTCGTCAGAATTAAATAAATAATTTTTATTATTTACGTCTGATACACCAACTACAATTTTATCAAATAAATTGAGTCCTTTTTTAATAACATCTATATGCCCATATGTTATAGGATCAAACGTTCCAGGATAGATAGCAGTTTTACTCATCAAACTAAATTATCATCAATTTTTGTTGCTGAAACAACTTTTTCATCTCCAGAAAGTTTGATAATTCTTACACCTTGTGTGTTTCTGCCTGCTGTTCTTATTTCTTTAACGGCTACTCTTATTACTCTACCTTTGTTTGTGGATATTAATATATCATCTCCATCATAAACAGGAAAAGATGATGAAATATTGCCATTTCTAGCTGAGTTGATAATACCTATTATACCCTTACCTCCTCTGTTTGTTACTCTATAATCATAATGAGAAGTTTTCTTACCATAGCCATTTTCTGTTATTGATAGTATAAATTTTTCTTTTGCTTTAATCTCTGATTTTTCTGCAGGAGATTTTTTTCCATTTTTGCTGCTTTTGTCGTTTTGGATTATAGATAAGGATACAATCTCATCATCTTTTGATAATTCAATTCCCTTAATTCCTTTTGACGATCTACCCTTAAAAACTCTTAATTTTTTCGTCTCAAATCTTATACATTTACCTAATTTAGTACTTAACATTGCGTCTTGATCATCTCTGCAAATTTTTACTCCAACAATTTTATCATTTGGGTCTAATTTCATTGCTATTTTACCTGCAGCATTAATTGATGAAAAATCTTCAAGGCTGTTTTTTCTTACTTTACCCTGAGCAGTAGCAAAAATAATCATTAAATCTTTAGATTCTGGATCATCTTCTGGATAAGGCATGATCGAACTAATAGATTGGTGACTCTTTAATGGTAATATATTAAATAATGATTTTCCTTTTGAAACAGAGGATCCTTCTGGAATTTTCCACGCTTTTACCTTGTATACCAATCCTTCTGTGGAAAAAAATAATACAGATGTGTGTGTATTGACTGATAAAGATTGAATTACAGAATCTTCTTGTCTAGTTGTAATACCAGTCTTACCTTTACCACCTCTTTTCTGTTGTTTAACATTATTGAGTGACCCTCTTTTAATATAACCCTGTAAAGTTACAGTGATTATTACTGCTTCTTTTTGAATGGTTTCCTCAATATCGTAATTTAAAACAGCATCTATAATATCGGTTCTTCTTTTAACAGAAAATTTTTCTTTAATATTTTTAAGCTCATCACTGATTACTTTAAGAAGTTCTTTTTTAGATGAAATAATTTTTTTGTATTTTGCAATTAATTCAGCAAGTTTTTTAATTTCGATTTCAATTTCGTTTATACCTAACGCAGTTAGTTTTTGTAATCTTAATTCAAGAATAGCAACCACTTGAGGTTCTGACAAACTATACAAACCTTTTGATTTTTTGTTTTCAACTAGTGAAATCATTTTTTGTGATTTATTAATTTTCCATTTAGTTGCTAATATTGATTTTTTAGCATCATCTGGTGTTTTGGATGAACGAATGATCTTAATTATCTTATCCAGATTTTCTACAGAAACAGATAAACCGATTAAAATATGAGCGCGTTCTTCTGCTTTCTTTAAATCAAATTTTGTTTTTTTAATAACTACATCTTCTCTGAAAGTTAAAAAGTTTGATAAGAAATCTTTTAAGTTACATGTTTGTGGTTTTCCATCAACTATAGCTAAAGTATTAAACCCAAAAGAACTTTCAATTTGAGTATTTTTATAAAGTTGCCTTTTTACAGTTTCAGGCTCAACTCCATTCCTTAAATCAATAGCTACCCTAATACCTTCTCTGCTTGACTCGTCTCTTATATCTTTAATTCCTTCTATTTTCTTTTCTCTAACTAATTGTGCAATTCTTTCATTAAGAACCGATTTGTTCACTTGATAAGGTATAGAGGTAATTACCAATCTTTCTCTGCCATTTTTCATTTGCTCGATTGAAATTTGACCTCTAACTTTAAAAGATCCTCTTCCTTTGCTATATCCTTGTTTGATAATATCTTTACCAATTATTATACCGCCTGTTGGAAAATCAGGTCCCGGTATGTGTTTCATTAATTGTTTAACTGTAATATCTTTGTTATCTATCAACGCTAATGTACCATCAATAATCTCACCCAAATTATGTGGAGGGATACTAGTTGCCATTCCAACTGCAATACCACCAGCTCCATTGACTAAAAGATTAGGATATTGAGCGGGTAAAACAGATGGTTCTTTCTCTGTTTCATCGTAATTGCTTTTAAATGATATGGTGTTTTTTTCGATGTCATCAATTAGAAATTGAGCAACTTTAGATAATCTAGTTTCTGTATACCTCATGGCAGCAGCAGGATCACCGTCTATAGATCCAAAATTTCCTTGTCCATCTACTAAAGGTAAGCTCATTGAGAAATCTTGAACCATTCTTACAAGAGCATCATATACAGATTGATCACCGTGAGGGTGATATTTACCAATTACATCTCCAACTATTCTAGCTGATTTTCTAAATTGTTTTGACCAATCATAACCACCTTTATACATAGCGTATAAAATTCTTCTATGAACAGGTTTTAAACCATCTCTGATATCTGGTAATGCTCTTGATACAATTACGCTCATTGCATAAGATAAATATGATGAGCTCATCTCATCGTGCATTGAGATTAGCTTTATATTATTATCCTTAGGCAATTCAGTTTTTTGCATTATCTATAAAAAAATTAAAATGGGATGTCGTCATCCATTTCATTTGATAATTGAGAATTATCTGACATATCATTTGAAATTTGTGACATAGAATCATTTTGAATTCCACCAGAACTATTTCCACCACCAAGCATAGTTAATGATGAATTGTATCCTTGAATGACAATTTCTGTAGAATATCTATCTTGTCCAGATTGTTCGTCTTTCCATTTTCTTGTTGTAATTTGTCCCTCAACATAAATTTGCGCACCTTTTTTAAGATATTGCTGAACAACATTTACTAATCCTTCATTAAATACAACCACACGGTGCCATTCAGTTTTCTCTTTTTTTTCACCAGTGTTTTTGTCTTTCCAACTTTGACTAGTTGCAAGGCTAAGTCTTGCAACACTTTTTCCATTTACCATTTGTTTGATTTCAGGATCTGCGCCCAAACGACCAATTAATAGTACTTTATTTAAACTTCCCGCCATAATATTTTAATATTTGTTAATTAAATTAAATAGATTTATATCACACTTTACTCTGAATAATAATTTTATTAGACAAAGCAACTAAAATTTATGATTAAAAAGATACTTATTAAGGGGGCAAAAGAACATAATTTAAAAAATGTTTCTCTTGAAATTCCAAAAGATAAATTTGTTGTCATAACTGGTCTATCAGGGTCTGGAAAATCGTCGTTAGCTTTTGATACTATCTACGCAGAAGGTCAAAGAAGGTATGTTGAAAGTTTATCTGCATATGCAAGACAATTTTTGGATAAGATGAAGAAACCTAATGTTGATCTTATTGAGGGATTAAGTCCGGCAATTTCAATAGAACAAAAAAATACATCCAAAAATCCTAGATCAACTGTAGCTACTGTAACTGAAATTTATGATTATATGAGAGTTCTATTTGCTAGAGCTGGCATTCCCTATTCACCCTTTACCGGTAAACCTATTACTTCACAAACTATTACTCAAATTGTTGATAAGATTAAAGAATTACCAAAGAAAGCAACAATTTATTTATATGCTCCAGTAGTCAGAGGAAGAAAAGGTGAATATAAAAAAGAAATTCAAAGTTATAAGAGAAGAGGATTTAGAAAAATTAAAATTGATAACGTTTTATACGATATTGAAAAGTCTCCAGAACTAAATAAAAAAGTTAAGCACGACATTTCAATATTAGTTGATAGAATTGTATTAAACTCTTCTTTGGGTAATAGGCTTGCTGAAAGTATTGAAACAGCTGTAAATTTAGCAAATGGACTTCTTTTTGTAGAATATGAGGACGAAACTTTACCGAAAAAATTTAGAAAAGTTGAAAATTTAATATTTTCTACAAAATTTGCTTGTCCTGAAAGTGGTTTTACAATTGAAGAAATAGAACCAAGATTATTTTCATTTAACAGTCCATTTGGAGCGTGTGAAGAGTGTGAGGGTATTGGTGTAAAACTTAATGTGGATCCAAATCTTGTAATACCAAATGATAAAAAAAGTATTGCTGATGGAGCAATTGAACCATGGGCTAAAACTACAACTATGTATTATGCTCAAACTTTAGCTTCTTTAGCTAAACATTATGGATTTTCTTTAGAAGATAAATGGAACAAAATACCAAAAAAAATAAGAGACGTAATTCTTTATGGATCTGATGATGAGGAAATTAAGTTTAATTATGATGATGGTTATGAAGCTTATTCGCACAAAAAAACTTTTGAAGGTGTTATAAATAATTTAGAACGACGATATTTAGAAACAGATAGTGATTGGAAAAGAGAAGAAATTGCTCAATATCAATCAGATACTAAATGTGAAAGATGTAATGGACATAGATTAAAAGATGAAGCACTTTGTGTTAAAATCGACAATCTTCATATCAGTGAAGTTACAGAGAAATCTATAAGTGATGCTGCAAAGTGGTTTAATGATTTAGAAAAAACACTAGATAAAAGACAATTAAAAATTGCAGAACACATATTAAAAGAAATTAACGAAAGATTAAAATTTTTATTAAATGTAGGATTAGATTATTTAACTCTATCTAGAGAGTCTAGCACATTGTCTGGTGGTGAGGCTCAAAGAATAAGATTGGCTTCACAAATAGGTTCAGGACTTACAGGGGTATTATATGTTTTAGATGAACCATCTATTGGGTTACATCAAAAAGATAATGTAAAATTAATCAGTGCTCTAAAAAGATTAAGAGATCTAGGTAACACTGTAATTGTTGTTGAACATGATACTGAGACAATGGAAAATGCAGATCATATTATTGATCTTGGTCCAGAAGCCGGTAGTAAAGGTGGTGAAGTAATTGCTCAGGGATCCTTTAAAGATATTTGTTCAAACAAAGACAGTATTACAGGAAAATATTTATCTAATAAGTTTAGAATAGACGTCCCAAAAAAAAGACGACTTGCAAAAAATGGAAGGTTTTTAGAAATAACTGGAGCTTCAGGTAATAATTTAAATAATGTGAATTTAAAGATACCTTTAGGAAGTCTTACATGTGTTACTGGAGTTTCTGGAAGTGGAAAATCTACTTTAGTTTTACAAACATTATATAATGCTCTTAATCTTACTTTAAATAATAATAAATCAAGAAAAATACCAAAACCATTTAAAGGTTTTAAAGGAACAGAACTTGTAGATAAAATAATTGATATTGATCAATCACCGATTGGTAGAACGCCAAGATCTAATCCCGCAACATACACTGGTGCATTTGGTCCAATTAGAGATTGGTTTACGGCTTTACCAGAGTCAAAATCTAGAGGTTACAAACCTGGTAGATTTTCATTCAATGTTAAAGGCGGTAGATGTGAAGCTTGTGAAGGAGATGGAGTTATAACTTATGAAATGCATTTTTTACCTGACGTTTATATTCAATGCGATGAATGTAAAGGTACTAGATACAATAGAGAAACATTAGAAATAAAATTTAAAGATAAAAGTATTGCAGATGTTTTGAACATGACTGTTGATGAAGGTTGTGATTATTTTGAAAACATATCCAATATTAAATCAAAATTACTAACTCTTAAAAAAGTAGGCTTGGGATATATAAAAATTGGTCAACAAGCTACTACCCTATCAGGTGGAGAAGCTCAAAGGATTAAGCTTGCAAAAGAACTGTCAAAAAGATCAACCGGAAGAACAATGTATATTCTAGATGAACCAACAACAGGTCTTCATCAGCATGATATTAAGAAATTACTAGAAATTTTACATACATTTGTAGCTTTAGGGAATACTGTAGTTGTTATTGAGCACAATTTAGATGTAATAAAAACAGCTGATTATATTGTAGATATGGGTCCTGAAGGTGGCGTAAAGGGTGGAAAAATCATAGCTGAAGGTAAACCAGAGGAAATAAGTAAAATTAAGGATAGTTATACTGGTAAATTTTTAAAACCTCTTCTAAATTAAATATTAAATTTTAACTATTTTTAGTGTATAAACTAACGACTCATGAGTAATTTATTATCTTCTTTATCTAAGACAATTCATGCCTCTCTAGCATTAGCTATTATTTTGTTTCTTGGTTTATTTATGCAAAATGATGGATTTAGTTTTGATAGAGCATTTTGGAGTTGGGTTGCAAGATATGTTCATGTAGTAGTTGGTATTATGTGGATTGGATTACTTTGGTATTTCAACTTTGTGCAAATTCCAAATATGGGAAAAATTCCAGATGAGCAAAAACCTGCAATAGGTAAAGTAATCGCTCCTGCTGCTTTATTTTACTTTAGATGGGCTGCTGCATTTACAGTTTTATCTGGATTAATTTTAGCTGGATTAAATGGATATTTGCATGATGCAATGACATTTAGTATTGGTTCTGGAATTCCAAAACATACAGCTATAGGCATTGGCATGTGGCTTGGTCTTGTAATGGCGTTTAATGTTTGGTTCGTAATTTGGCCAAACCAAAAAAGAGCTTTAGGTATTGTTGAATGTGATCCAGAATTAAAAGCTAAGTCTGCAAAAACTGCAATGCTATTTTCAAGAACAAATACTTTGTTATCACTACCTATGTTACTAACTATGGTAGCAGCGCAGAATTTATATTAATTAATCTTTATCTTCTCTAAGAACAGTTTTTTGAGAAACTTTTAGTCTAACTAAAACAGTGTTAGCTATGTAAATTGAAGAGTATGTTCCAAATACTACACCAAGTATCATTGCTAAAGAAAATCCTTTCAATATTTCACCACCAAAAAAGTAAATAGCTAATAACGCTAGTAAAGTTGTAACCGAAGTGATTATAGTTCTAGAAAGTGTTTCGTTAATTGAAATATTGGTCAATTCAAAGATTTTTATGTCTGCATACTTTCGTAGATTTTCTCTTACTCTATCATATATTACAACCGTATCATTCATTGAATAGCCAACAATAGTAAGTACTGCTGCTATAATTGATAAATTAATTTCTAAACTAAATAGCGAAAAAATTCCTAGTGTAACTAAAACGTCATGAAACAGTGCAAGGATTGCACCTAGACTGAATTGCCATTCAAATCTTATCCAAATATAAAATAACATTACAGCTAGTGAAACTGATATAGCTATAATTCCAGATTTTAATAATTCACCACTTACTTTTGGACCAACATTTTCTACTCGCCTAAAATTGAAGCTTTTTCCAAAAGAATTTTCTAACGTAATCTTAATTTTTTCAATTATATTTTTTTGAGTATTATTTTCAAATTTGATTAAAAAATCTTTTTCATTTCCAAAATTTTTGACAGATACATCTCCTAAATTCATATTCTTTAAAGAGTCTCTTAATGAGGAAATATTTATTTTGTTATCTGAAGATCTTAATTCAATTAAAGTTCCACCTTTAAAATCAATACCAAAATTCAATCCTTTAAAAACAAGTAATAGTATCGATGCTGTTATTAATAAAATAGATACAATATTAAAGAAATTATAATACTTATTAAAAGATATCATTTTAGATCGAAGCCTCTTTGTCTCTATTTTTGGACACATATAAACTGGTAAGTAATCTGGCTATAAAATAAACTGAAAATAAAGTAGTGAAAATACCAACACCCAAAGTTATTGAAAATCCTTTAATTGGCCCTGAACCCATAAAAAATAATATTATTGCAGCTAACAAAGTTGTAATATTTGCATCTATTATCGCAGTTCTTGATTTTGTGTAACCACTATCAAAAGCTATTATATTATTCTTCTCTTCTTTTAATTCTTCTTTAATTCTTTCAAAAATAAGTACATTTGCATCAACAGCCATACCCACTGTTAAAATAATTCCCGCTATACCTGGTAAAGTTAAAGTTGCCTCAAATAGAGTTAATACACCCATTAAAATAATTAAATTCAATATAAGAGTGACGTTAGTTATAATCCCAAAAATTTTGTACTTAACAATCATAAATATTAAAATCAGTACAGAACCAATTACTAAAGCAAATATACCTGCATCAATGGAGTCTTGCCCTAAATCTGGTCCAACAGTTCTTTCTTCTATAATATTCATGGGAGCTGGTAATGCACCTGATCGCAGTAACAGGGCTAAATCTGTTGCAGATTGAAACGTAAATCCACCACTTATTTGTCCGTTTCCACTAACTATAGCGTCTTGAATTACAGGAGCACTTATAATTTTACCATCTAAAATAATTGCTAATTGTTTTCCTATTCCAGTAGAAGTTGCTTTACCAAATCTTTTTGCCCCTACTCTATCTAATGAAAAAGAAACAACAGTTTCATTGTTCTGAGTATCCATTCTTGGTTGAGCGTCTAATAAGTTTTCACCACTAAGAATTATTCTTTTACTAACCAGAGCCTCATCTGTTTCGTTTTCATAAAATAATTTTTCTACTCCAAATGTTTCTGTTTCATTTTGAGTAACAAATCTAAATGTTAAGTTTGCTGTCTTACCCAATAATGATTTTATTCTCATTGGATCATCTAATCCTGGTAATTCAACTAGAATTCTATTATTTCCTCTTTTCAAAATATTTGGTTCATTAGTACCAATTTCATCAATACGTCTTCTTACAATTTCAATAGCTTGATCTTGAGAAGAGGTTTTGAGTTCAATAAGCCCTTGTTTAGAAAAAGATAATTTCAATTTATCTTGTTCCTCTACAATATCTAATTGATGTGATTTAAATCTTGGATAATACGGATTAATTTCACTTTCTTCATCTTTAAAAATTGATATTACTGTTTCTTTATTTGAGTTATCAACTTTGAAAAATATATTTTCATTTTCAATTGAAATATCAAATATATTTATGTCCTTATCTTTAAAATAGCTTCTTATAGTAGTAGTTAAATTTTGAAGTTTTTGTTGTATTACAGGTCTATTATCAATTTCTAACAATAGATAAGAGCCGCCTTGTAGATCTAGACCTAGGTTAATTTTTTTATTAATTGTTTGATTTGAAAAATTAAAAAGATTTGATGAGGAAATGAAAACAAAAACTAAAATAAATAAAACAATAGATACAATTCTAGTTTTAGAAAAATATAACACTATTTGAAAAAATTAATTTTTTACTTCTGGTGTGCCCACTAAAGATTGAATACCTGTTGCTTTAATGATTTCAACTTTAACATTTTCAGCAATTTCAACTTCGACTCTTTCGTTATCAATTACTCTTTCGATTGTACCTGTAATTCCACCTGACGTAATAACTTTGTCGCCTTTTTTTAGGTTTTCAACCATAGCTTTGTGTTCTTTAACTTTTTTTTGCTGTGGTCTGATAAGAAAAAAATAAAATATAATAAATATTAAAATTAGCGGTATAAACTGACCTATTCCTGAACCTTCCATAATTCTCCTTTATATGATGATGAATATTTATACTATCTATATTACTAAAACAACTTTATTTAGCTGTTATTTTGTCCATATTGTTCATGTAAGGTCTTAAGACATTAGGAATTGTAATTGAACCATCTTTTTGTTGATAATTTTCCATTATTGCAATCATTGTTCTTCCAACTGCTAAACCACTTCCATTTAATGTACCGACAAATAAAGTTTCTTTTTTTTCATTCTTATATCGAGATTTCATTCTAGTAGCTTGAAAAGTTGAGCAAGACGAACATGATGAAATTTCTCTATATTTGTTTTCTGAAGGCAGCCACACTTCAATATCATAAGTTTTTTCAGCACTAAAACCCATGTCGCCTGTACATAAAACTATTTTTCTATAAGGCAATTCTAATTGATCTAGAATATTTGTAGCACAATCAGTCATACGTTCTAGTTCTGTAAGACAATTATTATTTTCAACAATACTAACCATTTCAACTTTATAAAATTGATGTTGTCTGATCATACCTTTGGTATCCTTACCATAACTACCAGCCTCTTTTCTAAAACAAGGAGTAGCAGCAACTAATCTCATTGGCAGTTTGGATTTATCAACAATTTGATTTTTAACTATATTTGTTAAAATCACTTCAGCAGTAGGTATCAAAAATTTTCTATCTGTACCTTCTTCCATTTTAAGTTCAAATTGATCATTTTCAAATTTTGGCAATTGTCCTGTACCATACATTGTGTTTGCAGATGCCATTAATGGTGGTGATATTTCTTGATATGAATTTTTGTGTATATGTGTATCTAGCATAAAATTAGTAATAGCTCTTTCCAGCAAAGCAAGCTTATCTTTAACAAAAACAAATCTAGATCCTGTTGTTTTTGTAGCTAAATCAAAATCAAGCATTCCTAATTTTTCACCTAAATCATAATGAGACATGGGTTTAAAATCAAACTTTGGAAGATTTCCTGACTTTGAAATTTCTTTATTATCATTTTCATCTTTTCCTAATGGAACGTCCGGATGAGGAATATTAGGAATAGAAGATAGAATTTCATCAAGTTCATTTTTTATAACTGATTGTTCTTTTGAATAGCTATCAATCTCTAAAGAAATTTCTTTTGATCTTTTAAATAAACTTTGATCTTTTGATTTTGAAATTTCCTTTTTTTCATTTTCTAATAATTCTTTTTTTTGTATTAAATCTCTATTTTTTTCATCTAAATTTTTGATTTTATCTATATCAATATCGATAAATCTTTTTTTTAAGTTTTCTTCGAAAGATTTTAGATCTTTTCTAATATCTTTAATGTTATGCATCAGCTTCTTCTTGTTCTATTTTTTTCTTTTCAATAAAGTTTACAGAAAAGATTGATAACTCATACAATATTAACAATGGTATTGCTAATCCAATTTGAGTGATTGGATCTGGTGGTGTTAAAATAGCAGCTGCTGCAAATATAATTACAACAACATACTTTCTTCGTGTCTTAAGAAATTCAGAATCAACAACACCAATTCTTGCTAATAAACTTAAAACAACAGGTAATTGAAAACTTATTCCAAATGCAAAAATTAATTTCATCACTAAAGATAAATATTCATTTACTTTTGCTTCAAGTTGTATTGGTAAATTTGTTGATGCACCTGTACTTTCAAAAGATAAAAAGAATTTAATAGCTAGAGGCATTATTAAATAATAAACAAGCATTCCACCTAAAAAAAATAGAATTGGTGTTAATATTAAATATGGCATGATGGCTTTTTTTTCATGTTTATAAAGACCTGGAGCAACAAATTTCCAAATTTGCATTAAAATATATGGGCATGTTACAAAAAATGCAGTGAAAAAAGAGACTTTTAAATAAGTAAGAAAAGTCTCTTGTAAGGCGGTAAATATTAATCTTCTATTTGAATTATCATCTTTTACAGCTTGCGCAAAGGGATCTACTAAAAAGCCATAAATATATTCAGAAAAAAAATAGCAAATAACAAAAAAAATTATTAAAAAAATAAAACTGTGAATTAATCTTTGTCTTAATTCAGCTAAATGACTTACAAAACCACCTTCAAATTTATCTTCATTCATCTTTTATTTTTTCATCTTTATCTTTTTTTTCATTTTCATCAGGCTCTATGCTGATATTAGAAACTTCATCTTGAATATTATTGATGTATCTTTTTGTTGAACCAATCCAAGAACCTACTTTTTTTAACATTATGGGAAAATCTTTAGGTCCAAGCACAATAATAGCAAGTGCAACTACAATTAAAATCTCAAACCAACCGATAGTAGGCATGTGATTTATTCTTTGTTGTTGGAGTCTTGGTTGTTATTATTTTGATTGTTATCAGATATGTTTTTGGGCTCATTGTCATCTACATCAGAAGCCATACCCTTTTTAAAGCTTTTAATTCCTTTTGCTACGTCGCCCATTAAACTAGAAATCTTTCCTCTTCCAAAAAGAAGAACTACTAAAATAACTATGATAACTATTTGCCAAATTCCGATACTCATAAAATGTTTATAGCCTTTTTGTTGTTAAAATAAAAGTATCAATTTGGATTTTCTTCTTCTTCTAAGGTGCTGTTAAGCATTTCGTCTATATTTGAATATATATCTTCTTTTTTTTCTTCTTGTTTTTCCTTATAAAATTTTCCAGTACCAAAAATAGCATTATCTACACTTGTAGTATCTATTAGACCTGCAGCACCAAGCTCATCTACGGTTGGTAGATCAGATAACTTTTGAAGATTGAAATGACTTAAGAAATCATCTGTAGTTACATATTGAATTGGTTTACCCGGAACGTCTTTTCTGCCACCAGGCTTGACCCAATTTAACTCCATCAATATTTCTAGAGTATTAGTTCCAAAAGCTACACCTCTAATTTCTTCTATTTCAGCTCTTGTTACTGGTTGGTGATAAACAATTATTGCCAATGTTTCAATTGCTGCTTTGGATAATTTCTTTTCAACTGTCTTTTCTTTAGACATTAGGCTAGACAAATTTTGTGCAGTTCTAAAAGACCATTTTTTGGATATACAAACTAAATTTATTCCTTTAGTCGAGTATTCTTCCTGTAATTTTTCTAGTGAATTTTTGACATTACCTTTGCTTACAACTTTGTTTTCAATTGTATCTAAATCTAAAGGTTCTGCAGCTGCAAATATAATTGCTTCAATTTCTCTTTCCAAACTAGATCGTTTAGAAGGAAATTTTACTACGTTATTTTTTTTTTCAATTTTATCTTTTTTCATTTATTTTCTTTTATATAAATTTTCTTAAATAGATCTTCTTGTTTAATCGATAAATTTCCTTCTTTAACCAATTCCAAAGATCCAGCAAATATACCTGCCTTTCCAGTTTTTTTAAAATTTTTTCCATCTTTGAAGTTATTTGGGATTAAATCTTCCAAATCTTTCCAATCTAATAATTTACCAAAAAATTCTTTAATTCTTTTTATGCCATCTTCTGTGGTATAAACGGGTAGCTTAGGAATATTCATTTTTTGAAAATCTTTTGTCATAATTATGTTTGCATAAGTTTTTAATACTTCAAACAAATTGAGTTTATATTCCGAATTATAAATTGATCTGATATTTGCTTTCATGCCTCTTGTTCTGATTTCTTTTCCTAATCTTTCTCTTTTCAACATTTGATCTGACAATAATCTTATTAATTCTAATTTTTTTAATTGTAATTTTAACTTTTCAGCAACTTCTTGGACTTTAAATTCTTCTTCAGGAGTTCCTGGTAATAATAATTTTGATTTTAAATAAGCAAGCCATGTTGCCATCAACAAATATTCTGATGCTATTTCTAAATTTAAATTTGAATTTTCTTTTATATAACTATTGAATTGATCAGCTAATTTTGTGATTGATATTTGTTCTAAATCAACCTTTTGTGCTTTTGCCAAATCTAAAAGAACCTCGAGAGATCCTTGATAATTGGTTATATCTACATTGAATAAATCTGAATCAACTTCACTCATTAAAAATCATCTTATCTTAAAATTTTATAAAATTCTGAAGTTTTTTGAATAATAAACTTATTTACCAAAGGTGAATTGCTAGCAACAGTTACCATTTCTTTAATATTGCCATTACAATGTAATGCAATATTGCAACCTGAGGTGAATGTTTTAAGAGTATTATATTCTAAGTCTTTTTTTAAACTTTTCATTGATAAATCATCTGAAATTAAAATATTTTTGAAACCTATTTTGTTTCTTATAAGCGCTATCATTTTTTTTGAGTGAGTGGCTGTATTTGATTTATCAATATCTTTATAAACAACATGCGCCGTCATAGCGAAAAAACATTTTTTGTTTTTAAATGGAGAAAAATCTTCTTTAATTAGTTTAGATAATTTCTTTTTAACGATTGGTGTAAAGTAATGACTATCAACTTTTGCTTCTCCATGACCGGGTATATGCTTCATAATTGTCCCTATAGAATTTCTATGAAAATATTTAATACAAAAGTCTCCTAATTTTGAAATTAACTTAGGATTATTAGAATATGCCCTATCACCTATAATATTACTTGAGCCTTTTACTCTTGTATCTAAAACTGGTACTGTGTTGATGTTAGCCCCTATTAATTTTAATAAATATGATGTTTGATCAATAAACATCTTATAAATTATATTAAATTTAAATTTATCTTTTTTAAATAAATTACCAAAATATTCTGAAGTTAATGTATCAAAAGAAATAATTTTATTTAATCTATTTACTCTTCCACCTTCTTGATCAATTAGAATTGGATAATTATTATCATTAAAAATTTTTTTTACACTTTCAGTTAATTTTTTTGTTTGATCAATACTTTTTATATTTCTCGAAAATAAAATGACACCCCATGGTTTAAATTTTTTTAGAAATTTTTTCTCAGACGAATTTAATTTGTAAGATTTGATACCAGTAATAAATGCTCTTCTATTCTTCATTATCTTCAAGTAGTTTCCAAAAATTAAATTTCTTCTTTTTTTTGGTAGTTTGTTTTACATATTCGACAACGTTATCAGTATCACTTTCTAATGTTGGTAATTTTGAAGAATAGTTATCTATTTTTGAATTAATATTATTTAATGATCGATAAGATTTTTTTTTATATTCATCTGAAAAGTAATATTTTCCTGTAAAAAAAAGAAATAAAGAAATAATTATTACAAATATTAAATATTTAATTTCCTTTAACATTACATTTTTTCTGGAGTGGAAACACCTACTATGCTCATGCCGGACTTAATTAAATTTGAAATATTTTTCAAAAATACCAATTTATCATCTGAGATTTCTTTATTCTCATTTATAAATCTTTTTTCAGGATTATCTTTTCCTAAATTCCAATAAGAGTGAAATTCAGATGAAAGTTCATACAAAAAACTAGGTATACGATGTGGTTCAAGTTTTTTACAAGACGCATCAATACACTTTGGCCATTCAGAAATTTTTTTTAAAATTTTAATTTCTTCTTTTGAATATTTAAAATCATAATTTTGCACATTCAAATCTGAGTTGATATCTTTTCCTATATGTCTAAATACAGATGAAATTCTAGCATAAGCATATTGAACGTAGTAAAGTGGATTATCTTTTGATTTTTCAATTACATTGTCAAAATCAAAATCTAACTCAACATCACTACTTCTATTCAACATTATAAATCTGGTAGCATCTTTACCTACTTCTGATATTAAATCATCGACTGTAATATAGTCTCCTTTACGTTTAGACATTTTAAATGGTTTGTTATCCTTTATCAGTTTTACTAACTGACTAACTTTACAAATTAATTTATTATTTGTTTTTGATAATGCATCAACAGAGGATGTAATTCTTTTGATGTATCCCGCATGATCTGCTCCTAAAATATTAATTAAACAATCATATTTTCTATCCAATTTATTTTTGTGGTAAGCAACATCACTAGCAAAATAAGTCCATGAACCATCTGATTTTTGCAATGCCCTATCTTTATCATCACCAAAATCAGTTGATTTAAATAATAATTGTTCGCGTTCAATCCAATTTTTATTATCCTCGCCTTCAGGGGCTTTAATTTTTCCACTATAAACAAAATTATTTTCTGTAAGAAATTTAATTACATCTTGAACTTCATTATTTTCAACTAATTTTTTTTCACTAACAAAATTGTCATGCTCTATCCCTAAGCTACTTAGATTTTTTTTAATTAACTTAAGTGCTTGTTCAACTGATAAATGAGTTAATTGTGTTGAAATTTTTTCATAATTCTCAAAATTTAAATCTTTTTGTTCAGTAGTAATATTTTTTGCAAAATCGATTAAATAATCTCCAGGATATAAATCTTCATTTTCAATGGGAAATTTTTCATTAAATAATATTTCTCTTATTCTAAAATAAACAGATTTTGTAAAATTGATTATCTGGTTACCATAATCATTAACATAATATTCTTTTGTTACTTTATGATTATTGAATAATAGTACATTGGAAATTACATCACCTAATATAGCGCCTCTACAATGGCCCACATGCAACGGACCTGTGGGGTTGGCAGAAACAAACTCAACTAGGTAATTATTTTTTTCTTCTTTTGAATTTTTGCCAAATGATTTTGAATTATCTAAAATTTCTTTTGAAAAGTTTGACCAAAATTCAGGTTTTAAATTTATATTAATAAATCCTGGTTTAACTACTTCAGCTTTTTCAATCATATTATCACTTTCGACTAGTGATTTTGAGATAATATTTCCAAGATCAATTGGAGATTTTTGGTTAGCTTTTGACAACACCATTGCAACGTTAGTGGATATATCGCAATCAAATTTTGCAGGTGGAATTTCTGCATTAATTCCATCTAATTTTTCTGGTAAAACAATTTCATCTTTTTTAGATAAGGTATCTAATATTTTTTTAATTTTATCTAAATATATATCAAAAATATTCATTTTAGATTTTTGTGTAAATTGATTGCATATCTGTCTGTCATTCCTGAGATATAATCAGCTATTGCTCTATATTTATCCTTAGAAAGTTTTTTTTTAGAAATATATTTAAGAGGTTTATTTTTAATTTTATCAAATAAATTTTTTATAATTTTTTTTCCATTGTTATTTTTTAGTAAAACACTTTTATTATCATACATATTCACTCTTAAAAAAAATCTGATTTCTTCTAATGATGATTGCATAAAGTTTGAAAAGTTAACAACCATTTTATTAGATTTTTTAACATCATTAATTGAATTGATTTTATTACTTTTTAGATTTCTTTGCGTATTCATTATTAAATCTTTAATCATTAAATCTATTGAGTCTCTTATAATTTGATAAATTGCAATTTTGTAATTAGTCTTATTTATTTTGTTTTTGTATTTTTTATAAATATCTTTAAAAAATTTAATTTCAATTAACTCTTCAAATCTAAACAAATTTGCTTTTATACCATCCTGAATATCATGATTATTATAAGCAATATCATCTGATATAGCTGAAATTTGAGCCTCTAATGAGGGCTGATTTTTATAAATAATCATATTCTTGAACGATCTTAGTCCAATTAATTGATTTACTTTATCAAGATCTTTTGGTGGACCATTATGCTTTAATAAACCATCTAAAGTTTCAATTGTAAGATTTAAACCATCAAACTTTAGATATTTGTTTTCAAGAAACATAATAATTCTTAGTGTTTGTAAGTTGTGATCGAAACCCCCATAATTTTCCATGCATTCACTTAGGACATCTTCTCCTGCATGGCCAAATGGAGTATGACCTAAATCATGAGCAAGACTTAATGTTTCGGCTAAATCTTCATTTAATTTTAGATATTTTGAAATTGATCTTGCTATTTGAGCCACTTCAATTGAATGTGTAATCCTAGTTCTAAAATGATCGCCCTCTGTATTTACAAAAACCTGAGTTTTATGTTTCAATCTTCTAAATGAGGCACTATGAATAATTCTATCTCTATCTCTTTGAAATGGAGTTCTGTATTTAGAAAGTGATTCTTTATATAATCTTCCTTTGCTTTTGAATTCCCCAATGTTTGAGTAGTTTTTCATTCTTTAAATATAAAAATTAAGTACTATATTAGTATTAACAGTGTTCATTCATGATTAAAGAAATTAAATTTACTGATAAAGCTTTAAAACAAATAACTAATTTATTATCAAAAAAAGATAAGGGAAGTTTTTTTAGAATCGCTATTAAAGGTGGTGGTTGCTCAGGTTTTCAATATGAATTCACTTTTGATCAAAGTAAAAATGAAGATGATTTGAATTATGAAAATATCTTAATTGATAAAACCTCTGCAGATTTGTTAAAAGGCTCAGAAGTAGATTATGTATCTGAATTAATTGGTGAACAGTTCAAAATTACTAACCCACAAACAAAATCTTCTTGTGGTTGTGGTGTTTCTTTTTCTCTATAATGAAAATTTCATCTTGGAATGTCAATTCTGTTAGAGCTCGAATAGAAAATATAAAGAGTTATTTACTTAAATATAAGCCTGAAATTTTAATGATGCAGGAGATTAAAACTGAAGATGTTAATTTTCCTTATGATGATTTCGCTTCTATGGATTACGAGTGTCATGTTTTTGGACAGAAGAGTTATAATGGTGTTGCAATAATTTCAAAAAATAAGCTCTCGAATATTAGAACAGATTTAATTAAAGATAAATTAAAGCAATCAAGAATTATTTCTGCTGAAATTGAGTATAAAAAAAAGAAAATTCAGTTAATAAATATTTACACTCCAAATGGTAATCCAGTTGATACAGAAAAATATGAATATAAAAAAGATTGGATAAATCAACTAATCAAACAACTTAAGTCTTTAAGCAAAAAAAATTCAAATATTATATTAGCTGGTGATTTTAATATAATTCCTTCTGCTGAAGATGTTTATAATCCTAAAAGTTTTGAAGATGATGCTTTGTTTAGATTAGAAATAAGAAAAAAATATAGAGAGATGTTAAATCTTGGTCTTAATGATGTGTATCGACACTTTTATGAAGACAAAGAAGGATACACTTTTTGGGATTATATGAGAGGTGCTTGGCAAAAAAATAATGGTATGAGAATTGATCATTTCTTAGTATCAAATTCTTTAATAGATAGTGTTAAAGAGATTAATATAAATAAAGATCCAAGGGGCAGAGAAAAACCATCTGACCACACACCGGTAGAGATTACTTTAGCTTAGAGATTTAATCTTATTAATTAATTTTTCGTTAATATTTCTTGGACCAGTATCCAATCTATTTTTATGTCTTCTTTCACCAGGAAGTCTTACTTCACCCATAGATTTCATTTTTTCAAAAAATTCTTCTGAATGTTTTTGCCAATCAGTACCCGAAGTTTTGTTAGGGCAAATTGCTAGAATAAATTCTCCCCCACTTGGTGGTCCTCCATCATTATTATCTTTTGCAGCTGTTTCATAACTAAAATTATCGCCCACTAAAGCACCTGCCATTAATTCAACCATCATTGCAATTACTGAGCCTTTGTAACCACCAAAAGGTAATAATACACCACCATCTGCAATTTCTCCTGGATCTGTTGTTTCTTTTCCATCTTTAGTTAATCCTGTACCTAAAGGAACTTTATGACCTTCTCGCTTAGCAACTTGAACTTCACCCATAGCCATTGAAGCTGTAGCCATATCATAAACTACAGGAGTGTTTCCTGGTCTAGGCCATGCAAACGAAATCGGATTAGTTCCGAACAAAGGTTTAATTGCACCAGCTGGAGCAACAGCCGGCTTATAAGAGGTACATGCAAATGCTACTAAGCCTTCTTCAGCTAATTTTTCTGTCTCTGGCCACATAGCAGCCATGTGATGAGAATTGTTTATTGCTAAAACTGCAACACCATTTTCTTTAGCTGCTTTAACAAGTTCTGGTAATCCTTTATTTAAAACTACTGGGGCTAAGCTATTATTTCCTTCAACTTTTATAACTGAAGGTGAAATCTTTTTTACTTCAGGTTTTCCTTTTCCATTTATCTTACCGCTTTTTAATCCAGAAACATAAGCTGGCAATCTAAAGAGACCATGAGATAAAGAACCATCTCTTTCAGCATTTCTAATTAAATCTGCAAGAATAGATGCCGTATCTTCAGCACATCCATTAGCTAATAAAGTTTTTTTAGCTAAATCAAATATTTCATCTAGTGTTAGGGAAACTGTACTCATCCCATTATTAGATATTATTTATGGCTAAAGATCAATTTTTATTTAACAACCTTCAAAAGATTTTGACATGTTGTTAATTAAATCAAAATATAAATCTTTTCCTGGGTTAAGTGTAGCTCCTAAAGGATCTATAACGCCAGTCTGAATATTCATATCTTTAGCAACTGCTTTGATTATATCAGGGTTAAATTGAGGCTCAGAAAATACACAACTTATTTTGTCATGTTCAATTAATTCTCTAATTTCTGCTAATTGCTCTGCTCCAGGCATAACATCAGTATTTAAAGTGAAAGCACCTAATACATTTATATTAAATCTTTTTTCAAAGTATTGATAAGCATCATGAAAAACGATTGATTTGAAATCTTTGTTTAATTCAGATTTAACTTTCTTAGTTAGTTTATCTAAATCTTTATGTGCTTTTTTTAAGTTTGCTTTATATTTAGCTTCATTTTTTTGATCATTTTCGATCAAGTGCTCTGCCATTTCACTTAAAATCACTTTCGCATTCATCGGATCCAACCAAATATGTGGATCATACTCACCATGCGCATGTCCTTCATGGCCGTGCTCGTCATGATCGTGATCATCATGGTTATCTTCTTTATGACCATCTTTATCATGATCGTGATCATCATGGTTATCTTCTTTATGACCATCTTTATCATGATCGTGATCATCATGGACATCTTCTTTTTTTGCATGATCATCATGTTCATCAAAAATATTTCTTTCTCTGAATTCTAATTTTGTTAATCCTTTAATTTCTAATAATTCTATCTTTTCAGCTTTTTTCGCTATTGAATTTAATGGTTTTTCTAAAAAATTTTCCAAATCTTCTCCAACCCAGAATATCAAATCAGCATTTTGTAACATTTTTGCATGTGACGGCTTCAATGCAAATCCATGAGGAGACGCGTATCCATCTACAATTAAATCAGGTTTACCTAAACCATCCATCAAATAACTTACCAATGAATGAATTGGTTTGATTGAAGTTACTACTTTAATTTCAGCTTTTGCAGGTACAATAATTGTTAAGAGTGATAAAATAGTTAAGATAAATGGGAATTTTTTAATGTTTTTCATATGTTGTATTATTAAATTGTTATAATATAACATTATGTAATAATATAACAATTATAAGTCAATATATAAAATGAGTTCTAAAAATATTCTAGTAAAATTAGAAAATGCTGGATTTAAAATTAAAGATAAAATTCTTGTTGAGGGAATTTCTTTAAGTGTTGAAAAAGGAAAAATTGTAACACTTATTGGACCCAATGGATCAGGAAAAAGTACAACTGCAAAAATAGCACTTGGTATTTATAAAAATATTGAGGGTAAAGTTGAAAAATTTACTAATAAAATTGGATATGTTCCTCAAAAAATATCTATTGACTGGACTTTACCTTTAAGAGTTAAAGATTTTATGAATCTGACTGAAAGTATAAATGATGAACAAATTAATGAGGCTTTAGGTTTGACAGGAGTTCTTCATTTAAAAAATAATAATCTAGGTAGTCTTTCTGGAGGAGAATTTCAAAGAGTATTACTTGCAAGAGCAATATCTAAAAAACCAGAACTTTTAGTTTTAGATGAACCAGTTCAAGGTGTTGATTATACTGGTGAAATTGCTTTATATGAATTAATCAAAAAAATTTCAGATGAATTAAAGTGTGGAATTCTATTAATTTCACATGATCTTCATACCGTTATGAGTGCTACAGATCATGTAGTTTGTTTAAATGGCCATGTTTGTTGTTCTGGTTCACCAATAGATGTTGCATCAAATCATGAATACAAAGCCTTATTTGGTGAACAAGCTTCAAAAACTCTTGCTTTATATGAACATAACCATGATCATGTTCATTCGAACGATGGTGAAATAAAAAAAAATTAAAATGTTAGATGATTTTTTTATAAGAGCTTTGATTGCTGGAATTGGGGTTGCCTTAGTCACAGGACCTCTTGGTTGTTTTGTTATTTGGAGAAGATTATCTTACTTTGGAGATACATTATCACATTCAGCTTTATTGGGTGTTACGCTTGCGTATTCATTTGAATTAAATATTGCTCTCTCTGTTTTTCTAATTTCTTCAATTGTTGCAATAATCTTAATTAAACTTCAAAGCAGAACTAATTTACCAGGAGATGCTTTACTTGGTCTATTGGCTCATTCTTCATTGGCAGTTGGATTAGTTGTTATTGGTTTTTTAACATTTATTAGATTTGACGTAATGGGTTTACTTTTTGGAGATATTTTAGCTGTTACCGTTAAAGATATTACCGTTATTTGGATTGGTGGAGCAATTATTCTTTGTATACTTAAATTAATATGGAGACCTTTATTTGCATCAACAGTTAATTATGAACTAGCTGAAGCAGAAGGCCTAAATCCAGAAAGGTCTAAAATCATTTTCACAATTTTAATGGCTGCAATAATTGCAATATCAATAAAAATGGTTGGATTATTGTTGATTACCGGAATGTTAATTATACCTGCGGCAATGGCTAGAAATATTTCTAGTAGTCCTAAAATGATGGTTATATTTTCTGTGATTGGAGGTTTGATGTCTGTGATTTTAGGTCTTTTTTCATCATTAGAATTTAATACAGCATCAGGTCCATCTATTATTGCTGCTTCTTTATTCTTATTTATATTGTCTTTATTTAAAATAAAACAATCACCGCAATTGAAAAACTAATCTATAATGAATAAGGTTATAAATATGAAACAAGAATTTCTTTCAAAAAATCAACAAATAGTTCTTGATACAATCAAAAATTCTAATGAACCACTTAAAGCTTATTCCATTTTATTTGATGTTAAAAAAAAGGGTATCAAAGCGCCTCCCCAAGTATACAGAGCTTTAGATAAATTAATTGAGATTGGTAAAATACATAAAATAGAAAGTAAAAATGCTTTCGTAGCATGTAAAAACACAAATTGTGATGTCACAAAGACTACAGCGTTTTCTATTTGTGAAAAATGTGAAAATATTGAGGAAATTAAAGACACAAAAATTTCAAAATATTTAAAAAGTTTTAAAGATAATTCTGGAATGAATTATACAAGATACAACCTTGAGTTATTTGGTTTGTGTAAAAAGTGTAAGTAAATTATTTTTTTTAATAAATCTTTAACAATACTGAAATAAACATTTCTGATGTTTATTAAAAAATATTTAAAATGGATTAGTACATTATTAGTTTTAACAGGAATATTGTTTACAAATTTAAATTACTACCCTTTCAATATATATTTCCATGGATTAGGTGTAGTTGGTTGGACGGTAGCAGGATATCTTTCAAAAGATAAGGCAATACTTACTAACTTTGGATTACAAATACCTTTATTCTTAATAGGTTTTTATAAAATTCTAATATAGAAAAATTTAAATTAAAGAATACCCAGAGGCTCTAACTGTTCTAATTAGTTCTTTTGTATTATCAATATTTATAGATTGTCTTAATCTTCTAATGTGGACATCAATTGTTCTGCTTTCTACATTTACATTATTTGGCCAAACATTTTCTAAAATTTGATCTCTTGAATAAACTCTTTTTGGATTCATTAGGAAGAATTCTAACAACCTAAATTCAGTTGGTCCTAGCTTTATTTCTTTTTTATTTCTAAACACTCTTTTTTCTATTCTGTCCAAAAATAAATCTTGATATTCTAAATTGTCAGAAACTATCTCTGGATTAGATCTTCTAAGAATAGCTTTAATTCTTGCTAATAATTCATTAAAACTAAATGGTTTAGTCAGATAATCATCTACACCGCTGTCCAAACCTTTGATTTTATCTTCTTCTTCACCTTTTGCTGTAAGCATAATTATTGGTAAAGATTTAAACTTATTACCTTTTCTTATATTTTTACAAATTTCGATTCCTGATAAATCAGGTAACATCCAATCTAACAAAAGTAAATTTGGTTCAAATTTTTTTAATTGTTTTAATCCTTCATTGCCATTTTCTGATGAAGATACTATGAAACCTTCTTTTTCAAGATTATGTTGGACTAATTGAATTATTGAAGGTTCATCTTCAATAATAAAAATTTTACCATTCATTTTATTCTTGGATAACTTTTCCTTTTGGTCTGTTACCTTTTAAATATTCACCCTTAATCAAATAACAAACATTTTCAGCTATATTGGTAATATGATCTCCTGCTCTTTCTAAATTTTTAGTTGCAAATATTAAGTGAGTAGAAAAATCTAAATTCTTTTTATCTTTAGATAAGAAATCAATAACACTTTCCATAGCAATATATGTAAGATCATCAACTTGTTCATCTTTTTCCCATACCTCTTTAGCTTTATCAAAATCTTTATTAACAAAGCTATCTAATACATCATTTAATTGTTTAAGAACTAAATCACCAAGTCTTTTTAAATTTCCTAATAATTCTTCTGGTAAATCTAAAGGTAAGGGCTTAACTTTTTTTGCATTACTTTTTGATAAATCACCAATTCTCTCAAGATCCTGTGAAATTTTTAAAGAACTTATTGTTTCTCTAAGGTCAATTGCCATTGGTGCTCTTTTAACTAAAAGGGTCATTATTTGAGTATCAATTTTAGATCTAAATTTATTTATCTCTTCATCACTTTTAATAATTTTATCAATAGAATCTTTATCAACTTTTATAATAGCATCCATAGAGTCGACCATTTGTGACTCGGTTAAACTCCCCATCTTGATTACTGAATCAATTAGATGTCTTAACTCTTCCTCGTATGATTTTACTGTATGTTCGTTACTCATAATTTATCCAAACCTACCTGTAATATAATCTTGTGTCATTTTGTTGTCAGGATTTTTAAAAATTTTCTCTGTTTTTCCTACTTCAATCAATTTTCCTAGATGAAAAAAGCCAGTTTTTTGAGAAACTCTTACTGCTTGTGCCATTGAGTGAGTAACAATTACAATAGTATAGGTTTTTTTTAACTCATCTATTAATTCCTCAATTTTTGCAGTTGCTATTGGGTCTAGAGCTGAACAAGGCTCATCCATAAGGATAACCTCTGGATTAACAGAAATCGCTCTTGCAATACATAATCTTTGTTGTTGTCCACCTGATAAACCTGTTCCTGGTTCGTCTAATCTATCTTTTACTTCTTCCCACAGAGCAGCTTTTTTTAAACTACTCTCTACAATTTCATCAAGTTCACTTTTACTTTCGCCTTTTCCATGAATTTTGGGGCCATAAGAAATATTATCATAAATACTTTTTGGAAATGGATTTGGTTTTTGAAAGACCATACCCACTCTTTCTCTTAGAGATACCACATCTAAATTTTTATCATTGATTTCAATTCCATCTATTTCAATATTTCCAGTAACTTTACAAATATCTATGACGTCATTCATTCTATTGAGACATCTTATAAATGTAGACTTTCCACAACCAGATGGTCCAATTAAAGCAGTGACTTCTTTTTCATTTAAATCTAAATTAACATCAAAGAGAGCTTGTTTTTCTCCATAAAAAACATTTAAATTTTTTGATTTAATTTTTATATCACTCATTTAATTCCATCTCTTTTCAAATTTTTGTCTTAAATATACTGCTAAAAAATTCATTACAATTAAAAAACTTAATAACATCATTATAGTGGCAGATGTTTTTTCAACAAACCCTCTTTCTGCAGATTCAGACCATAAATATACTTGGACAGGTAAAGAAGATGATGGATCAATGGGTGTTGATGGAATATCAACAACAAATGCAACCATTCCAATTAATATTAATGGTGCTGTTTCTCCCAATGCTTGTGCTAATCCAATAATAGTTCCTGATAATGTTCCAGGTAAAGCTAAAGGAACAACATGGTGAAAAACTGATTGAAATTTAGATGCTCCAACAGCTAAAGCGCCTTCTCTTATAGATGGTGGAACAGCTTTTAAAGATGCTCTACATGGAATAATAATTCTTGGTAAAGTCATTAAAGCTAAAGTAATACCAGCAACTAAGGGAGTTGATCTAGGTAATTGAATTGTTGCTAAAAGTATTTGCAACGCTAGTAATCCGTAAACAATAGAGGGTACAGCAGCTAAGTTATTAATATTTATTTCAATAAAGTCAGTAATCTTATTTTTAGGAGCAAATTCCTCCAAATATATAGAAGCTAAAACTGCTACAGGAAAAGCTAATAATAAACATATTAAGACACTGTAAAATGAACCAACTAAAGCACCTCCTATTCCAGCTAATTCTGGGTCCCTTGAATCTCCATTTTTAAAAAAATAATTATTAAAGTTTTTAAGGATCTTTTTATTTTCAACTAAAGTATCATAAATTTGTAGTTGAAAATTTGATATCCGTCTTCTTTCCTCTGGTAAATCTCTTGGATAATTTCCTTTATGCAATTGATCAATATCATCTGATGCTGTTATTTCTAAATTAATTCTTTTTCCAATCAAATTATTATTATCTATCAAAGCTCTTTTGATTTCTAATTCTGCATCAGTGGTAAATAGATCAATTAATTCATTTTCTTGGTCAAAATCATTTACAGGGTATGTTTTTAATAGTGTTTCAATCGTAATATCAAAAAAGTCTGACTGCATAATTTCATCTATGGATGCTCCATTTTGGATATCAATGAGTTCAGGATCAAAAAATACTTCAACATTTATTGCTGTTTTCATAAAAGCTGAACTTCCTTTTAAAAAAATATTATGAACTAAAATTAGAACAAACAGTAATGCGACAAAAATTGAAGCGATCCCATAGAATCTGAATCTTTTTTCTGCACTATGTCTTTTTTTTAATCTTTCTTCTTTAGTCATATTTTTCTCTGTATTTTTTAACAGCTCTTTGGGCTATGTAATTTAAAATCAATGTTGCAATAAAAAGTGTTAATCCAAGAGCAAACGCTGACTGTGTTTTTGGACTATCAAATTCTTGGTCGCCAACTAAAATCATTACAATTTGAGTTGTAATTGTTGTAGTGGATTCTAATGGATTAATAGTTAAGTTAGCAGCTAAACCGGCTGCCATTACAACAATCATAGTTTCACCAATTGCCCTAGATACAGCTAAAAGAATTGATCCAATAATTCCTGGCAATGCCGCAGGTATCACTACTTTTTTAATTGTTTCTGATTTTGTTGCGCCAATAGCATAGGAACCATCGCGTAAAGATTGAGGTACGGAATTAATTACATCATCAGACAAAGATGAGACGTAAGGAATGATCATAATTCCCATAATAAGTCCAGCTGCAAGAGCACTTTCAGATGAAACAGATAATCCAAAACTTTCTCCAACTTGTCTAAAAAAAGGTCCAACTGTTAAAGCTGCAAAAAAACCGTAAACAACAGTTGGTATACCTGCTAAAATTTCAATAATTGGTTTTGAAACTCTTCTAATTTTAATTGAAGCATATTCAGCCATATATATACCTGAGAACAATCCAATAGGTACAGCAACAAGCATTGCAATGAAAGCTATGAAAGATGTGCCTGCAATTAAAGGTATAAAACCAAATGCATCTTTTAATTCAGCATACTCTGCTTCTGTAATTGCTGATGCATCTCTTACAAAAGCCCTTTGTGGGCTCCAATTAGTTCCAAACAAATAATCAAATACATTTATTACAGAAAAAAACTTAATGCTTTCAAATAACAGCGAAAATATAATTCCTAATGTAGTAAATATAGCAATTAAAGAAGAAGCAAATAGAAGACCTTTTAATATAAGTTCTACATCGTCTCTGGCTTTATTATTGTTCTTAATTTTATTTAATGAATAAATTATAGATGCAATGATAATTCCAAAAATTAGAACTATCTTAGAGTTTGTAAATAAATTAATAAATTTTGCATAAGCCAATGCGCTTTCTTTGAGAATGCTATCTATGTCACCTAAATATGTACCTAAATGAATAGCTTTGATTTTTTCATAAATCAAATTTGCTTCATTTTTGTCGTTAAAAATTGCTCCTTGATTAGCAGCAGTATCAATAATTATTGATTTAATTATTACTGGTTCAAATAATGACCAAATTAATAAAAAAACCAATGCTGGAATGGAGCACCATAATACAAGGTAATAACCATAAAATTTTGGAAGTGCATTTAATTTAATATTATTATTTATTGAAATAGTCTTACTTTTAGATTTTCCATAAAAAAATAATGATAATGAAAATATTATGATTAAGAAAATTAGAACAGAATTCATTATGTTTCTGATAACTGTGTAATGTTACAGTTTTGTTACAATTTAACTTAATAATTGAATAAAAAAAAAGGCCAGTAAAATACTGGCCTTTTTTGTGGATAAATTTAATTTTTACTTAATATTAATTATATTTAAATCAATCGCAGCAGTTCTAGTTACTTCATATTTATCAGAAGCCAATGGAACTAAACCAATTTTAGCTAGATAACCTCTGTTACTCATAGCTTTTTTTGATGTAAATTCTTTAAGAAATTCTTGGATACCTGGTACTACACCAATATGAGCTTTTTTAACGTAAAAGAACAATGGTCTAGCAATCGGGTATGAATAATCTTGGATACCTTCTAGAGATGGTTGAACACCTTCAATTGAAGCAGCTTTAACTTTGTCTTTGTTTGCAACTAGATAACTATAACCAAAGAAACCATAAGCATCGGGATTTGAAGTCAATTTTTGAACTATTAAAGTATCATTCTCGCCAGCTTCTACTGCATAACCGTCTTCTCTGATTTTAGCACATTCTTTTTTTGCTTTATCACCAAATAAAGATTTAGCCTCTTTTGAACAACCTTTAACCATAACCAGGGAATTCCAAGCATCTCTTGTGCCTGAAGTAGGTGGTGCAACTAAAACCTCAATTTTTTTATTTGGAAGACTAGCATCGATATCACTCCATTTTTTATATGGATTTTCAACTAATTTTCCATCTACATCAACTTTTGCAGCTAAAGCTCTCCAAAGTTGTTCTTTTGTAAAGTTAGCATCAGGTGAATTCGCAGCATGAGCAAAAGAAATACCATCGTTTCCTACAACTATTTCGATAATTTCTGAAACACCATTCTTCTCACATAAAGCTTTTTCTTTTGGTTTAATTGCTCTAGATGCATTTGTAACATCAGGGTGATTAACACCGACACCAGCACAGAATAATTTCATTCCACCACCAGTACCAGTACTTTCGATAACAGGTGTTTTAAACTTTCCACCTTTACCAAATTTTTCAGCAACAACTGTTGCATAAGGATATACAGTTGAAGAGCCAACAATTTTAATTTGGTCTCTCGAGTGACTAATTGATGTAAAACTTAGCACTAAAAGACAACTTAATAATATACTTGTTAATTTATTCATAATTCTCCTTTTAAGATTCATATACGAAGCTATTTAAATTATAATTTTAAATAAATTATTAAAGGAAGGTTAAAGTTTTGTTACAATGACTAACTTTTTAGTTGAATTATAAAGCGTTAAATTTGATAGTTATTGATGTACCTTCATTTTTCACACTATTTATATCCATTTCAGCTCTATGTTGAGAAACTAGATGTTTGACAATAGCCAAACCTAATCCAGTACCTCCTACACTTCTACTTTTGCTAGGATCAACAGTGAAAAATCTTTCGGTGATTCTATGTATTAGTTCTTTAGGTATTCCTATTCCCTGATCTTCTACAGATACTACATTTGTTTCACCTTCTTTTTTGGTAGAAATTGTTATGGTTTTATTTTTATCGCTATACTTAATTGAATTATCAATAAGGTTCGTAAATATTTCAATTAATTTATCTCTATCACCTATAATCTTAAAATTATCTGTTTTATTTAAAACAATATTAATATTATCTTTTTTAATAATCTTTTCATAAGTCTTAATAACAAATTCTAATAATTCTATTAGATCAATTTCATGAGTGGGTCTTATATGTTCTTGTAATTCAATTTTGGATAAAGAAAGTAAATCTCTTATTAAATTTTCCATTCTTTCAGATTGAGAAATCATTACGGGAAGGAAATTTTTTACCTCAGAATTATCTTTTAATTCAGAATTTTTTTCAAATGTTTCAAGTCCCATTTTGATCGATTGCAAAGGTGTTCTTAGTTCGTGAGAAACATTTGCAACAAAGTCAGATTTTAATTGTTGAAACTTATAAAACTCAGTTAGATCTCTAATAAATAAAACACATGTAGTTTCATCAAAGAAAAGGTCTCTTTTATCTAAATATATAGTGATATTAAGTCTTGATACTGATTGTGTTCGAATTTCTATCTCAAAATCAGATAAATTTTCGCCATTGAAAGCTTTATCTATAGAATTGAGTAAATCTGGGTTTCTTAAAAAACCACTTAAATTTTCGTTTAATTTTATTTGAAACCAATTTGTAGCTGAATTATTGCTAAATAAAATTTTTTTACTCTTATCTACAACAATGACTCCTTCTGGAATATAATTTAATAAATCATAGATACTTCCTCTATATTCTTTGTTTTCAATTATCTTAATTTTTTCATTATTATTTTTTTCTTCTGTATTAATACCTAACACTTTTTCTTTTTTTAGGAGAAAAAAAATTAAAACAGCAATGATAAATAAAAGTATAAAGTTTAATAAATCCACTTATTTTACTCTTCCATAAACATCTTGATATCTGACAATATCTGTTTCCTTTAGAATAGATCCTACTTGGGCTTCAACTATCTTAACTGGTTTTTTTCCAGGATTTTGAATTCTATGTATCGCCTCTAATGGAATAAAAATATGTTCAAATGGTTTTTTAATAAAACTATCTTTATTTAAAGTTATCTTTGGATTTCCTTGGGTAACTAGCCAGTGTTCAGCTCTATGGTGATGTTTTTGAAGACTTAATATTCCATTTGGTTTTACAAATAACTCTTTGATCAAGAATTCTTTACCCTCAAATAAATTAGTATATCTGCCCCAAGGTCTATAAAATACATTTTTCTTCTTAATGTATTTATTTTTATTTTTGTCATACATCTTTAATATTTCTTTCCAACTTCCAAGATCTGACCATGGAATATCTAATTTTATCGCATTGATTTGTTTTGTTTTTTCTAAGATTGCATAATCAAATGATTTTGCAGTAGCTTTTATAAATGAAGCTTTATTGAGATAATAAGTATTAGATTTATATTTAGCTTTTTCTACAGCCTTAATACAATTTCTATAAATGGTAGGTTGATATTTCTTAAAGTTATTTATTATCGAGTCTTTTCTTAAAAAGAACATTCCTGAATTCCAATAACCTTTCTTTTTAATTACTTGTTTTGCTTTTGCTTCTTTTGGTTTTTCAATAAATTTTGTTACTTTATTTATATTTCCTTTAATTTTTTTTGTTAAAAAATAACCATATTCACTTGATGGTGAGGTTGGTTTAATTCCAAATATAAATATATTTTGATCGTTTAAATTAGATTTGTTCTTGGCAATTGATCTATTAAAAACACTTACTTTTTCAATTAAGTGATCTGCTGAAAAAAACATTAAAGCTTGTTCGTTAGGAATATCTTTTATTAAAGCAGTGCTTAAAATTGCAGGAGCTGTATTTCTTTTAGCTGGCTCTAAAACAATCTTATATTTCTTAATTTTATGTTCATTTAAATGTTGCTTAACTTGTTTAAGATATTTTGCATTAGTGCTTATAATCGGAGCATCAAAAATTGATCCTTTAACTCTTTCTAGGGTTTTACCTAATAAAGTCCAGCTACCAAAATCAATGAATTGTTTTGCCTGATGATTTTTAGAATTAGGCCAAAGTCTAGTTCCAGCTCCACCACACAAAATTACTGGACGAATTTTCATTAAATTTTTGAGTATTCTTTAACCTCTTTTTTCTTACCAGGATGTGTTGGGGCACCTAAATAAGCAGGTCCAACAGTTTGTGCGTATTTCCATAAAGTTCCTGATCCAAAATCTGATTTTTTAGCTTTCCATTTTTTTCTTCTTGAAGCTAATTGTGCTTTAGTTAGTCGAACATTAATTGTTCCTTTCTTAGCATCTATATCAATGATATCTCCATTTCTAAGTAATGCTATAGGTCCACCTAAAGCTGCCTCTGGTCCAACGTGACCTACACAAAATCCTCTTGTTGCACCTGAAAATCTTCCATCAGTAATAAGAGCAACCTTCTCTCCTTTACCTTGACCATAAATTGCACCAGTTGTTGAAAGCATCTCTCTCATACCAGGTCCACCTACTGGTCCTTCGTATCTAATAATAATTACATCACCATCTTTGTATTTTCTTGTTTGAACTGCTTTCATTGCGCTTTCTTCATTATCAAAACATCTCGCTCTTCCAGTAAATTGTAATTTTTTTAGTCCAGCAATTTTTACTATTCCGCCTTCAGGCGCTAAATTACCTTTTAATCCAACAACACCTCCATCTGGAGATAATGGATTATTGTAAGCTCTTAAAACTTTTTGTTTTGGATTAAATTTAATATTTCTTAAATTTTCTTTCATAGTTTTACCTGTAACTGTCATACAGTCACCATGAATGTACCCACCATCATAAAGAGTTTTTAATAACATTGGAACACCACCTGCTAACCACATATCTTTTGCAACATATTTTCCACCAGGTTTTAAATCTGCAAGATAAGGTGTTCTTTTAAAAATCTTAGCAACATCCATTAAATCAAATTTAATACCAGCTTCATTTGCAATTGCAGGTAAATGTAAAGCTGCATTAGTTGATCCACCTGTTGCAGCCACAATTGTTGCTGCATTTTCTAAAGCTTTTCTTGTAACAATATCTCTTGGTTTAATTCCTTTGGCCAACAAATTCATTACTTGTTTTCCACTTTCTTTTGCGTATTTATCTCTTTCTTCGTAAGGAGCTGGAGTTCCAGCGGAATAAGGAAGCGCTAAACCAATGGCTTCTGAAACACATGCCATAGTATTAGCAGTAAATTGTCCACCACAAGCACCAGCACTTGGACAAGCAACAAGTTCTAATTTTCTAAGTTCTGCTGCTGACATTTGTCCTGAAGAATGTTTTCCAACAGCCTCAAATACATCAACTACAGTTACATCTTTTCCTTTGTATCTTCCTGGGAGAATTGAACCACCATAGATAAATACACTTGGCACATTCAGTCTAACCATCGACATCATTAAGCCTGGTAAAGATTTATCACAACCGGCAATACCAACTAAAGCATCATAACAGTGCCCTCTTACGGTTAATTCAGCAGAGTCAGCTATAACTTCTCTTGAGATTAATGAAGATTTCATTCCTTCATGTCCCATTGCAATACCATCAGTTACAGTAATTGTACAAAATTCTCTTGGAGTACCACCAGAAGCTCTAACACCTTTTTTAACTGATTGAGCCTGTCTCATTAAAGCTATATTGCAAGGTGCAGCCTCATTCCAAGTAGAAACAACGCCTACAAATGGTTTTGATACGTCTTTTTCAGTTTCACCCATAGCATAATAGAATGATCTATGTGGTGCCCTATCTGGACCTATTGATGTATGTCTACTTGGTAGTTTCTTTTTGTTAAATTTTTTCATTATAAGCTTTCAATGGTTAGTGATAATTTTTTTATATCATTTTCTAAATTATTATAATTAGATTTTTCTTGTTCAACAATATCTTTTGGAGCTCTATCTACGAAACCTTTGTTGGTTAATCTCTTCGATATTTTATCAGCTTCTTCTTTTAATTTGCTTTGTTTTTTTACTAAATTTTCTTTTATCAAAGTTAAGTTTACATTTTCATCGAAATAAACCTTATAAATTTCACCAGATATTACCATCGAACCGGATGATTTATTTTGATCATCTTCTAAAAACTCATTAACTCTTCCAAGTTTTTTTAAAACAGTACTATTATCATTTACAAATTTCTTGGTTTCTTTTGATAAATTACCAATTGATATTGTTGTAAAAGACCCAGGGCTTACATTTAATTCATTTTTAAATGATCTAAGTTCAGAAATTATATCAATAATTTTTTCTACATCTTTTTGAGATTGATCAATTTTTATCTCACCAGATGGCCAATTATGGTGCATTAAAAAATCTTTACCTGAATTATCAAATTTATTTTTTAACCATATTTCTTCTGTTACAAATGGAATAAATGGATGGAGCATCACTAAAATTTGTTTAAAAACATAAGAAGATACTTTTTTAACTTCATTAATATCTTCTTCTTTATCAGAAAATAGTATCGTTTTTGATAGTTCTAGGTACCAATCACAATATGAATTCCATGCAAATTTATAGGCATTTTTTGCAGCCTCATCGAAACGATAATCCTTAAGATTTTTTTCAATAGTATTTTTAGTTTGTATTAATTCTGAATAGATCCATTTATTAATATTTAAAGATAATTTAGGTACTTCATTTGTTGATGAAAAATCACACTTATTAGTTATTAAAAAATTATTAGCATTCCATAATTTATTTAAAAAATTTCTATAACCTTTAACTCTGTCTTCTGATAATTTTACATCTGTACCTGGTGATGCCATTGACAATAAAGTAAATCTTAATGCATCGGCACTATATTGATTTATCAAATCTAAAGGATCAATAACATTTCCTTTTGACTTAGACATTTTTTGTCCTTTTTCATCTCTAACTAATGCATGAACATAAATATCTTTAAATGGCTCTTTGTTTAAAAATTCCATTCCAAACATCATCATTCGCGCAACCCAGAAAAAGATAATATCAAAACCAGTTACAAGAACTGTTGTTGGATAAAACTTGTTTAACTCTTCTGTTTTTTCAGGCCACCCTAAAGTTGCAAAAGGCCATAAACCTGATGAGAACCAAGTATCTAAAACATCAGGATCTCTATGTAATTCAACATTCTTTTTGTAAAATTTTTTAGCTTGTTGTTTTGCATCGTCTTCATTTTCAGCAACAAAGATTTTTTCATCTGGACCATACCAAGCAGGTATTTGATGACCCCACCAAAGTTGTCTTGAAATACACCAAGGCTCAATATTGTTCATCCATTGAAAATATGTCTTTGACCAATTTTCAGGAAAAAAATTTGTTTTTTTATTGTTAACTATTTCTTTAGCTTTGATTGCTAATTTTTCTGCATCCACAAACCATTGATCGGTTAGATAAGGTTCAATGACAGAATTAGATCTATCTCCATATGGAACTTTATTTTTAATATTCTCTTCTTTTACAAAAAAATCTTTTTCTTTTAATTCTTTTAAAATTTTCTTTCGTGCATCAAATCTATTAAGACCAATATATTCTTGTGGGGCATTTTCATTAATTTTTCCTTCCTCCGTAAATACATTAATTATCTCTAGATTATTCCTAGCACCTACATCATAGTCATTAAAATCATGCGCTGGTGTAATTTTCAAAGCACCTGTTCCCTGTTCAGGATCAGCATAATCGTCTTCAATAATCTTAATTTTTCTTCCTACAATTGGAATTGTTACAGTTTTACCAACAAATGATTTAAATCTTTTATCAGTTGGGTTCACTGCAATTGCGGTGTCTCCTAACATTGTTTCAGGTCTAGTTGTTGCAATAGTGATAAATTGATCAGAATTATCTATTGGATATTTTATGTAATAAATCAATGAATTCATTTCTCTTTGATCAACTTCTAAATCTGAAATTGCAGTTTTAAGAACGGTGTCCCAATTTACTAATTTCTTAGCTTTATAAATTAATCCTTTTTTATGAAGGTCTACAAAAACTTTAATTACTGATTTTGAGAGATTTTCATCCATTGTGAATGCATTTCTACTCCAATCACATGAACAGCCTAATTTTTTTAGTTGGTTTATTATGATATCACCATATTGATTTTTCCATTCCCAAACTTTTTCAATAAATTTTTCTCTTCCAATATCATTTTTATTTATGTTTTCTTTTTCTAATTTTCTCTCCACTAAGGCTTGTGTGGCTATACCAGCATGATCAGTACCTGGTTGCCATAAAGTTTCATGGTTATTCATTCGGTAGTATCTAACTAGTAAATCTTGAATAGAATTATTTAAAGCGTGACCCATATGCAAACTTCCGGTTACATTCGGTGGTGGAATAACTATAGAATATTGTTGCGAATTCTGTTTAGGTTTAAATAAGCCGTTTTTTTCCCAATAGGAATAAATTCTATCTTCGACATCAGAATGTATATATTTATCACTACTCATGAGAGAATTAGTTTATAATTTAATAATTCAAATTAACAATAATCAAATTAAATCGTTATTTAATAGACTATTGATTTAATTTAATTATAAAGCCATTGTAACTTATTTTGCGTATCAAGTGGCAACGTGGCGGAATGGTTACGCAGAGGATTGCAAATCCTTGTACCCCGGTTCGATTCCGGGCGTTGCCTCCAATAAAAATGTTCTTGTTTTAATTAAAAAAAAAAGTAAATTTGGGTTTTTACATTCCTCGGTAGCTCAGTTGGTAGAGCAGTTGACTGTTAATCAATTGGTCGCAGGTTCGAGTCCTGCCCGAGGAGCCAAAAATCAAACAGCCTTTGAAATTCCTGGATTATTAACCTGAAGAGTTTTATCAAACTTGTTTTTCTGGTCTGGTGTCAATTCTGAATATACTTTAGCTAAAAAATTATAATTCACATTCATATGACCTTCTTGTGATTTTTCTAAATTCACAAGATATTCTGAAAAATCTTCAAAGAAATAATTTATCGGCACTTTTAAGTAGTTGGATAGTTGAAGTAGTCTTATAGAGCTAACTCCATTAGTGCCTTTTTCATATTTTTGTATTTGTTGAAATGTTACGTTTATAGCTTTTGCAACTTTTGTTTGTGTTAAACCTAGTGCTAATCTTCTAAGTTTTAATTTATTACCTAAATGTTTGTTAAAATTATCTTCCATTAAGACCCCTCTTAATATTTTGTATAATTTGAATTCAACCTGTTTTTTAAACCTAGTGCAACAATTAAATTTTTTTTTTTAATAAGAAAAGTAAAAAAATTAAGATGATGTCAAGTTTAAGTTGTATGCAATTTAAGAATAATGCTTGTGTATTTTGACGCTTATTAAAGTATCTGGCTTAAGAAAAGTTTAGTTCTATCGCTCTTAGGATTAGCAAAAAATTCTTTTGTTTCTGCTTTTTCGACTACCATACCTTCATCCATAAATATCATTTGATCTGCAACTTCTTTAGCAAAACCCATTTCATGTGTAACTACTATCATAGTCATTCCTTCATTAGCTAAGTCAACCATTACATCCAAAACTTCCTTAATCATTTCTGGATCTAATGCTGATGTTGGTTCATCAAACAACATGATTTTAGGTTTCATGCATAATGCTCTTGCAATAGCTACCCTTTGTTGTTGACCTCCAGATAATTGGCCAGGATATTTCTGGGCTTGATCTAAAATTTGTACTCTTTCAAGGTGTTTTAAAGCAATTTCTTCTGCTTCTTTCTTTGGCAATTTTTTTACCCAAATTGGAGCCAATGTACAGTTATCTAAAATTGATAAATGTGGAAACAAATTAAACTGTTGAAATACCATTCCAACTTCAGCTCTTATTTGCTCAATATTTTTTGTATCTTCAGTTAAAGTTGTGCCATCAACTATAATATCACCCTCTTGATGCTCTTCTAATCTGTTAATACATCTTATTAAAGTTGATTTTCCTGATCCAGATGGTCCGCAAACTACAATTTTCTGTTGAGATTTTACTTCTAAATTTATGTCTTTTAAAACTTGAAAGTCTCCAAACCATTTATTTACATTTTTAATTTGAATTATACTATCTGACATAAATTATCTCTCTGTTTTATATTTTTTCTCTAATTTGTAGCTATATTTACTCATTGCATAACAAATAATCCAGAAAATTATTGCAGCAAATACATAACCTTCCATTGCAAAACCTAACCATTCTGGATTAGTTTTTGCTAAATTCAGCATTCCAACAATTTCTAAAAGACCAACTACAAAAATTAAAGGTGTGTCTTTAACTAATGCTAAGAAAGTGTTGGCTATTCCTGGAATTACTAATTTTAATGCTTGAGGTAAAATTACAAAAATATGCATTTTCCAATATCCCATACCTAACGATTTGGCAGCTTCGTATTGACCTCTAGGTAGCGCTTGCAAACCTCCTCTGATAACTTCTGCTACGTAAGCTGCTTCAAATAAAGAAATAGCGATAATTGCTCTTACAAGTTTATCAATAAAGAAGTCTTCTGGTAAAAACATAGGAAACATAACGGCTGACATAAACAATACAGTTATTAATGGAACACCTCTCCAGAACTCAATAAACCCTACTGAAATATATCTAATGATTGGAAAGTTTGATCTTCTACCTAGTGCAAAAGCCATACCAATCGGAAAACAAAAAATTAAACAGAAAAATGAGATAATAAAAGTAAGGGATAATCCTCCCCATGCACCTGTTTCAACCCAATTTAAACCATCTAATTTACCTAATTCAATTAATTCTTCATAAAAAATGAAATATTTCAAAAGTATATAAATTGTTATTGGAACTAATAAAAAATAATAAAATCTAAATTTACTTGGAATAAAAAATCCTACTATTATTGAGACTATAGCTGCAATAATTCCATAAGAAAAATCAAAAAATACTGGTCCACCTGAAATAAAGAAAAAGATAAATAAAAAAGCAATAAATGGATAAATTATAACGTAATATAAAGTTAAATATTTTTTAAATTTTTCTGTAGCAAAATATCCAACAGACCCAAGCAAAGCTAAAGAAATAAATGATAAATTAATTCTCCATTGCTCGGCATTAGGGTACATGCCATACATAAATCTTCTCATCCAAACTTTAATATATGTCCAACACGCGCCTGCGCCTGTGCAAACATCTTTACTATCACCTGCAAAGCTCGCGTCGGCAAAAAACCAACTGAAAATTGGAGGTGTTGATTTGATTATTATAAAGATTATTAACAAAGATAATAATGCATTAAAATTAGTAGTATTTATATTCTTATTAATTAAATCTAGATATTTGATCCCACTATTTTCAATTCTAATAAAATGAAGACCTATAAAACCAATTATCAATGGAAATAAAAAGCTTAATGTGGCTGGTAAAAAACCAGTTATATTAGAAGAATAAAATGAATTTAAAAAAACATCTAAAACACTAATAAAGAAAAGTGCTGATCCTAAATACAAAAATGTATTTAGATTTTCTTTATTAGGTTTCATAAAGTTTATTTTTGACACTAATTATTTTTCCTTAATAGCAATTTTTTTGTTGTACCAATTCATTAAAAGAGAAATTGATACACTTAAACTTAAATAGGTTAACATTGTAATAGAAACAATTTCAATTGCTTTACCTGTTTGCATTAATGCAGTTCCTGCAAAAACCAAGACCAAATCTGGATAAGCAATCGCAGCTGCTAATGATGAGTTTTTAGTTAAATTTAAATATTGATTAGTTGTTGGTGGAATAATTATTCTTAATGCTTGAGGCATTACAACTAATTTTAACACTTGATTAGGTGTTAAACCAATAGATGCTGCAGCTTCTTTCTGACCTTTGCCAACACCTTGAATACCAGCTCTTACACATTCTGCAATAAAAGTGGCAGTATATAATGACAAAGACAAAGTTAATGCAATTAATTCAGGTGGCAAACTCACACCACCCTCATAAATAAATGAAGTTGTTGCTAATTGTTTTAATTTAGGAATTTCAAATGATAGACTAACACCTCCAATTAAAAAACTTAATAAAGGTAAGATTAAAATTAAACCAAGTGATATCCATAATACAGGTAATTGTTTACCTTGTGTTTCTTGAACTTTTTTAGCGTGAACTCTGATGACAATTATTGCTATTATTGCAGCAAGTATTGAATAAAAGAATATATTAAAATTCTCCCAAATAAAGGCTGGTACATACAAACCTTTAATCGTTAAGAAAAATATTCCAAAAATTGCTTCCGCATCTTGCGGTAAAGGTAGCGCTCTTAAAGCTGCAAAATACCAAAAAAATATTTGTAACAATAGAGGAATATTTCTAAAAAATTCTACATAAAAAGCTGCAAAGTTATTGATTAGATAATTTGGTGATAATCTCGCAACTCCAACTATTACTCCTAAAATAGTTGCAAAAATTATTCCAATTACAGAAACAAGAATTGTGTTTAACAATCCTACTAAATAAGCTCTGAAATATGAATGCGATCCGTCATATTCAATTAAAGAAAACTGAACATCGAAAGAAGATTCTTGTGATAAGAAGCCATATCCAAAATCAATACCCCTGTTCTCCATATTGACTTGAGCGTTATATGAAAAGAAACCAAATATAGCTATTACAAATAAAAGTGTAATTATCTGAGGGATTAAGTTTTTTATCTTAAAATTCATCACGTGATTTATAAAAAAAAGGGCTAGAAAAATCTAGCCCTTTTTAACTAATTAAATGTGCAATTATCTTGCAGGTGGTACGTAAAGAATTCCACCTTTAGTCCATAATTGGTTAGGACCTCTGTCAGGTAAAATTCCTGTGTCTGCTATATTTCTTTTATAGCTTTCACCGTAGTTACCAACTTGCTTAATAATTCTTAAGCTCCACTCGTTGTCTAGACCAAAAGCAGCACCTAATTCACCTTCAGCACCAACTAATCTTTTGATTGCTGGGTTTTCTGAAGTTTTCATAGAGTCTGCGTTTGCTGAAGTAATTCCGTATTCTTCAGCTTCGATCATTGTGTTTAAAGACCATCTTACGATATCTTCCCACACAGCGTCCCCTTGTCTTACAACTGGACCTAATGGCTCTTTAGAAATTGTTTCTGGTAATACAATATGTTCATCTGGGTTACTCATTTTAGTTCTTTGAGCAGCTAATCCAGATTTATCAGTAGTGTAAGTATCACATCTACCAGCATCGTATGCAGCTACAACTTCGTCAGCTTTTTCAAAAGCTACTGGCTCATAAGAAATTCCTTTTGAATTAAAGAAGTCTCTCATGTTTAGCTCTGTAGTAGTACCAATGTTTGTACAAGCAGAGATACCATTTTTGAATTGGCTTGTTGAAGTTATTCCTGAGCTTTTTCTAACCATGAAACCTTGACCATCGTAGAAGTTTACACCTACGAAAGTAAGACCAATGTCAGCATCTCTAGAAAGTGTCCAAGTAGTGTTTCTTGATAAGATATCAATCTCACCAGAAGTTAAAGCTGTAAATCTTTCTTTAGCACTTAGTGGTGTGAATTTTACTTTATTCGCATCACCTAATACTGCAGCAGCTACCGCTCTACATACATCAACGTCAACACCAGTCCAATTTCCTGATGCATCAGCATTAGAAAATCCTGGAAGACCTTGAGATACTCCACATCTTACAAAACCTTTCTTTTGAGTGTTTTTAAGAGTTTTAGATTTTTTAGCAGCCATAGACTCTGTTGTAAAAGTAAACAACACAGCAACCATTGCTACTAAAGAAGTCAATTGTTTTAAGTATTTAAACATTATTCTTCCTTTTAGTTATTTGTTAACAAATAATTCAAAAACTAATTTGAATTGGCGGGAATTTAATCATGTTAGATTAACTAGCGCAAGGCCAAAATAGACACAATATATAGCAATTTTTGGTGGCGCGCCCTGGAGGATTCGAACCTCCGACCCTCGGTTTAGAAAACCGATGCTCTATCCAGCTGAGCTAAGGGCGCATAAAGCAAATTATATATTCTATATATTACAAAATTAATTTTTAAAAAGATATTTTTTTAAAATCAGAAATATAGTTAATAATTCAATTCTGCCGATAATCATGAATATTATAAGTAAATACTTATTTAAAAAATGTAGATTTTGAAAGTCAAAATCACTAATTCCATATGCAGAAGAATTAACAGTATTCATTAAGGTTAAAACCGATAATTTAATACTTTGTTCAAAATCAATATTAAAAAAACTCAATATTATAGTAAGTGAAAAAAAAGAAATTATAAAAACTAATATTGATAAAAAATATTTATTTATCACCTCAAAATTAAAATTTATATTTGAAAAAGCTAATTTACTCATAAAAATATTTCTTGGTTTGCTAAATGAAAGCATTTGATTAAGAGAAAACTTTAGTAATGTATAAATTCTTATAAATCTTAAACCTGAGCTTGTTGAAAAAAAAGACCCTCCTATTATTACCAACATCATAAATATAAAACTTAGATAAGAATGTTCCGAACTAGGTGCAAAACCAATATTGGAAATACTACTAGAGATCATAAAAAATAGATCAATAAAATTACTATTAAAACTAAAAAAAATAAAAAAAACTGAGAGCAAAATAATTAGATAAAAAACTAAATGAAAATCTTCATAAAAAAAGTCCTTATTATTATCTTTAAAAAAAATTAAATTATAAATAAAAAAAATACTAAAATATGAAATTAACATTAGAAATGAAAATATTAATTTTTGGACATCAGTTACTAAAATTGATGAAATTTCATTAACTGGAAGAAACCCTCCAGAAGAAATCAATGTCATACTTAAATTAAAAGAATTAAATGTTCTTACATCAAATAAATTTAAAATTAAAAATATTAATATTGTTAATGAAGAATAAAGAACAAATATCTTAATTGTTTGTTTAATAATCTCTGAATTATTGAACGAAATAAAATTAGTTAAAGATTTTTTAAGACTATCATCATAAATATCGATTAGAAAAATAATAGAAAATAAAAAATAAAATCCTCCAATCCATTGAATAGAAGATCTCCAAATTATTAAGCTTTGATCAATATGTTTTATATTTTCAAAAGTAGAAAAGCCTGTTGATGTAAAGCCTGATACACTTTCAAATAATGAATTAATAAAAGTTAAATCATAAATACTAAAATAAAATGGGATAGATAAAATCAGAGGTAATGTGACGTAACCGAGTAAAATAGTTAAGATCTTATTAAATATATTGGGCTTATCATCAGGAGATCTTAACTTAAATGTCAATAAAGAAATAAGTAATGAAACAACTAAGGTATAGAAATATGTATCAAGATTTAGATACAAATTGAAATAATATGAGTAAAGAATATTAAAAAAAGAAAGTACCGAAATTAAAGCGAAAAAGACGCTTAAATATTTTAATCTTATTTTTAACATCAATTAAATTGAGCTAATTCTAAATAAATTTTCAACTAGTGAAATTGTTTCTTTTTTAGCAAGAAAAACAACAGTATCATCTTTTTTAAAAAAAAAATCTGATCTTGGTATAATTATTTTTTTATCTCTTAAAACTGCTCCTATTCTTATCTCCTCAGGTAAACCAGAGTCTTTTAATGATTTGTTAATCAATTCAGAAGTTTCAATAATGTCTGCTTCTATAACTTCATATTCACCATTTAAAATTGTATATGCTGTTTCTATTGTTCCTTTATGAACATGTTTTAAAATACTTGATACTGTGTTCATTCTTGGATCTATAAAATCGTCAATCTTTAATGATGATTGAAGAAGTGAATAATTTGGTTTGTTAATTAACGCCATTGTTCTTTTATCTTCAATGGTCTCGTTATCTTTAGCAAACTTCTCAACAAGAACACTTACCATCAAATTATCTTCATCATCATTTGTTAAAGCAAGGACTGTTTCTGCTTCTTCTAGATTTGCTTCTGTTAAAACTTCTTCATCTAACCCATTGCCATTGATTACAATAGAGTCATGTAATTCATTAGCTAAATATTCGGCGCGCTCTCTATCTTTTTCAATAATTTTTATTCTTGCAGCATCATAAGTTTCTTCTAAATTTTTTGCTAAATTAAAACCTATATTTCCGCCACCAATGATTAATAATTTTTTAGAAACTTTCTCACTATGACCAAACGCTTCTAGAGTTTCTGTCATTTGATTAGAGTTAATTATTACATAAATTTTATCATCATTTTTTATCGTATTGGTTTTTTTAGGTATTAAAAATTTATCATTTCTAATAATTCCAACAATATTTGCCTCAAGATTTGGAAACTTATTTGTCATTTCATTTAGTTTGACATCAATTAATGGACAATCATCTTTAATTAGAATTTCTAATAATCTTATTTTGTTTTCAGCAAATGGGACGCTATCAAGTGCACCTGGGGCCTCTAATTTCCTTTGTATTGATTTGGCTATCTCTAGTTCTGGTGAAATGATTACGTCAATTGGTAAGTTTTCTTTATTATATACTCTACTAAATTTTGGATTAAGATAGTCTTGAGATCGAATTCTAGCTATCTTTTTCGGTACGTTAAAAATCGAGAACGCAATTTGACATATCAACATATTTATTTCGTCATTTCTTGTTACAGCTATAATCATGTCTGCCTCAGCTGCGTTAGCTTTTTCAAGGATTGATGGGTATGTAGCTTTACCTACAATAACTTTAACATCTAAGGTGTCATTAATTTTTTGAATGTCTTCACTTGAGAGATCAATTACTGTTATTGAGTGACCTTGTTCACTAAGTAATTTAGCGATGGTAAAGCCTACTCTACCAGCGCCACAGATTATTATATTCATTTAATTAAATTCTTTAATTCCTAGACCTTTTAATTTTCTATGGAGAGCACTTCTTTCCATGCCAACAAAACTTGCTGTTTTTGATATATTTCCATTAAATTTCTTTAATTGAACTATTAAATACTCTTTTTCAAATTTTTCTCTAGCTTCTTTTAATGGCACAGAAAGTGTGTTTTCAGTAACTTTTTCATTCAAAGTATCCGTTTTTATAGACTCTTTAATAATATTAGAAATTTTATCTTTAGTATCTGGTTGTAAAATAGCAATTCTCTCAATCAAATTTCTTAGCTCCCTTACATTACCTGGCCATAAATGATTGATTAAGTAATTATTATTTTCATCAATATCAAGTTTTTTAATATTATAGTTTTCAGATATTTTCTCTGAAAAATAATTTATTAAAAAAGGTATATCAGAAATTCTTTGGTTTAATGGTTCTATGTTAATTTCAAATACGTTAAGTCTATGATAAAGATCTTCCCTAAAGTTTCCAATTTCTATTTCATTTTTTAAATTTTTACTTGATGAGCAGATAATTCTTACATCAACATTAATATCATTATTACCATTTATTCTTTTAAATTTTTGATCTACTAAAACTCTTAAAATTTTTGATTGAATATCTAAAGGAATTTCTGATACCTGATCGATCAAAAGAGTTCCTTTATTTGCTTTTTCTAATGCACCATAGGAAATAACTCCATTTTGTTTTTCTTCGCCAAAAAGTTCCAGTTCATATTTAGCTGTATCAAGTAATGCTCCATTTAAAATCACAAATGGTTTTTTATTTCTTTTAGATTGTTTATGTATTTTTCTAGCAACAAGTTCTTTACCAGATCCTGATGGTCCATTAATTAGAATTCTACTATCTGTAATTGAAATTTTTTGAATTTGATCTTTGATCGTAATTATGTTCTTACTGTCGCCTATTAAATCATAAGAAGAAAATAGTTTTGTTTCATATTCTCTATTTTGTTTTTTTAGTTGATAATTTTCAACAGCTCTGTTCACAAAATTCAATAATCTTTCTAAATCAAAAGGTTTCTCTATAAATTCAAATGCACCTTTCTTTAAAGATTTAACTGCCATTTCAATATTTGCATGGCCTGAAATAATTATTACCGGTATATCTTTATTCTTAGTTCTTATGTGTGACAGCAACTCTATACCATCGTTATCACCTTTATCTAATTTTACATCTAATATAGCAACATCAGGTAATTTTTTATCAATTTCATTTAAGGCCTGGTTGTAGTTAGCAGCCAATCTTGTTTTGTAACCGTGATCTAGAATGATATCATTTATAGAATTTCTGATATCTGCATTATCATCAACAATTAATATTTCTGCTGTCATTATCTTTTAAACAAGATATCTATTTTTGCTCCATCATCGATAGGTATAAATTCGATTTTTCCATTGTGATCGTTTACGATTTTACTAACAATAGACAATCCTAAACCTGTTCCATTTTTTTTAGTTGTAAAATAAGGATTAAGAATATCTTTTATATTTGCTGCAAATATTCCAAAACCAATTCCATTATCAACTATAGTAATATTTATATGGTCGTTATAATCATTAATATCAATAGCTATTTTCTTTGAAAAATCTTTGTTATTTTCTGATTTTTGTTGAATACTCTCAATAGCATTTTTGATTAAATTAAAAAACACCCTTCCTAATTGTTCCTGATCACAATTAAAAATTATTTTCTCTGAATTTTTATTAAATTTGATCTCAATATTTTTATCAAGTTCTTGAAGTAATTTAATATTATCATTGAATATACTAATCAGATCATTTTCTTGTAAAATTGGTTTTGGCATCCTAGCAAAATCTGAAAATTGATTTACCAATTTTTCAATTTGTTTAATCTGATTGTTAATAATTTTTAAATTATCCTTAAATGTGTCTTGTTCATCAGAATTAATTTGATCTGAAAACTTATTCTTAATTCTATCAATGGTTAATTGAATAGGTGTTAATGGGTTTTTAATTTCATGAGCCAACTTTCTTGCTAAATTACCCCAAGCTTCATGTCTTTCATTTATAATAAGTTTTTCTTGTTGATCTTTAAGTTTGCTTATCATTGAATTAAAATTTCTATTTAATAATTCTAAATCTTTATCAGTTTTTATTTCTGGAACTTTTGTATTTAAGTTACCATCTCCAATAGCAACAGATGCTAAAATTAAATTATTTATTGATCTAAAAAATCTTGAAGAAAAACGTATAGCAATCGTTATTGATAAGAATAATAACAGAGTTACTACGATAATATAAATAATCGCAAATGATATTTTGATGCCAGTACTTTTTTCTTCAACCGTATAATAAAAATTGATCGCTTCTTGAGACTCTGTCAAATATCTTGAAATATCTTTACCTAATAATTTTACCACATACAAAAACCTATCATCAAAGTTTTGCAACCTCATGATGGCTGAGGAAGTATTCTCAAACGCATTAATAATCTTTAATGGTCTATCATCAGTTAAAACCATTTTTAACGCGTCATCTACAGGAGGTATATATTTACTGGTATCATCTGATGATGATAAAATTAAATTCTTATTTTGATCAATTATGTGAACTTCATCTACATCTCTTATTAGTTTTTGAGTTTTTAAAAATCTTTTAAATTCATTTTCATTTGCATTTAAAAAATTTTTTGCCTTATTGGTATCGAAAGCAATCAAAACAATATCAGACTCAATTTTATTTCTAACTTCTTGAACATAACTTTGAGCAAGTTCATAAGAATTATTTACTACAGTAGTAACTTTTTTATCAAAATATTTTTCTAATGCGAATGAGAAAAGAAATAGTGAAAAAATTGAGATTAAAATTGATGGAATTAAAGTAAATAATGAAAAATAAGTTATATATTTTTTATTAGAACTTAAACCATCTTTATCGATGTCATTTTTAATTGTTTTTTTTACCTCAAAGAAAATGAAACCAAATAATAAAGCTAAAAGCCCAATATTTAGTACTAATAGGTATTGAAGATTATTCTGAGTTAATTGAATAAAACTTTTATCAATGAATGTTAAAAATGTTACAAAACCAATGAATAAAGTAATTGTAAAAAGAATTATTATAAATATGTTTTTTTTAATAAAATCTACCATTTGTATATATTTAAAATGAATTGCGCTCTTATAATATTAGCTTCTGGAAAAAGCAAAAGGTTTAAGTCAAAAATACCTAAGCAATATAATATATATAAAAATAAGCCAATTTATATTCATTCAATTGAGAAGGCATTAAATTCAAAGTTATTTAATAAAATAGTCCTAGTAAGTGATAACCCAAAAAGAATCAAAATTAATGATAAAAGAATTAGTGTTATTAAGGGCGGGAAAGAAAGATCAGACTCATCTTTATTAGGTTTAAGATTTTTAAAAAAATTTAACATTAAAAATGTATTAATTCATGATGCTGCTAGACCAAATTTTTCTATTAAACTATTGAAAGATTTAACCAAAAATTTAAAAAGCAATATTGCTGTTATACCTGCTTTAAATTCTAGAGACTCTTTAAAATATAAAATAAAAAATAAGATATATAATTTAAATAGAGATAATTCATATTTAACACAAACACCCCAGGCTTTTAGATTTAAAGATTTATATGAACTTGCAATTAAACAAAAAGCTAAAATTACAGATGAAGCAACACTTTTTGTTGAAACAGATAAAAAAGTAAAATTCATTAAAGGAGAAAATAATAATAATAAAATTACTTTTATTGAGGATATAAATTCAACGAAAAACTTTATGGGAATAGGTTTTGATATTCATAAATTAGTGAAGAATAAAACTCTTTTCTTGGGTGGAATTAAAATTCCATTTCACTCGGGTCTCCAAGGTCATTCTGATGGAGATGTAATTTTGCATTCAATTACAGATGCTATCTTAGGTGCTTTACGACAAAAAGACATTGGCACACATTTTCCAAGCAACAATAATAAATTTAAGAATATAAGATCGCCAAAAATGTTAAAACCAATAATAGAGAAACTTAATAAAGGAAATTTCTATTTTAATAACATCGATATAAATTTAATTTGTGAAAAGCCAAGAGTATCTAATCATAGAAATAAAATAATAAAATCATTAGCAAAATTATTAGATATAGATGAAAGTTTAATTAATTTAAAAGGTAAAACTGTAGAAAAGTTAGGTTTAATTGGAAAAGAAAAAGCAATTGCTTGTGAGGTTATTGTTTCAATTTCAAAATATGATTAAAAAATTTAATTTTTTATTTGTCACAATGTTTGGGTTAGGTCGTATAGGATTTATTCCAGGCACTTTTGGATCATTGGCCACTGTATTATTATTATTTTTTTGTTTTCATATATTAAATATTTCATCAAATATAATTCTTTTCATCATGATAATTACTTTTTTATATTCTTTCATAGCAATAAAAAATCATACAAAAGATAGTGATAACAAAGACCCTGGTGAAATAATTATTGATGAATTTATAGGACAGGCAATACCAATATATTTATATGAAATCTCTCACGGAACAGAAAAAGCTACAGATCAAGCAATTTTTATTTATGCAATCTGCTTTTTACTTTTTAGATTTTTTGATATCAAAAAACCTTTCCCAGTAAATTATTTTGATAAAAAACATAAAAATAGTTTTGGCGTTGTAATGGATGATGTTTGTGCGGGCTTCTATGTTGTCTTATCATTAATATGTTTTATGGTAGTTAAAAGCTTCATCTAATATGAAAAATATTGTTAAAAAACTTCAACAAAAAAAACTAAAAATTTCTTTTGCTGAGTCTTGTACTGGTGGAATGCTAGCATCAACTCTTACATCTATAAGTGGAGCCTCTAAAGTATTCAATCTAGGTTTGGTGACCTACTCTAATGATGCAAAGATTAATATTTTAAAAGTTAATAAAAAATTAATTCGAAAACATGGTGCCGTTAGTGCAGAATGTTGTGAAGCAATGGTAAAATGTTTATCCAAACTTTCAAAAGCTCAAATAAATGTATCAATTACTGGTATAGCAGGACCAAATGGCGGAACCAAGGCAAAACCTGTAGGACTTGTCTATATAGGGATTAAGAAATCTAACAAATTGCTAATAACTAAGAATATATTTAAACAAAAAACGAGAAACGCTATTCAAAAAGCAACTGTTAAAAAATCTTTAGAATTAGTTAATTCTTTAATTTAAATTGTTTCAGCTCTATCTTGAAAAGCATCAGCTATTTTGTTTAAGCCATATTCAAATGATTTTTCCATTAACATATTGAGAAATTTATTTTTAATTTCAAAGTCAACATCAAAATAAACTTCGGTCATATTATTTTTTTCAACAAACTTCCAATTATTTTGTAGATGAGTTAACGGACCCTCAATGTTTGTAACATTAATTGTATCAGTTTTTTTATCAAATCTTACATCACTTTTGTAAGTGTCATTAAACGGGCCCTTACCAATTGTAAGATCTGCAATTATAAAAATTTTATCTCCTTTTTCTTTTCTATCATAAACTTTGGAGCCCAAGCAAAAAGGAATAAACTCAGGATATTTTTCTATATCAAGAACAAACTCGATAAGTTTCTCTTTTTTTTTATCTATAATTCTTTTTACTGATGCCTTGGGCATTAATGACTATTTAATCTATTTTCTTTTAACTTAGAGAAATCTTCATCAGCATGATACGACGATCTAGTTAATGGTGATGATGAAACTAAAAGAAAACCTTTTGCTTTTGCAATTTTACCTAAATCCTCAAATTCTTTAGGATCATAATATCTATCAAGAGGATAATGTTTTGTTGATGGTTGAAGATATTGACCAATTGTTAAAAAGTCTACATCAGCAGCTCTTAAATCATCCATCACTTGTAAAATTTCATCTCGTGTTTCACCTAATCCAACCATAATACCTGATTTGGTAAAAATATTTTTGTCATGAAGTTTTGCATTTTTTAAAAGTTCTAATGATGCAAAATATCTAGACCCTGGTCTAACCTTTAAATATAAACTTGGGACAGTTTCAATGTTGTGATTGAAAACATCTGGGCTTGCCTCTAAAACTTTTTTATAGGCTTCACCTTTTCTTAAAAAATCAGGTGTTAAAACTTCGATAGTTGTATTTGGGTTCGTTTTTCTAGTTTGGTTAATCACTTCAAAAAAATGATTAGAACCACCGTCTTCTAAATCGTCTCTATCAACAGAGGTAATCACCACATGTCTTAAATTTAATTTTTTTACTGCTTCTGCAATTTTAACTGGCTCTAATTCATCTAATTTTCCTGGTACTCCTGTTTTGACATCACAAAATGCACAAGCTCTAGTACAGGTATCACCCATGATCATAAATGTTGCGTGTCTTTTACTCCAGCACTCTGTAATATTTGGACAGTTAGCTTCCTGACATACTGTTACAAGATTATTATTATTAACGATTGTTTTAGTTAGAAAAAATTCTTTGCTATTTGAAAGCTTTGACCTAATCCATTCTGGTTTTTTTTTAATTGGATTAACAGGTCTATTTACTTTCTCAGGATGTCTATTTTTCATTTGATTTAATTATGTAAATTTTTTCACCTTTTTTTCCAAAAAGGAACTTTTCTCTAATTAGTATTTCAACAAAATCTAAATCAAAATTATCACTTAAAAGTGAGTTTTTAAAACTAGTGTCCTTAATTTGTTTTGTTATTAACATTTCTTCTTTTTCAAGTTTATTTAGTAGGTCTTTTTTTTCAAAATAAGAGAAAAGACCTCTATCTCCAGATAATAAATTAGTAAAAAAATACAAGATCAAAAAAAATGAAACTATTATGAAGTAATTTTTTTTTAATTTATTGAGCATTAATGAATTTTATTCATTCTTGCATTTTTTCCAAGTTCTTCTTCTATTCTCAATAATTGGTTATATTTAGCAACTCTTTCTGATCTAGCTAAAGATCCAGTTTTGATTTGATTTGAATTTGTTCCAACTGCTAAATCAGCAATGAAAGTATCTTCACTTTCACCAGATCTGTGAGAAATGATTGTTTTAAATCCAATTGTTTGAGCAAACTTAATAACATCTAATGTTTCAGAAACTGTTCCAATTTGATTTAATTTTATTAAAATTGAATTTGAAGATAAGTTTAAAAAACCTTTTTTAAGTCTTTCAAGATTTGTAACATAAAGATCATCACCAACAATTTGAACTTTTTTTGTTGCTTTCATAAGTTTGTTCCAAGCGCCCCAATCATTTTCACCAAAAGGATCTTCTATGGATTTGATTTTATATTTATCAATCATTTTTTTATATTCTTTGATTGATTGATCTACAGAGATATATTTTTTAGAATGGATCGAATATTTATCTTTTTTAATTAATTCATTTGCCGCAACATCTAAACATATAGAAACGTCTTTACCATTTTTGAAACCTGATTTTTTAATCGCTAAAACTATTAAGTCTAAAGCTTGTTTGTTACTATCGATCATTGGCGCAAAACCTCCTTCATCACCTACTGAAGTCGACAATCCTTTTGCTGTAATTAATTTACTAAGATTTTTAATTACCAAATAACAAATTCTCATGGCTTCAGAAAATGATTTAGCTCTATCGGGTCTAATCATAAATTCTTGAACTCTCAGACCATTATTTGCGTGCGCACCACCATTAATTATGTTCATTAATGGATAAGGTAATTGAAAATTTTTAGTTATATAAAAAGATTTATACAAAGGTATTTTTTTTACTTTTGCAGATAACTTTTTAGCAGCCATTGATACAGCTAAAATTGCATTAGCTCCTAATCTTGTTTTTTGTCTTGTGCCATCTAGATTGATCAATATTTCATCTATTCTTACTTGATCGTAAATACTTTTATTTTTTAATGCTTTTGAAATTTTAGTGTTAACTAAATTAACAGCTGAAAAAACGCTTTTTCCTAAATATCTTTTATTTTTAGTATCTCTTTTTTCATATGCTTCATAAGTTCCAGTTGAGGCTCCCGATGGACAAATAGCTTTAGCACTCTGATTTTTAACATAAACTTCAGCTTCTACAGTTGGATTGCCTCTGCTATCAAAAACTTGTCTTGCTTTAACTTTTGTAATTTTACTCACTTAATTTTTAATAAGATTATCAATGTCGTTAAGTTGTTTTAAAAGATCTTCTAACTTATTTAATGGCACCATATTGGGGCCATCAGAAGGAGCGTTGTCAGGATCTTGATGGGTCTCTATAAATACTCCAGCAACTCCTACTGCAACAGCTGCTCTTGCTAAATATTCTACAAACTCTCTTTGTCCACCGCTAGCTTCACCTTGTCCACCAGGTTGTTGAACTGAATGAGTTGCATCAAAAATTACCGGATAACCATTTTTAGCCATTATAGGTAATGATCTCATGTCAGACACTAAAGTGTTGTAGCCAAAACTTGCTCCTCTTTCGGTTACTAATATTTTATCATTTCCAGAATCTGAAATTTTCTTTGTAACATTTACCATATCCCATGGGGCTAAGAACTGACCTTTTTTAACATTAATAATTTTATTTGTTTTAGCAGCAGCTATTAAGAGATCTGTTTGTCTGCAAAGAAATGCTGGGATTTGTAAAACATCAACATGTTCTGAAACAATTGTGCATTGTTCAGCATTATGAATGTCTGTTAAAATTGGAACATTTAATTCTTTTTTTATTTTATCAAAAACAGGTAGTGATGCCTCTAACCCTGCTCCTCTTTTTCCTTTTAGACTTGTTCGGTTAGCTTTATCAAAAGAAGTTTTGTAAATAAATCCAAGGTTATATTTGGAAGTTATGTCCTTTATCTTGCCTGCCATATCCATCGCGTGTTGTTCGGTTTCAAGCTGACAAGGACCTGCAATAATGCAAATCTTATTATTGTTAGAAATTTCTATATTTTCACAATTTACTTTAATCGCACTCATTTATGATTTTTCGCCGCTTTGATAAAAGATGAGAATAATGGATGTGGGTTCAAAGGTCTAGATTTAAATTCTGGATGAAACTGAACACCAATAAACCAAGGGTGATTTTTAAGTTCAATGATTTCTGGTAATTTATTATCTGGGGATAAACCTGAAAATATTAGACCTTTGCTCTCAAATTTCTCTTTGTACGAAATATCCACTTCATATCTATGTCTATGTCTCTCTTTAATTAATTTAGACTTATAAATATCCTTAATTTTTGATTTATCTTTTAAAATAGCTTGATAAGAACCCAGCCTCATTGTTCCACCTAAATCTTTATCTGTTCCTTTGATTTTTTTTCCACTTTTCTCCCATTCATGCATTAAGCCAACAATGTGAATGCCTCCTTTATCAAACTCAGATGAAGTTGCTTTTTTAATTTTTAATTGATTTCTTGCAAACTCTATTATCGCCATTTGCATACCATAACAAATACCAAGAAATGGTATCTTGTTTATTCTGGCATGTTTAATAGCTTCAATCTTACCCTCTGTTCCTCTTTTGCCAAATCCACCTGGAATTAAAATTCCTGAAACATTTTTGAGTTTATTTTTTATTTCTGAAACTTTTAATTTTTCAGAGTCAATTCTAACTAAATTTACTTTAAGGTTGTTAGTTATGCCACCATGGGTAAGTGCCTCATCTAAAGATTTGTAAGCATCTTTTAGTTCAACATATTTACCAATAATTGCAATGTTAACATGTCTTTTTGTATTAAGAGTAATTTGAGTTATTTTTTTCCAAGGGGTTAGGTTATTTGATTTTTTAGATTTTAATTTGAAATAATCTAAAACTTGAACATCTAGTTTTTCTTTTGCAAAACTAATTGGTGCCTCATAAATGGTTTTAACATCAACAGTTTCTATAACATTTTTAATATCAACGTTACAAAACAAAGATATTTTTTTTCTGTGTTCCAACGGAATTGCTCTTTCTGATCTACAAATAATAATATCAGGTTGAATTCCAATACTTCTTAATTCTTTAACTGAATGCTGAGTTGGTTTAGTTTTTATTTCATCTGATGCTTTTAAATAAGGAACTAAAGTTAAATGAATAAATAAAGCGTTTCTTTTTCCAATATCATTTGAAAATTGTCTTATTGCTTCTACGAATGGAAGACTTTCTATGTCTCCTACTATTCCACCTATTTCACAAATAATAAAATCTTCTTTTGATGTATCGTGATTTATAAACTCTTTAATTCTATCTGTGATGTGAGGAATAACTTGAACTGTTTTTCCAAGGTATTCTCCTTTTCTTTCTTTTCTAAGAACATCGCTATAAATTTTACCAGTTGTAATATTGTCTGTTTTCTTTGCTGTTACACCTGAAAATCTTTCGTAATGACCCAAATCTAAGTCTGTTTCCGCACCATCATCAGTTACAAAAACTTCTCCATGTTGAAATGGACTCATAGTTCCTGGATCTACATTTAAATAAGGATCTAATTTTCGTAAACGAACTTTATAACCTCTTGATTGTAATAAATATGCAAGGGATGCTGAAGAGAGACCTTTACCAAGAGAAGAAACCACGCCGCCGGTGACAAAGATATATCGCGCCATGGAATTATCTTATAGACCTTAAAAACAGAAATGAAAAGGATTAATTATTCTCAGGAATAGCAGGCGTATCTTCAGCCTGTTCTTCGACAGTGTCTAATATTGAGCTTGTTGGTGTTAACTCGCCTCTTGAAACAATTGTAAGTGCAAGACTGCAAATAATAAAAAGAGTAGCAACAATTGCTGTTGCTTTTGTCATGAAGTTACCAGCAGATCTTGAAAACATAAAATTTTCCTGAGAAACCCCTATCCCCAGAGCTCCACCTTCAGATTTTTGAACCAATACTAACAAAACAAGAATTAATGCAAAAATTATGTTTAGTACTAATAATATGTTTTCCATGTGGGGTTAATTATATGTTTTTTTTATTATATCAATGAATTTCTTTGAGTTTTGAGAGGCTCCTCCTATTAAATACCCATCAATATTATTTATTGTCTTTAATTCTGTAATATTTTTATCATTTACAGAACCGCCGTATAAAACTTTTACACTTTTTTTTACTTTGCTTTTAATAAAATTTATTGTTTTGTATAAATCCTCTGATGTGGGGATCATGCCACTACCAATAGCCCACACAGGCTCATACGCAATAATTAGATTTTTATTAAATTTTAAACCTTGTAGTCCAAGTTTTAATTGTCTTGATAATACCAGATTTGTTTTATTATTTTTTTTTTCTTTAATAGTTTCACCAATACAAAATATTACTTTTAAATTATTATTTAATGCAGTTTTAATTTTTAAGTTTATTAATTTATCAGACTCTCCTCTTTGACGGTTTTCAGAATGACCAAGAATTACATAGTTTGCTCCAACGCCTTTAATCATTTTGGCATTAATTGATCCTGTTAATGCTCCATAATCATTTTGATGATGACAGTTTTGCGCACCAACTTCAATTTTTGTTTTTTTCACCATTTGCGCCATAGGGCAAATTAAAGTGTGAGGAGGAACATAAACAACCTTATAATTTTTAATTTTAAATTTTTTTGAAAAACTGATTACTTTATCCACTAGTTTTAATGACTTGAAATCACCAAACATTTTCCAGTTGGCTATAAAATACATATATTTATTTGTCATAATGGAAAATTTAATCTATAGCTTTGTTTTTTATAGATCAATATATTTATAAAGCCATGATTGGAAGTTTAAGAAATTTTGCAAAAACAAAACTCGCTGGAGTTTTAGTTTTTATAATAATCATCCCTTTTGTATTCTGGGGAATGGGAAGTATGTTTAACAGTGGAAATACAAACAACATTGCCAAAATTAATAAAACAAACGTTTCTACACAAGATTTTATAGATTATCTAAATACTTCTGGTGTAAACAGGAAAACAATTCAAGAGAAAATGAATGAAGGTATTCTTGAAGAATTACTATCAACATTAGTTTCAACAACTTTATTAGATTTAGAAATACAAGATTTTGATATTATTGTTTCCGAGCAAACACTTTTAAGAAAAATTAAAAATAATAAGAGTTTTTTAGATGAAAATAATATTTTTCAAAGAACTGAATATGAAAAGTTTTTATTAACAAACAATATGTCTGCCCCAGCATTTGAAATTGCTTTATCAGACAGAGAAAAACAAAAACAATTATTTGATTATATAGGAGCAGGGTCTGTAACTCCTAAATTTTTAATTGATAAAAATTATCAAGAAACAAACAATAAATTGGATTTAAAATTTTTTCCTCTAAAAACTTTATATAAAAAGGAAAGTGATATTACAAAAACGGAAATAGAAAATTTTGTTGAAGAAAATAAAGAACAACTAAATAAAGAACATATTGATTTTAAGTATGTGCTTATAAATCCAAAAAATCTGATTGGTATAGATGAATTTAATCAAGATTTTTTTGATAAGATTGATTTTATTGAAAATGAAATTTCAAAAAATGTAAATTTTAAAACAATATTCTCTAACCTAGAACTGGAAGGTGAAATTGTTAAAGTAAAAGATTTTTCACTGTCAGAAAATCAAAAAGAAATAGAAGACAAAATATTTGCTAATAGATTTGATCAGGTTGGATTGATTGAAAATAAGAATGACTTTATTTTTTTTACTATTGATAAAACGGAATCAAAAGCACCAGATTTAAACAATGAGCAATCTGCTTCGGAAATGAAAAAACTGGTCTTTGAAAAAAATAAATTTGATTTTCATAGAAAAATTTTAGAAGAAATAAGTGATAAGTCTTTTGATAATTCAAAATTTAATGAATTAGGGAAAAATCTTGTTGAGGAAACTACCTTAAACTCGATTAAAGATAATAAAAAATTTGATATTAACTCAATCAAAGTTTTATACTCTTTACCAGTTGGGTCATTTACATTGATTAATAATAAAGAAGATATTTATCTTGCAAAAATTGAAAATATATCAGAACAAATTATCGATTATAACAGTGATGAGTACAAAACATTCTCATCAACTCAATTATCAAATGATAGAAAAAATATTCTTAGATCTTACGATACACATTTGAATGAAAAATATACTGTTGATGTTAATCAAAAGACTTTGGAAAGAGTTAAAAATTATTTCAAATGATAATAAACCGAAGCTTCAAAGATTTTAAGTTTCGACACAGAAGCAAAAAAAATCAAGTTATCTTTAGCTCTAAAAATGTCAAAGATGACAAAGCTATTTTAAATCTAATTGATAATTTTCTAAAAGAAAAAAATAGTTTTATTTTCGAGTCTGTCGAGAAAGGTAAAATAAGAGGTCGATATACAATTTTTGGGAAAGATCCTGATAAAATTTGGGAATTTAATGGCAATCAATCTTATCTTATAAAAAATAATAAAAAGATAAAACTTAAAGGTAAGCCAAATAAGATATTAGAAAATATTATTGAGGAATTTAAATTTGAAACACCTAAAAATCTTCCTCCAATATGTTCATTAATTTCTGGATATTTTTCCTATGATTCAATTAGATATATTGAACGTATTCCAGATAAATGTAAGAACGATCTTAACTTACCAGATGTAAGGTTGCTAAGACCTAGAACATTAATCATTCATGATAACCTTAAAAAAAAAATTCACTACATTATTAATGTTTTTAAGGATGAAAAAATTTCAAATTATCAGAAAAAATTTGAAGAAATTAAATTACAAATAAATCAAATTATTAATCAGTCTTCTGTTTCTATTGATCAAGATACTAAAATCAAATCAAATCAAGTTGTTAAAGTAAAATCCAATACTCCAAAAAAACGTTTTCTAAGTATGGTTAATAAAGCGAAAGAATACATTAAAATTGGTGACATCTTTCAAGTAGTCCTAAGCCAAAGATTTGAAGCAAATCTTACTAAAAAACCATTAGAAATTTATAAGAAATTAAGATTAACGAACCCTTCTCCATTTATGTTTTATTTCAATTTTAGTGACTTTCAAATTATAGGAGCAAGTCCTGAAATTCTAGTTAGATTAAGAGATGGAAATATAACTGTTAGACCCATAGCGGGTACTAGGCCAAGAGGTAAAACTACTAAAGAAGATAAGTTTTTTGAAAAGGATCTATTAAAAGATAAAAAAGAATTATCTGAACATTTAATGTTATTAGACTTGGGTAGAAATGATGCGGGTAAAGTTTCAAAAATTAATACAGTTAAGGTTACAGAAAGCTTTATTATAGAGAGATACTCACATGTAATGCACATAGTATCTAATGTAATTGGTAAATATGATAAAAAGTTTTCAAAATTTAAATCTCTTTTAGCTGGTTTTCCTGCTGGAACTGTTTCTGGTGCACCTAAAATAAGAGCTATGGAGATAATAGATGAATTAGAAAATACTAAGAGAAAAGTTTATGCTGGAGGTATTGGTTATTTTTCAGCTAATGGTGAATTTGATACTTGTATCGCATTAAGAACGGCAGTTGCTAAAAAGAATAAATTTTATGTTCAAGCAGGCGCTGGAATAGTTGCTGATAGTAAACCAATTAAAGAATATGAAGAAACAGTAAATAAAGCTAAAGCTTTAATCAACGCATTAAGATAATGAAAATATTATTAATAGATAATTACGATAGTTTTACATTTAACCTCTATCATTATCTTTCATCACTTAAGACGAAGGTGGATGTTATTAGAAATGACGAAATTACATCTAAAGAAATATTAAAAAACCGATATCAAAAAATTGTAATATCTCCAGGCCCAGGTAATCCTAATCAGGCAGGAAATTGTTTAAAAATTGTGAAAAATCTAAAAGAAAAATTACCAATATTTGGTGTTTGTCTAGGGCACCAAACCATAGGACAAGCTTTTGGGAGTAAGATTGTTCAGGCTAAAAAATTAATGCATGGAAAAACAAGTAAAATCATATCAAAAAATATGGGTATTTTTAAAAATATTCCTAATAAGTTTGAAGCTACTAGGTATCATAGTTTAATAATTGATAAGAAAAATATGAGCAAAGATTTATTAATTACAGCTGAAACAGAAGATGGAATAATTATGGGAATTCAACACAAAAAGTACAATATTCACGGTGTACAATTCCATCCTGAAAGTATTAAAACTAATGTTGGAATGAAATTATTAAAAAACTTTATAAATTATAAAAACTAATGAAAGAATTTTTAGAAAAAATTAAGCAGAAACAAAACCTTACTTTTGAAGAAAGTAAATCAGTATTTAATATATTGATGTCTGGTAATGCTAAAGATGAAGAGATTTATAAATTTTTAACACTATTATCTGAAAAAGGTGAAACAGCAGATGAAATAGCTGGAGGTGTGTTTGTTTTAAGAGAAAAATCTAAAAGAGTAAATGTTGAAGATTGTGTAGATACATGTGGAACAGGTGGAGATGGAATGAATACTTTAAATATCTCAACAGCATCTGCTTTATTGTTAGCAAGTATGGGTATCAAGATTGCAAAACATGGCAACAAAGCTGTTTCCTCACAATGTGGATCTGGTGATGTACTTGAAGAACTAAAAATTAGAATTGATTTAGAACCTAATGAAATAAAAAACTCAATTAATAGTAACAACTTTGGTTTTATGTTTGCACCAAACTATCACAGTGCAATGAAATATGTTGGGCCTACGAGGAAAAAAATTGGAAAAAGAACTATCTTTAATATGATTGGACCTTTAAGTAGCCCTGCTCTTGTTCAAAGACAAATCGTTGGTGTATTTGATAAAAAATTATTAGAAATATTTGCAAATGGGTTAAAAAATTTAGGAATAAAGTTTGCTTGGATTGTAAATAGTGAAGATGGATTAGATGAAATATCTCCATATGCTCCAACAAATGTTGTGCAGCTTAAAAATGGTGAAATAACAAAAATTACAATTGATCCAAAAAAAATTGGTATCAATGCAGATAAATTTGAAAACTTAGTTGGTGACGATGCTAAATTTAATTCAAAAAAAATAATAGATATATTTCAAGGTGAAGATAGTGATTTTTCTAAAGCGGTATGTTTAAATGCAGCAGCTGGATTGATAGTTAGTGAAAAGTTTTCAAATTTCGATGATGCTTATAAAAATGCTAGAGAACATATTCTATCTAAAAAAGCTTTTGATCATTTAAAAAAAATACAAAATGTCTGAAAACATACTAGAAAAAATAATCTCTAAAAAAATTAAGAGAGTTGATGAAATAAAGAAAACTACAAAAATTGAAGACCTTACGAAACTTATTGAAGAAAATAAAAGTTATATTAATTTTAAAGAAAAAATAAAAACAAATATCCAAGAAAACAAAACATCACTTATTGCTGAAATTAAAAAAGCAAGTCCTTCAGCTGGGGTAATTATTAATGATTATAATCCTGTTGATATTGCTAAAATCTATTATGAAAAGAAAGCAACTTGTTTATCTGTTTTAACTGAGGAAGAATTTTTCTTGGGAAATTTAATCCATATCAGTAAAATTAAAGATAAATTTAAACTACCTATTCTTTGCAAAGATTTTTTTATTGATAAGTTTCAAATACCACTTGCAAAAAGCTATGGTGCTGACGCTATTTTAATAATTCTTGCGGGTGTTAGTGATGATTTAGCTTATAATTTATATGAAGAAGCTTTAAGGTATAATATGTCGGTGATTGTTGAAGTTCATACAGTGGAAGAAGCAAAAAAAGCATTACATTTTAAAGAAGCTTTAATTGGAATTAATAATAGAGATTTAAAAACATTAAAAACAGATATAAATACAACCTACGCTATTTATGATGCGCTTAAAGAACATAAAGAACCTCTAATTTCTGAAAGTGGAATTAAAACAAAAGATGAGGTTTCAGATCTTCAGACAAAAACAAATATTAAAACTTTTTTAATTGGTGAATCACTTTTGAAAGATTTAGAAAAAAACTCCATTTTTTCAATTTTATAGTTAAATAATTCCCTATTTTACTTATTTTTTTTGCTATTGTGAAATATAAAGAACTTTTATAGAACATTATTTGTACGATATTTGTTCTTATGCTAACAAAAAAACAAAAAAATTTATTATTATTTATCAACAAGAAGTTGAGAAGTTCAGGTGTTTCACCTTCTTATGAAGAAATGAAGCAATCACTCAACCTGAAGTCGAAATCTGGAATACATAGATTAATTAGCGCTTTAGAGGAAAGAGGTTTCATTAAAAGACTTGCTCATAAAGCAAGAGCCTTAGAAGTTGTAAAGCTTCCAGAAACTGCATCTGCAAATGATATTTATAACAGCTTTTCACCTAGTGTTATTAAAGGTGGGTTAGATGAAGAAGTAAATAAATCTGATGATATGGAAGTTCCAGTATTAGGTAAAATTGCAGCTGGCACCCCAGTAGAAGCGATACAAAATGAGGTTTCTAGAATTCCATTACCAAATAATTTAGAAAAAAATGGTGATTATTTTGGACTAAAAGTTCAAGGTGACTCGATGATTGAAGCTGGTATCAATGAAGGAGATACAGTAATTATCAAAAGAACAGATACAGCGGACAATGGTAAAATTGTTGTAGCATTAATTGATGACCATGAGGCAATGTTAAAAAGAATTAGAAGAAAAGGTAAAGTTGTTGCCTTAGAAAGTGCTAATAGAAACTACGAAACAAAAATTTTTGGTCCCGACAGAGTAAAAGTTCAAGGTGTTTTAGTATCTTTATATAGAAACTTCTAAAAAAATAGTCTAAATACATCAGATGTCAAAAGTAGCAACTAGATTTGCTCCATCCCCTACTGGTCCCTTACATATTGGAGGTGTAAGAACAGCTTTATTTAATTGGTTATATTCTAAAAACCAAAATGGTAAGTTTTATTTAAGAATTGAAGATACTGATAAAGAAAGATCTAAAGACGAATACAAAAAACAAATAGTTAACTCACTTAAATGGATAGGAATTGAGCATGATGGAGAAGAGTATATTCAGTCAAATCAAATAGATAAACACATAGAAATTGCAAATCAACTTTTAAAGGATGGACATGCTTATAAGTGTTATTGCTCAACAGAGGAAATAGAAGAACAAAAAGAAAGAGCAAGACAAAAAAAAATCCCCTATATCTATAATAGAAAATGGAGAGATGCAGATGAAAAAGATACTCCAAAAGATGTAAAACCTGTCATTAGATTTAAGAGTAAAATTGAAGGAACTTCCATACTTAATGATTTAGTTCAAGGAGATGTGGAGATAGAAAATAATACTATAGAAGACTTTGTTATATTGAGAAATGATGGCACGCCAACATATAACTTATCAGCAACTGTAGATGATCATAATATGAATATGACACACATAATCAGAGGTGATGATCATAAGATAAATACTTTTAAGCAAATACAAATTTATTTAGCTATGAAATGGAATGTGCCAAAATTTGCACACATACCATTAATTCATACTATAGATGGAAAAAAATTATCTAAGAGAGACAATGCATCTACGCTAGATGATTATTCAAAAATAGGAATAATACCTGATGCACTTAGAAACTATCTTTTAAGACTTGGATGGTCATATAAGGATAAGGAAATTTTCACAAAAGAAGAAAGTATTAAATACTTTAATTTTGAAGGTATTGGTAAATCGCCATCTAAATTGGATATGAGTAGAATACTATCAATGAATGAACATTATATTAAGAATTTGGATGAAGATTTATTATTTAAAAACTTAGAAATATATTGTGAAGAATTTAAACAAAAAATTCCTGATAAAAAAAAAGGAAATATTAAAAGATCTCTATGCTTTTTAAAAAATAAAGCCAAAACATTAGAAGATATAAACAACAACTTAAAATATATAATTGTTGAAAATATAGAGATAAATCAAGACTCTCTAGAAATAATTAATGACAAGTCAAAAAAAATCATCAATGAATTCAAATTAGAATTTGAAAAACTTGAAACTATAAATAAAGAAACATTAGAACCAATTGTAAATACTTTGATATCGGATAATGAGACTAACTTCAAAGGTGTGGGTCAGCCTTTAAGAGTAATGCTCACTGGTTCAAAATTTGGTCCAGGAATTTATGATATTATTACCTCACTAGATAAACACGAGGTAATCAAAAGATTATCAGCTTAAATTTTGCATTATTACTTTAGCTGCTTCCTCTGTAGATGACGATTGAGATTTGATATTACTAAGAGTTTTCTGAATTTTATTCAACATAAGCTCAACCATTTTGGGATTTTTTAAAAGATATATAACCGAATTTGAAATTTCTTTAGGATTGCACTCATTTTGAATGAGCTCAGGAATGATTTCTTTATCGTTAATAATATTAATTATATTGGCAAATCTAATTTTTACTAATGATTTAATTATGAAATAATTAATGAAATTTAATTTATAGATTATTATTGATGGAATGTTTTGATTGCAAATCTCAAGAGAAACAGTGCCAGATTTGCTTATCGCAAATATTGATTTTGATAATGTGCTAAATTTAATTTCAGGGTCAGAAATTATATCAATATTATCTATATTTGTTTCTTTCAGATATTTTTCAATAAAATCTTTTGTTTCATTAGTTGCGTGAAATACAAAATTTAAATTTTTTAATTTATTGTTAATTAAAACTACAGATTTTAATAAAATTGGTAATAAAATATCTATTTCAGATTTTCTACTTCCAGGAAATATCGATACAATTTTTTTAGAATTATCAAAATAATTATCTAAATTTATCTTACTTGAGACTTTCTTTTCTAATAAAGGATGACCTACAAAAGTATTGCTTATATTTTCTTTATCAAAATATTTTTGTTCAAATTTAAAAAGTAAAAGAACATGATCTAAAAATTTTTTGAATTTTTTTAATCTACCCTCTCTCCATACCCAAACTTGTGGAGCTACGTAATGTATTGTTTTTATATCATAATTTTTTTTCTTAACTCTTTCTGATACCCTAAGTGTAAAATCTGGACTATCGACACTTAACAAAATATCTGGTTTAAATTCTAATATTGAATTAACAGTTTGATTTATTCTTTTATTAATTTTAAAAATATTCAACAATACGCTTGTGAAAGCTAAATGTGTTATATCTTTTAAATCAAAAATACTTTTAATACCTAATGAATTAAGGTATTCCCCACCAACACATCTATATTCTATTTGTTCATATTTCTCTTTTAATTTTTTAACAACTTCTGAAGCTAATTTATCTCCAGATGGTTCACCGGTAACAATGAATATTTTTTTCATATAACGCTTATAAAAATTTTATTTTTGTTTGCAAAATCAATACAGTCTTTTTTATTAAGAAAAATATTTTGATTAGATTTTAACACTATTCCTTTTAAGCCTTGTTTTTTAGATTCTTTCAAAGTTTTTATTCCAATTGTGGGTAAATCAATTCTGAGGTCCTGTTTTTTTTTAGGAAATTTAATAAGAATACCACCTTTCTTATTTTTTGAATTTAATATCATTTTACTTGTACCGAATTTTGTTTCTTTTAATAAAATTTTACCTTCTCTAACAATTATTGCTTGAATATGATCAAGGGGATTTAACTTTTTAAAAAAATTTATACCTGTATTTATATCTTTCTTGTCAAAAAACACTGGTTTCAACTTAGTATAATTACCTTTTGAAACTGTCAAATCATTGTTGAATAAATTAGATCGCACAACTGAAATTTTTTCATCTTTTAATATACTGATAATACTTTTAATTATAGCAGCATCGCCTTTCTTATAAGCTTTAATAACTCTTGGAATATAATAAATACCTTTTACGTCTAATCTTAATGATGAAAGATTTGGCTTTGCAATTTTTCCTGCAAATAAAACTTTTTTGCATTTTTTCTCATGGATTAATTTTAAAATTGATCCGAACTTTCCTATACTAATTCGATAACTATTCTTATCTTTTTTAAATTTGTTTTTTTTTGATAGATCAATAATAAAGTATTTTTGTTTTTTTGACTTTACTTTTGATAATACTATTTCTGGAAATTCAGTATCTCCTAAAAATAAACCAATCATTTTTTTTCAAAATAATTAAAGTTAATCACAACTCTAATATTTTCATCAGTACATTCAACACCACAATGTTTTTGATGCCCATCAAAAATAACAATTCTGTTAGCTTTACTCTCTATTTTTTTACCATTTTGAAATAGTGTGCCTCCATTATTAGTATTGCAGTAATATACTGCAGTTTTGATACCTTTTTCATCTGTATCAATATGCATTGGAGCTTTTTCATTAGTTTCTTTCTTTGTGGTTAAATTTGCTTTTATTCTATAAAGTTTTTCTACATTCAGTTTGTTAATAATTGGTAAAAGTATTTTGAAATAATTTGAAACAATTTTACCACCATCATCTACAAATAAATGTGAAAATTGGTAAAGACCATCTTGAAGTTCTGATTTTCCATTAACAAAAAACCATGGGAATTTCGCCTCTAAAATTACTCTTCTAAATTTATGAAACAATTCTGGTTCAATTAAATGATCTATTACTTTCATTATTTAGAAAAGGGAGTGCAAATTGGTCTTTTTTTATCTTTTGTTAAAAAATCAACAACTTCTTTAACCATTGCTACTTTCATAAAACTTTCATCAAGTTCGTCAATATTCTTTAAAAAATTTTCATTTTTAAAAATTATTTTATAAGCTTCACTTAATTTAATTATATCTTTATTATCTAAATTTTTCCTTCTTAATCCAATCAAATTCAGACCTTGTAATACACTTCTATTTCCAAGAGCAATACCATAGGGTATTACGTCTCTTACCACGCCGCACATTCCACCAATCATTGCACCTCTTCCTATTCTAGTAAATTGTTGCACAGCTGAATTTCCCCCAATTATAACACCATCTTCAATTATAGCGTGTCCACCTAAAGGAACATTATTTGCCAGAATAACATTATCACCCACTATACAGTCATGAGCGACGTGTGATGAAACCATAAATAAACAATTGTTACCTACTATTGTTTTTTTACCTCCACCAGCTGTTCCTGGATTCATGGTTACATATTCTCTAATTTTGTTTCCATTTCCTATAATCAATTCAGTATTTTCACCACTGAACTTTAAATCTTGAGGATCATTGCCAATTGAGCAAAAAGGATAAAATATATTTCCTTCTCCAATTTTTGTATTTCCTGAAATATTAACGTGAGAATGTAATTTATTATTATCTGCTATTTTAACATTGGGACCAACTACACAATAAGGTCCTATTTCAACGTTGTTGCCAATCTTGGCATTTTTATCAATTATAGAGGTATCATGTATCATTTTTTTCTTTTCAATAAATCTAATATACTTTTTTTTTCTTTTAAAAAATTTCTTATACTAGTTGCAGGATATCCCATTACTTTAGAGTTATCCTTAAGATCATCCAAAACTCCAGAGCCTCCACCAATTTGAACATTGTGACCAATTTTAAGATGACCAGATATACCAGCCTGTCCACCAATCATTACATTATTTCCTAAAGATGAACTTCCTGCAAATCCTACTTGGCCAGCAACAATGCAATTTTCACCAATTTTATTATTATGAGCAATATGAACTTGATTATCAATATAAGTGTTTTTTCCTATTACGGTATTCGACATCGATCCCCTATCAATTGTTGCGCCACAACCTATTTCACAGTTGTCATCTATAATCACAATACCAATATGAGGGTATCTTACATTTTTGTCTTTGTTTGGAAAAAAACCAAAACCTTTTTTTCCAATAATTGCTCCATCTAATATACTTACATTATTTTTTATTAAAGAATTTCTTAATATAACATTAGATCCAATAGTACAGTCATCTCCAATTATAACATTGCTTTCTATAATTGAGTTATGTCCTATTTTGCAATTTTTTCCTATTTGAACATTCTTTCCAATAAAAATATTTCTTCCATAAAAGATATCATCTTTGAAAGATGTTTTCTCAATTTCAACAACACTAGAGTCAAAATCATCAGTTACAGAAGTGGGATAAAATTTTTTTGTTATTTCTGCAATACTAAGGAGAACATTGTCTACTATTATAGGTTCGCAAGTATTTGGCAAGTATTTAGCTAAATTTTCTAAAGTTATACAACAAGATGCTTTTGTGGTTGAGGCAAGTTTTTCATAATTCTTATTATGAAAAAAAGTTAATTCATTTGTGTTAGCAGATGAGAGATCTTTTACATCTTTTATCAAAATATTTTCAACTGAATTTGGTAAAGATATCGATAAATTTAAAAAAGTTAAAATTTGTTTTAAATTAAAAGGACCAAAGTTTTTAAAGAATGGATTCATTGTATTATGTATCTATCAAAAATTGACTATAAATCTTATCAATAAATATTACTGATTATTTTTTATCTACTATAGTAGCAGACCATATTGCATCTGCCACTTTGATATCATTTACAAATGCATCACCTTGATATTTCCAAACTCTACCATGAGATCTTATAGCTTTAATTTTTAAAATTAAATCACAATCTGGAATTACAGGATTTCTAAATCTTGCTTTTTCTACTGTCATCAAAAAAACAAGTTTATTTTCGTATGTGGCTTTATCTAGTCCATGTGCAGTTAAAGCAGCTGCAGCTTGACCAAAAGACTCCACAATTAATACACCAGGCATTACGGGTTGACCAGGAAAATGACCTTGAACGAAAAAACTGTCTTTTTTAACTTTTACAACAGCAGTCGCAGACTCTAGTTTTTTAATATCATATAACTCGTCTACTAATAGCATTGGTTCTCTATGAGGTAGTAAATTAGCGATATCAGTTTTATTCAATTTCATAAAATTATTTTACTTTTGAGTTTACTATTTCTAAAATAGGTTTTGTTATATCTAATTCTGATTTTGCAATATATATATTCTTTTTATCAAAAATTAATGTTATTTGATTTTTCTCCATATAATCTGAAATAATTGGATTAATTTTTTGTAATAACGCTAAAGTTTCTTCATCTCTTTTATTATTAAATTTTGATGAAAGATCAACTTTTTGTTTATTAAATTGTTCAATCTTTTTTTTAAAAGCTTGTATCTTGATGTTTATATCTTCTTGTGAGGAAATATTTTTCAGCTTATCTAGCTCCTCCCTTTCTTTAATTAATTTTTGTTCCTGAGATTTTAGATCGCTAATATTCTTTTTATTTAATTTATCTAAATCAGATAATACTGATTTTCCAGCTTTTGATTGAGTTAGTAAAAAATCAATATCTATAAAAGCAATTTTTTCGTTAGCATTTGCAAAAGAAAAGGAGAAAAAAAATATTATATAGATTAATAAATTTTTTTTCATTAGAAGGTTGTGCCCAAATTAAATCTGAATGTTTCTGTTTTATCTGTATTGCTTTTTGAAATAGGTGAAGCTAAAGAAAAGTTTAATGGACCAATAGGTGTAAACCAATCTACACCTATTCCTACTGCACTTCTAATATCATCAGATTTATCGCTAAGAGATGAGTCATAATCAACACCCCATATATTTGCTGCATCAAAAAAAACTAAGAAGTCAGTATTTTGTGCGTTCTCAAGTATAAATGGTAACGTTGATGTGAAGTTGACAGTAGAGACATAGTTACCGCCAATATAATCATTTCCATCTTTAGGGCCTACTTTTCCAAATTCAAATCCTCTTAATCTATTTGATGGTGCAAACAATCTTTCTGATAATTTAATATCTTTGTCTTTAATTGAGCTTGCTGCTTTCATATAAATTGAAAAACTTGAAATATTATCATCATAGAGTTCTGTAAAATATTTGTAAGTATATGTGTTTGTTAGCGTATTAGTCTCACTAACAAGAGGGACACTTGTTTTATATGTACTTCTAAAACCATCAGATGTTTGAAATTTTTGGTTCCTTTTGTCATAATCAAAACTAAAATTTGCAAATGTATCAAAGTAATCACCTTTTTGCTTCTTCATTTTTGCAGAAGCCTTTGTCGATGTTTTAATTTTTTCAAGATAAGATGAGGTACCTAACCCAATTCTAACGTCATCGTAATATTCAAAATTTGTTCCTAATTCAAAACCAGTTTTACTAGTCTTATATCCTGAAGCTTTTAATTTGTCAGTCTCACTAGCTTCAGCTGATGCATAGACGGCTTTATCAGAGTTTCTAAAATTTGGATTTGATACACTAAATAACCCTTTAATAGTATCTGAACCTAATGATATATTAGAGTCTAATGCAATTCCACGGCCTAAATAATTATTTTCTCTAACACCAAAACCAATACTAGTACCCGAGGTTCCAACTCCAGCAGATGCTGTTATTTCACCAGTAGGCTTTTCTTCAACTGATATGTTGATTACTTTAGAGTTATCATTTGAACCATCAACAATTTTTTGGTTTACGGTTTTAAAAAAATTCAAACTTTGAATATTATTTACAGATTTATTGGTTAGAATTTCGTTGTAAGGATCACCTTCATCCACCTCTAATTGATTTCTTATAACATTCTCTCTTGTAATATTGTTTCCAAAAATGTTTATTCTTTCAACAATAAATTTTTCACCATCTTCAATATTAAATGTTAAATTAATCTTATCATCAATGATATCTTCATCTACTGATGCTTTTATTGAAATATATTGCTCATTTAATGTAATCTTATCAACCTCTTCCAAAATCTTTTCTATAAGATTAATAGAGTACGGTTGTCCTTTGAGTTCATCAAATCGTAATTGTAAAGAAGAAAAGTTATTTGGATCAAAATCTTCAGGTAAATTTAATTTAAATTCATTAAAATAAATTTTCTTATTTGCATTTATATTATAGATAAGTTCGAACTCATTTTCTCCGACTAATTTGGCAAAAGATGAGTTTATTTCTGCATTGTAGTAACCTTTATTATTATAAAAGTTTTGTAATAATCTTTCATCAAAAGAAATCATATCTTCATTTAAAAATTTTTTTCCTGATATAAATTTCCAAAATTTATATTCTTCACTTATAATAATCCCTTTTAATTTTCGATCTTTAAAAACTTTATCACCGTTAAAAGTAATTTTTTTTATTTTTGCTTTTTCTCCTAGATCAACAACATAAGTCACATTTACTAAATTATTTTCCAGCTCTTCAACAAAAACATCTGTACTTGAAAAATAATAACCTAATTTTTTTAAATTATTATCGATCTTTTTCTTATCTTCTTTGAGTAAAATCTCATTATAAGAAGATCTATCCTTAAGAGATAAATTTTCTAATATTGCATCTCTTATTTTTTGAGCTTTAATTCCTTCATATTGTAAATTTTGAATTATAGGAAACTCATCTACAGTGATTTTTAAAATTTGATTATTAAAATCCACTACAACATTATTAAAATAGTTAGTATCATAAATTTCTTTTAGAATTTTGTTGACATCGTTTTGATTAATATCATCATTTACTTTCACCTTTGAGAACATGACAATGGTTTGATCTGGAATTCTGTCATTTCCTTCAATTTCTATTTTCTTAATTACTTCAGCGTTAACAATTGAAAAATAAAATAAAAAAAATATTTTTATAATTATAAATTTAAACATGTTTTGTAACGTATCTTGCTATAACCTTGTAAAATCAAAATTCTCGCGAATATAAACATTTAATCCTAAAATGTCTTGAATATTTTTAGGAGCAACATGTTTAAAATTCTTAATTTTATTAAGTTTTATGAACTTATATAATTTTTTTGAAATATCTAAATAACTAATCTTATTATTTAAAAATAAGTCCACCAAAATATCATTAGCTGTCACAATTGCTGTTTCAAAAAGAGAGGTTTTATGGGGTAAAAAATTCAAGATTTTAAGAATTTTAAATCTTTTATCATTTGGTTTTTCTAGTTTTAAATTATTTAATTTACTGATTGATACATCTTGGGTTTTTATTGTTTTAGATTCGTTATTATAAATTGAATTAAATATTGGCACTTTCATTGTTGTGTCATGCGCTACAATCTTAATTATACCATTTTGAAATTTAACGATTGAATGCAAATAAGAATCTTTGTGTATTAAGATATCTATTTGCTGATATTTGACATTAAATATATTCTTAGCTTCAATTATTTCAAAAACTTTATTCATCATTGTTGATGAGTCAATTGATATTTTATTGCCCATTTTCCAATTAGGATGTTTCACAGCTTGATTAGGAGTAATGTGTTTAAACTTTTTTATATCTAAATCTTTAAAAGGTCCACCTGATGCAGTTATAAAAATTTTTTCAATTGAATGTTTAAAATTATTTGTTGCCATCCAAATGGTGAAATGCTCAGAATCCACTGGAATAAATTTAGTATTATATTTTTTTAAACTTTTTTTTATTAAAGGCCATCCACAAATAATTGCCTCTTTGTTAGCAATAGCTACTGATTTGGATAATCTAATAATGTCTAGTGTCGGTTTTAATCCATCAATACCAGTAATAGCACACATTGAATAATCAAACTTTGATTTATGATTTTTTATGAAATGATCGAAAGAGTTAAATATTTTGATGTTTCTTTTTTTAATTTGGTTTTGTAACTTATTGAAAGCTTTTTTATCGGTAACAATTAAATTTTTTACATGGAATCTGATGGCTTGTTTTAAAATTTGTTTATAATTTTTATTAGCAGATAATAAATCAATTTTGAAATTATTTTTATCCTTGGAAATAATATCAATTAAAGTTTTACCAATTGACCCTGTTGATCCTAAAATTGCAATTTTCTTTTTCATTAATAAATAACATTAATTATAATAAGACCAAATGGTAACGCAAAAAGAATACCATCTATTCTATCGAGTAAACCTCCGTGCCCAGGTAAAATATTTCCAGTATCTTTTAATTTAGCTTTTCGTTTTAAATAAGAAATAAATAAATCTCCAATCTGACAAATTGCGGAAATCACAATTGATGTGAATAAAATAATTTCTAAGTCTATAAAACTTATTGAATAGGAATATACTAAAGAAAAAAATATTGTTAAAAGAAATGAGCCATACATGCCAGAATATGTTTTGTTTGGACTTATCTTTGTAAGTTTTTTTCCTTTGAAGGTTTTACCAAAAATATATCCACCGATGTCACTTAAAATGCATATTGTAATAATGAAAATTAAATTCCAACTTACATTTGGTTGATTTTGTAAAAACTCATCAACAACAACTTTTATAAAAAATAATAGATATAAAAATATTAGAAATTTTATAAAAAATTTTTGGAGAAAATTTCCTTTATTTTTATTCAATATTTTTTCAAAAATATCATTTATTTCTATCCAAGAGATAACGAAAATTAATAATAATGAAGAAATTAATACTACAGAATATTGTAGCATTAAAAATAATAAAGATATTAGCAATACAGATGTAAATAAACGTTTATTTAGTTCTTTTTTCATTAAACACCTCCAAAGTTTCTTTTTAAATTTTTAAACTCATTGATTATTTTTCTATAATCTTTTTCATTGAAATCCGGCCATAATTTTTTTTCAAAGAAAATCTCAGTATACGCAATTTGCCATAATAGAAAATTACTTAATCGTTTTGTATTACCCGTTCTTATCAATATATCTGGATCGGGTACATTTGCTGTAAATAAATTACTACTAATATTCTTTTCATTTATGACGATATTTTTTCGTTTGATTATTTTAATTGAATTAATTAATTCATTTTTGGAACCATAGTTAAGAGCTAAATTAATTTGTAATTTTTTATTAGACGATGTTTGCTTTTCGGAATTATTTAAAAGTTTGATGATTTTTTTAGATAATTGAGTTTTATCACCAATTATTTTTAACTTAATATTATTTTTCGTTAACATATTTATTTTTGTTAAAAGAAAATTTTCTAACAAACTAAACAAAAAATTAATTTCTTTAGCTGGTCTTTTCCAGTTTTCTGTAGAAAATGTATATAAGGTTAAGAACTTTATTTTTTGAATAATTGTTTCTTTAATTATTTTTTCAACTGATACTAAACCTGCTTTATGCCCTGCGTTTCTATTTTTCTTATTTTTTAAACCCCACCTACCATTGCCATCCATTATAATGGCGACATGTTTTATTGGGTTCATATAGTCATTATTTCTTTTTCTTTGGAAGAAACTTTTTCATCTACAGATTTAATATGATCATCTGTGATTGTTTGAATAACTTTTTCTTTTGATTTTTCTTCATCTTCACTAATGTCTTTAGATTTCAAAAGTTTTTTTAATTCTTCATTTGCTTCTCTTCTTATGTTCCTAATGGAAACTTTGCATTTTTCTCCCATTGATTTGATCATTTTTTTTAATTCAGTTCTTCTTTCCTCATTAAGCTCAGGAACAGGAAGTCTAACTAATTGACCATCAATTTGTGGGTTTAAGCCAAGCTCAGATTTTTTTATTGCTGCATCAACTAGTGGCACATTATTTTGATCCCAAACCTGAATATTAATCATTCTAGGTTCTGGAGTTGTAATGCTCGCTAATTGATTTATTGGCATTTGTTGACCATATACATCAACTTTAACTAAATCTAACATTGATGCATTAGCTCGACCAGTCCTTAATGAACTCAGCTCTTTAACAAATACATCAATAGTTTTATCCATCTTTGAACTATATGATTTATCGTCGAACATTATTCACCAATTTTTATTCTTGAAAACTCTTTTATTTTTAAATCGGCAATACCAAGCTCTTTAATTACGTCCTGAACTTTTTTCTTTGGTTCCATAACCCAAGCTTGAGTAAGTAATGAATTTTCTTCCTTAAATTTATTCATTTTTCCAATGCTTATTTTCTTAGCTATATCTTCTGGTTTACCTGAATTCTTTAACTCTTCTGTAACTAGCTCTTGTTCTTTATCAATTATAGATTGATCTAAAGAACTAGAGTCAAGGGCCAGAGGATTTGAAGCAGCAATATGCATAGATAGTTGTTTACCAAAAGATTTTAGGTTGTCAGATTTGTCCGAGGTTTCTAAAGAAACTAAAACAGCAAGTTTAGAAAGGTTATCTTTAACTACGGTATGTAAATAGTGAAAGTTGATAGCACCTTCATTTTTGATAGTTTTTACTTTACCTATAGTTATTTTTTCTCCAATTTTTGCAACTAAAGCTACAAGATTATCTGAAACTGTTTGTCCGTTTTTCATCTTTGAATTGTTCAAGTCATCCAAATTTGAATTTTTTTCATTATTCATTTCACTTAGTTCTTTAACAAAGTTTATAAAATCATCATTCTTTGCAACAAAGTCTGTTTCGCAATTTACTTCAATAGCTGAAATTTTTCCTTCATCACCAGAAACAGCAACTACTCCTTCTTTGGCATCTCTAGACATTTTTTTTGATGCTTTAGAAATTCCTTTTACTCTTAATATCTCAACTGCTTTATCTAAATCACCACCAGACTCTTTTATTGCTAAGTTACAATCTTTAAAACCAGCTCCAGTTGCTTCTCTTAATTTTTTAACTTTCTCTATATCGCTCATATTAATTCAATTTATCCTTTTTTTCTTTTGCAAATTTTTCATCTAATTTTTCTCTATCAAGTTCTCCTAGAGTTTTTTCACTTTTTTTTGTTTCTTCTTTAGGTTTTTCCTGTGCAGGGATAGATGATTTAGCATTATTAATTGTTTCTTTTATTAAATTACAATAAAGATCAATTGATCTTCTAGCATCATCATTTCCAGGTATAGGATAGTCGATTCCATCAGGATTTGAGTTGCTATCTAAAATTGCTATTATTGGAATACCAAGCTTAACTGACTCTTGAATAGCTAATGATTCATAATTAGTATCAATAATGAATACTAGATCTGGAATTTTTTTCATTTCTGCTATTCCACCCAAAGATCTTTGAAGTTTATCTTTGGTTACACTCATTTTTAAAAGTTCTTTTTTTGTAAAACCTCTATTTTCAGAAGTAAGATCAGTTTCTAATTTTCTTAATTTCTTAATTGAATTAGAAATTGTACCCCAGTTTGTTAACATTCCACCAAGCCATCTATGATTTACAAAATATTGGTCAGTTTCTTTTGCAACTTCAGCAACAGCTTCTGAGGCTTGTTTTTTTGTTGATACAAATAAAATTTTTCCATTGTTTGCAATAGTTGAATAAACTTTTTCTAAAGCAATCTTTGTTAGCTCTAATGTTTGAGTTAAATCAATTATGTGGATTGAATCCCTTTTGCCAAAAATGTATTTTTTCATTTTTGGGTTCCATCTTAAAGTTTTGTGGCCAAGATGAACGCCAGCTTCTAAAAGTTGTTGTAGTGTAAGATTAGGTATTTTCATATTTATTCCCGGTTAAGCCACCACAGTAATTTCCATTTAAGGACCGGAGGTATAAAACCAAATACTGTGTGCGTATTGTTAATTTAAGCTTGTAATACAAGATTTATTTAATTTAACAAGTAATTTTTAGATAATTTCAGCCTGAATTTGTTGATTTTTAATTAAATTTAAAGTCTTGCGATCTAAATTCCTTAAATTTTCAAGCTGCAAAAAAAGTTTTTTATCATTATTTTCAAACTCTATATTTATTTTGGTATCACCTTTTTCAAATAAAAGATTTGAAATTTTTTCAATTTGATCTTCTGAAGAAATCTTAAAAACAACTTCTGAAATAGGTTTATTTACAAGATCTTTTAAAGAGGCAATTTTTTGAACATTTATTCTTTTTGTTTTATTTTCGTCGTTTGAAATGTTTTTAAATAAAGTTATTAGCAAAGAATTACCCTCTTTTAAAATTTCTCTATTTAAATCTAGTGTATCTGAAAATATAAATAATTCGAAAACGCTATTTAGATCTGTAAGTTTAATAACACCATAAGGTGTGCCTTTAGAAGTCTTTCGTTCTGTAAGTTTTAGCAATGTAGCTGAAATATTTGCCTCTTTAATTTGATCATTGTTATTAAATTCTAAGTAATCAGCAATATTATAATCTTCAAATGTATCTTTGAATTGATTTAAAGGATGATCTGAAATGAAAAAACCAACTGCTTCAAATTCTTTTGAAAGTCTTTTTTCAAATTTCCAATCATCAATTTTATGAATTAAATCCTCATCATTTTTAGATAACTCGTCTCCAAAAAGATCTATCTGATTTGCTGATTTATTTTCAAAAATATTTTTTGATTTGAGAATTAAGTTGGGAATAGAATTAAATAAAGCTTGTCTATTATTTTCTAAATTATCAAATGCTCCTGCTTTGACCAAGCCTTCTAATTGTAGTTTATTAATATCTTTAGGGTCAACTCTATTAATAAAATCATTTATCGAGCTAAATTTTCCATTTTGCTCTCTCTCTTTAACTATGTTTGAAATAGCTTCATAACCAACTGCTTTAATTGCACCCAGGGCATAATAAAATTTTTCATCTATAGTTCTAAAATCTGCAAAACATTCATTGATATCAGGTCTTATTATTTCAACTTTTAACCTTCTTAGTTCTTCATAGAATTCACTTAATTTGTTTTGATTTGATAAATCCATTGTCATTGAAGCTGCTACAAATTCTTTTGGATAGTATGTTTTTAAAAATGCAGTTTGATATGAAATAATTGCATAAGCTGCCGCATGACTTTTATTAAATCCATATTCAGCAAATGGTTCTATCTTTAAAAAAATACTTGCTGCAACATCTTTGCTAATGTCATTATTTACAGCACCATTAATAAATCCTTGTTTTTGTTTTTCTAACTCTGCTCTTTTCTTTTTTCCCATTGCTCTTCTTAAAATATCAGCTTGACCCGCAGTAAAACCAGAAAGTTTTTGTGCAATTTGCATTACTTGTTCTTGATAGATGATTACTCCATAAGTAGGTTTTAAAATATCCTCTAACAATGGATGGAGGTAGTCTGGTGTTTGTCTTCCGTGTTTACAGTCATTGTAAGTTGGTATATTACTCATTGGGCCTGGTCTATATAAAGCAACCAATGCAATGATATCCTCAATATGATTTGGCTTCATTTGAAGTAGCGCTTCTCGCATTCCAGCACTTTCAATTTGAAATAGGCCGACAGTTTTTCCTAATGATAATAATTCAAAAACTTTTTGATCATCAAAATTAATTTTTTCTATGTCAAAATCTTTATTTTTTTTTCTAATTAATTTTTGAGTATTATTAATAACTGTTAATGTTTTAAGTCCTAAAAAATCAAACTTAATTAATCCAGCATTTTCAGCAGAATACATATCAAATTGCGTTGAAGGCAAAAGAAGATCTGCAGAATTATCTTTATATAATGGTACAACGTCAGTTAATTTCCTGTCTGCAATCACAACACCAGCAGCATGTGTTGCTACGTTTCTATTTAAACCTTCTATTTGCAAAGAAATTTCAGCTAATTTTTTTACACGTGGGTCCTCTTTTATCATTTTTTGTAGTCGAGGTTCACCTGCAATACATTCAGATAAAGTTTGTGGTCTTGATGGATCAAAAGGTATCATTTTAGAAATACTATCAACAAAACCATAAGGCAAACCTAACACACGACCAACATCTCTAATTGCCATTCTAGCTTTTAATTTTCCAAAAGTTATAATGTGGGCAACACTGTTTTCGTATTTTTTTGTTAGATACTTGAAAACTAAGTCTCTTTTTTCCTCGCAAAAGTCTATATCAAAATCTGGCATAGATATTCTGTCAGGATTTAAAAATCTCTCGAAGATAAGATTAAATTTAATTGGATCTACATCTGTGATTGACAAACACCAAGCTACTAAAGATCCTGCTCCTGAACCTCTTCCAGGGCCTACAGGTATATCATTATTTTTTGCCCATTTTATATAATCAGATACAATCAAAAAATAACTTGAATACTTCATCTCAATAATTATTTTTAATTCATGATCCAATCTATCTTTGTAATCTAAGTATTTAGAATTTTTATCAAATTCTTTTTCATTGATGTTAAAAACTTTTTTAAATTTATTTCTAAGGCCATCTAATGAATTGTTCATTAAAATTTCATCAGCGTTACCTTCTTCTTTTGAGCTAATATCTGGAAGAATTGGCTTAGACGAAGTTGGTCTATAATTACATCTAAGTGGAAAATTATAATTATTTTCTAAAGCTTCAGGTAGATCTGAAAATAATTCAGACATTTCATTATCATTTTTTAAGTAATGTTCATTAGAAAATTTAATTCTATTTTTTTCATTTACGTAAGTTTTATTCCCTATACATATCAAAGCATCGTGAGCCTCATGCATATTTTTTTCTAAGTAAAAAACCTCGTGGGTTGCAATAATTGGTATTTGATTTTTAAAAGATTGATTTAAATTAAATTTTTCAAATCCTTTTTCATTTTCATCATTGTGCCTTTGTATTTCTATATAAAATCTGTTATTATAATTTTTCTTTAACAGTTGATATAATTCGGTGATTTCAGAAAATTTACCTTTATCGAATAGTTTTCCAAATAATCCATTTATAGATCCTGAAAAAATTGCTACACCTTCATTTTTATTTAGAAGATCTTCAAAATTTATATGTGGATCTGATAAATTATCATTTTCTAAAAATGATCGAGATGATAGATAAATAATTCTTTTGTAACCTTCTTTTGTTAGTGCAAATAAAGGTATCAATCCAAATGTATCACCATATCTTACATAAATTTGCGTGCCCAAAATTGGCTGTGTTCCTACTTTAGATAATTTTTCAGAAAATTCTAAAGCGCCACACAAATTAGAGGTATCGCTTAAACCTAAAGATTTTATTTTATTTTCTTTACAGATCTTATCGATATCATCAATTTTGACAGCACCTTCACAAATTGAGTATTGAGAATGAATTTTTAAATGATTGAAATTTTGTAATTTAATTTCTGGCATTAATGGTTTTTATATTACCATTAACCATTTCCAATATGCAATCTGACTTATTTGCAAAATATCTATTGTGAGTTGCAAAAATAATAATTCTATCTTTTGTTTTTTGCTCAGACAATAATTTGAAGATTTCTTTTGCAGTATTTATGTCTAAACTACCCGTAGGTTCGTCAGCTAAAATAATTTTAGGCTCATTAATTAAAGCTCTTGCTATAGCCACACGTTGAATTTCACCTCCTGATAATTCTGAAGGAAAATGATTTATCCTATTTGATAAACCAACAGATTGAAGAATTCTTTTAGCATTTAATATAGATTGAGATTTATTTTCTCCACTAGCCATATTTGCTAAATATACATTTTCTAATGCAGTAAAATCATTTAAGAGATTATTTTGTTGATAAATAATTCCAATATTTCTCGCTCTAAACAAATCATTACTTTCTTTATCTTGAAATTTAACAATATTTTCATGAATTCTAAGCTGACCACTAGTTGGTTCATCTATTAACGATAAAATATTTAATAATGTAGATTTACCTGATCCAGAAGGTCCCATTAATGAATAAATTTTACCTAACTTAAATTTATAATCTAATTTTTTAATAACATTCACTTTTTTATTTAATGAAAAACTTTTGGAGATTTTATTTAATTCAATGTAACTATTCATATTTTATTGATTTAATTGGATCTAATCTTGCAGCTTTCATTGCTGGAAAAATAGAAACTAAAATTGTAATTAAAATAGAGCATACAGAAATCAATATTATAGATGGAATATTTATTTCAGAAGGCATTTTGCTTAAAAAATAAATTTCTTCAGGAAACAAAGTTATATTGAATGTATTGCTTAAAAGCTCTCTTAAATTTTCAATATATATAGAAAATGCTACTCCTAAAAAGATGCCAAAAAATGTTGCTGAAGTTCCAATAATTACTCCCACAAGGAAAAATATTTTGATGATAGACTTGTTTAAAACACCAATAGATTTTAAAATACCTATATCTTTTGTCTTATTCTTTACAAGGATTGTTAATCCTGAAATTATATTAAAAGCTGCAACAATAATTATTAAAGAAAGAATTATAAACATTACATTTCTTTCAACTTTCAAAGCTGAAAATAATGGACTATTCAAATCTGCCCATGAATAAACGTAATCCTCATTATAAAAATTTTGTACTAATTCTTTTTGTTTTTCAATATTTTTAGGATCTTTAAAATATAGTTCTAAATTTCTTTTTTCTAACTCATAGTCAAAAAATTCCTCTAAACTTTTTAGATTTATAAATGCTACATTGCTATCAAAATCAGAAAGGCCACTATCAAATATAGATGATATAATAAATTTTTTTTGTTTTGGTAAGCTTCCAACAATTGTATCAACTGATGAAGGTGACATTAAAACAATGCTATCTCCTAGATCTACATTTAAAATAAAGCTTAATTCTCTTCCAATAGAAACTGAATCCTCGTTTAGGCTATTTCTATTACCAATAAAATTTTCATTTTTAATAATGTCAAGTTTATCAAAATCTGATTTCAAATATCCTCTTAATAAAATCCCTTTTGTTAGATTATTATTTAAAATTACTGACTCACCTGAATTGCTTAAAGTATAATACTTAATTTTATCTTTAATCTTATTTTCATTTAATTTTTTTAAATTAATTTTATTTGTATAAGGTTTAACGGTTATGTGAGAGTTGAATCCCACAATTTTATTAACTAGTTCTGTCCTAAAACCATTCATTACGGACATTACAATTATTAATACTGCAACACCCAGGCTGATTCCAATAAATGAAAAAATAGAAATAACATTTAAAAAACCATCTTTTTTTCTGGTTTTCAAAAATCTAAAAGTAACTTCTTTTTCTAATTGAGAAATCAATTTTTATTTTTTTCTTCTGATATAATTTTGATTATTTCTGAAACTGATAAATTTTTAGTTTCTTCTCCAACTTCTTTAAATTCAAAAAGGTTACCATCTGATTTTTTACCTATAATTATTTGATATGGAGCGCCTATCAAATTCATTTTTTTTATTTTTGATGAGAGGTTTTCATCAGTGTCATCAATAATTACATCGATATTATGTTTATTTAGTTCAGCCATCAAATTGTTAGCTTTTTCTAAAGATGTAATATCATTCTTGTTAATCATTGGAATGATAGCAACATCATAAGGAGCAACAGATAATGGCCATTTCATAATTTCATTTTTATCATCAAACTTAGCCTCGATTATGGCACCAACAAGACGTGAAACCCCTATTCCATAAGATCCCATTTTGACAAAATCTTTTTTTCCACCTGGTAAATCAACGGAGGCATTCATTGGTTTTGAATACTTATCGCCAAAATAAAATATATGTCCTACCTCTATACCCTTTGTGATCAATCTATTTTCTTCTGATACCTGTTGTTCAAATTCTTCTTTATTGAATTTTTCATCTGTAACAGCGTAATATTGTTCATATTTTTTTCTTAATGATTTTAATGAATCTTTTTCTAATGATGTTCCTTCTCCACTTAAATAAAAAATTCTTTTGTCAGTGAAAATTTTACTCTCTCCAGTTTCAGCAAGAATAATAAATTCATGAGATAAATTTCCACCGATTGGACCTGTATCTGCTGCCATTGGTATTGCTGTTAAATCCAATCTTTTGAAAGTTTTTAAATAAGATAAAAAAAATTTATTATATGAGAAAAAAGCTTCTTCATCATTAATATCAAATGAATAAGCGTCTTTCATATAAAATTCACGACCTCTCATTATTCCAAATCTTGGTCTTATTTCGTCTCTAAATTTCCATTGAATATGATATAGTAACTGTGGAAGTGATTTATAAGATTTAACAGAGGCTCTAAAAATCTCTGTTACAAGTTCTTCATTGGTAGGACCGTAAAGCATCTCTCTTCCTTGTCTGTCTTTTATTCTTAACATTTCCTCACCATAATCTTCATATCTGCCACTTTCTTTCCAAATTTCACTAGATTGTATTGTTGGCATTAAAATTTCCTGAACACCGATTTTATTTTGTTCTTCTCTTACAATTTGTTCAATTTTTTTCATCACTTTAAAACCAAGTGGTAACCATGAGTAAATACCTGCTGAAGATTGTTTTATCATTCCAACCCTCAACATAAGTTGATGTGATTTAATTTTGGCTTCAGATGGATTATTCTTTAAAATTGGAATAAATGATTTTGAAATATACATTAGCTTATCATATTCCTTAAATTCAAATATTCAAACTTCATAAGCACAAATAATATTCCAAAAATTATAGTTGTAATTAACGTGCAATATAAAAATTTTTTCAGCATTTTTGGATTTTGAGGTGAACCAGGATCTTCTCCCTCAATCTCTACAGGTTTATTTCTATCTACATCAATAGGTAAAATTGAGAAAAAAATAATCCACCATATAATAATATATAAAATAGCTAATCCAGTAACGCTCATTAAATTTTAACTATATTGATATTTGTATATGGTTTTTTTCCAGTCTTTTCTTTTGAAAATTTTCTACATGCAATTTTTAGAGCATCGATGAGATTGTGTTCTTGTTGTTTACTACCCAACTTAAAAGATCTGGTTGTTTTTTCTATTTCATCTTCCATACCATAGACAAATTCATCTTTTTCGAAAATTGGTAAGCCTTTATATGAAACAATTGGACTATTATGGATATTTCCTTTTGGGGTCACCATAATCGTAATTTCTAAATAACCATTTGCACTTAAATTTTTTCGTTCCTTTATTGATTGACTTTCTTCTTCAACACTAACACTACCATCTAAGTAAAGTCTTCCACTAGGAGCTTTATCATAAACTTCAGGCTTATTACCTGGGGCTAATTTAACTATATCACCATTTTCCACTTGAACAGGAAATGGTACTTGCATTTCTTTTGCAAAACTTATGTGTTCAATCATGTGTCTATGCTCACCATGAACAGGAATAACACATTTAGGTTTTACCCAATTATACATATCTCTTAAATCTTCTCTGTTAGGGTGGCCTGAAACGTGAATAAATTCACTTTCTTCAGATATAACTTCTATTCCATCTTTTACTAATTGGTTATGAAGTTTATATAATTTTTTTTCATTACCTGGAATTATCTTTGATGAAAAAATTACTGCATCTCCTTTTTCAATAAACACATCAGGATGAGTATAACTTGATATTCTCATCATTGCTCCCATTGGTTCACCTTGGCTACCTGTGCACAAATAAACCATTTTTTCTCTTGAGATATTTTTTGCTTCTCTTGGATCGATAGGTTCAATTGTATTTTTTAAATAACCACATTGTCTTGCTGCTTTATAAATTCTGTGCATTGATCTACCAACTAAAGAAATTTGTCTCCCAGTTTGTTCTGCACAATAAAAAGCTGTTTCCATTCTTGCTACATTAGAGGCAAAAGAAGTGACAATAATTCTTTTTTTTAGTCTACTCATTACATCTAGCATATTTTTTCTGACATCGGCCTCTGAACCAGATCTTCCGGCACTAAATACGTTAGTCGAGTCACAGATCATTGCTAGGACACCTTCGTCACCAATTTCTTTTAATCTCTTAGCATTAATTTCATCTCCAATTAATGGGTTTGGATCAACTTTCCAATCTCCAGTATGCAGAACTACACCAAGAGGAGTTTTAATTTTTAAGCCGTTTGGTTCTAAGATTGAATGTGTAAGTGTGATATATTCAATTTCGAAAGGATCTAAATTTACTTTTCCATTTAGTTCGACTATCTGTAAATCGTTAGTTATATCGATATGTTTCTCTCTAAATTTTTCTCTTATTAATACAGCTGTAAATGGTGTTGCGTATATTTTACAACAAAGTTTTGGCCATAAATGAGCTATAGCTCCAATATGATCTTCATGTGCATGTGTTAATACTATACCCATTAGATTATCTTTTCTTTGTTCAATAAAACCAGGGTCAGGATATATCAAATCTATACCTGGAACAGTGTCATCTGCAAAAGTAACACCTATATCAACCATTATCCATTTATGATTGCCTGGTTGACCAAAGCCAAACAGGTTCATATTCATTCCTATCTCACCCGATCCACCTAGTGGACAAAATAAAAATTCATCTTTCATTTTATTTAATTAAATTAGATGACTTGATAAGGCCATTAATCGTTATATCAGTATCTTGTTTTACTTTCGTTTTTATTTGATTTTTAAATAATTTTGAAAAACCACCAGTTAAAATTACTTTAAAAGATTTTCCAGTTTCTTTCTTAATTAAATTTATAATATTGTCAATTAATCCAGCATAACCCCAAAAAAAACCAGATCTGACAGCGGAAATCGTGTCTTGCCCAACAATTTTAGTCATTTTTTTTAAGTTAATTTTAGGAATCAGTGTTGCTTTATCTGAAAGTGTATTAAGAGACAATCTAATGCCAGGAGATATTATTCCACCTTTGTAATTTTTTCCTATCATAACATCAAATGTAGTAGCTGTCCCAAAATCTAAAATGATGAAGTTTTTTTTTTCATTTGAAACACTTATAGCATTCGCCAATCTATCAGATCCAACTTGTTTAAAATTTACATCAATCTTAATTAAAGAATTTAAATTTAATTCTTTTAATTCATGACATTTTACTTTTGTTTTTGATAAAAAAAATTTTTTAAGACTTTTAAATGTTGAAGGTACTACACTGCAAAATAAAATTTTTTTAGTCTTATTAAAATCATAATTTTTAAAATAATAATTTAGTTTCTTAATATCTATCTTTTTACTATTTAATGAAAACTTTTTAATTTTTTTTAATCTATCATTAATTATACAAATTTTTGTTTCAGTATTACCTATATCTCCTACTATAATCATTTGTTAATTTTTATAATATTTTGATAAAAATTTCTCAAAGTTTTTTTTTAATAATTCAATAAATTTTGATTTATCAATTTTTTTATTGGTTATTTTATATAAATTTGTTGTTGGATAATTTGGAATTGTAGGATTTTTAACTAAATTAAATCCTATACCTACAATTAAAAAATCCTTGTTTGGTTTTTTAATTTTTTCTTGTAAAATTCCACATATTTTCTTTCTATCTATTAATAAATCATTAGGTTTTTTAAAGGTAATCTTTTTGCCATAAAAATTTGATACGACTCCCTTAACTAATAAACAATTCTTTTTAGTAAGAGTTTCCATAGAAAAATTTATCTTATTTAATTTAAAAAAAAATGACAAAAACACATTACCTTTAGAAGAAATCCATTTTCTGCCATATTGACCTCTACCACCAGTTTGGGTTTCAGAAATTATAATACCGAAATCGTGATTATTTTTTTTGATAATTCTAATTGCTGTCTGATTTGTGCTTTTAACTTTTTTAAAATTAAATTGTTTAAACTTCATTAAATAATATTAATTTTTGAAACTACATCAATTATTTGGCTCGGGAAAATGAAGTAGATCAAAATTAATATTGTTGATACTGAAAGTGAAAATTTTAACCAAAAGCTATGGTCGGTATCATATTTTTCTTTTTCTTCATCAAAATAGACAATTTTTATTATTCTTAAATAATAAAAGGCTGCAATAACTGTCGATAGCAATCCAACAATTGCTAAGAAATACATAGATTGTTCAATAACAGCTTTAAACACGTAAAACTTTGCAAAGAAACCGGCTAATGGCGGTATACCAGCTAAAGAAAAAAGTATTACTAATAATGATAAAGATAATAGTGGATGGTTTTTAGATAAACCTGATAAATCATCAAGAGTTTCATAATACTTTTCATTTCTTCTTAACATTAATAAACAAGAGAATAATCCTAAATTCATAATTACATAAATTGTTATGTAAATTACAGAACTTTGAATTCCCTCATTAGTTCCCGTAGTTAATCCAGCAAGAGCATACCCAATGTGTCCTATAGAACTGTAGGCTATAAGTCTTTTGATATTTTTTTGACCAATCGCAGCCACTGCACCAAACACCATAGAAGCTATTGATAAGAAAATTAATATCATTTGCCACTGGTCAATCAAATTTATAAATGGTACGTACAAAAATCTTATAAAGACTGTTAAAGCTGCTATCTTTGGAACCATAGTAAAGAAGAGTGTTACAGATGTTGGTGATCCTTCGTACACATCTGGGGCCCACATATGAAACGGTACTGCAGAAATTTTAAATGCTAACCCGACTAATATGAAAACTATTCCAAATGTTAATGCATACTCGTTTGAATCTAGATTACTGGCTATTAATTCAAAATTTGTTGATCCTGAAAAACCATAAATCAACGAACAGCCATATAATAACAAACCAGATGAAAGTGCACTAAGAACAAAATATTTTAATCCCGCCTCTGAAGATCTAACTTCATCTCTGTTAAATGATGAAAGTACATATAATGATAAAGATTGTAATTCTAAACCAATATAAAATACTATTAGGTCATTTGAACTGATCATGACCATCATCCCAAGAACGGCACAAATTACTAAAATAGGATATTCAATTTTTAAAATTTTAAATGTTTTTAGATAATTCGATGAAACTATTAATGCCATTAAAGCAGCAATAATGGTTATTAACTTCATAAAGGAAGATAGATAATCGATAACTACCGTGCCATTAAACATCAAAACTTTATCAATACTTAAAGTTTCATTGAATGTAATGCCTGCAGTAATTAGTAAGATAACTAATGAAAAATTATGGACAAGCTTTGCGCTGTTATTTTTAAAAACTCCCAAAATTAATAGAAACATAATAGATAAAGAGACAAAAATTTCAGGTAAGACTAAATTCAAATTTTCCATATCAATTAATACTAGCGTTATACATTTCTATAAGATTTTGAACAGAAACTTCAATTGTATTCATTAAAGGTTCTGGATAAAAACCAAAAAATAAAGTTGGAATAGCTAATGAAATTAAAATTATAATTTCTGATGTATCTACATCAGTTAATTTTCTTAGGTCATTATTTACTAATTTTCCAAACACAACTCTTTTATAGAGCCACAACATATAAGCTGCTCCAATGATAACACCAAGACTGGCAATTACTGCTACAAGGAAATTATCTTTGAAAGCTCCCATAAGAATTAAAAATTCTCCAATAAATCCACTTGTTCCAGGTAAGCCTAAAGCAGCTAAAGTAAATATCATAAATAAAACAGCATATTTGGGAACAATTGTTACAATCCCTCCATAAGTGCTTATTAATCTTGAATGCATTCTGTCATACACAACTCCCACACATAAGAATAAAGCTGCTGAAACTAATCCATGACTTATCATTTGAATAATACTACCTTCAACACCTTGTTGTTGAATTGTAAATATTCCTAAGGTTACAAAACCCATATGAGCAACAGATGAATAAGCAATCAATTTTTTCATATCTTCTTGCATCAATGCAATTAGCGATGTGAAGATGATCGCTATTACGCTCAGAGTATAAATTAATGGTGTAAAAGTTTCTGAAGCTTCTGGAAATAAACCTATTGAAAATCTGATAAAACCATATCCTGCCATTTTTAATAGTATCGCTGCAAGCAAAACAGAACCTGCTGTTGGCGCTTCAACGTGTGCGTCTGGAAGCCAAGTATGAACAGGCCACATTGGTGTTTTTACTGCAAACGAACTAAAGAAAGCTAGCCATAGTAAATTTTGATATTTTGTATCAATGCCAAGTTCGTAAAGTTTAACCACATCAGTTGTACCATTGATCCAGTATATTGAAATTATCGCAACTAGCATTAGGACAGATCCCAATAAAGTGTATAAGAAAAATTTAAATGCAGAATAAACTCGTCTTGGACCACCCCAAATACCAATGATTAAAAACATTGGAATTAAACCTGCTTCAAAGAATAAGTAAAAAATTATTAAATCTAATGCGCAAAAGACACCTATCATGAAACTTTCCATGATCAGGATTGCAATCAAGAAATCTCTTAATCTGTTTTTAACAGAATTGTTTACTGAGATAATACATAGAGGTGTAATAAAAGTAGTTAGAATAATGAATAAAATAGAAATGCCATCAACTCCAACTTTATAATTAACAAAACCTTTTATCCATACTCTGTCTTCAACAAACTGAAAATCAGCAGTGGTTGGATCAAAAAGATACCATAAATATATTGAAATTAAAAAATTCACTATGGAAGTAAATAAGGCTACATATTTAATTGTGTTCGAATTACCTCCCTTGTCTTTTGAAAAAAATAAAAAAATTGATCCTATTGTTGGTAGTAAAATTAATGATGATAAAATTGGAAAACTCATTTCTTTATTTTACAATTAAAAAAGTTAATAAAGCTGAAAAGCCAAGTAGCATTACGAAGGCATATTGATAAATAAAACCACTTTGAAATTTATTCGCTTTTTGTGAGAATTTTTTAATTAGATTTGAAATTCCATCGGGGCCAAAACCATCAATCATTCTTACATCACAAAACTTCCACAAGAAAGATCCTATAGTTTTTGATGATTTAATGAATATTACTTCATACAATTCATCAAAATACCATTTATTTTTTAAAAATTTGTATAACGGTTGATTTACTTGAACAATTCCTTCCACAACTTTTTTATTTTTTACAAATAAATAATATGAAATTGGAATTGATAGAGTTACCAATATTGGAGTTAGTAATAAAAACCATGTTGGTGGATGTTCAGAGCTTAATGGTTCTAAGAAAAATATAGATTGATTCCAAAAGCTAGATAAACCGTGACCTGCAAATAAGTCTTTGAACAACATTCCTGCAAAAATTGCACCTATAGATAATAAAACTAAAGGTATCAACATTACTAAGGGTGACTCGTGCGTCTCATTAATTTTCATTTTTTCATTATTAAATTCTCCATGAAAAGTTTTAAAAATTAATCTCCAAGAATATATTGATGTCAAAAATGCTGTGAATATTCCTATACCAGCTGCGTAATAGCCTGTGGTATTATCTCTTAAATACGCAAACTCTATTATTGCATCTTTAGAGTAAAAGCCTGATAAAAAAGGAAATCCAGTTAACGCAAGAGTACCTATAATCATCATTGCATAAGTATATGGCAGATGTTTCCAAACACCTCCCATTTTATTAATATCCTGTTCATCTTTAAACGCATGAATTACTGATCCAGAACCCAAGAACAATAACGCTTTAAAAAATGCGTGAGTAAATAAATGAAACATTGCAATGTTGTAAGCACCTACTCCTGTAGCAAAAAACATGTAACCAAGTTGACTACAAGTAGAATAGGCGATAATTTTTTTAATATCTGTTTGCACTAAAGCAACTGATGCAGCAAATAAGGCTGTGGTCATTCCCACTATTGTTATTATGTTTAAGACTAATTCAGAGTATTCATAAATTGGAGAACATCTTACAACTAAAAAAACTCCTGCCGTTACCATTGTAGCCGCATGTATTAAAGCTGAAACAGGTGTTGGACCTTCCATCGCATCCGGAAGCCAAGTATGTAATAAAATTTGCGCTGACTTACCCATTGCGCCTATGAATAATAATAAACAAACTAAATCAATTGCATTAATATCAAATCCTAAAAAGACTAAATTTTTTTCAGTTATTGTTGGGATTTGTTCAAATACCTCAGAGTAATTGACCGTACCAAATAAATAGAAAATTAAAAAAATTCCTAAAGCAAAGCCAAAATCTCCAACTCTGTTAACTACAAAAGCTTTAATTGCAGCAGCATTTGCTGATTCTTTTTTAAACCAAAAACCAATTAAAAAATAAGAACATAAACCAACTCCTTCCCAACCAAAAAATAATTGGATAAAATTATCTGAAGTTACAAGCATTAACATTGCAAAAGTAAATAAAGATAAATAAGCCATAAATCTTGGCTTGTGAGGATCATGAGACATGTATCCAATAGAGTAAATATGAACAAGTGCAGATACAGATGTTACAACAACCAACATAATTGCAGACAATGGGTCTATATTCATAGACCAGTTAACATTTAAAGATCCAGAATTTATCCAGGTAGCTATAACTATATTCTCTTGAAAGTTATTTGCTATAACCTCATACAAAACATAAATTGAAAGTATTGCTGATATAGAAACTAGCACGCTAGTGACTATTTCTGAATTCCTGTCACCAATATATCTGCCAAAAAAACCAGAAATGATTGATGCAATTAATGGAAGAAATAAAATAGATAGTTCCATTATTATCCTTTTAATTTATCGATATGTTCAACTCTGATTGACCCTGAATTTCTGTAGTAAACAACTATGATTGCTAATCCTATAGCGGCTTCTGCTGCAGCTACAGTTAGTATAAATAAAGTAAATACTTGACCGGCAATATCATTTAAGAAGATTGAGAATGCAACTAAATTAATATTAACAGCTAACAAAATTAGCTCGATACTCATTAAAATTACTATTATATTTTTTCTGTTTAAGAATATTCCAATTACACCAATAGAAAAAATTACAGCTCCCAGAGTTAAATAATGTCCTAATCCAATTTCAGCCATCTATTTTAACTCCTTTGTTAGACTCAACTTCTACTAAGTCTACAGCTTCAGATCTCTCTCTAGAAATTTGTTTAAAGTAACTCTGTTTTTTGACACCAGACCTTTGTCTAAAAGTCAGAACAATTGCTCCAACCATAGCTACAAGCAATATCATTCCACTTAATTGAAAGATATGAATATAGTCTGTATATAAAACCGCTCCTAAGGAATGAGTATTACTTAATTCGTTTGAAACTTGAATGTTATTAAGTTCTAACAGGTCAGGTTTGTATTTCCAACCACCAATGACAATGATTAATTCAAAAAATATAACTGTGCTTATTATTAATCCAATTGGAATATGTCCTGAGCTTTCTTCGGATAAAAACCACTGATTTTTTTGTTGAGCAACATTTAGCATCATTACTACAAACAAAAACAAAACAGCAACAGCACCAACATAGACAATTAACATAATCATCCCAAGAAATTCAGCACCAATCATTATGAATAAACAAGAAATACTTATGAAATCTAAGATTAAAAAAAATACAGAATGTACAGTATTCTTAGAAACGGTGACCATTATTGCTGAGACAACTGCAATTATTGAAAATATATAAAAAAATATCGTATGAGCTAACATGATTATCTGTAAGGGTTATCAGCTTTGATATTAGCAGCTAAAACATTTTCCCATCTATCTCCATTTTCTAATAACTTTTCTTTAGTGTAATAAAGCTCTTCCCTTGTTTCAGTTGAGAATTCAAAATTTGGCCCTTGAACAATCGCATCCACTGGACATGCTTCTTCGCATAATCCACAATAAATACATTTCATCATATCAATGTCATATCTTGTAGTTTTTCTACTACCATCTTCACGTTGAGCTGACTCAATTGTTATCGCCTGAGCTGGACAAGCCGCTTCACACAACTTGCATGCAATACATCTTTCCTCACCATTTGGATATCTTCTCAGAGCATGTTCACCTCTAAATCTTGGGCTAATTTTTCCTTTTTCAAAAGGATAATTAATTGTTTTTTTTGATGAGAATAATTCTTTAATAGCAATCAGTAGACCTGAAATAAAGTCTATCATTAAAACTGTTTTTAATAATCTAGATATTTTCATAATTAATTCGTCGGTAAGAGGTTAAAATAAAACAAGTAGCTAGCTGTTAACACAACATATATCAATGATAACGGTAAAAATATTTTCCATCCTAATCTCATTAATTGATCGTATCTGTATCTAGGTACAATGGCTTTTACTAATGCAAATAACATAAATAATAATAATATTTTTAAAATCAGCCAGATAGCACCTGGGATTAAATTGAAAGGATAAATTTCAATCGGTGATAACCATCCACCTAAAAATAAAATAGAACCTAAAGCGCACATTAATAAAATGTTTGCATACTCGCCTAGCCAAAACATTGCATACATCATTCCAGAATATTCAGTTTGATAACCTGCAACTAGCTCTGCCTCTGCTTCTGGTAAATCGAATGGAGGTCTATTTGTTTCTGCTAACGCTGATATAAAAAAAATTACAAACATTGGAAATAATGGAATTACAAACCACATGTTTTGTTGAGCTAAAACTATGTCATTTAAATTTAATGAACCTACACAAAGGAGCACATTAATAATTATTACACCAATTGAAACTTCGTAAGAAACCATCTGTGCTGCAGATCTTATAGATCCAAGAAAAGGATATTTAGAATTAGAAGCCCAACCGCCCATTATAATTCCATATACGCCTAAAGATGAAACAGCAAAAATATATAAAATTCCAACATTTATGTTTGCAAGAACTTGAGTTTCACTAAAAGGAATAACTGCCCAAGCAATTAATGCTAATGTCATTGTAACTATTGGTGCAAGTATAAAAATTACTTTATTTGAGCTTGCAGGAATAATTATCTCTTTAAAAATATATTTTAAAGCATCTGCTAATGATTGTAGCAATCCAAACGGACCTACTACATTAGGGCCTCTTCTTTTTTGAACAAATGCCCACACCCTTCTATCTAGCCACACAATCATTGCAACAGAAACTAAAACAGGAACTAATAAAAATAAAATCTTATAAATTTCTTCAAACAAAATATTAAAATATTCCATTATTAACCTTCTGTTCCTGTTTTTTTGATATCAATTTTAGCGCTATTGCACTCGATCATTGTTTTTGAGGATCGAGCAATCACATTTGAAAAATAATATTCTTTAACATTCATATTTATTTTCTCATCAACAAAATTACTAATATCTATCATTGGGTTTATTTTATTTTCTTTTTTTAATTTTAAATAATTAAACATGCTGCTTTCCAGCTCATCTTTATCGTTGAACAATTTACGATTATTCATTTGTTCAGCTAAGTTATTAATAATTTCCCAATCTTCTTTAGCTTTATTAGGTGGATAAGATGCTTTGTATGCTTTTTGAATTTTTCCCTCTAAATTTGTATAATGACCAGATTGTTCAGTATAGGCTGATCCAGGCAAAATAACATCAGCTAACCCTGCTCCTTTATCTCCATGACTTCCGACATAAACTACAAACTCATTCTTTTTTTCAAAATCTATATTGTCTTGACCTATTAAAAAAACAAATTCATATTTATTATTTTTCAAATTATCTAAGACACTGTTTTTAAAATTGCCTTTTTCTAAATTCACTAAATCTAAATCTAAATTACCAACAGTAGATGCATCACAAGTTAATATATTAAAGGCATTCCAATCATCGTTTATTTTGCCGTTATCAGATAAATATTTTTGTAATGAGTTAACAATAAAACCTGATGAGTTAGATCTTAATAAAGACTCTCCTACTATCACCAATGGATTTTTTGAATTTTTTATTAAATCAGCAACCTTATGATTGTTTTCTACAATTTGTTTAACCGTTGAAGTTTTTCCATCTAAGCTTTCATAAGGGTAAGTTAAATCTCCAACATCATTCAAAGAAACTATTTTTGTATTATTGTTTAAATAAGCTTTTCTAATTCTTGCATTTAATATTGTTGCCTCAAATCTTGGGTTAGCACCTACTAAGAAAATAAAATCTGAATCTTCAATACCATTTATAGAGGAGTTAAATATGTAGTTTTCTCTTTTTGATGTATCAACATACTTGTCCTCAGACCTTGTTTCATAATGATTTGTATCTAAAACTCTGTCAAAAAACTCTTTAAATGCAAATGAAGTTTCCATATTTGTAAGATCACCAACAAATCCACAAATTTTATCATTTGAAATATTTTTTAATTTTTTAGCAATTAATTCATTTGCTTCATTCCAGCTTGACTGAACAAACTTGCCATCTTTCTTTATGTATGGCACATCCAACCTTTGATTTAATAAGCCATCACAAGCATATCTAGTTTTATCTGAAATCCATTCTTCGTTAATATCTTCATTAATAATCGGCAAAACTCTTTTGACTTCCCAATCATAAGTATCAACTCTAATATTGCTTCCTACAGCGTCCATAACATCTATGGTTTCTGTTTTTTTTAACTCCCATGGTCTAGCTTCAAACACATAAGGTTTTGATGTTAAAGCACCGACTGGACATAAATCTACAACATTAGCTGAAAGTTCTGATTGCATTGATTGTTCAAGATAAGTTGTGATCTGCATATCCTCACCTCTACCAATTGCTCCAATTTCTGGAACACCGGCAATTTCAGTTGCAAACCGAACACATCTCGTGCAATGAATACATCTAGTCATTTGTGTTTTAATTAGAGGCCCCATATTTTTATCAGGAACTGCTCTTTTGTTTTCTTTAAACCTTGATTTATCTACTCCATAAAACATTGATTGATCCTGAAGATCACATTCTCCACCTTGATCACAAACTGGACAATCTAATGGATGATTAACTAATAAAAATTCCATTACTCCTTTTCTAGCTTTCTCAACTTTAGGAGTATTTGTCTTAATATTCATTCCCTCAGCAGCTGGCATAGCACAAGATGCTATTGGTTTAGGTGATTTTTCCATTTCAACCAAACACATTCTGCAGTTTCCCGCTATTGAAAGTTTTTCATGATAGCAAAATCTTGGAATCTCAACTCCAGCTTTTTCACAAGCTTGTAATACTGTTAGACCATTTTCTACTTCTACTTCAATGTCATTTACTTTTAACTTAGGCATTTTTTTTATCCAATATATGTTGATCAACTAGATAAGGAATATCTCGAGATTTCTCTATTACAGGACTAAATTTATTTCTTTGTTCAACTTCTTTTTTAAAGTGTCTCAACAAACCTTGAACAGGCCAAGAAGAGCCCTCACCAAATGCACAGATCGTATGACCTTCAATTTGTTTTGTTACATCCATAAGCATATCCACTTCATCTCTTGAAGCTTCACCTTTGGCCATTCTTTCTAACATTCTCCACATCCAACCAGAACCTTCTCTACATGGAGTGCATTGTCCGCAACTTTCGTGTTTATAAAATCTAGCAATCCTCGCCATACATTTGATTATGTCTTGATCTTTATTTATTACTACTATTCCAGCTGTACCTAATCCACTTTTTTCAGCCATTAGTGAGTCAAAATCCATTGTAATCGTATCACAAATATTTTTTGGAAGTAGCGGCATGGATGATCCACCTGGAATTACAGCTTGTAAATTATCCCAACCACCAACAACGCCACCTGCATGTGTTTCAATTAATTCCTTTAAGGTAATTCCCATTTCCTCTTCAACATTACATGGATTATTGACATTGCCTGAAATACAAAAGATTTTAGTTCCAGTATTTTTTGGTTTTCCAATGTTAGCAAACCATTTTCCACCTCTTCTTAATATTGTCGGCACTACAGCAATAGTTTCTACATTATTAATAATTGTTGGACATCCATACAAACCAATTAGAGCTGGAAAAGGAGGTTTTAATCTTGGTTGTCCTTTTTTTCCTTCTAAACTTTCAAGAAGTGCTGTTTCTTCACCACATATGTAAGCGCCTGCTCCGTAATGAATGTAAATATCGAAATCCCATCCAGTACCACTTGCATTTTTTCCAATTACTTTATTTTCATATGCTTCATCAATAGCTTTTTGAAGTTTTTGGCCTTCATTGTAATACTCACCTCTTATATATACGTAGCATGCATGAGCGTTAACTGCATAAGATGCAATTAAGCAACCTTCAATTAATTTATGCGGTTCAAACCTTAAAATATCTCTATCTTTACAAGTGCCTGGTTCAGACTCATCAGCATTGATCACTAGATAATGAGGTCTTGACCCAACTTCTTTAGGTGCGAATGACCACTTTAAACCTGTGGGAAATCCGGCTCCACCTCTTCCTCTAAGTTCTGAAGATTTTATTTCTTCTATAATCCATTCTCTTCCTTTTGAACAAATTTCCTTTGTATTAGACCAATCACCTCTTTTAAGCGCAGATTGATAGTCAGCACCGTTATCATTATATAAATTTTTAAATATTCTGTCCTCGTCTTTAAGCATTTTTTACATCCATTAAAGTTTTTCTATTATTTTCAGGTTCTGAATTTAATCTACCTTTAAAAGATCCATGTTTTGGAGTATTGCCTGATATTACTTCATCTAAAATTTTAAGTGCTTTTTCTTTATCTAAATCTTCATAATAATTTTCATTAATTTGCATCATGGGTGCATTAATACAAGCGCCCAAACATTCAACTTCCATCCATGAACAATTTTTTTCTTTTATAAACTCATTTTCATTTTCAGATATTTTTTCTTTACACGCTTCTACAATTTTATAAGCACCTCTAATCATACAAGGTGTTGTTGTACAAACTTGAACAAAATGTTTACCAACAGGTGAAAGATTATACATAGTATAAAAAGTTGCTACTTCATAAACTTTAACGTATGGCATTTCTAATAGCTTGCCGATATATTTCATGGCTGATAAAGGTATCCAGTTATCATGTTGTTTTTGTGCAATATAAAGTAATGACATAACTGCACTTTGTTGTTTTCCTTTTGGATACTTATCTATAATTTTTTTAGCCTCGGCCAAACTTTCAGAAGTAAATTCAAAATTTTCAGGTTGTTCTTTTGCAATTCTTCTTAATGTCATCTGTCAACCTCTCCAAAAACTATATCAAGCGAACCAAGAATTGCTGGTACATCCGCGAGCATGTGGCCTTTGATTAAATAATCCATTGATTGTAAATGTGAAAAACCTGGAGCTCTTATTTTACATTTGTAAGGTTTATTTGAACCATCTGAAATTAGATAAACACCGAACTCACCTTTTGGTGCTTCCACTGCAGTATAAATTTCATCTTTTGGCACCCTGTATCCTTCAGTAAATAATTTAAAATGATGAATAAGAGCTTCCATAGATTGTTTTAAATCTTTTTTTGGTGGTGGGCTTATTTTTCCATCTAATGATTTAACTGGTCCTTTTTCCATTTTTGCTAAACATTGCTTAATTATAGAAACACTTTCCTTCATTTCTTCAATTCTACAAAGATATCTATCATAGCAATCACCATTTTTTCCTACCGGAATTTTAAAATCTAAATGATCATAACAATCATAAGGTTGTGATTTTCTTAAGTCCCAAGGCACACCTGACCCCCTTATCATTACCCCACTAAATGAATGATCTAAAGCATCTTCTTTAGTAACAATCCCAATATCAACATTACGCTGTTTAAAAATTCGATTGTCTGTTAATAAATTTTCTAAATCATTTATTATTTTTGGAAAAGTTTCGCAAAACTTTGTAATATCTTCCTCTAAACCGGCTGGTAAGTCTTGATGAACACCTCCAGCTCTGAAGTAATTAGCGTGCAATCTAGAACCAGAAGCTCTTTCGTAGAAAGTCATTAAAGTTTCTCTTTCTTCAAATCCCCATAATGATGGTGTTAAAGCACCAACATCTAAAGCTTGTGTTGTTACATTTAAAATGTGACTTAAAATTCTTCCAATTTCACAAAAAATAACTCTTATAAATTGTGCTCTAATTGGAACTTCAATATCTAGGATTTTTTCTATCGCTAACGCAAAAGCATGTTCTTGGTTCATTGGAGCAACATAGTCAAGACGATCAAAGTAAGGAACAGCTTGCATATAGGTTTTATTTTCAATTAATTTTTCAGTTCCTCTATGCAACAAACCAATATGAGGATCCGCTTTTTCAACAACCTCACCATCTAATTCTAAAATTAATCTTAAAACTCCGTGAGCAGCAGGATGTTGTGGACCAAAATTAAGATTCAAATTTTTAATTTTTTTTGTCATTTTTCTCTGTTTCTTCTTTTATATATTTTGTTCCTTCCCAGGGACTTTCATAATCAAAATTTCTAAAGTTTTGTTCAAGTTTTACTGGTTCCATAACAACTTTTTTTTCATCCTCGCTGTATCTAACCTCTGTATGACCAGTTAATGGAAAATCTTTTCTTAATGGATGGCCTTCAAAACCATAATCAGTTAAAATTCTTCTTAAATCAGGATGATCTTTAAAATCTACACCATACATATCAAAGACTTCTCTCTCCATCCAATTTGCTGATGGAAAAACTGATGTTAACGATGGAATTATTTCGTTTTCATTAATTAAATAGTTCAAAACTAATCTTTGGTTAAATTCATGACTTAAAAATAGATAAACAACTTTAAATCTTTTTGCACTTTCAGGATAATCAACAACGGTTATATCTATTAATTGTCTAAATTTTGTATCTTTATTTGTTTTTAAAAACAGAACTACATCAAGCAAATCTTCTTTATCAATATCAATATAAAGTTGAGCATGTTTGATATTTGTAGAATTAATCTTAGTTGTTAATTCTGAATTAATTTTTTTTTCTAAATCTTCTAAATTTAACATTATCTCGCTAGTGAACCTTTATTTCTAATTTTCTTTTGTAGTTGCATAACCCCATATAACAAAGCTTCAGCTGATGGAGGGCAGCCAGGAACATAAACATCTACTGGAACTATTCTATCGCATCCTCTGACTACTGAATAAGAATAATGATAATAACCACCTCCATTTGCACAGCTTCCCATAGATATTACATATCTAGGTTCTGGCATTTGGTCATAAACTTTTCTTAAAGCTGGCGCCATTTTATTTGTTAAAGTTCCAGCAACAATCATTACATCTGATTGTCTTGGTGAACCTCTAGGGGCTGCTCCAAATCTCTCTAAATCATACCTTGGCATAGCTGTTTGCATCATCTCAACAGCACAACAAGCAAGCCCAAAAGTCATCCAATGTAATGATCCAGATCTAGACCAATTAATTAGGTTTTCTAATGAGGTAGTTATAAAACCATTTTTACCAAAATCTTCAGCTAGTTGTTTGAATTCGTCAGGTACTTGATCAAGTTTGTTAATCATAATTTATTCCCAGTCTAATGCACCTTTCTTCCATTCGTATATAAATCCGATGGTAAGAATAAATAAAAAAATCATCATTGAGGTAAAACCTAAAATTCCAATATTTCCTAATGACACAGCCCAGGGAAATAAAAATGCTATTTCTAAATCAAATATAATAAATAAAATTGCCACTAAGTAAAATCTAACATCAAATTCCATTCTTGAATCTTCAAAAGGTTCAAATCCACATTCATATGCTGATAATTTTTCTGGATCTGGGTTTTTAGGAGATAAAACAAAATTTACTAAAACAAATGCACAACTTAGGCCTAAAGCAATTATTAAAAATAAAATTATAGGCAAATAATCTTTTAAAAAATCAATTAACATTGAATTCTATATATCATTTTTTTTTTGTTGATGAAGTGTAGATAGGTCACATTAATTGGAGATATAAACAGTTATTACTTAGAATTTTGTATCGATTTAGTGGATCTAAGTGGCGGGAGTGAAGGGACTCGAACCCTCGACCTATCGCGTGACAGGCGATCGCTCTAACCAACTGAGCTACACCCCCACTAAGAATTTTTTTGGTGGGCAGTAAAGGACTCGAACCTTTGACCCCCTCGGTGTAAACGAGATGCTCTACCAACTGAGCTAACCGCCCCTGCCAAAACATCAGTTTTTTATAACTTTTCTTAATAATACGCAACAATTAATAATAATGAAAAATAACTATTATTATAAATTTTTTCATAGGGATTGTTTTTAAAAACACTGATTAATCTAACTGAATATCCAAAAGAAAATTTAAATTTTCTATAAAAAATTTATCTTTTTCAAATTTCTTAGCAAAATATTTTGCACCTTCGGATGTTATATGCCCATAGTCCCAATATATTTTATAACCATCATCTGTGATTGATGGGCAAACCATTTGGTCAATATTACAAAAAATTTTTTTTCTCTCAATTAAGATTACATCGTTTTGTTCGGTTATCTTTTTAATATTCTTATTTACAAACTCTCTATTCGATAAATCTTTGTAAATCTCTCTTTCTATTTGATATAATCTATCTTTATTTGGAAATCTGTTATTTAAATATATGTAATAATCTAACCTATTAAGGAGATAAGATGTTTTTAAAGTTTGTTCTAAAGCGTGATCAAATACGATTATTTTTTTTTTATCTTTTTTTAAAAGTTTGATTAATTCTCCTAAAATTTCCAAATCTCTATTTTCATTAATAAATCTTGTTGAGATAATAAGTAAATTAGATTTTTTGTATTGTTTTTTAAAATGTTCAAATAAAGGATCTTTTTTAATTAAAAATTTATAAAAATCAGAAATTTCAAAATTATACTCCGGATCTCTTTTTAATGGTGATGCTAAATTAAAATAGATTTTATCTGTTAAATTTGTTTTAGATAAAATTTCTAATAAATCTTCTGCATGAGAATTGCCAATGATTAATACATTTTTTCTTTCATTGTAATTGTCATAATTATAATTCATTTCGAAATCATAATTTTCTTTTTCGTAAATAATACTGTTGAGCTTATAAGTATTTGTAGAATAAAATCTATTTTCATAACCATTTGAAAATATAATTTTTGAATTTATAAAAATATTAAATAAACAAAGTGCAACTATGATAAATGAAACTTTTTTAAATCTATACTTTCTACTTCTAAAAGGTTTTTCTATAAAAAAATATGAAAATAATGAAAAGATAATAATAATGATTATTAATTCAAAGTTTGAAAAACTATGATCAGTTATTCTATCAAAAGCAAAAATAGGATAATGCCAAAGATACAAAGAATAAGAAATTAACCCAACACCAACAAATATTCTTGATGAAAGCAAATTTGTTATAAATTCATCTTTTTTTGAAAACCAAATCACTAATGAAACCCCAATTACAGGAACCAATGTATAAAGAGATGGATGTGGGATTTTATCGTTTAAAAAATATATTGATAATATTATCGATAAAATTCCAATCAAAGGAAGTAAGGAATTTAATAATTTAAATTTAAATTTATTGATTTTTTTTAATTCATAATAAGCCAATAATGATCCTGTTAATAATTCCCATCCTCTAGTTGGAAGAATATAAAAATTATGACTAGGAAAATATTTGCTCAAATAATGTGCGTAGCCTAAACTTAAAAAAAATCCAAATATTAATAAATAAATTAAATTTTTTTTAAAAAATTTGAAAATAATTAATAGTATAATTGGGAAAAGAATATAATACTGTTCTTCAACTGATAAAGACCAAGTATGAAGAAACGGTTTTAATAAACTACTTTCTGCGCCATATTGCAAACCAGAATTCAAAAAATAAATATTTGACGTAAACCCAATTGAAGAAAGAATAGATTTTGAATATTCTATAAAATTAACAGGAAGTAAATAAAGCCAGGCTAATGGTAATGATGCTGTGATAACAAATAATAAAACTGGTATAATTCTTCTAATTCTACGTTCATAAAAATTTTTAAATGAAAAAGTTCTAGTGAGCTTTAATTCTTTTAAAATTATAGATGTAATTAAATATCCTGATATTACAAAAAAGATATCAACACCTAAAAAACCACCTTGAAAATTTTTAATACCAGCGTGGTAAAGAATTACGGCACAAACAGCGATAGCTCTTAAACCATCAATTTCAGGACGATAATTTATTTTCATAATTAAAAATTATAAAACAATTATAAAAGATATCTAAAATATTATGAAAGTTGATTATTGAATACTTGCTTGCGATTTATCATCTTTTTTAGATAAGTCTACCTCAACCCACTCTGTTTTTTTTAGTTCTTTGGTTAAAGCAATTTTTAATACTTCATCAGCATATTCAACAGGAGTAATTTTTATTTCATCAATAATCTTTTTGGGCATGTCTACCAAATCTTTCTCATTTTCTTTTGGTATCAAAACTTCTTTAATGCCTGCTCTGTGAGCAGCAAGTAATTTTTCTTTTAACCCACCTATCGCTAAAACTTGACCTGTCAAAGTTACTTCTCCTGTCATTGCTACATCTCTTCTCACAGGAATATTTGTAATTGATGACACAATTGATGTTACCATTCCTATACCAGCAGACGGACCATCCTTTGGTGTTGCACCTTCTGGTACATGGATATGAAAATCTTTCTTTTCAAATAAAGGTGGTATAATTCCATATTGAAGACATTTTGATCTTACAAATGATTTTGCAGCTTTCACTGACTCCTGCATAACATCACCTAGTTTTCCAGTAATCTGCATTCGACCTTTTCCAGGCATTGTTACAGTTTCAATTTTTAATATTTCACCACCATATTCAGTCCACGCAAGACCAGTAACAATTCCAACTCTATCCTGAGACTCAAGTTCACCAAATTTATATTTTGCAACACCCAAGAAATCGGACAAATTCTTGTTTGTAATCGTTACTTCTTTTTCTTCTCCAGCTACAACTTTTTTAACTACCTTTCTTGCCAATTTAGAAATTTCTCTTTCTAAATTTCTAACACCAGATTCTTTTGTATAACTTCGGATAACTTCTTTAATTATATCATCCTCTAATTTCATCTCATTTTCTTTTACGCCGTTGTCTTTAATTTGTTTTGGTAAAAGATATTTGTTTGCAATACTTATTTTTTCATCCTCAGTGTAACCAGCTAATCTTATAACTTCCATTCTGTCTAATAATGGTGGAAGGATGTTTAATGTATTAGCAGTTGTTACAAACATTACGTCTGATAAATCATAATCAACTTCTAAGTAATGATCATTGAACGTTACATTTTGTTCTGGGTCTAAAGCTTCTAATAACGCTGATGAAGGATCACCTCTGTAATCATTTCCAATTTTATCAATTTCATCTAATAAAATTAATGGATTTTTCGTACCAGCTTTTTTCATCATTTGAATAATTTTTCCTGGTAACGATCCAATATAAGTTCTTCTGTGACCTCTAATTTCAGCTTCATCTCTCATGCCACCTACTGAAATTCTTACAAACTCTCTATTAGTTGCTTTTGCAATCGATTTACCTAAAGATGTTTTACCAACACCTGGAGGTCCAACTAAACATAAGATTGGTCCTTTAATTTTTTCCATTCTTTTTTGAACTGCAAGAAATTCTACAATTCTCTCTTTAATTTTTTCTAAACCATAATGATCTTTATCAAGTATGTTTAATGCTTTTGCTAAATCGATTTCAACTTCACTTTTTTTATGCCATGGTAGCTCTGTCATCCAATCTAAATAATTTCTTACAACTGTTGCTTCAGCTGACATTGGACTCATATTTTTTAATTTTTTAAGCTCTTGTAGACATTTTTTCTCTACATCTTTAGGCATTTTAGCTTTTAAAATTGCTTTATTTAAACTTGTGCTTTCGTCTTTACCGTCTTCTATTTCTCCAAGTTCTTTTTGAATAGCCTTTAATTGTTCATTTAAATAGTATTCTCTTTGAGTTTTCTCCATTTGAGTTTTAACTCTGCCTCTAATTCTTTTTTCAACACCAATTATGCTTGTCTCATTTTCCATAATCTTAATTATAGCGTTTAATCTTTTTTTAATATCAACAGTTTCAAATATTTGTTGTTTTTCAGAAATTGTAGCAGTCAAATGAGAAGCAATATTATCTGCAATTTGTGAAGGGTCCTTAAGTTGCTTGATTGTATTTATAGTCTCATTAGAAATCTTTTTATTAATTGATGTAAGTTTTTCTAATCTTCTAACGGCTGTTGCAGCTAAAGGATATAAATCTTCATTTTTTTCATTAACATCATTGTATAGAGAATATTCGCAAGTGATAAATTTTTCATTATCATTAAAATCTAAAATTTTAACTCTTTTCACTCCTTCAACTAAAACTTTAACTGTTCCATCTGGAAGTTTAAGCAATTGTAAAATGCTACCTTCACATCCATACATGAAGATGTCAGTTTTTTTAGGATCGTCTATCTCAGAATTTTTTTGTGTTACAAGAATAATTTTTTTATCTTTTTTCATCACTTCGTTAAGTGCTGTGATAGATTTGTCTCTTCCAACAAATAATGGGATTACCATACTAGGAAATACTACTATATCTCTTAAAGGTAATAATGGTGATGTGTGTTTAACTTCCATCCTACAAATATGGAGATTAAATCCAAATTTGCAATAGGTTTTTGTTAGTTATTAAGAACTTAAGCTGCTGTTGTTTTGTCAGATTTTGACTTCTTGTCACCCTTAGAATGAACGATAATTGGCTGAGATTGACCTTTAACTGCACTTGCATCAACGATTACTTCTTCAACATTATCCATGCTTGGCAAATCATACATTGTCTTAAGCAAAATGTTTTCCATTATTGATCTTAAACCCCTAGCCCCTGTTTTTTTAATAATAGCTTTTAATGCAATTTCTTTTAATGCGTTGTCTTTAAATACAAGCTTAGCACCATCTAGTTTAAATAATTCTTGATATTGTTTTGTAAGAGAATTCTTTGGTTCTTGTAAAATTTTGATTAGTGATTTTTCATCTAAATCTTCAAGTGTAGCAATCATAGGTAGTCTTCCAATAAACTCTGGAATTAATCCATATTTCAATAGATCTTCAGGCTCTAAACCTTTCATCCATTCACCTGTTTTTTTATCTTGAGTATCTTTTACATCAGCACCAAAACCAATAGATGTACCCTTGTCTCTTTGTGAAATTATTTTATCTAAGCCTGCAAAAGCACCACCACAAATAAATAAAATATTTGTTGTATCAACTTGTAAAAATTCTTGCTGAGGATGTTTTCTTCCACCTTGTGGAGGAACACTTGCAACAGTTCCTTCCATTATTTTTAATAAAGCTTGTTGAACACCCTCACCAGATACATCTCTTGTAATTGATGGGTTTTCGGATTTTCTGCTTATCTTATCTACTTCATCAATATAAACTATTCCTCTTTGAGCTTTTTCAACATTATAGTCAGCAGCTTGAAGTAATTTTAAAATGATATTTTCAACATCTTCCCCAACATAACCTGCTTCAGTTAAAGTTGTTGCATCGGCCATAGTAAATGGAACATCTAAAATTCTAGCTAAAGTTTGAGCTAATAAGGTTTTTCCACAACCTGTAGGACCAACTAAAAGTATATTTGATTTTGAAAGCTCTACATTTTTACTTGTTTTGCTCTCATAATTTAATCTTTTGTAATGATTGTGTACCGCTACAGATAATACTTTTTTAGCATGAGCTTGACCAATCACATAATCATCTAATACTGTGCAAATTTCTTTTGGAGATGGCAATCCATCTTGATGTTTAACAAATGTATCTTTGCTCTCTTCTTTTATAATGTCCATACATAGCTCAACACATTCATCACAGATAAATACTGTTGGACCAGCAATCAATTTTCTTACTTCATGTTGGCTTTTGCCACAAAAAGAGCAGTAAAGAATATTTTTGTTATTTGTGTTCATAAATATTAAAATCGAATCAATATCCCTACTTTATTATAAATGGCTCATTCAGATCAAGTTCAAATGATATGTGAGGCTATATATTGTGTATTATGGTCTTTTTTCAACTACTTCGTCGATCAAACCAAATTCTTTTGCGACATCTGCTGTCATAAAATTATCTCTTTCTAAAGCAGATTTAATTTCTTCGACAGATTTTCCGGTATGTTTTGAATAAATTTCGTTTAATCTTTTTTTAAGAGATAAAACTTCGTTTGCATGAATTTCAATATCAGTTGCTTGACCTTGATATCCAGCAGAAGGTTGATGAACCATTACTCTAGAATTAGGTAATGAAAATCTTTTACCTTTAGTTCCAGCTGCTAATAAAAAAGAACCCATCGATGCGGCTTGACCGATACATAGAGTTGATATCTCAGGTTTGATATATTGCATGGTGTCATAAATACCAAGGCCAGCTGTAACTAATCCACCAGGACTGTTAATATATAAATAAATCTCTTTTTTTGGATCTTCTGCTTCTAAAAATAATAGTTGAGCAGTTACAAGAGAAGCTACAGTGTCATTAATTTGACCAGTTAAAAAAATTATTCTCTCTTTTAATAATCTTGAATAAATATCATATGCTCGTTCACCTTTACTAGATTGTTCCACTACCATTGGAACGAGTGTGTTCATATGTTCTGGAAAATTTGTTGTCATAAGTTGATTCTATCTACTTATACAACTTGTGCTTACTTTTTGCTAACTTTTTTTGTTTTAGGTTTAGCTTTTGTCGATTTTGCTGGTGCTTTTTTAGCTGGAGCTTTTTTAGCAGCTGATGTCTTGGCTGATGTTTTTTTAGTATCTGTCTTTTCTTTATTATCTTTTTCTTCTGAAGCAGTTTCTACTTTTTGACTTTCTTTTAAAATTTTTTCTGCTTCATCTTTTGTTACTTCTTTTTTATTCGCTTTAGCTTTTTCTTTGATAAGGCTAATTATTTTTTCCTCATAAACTGTTCCTCTTAAGCTTGAAAGAGCTGATGGATTTTTTTGATAAAATTCCATCACCATTTTTTCTTGTCCTGGCATCATCCTTACTTGTTTTTGAACTTCAGCTTGTAATTCTTGTTCTGTTACTTTTATTTGGTTTTGTTCTCCAAACTCATTCAATATTAAACCAACCTTAATTCTTTTTTTTGCAATGTCTTCGAAATTTTTTCTACTTTTTTTAGCGTCTTCTTCTGACATTCCTTGTGATAAAATCTTAACTTCTTCTTCAATTAAATTTTCAGGAATTTCATCAACTTTAAATTTTTCAATTTCTTTTAATATTTGATTTTTAGAAAGTCTCTCAAGTGAGTTTTTATATTCATCATTAATTTGTTTTGTTATTAGTGATTTTAAATCGTTAAGATCTTTAGCACCTAAATTTTTTGCAAATTCATCATTAATTTCAACTGGCTCTGGTTTTTTAACTGCAGTAATTTTACAATTAAATTTTGCAGTTTTATTAACTAGATCTTTTTCAGGAAAATTTTCTGGTAAAACTGCTTCAACAGTTTTTTCTTCATCTTTTTTTACGCCAGTTAATTGTTTATCAAAACCTTTTAGGAATAGATCTTTACCCAAAGTTAATTGCGTATTTTGACCTTCGCTTCCTTTAAATTCTTTTCCATCTACTGTTGCCTTATAATCAAAAACAACTAGGTCACCCTCTTTTGATTTTACATCTTTATCTACGTCTTTAAAATTTGGTTGGTTCTTTGCTATTTCTTGAATTCTTTTATCTGTTTCTTTCTCATCTATTTTAACTGTGTATTCGTCAAATTTAATATTTTCAACAGACTTAACTTCAACTTTCGGAAGTTCTGTTACTGAGATAACGTATTCTAAATCTTTATCTTCACCATATGTTTTTAAATCTAACTTGGGTTGACCTGCTGGTTTGATCTTATTTTCTTCAAGCGCTTTAGTAGAAGTATCTTTTAAAACTTTATCTAAAACTTCACCAAAAATAGCTTTACCAAATTGTCTTTTAAGTATTTCTCTAGGAACCTTGCCAGGTCTAAAACCTTTTAAGTTTACTGAACCCTTAATCTCTTCGTATTTTTCATCCATGTATCCGTCCATAGTTTTCTTATCGACGAATACTTTGATGTCTTTATTTAAACCTTTTTTATTTTCTACAGTAACTTTCATATTTTTTAATGGTAGGGCGAAAAGGACTCGAACCTTCACATGTTGCCATATTGGTTCCTAAGACCAACGCGTCTACCAATTCCGCCATCGCCCCACAAAATTTAGAGGTTTTATATATTATTGAAATAATTTGTCCAATGACAATTCTGATGAAAAACATTATTTTTTTTATATAAATAACTACTATATTTAAAAAATGATTGTCTCTCCGTGTATAAGCATATGTCGAACTGACCCTAAAACAGGTTATTGTTATGGTTGTGGACGTAGTAATGATGAGAAAAAAATATGGAAGTCAGAGGAAACGTCCGATGAATGGAAAAATAATAATTTAAAAGAAATAAAATCTAGGCTTACTGGATGGCAACTTGAGAGTTTTAATGAATCGTATGAATATAAGATTCAAAATGGTATATCTTTATTTAAAAAGAATTTAATCAATGAATAAATCAACAATTTTAATAATTATATATATTGCTGGATTAGTTTTTGGTGCTTTAGTGCTTGATTTATGGAGTGCAGATACAAGTCCAAAAGCTTTAATAGGTATTATCTGGACCGCTTTTTTATTGGTTGGTCTTTTTCTGGTCGAAAAAGATGAAAGACAATAGATTTTTTTATTTCATATTTTTAATATCATTTTTGATATTTAAATCGAGTTTAGTTTCTTCAGAAATAATAGAACTGAGCTCATGTGAGAATAATAAGGATGGTTTTCTGAAAAATGAATATATTTTAGATTTAGAAAAACAAACAATGACAAGAAATTATGTCTATAATGAAAAAACCTATCAAAAATATAGATTAACGGACTTAAGTACAAAAAAAAGAAATACTCTAGAAAGTTTTATTTATCTTGAAGGTGAAAATATATTAACTGACAAAATGGGATATCCTCAATTTTATACTCAATTATTATTTAAAAAAGATACACCAGACATTTATATTAAAACTGTAATAAATGGCGAAGAAGGTGTCTCAAAAATGTCTACATGTAAAAATATTGAGAGATATAAAAAAGAAAGTTAATTCTTTTTTTTATTTTTTGAAAATTTAGATTTTTTAGAATTAAATCTATTACTTGTTATATTGCTACGATGTTTGGCAAATGCTTGTTTTTGTGCTTGTTTCATTGCTCTTTTAGAAGACATAACTTTAATAATTTATTTTAACACTTCCTATTTTATTTAAATTTTTATCAGAAACAACTATTTCTCCAGATGCTGGCGCATAACTTAATGCTTCTGAAATAACGACGTAGTGAGTAACAAAAATTAAATTATCCTTTCCATTCCAGTTTTTAAGATAATTATTTAAATCTATCATTTGTTGTTTGCGATTATGAGCAAATTTTGAACTAAAAAAAGAATTTAAAAAAGATTTTGTTTCAAAATTTTTAAAAGCTAATTTAGCTGTTTCTTTGCAGCGGCACCAATTGCTAGAATAAATATTTTTAAGTGGAATTTGATTTTCTTTAAAAAATTTACCAATTTCTTTTGCTTGTATTCTGCCACTATTATCTAAATTTCTCTGTGTTGAACAATCATTGATGTCAAAGTTACTTGGATCACCACCTCCGGGAGCATAAGCATGTCTTATAAAAACTAAATTTCCACCTTTTTTTAAAATTTCTATAATTTCATTATTATCATTTGCTATTGTTGGAGTTGTGAATGATAAAAAAAATATTAATATTAAATTAAATAATCTCATTTATGGATATTAAATTTAAAAAACTAAATAAAACAATAATAAAGTGCAAGAGGTGTCCTCGCTTAAATAAATTTATTAACAAAATTGCTCAAGAGAAAAGACCACAAAATATAAATGAAAAATATTGGGGTAAACCAGTAGCTGGATTTGGAAAAGAGAATGCTAAATTAATGATCTTAGGATTAGCACCTGCTGCTCATGGAGGTACTAGAACTGGGAGAGCTTTTACAGGTGATAAATCTGGGGATGTATTATTTGATTGCTTATATTCTGTAAAAATATCTAATCAAAATTTTTCAACACACTTACATGATGGATTAAATTTGAATAAAACTTATGTAACAAATGTATTAAAATGTGTGCCACCAGAAGATAAACCAAAAATAGATGAATTAAAAAATTGTTCTAATTATTTTAATTCTGAAATTAATTATTTAAAAAATCTCAAAGTAATAGTGGCTCTTGGAAAGATTGCTTTTGATAATTGTGTTAAAATTTATAAATCAAGATATGGTCTAAATAGTAAATTTCTATTTATTCATGGAAAAGAATATTTATTGCCTGATAATAAAATATTAATTGCTTGTTATCACCCTAGCCCAAGAAATATAAATACCAAAGTTGTTACAAAAAAAATGATCTGTAGTTTATTTCTTAAAGCAAAAAAAATTGCTAGATTTTAATACTATCGCAAAAATAAGGTTTGAAATGTGAATAAATTTCATCTGGGATTTTCACAGGTTTTCCGTTTTCATTTACAAAAACTAGATGGACTTGAGCTTCTACAATAATTTCATCTTCTCTAGAAATAATCTGATTCATAAAAAAAGATGTTTTTGTAACTTTTTTTACAAATGATCTTACTGTTAACTCATCTTCTAAATTTGCAGATTTTTTATATTCTATATTGCATGATTTTACGATTATTAAAGAATTAAACATTTCTTTAATTTTCTTATTACTATATCCAATTGCAAACAAAGCTTCCGTTCTTGCTCTTTCTAAGAATTTTAAGTAATTAGCATAATAAACTACACCACCGGAGTCGGTGTCTTCATAGTATACTTTTAGTTTATGAAAGAAATTTTCATGCATAATAAATTATATTAAATAATTAAATTTTTTATACAATCTAAGATATAACGTTTGATATGAATATTTTTACAATTTGGTTAGTTTTAGTAATAGCTTGGAACTTTGGTTATCCAAAAGCTAGTCCATTGGAAGATGTTATTGTGGCAATTTTATTGTCAATTTTTTCGATAATATTGAAAAAAAAATTTAAGATGTAGTTAGTTGGCTGAGAAAAAAATATTTTGATAATAGGATATTGAACTTAATCCAGAATTATCTGTGTCCGCCATCAAAGCAACACCATCTAATTTCTTTAAATCTAAATCATGTAAAGTTTTAAATAATTCCTTTACATTTGTTTTGGCTGTCACCCATTCATTTGAATGATTTTTTGTAGACGACAAAACATAATCAATTGATTTACTGAAATATGGACTTGGCCAATATTCATTGAGATTTTCATTACTTGAAAACACAAAATTTATTGCTCTATTCGACAATGGAGTTGCTCCTGTTTTTTTAACCACAAACATTCTAGCAGCAAAATCATGACCTTTTTTACTTCTCTCATCAATGCCTTTTAACCCTTGTTCCACTTTCCATGTAATGTTTAAAAAAGGTGTTTTTTCGAGGTCAATTTCTATCTTTTTTCCAATTCCTGACCCACCATTGTTTGAAGTTGCTGTTAAAAAATTGCCCTTTTCATTAACTCCAACAGAAAAATTTGTTTTATTTTTTGCCCCTCTAACCTTCTTTTCTTCTAAGCCAGCTAGCTCATCTTCTGTAAACTCAAAAACCTTCACAATTTCGCTATGACTAAAAGATGAAATGGTTATCAAAGTAAAAATTAAAATTAATTTTTTAAGCATCTAAGGCTTATATAAAATAAAAATTAATTTTCAACATTTAGACATAATTTAAACATTCATTCATCATCATCGTAGCTTAAATATATATTCATGAAAACAATCTCTATCTTTATTCTTTTATTGTATTGGTCAGTAATTTTATTCGCACCAATTATGTCTGACGAATTTAAGTTAAGTAGAGCAAAATACAGTAAAACCCAGACATATCAGTCTAAGGTAACAAAATAATTTTTGGAGCAACACAAGTTCCATCGTGAATTTGCTTAAAAGCATCTCCGCCATTTTTTAGATCTCTAAATTCGATCCAATCTAATGGGCCAATCTCTTTTTTAGATAAAATTGATAAAGTTTGCTCAAAATCTTTATTTGTATAACAATAAGTACCAATGACTGTAACTTCTTGAAGGGTCATTTTTCTAAAATTAAACGTTCCAGCAGGTTGAGTTAATCCTATATGAATAATTGTTCCTCCAGGCTTAACAACTTCAATTGCTTGTTGTCTTGAGATTTCAAGTCCTACAGTGTCAAAGACAATGTCAAAACCATTACTTTGAATTTCTTTATCATTTGGCGCAACAAATTTTGCATCTAAATATTTTGAACACTCATCTAATCTTAGTTTGTTAGGATCAGATAAAATTATATTTTTATTTCCTTTAATTTTTGAAAGTATCAAGCCACAAAGCAAACCTATAGCACCGCCACCTTGAATTAAAGTCCTGCATTCAGATAGTGGTTTTTTTAATGCTTGTTCTCCAATAAGAACAGCGTGCAATGATACAGCTGTAGGTTCTGCTACTGGAGCTTCATTTTTATCTAACCCGTCTGGAATTTCATAAATATTTTTGTCAGGTGTTGAAACAAATTCTGCAAAAACACCTTGTCTTTCTATAGGTCTATTCATACCTAGGATTATTCTACTCGGACACAAGTGTTCTCTTCCTGTTGTGCAATATTCACATTTTCCACAGGTTATCAAAGGATTTAGAACAACATCTTTGCCTTTATATTTTCCATTTTGAACTTCACCACTTACTTCATGACCAAGGATCAATGGTGGAATTCTTCTTTCATCATGACCATGATATGCATGCATATCTGAACCACAAATTCCAGACGCATGTACTTTTAAAATACTTTCACCATCAACTTCTATTGGATTTTGTTCTTCACGGTAAACTAATTCTTGAGTGCCTGTGTATACTAATGCTTTCATATTATTTTTTTGCTAATAGATAATAAGTTAAAGAAGTTATAAATGCACCAATAATCCATGAATAAGGTTGAAAATACATTAAATTGAAATTCCAAATTGTTGATGCTGAAAAAACAAAACCTAAAACAAGACAATAAACTGCTGTATAATTCCATCCATTTGAGTAGTTGTAGGATGACTTTTCTTCTAAAGAAAAAATATCTTTACTTATAAGCTGTTTGTTTTTCAATAAATAATAATCTGTAACCATTAAGCCAAATAGAGGTCCAAAGAAAGAAGCAAAGGTATCAATAAAAGCTAATATTCCAATCTGGCTAAAAAAAGGTAGCCATAAAATTCCAATAAATAAACCAACAACAGCAATTACATAACTTGAATAATTCAAATTAATTTTTTTAGGAAAGCAATTAATTAATGTAAATTGACTTGGAATAAAGTTAGCTACTAGATTTGTTGATGCTGAAGCTATAATTATGAATACCAATCCAACTAAAGTAATAAATATATTGTCAAATTTTCCAATTATATCTGTTGGATTAGTCAATATTTTTACAATACTATTTGCATCATCTTTTAAAAATATATCTGAACCAATTGTTATAAATGCAGCAAAAAAAGAGAAAATAATTAGATTTAATAAAATAGTTAAATTTCCTTTACTTAATTCTTTTTCATTTTTTAAATTTTTTGAAAAGTCTCCAAAAGTTAAAATTATTATAGAGAAATAAGCAAATATAGTTCCTGCTACTGTTAAAATTGGAATTATATTTTGTGTGGTAGCAAAATTTGCAAAATTTAAATTTTTTAAAAATACGCTAGATGTAAGTCTGAAGTCATTAAAAAATACAATTAAGAAAAAAAATATTAAACCAATGTAAACAAACAAAGCTGAAAACTTCATTATTTTTTTACTATAAAAAACACCTAATCTAAAAAAATAAGTTTGTAAGATAATGACAAATATAATTGAAAACCAATCAATTATATTCAAGCCTGATAGAAAAAATAAAAATATATCTTTATTTAAAGACTCATTATCAATAGAAAAAAATATAATTCTTATAATGTAACTAATTGATTTAGATAAAAAATATGTTTGAATTCCAAACATAAATACACCAACAAGAAATCTTAAAAAGCCAAAGAATTTTGCTCCTTTATGACCAAGAGAGGTTCTTAACAATACTACAAAAGGCAATCCGTGAGTTTGGGAAGGTTTTCCAATAATGTTTGAAAATAACCAAACTAAAATTGATCCAATAATTGAGCCAAATAGAACTACAAGAGTATTAAGTTGATAAATTAAATATAAAGAGGCAATTAATGAGAAGCCAATCACACTTTGTATATTTACTCCCCAATAATAAAAAAGATCTTTCCAATCCCAAGTTTTATCTCTTGGGTTTGTTGCTACAAGCTCCCAATTAACCAAATCATTTTTATTAGATTTTGACACACTTATTTTTTAATCTAAATTTTACGATGCGTAAAGAACACTAGGTAACCAAAGCGCAATTTTAGGAAACATAATAATTAAAATTAGTCCAATTACTTGAATAACCATAAACTGCATCATTCCGTAATAAATATCTTTTAAATCCCATTCAGGAACAACTCCTTTTAAAAAATACGCAGACAATGCTACTGGAGGTGATAGCCAGGCGGTTTGGAGATTTACAGCAACGAGTATTGCAAACCAAGTTAGATTAAATCCTAAAGCTTCGATTAAAGGTAAAATAATAGGAACAATAATCATAACAATAGGAACCCATTCTAATGGCCATCCAAGCAAAAATATTACAACCATTACTATTGCTAATATTAAATATTTATTCATTTCTAGACTCAATAAAAAGTCTGTAAGCAACATTGGAGTACCCAATCTTGAAAACACAGCACCAAAGAAATTGGACGCCGCAACTAAAACCATTATTAATGCGGATATTTCTAAAGTTTTAACAAGAGAGTCTTGTAATTTTTTTAAAGTTAATTTTTTATATGCAATCGCTAATAAAAGTGCACCCATTGCTCCACAACCAGCTGCTTCAGTTGGTGTTGCAAATCCAAATAAAATACTTCCAAGGGCCGCGAATACTAGGGCTGCAGGAGGAACAAGTCCTAAGAAAAATTCTATCCAAACATGTTTCATACTAGTAGCTCTAAGCTCTGGAGGTAACACTGGTCCTAACTTTGGATTGATCATACATCTAACTGTAGTGTATCCAGCATATAAAACTGCAAGCAATACACCTGGTAATATTGCTGCTGCAAATAAATCAGTTACTGGAATTTCCATGATAGGTCCCATAACTACAAGCATAATACTTGGTGGAATTAAAATTCCTAAAGTACCACCAGCAGTAATGGTTCCTGCTGCAAGTCTTACATCATAACCAGATCTATTCATTGATTTTGCTGCCATAATTCCAAGAATTGTAACGGATGCTCCAACAATTCCCGTTGCAGCTGCAAAAATAACTGAAACAAATAAAACTGCGTAATAAAGTGATCCTCTAACTTTAGCTAAGATTAATTGAAACGCAGAAAACAACCTTTCCATCAAACCACATTGCTCCATCATAATACCCATAAAGACAAAGAGCGGGACGGCCGCCAAGGTTTGTTCGGTCATGACCATTGAGAATTGCAAGGTCATTAAATAAAAGACTAGTTTTCCAAAACCTAAATAACCAAATACAAATCCTAGAAAGATAAGAGTAAATGAAATTGGAAAACCAACGAATATCGAAAATAACATTACTCCAATTAGAATAAAACCAAGTATTGCTGGATCTATAAACTCTGCTAACATTTATTCCTCGTCTCCTGGCCATTTACCTTTCGTTGAAGCCCAATAACTTTTTAATATCTCTGAAACACCTTGAATTAATAAAAATAATATTCCAAACCACAAGCAAGCTTTGATAGGCCACATTAATGGCATCCAGGCTGTATCCATTCCTTTTTCGCTTCTCATTATAGACTCCTGAACAAAACCTGTTGTCATGTACAAAAAGACAATTAAGCCAGGAAAATAAAATAAAAGATATAACCAAAAATCTATTGTGCCTTGCGTTTTTGTTTTGAAATTTCTGTATAAAAAATCTGCTCTAATATGAACACCTTTTGAGAGAGCATATCCTGCACCCAACATAAAGAGCGCACCATACATAAATCTGCTCATGTCATAAGCCCACATTGTAGGAGCATTAAATAATTTTCTTGCTAATACTTCGTAAACCATTGCAAAAATTAATGGCATAGTAATCCAACAAACTATGTTACCAATAATTTTACTAAGCTTATCAATATTTATAATGGTCGATGCCATCCAATTAGGCATATCACTTGGCATTTTTCCAGAACCACCTCGCCTTTCAGCGATCATTTCATCTGTAATATCTAATTTATTTAGTTCTTCAGCCATAAGAATTTTTTTAAAAAAAAACTAAAGCGGATTTATCATCCGCTTTAGTTATAATTACTTACTGAATATTACTTCAGTGTCTCTGCGTGAGCCATTCCTAGCTTAGCATTTGACATTTGAGATCCAGACCAGAAAGGTACTGCAATATCAGCAAATGCTTTTTGAGAGTCCCATACTTTTTTAAAGAATGCGTTCTCAGAAGCATTTTTTTCTAAACTTGCTTTTGCAGCAGCCATATATGCTGGGAAATAATCAGACGGAGTATCTTGTAAGATTACACCATGCTTAGTTGTTAATTCAGCAAGTGCTTTTCCGTTTTCATATATTCTGTAACTCATTGATTTAGATAAAGAAGCGTTTGCAGCTACTTCTAAAGCTTTCTTCTCGATTGCAGACATTTTCTTATATTTGCTACCGTTTAAGTAGAAGTCAGCGTTTACTACTACTTGGTGAAGACCTTGTAAGTAGTAATTTTTTAGAACTTTGTGTAAACCGAAAACCATATCAGGCTTTGGACAACACCATTCTGCTGCATCAATAGTTCCTGCTTCAAGAGCTGGTAGAATATCTCCACCACCCATTGCAACAGATGCTACACCGATATCTTTATAAGTTTGACCAGGAATTCCAGGAGGAGTTCTGAACTTATATTTTCTAAAGTCAGCCATGCTGTTAATTGGCTCTTTGAACCAACCTAAAGCTTCAGGACCAACTGGTTGTAACATGAAACCTTTAATGTCTCTTCCCATCTCGCTCCATAATTGGTCGTAAAGCTCTTTACCACCACCATATTGGAACCAAGATAAGAACGCGATGTTATCAATACCAACACCTGCGCCCGCTACTGGCGAACCAAATAACATTGCAGCTGGGTGATCACCTGACCAATAGTGAGTCCAAGCGAAACCACAATCGATCAAACCTTTGTCTACAGCGTCTAGAGTTTCTTTTACACCAACAACTGCTCCCGCTGGCATAATTTCAAACTTAAGTGAACCTTGAGTTAGTTCAGTTACTGTGTCAGTAAAATCTTTTAACATTTTTACTTCATCAGCTTTTGCACTAATTACAGTTTGGCACTTAAGAGTTTGTGCAGAATTCGCTCCTGTAACTGACATAACAGTTAAAAGAAGAGTTCCTACAACTAATGATATGATTTTTTTCATATTTATTTTTCCCCTTTAAGTTTTTTATATATATAAAGTCGATAACCTCTCAAAAATAAAATAAGACTACAAGTGTTAAATTGGCACAAACTAAAGATTAAAAAGATTCTAATGTAGAAATTTTGATATTTATCACTATAAGTGTTCAATCAATGGACACATTTGACTATATCATTCTTGGAGCAGGCTCTGCGGGTTGTGTTCTTGCAAATAGGTTATCTGAAAATCCTAATAACAAAGTTTTATTAATTGAAGCTGGTGGAAAAGATACATATCCATGGATCCATATTCCAGTTGGGTATTACAAAACTATGCACAATCCAAAAACAGATTGGTGTTATAAAACAGAACCAGATGAAACTATGGAAGGAGTTTCCATTCCCTATCCTAGAGGTAAAACATTGGGAGGTAGTTCATCAATAAATGGATTACTTTATATAAGAGGACAAGAAGAAGATTATAATATCTGGAGACAGTTAGGAAATACTGGCTGGGGATGGAATGACGTTCTACCTTATTTTAAAAAAGCTGAAAATCAAGAACGTGGTGAAAATGAATTTCATGGTGTTGATGGACCATTATCAGTTTCAGATATTAGAGTTAAACTTCCTATATTAGATGTATTTAGAAATGCAGCTAAGGAAACTGGCATACCAAGTGTTGATGATTTTAATACAGGGGATAATTTTGGATGTGGATACTTTCAAGTAACAGAAAAAAATGGATTAAGATGTAGCACAGCTGTTGGGTATTTAAATCCAGTAAAGCATAGAAAAAATTTGAAAATTGAAACTAACTGTCATGTTGAAAAAATTAATTTTGAAGGAAAAAAGGCTGTAAGTGTTTCATTTTGGAAAAAAGATAAATCATTTACTGTAAAATCTAATAAAGAAATTATCTTAAGCGCAGGATCTATTGGCTCAACTCAGATATTGCAAGTTTCAGGTATTGGTGAAGGATCAAAGTTAAAAAATTTAGGTATAAAAGTTATTAATGATTTGATTGGTGTGGGTAAAAACCTTCAAGACCATTTAATGTTTAGGCCTGTTTATAGAGTAAAAAATATTAAAACTCTTAATAAAAAGATTAATAGTATTTTTGGAAAACTAATGATTGGAATGGAATATGTTTTTTTAAGAAAAGGACCAATGACAATGGGTGCAAGTCAATTATGTGCTTTTGCAAAAAGTGACAGCTCTAGAGCAACTCCAAATTTGCAGTTCCATGTACAACCAATTAGTCTTGATAAACTTGGTGCTTCAGATCTTCATGATTTCGATGCGTTTACTCCTACCGTTGCCAACATAAGACCAACTAGTAAAGGAGAAATAAATGTCACAAGTAAAGATAGTAGAGAATATCCAAAAATCAAAATGAACTATTTATCCACTCAAGATGATAGAAAAGTTGCAGCTGATGGTCTTAGACTTGCAAGAAAAATTGTTATGGAAACAGAAGAGTTTAAAAAATATGAGCCAGAAGAACATAGACCTGGGATACATTTACAAGATGACGAAGAGCTTGTTAAAGCGTCTAGTCATTTTGCTCAAACTATTTTTCATCCAGTTGGAACATGTAAAATGGGAAATGATGAAACATCAGTGGTATCTGATCAACTTAAAGTTCATGGAATTGAAAATTTAAGAGTAATTGATGCATCTATAATGCCTAACATCACATCTGGAAATACTAATGCACCCACAATTATGATTGCAGAAAAAGGTGCTGATATGATATTAGGAAAATAATGTTTGCAGAGATATTCACACCAGAACAGATAGCTATATTAAGTCAAATAATTTTTATCGATCTTGTTTTAGCAGGAGATAACGCAATCATTATTGGGATGGTTGCATCTAAATTTCCACCAGATCAAAGAAAGAAAGTAATTTTTTGGGGTATTGGTGGTGCAGTAATACTTAGAATTATTTTAACTTTACTTACAGCTTATTTGCTACAAATTACAGGTTTAAGATTAGTAGGAGGATTGCTTTTACTTTATATAGTCTACAAACTTTATGTTGATGTAATTAAAGGCGCTGAACAAGAAGAAGATATAAAAGTTGATAATTCAAGTTTTCTCAAAGCTATTTGGACAGTATTATTAGCAGATTTTACAATGAGCTTGGACAATGTTTTGGGCGTTGCTGGTGCTGCTGGCGATCATTACGGCTTACTAATTTTTGGTTTAGCTCTATCAATAGTTTTAATGGCAACAGCAGCAAATTTAATATCTGGTTGGATAAAGAAATATAAATGGATTGCTTGGGTTGGTTTGTTTGCAATTTTAATTGTTGCAGTTCAATTAATCTATACAGATATTAAAATAATATTTAATGTTTAAAAAAATAAATCTCTCAGGAAAAACAGCAATTGTAACTGGAGCTGGAAAAGGTATTGGAAAAGCTTGCGCAATTGCTCTTGCGGAAGCTGGCGCAAAAGTAATTATTATAAGCAGAACACTTTCAGATCTTACTAAAGTAGAAAAAGAAATTAAAAAAACTAAAGGATCATGTTTAAAATTTGAATGTGATGTAACAGATTTAGATAAATTCAAACAGATATTAAATATAATTAATAAATTAGACATTTTAGTTAATAATGCTGGTAACAACAGACCAGAGCATTTCACTAAAATTAAAAAAGAAAATATGGAGTATTTAGTCGAACTAAATATGAAAGCTTCATTTAATGTCGCTCAACTTTGCTCAAAAAAAATGGTTCAATTAAAGAATAGAAAAAAAGTTGGAGGATCAATAATCAACATGTCATCTCAACTTGGTAGAGTTGGTGCACCAATAAGAAGTGTATATAATATGACTAAATTTGGCTTAGAGGGTTTAACAAGAGGAATGGCTCTAGAACTTGGAAAATATAACATAAGAGTAAATAGTGTTTGCCCCACTTTTGTTGAAACACCTATGGTTAAAGCTTTTTTTAAAAACAAAAAATTTAAAGCACAAATGATTAAAAATATTCCTCTTGGGAGAGTTGCTCAAGAAAATGATGTTTCAACTGCTGTTGCCTTTTTGGCAGCAGATAGTTCAAATTCAATAACAGGAACGTCTTTGATGGTTGATGGTGGTTGGACCGCGCAATAATGGGTAAATACCTTAAAAATATCAATTTAAAAAATAAAGTTGCAGTTGTAACAGGTGCAACTAAAGGCATAGGAAGATCTACAGCAATAGCTTTACATCAAGTAGGTGCAAATGTTGTGGCAATTGGAAGAAATAAAAATGAACTAAGCTCTTTGAAGAAAAAACTAAGAAGAAGAATAAAGTGTTTTTCTTGTGATGTTAATAATTATGAAGAAATAAAAAAAATTATCAACAGTCTTAATAGAGTTGATGTTTTGGTCAATAACGCTGGTACAAATTTACCAGAACCATTTTTAAGTGTTAAAAAATCTTCTTTAGAAACATTATTAGAGGTAAATACCAAATCTGCGTTTAACATGGCAAAATTGTGTACTGATAAAATGTTGAAACTTAAAAATAGAAAAAATATAGGTGGAAGCATCATACATACATCATCAATGTTTGGATTAGTTGGTGGTCCTAATCGAACAGTTTATAGTATGACTAAATTTGGATTAGAAGGTTTAACTAAAGGAATGTCTATAGATTTAGCCGCATCAAATATAAGGGTAAACAGTGTTTGTCCTACATTTGTTGCAACACCTAGGGCAAAAAAATATTTAGCTAACAAATCTTTTAAAAAATACGCTTTATCTAATATTCCATTAGGAAGAATTGCAACTGAAAGTGATGTTGCTACAGCAATTACTTTCTTAGCATCAGATGCCGCTTCCATGATAACGGGTACCTCGGTTATAATTGATGGAGGATGGACAGCTAAATAGAGATGAAAAAAATATCATTTATATTATTTTTATTATTTATAACCTCCTCTCATTCTATTGAATTTAATGGTAAATTTATTCAAGGTCATTTTATTACAGGCAAAACTGAAACTGGTACAAAAATAATTATTGGCAAAAAAGAAGTTAGAGTTTCTAAAGATGGTTTCTTTGTTTTTGGCTTGGATAGAGATAGAAAAAATGACATTTTAATTACAAAAATTTATAATGATAAAAGAGAAACCATAACTAAAAGAGTTTTAAAAAGAGAATATAATATACAAAGAATAGATGGTCTTCCTGAAAACAAAGTTACTCCGCCTGAGTCTGTATATAAAAGAATTAAAGCAGAAAATAATAAAATTGGAGAAGCAAGAGCTATAAATTCAGATCTAATTTTCTTCAAAGATCAATTTATTATGCCTGTAGATGGAATAATAAGTGGTGTTTACGGTAGTCAAAGAATATTAAATGGAAAACCTAAATGGCCTCATTATGGAATTGATATAGCTGCAAAAAAAGGAACCAAAATAAAGTCTTCTGCAACAGGAGTTGTTACAATGGCTGAGTCAGATTTGTATTACACGGGTGGCACAATTATTATGGATCATGGACATGGTATTTCTTCAATTTATTCACATTTAGAAACGATTAATGTGAATGTTGGAGATAAAGTTAATCAAGGAGACATAATTGGAACTGTTGGTTCAACAGGTAGATCCACAGGACCTCATTTAGATTTTAGAATAAATTGGTTTCAAACAAGACTTGATCCGATGTCTGTAATAAACTAAAAATTTCCCATGAAAACATTAATAGAAAAAACTTCTGATAAATTAGTAAATGCCTTTTTAAAAAATAAAATTATTTCTCCATTACCTTTAAAATTCACCAAAAAATTAAAAGATGCTGAAAAATTTAGAAAACTTTGTGAGAGCAAAGTTAAAGATCCAATTATTGGGTTTAAAGCTGCTGGGACTGGATTTCCATTAATGAAAAAATTCAAAGAGAAGGAGCCATTTTATGCTTCAATATTTAAAAGAAATTTTGATATTTCTGGAAAAAAAATTAAAATTAATAAATCCACTTTAGGCATAGAACTTGAGGTTTGTTATTTAGTTAAAAAGGAATTTTTTAAATCTAAGGGCAAAATTACAATGAAAAATGTAACTAAATATATTTCTCATATGGCTCCTTGCATTGAAGTAATTGGGTACAGACAGAAAAAAAAGGGTGTAACTGGTTTTGGAGATTTATGTAGTGATTTTGGATGTAATGTTAAATTTTTAATAGGAAAGAAGCAAAAGTATAAGAAAATAAATATTGAAAATTTAAAAACAAACATTCAAAACAAAAAAATAAATCAATCTGTGGATGGAAATACTAATACAGTTTATGTAAACCCAGTTAACTCTCTAAGATTTGTTCTTAATAAATTAAAAAAAGATAAGATTAATTTAGAAAAAGATTTTTATGTATTTACTGGATCAACAGTTGGTGTTGTTCCAATTTTAGGTAAAGGTCTCTATCAAGGTAAGATAGATAAACTTGGCTCAGTTAAAGCAATCATAAATTAGACTTCTGTAGTTGCTCTTATTCTTTCATAGAATAGTCTTGCTCTTACACCTATACTTAAAAAAGGTTCAGGTGGTAACCAAGTTGGTTTGTTTCTTAATTCGATAGTTTCAATTTCTTTTGTGTTTTGTCCAACTGCTTTAAGGGCAATTTGTTCTCCAAATAATGTTCCAACACCTATTCCAGAACCATTATAACAACCGCCTACAAAAATATTATCATCTATTTTTTCAAATATCTGAGAACTATTTCTTGTTCTTGAAACTATACCTGACCAAGTAGATTGAATAATATCATCGGGAAGTTGAGGAAATCTTTTTTTAACTCCTAGTTTTTGTTTTAAATATCTTTGATTTAAAATTGATTGAGACATTTTCATTGGATTGCGTAACTCTGCTGTATTTCTGATTAAGATTCGTCTATCTTTTGTCATTCTAATTGTAGCACCCATAGGTCTAATAGGAAGAACACCCCACTCTTTTGGGTTTCCTATATTTTCATATTCATTATCAGTTAATGGTCTTGTCATGCTTGCTGTAAGAGTAATTGGAAAATTATAGTTTTTTTTAATACCTAATGATCTTAAAAAACCATTGGTCGCAAAAATTATTTTTTTTGTTTTAATTGTATTATTTTTAAATTTACAATTAATAAAATCTTTTTCTTTAGACCATTCAAATAATGAAGAGTTTTCATATAGCTCAATATTTTTTGGTAATGTATCAACCATTGCTCTTACAAGTTTTCCAGGATGTAATAATATACCACCCTTGGTATGCAAACCTACATTATAAAAATTTGTACCCAATCTATTAGTTAATTGTTCGTTGTTGAGAATATAATGTTCATAACCTAGTTTTTCTAAAGTATTTGAAAAATTATTTAATATTGTTAAATCTTCTGTTCTTGAAGACGCAAAAAATTTTCCACACTCATTCCAATCACAATCAACTTGATATTCTTTGATAAAATTTTTGACAGCTTTAATTCCTAAATCATATATGTCTGCTTTTTTTTTATAACTTTCTAACTCTTTATTAGACGTGAAACCGTCATTTAAAGTTGTATCAACTAGATAACCAGAGTTTCTCGCACTTGCTCCATCTCCTGCTAATTGAGCATCAACAATAATAATTTTTTTCTTTGGGAATATTTCACCCAACTTTCTAGCAGCAGATAAACCTGTGAAACCAGCTCCAACGATAAGCCAACTAGTTGATAAATTATCACTTAAAGTTTTGATATTTTGTCTAGGATTAAGATCTTTGATCCAACCACAACCATTATCGTTAGTCACTTCCATGAAGTGACTTTACGATAATTGATAAATTTTTTAAAGAATTAAGAGTTTAATGAAGGTTGTTTATTCATATCTGCTTTGTTGATACCAGCAACTCTTACTGGCTTCTTCATCGCATCTCTTCTAAATGGTTCACCTAACTCTTGGTTTAAAACTACTTCTATAAAAGTAGTAATTCCTTTTTTTTGATCTTCACATGATTGCTTGATCGCATTAGTAGTCTCTTCCATTGTTCTTGCAGTTACCCCTTTAAGACCGCAAGCATCAGCTACTTTTGCATAACTTAATTCTGGATCAAGCTCAGTTCCAACAAAGTTATTGTCAAACCAAAGAGTAGTATTTCTTTTTTCAGCTCCCCATTGATAATTTCTAAAAATCACCATTGTTATGGCTGGCCACTCTTCTCTAGCACATGAACTCATTTCATTCATGCTAATACCAAAAGCTCCATCTCCAGCAAAACCAATAACTGGTGTATCTGGGCAACCAATTTTTGCTCCTAAAATAGATGGAAAACCATAACCACATGGGCCAAATAAACCTGGTGCTAAATACTTTCTTCCTTTTTCAAAAGTTGGATAAGCATTTCCAATTGCACAATTGTTTCCAATGTCACTTGAAATAATAACATCATCAGGCATACCAGCTTGTATTGCTCTCCAAGCTTGTCTGGGTGACATTCTATCAGCATCTCTTTCTCTTGCTTCTTTATTCCAAACTGTACCTTCATCATCTTCTTCATGGTTTAAACTTGAAAGTTTTTGCAACCATGCAGATTTTGTTTGATGAATTAAATCTTTTCTTGTTTGTCTGTCAGTGTCACCAGCGCTTGATGAAAGTTTAGCTAAAATTTGTTCTGCAACTAATTTTGCATCACCACTGATACCTACAGTTACCTTTTTAGTTAGACCAATTCTATCTGGATTAATATCTACCTGAATAATACTTGCATTTTTTGGCCAATAATCAATTCCATAACCTGGTAAAGTTGAAAAAGGATTTAATCTTGTTCCTAAAGCTAATACAACATCAGCTTTTGAAATTAATTCCATAGCAGCTTTTGAACCATTGTAACCTAAAGGGCCTACTGCTAAAGGATGACTGCCTGGAAAACTGTCATTATGTTGGTAACCAGAACAAACAGGTGCATCTAATTTTTCAGCTAGATTTTTAGTAGCCTCAATTGCTCCTCCAATTACAACACCAGCTCCTGAGAGGATTACTGGAAATTTTGCATTTGAAAGTAAGTTAGCAGCTTTATCTATAGCTTCAGATCCACCACCTTGTCTTTCTAATCTTACGATTGGTGGAAGATCAATATCAATAACTTGTGTCCAATAATCTCTTGGAACATTAATCTGGGCAGGTGCAGATCCTCTTATAGCTTTCTCGATTACTCTGTTTAACACTTCTGCCATTCTAGATGGGTCTCTTACCTCTTCTTGATAACAAACCATATCTTTGAATAAATTCATTTGCTCAACTTCTTGGAAACCACCTTGGCCCATAGTTTTATTTGCAGCTTGTGGTGTAACTAATAAAAGAGGTGTATGATTCCAGTAAGCAGTTTTTATTGGAGTTACTAAACCAGTAATCCCAGGACCATTCTGTGCAATGACCATTGACATTTTTCCTGTGGCTCTTGTGTAACCGTCAGCAATTAACCCACCATTAGTTTCATGAGCAACATCCCAAAATGTTATACCTGCGTCAGGGAATATATCTGAAATTGGCATGAACGCTGATCCAATAATACCAAAAGCATGCTCAATACCATGCATTTGTAAAACTTTTACAAAAGCTTCTTCAGTTGTCATTTTAGTCATAATTTAGTGTAACCTCTCTTTAAATTTAGTCTCTTTTTTTAAAAACTGTTTGTTAATTTTTGTGATTAATATATAAGATTTTGGGAAATTCAAACAAACATTTCGACACAACATATATGGCAACAGATATCATAATTCACGATGAAAAAGACAACGTAGGAGTAGTTGTTATTGAAAAAATAACTCCAAAACAAGATTGTTCTTGCTGGATAATGGAAAATGACAGCACAGTAAATATACAATCAGTAGATGAAATACCTTTAGGGCACAAAATTGCAATGACTGACCTAAACGAAGGTGATACGATTCTCAAATACGGTCATGATATTGGTAAAGTAGTTAAATCAATCAAAAAAGGTGAACACGTTCATGTTCACAATGTTAAAACAAAGAAGTGGTAGTAATATGGAAATTCCAAAGAGTTTTTTAGGTTATAAAAGAGAAAATGGCAGAGTTGGAACAAGAAATCATGTGATTATCTTGCCAGTAGACGATATTTCAAATGCATGTGCAGAAGCTGTAGCAAATAACATTAAAGGGACAATTGCATTGCCACACTCTTACGGAAGATTGCAATTTGGTGCTGATTTAGAACTACATTTTAGAACAATGATAGGAACTGGAAGCAACCCAAATGTTGCCGCGGTGATTGTAATAGGTATTGAGCCAAAATGGACAAAAAAAATTGTTGATGGAATTGCAAAAACTGGGAAGCCAGTTGAAGGTTTTCATATTGAAAGAACTGGTGACATTGGAACAGTAATGAAAGCTTCAAAAAAAGCTCAAGAATTTGTGATGTGGGCATCTGAAAAACAGCGAGAAGAATGTCCAATAAGTGATTTATGGATTTCGGTAAAATGTGGAGAGTCTGATACTACATCTGGTTTAGCAGCAAATCCTACTGTAGGAAACTTAATGGATAAACTTGAGCCATTAGGAGTTCATTTATGTTTTGGTGAAACTTCTGAATTAACCGGAGCGGAAAAAGTTTGTGCTACTAGAGGTGCAACAAAGGAGGCTTCAGATAAGTTTATGAAAACTTGGAGTGCATACAACGATTTCATTTTAAAAGAAGCAACAGATGATCTTTCAGAAAGTCAACCAACAGCTGGAAATATTGCTGGAGGTTTAACTACAATTGAGGAAAAAGCTTTTGGAAATTTTCAAAAAATTGGATCAAGGAAATTTGTTGATGTTTTAGAACCAGCGGAAGAACCAAAAAAAGGTAAAGGACTTTATTTTATGGATACATCTTCAGCAGCAGCTGAATGTGTAACTCTTCAAGCAGCAGCTGGATTTAATATACATTTGTTTCCAACTGGACAAGGTAATATTGTTGGAAATCCAATTGAACCAGTTGTAAAATTAACAGCTAATCCATTAACTGTAAAAGGTATGGGTGAACATATTGATTGTGACGTTTCAAAAATTCTATCTAGAGAAATGAACATGTCAGAAGCAGGAGATAAGTTGATAGAAACAACTCTAAGAGTTGCAAATGGAAGACTAACTTGTGCAGAAGCTTTAGGTCATAGAGAGTTTGTTATGACTAAACTTTATAGAAGTGCATAATTATTAATAAGGTATAATGTCTATAAAAAAAAAGTTGGTAGTAATACCAGGGATTGTACTGGCTTTTATTTTATACTCTCTTTCTCAAGGAATAAATAATGTAATTGGAATTGAGTTATTAGGTTACGACAAAAGTCCAATATCTACTGCGATGTTTGCTATTTTAATTGGAATGATACTTGGAAACATTTTCAAAATCAGAAAATTATTTTTAATTGGTTTAGATTTTACTCAAAAAAATATTTTAAAACTTGGAATTATCTGTTTAGGAATACAATTAAAACCTTTTGAATTCTTAAAATTTGGAACTATAGCAATTCCACTAATCATCATCTGCATTGTAAGTGTTTTAGTGGTAATAAAACTTGTTATTAAAAAATTAAAGATACCTACTAGAATGGCTTATCTAATTTCAATTGGGTCAACAGTATGTGGTACGACTGCGATTATGGCAACTGCTCCAGTTATAAAAGCTAATAAAAGTGAGGTATCATACGCAATCGCAAACATGACTTTATTTGGCATTTTTTCAATGCTTGTTTATCCCTATTTCGCAAATTTTTATTTTGATGCAGAACCTCTATTAGTTGGACTTTTTCTTGGCACATCTATTCATGAAACATCTCAAGTAGCAGCAGCAGGATTAATTTATGAACAGCAATTTAATAGCCCAGAAACATTAAATATAGCAACTGTAACAAAATTAATAAGAAATACTTTTTTAGTAATAATGATACCTCTTTTTGCATTTTTATATAATAGAGGAAATGTTGTTAAAAAAAATTATTCAATAATAAGCATTTTTCCCTATTTTGTACTTGGATTTGTAGGCATGATAATAGTAAGAAACATAGGTGATTATTACTTATTAGATAGTGCCAATCAAATTTGGACTGACACTATTGGTATAATTAAATCTTCATCTAAAGTATTTCTTACAATGGCAATGGCTGCAATTGGATTATCAACAAATTTTAGAGATATAAAATCAATGGGCTATAAACCTTTTGTTGTAGGTTTGATTGGAATGACCACAGTTGGAGTTGTGAGTATTTTTTGTATAGAATTTTTTACTAATATAATTACTTATTAGCAGGTACTGCTAATTTTTTTCTTAAATTTGAAAAAAATCTTCTAATAAAAGCTGCTGCTACTCCTAAGAATATTGCAAACATAATAGTAAACAAACTATAAAAAAGTGGCATCTCTTGAGAAAATTTTTGAATGAAAACTGAAAAAAAGTTTAGATCATCGTCTAATACTTTTACAAATTCTGTCTCAACTTTTTCAGCAAAAAAAGTATCATAAGCCATTGCTATTCCAACTAACAAAAGCAAGATAGCTAATAAAGCTCTTAATCCACTGCTATTTATTTTTTCTCCAAGCTTTTGACCAATTTGAACACCGATAATCGAACCTGCAACTAACATTAAAACTAAAAGCAAATCAATTGATCCGTAATTAAAAGCATGCAAAAAAGTTACTATTACACTTACAAATATTGTTACAAATAATGAAGTACCAGGAACTAATTTTGTTGGCATACCGATAATATAAATCATTGCAGGAACTAAAATAAACGCTCCGCCAATTCCCATTATTGCTGCAATAAACCCAACAAATAAACCTATTATAATTGGAGTAAAAGCGCTTTCATATAATTTTGATTTTGGAAATCTTAATCTAAATGGGAGACCATGTATCCAGTAGTGAACATGTAATTTTTTTTTAACTACAACATTTCTTCTTTGTTTATCGATCTCACCTAGGCTCTCCACTAACATTAAAGAACCAATTATTGCTAAAATGTACATGTAAGCTAAAGCTATAACTACATCGATTTTACCCATATTTTGAAAATAAGAAAAAGTATAAATTCCTAATAAAGTACCAATAGCTCCTCCAGCTACTATCATTAAACCCATTTTATAATCCAATGTATTTTTTAAATAATGTGTTGTTGAGCCTGACACGGAAGTTGCCAGAATATTATTTGCTTCATTTGCAACGGCGTAAGCAGGGGGAACTCCTAAAAAAATTAAAAAAGGTGTCATCAAAAATCCTCCACCCACACCAAATAATCCTGACAGTACACCAACTATTGCGCTGAGAAGAAGTATTTCAATAGCATTAATGTTTACTTCCGCTATCGGTAAATATACATCCATATATGTTAATTTTTTAATATTTTACTTAATTAAAAGCAAGGAAAGTTCCAACTAAAATAACACTCCAATAAGCAGTTAAACTAACTACTATTCCAAACTTAACTAGGCTCAGTTTTAAAAGCTTAATTTTATTTGATATTTTTAAGAAGAGGAAATTCATCTCTCGCTCAATAACATTAGCGAGAAATTTGTCAATTTATTTGTTTGATAGACTAAATTTTTTTAATATATAGTAGCACCAAAGATTTTAACTTCATTATCCTCAACACCTAAAACTAACCTTCCTAAAAACTCGCCCGGAAGCTCTTTATTAGTCTGTTTAATCAATACAGTAATATGATCCCCTCTTCTAAGAGTTCCAAAAGGATTGTAGGTATCATGAAGGTTGGTAATTACCTTATTATTAGCCCATTGCTTTCCAAGTTCTACTTCATTTGCTCCAAACAGCATTTGAGTAGAAAAATCTCGCGTAAAACCACCATAATCTTTAAGATTTGAAGATTTTACTAGATTTTCCCAAAAAGGCTTTGCAATAGCAAAGACTTCGTCATCAGATTTATTAAGTAAATCTTTCAACTTATTTCCTTTGATCTGTTAAATTAAGAAGCTTTCTTTTCCTCTTTTTCATCTACAATGTGGTACACAGGTACTTTTTCCATTGTAAACTTACCAGTTTTTGGATCTCTTCTTGAAACAGTTAGACAATGCCAATTTTCATCATCAAGTTTCATGTGATCACCTCTGTAATAGTAACCTGGCCAACGAGTTTCTTCCCTAAATAAAGTATGTTCTGTAACACACTGAGAAGTTAACGCTCTATGTTTAAGCTCCCATGCTCTCATTAACTGGTGATAATCTTCAGCACCTACATTTTCTAGATCTTCTTGAAGCCATTCTAGTAATTCAAGGCCTCTTTTTAGCATATTTCCGTTAGTCATGTAATTTGAAGTTATTCCCCCAACATACTCATCCATGATTTTTTGTAGTCTTTGTAAACCTTGAATTGGTGAAATATAACTTGGAGAAACCGTTCCTCCAGTTATTTCATTTCTTCCGATTGTATAATTATCTAATGGTTTGTAGACTTTAGTTTTAAAATCTTCACATTGTTTGTCAGAAACTTTAATACCATCAGCTTTCTTATCTTCAATGTATTTTACTGCTGCTTTTGCTGCTAATCTACCTTCAGTAAATGATCCTGATGAGAATTTATGTGCACTTCCACCAACTGTATCTCCAGCTCCAAATAAACCATCAATAGTTAACATTCTGTTGTATCCCCAGAAATATTCAGGTGGTGACAAATCTTCAGGTCCACTTACCCAAGCTCCAGAACATGTTGCATGTGAGCCCATTACATATGGTTCAGATGTTGTTAATTCTGGATTAGTATATTTAGGGTCAATATTTTGTGAAGCCCATACAACAGCTTGACCAACTGTCATTCCTAAAAAATTTTCCCATCCAACAGTTTCTAAATGTGGGTCTTGGAATGCCTCTTTTGTTACCATGTGGATTGGTCCACCGCCGGCTGCAACTTCTTGAATGAATGCATGGTTTCTCAAACAAGTAGGTGTTGGATGATGATCAATATACTCTCCAACTAATTCTTTAGTTTGATCATACCACTTCTTCTCATAGTTCTCACCATTAGCATTTTGTGTATATGTTTTTAGGTGTAAGAAATAAGCACCAACTGGTCCATAACCATCTTTAAATCTACAAAGAACAATTCTATTTTCCATTTGAGTCATTTTTGCACCAGCTGCAATTGGTAATGCATACGCAGAACCGTTACTCCAAGGTGCATACCAAGTTCTACCCATTCCTTCACCAACTGCTCTTGGTTTAAAGATATGTGAAGCACCACCTGCTGCAACAATCACTGCTTTAGCTCTAAATACATGAAAATCACCTGTTCTCATGTTAAACCCGACTGCTCCACCAATTCTATTTTCTTGAGACTCATCCATTAACAAATGAGTGATCATTATTCTGTTATAAATTTTATCTGCAGATTTTTTTGCAGCTTCAGCTACAATTGGTTTGTAACTTTCACCGTGGATCATTATCTGCCATTTACCTTCTCTTAAATATCTACCTGTTTTTTCATTTTTCATCATAGGTAAACCCCATTCATCAAACATATGAACTGTTGAGTCTACGTGACGAGCCATGTCGTAACCTAAATCCTCTCTAACCATTCCCATCAAATCATTTCTTGCGTATCTAACGTGATCTTCAGGTTGGTTTTCACCCCACTGCATTCCCATGTAGCAGTTAATTGCATAAAGACCTTGAGCAACAGCTCCACTTCTATCAATGTTTGCTTTTTCAACACAAACAATTTTCATATCTCTTCCCCAGTGTCTTGCTTCAAAAGTTGCACCTGTACCGGCCATACCGCCACCGACAACTAAAATATCACATTCTTCGTAATGAGTTTTATGTTTAGCCATTAATAATAAACTCCTTTTTTAAAAGACTCTTTTGGAACTGATGGAAGTTCACCATCAATATTTAAACCTTCAGGTTCTCTATAAAGTCTTTGTGAATTTATTTCACCTTGATTAGGTTTGTCGCCATCAGCAAGTTTTGGAATAAACTCACCCCAAGGTTTTGTTGTAATTGGAGATACAAAGTTTTTTTCAGTTCCATTTCTAAATTTTATTTTCCAAGAGATGGTTCCTTTTTCTTCTTCTCTTCTTACTCTAACACTGTGACCCATTGGAGCAAAATCAGCATAACCTCTTACATCAATTGCATGGTTAGGACATGCCTTAACACATGAATAACATTCCCAACAAAAATTTGGCTCAATATTTTTTGCTCTTCTTATATTTTCATCGATATGCATTATATCAGATGGGCAAATATCTACGCAATGACCACAGCCATCACATCTAGTCATGTATACAAAAGTTGACATTTATTTTTTCTCCTTTTTAAATAATCTCATGGTTAATAATGTTTTGGTTCTTCTCTTTTAATTCCTAAACCAAATTGTTCAGGTGCATCAGCTGGTGGAGGAAGATTATCTCTTGAACCATCTGCTTCAGCTAGATTTTTTTGAATAGCTGCCCCAGGTTTGTAAAACATGTGAGCAAACTTAGACCAGTAAACTCCACCGAATAACACGATGTTAGCAACTACAAATAATGCTAGAAATAAATAACTTAATCCCATTTGACTTGAATATTGAAAATATGACCACGCTAAACCAAATGTTGAACAAGCTAAAAGAGCTAGTACGAATAAATCTGCTTTAATAATCCTATACCAAGGAAAAGCTTCTGCAGATACATCTACTCTTAAAAAAAACCAAAACCAAAATCCACCTAAACAAGTAAGTATCGCTCCAACATGCCACAAAGTTGACCAAACAGTTGTTGTTGAACCTTCGCTAGTATAACCAAATATCAATACAGCAGATGAAATCCAAAATAAAATAGTTCCGTACATACCTAATACATGCGCTAATCTTCTTTTACCCATTCCTAATTCTGATGTTGTGCCAATATCCACAACTGTTGTTTTAGCTATAATTGCCGCTTTCTCTCCTGCACTTAATTCTTTTGTAGCAGATAATTTTGCTTTTTTTGCATTGTTCAAAAAGTAAGTAACGTTCTTATGATGTATCATTTGAATTATAGTTCCAACAGCTATTAAAACTATCATTGCAATAATGAATGATTGCATTGCATAGGGTGAAACTACTTCAGCTAAATTTAGAAAAGGATTGTTTTGTAACATAGTTTTAAATTTTAGTTAATTTCACACTTTTCTAAATTAGTTTGTACAGGACTTCAATATGTAAGAATTGGTCAATTTGTCTTTGTTAATAGTCTAATTTTCTCTTTTATAGTGCTGTTTTTTAGGAATAACCGATCTTACTCCTCCTTGGGGATTTTCAACATCTCCCTCTCTTCTTGGAATCAGATGAATATGGCAATGCATAATTGATTGACCAGAAATTTTTCCAGCATTAGTTCCAATATTAAATGCTTTAACCGTTTTATCTTTAGCTAGGATTTCATTTTTAATTTTTATAATTAAATCGTTACAAGCTAACAATTCTTCATCACTCATTTCAAAATAATCTTTTACATGTCTTTTGGGAATAATAAGACAATGAAAATCTGAAACCGGATAAGAGTCATAACTTGCGTATGCAAATTCATTTTCTGCAGCAATACCACTCTCTTTTGCATTACAAAATAAGCAAGGATTATTTGGATCTCTTATCATTAATATTTTTTACTTTGTTGAATTGCTTTTAAATACGTAGATGAAAATAATTTGTAATACTTCATACTTTTTCTTGACCAGGCATAATTCTTAATATTTTTAACTGACGCAACCCCTTTTCCAGAGCCTATTAATAAAATTTCATCGAATTCAGACAATGTATTAATTCTAATATCTGTATAATAAAATTTTTTAAATTTATTTTTAAAAAATTTAAATGTTATTCCTTTATAATAATTATTTCTTGGAAAAAATATTTTATTTTTCTTTATAAAAACTAAATTTGAAGTTCCAGTTTCAAAAACTTTATTTTTTACACATAAGCCTATATCATTTTTTGAATTATCTAATTTTGAAAGATATTTTAAAATTTGTTTATATTTTAAATTTTTATATTCAGGTTTGGCTCTTTTAAGATTTACCAGATTTAAAGTAAAATCTAATTTTGGCTTTATTCTTTTTCTTATAGAGACAGATAATGTCTTTTTGTTTATTGCTACTCTTAACAAGTGATTATATTTAATTTTTGGATTTATTATCTCTTTCAAAATTTTTAAAATATTCAATTTTAAATCTGCTTTATAAACTTTAAAGACTTTTGTAGATTTTATTAAATTATTTATGTGTTGATCAAAAAATAAAATTTTTTGTGGTTTGTCAAATAACCACATCGTTGTGAACACACCATGATCACCCCAAAGATCATTAAATTCAATTTCTTTATAATCTTTAAGCCGATAAGATTTTTTTAATAAGTAAGTTACCATTTATTGTTAAAAAAGATTCTGGATGAAATTGAAAACCATAAATTTTCTCTTTGTTATTTTCAATTGCCATCGCAACATTTGAATTAGCACATCTCATTGTGATGTCAAAATTTTTTGCTTTAAAAGGTTCTTTTAATTTTAATGAATGATATCTGCCTACTACAAAATTAGTATTTTTCTTAAATAAAGAATTTCTAGATACAACTTTAATTTTTGATTGATAGCCATGATATATTTTATTTTGTTCAACAATTTTTCCACCTTCACAATGAAGTATCTGCTGAAAACCCAAACAAATTCCAATAATTTTTTTTTTATTTTTAAATTTTTTATAGATTTTTGAGGTTATCTGATAATCTTTTGGAGATCCTGGTCCCGGAGAAAAAACAATTGCAGAAGCTTTATTTAATTTTTTCTCTTTAATTTCTGAATAATCATCACATTCCACTTTATCAAATAAAGAAAATTGATGAACGACATTAAAGGTGAAAGAATCTTTATGATCAATAATATAAATCATTTGAATAAATCTAATAAGGCTTTAGCTTTAATAAAATTTTCATTAAATTCATTTTTTGGCTTGCTGTCTACAACAACACCAGATGCAACTGAAATTTCTGATATACTTTTATAATACAATAAAGATCTAATTATTATGTTGAATCTCATATCACCATTAAACTTTATAAAACCAAAACTGCCTGTATAAATATTTCTATTTTCTCTTTCTTGATTGTTTAATAAATTCAAGGTGCTAATTTTTGGACAGCCAATTACAGATCCGCCTGGCATCATGGATTTAATTATATCAATAATTTTTATATTTTTTCTTAATCTGCCAGCAATCAAAGTTACGTAGTGAAATAGATCTTTATATTCTTCAATTTTTTTTTCTTTTTTAATTTTGACTGTTCCGGGTACACAAATCCTTGATAAATCATTTCTTTCCATATCAACAATCATATTGTGTTCTTTAGTTTCTTTAATATTTTTTCTAAAATATTTAAGAGCTTTTGATTTATTCAATTTCTTATTCTTTTTCAGTGTTCCAGCGATAGGCTTTGTTGAAATAAAATTTCCTCTTCTATCTATCAAGTTTTCGGGAGAACAGCTTATTATTGAATAATCCTTATCTTTAATAAAAAAAGACTCAGGTGCTAGATTAGTTTTGCATAATTTAGAAAACAAATCTAATGGATCAATAATTGACTTATTTTTATACTTTGTGCAGATTTTAATTTGATATGTATCACCGCTTTTTATTTTTTTCTTAAATTTTTCAAATATTTTTATGTAATTATTTAATGATAAGTTTATTTTGAATTTCGTATAGGTTTTTTGTCTCTTTTCATTTTTATAATTAATATCTTTTAAATTTTGTACCTTTTCAGGTTTATAAAAAATTCCTTTAGGAAAATTGATGCTTTTTTGTTTTGGAAGTTTTATGCCAATTAAGTTGTTTAATATTTCATAACCAAAAAAACCCACAAATAAGTCTGTTTCTTTAAAATTTGATTTCTTTTTTTTTATACTATTTAAAAAACTTTTAATGTTTTTTTCGTTTAAAATAATTTTTTTTGAGAATTGAGAATATAATTTAAAGCCTATATTAGACCTATAGAGTATAAATGGCTGTTCGGATCTAGAGAGATTTTCAAGTATATTCAATTTATTCTGTTCTTAATCTTAAAACTGCTTGTTCTTTAATTGGTAAGTGAATTATTGCAGCAAAAACAGAGAGTACAATTGCTAAATACCACGCATAATCATATGAACCATATGTATCGTAAAATAATCCACCTAAATAAGCACCAAAGAACGATCCAATTTGATGGCTTAAAAAAACTAATCCATATAATAAACCTAAATATCTTGTGCCAAAAATATGAGCAACAATTCCACTAGTAGCCGGAACAGTCGAAAGCCATAAAAATCCAAAACTTGCTCCAAAAATAAAAGCGTTTAGGTTGCTAGGTGGTAAGAATATAAAGAAAATAATTGATATTCCTCTAAGTAGGTAAATTACACTTAAAATAATTTTTTTACTCATTTTTGAAGATAGATATCCACTTAATAATGAGCCAAAAATATTAAATAAACCAATTAACGATAAAATTGCAGCTGCTGTCCAATCCTCTAAACCTCTATCGATTACATATTTTGGAACATGTGTTCCAACTAGAGTTATATGAAAACCACAAACAAAAAATCCTGAAACCAATAAAATATAACTCTTAGTTCCAAAGGCTTCTTTTAATGCTTCAGAAACTGTTTGATCATTTTTTTTCTCAGGTGACTCATTTAAAGATGGAGATCTGACAAAATAAGACACCAACAATCCAAAAATTAGAAAAAACATAAAAACACTTAAGGTGTGCTCCCACCCATTCGCATTTAAAGAATAGTTTGTATATAAAGGAGAGGCAAAATAACCTAAAGATCCAACGGCTGTTACAAAACTCATTGCTATAGTTCTGTTTGATAAAGGAAAATGTTTTCCAACTATTGCCATTGGAATACTTATCGCTGTTCCACCTAATCCAATTCCAACTAATAATCCTAAATCTAATTGAAAAAACAAGCCTGTATTAGGGCCATTATATAAAAAATAAATTCCTAAAATATAAAATATAAAAGCTAAACTAATTGCTTTATGACCACCATATTTATCGGCAATCGCACCAAAAATCGGACCTGTTAAACCCCACATTAACATTTGAATTCCAACAGCCAAACCAGAATTTGTTATGGATATTCCAAGATCTCTTTTGAAATCCATAAAAAATAAACCAAAAGTTTGTCGGACCCCAAGTGAAATAAAAACTACTGCACAAGCAGCTATTAAAGTTATCAAAGCAGTTTTTGATTGGAAAAATTTACTCTGCATTATCTTAAATGCTTGAGAGCTTGTTTTAAGTCTGCAATCAAGTCATTAGGATCTTCTAGACCGATATGAAGTCTAACAAGATGTTCGTTACTATCTAATTTAAGATAATTTCGTTTTCCTTGTTCTCTTATATCTTGATGTAAGGCTAAACTTTCAAAGCCGCCCCAACTGTACCCATAACCAAAAAGTTTTAGTGAGTTTACAAATTTTACTACCGAAGATTTATTTTTGGCTTTAACTTTTAGTCCCATTAGGCCAGATGCGCCTGAATAATATTTTTTCCACATTCTAAAGTTCACTGAATCTTTTTTATAAGGATACAACAGCTTAATATTCTTAAATTTTGAGAGGAATTCTGAAACTTTTTTTGCATTCTCTCTGTGTCTATCTAGTCTTACATCTAAAGTTCTAAGTCCTCTTGTAATTAAATAAGCATCATCGGGACTCATTCTCATACCAGTAATTTTGTCTGTTCTTTGGACTTGTTTAAACACTTTTTTATTAACAGCTAAGGAACCACCCATTACATCTGAGTGACCAGAATAATATTTTGTTGCAGAAACAATAGCCATATCAAAACCAAGTTTTATAGGTTTTAAAAAATATGGTGTCCCCCAAGTGTTATCTATTGCTGTTAATATTTTATTTTTCTTTGCTATTGAAACTATCTTGCCAAGATCTTGGAAATCAAAAGAATTGCTTCCAGGATTTTCAACAAAGATTAGTTTTGTTTTTTTAGTTATATTCTTTTCTAATGTTTTTAAATCGCTTGGATTATAAAATGTTGCTTTAATATTAAATTCTTTAAGGTAATCTTGAGTTAATAGTCTTGTTGGACTGTAAACTGGATCTGCAACTAAAATTTCATCACCTGGTCTTGTAACACTAAATATTGATAAAAAGACTGCTCCGAATCCTGTTGGCGTTAGAAAAACATGATAACTTTCTTCTAACTTTGATAAAATTTTTTGTAATATATGTGTCGTAGATGTGCCCTGTCTTCCATAGTCAAAGTACCCACCAGTTGGATCTTTAGCCGCTTTGGATTGTGTTTTTCTTATATCCTGCATTGATTTGAAGATAATTGTTGATGCTCTAACAATTGGAGGGTTTACAGACTGATTATGAAAGTCTTTAGCCGTATGCTTTAAAAATGTCTTAAAAGTATTACTCATAAAAAAATTGATAAGTTGAGGGGACAATGCTATATCCCGCGAATAATTTCAATTAAATTATAAACAAAGGAAAAAATGGGTTACCCGAAGAAACATAGAGGCCGAAGAAAAATGGGCTCAAAAAAAAGAAGAGCTAGAAAAAAGAATAAGAAAAAATAGTTATTCTTGTATCCAACCACCACCTAAGACTTTATATCCGACCTGGTCTTTAGCGTAAAAAACACACGCTTGACCTGGGGAAATGCCATCTTCTGGAATTTTAAGGCTTACCTCACCCGTTAAGTCTTTATTTACATTAACTTTTGCGTCTAATAATTTTCCAGTAGATCTTACCTTGCAGAAAATATCTTTATCTAATTCTCTTTCTTCACAAAGTAGATTTATATTCTTAATTTTAATTATTTTTTTTCCTAGATGTTCTTTTGAACCAACAATTATTTCATTTTTATCTGAATTAATTTTCAAAACATACAAAGGCTCTTTATCAGAAACTTTAATTCCTTTTCGTTGGCCTATCGTGAAATTAATAATACCATCATGGACTCCTATAACTTTACCATCCAAGTTTTTGATATTACCTTTTTGAAAAGAGTCTGGTCTAAATTTTTGAATAACAGATGCATAATCGCCGTTTGGCACAAAACAGATATCTTGACTATCAGGTTTGTCAGCAACGTTAAGATCAAGATTTTTTGCTATCTCTCTAGTTTTGTCTTTTAACATCCCGCCAAGAGGAAATCTTAAATAATTTAACTGTTCTCTTGTAGTGTTGAAGAGAAAATAACTTTGATCTCTATTTTCATCTATCGCTCTGTACATGTTAGTAATATTTTTATCAGTAATACTTTTCACATAATGTCCTGTAACCATTGCATCTGCTTTTAATTCTTTCGCTACCTCAAATAAATCTTTAAATTTAACCGTTTGATTACACTGAACACAAGGAATTGGAGTTTCTCCTTTTAGATAACTCTCTACAAAATTATCAATCACTCCTTGTTTAAACTTATTTTGATAATATAAAATTTTGTGCTCTATATCTAATTTGTTAGCAACCCTTTTAGCATCCATGATATCTTGACCTGAACAACACTGCTTAGATGCTGCTACTTCTTTACCATCATCATATAATTTCAAAGTAATTCCCACTACATCATAACCTTCTTTTTTCATCATCCCCGCCACGGTAGATGAGTCTACACCTCCGGACATAGCAACAACTACTTTAGTTTCAGAAGGTTTTTTATTAATGCCTAAGGAATTTATTTCTTTATTCATGTGCTGGTATTTATACTCATTTGCAATATAAGTTAAGTTAAATGATTTTAGATTACGAACCAGGCGATAAAGTTGTAAATCCTGCTAAAAAAGAATGGGGAATTGGTCAAGTTCAATCAATTATAGGTAATAAAGTTACAATTAATTTTGAGAATGCTGGAAAACAAGTAATTAATGTTGAAGAAGTAAAAATTGAAAAGTTTAAATAATGAATTTTGAAGAAGCAAAAAAAATAACTCTTTCTCTGTTAGATACATTTAATGATGCAGGACAGGTTTCATTAAAGCTTAGAGAGGAAGGGCTTAAAAAAGAAATAAAGTCAGATAACACACCTGTTTCAAATGGTGATATTGAAGTTAATAAGATTTTAACAAAAAAAATTTCAAGCTTAACTCCCAATATACCGATTGTTTCAGAAGAGACCTCAGCAAATAAAGACGTTAAAAATTTAAAAGATTTTTGGTTAATTGATCCAATAGACGGAACAAGAGATTACATTGAAAATAGAGATGAGTTTACACTTAATGCTTCATTAATTATTGATAAAGAACCACTGATAGGAATAATAAAAGCTCCTGCAAAGAATAGATTATTTTATGCCTATAGCAAAGGTCATAGTTATGAAATTGTTAATGATAAAGAAATAAATCTTAATTATTTAACGAATGAAAATAAATCAATTAAAGCTGTGAGTTATGCCAATACTTTAAAGCCTGAAATTTTAAAAATTCACAACGATAATAATATTTCAGAGTACCAAAAAATGAAAAGCTCATACAAGTTTTGTGTAGTAGCAACAGGAGAGTATGATTTGTACGCAGCAGAACCAAGAGCCTGTGAATGGGATATCGCTGCAGGTCATGCTATATTGATACATGCTGGTGGATCTGTTGAAGATTTTAATGGAAACAAAATACTTTATGGTAAGAAAGATTTTCTAAATCCAAGTATAGTTCTTAAAAGTAAAAGATTAAGCAATGGATGAACAATTACGAATTATCCTGATAATTATATTTTCGGTCTCAATATTAGGATTGTTAGTTTTTGTATTTGTAAGAAATTATATTAAACAGAAAATTGATTACTTAGTAGAAGAAGAAAAAAAAAGAAAATCAGAGTAAATTTATTATTTTCTTGTACTCTTCTTTTGTCATATCCATCACTTTTTTAGAAGTTTCAAAATCAAATCCATTTCTGGCTAATAAAGATATATCTTTTTTATAAAATAATGGTCGATTGTCCTCTACTCTAGCTGGTCCTATTCTTTTCTTTTTGCAAATTTTAATTGCAGAAAAAAAATCTTGATCAGAGTTTTCATCATGAATTTGTTCAACTGTATTATTAATATAATTTTCATCAATTCCCTTACCTAGTAAGTAGCTCCTAATTTTATTTATTGAACTTCCTCTATTAATCATACTTCTGGCTTTACTCTCAGAATAGAATTTATCATTTATAAATTTACTCTTTTCTAAGTCATTTAGAACAATTTCAATTAATTTACTCACATCTTGTTTTTTAACATTTGGTACTGAAGTTTTTAAATATTTCTTAAGCAAATATGTTTTTAACTGTTGTTTTGATGGCGCATATTTTTCTACATAAGCAAATGCAAAATTACGCATTTCTTCTACGGTTACTTTAAGTTCTTTTTTTTTATTTCTTATAGGAATCATCGATAGATTTAATATAATATATTTTTAAATGATCGAACAAATTTATACATATTTTACTATTGAGATGCTTTATTTGTGGATCAATTGTGGTGTTTTGCCTTTCTGGATTATTTTAATTTTTTTTCCCCAGTCGCATCTTTGTAAATACTTTGTCACATCAATATTTCCTATAACTCTATTGGGTGGGGCCTATATATTTATGCTCTATCAATCTTACATTGGTGCCTATGATTTTGATAAAAATTTTATGTTATATTTAGGTATTGCAGAATTGTCAGATTTATTTTCCGATGATACTTTTTTAATAATGTTTTGGATCCATTTTGTTTCAATAAATCTATTTGCTGGAGGTTGGATTTTAAAAGACTCACAAAAATTTGGAGTGAATAAATATTTATTAGGAGTTCCTTTAATCACTACTTATTTAATTGGTCCTTTAGGATTATTTATTTATTGGTTCATCAGATTATTTTACGCGAAAAGAATAAGTCTTTATGATTAATAAAATAGATTTTTATTTTGATTTTATAAGTCCCTATACTTTTTTAGCTCATAAAAAAATTATCAAATTGAATAAAAGGAATAACTTTAATTACAAGCCAATTTTGCTAGGTGGTTTACATAATCTTGGTGGGATTACTGCTCCTGCTTTTAATGAAAGAAAAATGAAAAATATGAAAAATGATTGTGAAATTATAGCTCAAAAAAATGAAATTGATTTTGTTTGGAATGCAAATTTTCCAATTAATTCTTTATATTTAATGAGAGGATTTATTTTTATTAGTGATGATCAAAAAGATAGATTTATTGATATTTGTTTTGATTACTATTGGGAAAAAAACAAAGATATTTCAAAGAAAGATGTAATTAAAATGATGTTAAGCGAATGTAATATTGATGAAAATCTTTTTTCAGACGGAATAAATAATCAAAAAATAAAAGATGAACTTAAAAATTTGACGAGCGATGCTTTTGATAAGGACGTTTTTGGCGCTCCCACATTTGTAATAAACAACAAACTATTTTGGGGTCAAGATAGACTTGATTACGCTTTAGAGGAACTAAACGATTAAACGATATTAAACTTGCTAGATTTTAAAGCAGCAAAACCGCCATCGATATGAGAAACTTTTTCAAAGCCCATTTCTTGCAATGTTTTCGCAGCAAGAGCTGATCTTAATCCACCCGCACAAAACAAAACCATTTCTTTATTCATATCAAGTTTACCATCTTTGAAATAAACACTTTCTGGATCTAGCCAAAATTCAAGCATACCTCTTGGAATATGACTGGCATTTTCAACTCTGCCCTCTTTATCCAGTTCTCTAATATCTCTGATATCAATTAAATTACATTCATTTTTATTTAACTTATTAAAAGCCTCATCTGTTGAGATAGTTTTAATCTCATTCAAAGCTTCTGTAACTAGAGTTTGAGATGATTTAATATTCATAATAAAAGACTTAATATATATTTTTTTTAAAAGCTAAAGTAAAAAATTATGTTGCCACAAATATTTAAACCCTTTCATGTAAAAAGATCAAATTTACTTAGAATTGGCCCTAATAAAGATGGCGGTTATGTAATAGATAAAAGAGTTATTTCTAAATCAAAAACAATTGTCACTTGCGGTTTAAATGACGATTGGGAATTTGAAAAAGATTTTTTAAGTAAAAATGAAAAATGCAAAGTTATTGCGTATGACCACACGATAGATAATAAATTTTGGGATAAGAGACTTAGAAAAGATCTTATATCATTAATACTTTTGAAGAAATTAAGCTTTAATAAAATTAAAGATGTATTCAAATATTGGGAATATAAAAGATTTTTTAAATCAAAAAATGAACATCATATAAAAAAGATTGTTGGAAAAAAAAAGAAAACAAGCGAAATTACTATTAACGAGATATATAAAAAATATAAAGATACAGTTTTAAAAGTAGATATCGAGGGAGATGAATATAAAGTTTTCAAGGATATCCTAAATAATTCAAATAAAATTAATTTATTAATTGTTGAATTTCACTCAGTAAACAAAAATTTAAAAAAAATTATAAATTTTATGAAAAACTCTAAATTCAAGCTTATTCATATACATGCTAATAATTATGGCAAAGTAAATTCTAAGAATATTCCTGATGTTCTTGAGCTTACTTTTTTAAATAAAAAAAAATTTAAGATTTCAAATAAAAAAACAAAAAATTCATTTCCAATTAATGGATTAGATTTTGCAAATTTAAAAAGAAGAGAAGATATAAAAATTAAATTTAATGACTAAAATTTGTATCGTTTATACCCATCATAAATTAGGAGATTTGATTTGGCAGCTACCTTATATCAAAGCAATCAGTGATCATCATAAAGAAAATATAGATTTAGTTGTAAGAGAAAAGACTCAAGCCAAAAATATTTTAAAAGATCTAAAATATATTAATCAAATCAATTATAATAATTTTAGAAAAGGTTTGAGTTATTGGATTGATGTTTTTAAACTTACAAATCTTTTTTTAAATAAAAAATATGAATTTGTTTATATCTTAGACAAAGTAAATAAACCTGCAATTGCTGCAAGGTTAGCTGGAATTAAAAATATAATTGGACCAGGTATTGGTAATCAAAAAAAATGGTTAACAGTATCCAAAGTTTTGTCTGATGAAGATTGGAAGCTTAATTATTCTGAACAATCTCAAAAATTGTTAAAGATTAATTCAATTGAAATTAATAATATTTATCCTGAGATAGAAATAGACATTAATAATTTTAAAGATGGTAATAAAGATTTATTACTGTCTGGAAAAAAAATTGCATTTGGTGTGGATTCTTTTGAGGATTATAAAATGTGGTTTGAGGATAGTTTTATAGAATTAGCCGATCTTTTATATGAAAAAAAAATATTTAATCACATTTATCTAATATGTAGCCCAGACAAATCTTATATTTCTAAAAAAATCATTGAAAATTCAAAGCGAAATTATTTTATTGATTGTTCAAATAAAGATTTGAAAGGAGTAATTTTAGCAATCAAAAACTCAGATTTCTTCGTAGGAAATAATTCTGGACCAATGAATTTAGCTGCTGCCCTAGGTGTTAAATCATTTGGATTAATTGCAAACGATCCTGTTAGTGAATTAAAATACAGTAAAGTAATTCCAATTACACCAGATGATTATGTTGATAATGTTTGGAATAGAGATAGAGAAGGTATGAAAAAATTAAAAGTTGATAATGTTTTTAATTTTATAATAAATTCTTTGTAATGAAAAAAATATCAAATTTCACTCTTCCATCTACTTCAGGTAATGACTTTTCTTTAAAAGATAATATTTCTAATTATTTAGTACTATATTTTTATCCAAAAGATGACACACCTGGATGCACAATTGAAACTAATGATTTTAACAAATTACTACCTAAATTTAAAAAACTGAATTGTGAAATACTAGGTATTTCAAAGGATGATATTAAAAGCCATGATAAATTTAGAGCAAAATATAAGATAAAATTTAATCTTTTATCTGATCAAGAAATTAAACTTCATAAAAAACTTAAAATATGGGGTAAGAAAAAATTCATGGGTAGAGAGTTTATGGGAACAATTAGAAGTACTTTTTTAATAGATAAAAATGGAAAAATTTTAAAAATTTGGAATAACGTGAAAATTAAAGATCACGCAAAAGAAGTATTAGAAACTTTAAAATCATTAAATTAAAAAAAGGCCCCGAAGGGCCTTTCTAATTATTAACTAAAAGAGAGAGAAGTTAATTCTTAAAGGAGCCCTCCGATGAGTAGATCTAGAGAGCCGGAGAACTCCTATATTACATGTAATTAGTCACGTATCGCGTAAGCAATTACTCCTGTTTCGGTTACGTCTGTACCTTTCATTTCACCTTCCTTACTTAATCTTAGACCAATTGTTGCTTTCATGATTGACCAGATTATATAAGCTACGAAGAATATGAATGAATTCACAGCTACAACACCAATTAATTGCGCACTAAAAGATGCATCAGCATTTGTAGCTGGAACAATTAATGTTCCCCAGATACCAGCAAACAAGTGAGCTGGTACAGCACCTACTACATCATCAATTTTCATCTGTAATAAGAACTTAGTACCGTAAACAACTATTACACCTCCCACTGCACCAATTAAAATTGCAGCAAATGGTGATGGTGCTAATGGCTCTGCTGTAATTGCAACTAAACCACCAATACAACCATTTAACATTTGGATTACATCTGTCTTACCAATAAACAATCTTGTAACAACAGCTGCTGCTAATACACCACCAGCTCCTGCTAAGAATGTGTTAATGAAGATAGTTGATACAGCGATCGCATCATCAGCTGTTCCCATAGCTAATTGAGAACCACCATTGAAACCAAACCAACCTAACCATAGAACAAATACACCGAGTGTTACTAATGGAATTGAAGAAGCTGCAAACGGTTTAATAGGTGTTGCTTCACCAGACTTAGTAAATCTTCCAAGTCTAGGTCCAATAATGATTGCACCTGCTAAAGCTGCTGCTCCACCAGTTGAGTGTACCAGAGTTGATCCAGCAAAATCAGAGAAGCCAAGTTCTGCTAACCAGCCTCCGCCCCACTGCCAACCCATTACGATTGGGTATAAAATTCCAGATAAAATTGCTGCAAAAAAGAAGAAAGGCCATAATTTAATTCTTTCAGCCATTGCTCCTGATACAATTGAAACTGTTGTTGCGCAAAATACCATTTGGAAATACCAATCTGATCCATCTGAATAACCAGTATCTATAGCACTCGAGTCTGACCATGGTATAAATTTACCTATATAACCACCTTCTGGAATTCCATAAGCTAAGTTATATCCAAACAGCCAGAACATTATTCCAGCAATTGAAAATAGTCCGATATTTTTTGCACAAATTACCGAGACACTTTTTGAAGTTACCATTCCAGATTCTAGCATTGCAAAACCTGCTGCCATGAACATGACTAGGAAACCACATATTAAAAATAGAAGAGTATTGAATATAAACCCAACTTCAGCAGATACTGTTGTTTCTGCCATTCCTGCACTACTCATGTTTAATAACAAAATTAAACTAATAAGCGGTGCGCTTATTTTTTTTATTAATTTAGTCATAAGACCTCCCTTGTTTAAAAAGTGTCTTATATTTTGATTAATTTTTTTAACTAACGTTTATACTGTAAAAGGGGTATGCAGATTTTGCATATAGAAACAGCCTTAACACTATTTCAGTATTAAGGCTGTTAAAAAGTATTATCTGTTAAAAGCTTCTTTTAAAGATTTAGCAGGTAAGAACTTAACTTTTTGTGATGCAGCGATTTGGATCTGCTCACCAGTTCTAGGATTTCTTCCAACTCTTGCTTTTCTTTTAGCTACTTTGTAAGTGCCAAAACCAGCAATTTTAACGCTATCATCGTTTTTTAAAGCGTCTAAAATAGTGTTGGTAATAGTATCAAAAGTTCTCTCAGCGTCTGCTTTACTTAAATTTAGCGAGCTTGAAAGCTTTACTACTAATTGTTTTTTGTTCATTTTAGCTCCGGTTTTATTAGGTTATTTACTATCATTGTTAAAAGTGTTGATAAATCAAGGTCTTTTTTAGTAGCTGTTAATAAACAACATGCTATATGTTGTGAAAACTTAAATAATTGTTGATTTTATTGGATTTTTGAACTTTTTACAAAATTAAATCAACCAAATAATCCGAGATCTCTAAGATCATTGAAGGTTGTAAAAAACATTAAAGATAACAACAAAAATAATCCGATTCGAAAGAAACCTTCTTGAGTTTTTTGGCTTAATGGACGCCCAAGCAAAGCTTCAAAAGTATAAAACATTAAATGACCACCATCCAACATTGGTATTGGAAATAAGTTAATTAATCCAAGACTTATTGAGATATATGCCATCATACTTATGAAAGCTATCACTCCAAACGTTGCGACTTGTCCAGAAATTTTAGCAATTCTTATTGGGCCACCTAATTGAGAAGTGTCAGCTTTTCCCATTATCATTCCGCCAAGATATTTAAGTGATGAAATACTTACATAATAAACTTCATGAGCAGCATGATAAATTGCTTGGGCAGGACCTAATTTTACGTGATTAATTTCATCATTATAAGCACCAAGTTTAATACCAACCATTCTTTTATTGATCTTATTTCCAAGGTTATCTTCGCTCATAACCATATTGGGCTTAATTTTTAAGATTAATTCATCATAATTTCTCTTTACTTTAAAATCGATAAAATCACTTGTAGACATTGTAATATATTTTGAGACATCCATTAAACTTTTAACTTCATTACCATCTATCTCTAAAATGATGTCTTTTTCTTTTAATCCTCCCACCATTGCAGGACTATCTTTTTGAACTTCATTAATAACAGCAGGAGTAAAATCCTTACCAACAAATGTATAAATTGAGAAAAATATTACTAAAGCTAATAAAAAATTAGCAAGTGGGCCTCCAAAAACAATTAAAGCTCTTTGATATAAAGGTTTTAATATAAATAGTTTTTGTCTCTCTTCCTCATTATATTTATCAAGAATTTCTTGATGATCTGCTTGAGAATACACATTTCTATCACCAAAAAATTTTACATATCCACCTAATGGAATAGCGCAAACTTTCCATCTTGTTCCAGATTTATCATTCCAGCCAAATAATTCCTTACCAAATCCAATTGAAAAATCTGTAACTCCTACTCCATATCTTTTAGCAAAATAATAATGACCATATTCATGGATAAAAACCACTACTAAAATCAAAATTAAAAAAGGTATTATATAACTTAAAAGCATAAATTAATGTTGTAATTGTTCTTCGTTTGGATCCTCTTTATTATTTAATATATTAGCATAACTATGATTTAAATCTCTATGACCTGCTTCATCATCTCTAACAACTTTGATAACATCTTTAAGAGTAGAGTTTAATGGCAAGTTCCAATAATCAATTGCTATTTTTGGAGCCTTAACATTTTCAATTTTACCACTTTCAACTTCTTCTAAGTACTGAGTATAACTTATCACAGCTTCTTCTTCAAAATACCCAACTACTCTATGAGCGGTTCTTGGAGAAATTATATAAACAATTAAATAAAATATTATAAAGATAAACTGAGCAAACATTATAAGAAATCTTTCAAATAAAGTTGGTTGAGCAATATTAATGAAAGTCATCAAATGCATTCTTTCATTTTCAGCTTCATCCAAAAGAGTTTTGATCCAACCTTTATCTTCTTTAATTCTTCGTAAAGACTTAAGATGTATCAACATTCCACCTACCATGCCAGGTACAGCTGCAACAGTTTCTAAAACAACAGCTCTATGACCATATTTTTTCTTAAAAAAAGTATCAGCTATAAACCTAAGTAGTTTAGTAAAAGCTAAAGCTACTCGATCACTAATATTTTCTGGTTTGTGATGTATATCTAAATTGACCATAGGACATATATAGTTGAAAATCTGTAATTCTCAATGAGTTATAAAAACTCAAATTTTGTTTAATTAATAAAGCTAATTTGATAATATAACTTATGCCTTCTTTTGATGTAATCAGTAAAATTAATTTCCAAGAATTTGATAATGCCTTAGCTAATTGTTTAAGAGAAATTGGTAATCGTTATGATTTTAAAGGTCTTACAATTACAATTGAGAGAAAAGATAAAAATATTACAACAGTTGCACCTGATGAATTAAAATTAAAACAAGTTAATGAATTATTACAAACTCATCTGGTAAGAAGAAAAGTTGACCCAAGAGTAATAGAAATTAAAAACTCTGAAGGTGCATCAGGTGGCTCTATTAGACAAGTTAGTGAATTAAAAGAAGGCATCAGCCAAGAAAATGCAAAAAAAATTATTGCTGATATCAAAAAACTAAAGCTTAAAATCCAAATCAAAATTCAAGGTGATGAGTTAAGAGTTGATGGAAAAAAGAAAGACGATCTTCAAGAAGCTATGGGTGCTATAAGATCTATTGATATTGGTCTACCAATTGATTTTATAAATTTTAGAGATTAATTAAACGTCAGGAATATATTCTACATCTTTAAAACGATTTGTTGGAAATACCCAATAAAAACCTAAAACTTCTTTACCATTATTTTGTAGAGCATGTTTTGCATTTCCTGCAATATATACAACATCACCTTTTTTAATTTCTTCTAATTCTCCAGATTTATTTAATGTTCCACTTCCATTTGTTACAACGTAAATCTCATCGGGCGCATGATGATGTAATGTTAAATTTCCACCAGGTTCTATTTCAGCAAAGCCACAAGAAAGACCTTTGCTGTCATTATAATCTTCATCAATTAAAAACTTCCATCTAACTCCTGGATACTTTTCGCTAGTAGTCCAATCTTGTTCAGACACAGAATTCATATTCTTAACAAATATCATATGACAAAAGATTATATTTATTTTTTAAAAAAACCAATAAATACTATTCTCGATTATAAAATTTATGAAGAAACAAAGAAGAAAAGAATGGCATGAATATGTGAAAACAGATGCTCACATTTCAGAATTCAAATTAATAGATTTTCCTACATTCAAATTAAAACATGATGACATTATTATAGATGATGTTCCAGATCCTAAAGACTGTTTAATAGAAAAAATTAATCATTTTGCTCTTACATTTAATGCTTATGAAGATAATCAAATAGAAAAAGAATTTAATTCAAATGAAAGTAATTTTTATGATCAATACTTTAATGAAGGTAAATATAAAGATTCATTAACTTATTTAAGAGCTATATTATTTTACACTCAAAGAGGTGAACATATGTCTGGTCCATCGGTAGACTATGATCAAAGAATGAGACAGATAATTACTGACATTAGAAACTTGCTTTTTCAAAATTAGATTTTAATAAACTTCTCCAATAAAAGATATGGAGATAAAAATGAATAACTTATTTAAGATATGGCTGTATGCTTTAGGAAGCTTTTCAGATAAAAAAACAAAACCATACGATAAACAAGTAGTGATCGTTAGATCTTTTTGGGTGTTACTACATATAGCAACTTGTTTAATGATAATAATTGGTAATGGAAGGTTGTTAGGATGGTGGTAACTTAAATCTTTACTTTAAAGAACCTTCTAAAACATATTTTAAAATACGAACTGCTTGTTCTTGATTTGAACATACTGCAGCGGCTGCAGCATCAACTTCTTTTAAAGCATGCTGATGATCTTCATTTTGAATTACAATAATAGATTTATTTAAAGCAGCAGCATAACCTGCATCAAATGCAGCGTTCCACTGTTTATATTTTTCACCAAATTTAACAATGATTACATCACAGTCATTAATAGATTTTTTAGTTCTAATAGAATTAATGTTTGCCCCTTTTCTATCCTTCCAAAAGTTTTTTTCTTCAGGTCCTAATATTTCAACACCACAATCATCTGAGGAAGGATGATCTGTTACAGGTGAAGTAAATTCAATCTGTAAATTTTGTTTCTTACAATTATCAATTATCTCTTCTCTCCAGTTTGTGTGAATTTCACCAGCTAAATAAACTTTTAACATTAATTTCTCCTAAAATTTTTGACTGTTTTATAACAAATATTAATAATATTGATATTACTAATAAACAGTATAAGCACCTCACTCAATTACTATTATATGAATAATTTCAATGAACTCCCTTTAGAAAATAAATTAAAGAACTCACTTAAATTTGCAGATTTTAAAACGCCTACACCGATTCAAAGCCAATCCATACCATTGAGTTTAACAGGTAAAGATATTTTAGGAACTGCTCAAACAGGAACTGGAAAAACTTTAGCATTTACTATTCCTATGATTAATAAATTAATCAAAGATCAAAATGCAATGGCATTAATTATTTGCCCCACAAGAGAACTTGCATCACAAGTTATGCAAACAGTTACAAAATTAAACAGTAAAGAGATTAATATCAATTCAGCTCTTCTAATAGGTGGTGAGAGTATGCAAAAACAACTAAGACAACTTACTAAAAGAACAAGAATAATTGTTGGAACCCCAGGCAGAATTAACGATCACATTGAGAGAAAATCTTTAAAACTTTATAAAGTAACCTATCTTGTTTTAGATGAGACAGATCGAATGTTGGATATGGGTTTTACTCCACAAATAGAATTGATCTTAAGACATATTCCAAAAAGTCATCAAACATTATTATTTTCTGCAACTTTACCAAATGACATCTTAAAAATTTCAGAAAAATATTTAAAAAATCCTGAGAGAATATCAATTGGTTCAGTTTCAACTCCAATTGAAAAGATAAAACAAGAAACTTTTCAAATAACTCCAGATAAAAAATATCATGAATTAATTAATCAGTTAGTTGAAAGATCAGGTTCAATATTAGTTTTTGTTAAAACAAAGCATGGTGCTGATAAAATTGTTAAAAGATTAAAATACGACGGTCATTCAGCTGATGCTATTCATGGAAATTTAAGACAAAGCAAAAGAGATCGAGTAATTAGAGGGTTTAGATCTGGCAAAAATAGGATTTTAGTTGCAACAGATGTAGCGGCGCGTGGTTTGGATATTCCATTAATTCAGCATGTGATAAATTATGATCTTCCTCAGGTGCCTGAAGATTATATTCATCGAATTGGAAGGACTGGAAGAGCTGGGAAAGAAGGTTCTGCAATGACTTTTCTAACTAATCATGACAATAGTATGTGGAGATCTATTCAAAAACTGATTGATCCAAATTTTAAATTAAAAGAACAAGTTAAAAACCCTTCTAATAAGAAAAATAAAAAATTTAAAGGTAAATTCAAAAAAAATAAGGGTAAAAAGAAATTTAGGTCAAAAGGCAATCAAGAAACTAAAGAAAAAAAGTTTAAATTTAAAAAAAAATTTAAAAATCGAAAAAGACCGAAAAGCTTTAAATTTAAGTCTAAAAATAAAAAATAAATAGAACGAATTAAATTTTACTTAAAATTTACTAATTCTAATTGATCAATCTTAAGTTTTTTTATTTATACTTTATTTATCTGAAAAATTAGTTAAAAAATATTTTTTATAATGAGTGCCAAAATATTAATCACGGGTTCATCTGGTTTTATTGGTAAAATTTTATCAAAAAAAATATCAGAAAATTATGAAACTTACTTAATTGACAAGAATAAACATTCTGAGGAAAAAAATTTTTTTCAAATTGATTTAAAAGATAAAAAAAAATTAGAAGAATTTTTTACTAATAATAAAATTGATACAATTATACATTTAGCGTCTGAAATATTCGATGCTAATGAAGATATTATTTATGAAAATAATTTAGTTTGCGCCACAAATTTAATTGAACTTGCTAAAAATTTTAAAATAAAACAAATAATCTTTACCTCTACTTTCTCAATTTATGAAAAGAACTATGAGGAGTTAATTAAAGAAACAGAAGAGCCTTCAACTTTGAATAAATATGGGGTTTCAAAATTTGATATAGAAAATAAACTTAAACAACAAAAAAATATTGATATTACAATTTTTAGAGTTCCAATAGTAATTGGTAAATCAAGAAGTCACCGTATTGGAATTTTATTTGAATTAATCAGAAAAGGTTTGCCAATTTTTTTAATTGGTAATGGAAGTAATAAAATTCAATTTGTATCTGTAGATGAATTAAATTTAGCTATTGAAAAAGTTATTGGACTTAAAGGGTTTAATATATTTAATATAGGTTGTTCAGAATCTTACTCTTTTAAAGAAAATCTTGAATTCATTATAAAAAAAACAAACTCAACATCAAAATTTTATTCTTTAAATAAGAATTTTGGCTTATTTATCTTAAATATACTAATTAGCTTAAGATTGATTGACATAAATTCTTATCACAAATCTCTACTCACTAAAAATATCTTATTAAATGTTTCAAAAATAAAGCAAAGAATTAACGTTGAAAGCAAAGTTTCTAGTAGAGAACTTTTTTATTCTACTTATGAATATTATGTTCAGAATTTAGAAAATACCAAAAACATTAAATTAGGGTCAGATAAATATCCTGATATGAAAATATTTAAACTATTAAACATTTTTTCTAAAAAGAAATAATATTAACCAATACATATCTGTATATTTTAACTAGTTTTAATAATTAATAATTGTATACGTCTCTTTAACTTTTAATTATTAAGAATTTATGAGCAAATTGGATAATAAAAATAAGTCTATAGATTTTGATGATTTTAGCTCAGATTATGAAAAAAAACTCTTAGAGAGTTTTGGAAGACTTGACAGCAATTTTTCTTATTATCATGCGGGAAAAGCTAAAATTGCAAAAAGAGAGTTGGGTCATGATCCTTCTAAAATATTAGACTTTGGATGCGGTGTTGGTTCTATGTTAAAATTTTTAAAAGACAATTTTAAAGATAGTACATTATATGCATATGACAAATCTTTAAAAAGTTTAGCTTATGTAAAATCAAGATATCCAGAAGTTAATTGTATTGAAAAATTTGATAATGCTGAAAAATTTGATTTGATAATCTTAACCAATGTAATTCATCATGTAAAAAGTGCTGAAAGAGATGAGCTGTTTGAAAAAATTTTTGGATTACTTAATGATAATGGAAGACTTTTAATTTTTGAACACAACCCTTATAACCCAATTACTTTAAAAATCGTGTCTAATTGTGAATTTGATGTTGATGCTGAACTAATTAACAAAATGAACTTGATCAAGATTTGTAGAAAAAGTAATTTTAAACTTGAAAAATCTGGTTACATACATTTTTTTCCATCAAAATTAAAATTATTTTTTAATTTTGAAAAATATATGAAGTGGTTATTTTTAGGTGCCCAATACTTTTGTATTTTTAAAAAATAATTAATGTGGAAATTAAATGAATAAGAAAGCTTTAATAGAATTTACGTTAATTCTTATATTTTTTTTAATATATCATTTTATCTATGTTTATTATAACCAAGACAGTGTAGTTAATAGTGACACAATATGGGGTTATTCTTTTTCTAGAGACCTTATAGAGGGAGTAAATTTAAAAAATTTTACCTTTCCACCTTTTTATTATTTTTTAGATATTGCTATTTCATTTTTACCATCTTTATTGAATGATTATTTGCTGCATTCTATACTCGTCTCACCAATTAATATCTTAATTTTAATATTCTTTTTTACTTACTTTTACAAATCACAGCAAAAGGAAAAAGTTTATGAAATAGGAATATTATTAATGCTTTCAACTTTAGCATATTATCATTTCAACATACTGGTTTCTTATTTTTTTAGTCTCGCTATTAGTTTAGAGATATATCCTTTACTTATAATTAATAATTATATTTTAATCCCTGGAAATCATGGTCTTAGCACTGTCATGGCAATAGTGCTCTCATATTATTTTTATTTCAAGGAAAATAAAAAAACAAATAATCTTATATTATATTTTTTAGTTTTTATTTTATCATTTAGTGATTTTTGGTTTGCAATTTATTTTCTACCCATAATTGGAATTTTTTATTTGATTAATATGAATAAAAAAAATTTTATTGATATTTGTATGCTTACATTAATTGCTTCTGCTGCTCTTGTGATTACTTATTACACAAATGATCAATTGAGTGATTATCGATTAACAAAAAATAATAAATCTGTTGATGATAGCATAGGTTTTATAACTATATTTTTTTTAATATATGCATTGCCAGCAATCTGTTTTGTTTATTTATATTATAAAAAAAATATTTCTGATTTTATCAAATGTATTTTTTTTGGTTCTTTTGTAAGTTTTATATTTATAATTTTAACTGACAATTATTCATACCTGAACATGAGATTTTATGTTTTTATCTTGCCAGTGAGTATTCTGTTGATTTATGAAGTCTTTAAAATTCACTTAATTGAATTAAGAAAATTATTTTATATTTCACTATTTTTTTTAATTTTTGGAATAGCTCAAATAATTAATTATAATTTAACTGATACTAAAATGAGAAATGAAAGAACTCATTTTAATTTTGATGATGAAATTATTTGCGTGAAAAATATTTCAATGATTAAAAAGTATACAGTAATAGCTGATTATTGGCCAGGTAGAATAATTTTAGAAAGTTTAAATAGGAAAGTTAATTATATTTCTCAGCAATGGATTTATAATCCTGCTTGGGCAAATTTAAATGAAGCAAATAGTATAATCATTGTAAAACATAGATTATACCCAGATGGTTATATGCACAAAGAATTAAAAGCTTTAGTGGAAGATGAGAACATAAAATCAGTGAATTACTGTAACAATAAATTAATAATTATAGATAATATCAAAGTAACTAGAAAAAATTAATAATTTATATTTTTTGAATTAATGAAATACTATTGTTTGTAGGTTTATTCACATCTTTAGAGATTTGATAAAATTCTAAATCTGGTTTATTGCATTCTTTTAAAAAAGAAGAGCCTGTTAATTCTAAATTTAAATATCTATTTACATCTGTCTCATTTAAAATAACTGGTTGTCTATGGTGAATTTCTTGAACATTTGGTTTTGCTTCCTCTGTAATTAAACAGAACTCATCATTTTCATATATACCTGCAATAAAAATTGTTTTTTTATCATTTCTCATAAAATAAAAAGGAGTTTTTTCTTTCTCTTCCCTTTTCCATTCATAAAAACCATCTGCAACTGCAACACATCTATGGAGTTGAATTAACTTTTTAAATGAAACCTTTTCATCAATGGTCTCAAGTCTTGCATTTGTTAAAGCTTTAAAATCTTTTTGTTTAGCCCAACTTGGTATAATTCCCCATTTAAGATTTTCTAAAGTGTTACCATTTTTATATTTCTTTATTACTGGAAGTTTTTGATAAGGATGAGCATTGTAATTCTCATTATTTTCAACTTGAATTGCAGATTTTACTAACTTTTCAGTTTTAACAACAGGATTGGTAATAACGTATCTTCCACACATAACTCTTTAAATGTTTTCATTCTTAATTTCGCAGCTATAGAAAGATATATCTTTTTCTTTCTCTTTATCATCAGCTTCTATATTTCTAGTAATTTCATGAATGAATTCACCAGTTTTTTTTGTAAACACTGCTGACTCTGAATATTTCTTACTAGCATCTAAAGCTCTAATTAAAATAATGTCTTTATTTACAATCTTTAAATCAAGATCAGTTTTATTAATAAATTTTGAAAGATTTTTTACCTCTAAAGAGTTTGGTTTTTTTGAAATAAATCTTAAATTTTTGAGATCTTTTCTTTTAACTTGATCTGGCAGTAAGGTTTCATAATTATATTCAGAATTATTTATAATTACCCTTTCAAATTTGCAGTTCATTGAAATATCAACATCAAATTTGATATTGGTATTATTAGCGATAGCAAAGTTTGAATTAGATAATATTAAAATAATTAAAATTATAATTTTCTTCATAAAAATTATTTTAATCTTATATCAATTTCTCTTTAAAAAAATTCAATTATTTGATAAGATTCTTTTAGCGCTGATTTAAAACAAATTGCTGGCGCTTAAAAAAATACGCTAAAGCGACATTCTCAAAAATTTGCCGCTGAAGTTATAAGAAAGGATAAATATATATGTCTAATAAATTAGTAGATCGTTTAAACAAAGGACCTGTTATTTGCGCTGAAGGTTTTTTATTTGAGATTGAAAGAAGGGGTTATATGGCCTCTGGAGAATTTGTGCCAATGGTATCTTTAGATCATCCGCATGTTCTTGAAAATCTTCATAGAGAATTTCAACACGCTGGTTCTGATGTGGTGGAAGCTTTTACTTACAATGGTCACAGAGAAAAAATGAGAGTGATCGGTAAGGAAGAGTTACTTGAGCCATTAAATAGATCAGCATTAAAAATTGCAAAAAAAGTTGCAATGGATACACCTGAAGGAATGGCTCCGAACTTAATGGCTGGGAACATTTCAAATTCAAATATTTGGAAAGAAGACGACAAAAAAGCTCAGTTAGAAGTTGAAAAAATGTTTTCTGAAATGATTGGTTGGGCAGTTGATGAAGGTGCTGATATGTTGATTGGTGAAACTTTTTATTATGCAGAAGAAGCTTTTAAAGCTTTGGAGATAATGAAAAAATCAGGTCTTCCAACAGTTCTTACTATCTCTCCAATGGGTGAAAACAAGATGAGAGATGGTATGTCAGTTGTTGATACTTGCAAAGAATTAGAGCAACGTGGAGCTGATGTCGTTGGTCTTAATTGTTTTAGAGGACCAGAAACAATGATGCCTTACTTAAAAAAAGTAAGAGCAGCAGTTAAGTGTCATGTAGGAGCACTTCCAATTCCTTATAGAACAAGTGATGACCACCCTACTTTCTTTAATCTTCCAGATTATGATAACTGTAAATGTCCTTCTCCACATGGAAGAACATTTCCAACTGCACTAGATCCAATGTTCTGTAATAGATACGAAATGGGTCAGTTTGCAAAAGATGCTTATGATATGAAGATAAATTATCTTGGTGTTTGTTGTGGTGCTAATCCAATGTTAATTAGAGAAACTGCTGAAGCAGTTGGATTAAAAGTACCTGCAAGTAAATACAGAGAGAATATGGAAAATCATTTCATGTATGGAAAGAATAAAAGAATTCCAAAACACATGACTGATTACGGAAATAAAGCTTAAAAATATTTTATGTTAAGCGTAGCTTTAATTAGTTACGCTTAGCAATTATAATTTCTTTTGATTAATCACAACGTCTACTAAGACAGCTATCAATAAATTCAACATTGTAATTCCACATATAATTATAAAGCTAAAGAAATAAATCCAAGCCCACCAATATATATCTTGTAAAGGTAGCATTACTTGTTCCCAACTAGAAAGTGTTAAAACTTGAAACAAAGTAATCATTGAAACACCAAGATCACTCCAACGTTCTGGAATATCTTCACTAAATAAAATTGATCCAATAGTAGCGTATATATAAAGTATAATGAAAAGAAGGAGAGATACATAAAACACTCGTTTTACTGAATTAAGTAACGCCTCAATTATTTTTTTAAGTTCTGGTATTACTGAAATAATCCTTAAAACTCTAAACACTCTAAGTAATCTTAAAAGTAAAAAGCTAGAATTATTTGGGATTGGAATAAGAGAAATTAATACAATTGTTGAATCGAATATATTCCACCCACTTTTAAAAAAATCTTTTTTATTGGGTTCCCCAATAAATCTAATAATAATTTCTATAACAAAGAAAATGGTAATTGAATAATCAAGATAGTTTATTAATTTTTTAGTCAAATCACTTAAATCGTAAGTGTTAACTCCAATTGTTATTGCATTTAAAATGATAATTGAAATTACAACAAATTGAAAAATTCTACTTTCTTTTATTTTATATAAAGCCCCATTCATAATTATTTAATATTATTGATAATACTTTTTTGCAAAGTTTTACTCATTACTATTGTGCCATCTTTATTAGGATGAATACCATCTTGTTGGTTTAATTTTGGATTTAAAGCAATTCCATCTAATAAAAATGGAATTAAAGGCAGATTATATTTTTTTGCCAAATTTGGATAAATTGCATCAAAATTGTTTTTATAAGTTTCACCATGTGTTGTTGGAGCAATCATCCCTGCTATAATTACTTTAATATTTTTGTTTTTTGCTTTTTGAATAATTTGATCAAGATTTTGTTTTGTTTCATTAGGTTGAATACCTCTAAGCATATCGTTTGCACCAAGTCCTAATATCATAAGATCAATTCCAGGCTCTGATAGGCTCCACTCTGCTCTATTTAAACCTCCAGAAGATGTGCTGCCAGATACACTGCCATTAATAATTTCAATTTCAAAGCCTTGTTGTTTTAAATTTTTTTGTAAAACTAATGATAAATGGTGTTCTTTAGGTAAACCATATCCAGCCATCAAACTATCACCAAATAAAATTATTTTTTCTATTGCAGATACCTTAAAGGTTAGTAAAGAAAGTATCAGTAAATTATAAATTAAAAATTTTTTCATGAGCACACTTCTTAAATTAAAAAAAGTAAATCTCAAATACCAAACAGGTAAAGATAGCATTAATGTGCTTAAAAATATTGATCTTACAACAAAGAAAAAAGAGACAATTTCAATAGTTGGTGAAAGTGGATCAGGAAAGACAAGTTTAATTATGCTTATTGGTGGCCTTGAAAATGCAACATCAGGTAAAATATTCTTTCAAGATCAAGACATTACCAAATTAAATGAGGATGAGGTATCTGAAATTAGAAAGAAACATATTGGAATTATTTTTCAGTCATTTTATTTAATTCCTAATTACACAGCAGTTGAAAATGTAGCTTTAACTCTAGAGCTAAATAAATTTAGTAATCCTGAAAAAGAAGCAAAAAAATTATTAGATAGATTTGGTTTAAGTCATAGATTTAACAATCTACCTAGCCAACTATCAGGTGGAGAACAGCAAAGAGTAGCAATTGCAAGAGCAATTGCAATGAAACCCGAGTTGATTTTAGCAGATGAACCAACGGGTAACTTAGATACTGAAAACTCATTAATGATTTCAGATATTTTATTCAAATATGTTAAAGAAGAAGGTTCTTCTTTAATCATGGTAACACATGACCCTAAACTTGCTAATAAAGCAAAAAGAAAAATCAAAATTAAAGATGGAAAGATCAAATAATTCATCTGAGTTTAATCTAATTTTTAAGTATGCTTTAAAAGATTTAAGCAGAAATTATAAAAAAATATCTAGTATCATTATTACTCTTTTCATTAGTTTATTTATTTTAAGTGCAATTTTTACAATTGAAGACAGTTTAAAAAAAGAATTGAACGATAATGCTAAGGCTTTATTAGGTGGAGATATTGAAATTGATTATAATCGTAATCAAGGAAATCTTGAATTAGTTAAAAAAGTAAAAGATTTTGCAACTGTCTCTCAAATGATTGAGTTTTCTACAATGATCTCAACAATTGATAGAGAAAAAAATAAATCTTTATTTACAAGAATAAAAACAGTTGATGAAAAATATCCTTTATATGGTGAAGTTTTATATGAGCCAGCAGGTGCATATGAGAGAATGCAAACTGAACCAAATACTATTTTAATTAATGAGAGTTTATCAAAAAATTTAAATCTTAAAATTAATGAAAAGATAAAAGTACAAGATCAATTATTCACAATTATTGGAATAGTAAAATCAGTTCCTGATGTAAGTGGTTTTGTTGCATTTGGTGATTGGGCATTAGCAGGAAAGCAAACTTTAGAAATTTTAAAACTTAATGGTATCGGAAGCTTTTTAAACTATGAATATAAAGTAAAATTTAATGAAGAAGATAATGTTGATCAACTTGAGAAAAGAATTGAGACAATCTTTAAAGATGATGAAAAAGTAAAACTTCGTTATCCAGAAAATTCTGCAAGTGGATTAAAAAGAATTATTAATAATTTTTCTCAGTTCTTATCTTTAGTTTCAATTAGTGCGATGTTAATTGCAGGTATTGGAATAGCTAATACTCTTCTTTCATTTATTAACCAAAACAACATGTCCATTGCTGTCAGAAAAGCAGTTGGTTTTTACTCATCAAATATTAAAACTTTATATTATCTTCAATTACTTATTTTATTGTTTGTAATAACTGTTTTTGCTTATGGATTTAGTTTTTTTATAGTACCCATTGTTGATCATTATTTATCAGAAGGTTTAGGATTAAATGTAAAACCTATTTTCTCTATTATCAATTTTATAAAAATATTTTTAGTTGGATTATTAGTGCTAATTATATTTTCTATCCCAACCATAAGTTCAATTGATCAAGTAAAGGCATCAAATCTGTTTAGAAATGTATTTCAAAATTTACAATTTTATTATTCTAAAAAGTCTGTTGCTTTAAGTTTTGTATTATTATCTATCTTGGTATTAATTTTTACGATTGGTTCAGAAAGACCTTCTTATAGCCTAGGATATTTTGGAGCATTTTTTGTCTGCCTAATAGTTTTCTTTTTATTATCTAAATTAATCATTTTCTTTTTGAAAAAACTTAAAGGAAAATCAAATATTTCATTAAAAGTATCAATTAAAAATATTACTCATTCAAAAAGTATTACACCTATTACAATCATGTCTCTTGGATTAGGGGTGACTTTGTTATTAACTTTAGCTTTAGTTGGAACAAACTTTAAAAGAGAAATAGCTAAATCTATTCCTGATATTGCACCTGATTATTTCTTTGTTGGTATTCAAAAAGGCGAAAAAGAGAAATTTGAAAATGGTATTTTAAATATGGATCCAACTGCCAATATTGAAATTGTACCAATGGTTTCTTCAGGAATTTCAAAGATAAATGGAATAAATCCAAATACATATATTACGCCTGACAATGATAGTTATTGGGTAATTGGTAGTGAAAGAAGGTCTTCATGGAAAGATGATATTCCGGAAGATAATCCTTTAACTGCTGGTGAATGGTGGGATTTATCAAAACCAGATGAACTTCAGATATCTTTAGATGCAAAAGTTGCAAAAGATTTCAATGTAAAACTAGGAGATGTCTTTACTTTAAATATTTATGGAAGAGAAATTGATGGAACAGTGGTTAATTTTAGAGCGGTAGATTACAGAGATCTAAGTATTAATTTTGCAATGTTATTCAATCCTCAATTTGCAAACAACATTCCTCATGAATATTTAGCAACAGCCAAATTTAATGATGTAAATAAATTTGATGAAATAAATATGCTTGAGGTTTTGCCTAGCTTGTCCATGATTAAAATTGCAGATTACTTAAATAAAGTAACAGCAGTATTAAATAAGGTGTTTATTGCTGTAACATTGATATCTGCGGTAACAATTGTAATTGGACTTATAGTAATCTCAAGCGCAATAATGGTACAAGGAAAAGTCAAAGAATATCAAAACTTAGTATTTAAAATTTTAGGTTTTTCAAAGAAGGAAGTGGTGCTCTCATCATTAATTGAATTTTTAATTATATTTAAATCAGTAATATTAATAGCTATATTTTTTGCAGTCATAGGCTCAAAATTTATAATGGAAAAAATATTTGAACTTGTTTGGCAATTTGATTTTAAAGTTTTGATTTATCTTGGTTTTTCAATTGGATCAGTAACATTATTGCTAATCCTTCTTACAAACTTAAAATATTTAAGTCCTAAAGTTTACCCGATGATAAGAAATCAATAGTTATTTAAACTTTTGAACTTTTTTATCTAAGCCCATCAAATTAAAATCAACTTTTAATTTTGGAAATTTCTTCTTTAAAATTTTTTTTAATGATTGAAAAGAAGTTTTGTGAATATGATTTTCATTTGCTAAAGAAAACTCTTTTTTACCATTAGCAATTTTTGCTGCCCCACAATCTCTATGATTGATCACAATTAATTTTTCAATTTTATGAAGCTCAATGGATGTGGCTAAATTTTCAATAAAAGCTGTATGCCATCTTTTAAATTTATTATGAGTAACACCTACTGCAGCACCAGCAATAGTGAAAGCACTATATTTTCCTTTTAAACCTTTTTTATTTAAATAATTAAAAACTAATGACTGAAACCTTGGATCCATACAAGATAGTACCATTGCTTTAAATTTTTTACTCATATGTAAGTAATTTATACATATTTAAACAATTTATTTAATATTAATTTAATAATTAATGATTAGAATCTAACTATGGAAAAATTAAAAAACTGGATGATTGATAGTGCTAACATCTTATTTGATGATAGCAAAAATGATTTAAGATCTTTACCAAGATCAGTTAGATTGCAAATATTATTAGTTTTAAGTTTTATTTGGACAACAGTTTTTAGTCTTTATATCTTTTCATACACAACTTTTGCTTTTGGATGGGCAGGATTATTTATTGCACACATTGGTTTAATATTTGCAGTTTATATGACTTTCAAACAGTTTCATCGTGCTGAAGCTCAATCAGCTAGTGTTTTCAAAGCTAAAAATTATGATCCATTTAAGATAATGATCATTGTTTTTGTAATTGTCTTTATATTTGTATTTTCAAAAGGAATTGAGGTTTTAAACAACACTAATTCATATACAATTAAATATGATGGTCCTGATAAAACAGCAGAAGAAAAATGGTTACCATTTACAAAAAAGAAAAAAGATAAATGAAAGATTTAATTAAAAACTTACAGCTTGGATTATTAGTAGTTATTTTGATTAGTACTGTAATTGCAGTATTTCTTGAAATTTCTAATATGTATCAATTAAAAGATATTACTCTTGCTGACTTATTATTGATGTTTCTTTATTTAGAAGTTTTAGCAATGGTAAGAGTATTTTGGGAACAGCAATCAATAAGTATTACTTTACCTTTATTAATTGCAATAACAGCTCTATCTAGATTTATTATTCTTCAAGGAAAGGAAATGGATCCTTCATCATTAATGTATGAAGCAGGAGCAATTTTACTGATAGCTATTGCAATCGTGGTTATGAGATTTAGACATAGTTCTAAACTAGGATTAAATAAAAAAAAATAATTACTTAGCTTGAAGCTATTTTCTTTTTTGGGTCGTAAAATGGTTTTTCAACAACAGTAGATTTAAAATTCTTTTCTCCAATTTTTACGTCTAGTTCTATACCAATTTCTGAATATTCTATATTAACCATAGCTAATGCAATGTTCTTTTTTAACCTTGGTGAATAAACAGCTGAGGTAACTTTACCAATCTGTTTATTATCTTTTAATATTTTCCAAAAAGTAGTGTTAGGTCCTTTTAACGGTTCACATTCAATTATAATCCCAATTTGTTTTCTTTTTATTCCGTCTTGTTTTATTTTTTTTAAAGCGTCCTTACCAATATAGTTTATATCAGTATCAAAACTTACTAATCGATCTAATCCAACTTCAAATGGGTTGGTATAAATATCTGCATCAGCATGATAAGATAGCATGGCGCCCTCTATTCTTCTAATTGATGATGTGTGGCCTGGCTTTAGATTATAATTTTTTCCAGCTTCCATAATTTTTTCCCATAAATCATCTCCTTTAGTTCCATCTCTTAAATATATTTCATATCCAAGTTCACTTGACCAACCAGTTCTTGATACAATTAAAGGTATTCCATCTAAATCATATTCTCTTAACCAATAATATTTTAAATCATTAATACTATCGCCAAATAGTGTTTGCATTATTTTGCCGGAGTTAGGTCCTTGAAGCTGTAAAGGAGAGACATCAGGTTCAGAAATTTTAACATCCAATCCTGAATTAACAGCAACACCTTGTGCCCATAACAAAATATCGCTATCTCCTAAAGATAACCAAAAATGATTTTCTGCTAATCTTAAAAGTACAGGGTCATTTAAAATTCCACCCTCATGATTTGTAATTAAAACATATTTGCATTGCCCAACAGATAATTTTGTAAGATCTCTAGGTGTAAGTAACTGAATAAATTTATACGCATCTGGTCCTGTTATTTCTACTTGTCTTTCAACAGCCACATCACATAAAATTGCATCATTAATTAAATTCCAAAAGTTTTCTTCAGGACTACCAAAATCTCTTGGGATATACATGTGATTATATACCGAAAAATCTTTTGCACCCCATCTGACAGTTGCATTAAAATATGGAGATTTTCTAATCTGTGTTCCAAAACCAAATTCTTTTTTTATCATCAGAACTTGTAGAAGATTGAATAGAAAATTAAAAGAAATTAATTTCTAATTAATAGAAATATCAAAATCACTATCTGGATTAAGTTAATAATAACACTTAGTGCATGTGAATACTTGAATTTATTATCTTGATTAGTATCCCTAAATTTATTGATCAAAGGCATTAAGATAAAATTTGAAATGGCAAAAAGTATTCCAATAATAAGTATCAGATAAAATTTTAAATCAGTTAATCCTAGATAAATATAATTAATGATAGCAATTAAACATAACCCTAAATTTACTGAATAATAATATGGAAAGATATTCCTTATAAAAACTCTGGCATTTTTCTCATCTAAAGATTTAAAAATTACAGGAGCAATAACAAATGAAAAGAATAACATTATTCCAAGTATTCCAGCTGATAGATAAGTACTAATCTGTTCCATTATCTTCTGCTTGAAAGACTTGCGTGCTTAATTAATATTTGATCAGCAATAATTTTTGCATCTCTTGATTTTTTAACATTCCAAATTTTATCTTTTGCAATTTTTGTGCTCACTTTATTATCTACGATCGGCATTGGGTAGTTTTTTCCTAATTCTAAATTAATACTTTTTTGATCTATATATGTAAGTTTCCATGGTTCATGAATTAGCTTACCTTGTACTTCTTTTAATTCTGGAACCCATTTTTTAATAAATTCTCCTGTTGGATCTTGATCAATTGATTGTTTTATTGGGTTGTAAATTCTTATTGAATTTATACCAGTTGTTCCTGATTGCATTTGGAATTGTGAATAATGAATACCTGGTTCATAATCGGTAAATACTTTTGCCAAATGTTTTGAAGTTTTTTTCCAATCTAACCATAACTGATATGAAGCAAATGATACTAACATTGCTCTCATTCTAAAATTTATCCAGCCTGTTTTATTAAGATATCTCATGCATGCATCAATAAATGGATAACCTGTATATCCAGCTTTCCAAGCTTTATAAAAATTTTCATTAAAATCATTTTCTCTTAAACCGTCATAAGCAGAATTAAGATTTTTATATTCTAATTCAGGTTCATCATATAATTTTTGTATAAAATGGCAGTGCCAAGCAAGTCTACTTTTAAATGCCACTAAAGATCTTTTGCCTTTGTAAGAAAGATCCTCTTTTAATTTTTTAAATGTTTTTTGATAAATTTCTCTTAAAGATATTGTTCCATAAGTAATATGAGGACTTAATCTTGAACACGAGATTTCACCTGTAATTGGAGATGACATTTCTTTTTGGTAATTTTCTGATCTTGTGTTTAGAAATGTTGTTAATAAATCTATAGCATTAGATCTACCGCCTTTTTGAATAAAATCAGTATTTATTTCATTAGTTTTAACTGATGAATATTCAAAACTATTTTCATCAGATAAAAAATTACATTTGATTTCTTTTTCAATAATTTTAGATCCGATAAATGAATTCCAATTACTAGCCCATTGATATCTTTGACGATGATTTAGCTGAACACCAAATTGATTTGTATAATTCCAGTTTATATTTTTACTATTAAAAAATTCTAAACATTTTTTATCTAAATCATTAATGTATTTATTCCTGAATATGATATTTGAATAAATTTCATTGATCTTAAATTTATCAGTTAAGTGTTTTAAAATCTCTAAAGTATTTCCGTAATAAATATTTATTTTGCTATTAAACCTCTCTTTAAAATTTTTGTTTAATTCTTCTAATGAATCTCTAATAAATTTTAAATGAAATGAGCTTGAGGTATCTAAAAGATAATAATCTTTGTCAAATATGTATATCGGTAAAACATCACCATTAGAACAAGCTTCTTGAAAAGCTTGATTATCATTAATTCTTAAATCATTTCTGAACCAGAATATTTTTCTCATTAGATTAATTGCTAAATAAATACCCACTAACAATTGATGCTAGTGCCCCTATGTGAACAACCATAATTGCTTTGTCTTTCCACATAACTCCTACAGCAAACCAAAGAAAAATTCCTACAACAAAAAACCCAACATTAATTGGATAAAGGCCTAAACCTGTAAGACCATATCCAATTAGTTGGATAACTGTAGCAATCCATTTGACGATATCTACAGTTTTAATGTTTTTTAACAATTAAAACTTCTTAAGTGTAACAACACCATCTGCAGCTGTTCTTACTTGTTCATCAACTTTTACAATTTTACCAGTTGTAAAACCAACACCTTCAACAACGTTTTTAAAATCAGCTTCTGTTAAATTAGTTGTACCTTCAAAACTTACTACAGCAACATTCTCTGGCCAAGAAACATCAACAGTTGCTTTAGTTCCAGCTTTTTCAGTTAATGCAGCTTCCACTTTTTTCTGACATTCGATACAAACCATACCATTAACCACGCCTATTAATGCTTGTTCAGCTTTTGCAATATTTTGAATAGAAATGAATGTTACAAATAATAATACAATTTTTAATAATGATTTCATAAATACTCCTTAGTTTTTGTCTTTATAAGGGATTAAAAAAAAATTTAAATAAATTAATTTAAATGAAATAATTTTTTTCCAAGAGGGCTAATAGGTTCTTGGGGAGTTAGAGGTTTACCCAATTTTTGTTCTGTTATTTTAAGTAATTTTTTTGCTAAACCTTTTTTTCTAAAAATAGGATTTACAAATATATATTCAATTTCACCACTATTATCATATCTAATAAAACCTAAAGTGGTATTTTGATTCTTAAAGGTAATAACACCATCAGTTTCAATTATATCATAGTTAACATTGAACATGATGATTATGTGGTTAAAGATACCTTGATTTAAAGAGACAAAAAGTCTTATCTATTTTGAATTACTTTTTTTCCATCATGAAAAGCATGATAAACAAACGCGAAAGTATAATCGTAAACAATATCTTGTAATATTCCATCGACCTCTTTTTGAACTCTGACAAAACCTAAATCTCTGCCTTCTCTGATTTTGCCCTCCTCAAGTGCTGAATTCAAACCCTCTGACCAAGAAATAATTATACCGTTTTGTTTAAGAATCTTTTCTCTTTGAATTAATGATAGAGAATAAGCAACATCTTCAACAACAATTACATAATCCATTGGACTTATGTCTTTAGGTAAGCCACCACTATATAGAAATGGAAACCCTGATTTATCATAACCAACATACGGATTGTCCCCATATCTTCTAGCTGCGTTACCTTTTAATATCTTAATCTCGTATCCATTTTTTTTAGCAATATCTAAAGCTTTCTTAAAAGAGACAATTAAAGCTGGTATTTTTTCTAATTTTTTACCAGCTAATTCACCTACAATTCCTTCACCGGTGAATTGTTGCCACCAGGTTTCAGTTTGCCTGTCATACATTATTAAGTCTGATTTTCTTAATCTTCCAGATGTACCAAAATCTAAAATTCTATCTTCAAATCTACGATCAAACACTATTGAGGCGTTACATAAAGGACAATATGTGACAGAAACTGGTACCCCGCCAACTTCATCATTTACTATTTCATGCCAAGTTAAAACTCTAATTGGATAAATTTTTGCCTCATTATTTATCTCTAAATATATTACTGGTTCATTAAAACCCATACTAATATCCATTTTTTTAAATTTAGGATTATCTATTGGAGGTATTCCATCTCTTGGAGGTCCACCTGAAATTATCTCGTCTAAAAAAATAGTTGTATTTTGAAAATCATTCTTTGGAAATTCAGCTTTTGCTCTCTTTAAATCAAATGCAAAAAGATAATTTGAATGAAATAATAATAAAATAACAAGGATAAATTTTTGCATTTACCCTAGTAATATAACAAAGCTAAAATAATTCCTATAATTAATATAAAAATTGTAACAACTATATAATTAATTTTAATGTTAAATTTTTTATAGATAAACTCATTTATCTTTTCCCAAAACAAAACAATAAGAAAAACTATTACAGCTGGAATTATAAATTTAATCATTATCGTTCACGTATATTGATACACCTCTTGTATTTATATCTACATCAAATTTTTTATGTAAAGGTGGAAATGCTCTTTGAGAACAATCTAATCTATCGCAAGTTCTACAAGAAACTCCTATTGGAATTTCTGTTGACTTATCATTAACATTTGCATTTTCAGTATATACAAAGTCTTTTGCATACTTTGCATCACAACCTAAACCTATTGATAAAATACTTCTGGCTTGACCAAATCTTCCAACGCCCTTCTCTACTGTTCGAGCAATACAAACATACTTTTCTCCATTAGTCATTTTACTTACAGCTGCTTGGATAACGCCTGGTCTTGTAAAAGCAGAATAAACATTCCATCTAGGGCAGGCTCCTCCATATCTTGGAATTTCAATTCCTGATAAAGAAAATCTTTTTGAAATATTTCCAGCCATATCAACCCTTAACATATGAAAAGGAATACCTGGTAACTTTGGATCTTGAAGACATGTTACTCTATGAGCAACTTGTTCAAATGAAGTTGCGAAAGTATTTTGTAATAGCTCTAAATCATATTTTAATTTTTTACATTCTGCGTGAAATAATTTGTAAGGCATTAAAATTGCGGCACCACAATAATTTAACAATGCAACTTTTGATAATCTTTTAGATTCTTCACTTGGAAATTTAAATTTAGATAAATATTCTTCTATTTCTTTATTGGCACCCTCTTGTGCTATTTGAGCTGCTGCATGTAGTTTTTTAGTTTCTAATGAACTATAATCACTTAATAATAATTCTTTTTTATTTTTTAAATATATCTTTGAAAATGGTTTGTCTTCTGCAGGAATTACATCTTTAACGGCTATTGAATATTCTTTTTTTAAGTAATCACATAGAGATATATATCTCGTTCTGTTATTTTTTTGAACTTTAGCAAAAACTTTATTTGCAAATTCTTCTAATTTAGGAAAATAATTGTTATTATCCTGAATAAAATCTGAAATTACTTCACCTGGAAAAGAGCTTTTTCTATTATCTACTATCTTTCCAGAAATCTTTTCAATTTTATTTATTAATTCATGATCTTTCTTTTTTAATATGTCACCCAATCTAACAATTGCTTTTCCAATTTTTGGATTTGTACTTACTAAATCTTTAACTTCTGGTCCTAAAATATCTAAATCTTCAAATAAACTATCATCTAAAATTTCTGAAACTGTATTTTGTAAATTAACATCTGCTTTAGATGTGAGGTCTGAAAGCTGAATGTTAAGAATCTCACAAACTTTTAATAGTAAGTCTCCATCTATTTTTCTTTTTCCACTTTCTATTAAGTTCAAATAACTAGGCGAAATATCCAAATCCTCAGCTAATTTATTTGCTTGTAATCCCATCTGTCTTCTAAAAGACTTGATTTTAGGCCCTATTTTTAAATCAAATTGACTCATTTTTACTATTTGTAAATTTTGTAAATTTATTTTTACAAAATTTTTTGTTGATTTACAAGCATTTTAACACTTTTTTATGGAATTTGTAAATTTTGTAAATTATATAATAGGTATGAGTTCAAAATTAAAAAACACTGAAAATTCGAGCCAAATCGTTAAATCAGAGGAACATTCTCATCACCAGAACAAAGGTATCTACATGAGAGATGATCATTGCGATTGGGGTTCAAGTGGAATTAACGATCTTACTAGCAAAGACCAAGAATCTAAGTAATCGCAACTTCTCCTTTAAGTAATTTTCAAAGACAATTTTTTTTAACAAATAACAGATAGGATAACCCTAATGAGTGCAGAAAATGTATCATACGATCTAAAAAGATTTGCAGGTATACAAAGAGATTATACACCTGAGGAAGTTGAGAGACTAAGAGGTTCAATTAAAATTGAATACTCAATGTGCAAGTACCAATCTCAAAAATTATGGGATCTATTAAACTCTCAACCTTATGTTAATACATTAGGATCTTTATCTGGAAACCATGCAGTACAACACGCAAAAGCAGGATTAAAAGCAATTTACTTAAGTGGTTGGCAAGTAGCTGCAGACGCAAACAGTGCTGGTGAAATGTATCCTGATCAATCTTTATATCCATATGATAGTGCGCCAAAATTAGTTGAATCTATGAACAATGCATTAATCAGAGCAGATCAGATTCAACACATGGAATTGCAAGATGGTGAAATGAAACCGGAAAACAAAGTTGATTATATGTTGCCAATTATTGCTGATGGAGAAGCTGGATTTGGTGGACCATTAAATGTTTTTGAATTAGCTAAAAAATTCATTAAAGCTGGTGCAGCGGGTGTTCACTTTGAAGATCAGTTAGCTAGCGAGAAAAAGTGTGGTCACATGGGTGGAAAAGTTTTGGTTCCAACTGGAACAATGGTTAAAAACTTAAAAGCTGCAAGATTAGCCGCTGATATAGCTGATGTACCATTAATCATATTAGCAAGAACAGATGCAAATGCTGCAAAACTAATTACAAATGATCATGATGAAAATGATAAACCTTTCTTAACAGGTGAAAGATCTCCAGAAGGTTTTTATTATGTAAAACATGGTATTGATCAAGCTATATCAAGAGGACTTGCTTACGCACCTTATGCTGATTTAATTTGGTGTGAAACTGCTACTCCAAATCTTGAAGAAGCTAAAAAGTTTGCAGATGCAATCCATGCAAAATATCCTGGGAAGTTATTGGCATACAATTGTTCACCTTCATTCAATTGGAAGAAACATTTATCTGATGCACAGATTGCTACTTTCCAACAAGAAATTGGTAAAATGGGTTATAAATTTCAATTTATTACCCTTGCAGGATTTCATACACAAAATATTGCAATATTTGAACTTGCAGAAAAATATAAAACAGAAGGTATGACAGCTTATTCTAGAATTCAACAACAAGAATTTGCGAGAGAAAAAGATGGTTATACAAGTGTCAAACATCAAAGAGAAGTTGGTACATCATATTTTGATGCTGTTTCAAATACTATTAGTAGTGGACAAAGTTCAACAACAGCTATGTCTGGATCAACTGAAGAAGAGCAATTTTAAAAACTGTAATTTTTTCCCCTTTCTAAGTTTTTAAGAGGCCTATATATAATATAGGCCTTTTTTTTTATTTTTTTGTAATTATCATCAGCAGTGATTTTCCAAATGTGTGAAATGTTAATTTATCTAGTATTTTGGAAAATGGAATTAAAGCATTCCATAACTGAATTTTTCTATTAAAACTATTTTTATAATTTTTAGTAAATAATTTTGACATTAAAGATAATAAATAACCGATACTGTCATAATATTTTACAATAATATTCAAGTAATCTAAATCTTTAAACAGTTTGAGCAAACTTTGCTTATTATATCTTCTAAAATGATTAACATCTTTATCAAAGTTAGAATATAAATGTTGAAATGCAGGAACATTTATAATTAATTTGCCACCTTGTTTTAAAGAATTAAAAGCTTTTGATATTTCTTCTTGATCTTTTTCTATATGTTCTAATACATCAAGATAAATTATTGTGTCATATGTATTCTCTTTTAATGAAAAAAAATCATTCTTAATGAAAAAATTTTTATTATTTCCAAATTTAAATTTAAGATTGTCATATAAATCTTTGGAGGGCTCGTATAATTCTAAAGTTTCGACTTTATCTTTATAAATTTGTAAATTTTCACCATTTCCAGGACCAACTTCGGCAACATGGCCTCTTATTTTGTTTGCTATCAGGGTATTTTGATAATTTCTAAAGTTGGAAGAGTTATCAAAGTGTTCTAGTTCCCAGCCTTTGTATTCAATATTACTCATAATTAATAATTTTTTACATTATAATAAAATTATTCACAATTTTTTTTATTTTGATATATCAATCAGAAATATAACTTAAAGTCTACTTCAGCATATAGAATTAAATGTACGAAAAATTAATAAAAGACATTCAAAAGAAAATAATTGGAAATGAATTTAAAATAAAAATTTCTATTGCAACCATATTAAGTGGTGGGCATATATTAATTGAAGATTTGCCGGGAACAGGAAAAACTACATTTGCAAAATCATTAACTGCAGCGATGAATTTAGAGTTTAAAAGAATACAATTCACCTCTGACTTATTGCCAAGCGATATAGTGGGCTATACTTATTTAAAAAATGATAATTTTGTAATTAATAAAGGTCCAATATTTACTAATATTGTTCTTGCAGATGAATTAAATAGAGCAAGTCCGAAAACACAGAGTGCTTTTCTAGAGTCTATGGAAGAAAAGACAGTGACTATAGATAAAGAAACTTTCAATCTACCAAATCCATTCTCGGTAATTGCAACACAAAATCCATCTGATTTATCTGGCACTTCTTTATTACCTGAATCACAATTAGATAGATTTACAATTTCATTTTCTTTAGAGGAGTTAAATAAAGAACAGCGTATTGAATTATTAAAGAATGAACATAATAACTTAGATATAAACTCTGATTTTAAATTTGATCAAAATGTAAATGAAATTAACAAAGTCAATGTCAATCGTAACGTTATTGAATATATAGATAACATTTCTGAACACATTAAGACTAATTACAGTAATACTCACATCTCACCACGATGTCTTAAACAAACAATTAATCTTGCAAAATCATTAAGTTATCTAAACTCTAGCAAATATGTTACTTATCAAGAAATTAAAGATGTTATACCTTATGTTTTAAGACACAGATTAAATATTGTTGAAAAAAAAGAATTTTATAGTTTTATTGATGAAGTTCTAAATAAAGTGCCTTTTCCAGATGGAAAATAAATTTTTAAATAAATTTATTCACAAAAAATCTTTAAAAAATCCAAATACAATAAATAGGAAAAATTTATACATATTTCCAAATTTTAAAGGCTTTCAAATTGGAGCTATGATTTTTTTTTGTTTTGCAGTTGCAATATTATATCAAAATAATTTTGCTTTATTATTATCAATAATTCTTTTTTTTATATATTTCATTTCAATTTTAATTTCTTATCAAAATTTATTAAATTTGGATTTTTCTTTAATTAGTAAGTTATACCCTGCAAATAAATTGGTTAATTTAGATTTTCAAATAAAAGAGAGGCAAAACAAAGAAAGGCTTAATATAAATTTCAATATTAAAAGTGATAAAATATCAAAAGACATTAAAGACAATACTATAATTTTCTTAAAATATAAGTTTAAAAAAAGAGGTGTTAACAAACCACCTATTATAAATGTCAATTCAATATTTCCTTTTGGGATATTAAATACATTCACAAGTGTATCATTAATTGAAAATATTACTGTGTATCCAGAGCCAATAAGGCCTTCAAATGAAATTTTTGATAGCTTAAATAATCTAGATAGTAATGAAGGATTCGATTACGAGTTTGATAAAATTGAGGAAAATAAAGAAAATACCAACCTATCAAAAATATCTTGGAAACATTCATCAATTAAAAAAAAACTTTATGAAAAAAAATTCAAATTTTCAAATAATTTGCAACATGCAATAATTGATCTTCAGAAATTAAATGCAGAAAGTTTTGAAAAAAAATTGTCATATGCTGCTTTTTTAATTGAATATTTCTACAAAACCAAAAAACCATTTTTGTTGAAAAACAATGAATACATTTCTACGGTCGCATGTTCATTAGAGCATAGAAATAAACTTCTTACATATCTAGCTTGTGCATAAATTTAATTTAATAAATTACAACTTTACTGCTTTAATAATGTTATTATTGAGTTTTTTACTTGTTATTAATGAAGTAGATTTAAAAAGTAATTTATTCTTTTTCTTATTATTATTTTTTTCAATTTTTCAAAAAAATTTGAATTATAAATTTAAAAAAGTTTTTAGCTCAATATTATCAATTGCAACAATATATATTCTTTTTGTATTTAATGATTACACTTTATCAAAAGAATATTTTATTAATTTAATATTAGGTTTAATTTTTTTAAAATATTCAGAATTAGAAAAGAAAGAACATCAGTATTTTTTTAATTTTAGCTGTGTTTTTTTGGCTATTAGTTCTTTGATTTATGGTCAAGATTTAATTAGCTCTACTTTATCATTTATAATAATAATTCTCTCAATAATCCATTTATACACTTTAAATCAGACTAAAATCTTACATTTAAATATAAAAAATCTTTTTAGATATCTACTATTTGCGCTAAGTATTTTACCGGTAATTGCTATTGTATATTTTACATTTCCGAGAGCAGAACTGAATATAAAACTTTTTGAAACCAAAAAAAATCAATTAGGCATTCCAGATAAAATTAGCCTAGGTTCTTTTCAAGATATATCTGACAGTGATGAAACAGTTTTTATCTACACCAATTCCAATGAAGATATTGATAAAAAGTTTTATTTTAGAGTAAAGATATTTGATAAAATGACTAGTAATAAAGATTGGATCAATACTGAGTATAGATTAATGCTTTCTAAATTTAAGAATGATTTTAGAATAATTAAAACTGATAATAAAGATATATCAGATGCTTCATTAATTATCTTTCCTCATGATAAGAATTGGGTGCCTAAATTAAATGACTATAACTATATAAACAAAGATCTTAACTTAAATCTTATTAATAACACAATTACTTCAAATAAAATTTTATCGAATAAAAAATCTTATAAACTTTTTTTTGAAAGAAAAGATATTTCTTATCAAGAAAATATGATTAAATATTATACACAGTTGCCGAATAATGTGTCACCACTAATGAAAGAATGGGCAAATATAAATTTAGCTAATTCAAAAAATAAAAAAGATTATCTAAATAATATTTTAGAAGAATTTAAAAATAATAATTTTTACTACAGCCTGACTCCTTTAGCAAAAGGTAACGATTATGAAAATTTTTTCTTTAATTCAAAAACTGGTTATTGTGAATATTATGCGGGGACTTTTGCACTTCTAGCTAGATTAGCTGGTATACCCTCAAGAATTGTAACTGGATATTATGGTGGTTCTTATAATGATATCGGTAAATTTTATACGTTTAAACAACAGGATGCTCATTCTTGGGTTGAAATATTTTTAAACAACAATTGGATTAGATATGATCCCACATTATCTATACCTAATGAAAATATATTAGAATCAAATAATACAAATTTTGAAATTAATAATACGTTAAATCAAACTTCTTTAGAAACATCAGAAGATGGCATAAATAAAATTGGAGTATATTTTGAATACATGAATTATGTTTGGACTAATAGTTTTTTAAAATATGATGAAAAATCTAGAGAAAATTTTATTAAAAAAAATTTAGCTAACACAGATAATCTAAAAATAATTATATTATTATTTTTATTATTAACATTCACATTTTACAGCTTAAAATTAATAACTTTTATTTATTACAAAAAAATTCTTTATCCTTTATTTTTTAACAAGTTAAAAAATAGATATAAGATAATTTCAAATCATATGACACATCAAGAAATTTTCAAATCACTTGACAAGAAGGATCAAAAAAAGTTTCAAAACTTATTTGATAATTATGAAAAAAATAAATTTGATAGGAATATAAAAATTTCTTTAAAGAATTTTTATGTTATTAACTTACAAATATTAAGATATGCTCTATCAAGAAAATAAAATAATTTTCAACAAATTAATCTTTATTTTTGCAGCTTTAACAATTTTCGCTATTCATCAGGTAATATTTTTGTCTTATCTAGATTTAGGTAAATATCATTATGATTACCAATCAGCTTTATCGCGTCTTATATTTGGCAAAATCTGGTTTTTAAAAAATGGTTTATCTGTACCCTGGTTTACGCCCCATATATGTTGTGGAGCTCCATATTATGCAAATCCACAATCTGAATTTTATTCTCCCATTCAGTTTTTATTCCTATTCTTTAAACCTTTAACAACTTTCAAAATAGTGTTTGTTTGTTACTCGTTTATCTCATTTGTAGGATTTTTCTTAGTTTTGAGAAAAATATTTAAACTGTCGTATTACGCTACTCTAGTAGGATCAACAATATTTCTTTTTAATCATTATTTCGCATTCCATTATCTATCTGGGCATATTGGTTGGGGCTTGTTTTCAATTATACCAATTTTTTTCTACATTTCAGCAATTTCAATAAATCAGTTTAATGGCAAAAATTCATTCTTTTTAATAATCAGTGCTGGTTTAATTTTTTCAATAATGATGCATAGCGGTGGAACAAGGATAATTATGGAAATTTTAGTTTCTATTTATTTTTTATTATTACTTCACCTTATTGTTTATAAAAATTTTAGAATAGTATTAAACGTGAGTTTAAGTGTTTTTTTTGGTTTATTAATTTCGTCTTCAAAAATTTATGCAGCTTGGTCTTTCGTAGAAAACTTATCAAGAGATGTTGAGCCTATCTTTTTTAACAATATCACAGGTTTTATTTCTGTCTTTATGGATTTTTTCTTTTTAATACCTAATGAAAATGTTACTGAACAATTTGGTTCTCAAACAGCAACATTATCTATTGAAGAGTTTTCATTTAATATTTCAATTTTACCTTTGGTTATTTTATTTTTTTATTTAAGAAACTTGCCATCCATAACTAAAGATAAAACAAAGCTATTATATAGTTTAATTTTATTGATAAGTTTTTTTATCTTAATTCTTTTAAATTTTTCTAATACATCAATAGGCTCTCTTGTAAGAAAAATTCCTTTTATTTCTAATGATTGGATTTCTTTTAGAATGTTAGCTCCACTAATAATTTTATTTTCATTTTTATCAGCTATGATGTTTGAAAAAATTAATTTTAAAAAAATCAAACTTATCACAATTATTTTTATATCAATTGTGATAATTCAAAATATAACTTTTGATAGAAATAAACTTTACAAAATTTTTGTTCATACAGCTTTAAAAGATTTATTTAATTACAATATTACTAAAGATAATGTTGATGAATATAGTATAAAAGAAATAATTACTGTTTTAGATAAAAATTCAAGTTACGATGGACCTTCTCAACATGACTTTTTCTTAAAAAATCAATCTATCCAATTTTGTTATTTTTCTATGTTTGGTTACGATTTAGAAATTCTCAAACCTATTGTAAAAGAATTGATATTTAATAAAAATGAAAAGTGGACAGTTGATGGTAATCTAATAACCGCTAAAAAAATTGGATCGCCAATAAATATTTATAAAGGAAACCCTCTTCATGAAAATAAAAGACAATTAAATTTTATTAACCCATCATGTTATATCAATCCTGAGGGAAATGATTGTAATAAGAATTTTTTATTCAAATCTGATAAAAAAAATGAATTAATAAATTTTTTGAACTATAAACCTTTTGAATTTAAACAATTAAAACTTCAAATATTTTTTAATTTTATAAGTATTATTGTTTTTTTATTTAGCATAATTTATTTTTTTGCTTTCTTATCTTTTAAAATTTGGATAAAAAAAAACCCCTCTAGAAATTAATCTAGAGGGGTTTAATTATTTTTAAATATTATTACTTAAGTTGGAAAGCTTTAGCTTTGTATTCACCTGTGCTTCCCGCACCAGCAGCTCCATCAGCTGTATAGTACTCAATTAAGAAATAACCAGATGATCCACCTGCTGCAACTAAAGACGATACAGGAACTTCTGCACCATTAGTTGTTTGGTTAGCACCAGCAAAGAACCTTACGTTGATATTTCCTTTTTTCATTGAAGCAGGAGCTCCAGAGAATACCACTTGGTGTCCGCCACCAGCATCAAATGGATTTTTAAATGCATTTCCATATCCATCTGTTGCAAAGTAACAAGTTAAACCCCTTACAAAATCTTCCATATCAGAACTGTAAATTGTAAATGGTGACAAACCTGTAGTACATGAGCTGGCAGTAGCTGCAGCACTTAATGCACCTGATACAGTCTGGATATTATTGTTTAAAAGAGTTAACTCTGTTTCAGTAAATCTTTTAACTGAGTTAAAGTTGGCTATACCTACTCTGCTTTTTGCTGAGTCTGTATAACTTTGATAACCCACGATCCCAACACCTGCTAAAACTCCAATAATTGCAACAACAACCAGAAGCTCTACAAGTGAGAAACCTTTTTGTAGTTTTTTCATAATTATGTATCCTTTAATTAATATATATATTTATTGTTCTTCTAATCATATTTTTAACCTTGTAAATGATAAAATTTCGTCATTTTTATGAAAAAAAACTAAAAAAATTAGTGGTTTTTGCTCATTAAAAAAACTGATGAAATCCATTTTTTTTTAAAAAAAATACGTTATGAAACAATTAATGCTATTAAGTAACAATAAAATTAAGCTTTTTGAATATGCAATATACTTGATATCTTTTTCGTTGTTTTTCTTTTTTTTTGGAGAGACTTTAAATTATGGAAGAACATATGACGATTTTGCTTTAGTTGATAGGGTTATAAAATCACCAGGAGATGCTAAGCTAATTTCAAGCTTTCTTTACGCAAAATTTCACTTTTATCCGATTTATTTTTTATCACATGAATTAGATAATTTTTTAACTTTTTTAGTTAATTTCAATAATTTTGAAATTTCAAATGCAAAGATTGCAAAATTTACTAACATGTTTTTACATGTAACAAATTCATTTCTTGTTTATCTGTTTTTAAAAAAAATTTTAAAAATTGAAAATGAATTAAAAGACAATATTTTCGCATATTTAGCGTCTCTTATTTTTTTATTTCATCCCATCACATCACAAATAATATTTAATATTACAACAAGAAATGAAAGTTTGGCTTTATTCTTTGGTTTACTAACATTCATTTATTGTATTGGACATACTTATGAAAAAAAAATAATTAATTATTTTTTCATTTCTTTACTTTTTTTTTTCTCGTTATGTTCAAAATTAACAACAGTTTATCTTGCAGGTTTGATTCCTTTAACAATTTTTTTGCTTAATTTTCATAGTGTTAATCTTAAAGAAAACTTTAAAAGAAATTTCGATATTTTTGTTTTATTAGCAATTACTTTTTTTATCTATTACTACTTAAGAAATATTTTTACAGAAGAAAATAATCTAAATTTTTTTAGTGATCTTTATAAATTCATATTTTACTTTTTAACGTCTCTTAAATTTTATTTAATTGGATTATTTTTTCCGTATGAACATATTTATGTGAATGCAGAAAATTATAATATTTTTTCATCAGTAATTTTATTTTCTGTATTTATAATTTTTGGATTTATATCATTTTATTTTTTTTGGATAAAAAAAGACCCTATATTGCTAATCAGTTTTTTTTGGATTTGTGCAAGTTTATTTCTACCAATACTTTTTGGAGTAATCGAGTATGGATTTCCTTTAATATCCAACTTAGCTGAAAGATATCAATATTCTTCGGTTGTTGCAGTTTCAATAATTTTTATTTGGTTTTTTAAAAACCTTACTAAAAAGAAATATTTAAATGTATTTATATCAGGATTTTATTCTTTAATTTTATTTTTTTGTATTTTTATTTTGGTTGATAGAAGTCTAGTTTACAAAAATAACTTTATCTTCATGGATCAAATTGACGAAAATAGCCCAAAGAATGTCCATAGATATGCTTTTACCTTAAATATCAAAAATTCTATTTTAGTAGATGATATGAAATCATATATTTTTAATCTTTATCAATTTTACCAATTAGATACATCTTTCGAAAAAGCTATTTTGGAATTTTTAAGATTTTATATTTATGAAAAAAATGAAAAAGGTATTGATTTTTTTGAAAATGAATTCACAAAAAACTTTGAAGATGATCCTCCAAGAAAATTTACATTAGCTAGATTTTATACTGTTCATGAAGAGTATAAAAAGGCACAAAGTGTTTTAAAAGAAATTTTTGATCATTATGATGATCTTGAGGTAAGAATGAAAAAAGAAAATAAAAGAGTTACTTTTTTAGATCCCCCTTTAGATGATTTGTATTTTGAACTTGGTAAAGTTCATTTTTACATGGATGAAAAAGAGAAAGCTTTAGAATATTTCAAAACTGCAAATGTTATTAATCCTATGCATGCTACAGCATTGTATAATGCTGCTATTACATTAAAAAAAATGGGCCTTATAGAGGATGCATCAAAATTATATTTAGATGCAATTGAGATAAACCCCTTTTTGAGGGAAACATCTAATAATATATTAGCTAGTAGCATTCAAAATAATAATGAATAATGAAATTAGCATAATAATACCAGCGCTGAATGAAGAAAAGAATATTTCAAAATTAACACATAAGTTAATAAAAAATTTAAAAAAAATTAGATTTGAAATCATTTATGTTGATGATAACTCCGAAGATAATAGTAAAAAAATTCTTTTAACATTGTCTAAAAGATTTAAATTTTTTAAACCTGTCTTGAGAAAAAAAAACAGAGACCTTACGCAATCCTGCTTTGATGGCATAGAAAAGGCTAAATATAAAAATATCTTAATTATGGATGCTGATCTTCAACATGATCCTAAATATATTTCTAAAATGTTAAAAATATTTGTAAACAATTGTGATATTGTGATAGGTGCGAGAAAACTTACAGCAGGTAAAAATAAAGGTTTATCAGAATTTAGAAGATATGCATCTGTCATCTTAATTTTTTTATTCAAAATATTTAATATCAAAACTAATGATCCTATGAGTGGTTTTTTTCTTTTTAAAAAAGAAATATATTCACAAAACAAAAATAATTACTTTGGTAGAGGATTTAAAATATTAGCTGACATATTGATTAATTCTAAAGGTAATTTAAAAGTGAGAGATTTTTATATTGATTTTCAAAGAAGATATGAAAATGAAAGTAAAATGAATTCGAAAATACTTTTTATATTAATTGAATTTTATTTTAGAAGTTTGATTAAAAAATTATTTATCTAAAAGTTTTTTGGCTATTTCATCAATAGCAATATCATTATTCTTTATCCAATCTCGAGATTTTTTTGATATTGAATTTTTAACATATTTTTTTGCATCGAAAAAATTACTGAATTTTTTGGTTGGTTTCTTAAACTCCTTGTTCAAATCTGTAGAGCCAATTTTATCAAGAACACTTTTAATTTCATATTCTGATAATTGTTCTTTTAACAAGTTAAATTGTTTGTCCATTTCTTTTTGAATTTTTGGAAAAACTTCTTTTTTTAATTCTTCAGATATAAACTCTGGATTTATTTTTTGTTCAGGCTTTCCTTTTCCGCTTTCCATATTTTTCTGCAGAATTGAATGACTGTGTTGAAGTTCAGAGGAATGATACATTTGTAACATTCTCATATTTTGCATATCCATAATTTTTGACATTTGATCAAACTTATCTTGCAGTTTTTCAGACTCTGATTTGTTTCTTTCTTTCTCTACAATTTTATTAACAAGTTCAGGCTCCATATTGTCAATTTTTTGATGAATTTGATTAAACTTTTCATCTGTTTCATTTTTATATAAGGAAATTTTATCTAAAGTTTCTTCAATTTTATTATTTAAGTTATTTAAAGAGTTTTCAATTTTTAAATTGTAATCTTGTAAATCAGTAATTTTATCTAATTGTAAGTTTAATTGCCCAATTTGATCTTCTAAATTTGCAAAGTTCTTGCTTGCTTCATCTTCATATTTGGAAAACTCCTGATGATAAGTATCATTAATATTATTGATTTTGCCCTCTAAATTTTCTTCTGATCTATTTAATGCTTCGGTTAATTTGATATCTAATTCGTCATTAAACTTTTCAGAAAAAAGATTTTTTTGATTTAACAATTCATCTAATTTTTCTGTTAATTCTGAACTATTTAAGTCTAAATCATTTATTTTAGCGCTTAACAAATCAATTTGTTCATTTGATAAGCTCACTTTTTCTAAAGTATCCTCTGCTAAAGCATCATTTACATACGTTGCATCGTTATTAGTTGTCTCTAATTCTTCATTTAATGGCATTTCCTCACTATCTGGATCAGCTTCATGTGTATCAATATTTTCAAAATCCTCCTCTAGATCGGTAAAGTCATTATTTTCGTTACTAACGTCTGAAGGTATTTCTTCTGTATTTAATGTTTCGTCATTTGCTATATCGGTAGAGGCTGTTACAGTATCAGCAACTTCTTCAGTTAAATTGATTATTTCATCTACTTCCTCTATCAGTTCAATAATTTTTTGGTCGTTACTTTGAATTTCATCTTTGAGTTCAATTACATTTTCATTCATATTAAAAAGTTCATTATTAGCCTCTTCAATATCATTTAGATTTTGATCTATAATTTCGTTATTTAAGAAGATAACTTTATTATTTTTATTGCTATTTCTTATAGGTGTTTTTTTTACCGAAGTAGTATCTGAAGATGATAATACAACAGACTCGTTAGTGCCTGTAGATGAAAGTTTTGCCTGAACTCCATCCTTTAAATCAATTACTTGTTTGCTAAAAATCTCTTTAAGTTTTTGCACATAAAGCTTTCTTGATAGTTGAAGTTTTTTATCTTTTAGCAATTCAACCTTAACTTCATCTAGGGTTTTTTTGATGTAATTTGGGGTTTTTTCCATATAATAAATTTAAAGTACGAATCATTAACAGTTTATCAAACCCGTTAATGATAGTAAAAAATTATAATGTTTGGATCTAACAAAAATACCAAAGCAGTTGAAGACGAATCGCTAAGAGATAAATCTAAATTTGTCGTTGTTGGTTTTACTGTTATGATCGTATCCTTCTTGACTTTAATCTTTGGAGAAATCTACACTTCTATACAGCTATCTAAACAAGCACAGCTAATAGCGGGTTCGGGTGGAGTTAGAGAACAGTCTGATAATATCGTTATTGAGATGGCTAAGGTAGGTAAGGATGTCAATAAAGCTGAGTATGAATATATTCAAGAAATAATGAAGTTCATGTCTCCTACTGAATTTCAAAATTTCAAAAATTCTATCTCTGGTATGGCTACAAAATTTGATGTTCAAATAAATAGTTTAAATGAAGGTAAAGCAGATGGTTTAGGAAAAATATATGCTGTAAATTATGTCGAATATCAATTCTTAAGCACTTTTGAAAATTTAACAAAATTAAAAAAAAATATTTCAGACACTGGTTTTAAAATTAATATAGTTGAAGAAACTATAGAAAGAGAAAGTCCAATCTCTAATAAAGTTAGAGCAGAAGGTAAAATTGGAGTTTATGTTTTTCCTGGCAAAGAAAAACTTTTAAAAGATAAAGCATCAATTATAGAACAATTTGCAAAAGAAGAGGATAAAACTAAACCAGAAGATAATCCTGAGAAAAAAACTGAATAACTATTGAAGTTTTAATGGTACTTTTATGTGCTCATATACTGGCACAAGGAATTCTAAATAACTTTTCATAAAAGGAAATGCCGCAGAGATATCTTCTCTCATAGGCACAATTGTAACTGAAAATACAATTGATAAGAGAATTAAGAGATAAAATAATAACCTTGTCCTTCTTCCAACATCAACTTCTGATTTTTCTTCATATTTTTCTTCTTCGTGTTTTTTTTTTAATGCATTTCTAGCATCACGTATTCTATCTCTTTTGAATAGACGTTGAAAAAAATTAAGATTTTTGTCTCTTTCGATTTTTAGATTATCTAAATTTTTATCCATCTCTTCTTTAGATGGAAGATCACTATCTTCTTCTGAAAAAATTTTGAATTCTGATACCTTGTTAGAATTATCTTCTTCAATTTCACTATCTTTAAATAAATCTTTATCTAACAACTCTTCTCCCTCTACATCTGGAAGTAATTCCTCAGAAGGATGAGCTGTTTGTTCTTCAGAAATATTAGATGAAGGTTGATTGTAATTTGGTTCTGATTTTGTTTCCTCTTGATAATCATTTTGAACAATAGGTTCTTCTAAATTTGGAGTTTCTTCTGTTTCTGCTAAATTTCCTTGATTAGGATGATAAAACCAGACTTCTGAGCATGATCCACAACGTACTTTTGAGCCTTCAGATGGCATTAGCTCATCGGCTAATTTAAACTTCTTTTTTCCACAAATACAGTTGATAATCATATGTTGTAATATAAAATTAATAATATAAAAAAAGCCTTATGTCTATCGAACAAAAAATTAACGGAAACACAGGAATATTAATTCTTTCTGATGAAATTGACTTAGACAAGTCACCGCAAGTTAGAGAGAATATTAAAGATTTAATTGACAAAGTGAAATCAGTTGAAGTGCATATGTCTGCGGTCAAATATATAGACTCATCAGGTATTGCTGCTCTAGTTGAAGGTATGCAACTTTCAAAAAGTAATTCTAAAGAATTTAGTCTAACTGATGTGAGTAATGAAGTAATGAAAGTGATACAGTTAGCGCATTTAGATAAATTTTTCACAATAAAAAGTGTCACTGGCCAAGATGCAATCGAAGGAGGTTCAGAACCTGCTCCTGCTCCTGAACCAGAGCCTCAAGCAAGTGAAAACGTTGATTTAACATCATCATCAGAAGAAACTCAACCAGCTGAGCAAACACAAACGGAAAGTAACGATACAGAGGAAACTCAACCAAGCATCAAAAGAGATGATGACGATGGTGATAAGATTAAATTCAAAAGGTAAGTGTTAACCTTTTTTTTGTTTTCTATTGGATCAATATTCGGCAGTTTCTACAACGTTTGCATTTACAGATTACCTAATGATTTAGATGTTGTCTCAAAAAGTTCATTTTGTACTTCATGTAAATATCAGATACCTTTTTATTTAAACATTCCAATACTCTCGTTTATTTTCAACCTAGGTAAATGCAGAAATTGTAAAGCTAAAATAAGTATAAGTTATTTAATTGTAGAACTTTCAACCGCATGTCTATTTGTATATTCGTACTTTAAATATGGATTAAGTTTTGAATTTGTTGGTTATATTATTTTTTATTCAAGCTTGTTAATCATTTTTTTTACAGATTTAAAATATTATTTAATTTTAGATAAAGTAACTTTTCCAATATCTTTTATTGGCTTGGTGATAACTTTTTTTAATTTTAATCCTTTCAACGTGGATATCCAAAGCTCAATCATTGGAGGAATAATTGGTTATTTAATAATTTATTCTATTAGGTTTTTATTTTTTAAAATTAGAAAGATTGAAGGTATGGGTTTAGGAGATGCAAAATTATTTTTAATGGTTGGTATTTGGCTTGGAATAGAATCAATTTATTTAATTTTAGCAAGCTCTGCAATAGTTGGAGCAATTGTGGGCTCAATATTTATTTATTGCTATAAAAAAAATAAAGATTTTCAAATTCCATACGGTTGTTTTATAGTCTTGGCCTCAGCGTTATATCCTTCATTCGGATCACTCTTTTATAATCTTATCTAAAGATATAATATAAAAATAAGTGATTCGTGAAAAATGGATAGAACTTTAATAACTCAAAATATAAAAAAAAATTATCAACTATTAGATAACAACCAATATGGGTTAGCAGAGCAAAATGCTTTTAATTTATTAAAACATGATCCAAATAATCATGAAATTTATAATTTAATAGGCGATATCCATTACAGACAAAATAATTTTGATAAATCAATTTGGTATTATTTTTCCTCTTTAGATAGAAGTTTTGATACTAAAGCTCTTAATAGAATAGGTACAAATATTTTTTTACTAAATAATCTTCCTGTAGCAGAAAAAATATTAACAAATTTATTGGCTCATGATCCTAAATATATTGCAGGATATTTAAGTTTGGGTTTAGTTTATGAGCAAAGTAAAAAAATTGATAAAGCAATAGACTGTTATAATGCTGCAATAAAAATAGACCCTAAAGATATAAAACCATATTTAAGTCTAGCAACACTTTATAAAGAACAATTAGAATATGACGAGTCAATCAAAGTTTATCAGCAAGGTTTGATTAACAATCCAAGTAATCACATTATACTAAGTAATCTTGGTAATCTGTTTTACCTGCAACATAAATATGAAGATGCTATCATTAGTCATCAAAGAGCAGTCAAGTCAAAACCAGACTCATACGAGGTTCAATTTAACTTCGCGAATACTTTACTTAATTCTGGAAAATACACAGAAGCAATTGAAGCTTATAGAAAAACTTCAGAATTAAAACCTAACTTCTATAGAGCTAAAGTTAGTTTAGGATCAACCCTGTTATCAATGGCAAATTTTGAAGAAGGATTTAAAGAATATAATTATAGAATATATGAGGATAAAAATTTTCAATCTGTTCTTGATAAAAAGAATTTAATTTGGAATGGACAAAATGTTGAAAACAAAAAGATATTAGTTATTGCAGATGATGGTCTTGGGAATACATTGCAGTTCTCGAGATACCTTGAAATTTTAAGTCAGTTAAACTGTAAAATTATTTTTAAATGTCAGGAAGAACTGCACCATTTCTTTGAGGACATGATACATATTGAGGAAATTGTAGGTCTAGACAATGATTTTCAAGAATTTGATTATTGGGTTCCCCTCCAAAATTTAATTTATTTATTAACACCTGATTTAACAGCTAATTGCCCTCTTCCATCTATTTTAAAAATTAATGATAATAAATTATTGGAATGGGAAACATTAATCGCATTAGATGACAAAATTAAAATAGGGTTAAATTGGCAGGGCAGCAAAACAAACCCTAGAGTTGCTAGTAATTCTGTTACTTTAGATTATTTTAAAAATATAGTCTCAGATAAAGCTGCAAGTTTTATTAGTTTGCAAAAAGGTGCTGCTGTATCTGATATTGAAAAATTACAATTACAAAAAAATATAATTAGTTACGATATGTTGATGGATACTGGCTCAAAAAAATTTTTAGACTCTGCGGCAATCATAAAATATCTAGATCTAGTAATTACAACAGACACTTCTGTTGCTCATTTGGCAGGAACATTGGGTACTCAAACGTGGTTATTATTACCAAAAGTATCAGATTGGAGATGGTTAAATTCTAAAGATGAAACAATATGGTATGACAATTTTAGAATTTACAGACAGAGAAGGCAAGGTGATTGGCAAGAAGTGTTTTCTAGAGTTGAAAAAGACTGTTCTGAACTTATTAAAAATATTACCGAACTAAGAAGTAGCTAGTTTAATTTTTTCCAGAAATTTTTATTTATCTCAGGTGAAATTCCTTTGAGCCTAGAAATCATTAATTTTGATTTTTTTAACAAAACTTTATCTTTGGATACAGCTTGTTTAAATTTTTTATGCTCAGAAATCATAAATGCAAATAATTCGGCCTTATCTTCTGCAGAATTATTTCTTGCATATTCAGATATAAAACCTTCAACCGATGTATCTATACCCCATCCATCTAACATTGATCTATTTGTATAAGGAACTTTATTTATCTTTTCCCATTTCTCATCTAATTGCATCAAGGATAATGAAGAGTCTATTATGTGATAATATTCATGGTGAAACAAAAGTTTAACGGTTTCTTTTTTAATTTTTGGATTTTTATATTTATTTAAAATTGATAAATTTAAATAAAAAACTCCTGGTGATTGATCAACATGCCCAGGAGCTAATCCTCCTGGTTCAAATCCCAATTCTTCATCTTCAATTTTTTCACAAATCATTACATATTTGAGACCAGAATTTTTTATAAAACTTAACGGATAAATTTCTATTTCTTTAACTAAATAACTTACAACTTCTCTATAATTTGATTTGGTTTTGCCGCAAAAAAAATTTCTACTATTTTTAAAATTTTCTTCACTTATCAGGACATCTATTCCTCTTGTTGTAAATATTTTTTTTGATTTTATGAATTCACCTAAAACTTTTAAACTTTTCTTTGAACTATCATACTTAGCATATCTATTATAGTTTGAATTTTTTGTGAGTGTACGGAATCTTACAAGACAATCTAGTTCACCAGCCTCTTTACAATCATCTAAAGCATTTTTGTCTAACGTTTTTTGAGAAAATGGCCCCCACCGAGTAAATAATCTTCCCGAAACAGACTCTACAACACTGCCTTTAAACTTTTTATCTTTTTTTCTATTTTCTTTTATTGTTGAAATGTAATCTTTTATGAAATTGGCTCTTTCTTCATAAGACTTTCTTACTTGCTCAGTGATATTACCAGCATTTAAATCACTATTAAAAGAAATAATTATTATTAAAATAATTAAAACTTTCATTAAATATTTTTATAAAATTTAATACTAAAGCTAGATGAGATGTCTCTAAGTTTTTCTGTATAACAAGAAGCAAATACTTCAAGACTATTTTGTTGTGGCGCATCTGTCATAACAAAATTTAAACTATTATCTGTTGGTTTTTTTTCTTCTAAATCGTATCTGTTAAAATAATCTCGCCACAAATTTATTTTTTCTTTACATTTATTTAGGTCACCTTGTTTTTTGTCATTAAATGCTATTATTGAATAAACTTGATTATTTGCATTCGTATAAAAGTAATAGTTATTAAAGTGATTTGATAATTTGGAAGGTTCAACTACATAACATTTTCCTTCAGTAGTATTTTTTTCGCATTCACCAATTACAACTAATTTATTAAGATTAATTTCTTCTAAAAAATATTGATCAAAAATTTCTACTAATCTATTTTTTGGTAAGTTTATTTCATTGATATCTTTTGGTTCTAACAGATCATCAACATTAGAAACATTCATTCCTTCTGTTTCCTCAGAAATTTCTTCAACTACCTCTGTATCTTCTTTAGGTTGCTGAGATTCTTGACCCGGTAATTCTCCCGACTCACCTGAAAAAGCACTTACGTTAAATAGAAAAATTAATAAAAATATTTGAATTAATATGTTCATTTATTTAAAACAATACATTAATAATTAACTAATAAATTAAAATAAATCAATGACCGAAACACTTCAAAAAAACTTAGATGAGATTAATAAATTACCTGGTCTAAAAAAAGTAAAGAATGAAGTAAAAGCATTAGTTGCTTATTTACAAAGTTCTAAAGAAAGACAAGAACAGGGTTTGGGAGATGGTCCAGCACTTACTTTACACTTAATTTTTTCTGGAAACCCAGGCACAGGTAAAACAACAGTAGCTCGAATACTGGCAAATATTTATAGAGATCTTGGTTTAATCCAAGGTGGAAAACTCTTTGAAGTTACAAGAAGTGATTTAGTGGTTGCTGAAAAAGGTAAAACTGCTTTAAGGGCAGCTGACAAATACAATCAAGCTTTGGATAATGTTTTGTTTATAGATGAAGCTTACACTCTTATTAATAAAAAAGATCCAAACGATAATGGTCAAGAGGCAATCGATGAGTTGTTAAAATATATGGAAGATTATAGGGATAGATTAATAGTAATTGTGGCAGGTTATGAAAAAGAAATGAAAGATTTTATAAATGCAAATGCAGGATTAGCTTCAAGATTTAAAAAAAATATTAATTTTGAAAATTATAATGATTTAGAGCTTTACCAAATATTTTATAAAATGTGTCGTGATAGTAATTATATGATTGCAAATGATGCCAGTGTAACAGTTAAAAATTCTTGTAAAAAGCTAATAGAAATGACAGGAGATACATATTCAAATGCAAGAGATGCTAGAAGATTATTTGAAAGTAGTATTCAATATCAATCATTAAGACTACAACAAAAAGAAAACAAAACTAAGATAGATTTAATGATGATTAAAAAAGAAGATGTTGAAAATGCAATAAATAACTTTGGTTAAATCGATCTTCGAGATCTAAAATGAGCAACAATATAACTTCTTACAAATTCATAAGCTAATATTATAAATGCTATGAAAGTAATGTAAGGAACATAATTCAAAATTCTAAGATAGCCATAATATAATTCTTGCAGTTTAGTTGTTTCATCTAATTGTATTTGATGAAGTCTTTCTGCAATTAAATGAACTTTAGGTTCTGAAAGTTTGTTACACTTATCTAAGATTTTATATAACTGAAGTTTATTATAGTAATTAACTAATTGAACTAAATTGTTTTCAACGGCGTAACAGTTAGCAGCTAGATTATTGTATACATCATTTACAGTAAGTTTTCTTTTTGTAATTAAACCATCACTCAAACTTCTATAAACCTCTCCTACCTCTTCTTCTGTAGGATTTTCTTTTAAAACAATTTCAATATTTTCTTCTAATTGCTCTAAAGATTTTTCTCCCTCTTTAATTACAGTTTTGTTAGTTGTTTCATCAGGTAAAATAACTTTAATAATATCTTCTTCAGATTTCTTGGCTATAACAGGTGGTACTCTTCCCTTACCAAACTCACCAAATAGTTTTCTAAAAGTGAATGAAAATATATTAGAGTCCATATCACTATGTTCATTTTGCATTAAAAATACATTAGCCATTAAGCTAGTGTCAGTTTCTTTATTTAAAAAATTATAACCCAGACCTAGCGAATAATAAATTTCATCATTTCTTGGCATGTCCACATTAAATGACGATCCTGATGTATATCTCGCTTTAGATGTCGTTCCTTCTAGAAAGTGATCTTTAGAAGCAAACATTGCTATGTTAAACTCATTGGAAATTTCATCTTTTTGGCTGGTATCTTTTCCAACAGAAAGTCCAATTTCAGGTTTTACGATAAATAAATTGTCATTTTCAATTGTTAAAGCAAGTTCACCACCTGTTTCTTCTGTATCACTTTTTATAACATACGTAGAATTAATTTTTGCTGATGGTGCTAAATTTAAACCTGCAAATTCAAATTTTTTAATATACTGTGCTTCTTGGTTAAAACCTATATCCCAGTAATCTGACAAATATTTATCGTTAATTGATGCACCAGAGATAACTACATTTCTTTCACTCTCAGTTTTAGAAACATACATTCCCGAAATTAAATTTATACCATAATCTTCTTTATCGATTTGTCTAAATAATGATGCATGCATTGAATATGTTTTTGAATTACCATAACTATTTTTATAATCTGTGTCTGTTCCTGTAAAACCATAAGAATAACCTGTAAATTTATTATCATCATTTTTGAATTGTTGACCAAAAAGAATACCTGCTGTCTCTGATTTGTAACCTGTGTATGATGTTCCAATATTGTCTCTATTTGCAGTTGTTCCGTATGTTCTAATAAATGTAGCTGAGTCATCTGATCTAAAATCATTTAGTAATGATTTATTTTTGTTATTTTTTATGAACCCTAAAACGGATTGATCTGAATAATCAAAGTATTCATCATAATTTTCTTTTTTTCCAAATAAACCTGCTTCTTGTAAAGAAGCCAATGTAAGTTCATCGGTTGTGTTTGCAAAATTACTTACCAAAGAAGTGCTCATATTAGTTGATGTAACGTTATTTAAAGCTCTATTAAAGTGACCGTGATTTAATGCAGGTTGAGCATAAGCAGTTGTGAAAACTGTACCTTTTAATTTTTCTAGTTCTTTATTTACTGTTGCTGTATCTGTACCACTATCTGTAAGATGATTTTTTACACTTACAAATTTAGAAGCTGTATTTGTATCGAAAATTTCTGCTATGTCTTTAAAGCCAGAAATAGTCGTTTTACTTTTCACTGTATCAACGCTAGCCTCACCAAGTGTAAGAAATACTCTTCTTAAACTCGTGTCATAAGAAATTGATGTTGTAAAGCCAGAAATATTGCTGGAATTATTAACAGTAGTTGATGCAAATGTTCCTGACAATGTATTTCCTGATCCACTATTTCCATCAATTAAAGTATAAACTCCTGCCGAATAAGTTCCTGAAGCTGGTTCTAAAACTAATGAACCATCTAACGAAATATCTCCATTAACAATTATTAAATCGGAGTTTGAAGGATCAAACTCCATTGTAGTTGTTGAAGAACTATCTAAAGTAAGATTACCATCAATGGTCAATGTTCCAATACTATTTCCAGGTGCCAAAGAACCACCGGTTGATGTTACATTACCTCCTAGTTTACCTCCACCACCTAATGTTGCACCAGCAAGTGTTATATTATTTGAAAAAATTGTTGTAGCAGAGTCTGATGCTGTACCAGCATAAATTGTACCACTGTTAAATGCTATAGGACCTGAGATATCATTATTGCCTCTAAAAGTCATTACACCTGAACCTGAGTATGTAAATCCTCCACTACCTCTTAATCTCCCTGTAAATGTTTTTTCTCCAGAACCATTAATTGTTAAAACTTTAGAACTTGCAACATCTACATTACCAGCATCAGCTAATGATGCTGCTGTAATACTTTCATCTAGATCAAATTCTGCTCCACTTTCAATGATAAGATCAGTTGATGAATTAATGCTTCCTCCTGAAGCTAACTGTAAAATTCCTTCTGTAACTCTTGTCTCACCTGTGTAACTATGTGTTCCTCTTAAAATAGATCTTACAGATCCCATTTTTTTAAACCCACCAGACCCTGCTAAACCATAAATATCATTATTAGCTGTACCTGGATTAACTGTCAGCATTCTTCCGTTTGCAATTGTTGTTGTTGTTCCACTACTTGAAGTAAAATCTGCTACAGTAGTATTTTCATTAACATTAAGTGAGCCTGAACTTACAGTCATATCAGCACTTGAATTAACTGCTGAAGTTGAGTTTAAATTCATAGTACCACCACTTAATGTAACTCCAGTAGTATTAGAAAGAGCACCAGTAACTGTTAAAGTTCCAGCTGATACTGTAGTAGCTCCAGAATAACTTCCTGTACCTGCAAAAGTTGTTGTACCTGATGAAGTTTTAGATAATGCTCCAGCTCCACCTAGTGTTGCTGTTGAAGCAATTGTTCCTGAACTTACAGTGTGTTGGTTAGAAGCATTAATAGTTCCTCCACTAATTGTACCTGAAGTTAAATTTACATTAGCTACAGTGTCAGTGTTTGAATTTAAATTTAAAGTACCACTATTTTCTACAGTAAGATCTTCATCATCAGGTAAAAAATTAGAGGCTGCCATTGTTACAGTAGTGCTAGCACCGGATATTCTTGTGTTAATATTGTCATTTGAGCTGTCTGTGGTATCGATAAATGCACCAAGAGTATGAGATGCTGCTATAACTATATCTCCTTGACCTTTAACTTTACCTGTGTGAGATGAAATATCTGTGACAGTTAAAATATTATCACTTTGAATATGAATTGCACCAGCTCCTGAAACTGTATTTACAGTATTGTCTTCAGCAACATAAAGTCTAGACGCTGCTCCATTTAAAGTAATATTGGTTGTGCTTACTAAAGCATCTTCAGATTCTAAATATAATCTTCCATCTCCAGAGACATTTATTGTTGTCGAGTCAATAGAAGATCCACTTTGAAGTCTTAATTGACCATTTGTAATTGAAGTTGTTCCTGTATAAGTACTGTCACCAGTTAAGTTTAATCTACCCTCGCCTTTTTTTGTAAAACCACCAGCACCAGAAATAATACCACTGATAGTTCTTGTAGTTGATGATCCATCAGCATCACCAGTTGTTAATGTTTTTGAGCTAGCAATTTCAATGTTACCAGCACCAAATACACTTCCTATTTCATCAGTTTCATCAACATCATAAACAGCACCAGAAGCTACTGATACAATAGTGTTATCATTTAAAGTTCCTGAAACAGTTAACCTTCCGTTACTAATTGTTGTAGATCCAGAATATGTATTAGTTCCACTTAGTGTTAATGCGCCAGAACCTAGTTTTCTTAAATTACCAGTTCCTGAAATTACTCCACTCACAGATGAAGAATTACTGTTAGTTAGTTTCAAATTATCATCTAAGACTATCGCGGCTGCTGTAATTCCTGTACCGTTTAATGTTGAGCTTGCAGAAATAGTTATTGTACCAGAATATGATTGTGTTCCTGTTGTTGTTACATTTGCGCCTATATTTGATGTCCCTGATACTGATAAATCAGTTACTCCTGATATAGCGCCATCCAAGTCTAAATTACCAGTAACTGTTAAAGCGTTCGATCCACCTGTTACGGCAGCGAGTGTAACTGTTGAACCTTGTAGTGTTCTATCTCCACCAGAAAGTGTTGTTGTACCAGAATATGATTGTGTTCCTGTTGTTGTTACATTTGCGCCTATATTTGATGTACCTGATACAGCTAATGTTGTTGCACCTGAAATTGAAGCATCTAAGTCCAGTGCACCTGTTATATCTATATTTGCTAAAGCATTAGTTGCTCCTACTATACCTGAAAATTGAACTGACCCACTTCCAACTGATAATGTTAAATCTCTTGCGCTACTATTTGAGTTTACTGTATTACCAAAAGTAATACTTGAATTAGTAGTTGTTAATGTATTTGCAGCACTCAATGTAGTTGCACCTCTATAAGTTTGCGTACCAGTTGTTGTGATATTGCCACCTATGTCAGAAGTTCCAGAAACAATTAAAGATGAAGATCCTGTGCCATTACTAATTGTTCCGTCTAAATTTAAACCAGCTATTGTTTGGGTTGTTCGAAGATCTAATGAAGAACTTGATGCAACTGTTAAAGAAGTAGAGTTTGATAAAGCTCCTGTTAGTATTACTGAACCACCAGAAATTCTTGTGTTACCTGAATAAGTATTTGTTCCAGATAAAGTTAAAGCTCCAGAGCCAGATTTAGTTAAACTTCCAGATCCTTGGATAACTCCACCAAAAGTCGTATTGCTTCCAGAAGCAGACGTTAATGTTGTAGAATTAGTTATATCAATAATACCTGAACCAGAGATAGAACCTATAGTATTTGATGCATCTACATCAAAAGTAGCTCCGGAACTCACAGAAACATTTGTCGAACTATTTAAAGTACCTGTAATTCTTAAAGTTCCAGCAGAGATAGTTGTATTTCCGGTATATGTGTTTGTGCCAGATAGTATTACAATACCATCTCCAGTTTTTTCTAAATTATTACTACCACTTACAGCACCACTTAGAGTTAATTGTGTTCCATCAACGTCTACAATTGAATTTCCATCTAGCGCAACACTTCCAGCTAAAGTACTAGTACCTGTTGATGTTGAAATAGTACCTGAGCTTCGTACTGTCTCTGTTGTTGAATAATTTACGTTTTGTAAATCAAGAGTAGCACCTGATGAAATATTTGTGATGTTACCAGTATCCCCTAAAGCATCATTTGCAGTTACAGCAACCGTACCAGCAGAAATATTTACCGGTCCTGAAAATGTATTAGTTCCAGAAAGAGTTAGTGTGCCAGTCCCTTGCTTTGTAATTCCTCCAGTACCTGATCCACTGTCACTTCTTATTACTCCTGAAAATGTTGTTGAAGTATTATCACCCCCAACTGTTAACTGAGTTTTATGTCCAATATCAATAGTACCTGCTCCTGCAATTGAACCTACTGTTTCATGATTGCTAGTATCAAACAATGCACCTGTTGCTACTGTCAATGCAGTTGTGTTTGGTAAAGAGCCAGTTAAATTTAAAGTACCTCCACTTATTGTAGTACTTCCAGAATAAGAGTTTGTTCCAGCAAGAACTAAAGTTCCACTGTCTTCTTTAATCACATTTCCTGTAACAGCAATTGGATCTGAAACCGTAATTGTATTACTAGATGTATCAAAAGTTAAATCTCCAGTCCCAGTAAAAGAATTTCCAGAACTTACATTAAACGTCATATTATTAGAGTTTGCAGCAATAGTTGCATTTCCATCAAGAGTAATAAGTCCTGAATAAGTATTATTTCCACTTGTATTTATTATTGCACCCTTATTGGTAACAGAGGATGTATTACCTCCACCAGATATAGTGATATTGTTTGAGAGATCTCGTTTTACTCTCATCTCACCACCAGAATTAATATCTATAGTTGCGTTTCCATTTATAGATGAGTAGTTATCAATAATAAATCTTCCTTCGCTATTAACAGTCACATTAGTTTGTCCTAAAGTTGCTGTATTAGAAGAAGTTCCTGCTAATCTTAAAGTGCCAGCATTAATTGTTGTAGTACCTGTGTAAGTATTTGATCCTAATAATTTAAGTTCACCTGTTCCTGACTTTGTTAAAGCTCCAGTTCCTGAAATATCTCCTGTTAAATCTTGGTCAGAACTTGATGAAAATGACAAAGTTCCTGAATTAGATATGTCTCCAGCATAATCTCCTGACCCTAAAGTTCCTGATATTTCAAGCGTTCCAGCAGAAACTGTAGTATTTCCAGTATAAGTATTAGTGCCTGATAGAGTTTGAATTCCACTACCAACCTTTACAACATTTATTGTTGCAGCACTTCCATTTCGATCTGAGCCACTAATAACACCACCAAATGAGTTATCATTATTGTTACCTATGTTTATTGTTTCTGTGCCACCTGTATTTCTCTGAACTGTTCCACCTGAACCTGTAAGACCTCCTACATAAAAGCTGCTACCAGTTCCTCCGTTAATATAAAGTTTACCTGTTGAATTAAGATCAACAGTATTTAAGGTAGAACTTGAACCTATTACTTCTTCATTGTTTAATTGAAGAATTGAACCATCTGTAACATCAAATGTTGCTCCACTAATAGAGTTAGAGTCGTTGTCTAAAGTAACTCTAGTACCAGTTATTGTAATATCATTATTTGATGAACTAATTTTACCAGTAAAAGTTGTTCTATCGGTTCCAGCATCATGGAAAGTAACATTTCTGTTTAAAGTTATATCTCCACTAAAGAAAGCATTGTTAAAACCACTACCTGAAGATCCAATTACTGGATTACTTGCTGTACTGTTATTTGCAACAACAATATCAGATGCTAAAGTTGTCGTTAACGGTATTAAAAGTTGAGGAGTATCTGAACTTGTTGTTGAACTATCTGTTAATGTTACTGTTGAAGAAGATGATAAACTGGTAACTATCAAAGTTCCAGCTCTTACAACTGTACTACCAGTAAAAGTATTTGAAGATGAAGATAAACTCATTGTTCCTGCTCCATCTTTGATTAAACCAGAAGCAACAGCATTAGGATAAGTTGAACCAACACCATTTTCGATTGCAGCACTAATTGTTAAATCAGTGCCACTTGCAACATTTCCAACATCAAAAGTAACATCTCTACTTCCAGATGCATTATTTGAAGTTAAACCAATAACAGCTGTACCAGAACTTGAAACAGTAGATGCACTAGAACCTGATACTGTAACATTATCATCAAAAACAATTCCAAGTGTTCTTCCTCCTGCAGAATGTCCTTGTGACATATTTATAGTGGCTCCACTCAAAGTGGTTGCCCCTAACATATTTATGTGACCTGTCGCATTCGTTAAAGTTCCATTAATAACCATTGTGGGTCTGGATGATGCTATGTGATTACCAAATACATCATGACTATCTAAAATCATTGTACCGTTGACTGTCACTGTTCCAGCAGAAATGCCAACTATAGTATTACCTGAATTTCCTTGCATTTCTAAAGTTGCATTACTTCCAACTGTAATATTTCCACTTCCAAGATTTATATCATCTTCAACTTGAACTTTTCCCAAGCCTGTAATAGTTAAACTGTTATTTTCTGAACCTTGGCTTGTAATTACTGTATTAGCATCTCCATCATACAATCTTAAAGTATCACCAGAAGCTGCACCAATACTTGCATCTGCATTTAATTGAATTGTTGAATTATTAAACGCTGTATTATCTGATCCACCGTCAGAAAGATACAAAGCCCCAACATTTCCAACTCCTGTTCCTTCAATTGTAATTACTCTCGTATTAGATTGAAAATTTTTATCGTCTAAATCTAAAGTAGCACCACTTAAAACATTTACTCTCTGAGAACTTGTGCCGGATGTACTAGTAATTCTGAACGTACCAGCGTTAATATTAATTGTACCATTAAATGGATTTGAACCTGTAGTAGTTAACCGGCCAGAACCTGATTTATTCCAAATACCAGAACCAGTCACACTTCCAGAGAAAGTTCTATTCGTTCCATCACCAGCAGTTAAAGTAACTCCACTTGCAATATCAATTGTTCCAGCACCTTCAATTGAACCTACAGTATCTGAACCATCTACATCATAAGTTGCACCACTCGAAACACTAACTCGCGTTGTATCAGATAAAGTATTAGCGCTACTTGCTCTTAAAGTACCTGCGTTAATACGAGTTCTTCCAGTATAAGTAAGTTGAGAGTCCATTAAATCTAATGTTGCAGAACCAGTTTTAGTTAGACCACCAGTTCCTGAAATCACATTTGCACTTGAGTCAGTTATACTAGGCTGAAGCAATGAGCTATAATTATTATAAGATAAGTTAGATGTTATATTTAAAGTAAGTGTATTGCTCCCTGTTATGTTGTAATTGTCAAATCTTGTCTGCAAACAATCTGTGCTACTTCTATAGTTAGATGATTGACATGCTGAAGATTGATTGGATGCATTATTGTTCCAAGTAGTAGAACTTATTGTAGTGTTGCTATTGATTGTCCAATTAATATCAATTGCGTGTGAATGATTGATAGTTAGCAATGAAAATAACAAAAAAACTAAAGGTATCTTAACTATAATTTTTAAATTAAAAGTGCTCACTTTTTAAATTTCTTGATCTTAATTTTTGAATTAAACTGTTTTAAAGTCTTAATAAAACTGCTTTATTTATATCAAATTCAACTATATATAGAAACTATAACATGAATTTTATGATTAAAAATTTCTTAAAGTTAGCGCTAAGTCTTGCGTTCATCACTGGTTTTAATTCAATATCTATTGCTGAAGACAAACCTAATTCTTTAACAAAACAATATAGAGATTGGGTTTATAGATGTGTGAATGTAAACAAAAAAAATCAATGCGAAATTATTCAAACTTTAACAATCAATAACACTAACATTCAATTTTCTTTCGCTTTTTCAAATTTCATTAATGAAGATAATGAACTGAAAGAAGTGTTTAATATAATCACTCCTCTAGGTGTTAATTTGAATAAAAAAGTTGGTGTTAAATTTCATGAAGGAACCGCAGTAAACTTAAGTTTTACAAAATGTGAGGCTTTTGGTTGTGTGATTACATTGTCAGATAATAGTAAAGACAATGCGGAAAAAAGTTTGTTTAAACAAATTAAAGCTGCACTTAATAAATCTGTTTTCTTTGAGTTAAGTATAGATGCATTTCAAAAAGATCCATTAGTTATAAAAAGCTCCCTACAAGGGTTTAACAACGCGTATAAGGAATTGAGTAATTCTAAAAGTTAAAATTTTTTAATGAACAATGTAAAAAAATATACAGGCATTGTTTTATTAATCTTTTTAGTTCTCATTAAAATTCAAGATAGCAACTTTGTTATGAAAGTTGAAAATATTTTATATGATGCCTATCAAACTATTTTTATTGAGAAGAGTGATTACAATGAAGTTGTAATTGTAGATATTGATGAAAAAAGTATCGGTGAAATTGGTCAGTTTCCATGGCGAAGAGATGTGTTTGCAGATTTACTTAATCGATTAAATCAATATGGAGTATTGGTTGTTGCATTTGATATATTTTTTAGTGAAGAAGATAAACAAAATCCAAAAAAAATTTTAGAAGAATTTAATATTGAAAGTGACACTGTAATTGATAGTGATCAAAAACTTTTAGAAAGCATTCAATCATCAAACGTTGTCTTGGCAGTCCTTGGTGACGTATCAGATTATAATAAAGAAAATTTATCAAAACCAAAAACAAATATAATTTCAAGAGGAATGGATGCCTCTGATTATGTTTATAGTTTTAAAAATAAAATTACATCTTTAAAAAAATTTAATGATGTAACATCAGGAATTGGAACTATCTCCTATTTAGATAGCCCTGATGCGGTATTAAGATCTGTTCCAATTTTTTTAAAGATAGGTGGAGATGTTTGGCCTGCTTTAAGTTTAGAAGCATTAAGAGTAGTGCATGGTCATAAAAGTATTTTAATTAACTCTGATGAAACAGGGATTAATTTAATTAAAACAAGGAAATATCAAATTGAACCCGACCCTAATGCCATCGTTCATATAAAATATAAAGAGTTCAACAAAGAAAATTATATTCCAGCAGTTGATGTTTTAAATATGGAAGTTGAAGCAGAAAAACTAAGAAACAAAATGGTTATCATTGGAAGTTCTGCTGCTGGGTTATTTGATTTTGTAAAAATTCCTAATGGAAATGTTATACCAGGTGTTCAAACTCATGCTCATTTAATTGAAAATATTGTAAACAATGATTTTATAATAAAAAATATTTACACAACGATTGTTGAAAATATATTGCTAATTATATCTTTAGTATTAGTTCTAATTATACCAAATAAAATTTTACCAAAATTTAGTATTGTTTTTTTTACTGGATTAGTTGTGTTTCTCTTTATATTGAGTATGAGTGCATACCAGTATAATTATTTTGTAGATGTATTGTATATAATCTTAAGTTCTTCATTGCTTTTCTTAACAACATTATATTTCAGATATCTAAGAGAAAACGAAATTGCTATTGAAAATGAAAAAAAACAAATTGTTTTAAAACAAGAAAGAGAAATTGCTGGTGAAGTTCAAAAGAAACTCTTTCCAGCTGAATTTTCAAATAAGGAGTTAATTTACGCTAAAAATGTACCTGCTAAAGACGTTTCGGGTGATTATTACGATTATATCTCGATTAATAAGAATGAAATTTATTTTACTTTAGCTGATGTATCAGGAAAAGGAGTAAAAGCTGGTATTTTGATGGCTAATGCTGCTGCAGTTTTTAGATCAATGGCAAAACTTGAAAAGTCTGTATCCACAATAGCAAAATTTATCAATAATCAAGTAGCTGACAACTCTTATCAGGGAATGTTTATCACCGCTGTAATTGGAAAATTAAACATAGCAGAAAAAGAAATTGAGTATATAAACCTCGGTCACGAACCTATAATGGTATTTGATAAAAATTATGAATTTGAATATTTGAAATCAACGCTTCCACCACTTGGTATAATGAGTATTGAAGATGATGGCTTTTTTCAAACTAACAAAATCAATATTAAAGACAAAAATTTAATGATTTATACTGATGGTGTGACTGAAGGTTATTTAGAAAATGGTGAAGAACTTCAGGTTGCCGGATTAGAAAAGGAATTAACGAACAATAAACTAATTAATACGACTGAAATAATAGAACACGTTAGCAATATTTTAACCAAAAGAAATGCACCTTTGAGAGATGATGTTACCAGTATGGTAGTTTCAGGTCATTAATCTTATGAAAAAAATTTTAATCATACTTATCTTATTTGGTTTTACTTCAATTTCTAAAGCTGAAGTTACCTATTTGGAAATTTTAAAAGATCCTACTGATTTAAGATTAAACCTTCAATATGCAAAGGAACAAGAAGCTTTAGGTGAATTTAAAAGTGTAATTGCGACATTAGAAAGATTAACTGCTCTTTATCCAGCTAATTTAGATTTAAAATTATATTTATTATCTGTTGCTGTCAAAACAGATAGTACAGAAAAAGTTTTAAGATTAATTGATGAGATTAGGCAATCTGACGAAATTACTGATGACGTAAAAAAAAGAGTAGCTCAAGTCTTTGATGATATTAACAAAAAGAAAATTGATGATGAAAAAGCTGATGCTCGTAAACAAGCAAGAAAAATTGTTGAAGATGTAGAAAAACAAACGGAAAGATCTACAGGTTTACTAAGTAAATTTACTTTTTACCAAGATATTGGTTACAAAACTGCACTGCATTCTAATGTTGGTAATGTTTCAGCTACTGCTACTCAATTATCAGGTGGAGTTGCAGTAGCAATGAACGGTGTGCAAGGTGATAATATTGAAACATATAACACTTTAACTGGTGTCATATATCAAATAAACGATACCTCAAATTTATCTTTATCATTAGGGACGTCTTCGTCTGAACAGAATAAAGGTACAACAGATGAAAATGATACAAACTCATTTTCTACAAGTTATAGTAAATTTTCAGAAAAAAATTCATTTACAACGTCTTATTCATTTACAGATACTAATACTCGAAGAGCAGCAGACACATATGCAAATAACTTAAGTTTTAATAATACATATAGCTTAACCAATAATCATAGGTTTAATGGTGGACTAACTTTTACAACAAATAAAGGTGATCAAAATCCTTCAAATCTAACTCGAAGAGCTTCAAATACCTGGAGCCAGGGTTATTCTGTTGGATACGACTTGCTAATGGGCGAAGGTGCTCAACATAAATTAAGTGTTAAATATTCTTTTACAGATACTCATGCAATTGCAAATTATAATGCATTTGATAATCATACATATTCAGCTTCTTACACAGAAAATACTCCTTGGGGTAATTTTACTTATAGCTACTCTAAATCTGACAAACAATATGATGAAAGAGATAGTTTTGTAAGTTCGTTGCTCACAAGAGAAGAGGAATCACAAAGCCATACGGTTTCGATGAATGGTAGTATAGGACAAATAATGAGATCAATGCCTGTGATAGAATTGCCTGAATGGATAATTAATCAATTGAATACGCTTACGTATAATATGTCATGGGCTGAAACAAATAATGAAGGTCGCCTGCTACAGCACAATTATGATAAAGAAACCTTCACTTTTGGCCTTACAAAAAGGATTTATTATTAAAATAAAGCATATATAAAGACGTTAAAATGAAAATTTTCCTTAAGTTATTTGCTATAATCCTGCTTTTTACTAACGTATCTAATGCGTCAGAAATAGGTGTAATTGGTTTTATAACTGGCGAAGCATTCAATCAAGATGGTAAAAAATTGAGTGTAGGAGATCCAATATATTTTGGAGATACAATAACAACAAATGAAGGCGGAAAATCTCAAATACTTTTTGTAGATCAAACTGTCATGACGGTTGGCTCAAGCACAGAGCTAACAATTGATGAATTTGTATATGACGCTAAAAAAACAGAAGGCAAGCTTCTTTCAACAATAAAATCAGGGAGTGTAAAAGTTCTTACAGGTAAAATTAGCGAAAAAAATCCTGAAAATCTTGTAGTTGAAACTCCAGCTGGAACAATTGGAACAAGGGGTACTGAATTTAAAGCAGCAGTTGATCCTGAAACTCAAAAAAGTAAAATTTTATTAATTGGTCCTGGACCTAAAAATTCACTTGGATTAAGACCTGGTGCCGTTGAAGTTTCTAACGCTGCTGGAACTGTACTGTTGGATAAACCTTACTTGTTTACTGAAGTAAATCAAAACACAGCTCCGAAGCAACCAACTATTATTCCACAAACCGAATTAAAAAAATTTCAAGAGCTTGAAATTGAGCCTGACGCGCCAGTTACAGATAGCAACCAACAAGATGAAGAAATTCAATTAGCAGGTAATGAAGATGAAATAAAAGAATTGATTAAAGATGAGATTTTTGCAGGTGATGAAGATGTTGGTGATTTAGTTTTAGATACACTAGTTACAGCATTAGCAAAAGATGATGGTGGTATTACAGCTCAATTATTAGGAAAATCTTTTTTAAATAGTGGAGCAGCTATTCCAAGAGCTTTAATCCCAGATGACGTTAAAGAGCAATTACCTGAAGGTGTTGATATAAACTCACCTGAAGCTGATGCTTTTTTTGCAAATGAACTTCAAAATGAATTAGAAAAAGTTATGCTAGTATCAGCAAGGATTGAAGATGTTGAATTTGTTCCAACTGAATTTAATCAATTTAATGCTGGCTTCAGTGATATAAAAGTTCCAATTTTTAATGATGAAACTGGTGATGTTGTTTTTTTAGAAATGGGAGATATAGATTTTAAACCTCAATTTGCTGGTTTAACTGGAAACAATTTAGATTTTGGCGAACCTTCATTTAATGAACAAATTTTTTTAAAAGGACAAGATCGAGTAGCAATCGATTTAGAAAAAGGTAGGTTTTTTGAGCAAGAAGTTGATCCACAAATCGAAGCTTTAAATCAAAGATTTGAAACTCTTTTAGCCTCTGGTGCTACACCACAAGAGTTAGATGAAGTAGCATTTGAAATAGATCAAGTAATTTTTGAAGCAAATGAAGCTGCGCAAGCTTTTGAAGTGAATGCTTTTCAAAATCAATTTGGCAATGACTTTAAATTAGATGTATTCTCAAATGAAGATTTCCAAAGAACAAAAGAAAGTTTCATTTTTGATACAAATCAGTATTCAAATGAATGGAAAGAAGCAAGTCAAGCTGGTTTTGTTCCAATTTTTGAATTAGATGGAAGAGTTAGTAGATTTCAAAAAGATGAGGCTGATACTCAATGGCAAATAAGAGATGAACAATACGAACAAGAATATTCACAACAATTTCCTGAAATTTTTGCTGCAGAAAAAAAAGCTGAAGAATTAGGTCAATTAGCTGAACAAGAAAGAAAAATTATAACAATACAACTTAATGAAGCAAAAGATAGGGGTGCAACACCAGAAGAGCTAACTCAAATAGCTAGTAAAGCCAGTAAAGAGTTGGAAAAAATAAATGTTGAGGTAACACAAGTTAAAAAAGAAATTAAAATTGCTCAAATTAAAACTGAAGTAATTGAAATTGGTGCTGAAGAAATTATAGCAAGAGAAGCACCAAAAGAAGATGTTAAAGTTGAAGAGGTAAAAGAAGAACCGAAAATAGAGCCAAGAAAAATAGAAACCCCTAAAATTTCTTTTGATGAGGCTTTAAGAAAATTTATCGTAGTTAAATATCCAACAAATCCATTAGAGGTTCCTGGTTACAGAGAAGAAGTTAACTCATTTACTGTTGGAACTACGTCTTATACTGACTTAAATACAAGATCAACTGGAACTGATACTTATACTGGAAAAACAACAAATTTAATTGTTGATAGGGATGTAAGTGGAGGAGCTGCTGCTGGAAGTATAGCAGGATCATTTAAACCAACTCACACAATTAATTTCAGTACAAGAACAATAAATCAAGGTGTTACTGGTTCTGTAAAGATTGGTTCTGTCACAACAGCAAGATCATTCACAACAAGTAAAGATTATAACTACAACACAGGCACAACTGGAAATGTAAATCCAGCAGCATCATTTTCTATAGATAGTTCTAGCAATGTTTCTAATATTTCAAGTTCAATTACTGGAGATATTACTAAAACTGTTCCTGCATCAGGTTATGAAGATTTATCTTCTGCTACAATATTTATGACTGTAGAATCTAAGTTTAACAATCAAACTAATAGATCGTTTGCAGATACAGTTGATACAACAGTAACAGTACAAACTACAGATGGCTCTGGAACTAACAAAGTATCTGGAGTAGCGTCTAATGGTAGAGACTAAGAAAACAATAATAGTTTCTTTGTTATTTCTTTTAATTCTTACAGAAAAATCTTTAGCAAATATCTATCAAATCACTTGCAAAACAAATGAAAATGGTAACTCACTAAAATCATTTTCTGTTGTTTACTCGTTTAATAGAGGATCAGTTGTATTGAATAAATTAAACAATAAAAAAACTAAATACAAAATAGATATTACTAAAATTCATAATAAAGATGGAATGATATTTGATGCTAAAGATTTATTTTACACACTAAATTTTAGCCCAGAATTTTCTTATATAAGAAAAAATGATTTTAAAACAAATCAAGCCCCAGAATACAAATTAATTGATGATGAACTAGATGAGATCACGGCAAAATGTTCTAAAGAAAAAATTGTTAAAAAAGAAAAAGAAAATTTAGATACAAACTTAATTAACAAACAAGTTAAAATAGATGAGAAAAATATAGAAGATATATTAAAAAGATTAAAACAAAATGAAAATATTAAAAATCAAGACTTAAATAAATTAATACAAAATCTAAATACATCTAATAGTAATACAAAAATTAACCCTGATCAGTTGAAAGAATTGTTACAATCTCAAAGCATTATTGGAAAGCTTACGTCTAAAGACACATTGGAAAAACTTAAATCTGAAGAGTTCTTAAATATGATTAAAGAAGAATTTAAGAAAATGATTAAAAAATAATTTAATCTTGGTTTAATCTTTCTCTATTACTCCAAGATATTGAAGTAATATTAACTTTATTTCTGCTTCCTATAGTTTTAAGAACACCAATTGTTTGGTTTTCATTTGCATCTGCATACACTAAAGTAATCTTAATTTTTCTGTTTCCAGGTGTGTATGTTTTTGGTTTAACTGAACAATCGGCATCTTTTGAACAATTTTGATAATAAACTTTTTCTAACTTCTTTTTAAACTGTGCAACTGTCGTTGATGTTCCTGAAGGGGCAGTTAATGTTAAAGGAAAACTGTTTCCATTAAAGTTACTTTTTGTCCACCCATCTAGATCAGCATTATTAAATTGAACTGTATCTTCACCAGTCATATATATACTATTATCAGAATTATCATCATAAAATGAAACTTCTACCCTTAACGGAGGTAAAATAACGTTTATATCATTGTTATCTTCCTCAACGTCAGCTTCTGAATAATCACCAACAGAACCCCCATATCTAATTATAAAGCTTCCTATATTTGAATTTGCATTTCCATCATCTTGCTCTAGTTGAGAGTCTGCTTCATCCCACACAAGATAATCAGCACCACCATTTGTTGGTTCACCTGTTGCAAAATTAGCACTTGCAAAATTAGTTACTGAAGCGTCTGTTCCAGATCTTACTTTCCAGAAACTTTCTAAATATTCAGGACCAGAGGTAAATCTCCATTCTCTCTCATCAAAAGTACCTCCTATTGTTTCGTCTGAACCATTCACCCATGATTTTTTTCCATCTGGTAAATCTAATTGTCCTACAGCTGTAGCATCTTCAGTAGTTTTTACATAAGCAAGATAACCTTGAAGGCCACATAAATTTTGATAACTAGCTTGAAAATCTGCTTGTGCGTAAGTTAAATCATCTTCTACTACTTGATAATAATGTTGAGCATTTGTTGGTTTTGTTACGTTACCAAGACTTACTTTTACAGTCCTTGTACCTGCTGACGAAGCAGTATGTTTAAATATAGCTGATTGTAATAATCCAACATAAGTTTTACAGCTAGCTTCTCCAGTTAATTCAACACTGTTTGTATTATTATCTGTTGCAGTTATACCCGCATCAGTTAACTCATCAGTTCCAAATGATATAACGTCACCTGATTGAGCGCCTGCAGATATAGAAATAGTCGCTTGATTTAATTGTCTTTCTTGTAATTTGATTACTCTTTGAGTTGAAAATCTTAACCTAGGGTCTCCTTCATTTTCAAGGCCACCATACTCTACAACAATACCTTTTGGCGCAAATACTTCAGTTCCTGCCCAATTAGTTTTTTCAGGTAAATCATTCCAATATAATTCATATTTTTTCTTACAATCAGCTTTATTTGATTGTGATATTGAGCTTCTCGCATCACAATTTCCTAAGCCAACAGTATGAGCAAGCCATTCAGTACTGCTGTTGTTTGGTTCATTTGGATACACCTTGGCCCAATCTTCAAATGGTGAACCATTCATCTTAAAAACTTCTCCAATTTGAGGTGCGGTTGATACAATTTCTGTACCAAATTCAACACCTGTTGTTGTTCCATTTCTATCCCAATCTGCTGTACCAAGATTTCCAGTGTCCCATACCAAACCAACACCATTATCTAAAAAACTTTCAGGGCCAGTTACCCATCTCCACTGAGTACAATTTGTATTAAAATTAGCTGGTACAGAGCCTTGTCTAGGTGTATCAACCCATACTATTGTCATCACGTTATCAATATCTTCATCAACAAATGCACCTGGATCATTGTTATCTCCTGGTTTTGGATTAGGAACAGTTAAGTTAGAACCAGTTAAATTTTGATAAACTGTTCTTCTATTCGTTCCCGTATAAAATGTTTCATTTGGCAAGATTGTGTCGCCTGCCATCTTACTCTGCCATGTTTCCATTGTCGGATTTTTAAATAGTTCATTGTACTGAGCACGTGATCTTCTTTCTCTACCTTCATCTAATTGTCTAAATCCACCACATTGTTCAGTTCTTGCTTCAGAATCACCATGACTGACTCTTAAGCCTCCTAACCAGCCAGTACTTTTAACCTTTTCTCTTAAAACTTCAGATTCATCTTGGCTAGTTACATTTGCCATATAACCTTGTTTTCCAAAGTAAGTAAGTCTATTTGCCATTCGTAAGCTACTAGTCCAAGTTCTATTCTCTGATAAAAATCTTGTTTCTGGTGTAGGAAAGGAGTAAAATTCATAGAAATGTTGAAAGCCATCTGTGTGATTATAAATGTGCAAAGGACCTAAAGAAAAAGTAATAACTCTTTCTCCAAGCTTTGGAAGTATTTCAGACTCAGTTGCTCCACCTAAATTATCTGTACCATCATCAGGTTCTATTTCTCCTACATTTTCTTCCTCTGCTATTACCTTAGAGTTGTAATACTTAATTCCTTCAAAAGCCTGTAACCAATCAGAAATTGGAGCACAAGGATCACCTGAGTCATTACCATCTACAAGTTCCCAATAACTTGGATTATCCAATGTTGGCACTTGAAATGTATCACTGCCTGAATTTGTAATACTTTGTATTGCTCGCCAAACTCTATTATTAAACCAGACATAATCATTTGCTGAATAAGATGTTGATCCACTCCATGCTGGAACGGTTGGATTGCTTCCAGTTAAATCATTGTGGATTAAAGTTAAAACTCCAGTATTATGGTTCCAGCCAGGGTATGTGTTTTGAGATCCCGCAGTTTCTGAATCTTCATCTAGCTGGCTATCATTTGTAGACGATGTATCTGCGATTATTCCTGTTGGAGCATCATCGAATGTTGTGTCATATTTTAAATAGTCTTCATTTTTAACGTATTCTGCTTTTCTTATAGTAGCTCTTGCGTAACAAATTTTTGTGCTTTCTTGAATATCGCCTTGATCCACAGTGCCGTCAAGATCTTGATCATAATTTACATCTGTATAATCCCAACCACCATATTCTACTATATAACCAGAAATAGCATCTAATGCTCCACTTGGTGTTGGTCTTAAAGGTAAATCATTCCATTTTCCATCACTGTTAGCTCCCCTATCACCTCTATTTATTTCCATATCAGCATAATCTTCACCTGGTGGGTCAGTGCCTACGTCATTTGGTTCATTGTTTTGCCAGTTTACATATGAATTTGTATTACCTAAATCTGGTCCAGACTCTGTGGCCATCGTGCCTTCATTTCTCCAGTCTGAATTACCTAACCAAACATAATGTTGAGCGTTTGTGTTTGAAAAATTACTTCCGTACATCTCAGATCTTGTTAGTCCAGCTTGGCCATGAAAAGTGATACCGCTATCATTGTCAATTGCGTCTCTTATAAAATTATTCTCTGCAGCATTATCAATTGAAACTAAATAACCTCTCATTCCACCACAAGTCGTTAATTCAGCTCTTCTTCTTGCTTCATCCCAACTAACAGCATCTGCCTGAGTTGGATTACCTATATTTGGTCTTGTGGTAAAATATTTATAATAATGTCCATTATTACTATTGCCGTTACTCTTAAATTGTATCCCATCACATCCACTTCCAAGTACTTCACTCCATTGTTCTTCTTTAAAATCATCAGCAGAAATAGACTCTTCTGCGAACCAAAGTTTACCATCAAATTCTGCACACTGACCTTCTGTATAAGTGGAAGAGGTGCTGAATGTTCCATAATTTGTATTATTAGTACATTGTTCAAGTGCTCTTTTAAAAACATAAAAATCTGAATTTGTTTCAGTTTTTGGAGATATTTTTATATCATCAGTGACATCTGGATCTGCAATATAAGGGCTTAAAGGAATTTCTAATGGAGATCCATCTTGACCTGTTAACTCTGATACATCTTGTTTGGAAATAGATATTTTTCCATCACCAACGTCTCCTTTAACCACTGGAGCTGAAACAATTTTTTCTAATGGAATTAATTGACCCTGAGGTCCAGTTCCACAAGATAAAATTCTGTATAAGACTATATCTTCTCCTGGTGGCACATTTTGTGCTGGAGCCATATCATCATCATCATCGTCAGGCGTACTGTCTACTTGTCTTGTTTTGTAATATGCAAGTTGTGTTTCCCATTTTGTACCAGCGGTACCTAAACCATAGATTTTAGCATCGTTTCTTTTTTTAACTTCTCTCGATGTGTTAAAATCTTTTGCAATATCACCAGCGCCCTCATTAAATTTATAATAACTCACCAAACCAGGTTCTGATCCTGTAAGTCTTTTTCTGTTATTGTTTGCAATATCGTCACCAGTTCTTGAAATATTCCAAATTCTCATTTCTGCAATATTTCCCTTCCAAGGTACACCTTGAATTTTAGGAACTCCTTTAAGATAGTTTGATGGTTGAAATCCATGTAATCCCTCACCAATTGCAAGTGGCCAGTAATCACCTTCAGGTAAAGTTTCAGGTTTGTTTGTATATCCAGATTTTGATCTAGCACCGATATCAGCATTATAAGTTCCAACTAAAACTCCATCCTGGTAAATCTTAACATTTCCTGTATCTGTAGAACCGGGTGTTCCACCATCCCAGACCCAAGCAATATGTGCCCATTTTTGTTTAACCGGTGTTCCAACAGTTCCACTTCCACCTAAAACTTTCTCTCCTAATCTTGGAGACCACCTATCATCAAGAACTTTAAATACTAAGTCCCACTCTCTACCCCATTCAAAAGCATGCATGTTATAGTCAGAGTCATCAGCGGCTTTCATATTTTTAATCCACATTTCTATGGTAAATTGTTTGGTTGGAAAATCTTTGAATTGTTTAACTAGCGCGAAAGATCTTTTTTTATAATCTATTCCAACGTTTGAATTTCTTGCCTCAACTCCTTTAAAATAAATTGATCTTACATAATCAGCATATCTTTGTACAAAAACTTCATATTCAATATCTTTAAATTTTGGATCATCATCACCAATATTATCATATAACCTTCTTGCAAAATAAATATCTTCCGTTGTATCAGTATAACCATGACGGTTTAAACATGTATTATTTGAGGCATCAATGTGAAAATCATTTTGAATATCAGCTAAACCAAAAGTATCAGCGTTCAATTGATCATTGATCCATTTCTGACCTTCTTGTAAACCAGTTTCTGATGCTAGCAAAACTTGTTGCATTACAGAATTTCTAGAAACTGATTTTAAATCACTGTCATAATAAAAAAACATTGAAGTTGTCATTACAGATAAAGCGGCAATCACTGCAATTACAAAAACTAAAGCAAATCCCTTTTGTTTTTTTTTTGTATACATTAGCTGTCACTCCAAAGCTGTTGTCTATCAATGAAATTATGAGAGTCTTTACATTTGTTAGATAGCATTCCATCATCTGTAATTCTTATACTTGGTTGAACACTTCTTTCTGGAAAATTAAACTTTATAATCGCTTCATCTGGATCTTTTGTTAAAGGAACAGTTTTTCTTCTAAACACTTTTTTATCTGAAGTTGCTTTAATAAAGCCACTTATTGTCATTGCAGCCTTTGTTTTGTAAACAATAATATTTTCCATGCCTGTTTCTGAGCAGTCAACTCTATTAACAAAAACTTTAGTGTCTTTATTATACTGATTACCTCTTAAGTCAGTTGCAATAATTCTTACTTTAAAAAATTTTTTATTTTGTGGTAAATCACTCCATCTGTTGTCATCATCTCTGTTTAAAACTAAATAGAAATCATCGTCTTTTTGATCTATTCTAAATCTGTTACTATGTTTTAAAGCTATATCACTGTCGTCACTTTTTAATTTACCTATATTAAATCTAACGATATCAGCTGTGTCTGGTTCTTGAGAAGATGTTACTTCTAATTTAGCAATAACAAGATCTTTTTTTGAATCTTCATCAAAATTTAAATCATCTTCATCAGAAATAGTTGTTAGAGTGGCAGAATTTAAATTTGTATCATCTAAAATAAACACATCTTTATCTCCAGGATTAATCTTAACACTCTTTAATGTAAGTCCTGTTGGTGTTGTGTTGGCAATATTATAACCAATAGTTACTTTTTTTATGTCTGAAACTCTTGCATTACCAGTATCATCAGTTTGCACTGCATAATAAAATGAGTCTGTTCCTGGCGTATTTCCTGAAAAAGCAGATGGAACTGTTTTGTATTTAAATGAGCCATCTGTATATACATATATTTCTCCACCTTGTGCTGTAGAAACGGTAGCTCTTGCTCCACTGTATGAAGCTTTTGCATTCATATCATAAATTTCATTTATATTTGGAAGATTGTTAGGTTTTTCCCAATCCATGGTTTTTGCTCTCCAAACCCCACTAAGTCTACAATTAATTGTTCTAGATGCTCCATCGATAGTTTGAGTTTTTAATGTTCCACTTGAAGCGGTACCCCTGCCACCAACTGTTTCACAGGTGTCTGCTGAAACTGCAACATTTAATAACTCGCCATTAGGATCATAAGATTTACTCAATAATCCGCTAACTTTATTAATGGTGTTATATGTATCATTCATATAATAGTATAAATTGTTAGCTTTAGGCATAGGTTTGTTTGATGCATTTGATTTAGGAACCCATCTTGGTAATCTTGCAATTTGGAAATTAGAATATTTAACGTCAGGTTGTGATTGAGTAAAAATTGCTATAGATCCACTTTGAAATTTTTTAAATCCATCAGATTTTAATTCTGGTTTAGCGCAATTCGTTGTGACCGTGTCCGTGCAATCAGTATCTGTTGGCAAAGCGATATTTGCTGGTGTAGCTTGATTATAATCTTTTAACACTCCTCCATCAAACTTTAAGTTAAAAGCTGTATATCTAATTCTGTCAGTACCAATTCTGAAAGGTTTATTCTCAATATTAACTCTTAAGTTATTTGATTTGTAAGTTGCAGTAATCAAATTTTTAATTCCAGTGTCTTTACCCCATCTCCAACAACCTCTTCTTCTTTGAGTGTGATAAGCTCCTGGGGCATAACTTAAAACACCAAAGCTGTATTCTCCATTTGTGTTGCTCCAACTCCCACTTTTATAACATTGTCTTTTAGCCTCTCCTCCGCTAGGTCTTGTTTCTGACATGTTTGCATACAAGTGATCATAGCCTTTTGCATAATATGTTATAGGTGAGCTTGTTCCTCTATTCCAAATAGTTGGTCCAGTTTCAGGATAAGCGGCTCCACTATCAGAAAAACCACAACCTTTTTCGTGAGTGAATTCAACGTTGTTAAAATGAGATATTGCATGACCAGATGAATTAGTTCCCCAATGTCCGTACCAATGCCACAGATACATATCAAAAACTTTATCAGCTACAGGCCCAAAAAAGTTTTCTTTATCCGAGGTAAAAGAACTTCTCTCATTTGATTTTAATGAATTTTTTAGACGTGTCTCACTAAAATTAGCATTATCTTTAATATTTAGATAATCAACTCCTGCGCAAGCTCTTATTCTTCCATCAGGCCATACTTTTAGTGCAGTAGCTGGTCTTGTGTATCCAAATGCCATTCCAACTAAATCATCATCCATCCATGAAGTCATTGGATTAACACAGTCAGGATAACTGCCCTGACAAATCATACCCTTCACTACTACATCTGAATATTCTTCATTGGATACATAAAAAGATGGTGAAGATAAATTTTGCTGAACATAAAAAGATTTTCCGTCTGCACTTACATCATAAAATGGTCCACCATTAGCTGTACTATTACCTCTTGACTCGTAGTTTCCTTTGTCTTGAGTAATACCTTTTCCACTCCATTCATGCATGTTGATATCAGACAACTGAGGGGCTTTATATTTATGAACTCTAATTTTGTAAGCTTTCTTCGCTACACTTTGATCATCAAAAGTTCCATCACTGTTGCAATCCACGTCTAAATCTGCCTCAACTGTTACAGTAAAATCTTGATAACCATTTGAGTTAAAAGTATAGCTTGAGTCATCATTTGATAAATCACCTTCGATTATTAAAGTTCCATCATAATCTTCATCTGAATCTTTTGAACCATCGTTATCAGTATCTGTAAAACCAGATGTTGCTGTTAAACCAGATGGAAGATCTTGACCAATTATTACTTTTCTTGTTAATCTTAATTTCATTTGAGAATGTTGGATGCTAGGGATACCTAAAATTTCAGGAGGTTTTTCTGCTCTTATCGTTATTGCTTCATGGGTTCTATATTCGTTATCAGTTCCAACTAACTCACCTTGGTGAAGCTCAATGATATCATCATCAGTTGTAAAGTTTGCAAGCTGTATATCTCGTTTTACATTATTAGCACAAGTTGCTTTTAAACTTCCGGTGAATGCTAAAACTTCATCTCTTTGGTCGTGTAGATCATTTTCATCTCGAGCGTAATATGTGTTCCCTCCATAATTTAAGTTTCTCATATATGACGAGGCACTGTATTTTTCAGTAATTTTTTCATCTTTTGATGTCATATTGATTTCATAATCAATATGTTTGCTTCTTATTCTTACTCCAAATTTACTAAAAAATTGAGCAACAGGTGTCCAATCGGTTTCAACATCATCATCGTCTTCTATACACGTAGACGTAACCCAAGTTTTCTTCTTTAAAATAGTTTTTTCTGTAAAAGGTGAGTATGGAACCTTCAACTCATATCTTATAAGCTTTCTCTGAATTTCTACTATTGGGTTATCATCATCATCATAGCCTGTAATAGCCTCTGTATCATAACAAAATTTTACTACTTCACCGATTTCTGTTGAATCAGCCACTTCTGTTCCATCATCATTTAAAACTGTGACTGGGTATTGAATTTCTCCGTTATCACTATCTGGATGTTTGTATCCTGCCATTCTGCTATCAAATTGTAATGTATGTAGAGCAAATCTAGCTTCTTGTTTGATATTGTTGTGGCCTATCTGACGAACAAATGTCCCTTGGAAATTATTATAAATCATATAAGACGCGCCCATAACTGTAGTTGCAATAACTAATGCAACTAAAACTTCAGCAATTGACATACCTTTTTGATATAAATATTTAATATTCATTTTAAGTTCCTGATAAAAATAATCTCCTAAACCTTTCTTCAATATTGTCTTGCTTTATAGTTATTGTTACTTGTTTCTTTTTAACTTGTTCAATAATGTCATCACCTTCACTATCTGTGTCTGTTACACCATCATTGTCTAAATCTAAAGGGACATTTTTTGTTATATCTTCAACTGCAATTTCTCGAATGTCTCCATCTCTTGCTGGACCTAAATGTGTTTCTAACAAAGCTCCCCAGTTTTGAAGGTCCAGCGCAACTTTCTCGAGGTCATCATCTTCTAGATCCTCTATATAAGCAGCATCTTCGTGTCTTGTTAAATCCAAAGAATGATAAGGATCTAAAGACCCTTGAGCGTTAGATATAATTGTAATATTTGCATTCAATGCTGCATCTGCAGCCATATTAACGATGTTAGTGTCAGCTACATCTGAGCGATCAAGAGTTAGTGTGGTATTCTGATCTCCATCAAAAACAGTTCTTGCTGTAATTTCGTATTTTCCACCAACACCAGTTATTATGATTTCATCTCCTACCTTGGGTAAGCCACTAAATCCTTTGGCTTTAAGTTGTGTCCCCGCTGTTGTATCTTCTGCTACTTGTGGGTTTCCATACTGAGTTGCTATAGGTTGATAAACTGCTGCGAGCTCTTCAAACATTAATTCTACTGCATAAGCTGCTTTATCAAATTTTCTTAAGGTCGAAAAATCTTGCTCTTGTGTTGATTGCAGTGTCATGAAAACAGTCATTGAGGCACCTAAGATGGCTGCTGCTGTCATTCCTTCAACTATTGATAATCCTTTTTGTAATTTATATTTCAAATAATCTATCATCACATTCTACTTCCAATATTAAAAAATCCTGTTTCGTATGAATGGATAAAATCTTTTTTACTACCTGCATTAGCTGAAGCTTGAACTTCACCTCTTGTATTTTCTGGCGCTGTTCCATCTGGTAGAAAACAAAAAAAATTATTATCATTGGATACAGCTGTACATGTAGCGCTGGTTAAATTAGTACACTTCTTTATTGTCATATGTTCAAGCTTTTTAGTAAGCTCATTTAATTTTGTGCCTTTAGTAAAAGTGTCTCGATCACCTGTGCCATTAAAATCTGAACATTTAGTAGATGTAGATTTATGATATTCAACATTGTGCCTATGAATACCGTCAGCTCTCCAAACTTCCAAATCTGAGGAGTTATTACTTGTGTCATTAACTATTCTAATTGCATAGGCGTTACCATCTTCTAAAGATAATTGCCTTACATAATTTACTTGACCTCTAATCGTTGCAAGATCGGCTTCAAAATGTTCTTGTTCTCCAAAGTTGTCAATTGTTGGAAATCCTATTCCAACAACCAAAGAAATTATCCCGATCGTAACAAGACCTTCCATTAAACTAAAACCTTTTTGAAACTTTTTCATAACTTAACCTACTGCTTGACCAATACTGAAAATTGGCATGTACAATGCTATCATAAGTACTCCAATAATTGCTCCAATTAATACAATCATTAAAGGTTCAATTATAGATGATAAAGCGGCCACTACTCCATCAAACTCCTCCTCATAATAACTTGCAATTGATTGAAACATTTCTTCCATATTACCGGTCCTTTCTCCAACTGCAGTAAGTTGAGATAACGCAGGTGGAAAAATATGCTCTTCTTGTTTTAATAAAGTGGACAAAGCTTGACCTGTAATAATTAATTTAGATATTCGCTCTAGCGCATATATAAAGACGAGGTTTGTTGTCACTGATTTTGAAATTTTTATCGTATCTATAATGCTTACACCTGCTCTAGTAAGATTTGCCATTATCATACACATTCTAGAAACAGTAGCTTTAACAATTAAATCACCAAATAATGGAAATTTTAAGAACCTTTTATGCATTACATGTCTAAATCCTTCAATATTTTTATACATAAAATTATAGAGGACTCTTATTATTATAATTGTGCCTATAATTTTCATTATATTAGCTGGATCTGCAATAAATTTACTCGCATTAACAATTACCAGTGTTGCTGCTGGCAATTTTACACCCATGGCTCCATACATTTTCTCAAAGACAGGTACTACCTTCCATAACATGAATATAGTAATGGTAGTTGCTACTGTTAAAAGCATTACAGGGTAGAACAATGCACTTTTTATTCCTGATCTAATTTTGGCATTTTTTTCTAATAATTCTACGAGTTTAATTAAAAATTCATCAAGTTTACCACTAGCTTCACCAGCTGAAATCATGTTCAAATAAATGTTATCAAAAACTGTTGGGTGCTTTGCAAATGAATCAGTAAGGTTCAATCCACCATTCAAATCTTTGACAATAGTATGAGCCGTCATCTTCATTTTCATATGAACTGTTTGATCCCTGATCATTGCAATAGACTCTAAGATGGGCAGTCCAGCCTTAATCATTGTAGATACTTTTTTTGTAAATTGCAGAAGTTCTTTTGGAGGGACTTTAGCCCATGGACCAAAGTTTAAATAAATATTTCCTTTAGAAATAATGATTGGAGCGTTACTAATTGGTATATCGTCTAATGATGGTCCATCTTTAGCTTGTGATTTTCCGTTTCCTTTCTTAATCGATGTTACAATTATTTTTTTTTTTCTTAACTCAAGTTGAGCAGCTTTAGGATCAGATGCTGAAATTTGACCAGTTATCTTTTTGCCAGCTTGAACGCCAGCATATTGAAATGTTGCCATAATTTAAACTACTAAGATTCTTGAATATTCAGTTACTGATAATATACCTTTTTTAATAAAATTTCTTCCAATTGTTTGCATTGTTTTAAAACCATCTTTAACTGCAACTTCTAACATTTCATCACCTCTGGCATCTCTTAATATGGCTGCTTCAAGATTTGGTGTTTTTTTCAATACTTCGTAAATCCCTTGCCTTCCCTTATAGCCAGTGTTATTACATTCTCCACAACCAGCTCCTTTTTTAGCGGTAAATTCAGTCATTTCCTCGTCTGTGAATCCATATTGTAACAAAGTTTCTTTAGTTGCTTTTTCATCATCTACCAAACAAGAAGAGCAATTTTTTCTTGCAAGTCTTTGAGCAACAATAAGGCTAAGTGCAGACGCAACCATGAAATTAGGCACGCCCATATTTGTTAATCTTACAACAGTAGAAACCGCATCATTAGTGTGGAGTGTACTTAAAAGTAAGTGACCTGTTAATGCTGCTTTAATTGCAATATCAACGGTAGATTTATCCCTGATCTCTCCAACTAGGATTACTTCTGGATCTTGTCTTAAAAAAGATTTTAAAATTGCTTCGAATGTTAATCCAATTTCGTTGTTAGCTTGAATTTGACCAACGCCCTTAAGATAAAATTCAACAGGGTCTTCAGCTGTCATAATATTAGTTCCTGGATTATTAATTTTTTTTATACATCCGTATAAAGTTGTACTCTTACCACTACCTGTAGGACCTGTAACTAAAACCATTCCCTGTGGGGCGGTGATTGCCGCAACTAATTTGTCATAATCTTCTTTATCTAAACCAATCTGCTCTAAACCAAGATCTGGACCAGCTGCAAGTAAACGCATTACAACTCTTTCACCTTCTTTTGCAGGGATTACTGAAAATCTAACATCAATATCAACATCATCTTCATTTTTTGGTTTGGGATTTTTAAATTGAAGTTTACCATCTTGAGGCAATCTTTTTTCAGAAATATCACAGCCAGACATAATTTTTAATCTTGTAATTACAGCGTTATAATTTTCTCTTAAAAATCCTCTAAACTGTTCTTGTTCTTGTAAAACACCATCTTTTCTAAATCTTACGAACGCTTCGCCTCTTCTAAATACTTCAATATGAATATCACTGGTGCCACTTAGAAAAGACTCTAGCAATAATTTATCAACAAACTCAACAACTGCATTTTCTTCACCGCCTTCAGTTTTTTTTGCTGTTGGAACTTTAATATTTAGATTGGGTTTAGTTGCCACTTTTTGTGTTTGTGTAGATGCCGGATTTTTCGCTTCTTGTGTTGCCTCAACAACACTTTTAAACTTCATGGCTTGTTCTAAGTTTGAGGGTTTAGCAACATACAATTCCACATTACAACCAGTCATACTCTTGATCTTACCCGCTAATGTAGATTTGGTAGGATCAAACAAAGCTATTTTCAAAATTCTACCATTTAACTCAAATGGAAGCATTTCATTCTCTAATATAAATTCTTTTGGTAATTTTTTTACAGCATCTTTTTTAATATTTTGTTCTGTCAGTACTATTTTACGTAAAGCATAATTTCTTGATACCGCTGCAACAATATCATCCTCAGTAACAAACTTATCGCTTAGTAAATATTCTAGAACTCCTAATGGGGCTTTTCCGTTGCCCTCATATTTCTTTTTTGCATCATTAAGATTTGCTTCTGATAATTTACCACTTGTCTTAAGTAAATTTGAAATTTTGAAGCTTATTTCAGGGTTTAATGATGTCATCAGTGAAAGTTATAATTGAAATTATAACTTATACAACATTTGCACTGATAAATATTAACAGTTGAGTTTTATCGTCCTTATCTGTCTTTTGTTTAAAAAAGGCTCCTAATAATGGAATTTTTGAAAAGAATGGAACGTAAGTTTCTGAATTCTCTCTAGTATTTTTGTAAACTCCACCAAGCACTGCCACTTCACCTGCATTTATTTTAATTTTAGATGTAATTGATTCCTCATTTGTAACAACATCTTCGCCCGCATCTTCGCCTGGTGTATCATTTGCAAGTGTTAATTCTATTTTGATTCCACTTTCTCCAACTATTTCTGGTTTAACAGTAATACTTAAATTTTGTGGTACTTCAACTGTTGAGCCTGCGGCATCACCTGAAGCTGGTATAACTTTTAACAAAGTTGTACCTTGAGTTAAAGTTGCTTCTTCACCATCCATTGCAAATAATTTTGGATTTGAAACAGTTTCAGTATTTGCATCTTTAACTGAACTTTTAATGACAGCTTTGAGTTTTGTTAGTCCAATATTACCTAATATAAATGCTCCACTAGCTAGACTAACATCTGCAAAATCATTATTTTGAACCTCTGCATTTTCAGGATTTGTATCGTTTACAGCTGATACTGAAGTTGTAGTTGATGGATTTGTTCCGATTGCTGCAAATGTAATTCTGTCTCTACCATTTGCAGTTGCTGATGCATTAAATGCGTCTATGTTAGCTGTAAATGTTTTATTAAATCCATCTGTAGCATTAACAATATAAGCTTCTATCATTACTTGCTTTTGTTCTAAATCAATCTTATTTAATAATCTTTCAGCTTGGTTTAACTGGGCTAAGGTACCTGTTATCAAAAGTTGATTGTTTTTAGTATCATCATTAACTACAAATTCTTCATTCTCTTCTCCTATAACTTTTTCTAATGTTTCTGCTAAGTCAGTTGAACTTTGATAAAAAACTTTAAACACTTCTGTTATAGTTGGCTCTTCTGTTTCGTCATCTCCACTAATATCTGCTGATCCACCAAGTTCTAATGATGCCATATTATTATTTGATTCAATTGTGCTATCTATTTTAGATTTTTCTAATTCAGCAAATTTTTCTTTTGTATGCACTCTTAACAATCCAGAATCCTCATCAACTGTCATTATTAAACTATTAATGTCTAAAATTGCATAAACAGCTGATCCCCATTTTATATTTTCAAAGTCAATTGTAATTTCTCCAATAACTTCATCACCAATAATAATGTTTCTTTGAACTAAACTTGCAAAAAGTTTTAATGCAGATCTAATGCTCATGTTATTGAGTTTTAAACTGACTTCATTATTTTCTAATTTTTTGATTCTTAAATTCCTATCTATTAATTTGAGACTAGTTTTTTTATTTTCTTGACTCCCGTCAATAAGTGATACTCTCCTAACCAAATTTTGCTCAGTTTTATTTTTATTTTTTATTTCTCTAGAGTTGGCAATAAAACCTTCAGCTTCCTGTCTAAAATTTTCAGCAGAGGCAAGTGGATCAAAAGCACTAATTTCTTGAACAGCTCCTCCATCTTTAGTGTCATATGCCATTTTAGGCCTATCAGATAAGCTGCAACTTACTAAAAATACTGAAAGTAAGATCGTAAAAATTATATTCAAATTAGTTTTCATTAGTTAAATAAATCCTCGACATTAGTTGGAACTTCTTCATTAGAAGTTTCCTCTTCATCTGTGGTCATTAAAATATCTTCTACAATATTACCAGTTGTTGTTTCTGTAACTTGAGCAAATTCATCACCCACAATTGGAGTATTAATTAAGAATTCAAATTCCATATTATTTTCTAAAACTATCATTCTGGTACTTTCAATAGAAACTATCACTCCATCTCTATTACCTATTCTATCACCTTCTCTTACAAGATATTGACCAGATCCTATTTGAACAATTGCTAGATTTTTTCTGTCAATTTCAAAGTCATTAACACTTTTTTTGTCTAAATTTTCGTAATCAATCATGCTATTAGCATAAATTGGAATTTTTACTAATTGGTTTTCATTTAATACAAGCACATTTTCATCAAGCTTATTAAAATTAATAAGCTCATCTATTTCTCTTTCATATCTACCTGCTATTTCACTCAATGTCTCATTTGAATCAGTGACATGTATGAAAAATGGTAATTGTAATTTGTCACCAATTAAAAGAACAGACTCGTCATTCATATCGTTGTATGATGCCAACTGCACAGGATCTAAGTTATACCTTTCTGCTATAGTTGTTAAATCTTGTCCTTCTTTAACTACATGGAACCTATTCGGAATCACCAACTTATCTCCCGCAATAAGCTTTCTTGATCCTGGATAAATCGCATTCGCCAATTCCAATTCTCTTAATGGAAAACCATATTTAAATGCGATTTTTTCAACAGTTTCATTTGCTTGAATTGTGTGAGTTGTAGGCACTTTAGCCTGGTCTGTCCTTTTAATTCGCGATCTTTTAAATGTATTATTTTTCTTATTTTTTTTGCTTAATGCTGTACCCTTTAAAATATAAGATTTTAATGGACTTCCTACTATTGGGTCAACATTTAAAATTCTCACAACATCTAAATCTGCATCAGTTTCTGTTTGTGTTTTTTCAACTACCTTTTCAGTTATTTCCTCAGTTTGCTGGCTCTCCTCAGTTAAAGATATATCTTCAGTAATCTCCTCATCAAACAAATTCTCTGCTTCTGATTCTGCTATTTCATCTTGTTCAATTTCTACAACTTGTTCCTCTGTTTGCTCACTTACTAATCCAATTTCATTGGTAAATGGATCAGATGAAACAGTAAAACTAAAGAAAGTAAAAAATAAAATTAATAAAAACCTTAAAACTATCATCATTTTCCTGCTTTAAGTAAATTTGTTACAATTGCTTCATCATCAAACGATTCTTCTGCTAAAGGTTTAAGAGAAAGTCTTGAATTAAATTTTTTAGTAATAGTTTCCGTTGGAAGCTCTTCTTCTTTTGGTCTTGGTTGTCCCTTCACACTGTATAGTTCAATTCTATCTTCTTTGCTTAGCTCAACCATTTCTTCCATTTTACTATCCATTACAACTTCGCTTCCAGAAAAGTTTTCCATCATATTAATTACAGCTTGACCATTCTTGGCTACACCAGAAATTAAAACAGTATTTTTTTCTTCTATACCAAATTTAGTTAATCTTATATCTTTTGGAACTATTTCGTTTAAATTTGCATATAGATTTGCAGTTGTTTTCAAATTTGAACCAAGTGAACTTGCAATTCTTTTGTTTTCGTTAATCTGTTGAATTTTTGCTCTATATCCATCCAAAAGATTTTTTTTTCCAGCTAGATCTTCTTGTAGAGTTGCAACTTCACTTAAATCGGAAGAATTTTTGAACATCTTTAAAATTTTAAAAGGAACAACATGGCCAATAAATCCTAAAATAAAAAAAATTGAAATCATTAAACAAAAATTACCCAATGATTTTGATCTTCTATTAATTTTAATCTGATTAAAGTTTGATAATAAATTAATTGAAATTATCTCACTTGTTGGGAGATTAAACGAATTAAGTTTTCTTGAAGCAATTCCAATAGCTTCTGAAGCAAGAGATTTATTACTTAGAGAGTCCATGTATTTTTTTGCATCTTTTGAAAATTCCATTGAGTCTTCGGGATTAAAAACTTTAACAACAACGTCACCTAATTGTCTTTCAATACCTTTGGATAAATTTTTTACTTTTGTTTTGTCAGTTACAATTGTTACAATGCTAATTGGATCGAACTCATATTTAGTCTCATACTCTACTAAAGCTTGTTTAATTTGCGATCCTAGTCTTTCAAAAATTTCATCCCAAAATTCAGTTTCCACAGTAGGAACTTCTTCCATAGTATCTAATAATACTTGATCAGCTTCAATTATATTTAATTCTGAAAATTGAAATCCTTTGGCAGAACAAATTGTTATATTTTTTGAATCTTTTGTGTAATTAAAGATTGCATTCGGAGTTTCAAAACCTTCCAAGCCTAGTTCAATCCCTTGTGTATTAACATGTGCAAAAGGAGCTAAATCAATTACTACCGGGTTAAAGCCTGCCAATCTAAAAATACTTGCATATGCTTCTACAAACTTTTTTTCCATTGTAACAAGAACAATATCCATTATCCCAAGTTCTTGATTAGTATTTATAATTGAATAGCTTGTTTCAAATTCATCTAAATTCTCTGGTGTCTCATCAAATTGATCCCAAAATCCGCCCAAAGCGTTAGCATCAGCTAAATCTTGTTCGTCCATAACTGGTATTTGCAAATTATAAATTTGGGCTTTCGAAGTATCTAAAGATACTGCAACGTCTTTTGTTTTTGTTTTAATTGAATCTAATGCGTTTTTTACTTGATCACTTAAATAAGTAGTTGCAGACAAAAAATCTTGGTCATCACCTATGCCAGCAATTTGTTGATTGGAAAAATTATTTATTTTGCAAGTATTTTTTTTAAATGTTATCTCGGCTGCTTGGATATATTTGTCCCTAACAACAACGCCCACAACTTTTTCTTTTTTTGTATGAGAATTTCCAATAATTTTTATTATTGGTGCAAACATTTTTGCTATAGGTGGCCCAATTTTATCAATCATTTTTTTTTAAAAAAACCTTGTAGAATCACATTAATAAATACCGAATCGGTACACAAGCATTAGTTGTGTTACTTTATATATAAATGTAAACATTAAAAAACACTTGAAAAACAATTACTTTTAGAGCATTTAAGTCGATATGAGTCTTCAAGACAAATTAAAAACTTATCCAAAAGAATATGATCTGTCTGATATTCACATAAGATCGAATCAACCCTTCGCGATAAGAGAAAATGGTGAAATTAAAGTCTTTAGTAATGATGTGGTTACAAGACAAGATATTGAAACATTTTGGAAACAGTCATTAGATAAAGCACAATATGATTATTTAATAAATAATGGAGATCTGGATTTTGCTGTTGTTGTAGATGGGCAAAGATTTAGAGCTAATGGTTATTATTCATCATATGGACCAAGCATGGTATTAAGAAAGATTATTAGTGAAATACCAAACATTGAAAAATTAGGATTGCCACCAGCTGCACATGAATCGATTACACATAAAACTGGATTAGTTCTTGTAACAGGCCAAACAGGTTCTGGAAAATCTACTTCTCTTGCAGCAATGATAGATCAAATAAACTCTAATAGGGCAGAAAATATTATCACAATAGAAGATCCAATTGAATTTGTTCATCCTGCAAAAAAAAGTATCATATCACAAAGGGAAGTTGGAAAAGATACTGGAAGTTTTTCTAAAGCTTTAAAATCGGCATTAAGACAAGACCCTGATGTTATCTTAGTTGGAGAAATGAGAGATTTTGAAACAATTTCATTAGCGTTAACAGCAGCAGAAACAGGACACTTAGTTTTTGGAACATTGCACGCAAGTAGTGCCTCATCAACTATCACAAGGGTATTAGATGTATTTCCTCCTGCACAAAAAGAACAAGCTCAAACTATGTTAGCTGGTTCAATAAGATTGGTGATGTCTCAACAACTTCTGAAGAGAAAAGGTGGTGGAAGAATTGGTTGTCATGAAGTAATGACAGGAACACCGGCAATAAGAAATTTAATTAGAGAAGGTAAAACAGAACAAATTGCATCTACTCTTCAAACATCCGCAAAAGACGGAATGTTCACAATGGAAAAATGTTTAGAAGGTTTAAAGCAAAAAAATTTAGTTGAATAAATTAAGGTGTTTCAACAAATCTTTGTTGTGGAACTATTGCTTTAAATTTTCCAGTCCCTGTGCAATTGTTTTTTGATTGCTCACCCAAGCCTCTGTTAGTACTTGAAGGATTTGGGTCAATTGATCCTTTGCAATTCAATTCTACTGTTAACTCACCATTCACTTCTACGTTTACATCTCGAAATTTAACATTACTTGCTGTAGACTTTGAAACGATATTATTATAGAAATAATTTGCTGCTAAAAATGCAAAAAACATTATTAAAAAAGTTTTTATGTTATCTCGATTTCTAATAAGTTTTTTTTTCATAAATTTGATAGTATATTTTTTTCCAAATAATACTAATGCAAATATTTTTCAAACTTCTTGTAAAAGTAAGAAAAACAGTACCGTATGGGTTTATTCAAAAAAAAGAAATCAAATGATCTTAACAAAAATTAATAATTCCAAAACAAAAGTGAGTTTTAGTATAGACAGAAAAACTGAAACTGCATTTATGGCTAAAGGAGAAATTGATGACTTAGTGACGACTATCAATTTTGACGAAAAAAAAGGTGACCTAGCCATGCTTCAAACAGCGCTAAGAGGATCAAATCAATTTTATAAATGCTCAGCCCCCAAAGTTATAAAAGCTGAGTAATTAAAAATTTAAAGTTAAAAGAGTTCCACCATCTTCTTTATGTTCGTAACTCATTCCTTTTACAATACTTTTTATAAAATGAATTCCTAGTCCACCAGGTCTAACATCATCTAATTCTCTTGGTTTAATATGACTAGTTGAAACTTTAGTACCAAAATCTCTTAATTCAACTTTTAAACTGCTTTTGGAAACTTTCTCAAAATTAATAATGATATCTTTTGTTTTATCAAAATTATATGCATAACGAATAATATTTTGTAATGCTTCATCAACTGCTAGTTTTACATTAAAAACATCAACACCTATTTCTCTTTCTTTGCAGAAACTTTCAATATTTCTCCTTACTATTTTTAAGTTAGCAGGATCTGACTTAATTTCTAATTTCATTAAATTAATTTTTAATATTATAACCCTTTTTCAATAATACACTCACAATCGTTACACATACTATTAGAAAACCAACCATCGAACTTATGCTAAACCAAATGTTAAAATCTGATACTCCATAAAAAGAAAATCTTAATCCATTAATTAAATATACTACTGGATTAAAATAAGTAATTGTTTGCCAGAATGGTGGCAACATATCAAGAGAATATAAACTTCCTCCCAAAAAAACCATTGGAGTAATAACTAAAGTTGGAATGATAGACATTTGCTCAAAATTTGAACTCATTAACCCAATTAAAAAACCAAACAATGCAAATGTAAAAGCAACAAGTAAAAGTAAAAATATCATTAATAAAGGATGTTGGACTTCAACATCAACAAAAAAAGTGGAGGTAATGAAAATTATCAATCCTACTATAAGTGTTTTAGTTGCTCCCGCACCAACAAATGCTAAAACAATCTCAAAAGTTGAAATTGGAGCTGCTAAAATTTCATAGATAGTTCCATTAAATTTTGGAAAAAAAATACCAAAAGACGTGTTACTAATTGATTGAGTTAATAAAGTAAGCATCAATAAACCTGGAACAATATAAGATCCATAACTTATACCATCAATATCTTTTACATATCCTCCAATTACAGAACCAAAAACGATAAAATAAAGAGAAGTAGATAAAACTGGAGACAATATTGATTGCATTAATGTTCTTCTAAATCTATCCATCTCGTGAAGATAAATTGCTTTTAGTGCGTAAAAATTAACTTTCATTTTTTTCCTTTACTAAATTCACAAAAATTTTCTCTAATGTGCTTTGTTCTGTTTTTAAATCTTTTAATTTTAATCCAGCATCTTTGATATCTTGTAACAATGTAGTTATTCCAGTTTGTTGTGCTTGAACATTATAGGTATAATCTAACGCCATATTATCATTAACAAGAGATAATTCATATTTCTCTAAAACCTTTGGAATTTCATTTACTTTTTCTTGAAGTTCTACGGTAAGTTTTTTATGACCCATTTTTTTTAAAAGTTCTTTTGTTTCATCAACAACTATTATTTCACCTTGGTTAATCACACCTACTCTATCAGCTATAGCTTCTGCCTCTTCGATATAATGAGTTGTTAAAATGATTGTAACTCCAGTTTTTCTTAATTCTTCAACAACTTTCCACATATCTTGCCTTAATTCTACATCAACTCCAGCGGTAGGTTCATCTAAAAATAATATAGTAGGCTCATGAGAAAGAGCTTTTGCAATAAGCACTCTTCTTTTCATTCCTCCTGATAGTTTTCTGAGATTTTGATCTTTTTTATCCCAAAGACTTAACTGTCGTAAAATTTTTTCAATGTGTTCTGGATTTGGTTTTTTTCCATACAATCCTCTTGAATAAGAAACATTATTAAAAACTGTTTCAAATGATTCTAATGTTAACTCTTGTGGTACAAGTCCAATTTTTGATCTTGTTTCTCTATAATCATCAATAATATCAAATCCATCTACAGTAACTTTCCCACCAGATGGTTTTACAATTCCACAAATAATACTTATTAAAGTGGTTTTGCCAGCACCGTTTGGTCCTAGCATAGCAAATATCTCACCTTTTTTTATTTCAAGGTTAACAGTTTTAAGAGCATTAAAACCATTATCATAAGTTTTAGATAAATTATTTATTGAAATTTCAACGTCCGACATCGATGGATATATAATTGTAAATAATATTTATACAACGAAATTATAATTAATAAAAACTAGCAATTTTAGCTAAACAATTTTCCAGACATACTATGTTCATACATTATTCGCATATCATCCAAAGTTAACTTTTTTGGATTACCTCCAGTTGAAGGATCTTCTAATGCAAGTTTAGATAATTTTTCTAAATCAAAATCTTTCTCAGGAATAACATCAGATAATTTATGAGGAATATTTAATTTTTTTCTTAAATCTAAAATCCACTCGATAAAACCTTCAAAAGATTTATCTTTCAGATTTATATATTCACAAATTTTAATTATCTTTTTTTCAATAACATCTTTATTAAATGTTAAAACATAAGGCATAAATATTGCATTGGATAAACCATGGTGAATATTATTTTGACCATTCACCGGATGACTAAGAGAATGAATTGCACCTAAGCCTTTTTGAAATGCAGTGGACCCCATGCTTGCAGCAGTTAGCATATTCATTCTTGCCTCAAGGTTTGATCCATCTTCAACAACTTTTATCAAACAACCTTTAATTAATCTTATACCTTCTAAAGCAATTCCATCAGCCATAGGATGATATCCTGGTGCACAATAAGCTTCTAGATTATGAGCTAAAGCATCCATACCGGTTGCTGCTGTAATATTTGCTGGTAATGCCAATATTAACATTGGATCCAGTATTACGATTGAAGGTAAAAACTTTGGGTGAAAGATTATTTTTTTTATACCTGTTTCCTCATTAAGTATTACGGATGCTCTTCCAGTTTCTGAACCAGTTCCTGCTGTTGTTGGGACTGCAATAATTGGAGCAATTTTATCTGAATTTGCTTTTGTCCAATTATCACCCACATCTTCAAAATCCCAGATAGATAAAGTTTGACCTGACATAAAAGCAATTGCTTTACCAACATCTAAAGCGCTACCTCCTCCAAATGCAATCACACCGTCACAATTATTTTTCTTAAAAAATTGAACTCCTTCTTCCACATTGTTGCCAGTTGGATTTCCAATTACATTAGAAAAAATTTCAACATGTGTTCCTTGATCTCTTAAATCTTTTAAAGATTTTTGTATAAATTCTGAATTACTTAGACCCTTATCAGTTACCAATAAAGGTTTTTTTATATTCAAATTTTTACATGCATCATTTAAATCTTTAATCCTATTTTCTCCAACCCATATAGTTGTTGGATAATTCCAATTATAACTATTCATAGGTTGATATTTTTAAGTGATTATTCTTTTAAATCAATTTTTTTTAATTTTTAAATAAATTGCCGGTAAGAACGTTGCAATTACAAAAGATAAAAATAATAGAGATTGAGATATAAAAGGATTAAATAATTCTTTTGACATTAATACACCAACTAACAAACTTTTTGAAAAATCTGGAGATGGAAACAATAAAAATCCTCCAATCAAACCTGCAATTATTGCTTTATAAGCCAACTTCTCTTTTAATTTTTTATTATAAAAACTATAAAAAATTGTGAAGACAAAAGCACAACAAAATAAATCTGCTAATAAGAATAAATATAAAATACTAAATCCTTTTGAAGCTACAAAAAATGCAATTAAAGATAATCCAATAATTATATATTTTGATAATTTTAGATAATCAGTTTTCTTATCTAAATTAAGAGCTGCTTTTCCATCAACTACTATCAGGCTAGATATCGCATTAATTAAAGTATCAACTGTAGAAATAGTTAGAGCTAAAGCTAAAATTACAATTAATAAAGAAAGGTATTTCGTATTTTCATTTAATAAAAGTGTAAAAAATCCTAAATCTGGAATAACTTTTGAGTTTACCGAAACTGCAACTAAACCTGAAAAACCCATAAAAAATACAATTGGAATAATTATAAAAAAAGAAACTAAAAGACTTTTTTTTAAAGTTTCAAAGTTCTTTGCTGCATACACTCTTTGCCAATTTCCTTGATGAAATAAATTTGTAGCTGCAACTGCAATAAAGAAAGTTAATCCAGCTGTATAACTAGGTAAATAATTAGAGCTTACTAGATGAGGACTTTTTTCTTTTATAAATGATAAAGAAAATTGATCAGCATTAAAATTCAATATGTAATTAAATGAGATGATTAACAATATAAAGATCACTATCATTTGAATATTATCAGTAAAAATAGAAGCTCTCAAACCTCCATAAAGAGTGTAAGCCAATGTTGATAAAATGATTATTAAGGATGTGATCCATAATTCTGTACTAGATATAAAATTAATTAAAAAAGCAACCGCAGTTAGCTCTGCACACAGAAATATAAACATATAAAATATGCTCATCAATAAAACTAATTTAAATAAACTTTTACCAAATTTTTTTCTCACAAATTCAATTAAAGTTGATCCTTGTTTAAAATCTTTTCTAATTTTTTTTCCAAGGAATATAAATGCAATCATTGGAAATGCAGTTCCTAAGGCATAACCAATTACAGCGCCCATTCCTCCCCAAGTAGCTGCGGATGCAGGGCCAAACAAAATCCAAGCTCCTAAAGCTGATGCAACTAAACTTAAGGTTAATGAAAATGATTCTATATTTCTATTAGCAGTTAAATAATTGGATAAACCTTTAAATTGTTTTGAATAAAATATTCCTAAAAAACTAAAGACTAAACTGATTGATATAACTAATAAAAGTGAGTTTGATTGACTTACTAAATAATTTTCCATTTTATCCCTTTCTGAATTACCGGACAGGTTCTAAGGGTTTAATCTCAGTCATTAATGACACCCCGTTATGTAAATATTAGATTAAATTAAATGTTTTTCAATAAGATAATATAGAGTGAATATTATCAGTGAAATACATATCATTATAAAAGTTTTTTCTTGATTGCTCATGACCTTTTGTTTTCCATTATTTCAATCATACATTGCGTAGCGTATTCTCTCCACTCAGAAGATGATTTATTTTTTAAACTATTTAAGTGATCTCTGTTATTTTTGATATCTTCTTTATGTTTTATCTTGTCAGCTTCATCTAATTGTAATTCCATATTATTTAAATTATTTTCCATAGCTGATATCCAATCATTTCCAAGTTTTACACACTTTTCATCATTTTTTTCGTCACAAATTTGTTTAAAGAAATTAAAAATAACATCATCAGTTTTATTTAAATTGCCCATCACTCTTAATAAACCTATTATTAGTTGATTATTGTAACTGCTAATTTTATATATTACTAGAATGAAAGAATATAATATTGCGTGTATTGCTGGAGATGGAATTGGAAAAGAAGTTCTTCCTGAAGGTATTAAAATTTTGAATGAAACTGCTGAAAAACATCAATTTAAAATTAATTTAGAAGAATATGATTTTGCTTCATGTGATTATTATGAAAAACATGGAAAAATGCTTCCAGATGATTGGAAACAAAAATTAAGCAAACATGATGCCATATTTTTTGGAGCAGTTGGAATGCCTGAACGAGTTCCAGACCATATATCATTATGGGGATCATTACTTCAGTTTAGAAGAGAGTTTGATCAGTACATAAATTTAAGACCTGTAAAATTATTTCCAGGAATAAACCCACCATTAGCTAATAAAAAGCCGGGTGACATTGATATGTTAATTGTTAGAGAAAATACCGAAGGTGAATATTCATCAGTTGGTGGAAGAATGTTTAAGAATAGCGATAGAGAAATTGCTATCCAAGAAACAATAATGTCGAGGCATGGAGTAAATAGAGTTCAAAAGTTTGCTTTTGAATTAGCTAAAACAAGAAAAAGAAAAAAACTTACAAATGCTACAAAATCCAATGGCATTTCAATTACAATGCCATTTTGGGATGAAATATTTAATGAAAATAAAAAACTTTACCCAGATATAGAAACAGATCAGTTTCATATTGATATCTTAGTTGCAAGATTTGTTTTAAATCCAGAATGGTTTGATGTTGTGGTGGCGTCTAATTTATTTGGTGATATTTTATCAGATCTTGGTCCAGCTTGTACAGGCACTATAGGCATAGCTCCATCTGGAAACATTAATCCTGAGAATAAATTTCCATCACTGTTTGAACCTGTTCATGGATCTGCTCCTGATATTGCAGGTCAAGGTATAGCAAACCCAGTTGGTCAAATCTGGTCTGGTGCTATGATGTTAGATTATCTTGGAGAAAAAGAAGCGGCCAATTCAATAGTTTCATCGATTGAAAAAACTTTAGAAAATAAAAAGAATAGAACAAAAGATTTGGGTGGTGAATCTGATACCGTTACCTGTTCTGAACAAATAAAAAATAATCTCTAAATTATTAAATCATTAATCTGCTTTTCAGCATCATTGATTGACTTTTCATAATCAAGAGCCATTTGATCTGCACTGATTACTTCGATTTTTTCTATTCCAAAAAAATTAAGTATAAATTTTAACCAAGGCGTTAAAAAATCTTCGTTACTATTAAGTTTTGTACCACCAGAGGTAATAACCAAATATGCTTGTTTATTTTTTAACAAACCCTCTCTTCTACCGTTGGGTTTAAATCTAAAAGTTTCCCCTACTCTTGCAGCAAGATCTGACCAAGCTTTTAGTGTTGCTGGAGGTCCGTAATTATAAATTGGGGCTGAAATAATTATAATATCACTATCTTTCAATTCTTGTACAAGTTTGTCTGATAGCTCAAACATTTTTTTATGTTCTGGGGTTTGGTCTTTTTCATCAATATTCATTCCAGACTCTGTTAAGCCTGATACAAAAAGCATTTCATCATCAAGATCTCTATAAATTATTTCATCCTCTGGTTTTTTTATTTTATCTAAAAGTTTTTTAGCTAATGCTCTAGAAGTTGAACCTTTTTTTCTTGCACTTGAGTCTATTTGATAAATTTTCATAAATATTTTTTATCCGATATTTTGTAAAAATGGAAAAATATTTATTAAATAAAAACCTAAAAATTGTAATTTATTTGTTAAAATTAAAATTCCAGTAGCTAAAAGTAAAATTCCTCCAATTTTAGAAATTCTATTTATATGTTTTCTCATATTTTTTGAAAAAATTAAAAATCTCTGAATTAAGTACCCTGATATAATAAATGGCACAGCTAACCCTAAAGAATAAAAACTTAAAAGCAAAATAGCTCTAAACAAAGTTTCCTCTATTGAAGCTAAAACTAAGATTGAACCTAGTATTGGACCGATACAAGGCGTCCAACCAAAGCCAAATGCAAAACCAATAATTACTGGAAAAAAAAAGCTATCAAACTTTTTAAAATCAAATCTTTTATCCATGTTTAAAAAACCAATATTAAAAACACCTAATAACTGTAAAGAAAAAAAGATAATTACCAAACCAGCCAATAATCTAAAGGATTGAGAATTCTGTAGTAAAGTTTGACCTAAGAAGGATGCTGATGCACCAAAGGTTATAAAGACAATTGAAAAACCAATACAAAATTTTATCAGTGGAGCAAGATTGAAATCTTTTTTTTCAGTGATTTCTTTTAGAGATTGTCCTGATACAAATGAAATGTAACCAGGTATTAATGGTAATACACATGGTGAAAGAAAACTAATAAGACCAGCTCCAAAAGCTAAAAATAATTCTAACATTATCCTGTATTTTTTATTGCCGCAGAAATTCCTGCGATAGATGTCATTAACGCATCATTCAGATATTTTCTATCTTTATTATTAATTTTTTTTGAATTTAATTTATTCATAATTTTTGCTTGTAAAACATTCAAAACTTCTGTGTAATTATTTCTTACATATAAGCTTTTTCTAAAATTCTTTCTTTCTCGTAAAATTTCCTTAGGTGTAATTTTTTTATGAAGTTTCACTAAATTATCAAATTGAAACCTGAGTTTTTTTCCAACTCTTTTCAATTTTTCATCTGCTAAGTTATCTTCATAAATTTTAGATATTTCAGGATCTACTTTTGAAATAACCATATCTAAAATATCCATTGTTGAAGAAAAAAAAGGCCAATTTCTTTCCATGTCATTAATTGTATTTTTAAATTTTTTAATTGAAGCATATCTTAAAGCTTCGCTTGTTCCTAACCATGCTGGTAGAAGAAGTCTAATTTGCGTCCAGGCAAAAACCCAAGGAATTGCTCTTAAGCTTTGAATACTATCAACATTTCTTCTTTTTGTAGGTCTTGATCCTATAGATAATTTTCCAAGAGCTTTATGAGGAGTTACAGTTTTAAAATATCTTATAAAATCTTGATTTGAGATAATGTTCCGTCTGTAAGATGAAGTAGAAAGATCTGTCATTTTCTCAATTAAATTTCTCCATTGTATTTTTGATTTGGGTGGAGGATTTAATGAAGCATCCATTACTGCACCAATGTAACTACATAAATTATATTCCGCTAATGGTTTATATCCATATTTCTGTTGAATAACCTCACCTTGATCAGTAATTCTTATTCTTCCATTAACAGTATTTGCTGGTTGAGATTTTAAAGTTGCCTGTATAGGTCCGCCTCCTCGTCCAGGTGATCCACCTCTACCATGAAAGAAGGTAAGTGTAATTTTATATTTTTTTGCTAAGTCTCTTAATTCCTCTTCTACTTTATATTGATGCCAACTAGATGATAATTTTCCAGCATCTTTACTAGAATCTGAATAACCTATCATTACTTCCTGCTGATGATTGATTAATTTTCTATACCAACTTAAAGAAAATAAATTTTCCATTATCTTTTTTCCATTTTTCAAATCATCTAAGGTTTCAAGTAACGGAACAACTCGCAAATAATTTTTAATTTTTGCTAATTTTTGTAAATAATAAACATCAAGAATATCTGAAGAATTTGATGTCATCGAGATAACATAAGCGCCCAAACATTCTGAAGGTTGTTTAGATATTATTTCGAAAGTTTCCCAAACTTCCTTATTAAGTTTGTTTGATATTTTTATTTTTTTTAAATCTTTATTTTTATTATTAAAATATTTTGAAATTTTAGAAATCTTATCGTTTTCTGATAAATTTTGGTATTTGAGATCATACTTTTTAGTAAAAATTTCATTTACTAAAGCTAGATGTCTTGATGACTCCTGTCTAATATCTAGTTTTGCAAGATTTATACCAAAGCATTTTGCTCTTCTTATAAGATCTAAAAGATTTGAATTTCCTACCCTTCTATCATTATTCTCATTAAGAGATTTTCTGACATCTCTTAGGATACTAATCAATTCATCTTTATCATTAAATAACTTTTCTTCATTTAACTTTTTATTTTCATTCAAATGTTCTTCTATATTAATATGAGTGTATCTAATCTTATCTCTAATTGGTCTAAGAAATACACGATAAGGTTCATAAGAATTTTTTGAAAAGTTTTTTATTTTTTTTGAACAATTTTGCATTGATAAATCTTGAATCAACTTTGTAAGTTCTTTGTCATACAATTTTGCTGCTTGCCATCTTGAAAAAAGAATTGCTTTAGATGTGACTTTTGAAGTTACATTTGGATTGCCGTCTCTATCTCCACCCATCCAAGAACCAAACTCTAATGGGTTAAAATCTTTTGATAAATCTTTGCCATAGTTCTCTCTAAAAATTTTATTTAATCTCTTATAAACTCTTGGAATTGTGTCCCACAGACTATCTTCTATGATTGCAAGTCCCCATCTCGCTTCATCTAACGGAGAAGGTTTTGAACGTTTTAATTCATCTGTTTTCCAAATAATAGTGATCTCACTATAAAGAGATTTGTCAATTTCTAAAATTTTTTTATTTGATTTTGTATGTAAATGTCTTTGTTCAAGTAACTCAATTAACTTTGCATACTTTTGAATAAGAGTTCTTCTTTTTACTTCAGTTGGATGCGCTGTAAGTACTATGCCAATTTTTAATTTCTGAGCTAAATCATAAATTTTCTTATTTGGAATAGATTTATTTTTAAAAAAATTTTCAAATATTTCTTCAATAAATAAACTTTTAGTTTTTTTATTTTTATTCTGTTCTATTTCATTTAACGTATGCGAAGTATCTAAAGCTTCAGCTAAATTCATTAAATTACAAAAGTGATTAAAAGATCTTGTTAACTTAAAAATAGTTTCAGAATTCAAATTTTTAATTTTACTCAAAACTCTTTCATGAGGATTTTTAGATTTTATAAGAGATAAATTTGGTTTTGATAATAACCTTGTTTCTTCTACTAATTTATAAAATTTATCTCCTTCTTGTTCTCTTAAAACATCACCGAATATTTTTCCAAGTAATCTTATATCTTCCCTCAAAAATTTAGTGGGAATTCTGTCGTAATATAGATCTCTTTTTTTCATCAAACTTCTTTGACAACTTTACTTTTTTGCTCTCCTAAATGATCAACTTTAAGATGCATCAAATCTCCATCTTTTAAAAACTGTGGTGGATCCATACCAAGTCCAACACCTGGTGGTGTGCCAGTTGTAATTATATCGCCTGGCATTAAGGTTATGAAACTGCTCAAGTGTTCAATTAAATAATTAAAGTCAAATATCATTAAGTTTGTATTTCCAGTCTGGTGCCTGTTGCCGTTTACATCTAAGGATAAATTTAAATTGTTTAAATCTTTTATTTCATCTTTAGTAACCAAATAAGGTCCAAGAGGCCCAAATGTATCTCCTGATTTTCCTTTTACCCATTGTCCGCCTTTATCTTTCTGCCAATCTCTCTCGCTAATGTCGTTACAAATACAATAACCAAAAACAAAATCTTGAGCATCTTCTCTTTTGACTCTTTTAGCTTTTTTTCCAATCACCATTGCTATTTCAACTTCATGATCAAGTTTTTCTGAATTTTTTGGTATAACAACATTGTCATTTGGTCCAACCAAGCAATGAACAGATTTGTTAAATACCACTGGTAATTTTGGAGCTTCAGTACCAGTTTCCTCTGCATGTGCTTTATAATTTAAACCTATTGCAAAAAAATTTCCGGGTTTTTTAACACATGATCCAACTCTTATATTTTTATCAATCTCTTTTAAATTTTTTAAATCTAATTTTTTTAAGTTTTTTAAATTATCAAAATTTAAAGTTTCAGCTGAAAAATCATTTATATGATTTGATAAATCTCTAATTACACCCTTATCGTCTAGTGCCGCTGGAATTTCATTTCCAACCTCACCAACTCTTAAAAGTTTCATTTTTAACCTTTAATACCTAGATGAGTATACTTTATATTAAGATAATCTTTAATGGCCATTGATCCACCCTCACGACCATAACCTGTTTGCTTGATACCACCAAAAGGAGCTTCTGCTATTGCAACTAATGGAGTATTAACTGCTACAGTTCCTGTTTCCATTAACTCGGATGTTCTGTGTGCTTTTTCCATTGAATTTGTGCAAATATAACTACACAAACCTAAATCATTATTATTAGCTCTTTCAATTACTTCATCAAATGATTTAAAAGATAGCATTGGAACTAAAGGTCCAAATGGTTCTTCTCTCATAATCGTAAAATCATCTTTCACATTATCAAAAACAGTTGGTTCATAATAAAAACCTTTATTAAAACCAGAAGGTCTTTTTCCACCTAATAAAACAGTAGCACCCTCTTGTTTTGTTTTTTCAACCAAAGCTTCTACTTCATTTAATCTTTTTTGAGTTGTTAAAGGACCAAGCTGAGTATCAGGATCCATACCATCTCCAATTTTAAGTTTTTTTATTTTGTCTATAAATAAATTTGTAAATTCACTTTTTTTATTCTCTTGGATGTAAAATCTGTTTGGTGAAATACATACTTGACCATTATTTCTAAATTTTGCTGCAATAGCCATATCTGTTGCTTTATTTAAATCAGCATCATCAAAAACTATAAAAGGTGAATGACCACTTAACTCCATAGTAACTCTTTGGACTTTATCAGCAGCTTGTTTTAAAATTAATTTACCAACTCGTGTAGATCCAGTTATTGAAATTTTTTTAATTATATCAGATGAAATTAATTGAGAAGCAATTGCTGGTGGATCACCTGATAATAAATTAACAACGCCTGCAGGAACGCCACATTCTCTACAAATGTCAACTAATTCCATCACTGTTCCTGGTGTAATGGTGTCTGGTTTAACAATTACAGAACAACCAGCTGCAAGAGCTGTAGAAATTTTTCTTGAAGACAAAACTAATGGAAAGTTCCAAGGTGTTAAAGCAGCAACTACACCAACTGGCTGATAATAAACATGAACTCTTGTTTCTTCAAATCTACTTTCAACTGTTTGACCATAAATTCTTTTAGTTTCTTCTGCGTTCCATTCAAAAATATCTGCAGCAGCACCTACTTCACCTTTTGCTTCTGCGAAAGGTTTGCCAACTTCTAAAGTCATCCATTTTGCTAATACATCTTGTTTTTCTCTCATCTTGTCTGCAATTCTTCTGATGATATACGATCGTTGCCAAGGGGAAGTTTTTTTCCAAACCTCCAATCCTTTTTCAGCAGACTTTAATGCTCTATCAACATCTTCTGATGTTGCCTTAGATGCTTTTCCTAAAATTTCTTCGTTTGCAGGATTAATCACTTCATACGTGTTATTATCTGAAGAAGGAGACCATTTTCCGTCAATAAACTGTCCAAATTTTTCGTACATAAAAAATTAATAACCGAGGTTGTATCAGATTTGCAATTAAAACATAATAATATTTTTGTAACAATGTTAAAATAAAGCATTAAAAAAGGAGGTAGAATGAAGTTTGTTGTATTAGGAAAATACTCAACACAAGGTCTTGCTGGTTTTGTAAAAAACCCTTCTGATAATAGACAAGAAGCTGCAAAAAAAATAACTGAAGCTGCTGGTGGAAAACTTATTGATATGATGACTCTAAGAGGAGCATATGATTTCATCGCTATTATTGATGGGCCAGATTTTGAAACTATGGCTGGAATGAAAATGTTGATGCAATCAACTGGCACAATTGAAGATATGAATATAATGGAAGCCGTTGACTTCAATAAAGCTGCAGAGAAAGCAGCAAAGGCTGCTTCAGCTTATAGACCTGTTGGGAAATAATTTAGGTAAAAAAAATTCCCCTTTTGAAGAGACAAAAGGGGAATAAGGGTAGAGAAAAAATAAAAATTTAATTAAAAATTTTGAGCTCTATGTACTAATTTTTTGTAAAATGTGAAGACTTTTTTTATGAATTTTTATATAAAGTTGGAAACATTTTGCCAGCTAAATCATCCCCATTTTTGTAGCCATTTTGCTCCATAATTGCTCTTTCTTCTCGAGCCCAATCACCTCGGTATTCAATTTTTGATTGTTCTTTAGCCATTCTTAAGGTGAACCTATGAATATCAGATTTTGGGGTACTTTCGTATAATCCACCATGTAGAGTTCTAATATCAAAATACACACAATCCCCAACTTCAAGATCCCATTCTAAATATTCATAATCATCTTTATTTTTCAATATATCAGGAGTGACCTCATATTTTTTTCCATTAACAATTCCAGCTTCACCATCAACCAAATGACCATCGTTAAATCTTGTTCTTAAAAATAATTTATTCCATAGATGAGAACCTTTAATCCAAGCAATCCCCTCTTCTTTTTTAACTGGCTCTAAAGGTAACCATAAAACACACATTGAACCCTCAAAATCAAAATAAGAAATATCATGATGAAAAGGTGGTTTTGATTTAGAGCCAGCTTCTCTATAAAACCAATTGTCCATAACTAAATTAATTTCTTTTGCTTCAAGAAGTTCTGATGCAATTTTTGGTGTTGGTGAGTTAAAGACAAAATCTTTAAACTCAGGAATTAAATTCCATGTCCAAAAATCTTCATAGTAACTTGGAGAACTTTTAACTTTTGTGTGATTAACGAACCTTGGACTAGGATTGGATTTAGCTTTCTCAAAACCTTCTTTTAATTTGTTTATCCAGCAATGATCAAATTTTCCTTTAATTAAGACTGCGCCATTTTGGTTATACTCATCAATAAGGCTTTTTTCTAATATTTGACTCATGATAATTTAGTTAAATTATGCTAACCTTATATTAAAAATGAATACTCTAAAAGACAGTTTTGGAAGATCTTTTCCCTACATCAGATTATCAATAACAGATGTTTGTAATTTTAAGTGTGGATACTGTTTACCAAATGGATATCAAATAGACAAAAGTGACAATCGAACTTTTTTAAGCGCAGAAGAAATTGGAAGATTATCAAAAGCTTTGTCTGAATTAGGTGTTTGTAAAATAAGATTAACTGGAGGTGAGCCAACTGTAAGAAAAGATTTTTTTGATATTATAAAATTAATAAAATCAAATTCAGGTATAAAAAAAACTGTAATTACTACTAATGGTTATCATTTAGATAAAATTGCATCTAAAATTAAAGATAGTGGTCTTGATGGAATTAATATTAGTATTGATAGTTTAAATAGAGCAACATTTAAAAACATTACAAGTCATGACAGATTACCAGAAATATTAAAAGGTATTGAAGAGTTACAGAAACTTAATTTTAAAAATATTAAAGTAAATGCTGTTCTTCTAAGAGGCGTTAATGATAGTGAAAAAGATTTTAATGAGTGGTCACAATTTATTAAAAATAATGAAATAGACTTTAGATATATTGAATTAATGCAAACGGGAGATAATTTAGATTATTTCAATAAATATCATGTGCCTGCAACAAAGTTTACTGATTATTTAAATGGTAATAATTGGATAATTCAAACACTAGGAAGAGATGCTGGGCCATCCAAAAATTATATTAATTCTGAATTCAAGGGAAAGTTTGGAGTAATTGCACCCTACTCAAAAGATTTCTGCAAAAGTTGTAACAGATTAAGAATTACAGCAAAAGGTGACTTAAGATTATGTTTATTTGGAAATACAGGGATTAACATAAGGCATTTAATGCAAACAGATGAACAAATTGAAGAACTGAAAGATTTAATTTTAAAACAATTAAATTTTAAAAAAGAGTCTCATTATTTAGAGCTTGGTGAAACAGGTTTAACTAAAAATTTATCAACTACTGGAGGATAATGAAAAATCTAAAAGTTGTAGACCAACAATCATTAAAAGATTGGGCAAAAGAGATATTTCAAAAAAACTCTTTTAACATGGTAGACGTATCTTCAAAGAAAGAAACTTTCAGAAGAGCATTAGCTTCAGGAAAAATTTATGTGGGTAAAGAAGTATTTGGATTAATTAAAAATAAAGAGATGCCAAAAGGTGATCCTATAACTTTAGCTGAAGTTTCTGCTGTATTGGGTGTAAAAAAAACTAGCGAATTAATTCCTTTATGCCACCCACTTCCAATTGATCATACTGCTACAAAGATAATTATGAATGAAGAAGATAATTCCCTGGAAGTATTTTGTGTAGTGTCTGCAGTTGCGAAAACTGGTGTTGAAATGGAAGCGATAATGGGGGTGAATGCTGCATTAACAACAATTTATGATCTAAGTAAAATTGTTAATCCTCATTTAAAAATTGATAATGTTAAGCTTCTAATTAAAGAAGGTGGAAAAAATGGTTTATGGACCAATCCAGATGGATTACCTAAATTTCTTGAAAACATTTTTTAATTTAAATGTCTGTTCATCTTAGTTCTCAAAAAATTATTAAAGATTGGATCGATTATAACGATCATATGAATGTAGCTTATTATCTTTTAATTTTTGATAAGTTTGGAGCAGATAATCTAAATAGAATGTTTAAGATGGGTGAAGAATCTGCAAAAAGTACTGGTATGAGCACTATGATTGTTGAAACAAATATAACTTATAACCAAGAACTTAAGCTTGATGATGAAGTAGATATTAACTTATTATATTTTGATCATGATAAGAAAAGACTTCAATACAAAATGGAAATGATAAATAAAAAAGAAGGATATTTAGCATCGACCTTTGAAGCACTAGCGCTTTATGTGAATTTGAACACTCGTAAAGTTTCAGAATTTGAAGAAGAAAAATTAAAAATAATGGATGAATTTATAAGTAAAAATCAATCAGGCTTTATTAATGAGAATTTAAAATTTTCATCTAAATTAAAGAAATGAAAATAATATTAGAATTATTCGGGGCTAGTAGAGATTTTAGTGACAAAAATATTTTGGAATTTGATTTAAAATCTCAAATAACCATAAAAGATTTTAAAAATGTTCTCTTAAATTTTATTGATGAAACTTTTAATGGAAATGAAAATTTTAAGAAAATAATTAATTCCTCTGCTTTTTGCTCTGAAGATAATGAAATAATTAGCGACAATTATAAAATCACAAAAGATCAAAAAATAGGTATTATCCCCCCAATTGGAGGAGGTTAATGCTTCATACTAAAATCATAGATACAGAAAAAGAAAGAATAGAAATTTCTAATGCTGAAAAATTTATTGCCTCATCAAAATTTGGAGCATCAATTTTTTTTACTGGGACAGTAAGAGATTTTAATGAAAATAAAAAAGTCACAGGAATAACATATGATAGCCATGATGCTATGGTTATAAAAAGCTTTAAAGAAATCTATGAAGAAACTGAACAAAAACTTAATATTACAGATAAGGCGGTTTATATTGAACATGTGAAAGGTTATGTAAAACTTGGTGAGATGAGTATTATTATTGCTGTTGCTTGTAAGCATAGAGATCAAGCATATGTTTTATCAAGATATATAATTGAAGAAATAAAGAAAAGATCACCAATTTGGAAAAAAGAACATTATGAAAATGAAGATAGTAAATGGTTGAAAGGTAACCCAATAAATAATGAAAAAATTTAAATACTCAGAAATAACACCCGAAAAGATTTATAATAATAGAAGAACATTCTTAAAAAATTTAGGCTATGGAATTGGTGGTATTGCTTTCGCAAATAATGCTTTAGCAAACACAGATTTATCTAAACCAACATCTTATAAAGATATAACTACTTACAATAATTATTATGAGTTTGGCACTAGTAAAGGAGATCCTTATAAAAAATCCCAAGATTTTAAAACAAGACCATGGACTGTAAGAATTGAGGGAGAAGTTGAAGAACCTATAGACTTACCTATAGATGAAATTCTAAATTCATTTCCGTCAGAAGAAAGAGTGCAAAGATTAAGATGTGTTGAAGGCTGGTCAATGATCATACCTTGGATGGGTTTTTCGCTCAGCGAATTACTAAACAAAGTTAAAATAAAACCTGAGGCAAAATTTGTAAAATTTGAAAGTGTTTATGATCCAGAAAACATGGTTGGACAACGAAGAGCAGTATTAAATTGGCCATACGTTGAAGGATTGAGATTAGATGAAGCAATGCATCCTCTAACAACTGTTGTGACAGGATTATATGGTAAACCGCTACCAAATCAAAATGGAGCACCTTTAAGAATATTCATTCCATGGAAATATGGATTCAAAAGTGGCAAAGCTATTGTAAAAATTGAGTTGGTAAAAAAAATGCCAATGACTGCTTGGATGTGGGCATCACCAAGAGAATATGGTTTTTACTCTAATGTAAATCCAAATGTAAATCATCCAAGATGGTCACAGGCCACTGAAAGAGTTATTAATGGTGAAGTATTTTCTCCAAGAGTAAAAACTTTAATGTTCAACGGTTATGGTGATGAGGTTGCTCATCTATATACTGGCATGGATTTAAAGAAAAACTTTTAATGCGTAAAATATACAAGCCATCAATATTTTTTCTCAGTCTAATTCCTTTAATACTTATCGTTTATAAAACTTTTACTAACAATTTAGGTCCAGAACCAATTAAAGAAATTACTCATCATACAGGAGAATGGGCTTTATTATTTATCATATTTACTCTTGCAATGTCGCCTTTAAAAAAAATTACTAATTTAAATATATGGATTTCGTTTCGTAGGATGCTTGGTCTGTTCGCTTTTTTTTACGCATCTTTACATTTAATGACTTATGTTGGTTTAGACTATAGATTTGATTTGGAAAATATTTCAAGAGATATACTTACAAAGAAATTTATCTTTATAGGTTTTGCTGCATGGTTGTTATTAGTTCCTCTTGCAATAACATCTTCCAAAAAAATGATGGGTATTTTAAAACATAACTGGAAAAAACTTCACAGATTAACTTATATAATAGCAATATTTGCTGTAGTTCATTTTATTTGGTTAGTAAAAAGAGATCTCACTGAACCTTTAATTTATCTTTTTATAATTTTAGCTTTATTAGCATTTAGAATAAACTTTAAATCATCCTCAAAAGTCAGCTAACTTATCTAAGTCTTTAAATATTTTTTGAGAATTCACTTTAATTATAGCTGCTTCTTCTTTTAAACTTTTAACCATAAATTTAGCTCCAACATCACCTTTAATTTTTTTAAATTTTGAAATTACAGAAGAATTGAAACCAATGGGATTGCCAATTTTATTTTTAAACTTTAATAAATGAACAGGATTATCTTTTTTATCTATAGAGTTATAAATTTTATTTATATGACTTTTTTTTATGAATGGCATATCAGATTGAACAATCAAAAAACCTTTTGAAGTTTTATTTACTTTTTTAATTCCTGTTTTAATTGATGAAGCAATTCCAGATTTATAATTCTTATTCAATATAAATTGAATTTTTTTGTTTTTCGTTACTGCTTTTTTTACTAATGAATGTTCGTGTCCTAAAACAATTATAATTTTTTTAACTTTGCTTTTTATTAGTTGATTTAAAATATGATTAATTAATGTTTTTCCTTTAAATTTTTTAAGGAGTTTGTTTTCTTTTGGAATTCTTTTTGATTGTCCTGCAGCAAGTAATATTGCTGATATCATCGTATAATTCTTTCTAAGAATTTTATTAAATAATCATTTTTATTTATAAATTTTGTGAAACAAATAGATTGAGGAATACCATGACCATCTGCGGGGCCCATATTGTGATCTGCATCTGCCCATTTACACGTTGTAGGTTTAAGTTCGCTATAATCTATAAAATTTACTCCTTTGATATCTTCAAAAAAAGACAATGTTTCTGGAGTTTCAAATTTATCTTTGTTGTGTACGAATATAATTGAATTAATTGATTGAGATTTTTTTAGTTCATCAAAGTTTGATTTTCTAAAAAATCCCCATTCAGGGTATTTTTTTTTCCAAATTGATTTTTTTCCAAATGCAGCTGGATTGATTGCAATAGTTCCTTTTATTTTGTCTGAATATTTAGACTGCAAATTTAATGACGCCCAGGCTCCAGCTGAAAAACCTGAAAGAACAATATGTTCAAATCCCATTTCATTAAATTTATTCAATTCATTAAGGATTATTTTTTGTCTTTTAATATTTTTTGTCTCATCTTCAACAATTTCAATATTGCCTGTTTCCTTAAGTTGATCTCTATATTTTTTCATTGTTTTCAAAGACATTCCTTTTACTCCCGAGCAAAGGCGATAAATCTTAATGGTTAAACCTTTAATTTGTTTGTTGTGAAGTTTTAATATTGCAGGAACTGTAGCTCCATTCCATGTATATCCCAATTTTGGTTTTTTTTGACATTTATCCTTGACCATGTCGTAATCACTGCCATGATTATCAATTATTAATAAAGTATTTCTCTTGTCATTTATTTTATCAATTGAATAAGTTTTTCCTTGATTATCAACAAACGTGCTTTTCTTTAAAATTTTATCTAAATCCTTATAGTCTAATGTACTTGCTGAGATATTAGTTGAGATAAAAAAAAATAAAAAAATATAAAGTAATTTAATCATTACTTTGTATAAGTTACTGAAACAAGTTGTGCAATAATAGATAAAGCAATTTCTGGGGCTGATTTGCCTCCAAGTTTAATTCCTATTGGACCATGTATTGAATTTATCTGCTCTTCATTAAACCCAGCTTCTTTCAATCTTTCACATCTATTAGCGTGTGTTTTTTTACTTCCTAATGCACCAATGTAATAAAATTTATTTTTCAATCCATATTGTAATGCTGGATCATCTATTTTTGGATCATGTGTTAAAGCAATTAGTGCTGTACTTTCGTTTGTATCTAACTCTTTGAAAGCTTCATCTGGCCATTTATTAATTATTTTCATATTGGGAAATCTTTTTTCAGATGCAAAGTAACCTCTTGGATCAATGATAGAGATTTCAAAATTTAAACTTTTTGCAAAATCAACTAAATATTGAGCGATATGTACGGCCCCAACTATAACAACTTTTATTGGTCTAACGTATGATTCAACAAAAACATTTGTTCCATCAATTACACCATTATTTTTTGATTTATAGAAATTTATTATCTGATCTTTATAACTTTCAAACTCTCCAGTTAATTCATTTTCATTATGGTAAATTGTAGAATTTCCATTCTCAAGATTTGTAATTATTGCAAATTCTTTTTTTTGTTCCTTTAGGTTAATAATTTCTTTAAGCAGTGACTGTTTCATTTTTATTCAATCTTACGTTGATACTATAATTAGGATCAATTCTTTGTTTCAATAATGCTGGTATTATTTCTTTATAAGTTTCAATCAAACCATTTTTTGCTTTAGGTAGTTGATCTTCAAGATGATGATACAATTTTTTTAAATTATAAGATGGAACAGTTGGATATATGTGATGAACACAATGATATTCCATTTTCCAATATAAAAAACTCAATATTGGATTTAAGTGCATGTCTCTTGAAGATAATCTGTGATCTTTCACGTTTCTTGCAAGTCCAGCATGTTGAGCAAATGCAACAATTCTATGCATAGTTTTTCCATAAAATATTGGAAGTAACAAAAACAAAACAGGCAACCAAGTTTTAAAAACTATTGAACTAAATATTATTAAAAGCCAAATTACTAAATAAATCCTAGAAATTAAAATAGCTCTTGGTTTTGCATTATCTGGAATGCACTCTTTCATAACTTTGGTTTCAATACCTAATGAATGCTTAATAATTTCAAAAGAAATGTGATTTTTTAAATATAACAAGTCTGCAAAAGGTATGCAGTTAATTAAAAAACTTTTTGGAGTTTTTTTTAAATCATTGCCATATAAAATTTCATGATCATAAGGATCTTTTGTTGAGTATGTATTTTTATGATGAACAAAATGAGTAAACTTCCACCTTGTTGGTTCAAACATAGCCATAAACGAAGATAAATGAAAAAAAATTGAATTTAAAATTTTTGAATTAAAAGCAGTATTGTGACTAGTTTCATGCCAAATTGCATTTACAAAATTATATATATTTCCATAAATTAAAAACCAAAAGATCGACCAATAAGTTCCCCATGTAAAATATGCGATAAATCCTACAGCAAATAACAATACAAAGTATCCGCTAACATGTAATAATCCTTTGATGTCAGATTTTTGTGAAAGTTCTTTAAGAATAGATTTATCTATTTTGCACTTAAAATAATTGTTAAGCTCTACTTGCATTAATTGAATTGCTCTAAATAAACAGCTATTTCACCACCACAAGCTAGGCCAATCTCCCAGGCACTTTCATTTGAAACCTTAAACTCTAATTTTTTGAATGGTTTATTGTCTTTTATCAAAGACATAGACTCTCTTACAACTGCGGACTCTACGCATCCACCAGAAACAGAACCTGAAAAATCGCCTTTTTCATTGATAATCATTCTGCTACCTGTGGGTCTTGGAGATGATCCCCAAGTTTGAATAACTGTTGCTAAGACAACTTTTTGATTGGCATTAATCCAATCGTTTGCTTCTTCTAGTATTTTTTCATCAAATGAATTTTTCATCTGATAAAATATAAAACTATACTAACAAGCTTCAACAGCTTTTTTAGCGTATAATGAAACTAGATTTGCTCTGTATTCAGATGACGCATGCATATCAGAGTTCATCTCACTATCATCAAGTTCCATTCCTTCAATAGCTCCTGATGAAAAATCTGATGAAAGTTTTCCTGATAAATCTTTATCAATATAAACACAAGATTTTGCACCTGTTACGGCTACGTTAACTCCATCTTTATGTTTAGCAATAAACACACCAACTATTGCATATCTTGATGCAGGATTTGGATGTTTTTGATAGTCAGCTTTTTCTGGAATAGCAAATTCTACAGCTTCAACTATCTCACCTTTCTTTAAAGCAGTTTCGAACATACCTTTGAAAAATTTATTGGCTTCAATTTTTCTATCATTAGTATGGATGACTGCATTTAAAGCCATACAAGCTGATGGATAACAAGCTGATGGGTCGTTGTTTGAAATAGAACCACCAATTGTTCCTCTATTTCTAACTTGTGCATCACCAATATTACCAGCAAGCTTTGCCAGGGCAGGAATTGCTTTTTGAACATCTTTTGATGAAGCAACATCTGCATGTTTAGTTGTAGCTCCTATTTTAACTGTCTTGCCACTTACTTTGATACCAGAAAGTTTACTTATTTTCTTAATATCAATTACATCTTTATAAGTTGCTAATCCTAACTTCATTGATGGAATAGAAGTCATTCCTCCAGCTAAAAAAGCAGAATTAGAAGATGCAAGTTTAGATGCTTCTTTTACATCTTTTGGTGCATGATAATTAAAAGTTTTCATAATTAACCTCCTTAAGCTGCTTTAGAGTTAGATTTTTTAAGCGCTTTACAAGCCTTCCAAACTTTTTCAGGTGTAGCTGGCATTGTAATTTCTTGACCACCTAATGCATCAATAACTGCATTCATTACAGTTGGAGGTGAAGCAATAGCTCCTGCTTCTCCACATCCTTTAACACCTAAAGGATTTGATGTTGCATGCGTACAAGTAAATCCTAGATTAAACTCTGGGAAATTATCAGCTCTTGGCATTGTATAATCCATATAAGAAGCTGTCATTAACTGACCAGTTTCATCATACATGGTATTTTCATACAAAGCTTGACCAATTCCTTGTGCCAATCCACCATGTACTTGTCCTTCAACAATGTTTGGATTTACTATTCTTCCAAAATCATCGACTGCTGTATATTTCTCAACCTTCACGTTTCCAGTTGCAGGATCTATCTCTACTTCACAAATATGTGAACCTGCTGGGAAAGAAAAGTTTGGTGGGTCGTAAAATGCAGACTCAATTAAACCTGGCTCATCACCTTCAGGAATTGGTGACTTCATTTCATCTCTTTGACCTGGTACGTAACAAGCAAAAGCAATTTCACCAATAGTTTTCTTTTTATTAGATTTAAGAGCAACAAACTCTCCATCTTTAAACTCGATCTCTTCTTCACTGACTTCAAGCATTTTAGCTGCAACTCTCTTACCTTTTGCAACTATTTTTTTACAAGCATTTACAATTGCAATACCACCTACTGCAAGTGATCTTGAACCGTAAGTACCCATACCAAATGTACTCTTATCTGTATCACCATGAACTAGATCAATATTTTCCATTGGAACACCTAATTCATCTGCTGCAATTTGAGCAAATGTAGTGTCATGACTTTGTCCATGACTGTGTGAACCTGTAAATACAGAAACTTGACCAGTAGGATTAAATCTTACTTCTGCAGATTCCCATAAACCTACTCCACATCCAAGTGACATTACTGCTGCCGAAGGTGCAATACCACAAGCTTCAAAATAAGAAGAAACACCAATACCTCTTAACTTACCATTAGCTTCAGATTGTTTTCTTCTAGCTTCAAAGCCAGCATAATCTGCCATCTCTTTTGCTTTTTCAATACCTGCAACATAATCACCTGAGTCCACTGTATGAACTAATGTTTGTTTAAATGGAAACTCACTTGGAAAGTTTCTTTTTCTTAATTCAATTTTATCAATTCCAAGTTCCATAGCAGCTTTCTCTACTAATCTCTCAATAGTATAAGTTGCCTCTGGTCTTCCAGCACCTCTGTATGCATCAACTGGTGCTGTGTTTGTATAAACTGCTTTTACATTTGAGTATGCAGCAGGAATTACGTAAACACCTGTTGCACAAGGTCCAAATAAATATGTTGGAGTTACTGTTGCAAATACTCTTGCATATGCACCTAGGTTTGCAATAGTTTCATTTTTAAAACCTAAAAACTTACCATCATTTGTTACAGCAAGTTCAGCATGTGTTACGTGATCTCTTCCATGAGTATCAGTTAAGAAAGACTCAGTTCTTTCTGCAACCCATTTAATTGGTCTTTCAATTTTTTTAGATGCCCAACTACAAACTATTTCTTCATTGTAAACATTAATCTTAGAACCAAATCCACCTCCTACATCTGGTGCAACTACTCTTAATTTGTTTTCTGGAGCAACACCTCCAAATGCGGACATTACTAATCTTGATAGATGAGGGTTTTGACTTGTAGTATATAAAGTTATTTCCTCAGACGCTGTATTGTAATCAACAACACAAGCTCTTGGTTCCATTGCATTTGGAACTAATCTATTATTAATTAAATCAACTTTGATAATTTTGTCTGCTTTTGCAAATGCTTCATCAACAGCTTTTCTATCTCCTAACAACCAATCATAACAAAGGTTTTTATCTATTCCATCGTGAACAGCTTCACTGTTCATAGCTTCAGCTGGATCTACAACTGCTTTTAAGACTTTATAATCAACTTCAACTTTTTCCGCGCCTGCTTTTGCTTCATCTAAAGTTTCAGCAAAAACTACAGCAATAGGTTCACCAACAAAGTTTGCAACTTCTCCAGCTAAAGGTGGATTTGCAGGTACTTTCATTTCTGAACCATCTTCACTTCTAATGGCCCAACCTGCTATTAATCCTCCAATTTTATCTTCTGCTATTTCTTTTCCTGTTAATACAGAAACGACACCAGAAGACTTTAATGCTTTTGATGTATCTACTTTTTTAATTTTTGCTCTTGCATGTGGAGATCTAACAAATACAGCATAAGTCTGATTAGCAATATTGATATCAGCTGTGTATCTTCCTTTTCCTGTTAAAAATCTTTTATCCTCTTTTCTTTCAACTCTTGATCCTACTAAACTTGGCATTTTATTTTTCTCCTCCTTATCTTAATTACATTTTTGTTGATGCTTCTTTAACTGCAGCAACTATATTTTGATAACCTGTGCATCTGCAAATGTTACCTTCTAACCACTCTCTAATTTCTTGCTCACTTGGATTCTTTTTTGTTTGAAGTAAATCTACTGCACTCATAACCATTCCTGGTGTGCAGTATCCACATTGTAAACCATGAGTTTTTTTAAATGCTTCTTGCATTGGATGCATTTTTCCATTTTTTGCTAAACCTTCGATAGTAGTTACTTTTGATCCATCGATGTCTGCAGCTAATGTTGAACAACTTTTTATAGATTTTCCATCAACATGGACTACGCAAGCTCCGCATTGACTGGTGTCACATCCTACGTGAGTACCTGTTAAATTTAAATTATCTCTTAAAAATACTGATAAAAGTGTATGGTCCGGAACTTCTTTAGTTACCTTTTTGCCATTAACTTCTAAAGTTACTTTAGTCATTAATTACTCCTTCTCTATTGCCTTATTCCCTAAATAACATCTGATCATAACTAAAATAGAGAAGCAATCGATTATTTGATGCATTACTACCTGAGGTAGAGGAAACTAACTAAAAATCGAGTAATTATGAATATTTTAAAAAATTAAATAAGCGATAATTGCCACAGCTAAAACAACACCACCATAAATTAATAACTTTTGATTTGATGATTTCTTACCAGAAGAATCTGCAGAATTTTTTTCTTCTGACTGATTTTGAATTACACTCTCTTCATTAATTGAAGGTGTAATGAGTTCTGAAAATTTACCAAAAAAAATATCAGCCATTTTTTTTGCTGTCATATCTATTAGTCTTGCCCCTACTTGAGCAATTTTTCCTCCTACATTAGCTTCCACTTCATAAGTAAGCTTTGTCCCGCCGTTTTCATCTTCTAAATTCACACTTGCTTCACCAGATGCGAAACCAACTGGAGAATTTCCAGATCCTGATATTTTGTAACTATTTGGTGGATTTAAATCTTTAAGCTCTACATCTCCTGTAAAGCTGGCATTAAAAGGACCAATTTTATTTGTAGCTTTTGCAGTAAATTCTGTATCTGAGTTTTTTGTGAACTCTTCACATCCTGGTATTGCTTGTCTTAATATTTCTGGATCATTTAAAGCTTCCCAGACTTTTTCTTTTGGTAAATTTATTTGATAAGATCCTGAAAGTTTCATAATCTAATTATATAAAATTTTTATGGACGATAACACTAAAAAAGAACTTCAATCTGCTGCTTTTGAAAGATTAATGGAACACTTAAGAAATAGGAAAGATGTTCAAAATATTGATTTAATGAACTTGGCAGGCTTTTGTAGAAATTGCTTATCAAAATGGTACCGAGAAGAAGCAGAAAAAAAAGGAATTACAATTTCAGATCCTGATGCAAGGGAGCATGTTTACGGTATGCCCTACTCTGAGTGGAAAGAAAAATATCAAAAGTAACAATCTAATCCAAAGTGATAATTGGTTATCTTAGCTTATTTACGATATCATTTTTAGCAGCAACAATTTTACCTTTTTCTTCTGAATTAATATTAGCATCAATGCTATCTATAGAAAATTATAATAGAACATTACTGATTACATTTTCAAGCTTGGGAAACATTCTTGGATCAGTATTCAATTGGGTTTTAGGATTTTATTTTATTAAATTACAAAATAAAAAATGGTTTCCTTTTAACCAAGAACAGATTTCAAAATCCTCTCAATGGTTCGAAAAATATGGAAAGTGGTCTTTGTTATTTGCTTGGGTGCCAATAATTGGTGATCCATTAACATTTGTTGCAGGCACAATGAAAACAAAGTTTTTTATTTTTTTAATACTTGTTGGTATTGGAAAGATATCTAGATACCTGTTTATTTCTCTTTTAGTCTAGGAAATAATTCAACAAAATTACAGGGTTTGTGATTTATATCTAGTTGATACTTAAGTATTTGATCCCATGCATCAGTTACTCCACCTGATGAACCTGGTAATGCAAATACATATTTACCGTTTGCTAAAACTGCACATGCTCTAGACTGTATAGAGGAAGTTCCAACAGATTTTATACTTATATATCGAAACATTTCGCCAAAACCAGGAATATGTTTGTCTGCAATTTCATTCAATGCTTCAGGAGTAATATCCCTACCTGTTAGCCCAGTGCCACCTGTTGTAATGATAACATCAATATCTTTCTCTTTAAGCCATTCATTAATTATATCTTTAATGTCATCCTTGTTATCCTTGCAAATTTTTCTATCAATTAGATTGTGATCAGCTTCTTTAATTTTGTTTACTAAAATTCCACCAGATTTATCATTTTCAAAAGTTCTAGTGTCTGTAACTGTTAATAATGCTATGTTAACTTTCATAAATTATTTATGTTTATACTATCAATATTATTTTTTGTAACTGCTATTCTATATTCAAGTGTGGGATTTGGTGGTGGATCTACTTATTTAGCTCTTTTGTTAATATGGGATATTCCATATTATATTTTTCCTGTTTTAGCTTTAGTCTGTAATGTAATTGTAGTTTCAGGTAATTCATTTAATTATATTAGAACAGGTAATTTCAATTCCAAATTATTATTAGTGTATCTAGTGGGATCAATTCCTTTTGCATTTTTAGGTGGTTCAATTGCAGTAGAAAAAAAATTTTTTGAAATAATCTTATTTGTTGTTTTAAGTTTGGCAGGCTTTTTTTTACTAATTAGCAATAGAAACTACTCTGAAAAAATAATTAAAATTAATGACATTAATCCTTTGTTTTCAATAATGATTGGGTCAGTAATAGGATTTACATCTGGTATAGTTGGTATTGGTGGAGGTATTTTTTTAAGCCCAATATTATTTTTATTAAAAGCCGCTCACCCAAAGCAAATTGTAACAACGGCCTCTTTATTTATATTACTTAATTCAATTTCAGGGATTTTAGGCCAATTAACGAAGGAAAATGTAATAAATGAATTATTTAACTACTACCCACTTTTTTTGGCTGTTTTAATAGGTGGTCAAATTGGAAATTTTCTTAATTTGAAATTTTTATCAAATAGATTATTAGCAATATTAACATCATTACTTGTAATTTTTGTAGCAATGAGAATAGGAATAAGAATATTTTAATAATCATGGAATTAGATTATTTCAAAAAGATAAGAATTCTTGACGGCGGAATGGGACAAGAACTTTTAGCGAGAGGAATGAAGCCAAACGGGACCTTGTGGAGCGCCAATGCCCTGTTAGATGAAAAATATCACGAATTATTATTAAATACACATTTAGATTATATTAAATCTGGAGCTGATGTAATTTGTACAACAACATTTACTACCAGAAGAGTAAGATTAAGAGATAATGGTGTTGAAGATAAATTTGAATACCTAAATAAAAAAGCTGGTGAAATAGCAAAAAAAGCTCAAGAAAAATTTCCACATGTTAAGATTGCTGGTGAATTACCTCCGCAAAATTTTACATATGAAGCAGATGATCGTGAAACTGATTTGATTACAAAGAGTTTTAATGAACAAGCTAAATTATTAAATCCTTATGTAGATTTTTTTATTTTACACGTATTAAGCAGTGTTAGAGAATTTGAGTGTGCAATAAAAGCTATTAAAGAATTTAAAAAGCCTTATCTAATTGGAATACATATCTCTGAAGGGACAAAACTTCCAAGTGGAGAAAAGGTTTCAGATATAAAAAAAGTATTTGATGAAAATTTATTAGGAGTAATTTTAACTTGTATTTCTCCTGAAAACTTTGAAAAAAATTTTGATGAACTTAAAAGTTTTGATGTTCCTTGTGGTTTTAAATTTAATGCTTTTGAAACTACGCAACCGAAAGATGGTTACACAACTAGCTATGGAAAGAGTAATGGTAACCCTAATGAATTTTTAGGTCAAAGAAAAGATTTAACACCTGAGGTAATTGCAAAATTAGCAAAGAAATTTAAAGAGAGTGGCGCAACTATGTTGGGTGGTTGTTGTGAAACAACTCCCGCTCATATTGAGGCTATAAAAAAAATTCTTTAGTTTTTATTTAATCCAGCTTTTTTTACAAAATAAATTCCAATAATTACAGCAACTAAGGCCACTAAAACTTTTACCGTTATTAATTCTTTTAGAAAAATATAACTCAAGATAACTCCAAAAATTGGAATTAAATATGAAACTTGGGACTGAAAAATCAATCCATTGGTTGTTAAAATTCTAAACCTTAATAACCAAGCAATTCCTGTAGAAACAAGTCCAAGATATACAACTGAGATTGTTGAATCTAATCTTGGAATATTTTTCCAAGGTTGTTCAATAAAACATACTAAAGGTAATAAAATTATAGTAGCCCAAATTAAAATTGATCCAGTTACATTTTCATTTTTCTTTTTACTTATTTTTAAAGTTAGAACTCCTCCAACAACATAGCAAGTAGATCCTAGTAAAATTAATAATGCAGATCCAAAGTTGTTTTCATTGATTAAAAAATTGTCAGAAAATAAATATACGATACCTGAAAAGCCAATTAATACTCCAATTGTTCTAGTAAAATTAAATTTTTCATTCTTTGTATAAAAATGACCAAGGACGGTTGAACTTAATGTTGTTGTAGACATTAAAATAGCAGCTAAATTACTTTGAACAGATTTAACTCCATATGCTATCAAAAAAAATGGGGCTACTAAATTTATAAACCCAATCAAGGCAAACCAATGCCAATCTTTTGAGAAAGCCTCAATGTTAATTTTTTTGATATAACAAATTAACAAAACAGGTAGTGCACCAAAAAAAACTCTTAAAAAAGCAATTGTCACTGGACCAAATGAGTAAGTTGCAATTTTTATATTAAAAAAGGCTGAAGCCCAGATAACTGCTAAAAGTGTTAGTAAAGTATAATCAGCTAATTTAGGTTCTCTCATTCAACTATATCTTTAGGTAGACCTTTCGTCATGTTTATTAGGTTATTGTAATCAATTTTAAAAACAGCATTTGGATGACCTGCTGCACCAAAAATATCATTAAATCTGACTAAAGTTTCATCGATAAAAATCTCACACTCTTTCAAATGACCCACAGGTGACACCCCTCCAATTGTATAGCCAGTATTTTCTTTAACTTGATCAGGTGAAGCCATCGATATATCTTTTTCATTAAGAATTTTCTTAAGTTTATTTAAAGAACATCTTTTATCACCTGCAACTAATCCTAAAATGAATCTGTCTCCAGCTTTAAATAGCAAGCTTTTTACAATAGCGCCCACATCACAAGCTAAAGCTGTAGCAGCATCTTGTGCAGTTCTAGCTGATTGCTCCAAACAAATTACCTCTAGTTTTTCGTCAAATTTTTTGAGCGATTTTTCTGCTCTTTTCACGGGTTCTTTATCTAAAATTGCATTCATAATCTGCTATCTATGTAATTTTTGCATAGGTGTTATTTATTTAAAGAGCGATATTTATAAACTTTTTTTTGCTAAGAACCACCAAAATCAAAAGGAGTTAAAATGAGTGCAAATAATGTTTTAAAATTTATTAAAGAAAAAGAAGCTGAATTTGTTGATCTAAGATTTACTGATCCAAGAGGTAAACTTCAACATCTTACAATGGATGCAAGTATTGTTGATGAAGATATGATCAATGAAGGTGTGTTTTTTGATGGTTCGTCAATTGCTGGATGGAAGGCAATTAATGAGTCGGACATGATTTTAAAACCAGATACTTCAAGAATGTTTATGGATCCATTTACTTCTCATAACACTGCAGTTTTATTTTGTGATATTTTAGATGCAGTAAAGAAAACTCCTTACGAAAGAGATCCAAGAGGTATTGCTAAAAAAGCAGAAGAATTTTTAAAATCTTCAGGAATTGGTGATAAAGCGTTTTTTGGACCTGAGCCAGAATTTTTTGTTTTTGATGATGTAAGAATTAAAAACGATATGAATGAAGCTGGGTTTAAGATTGATAGTAAAGAAGGTCCTTATAATTCAGGTAAAGAATACGAAAATGGAAATATGGGTCATAGACCAGGTGTAAAAGGTGGTTATTTCCCAGTTCCACCAGTTGATAGTGAACAGGATATGAGAAGTGAATACCTAAAAAGTTTAAAAGATGTAGGTATTAAAGTTGAAAAGCACCATCACGAAGTTGCTCCGAGCCAACATGAGCTTGGAATGTATTTTGGTACTTTGGTTGATCAAGCAGACAATGTTCAACTTTACAAATATGTAGTTCAAATGGTGACACACTCATTTGGCAAGACTGCAACGTTTATGCCTAAACCTGTTGCTGGTGATAATGGTTCAGGTATGCATATTCACCAATCAATTTGGAAAGGTGATACACCTGTATTTTCAGGTGATGCATATTCAGGGTTATCTGAAACTGCATTACATTATATTGGTGGAATTTTAAAACATGCCAAAGCAATTAATGCTTTTGCAAACTCAACAACAAATAGTTACAAAAGATTAATACCAGGATTTGAAGCACCTGTGCTGCTTGCTTACTCAGCAAGAAATAGATCTGCTTCATGTCGTATCCCAATTACATTAAGTAAAAAAGGAGCAAGATGTGAGATTAGATTTCCAGATGCAGCAGGTAATCCTTATCTAACTTTTGCAGCAATGTTAATGGCTGGATTAGACGGTATTAAAAACAAAATTCACCCAGGTGAGTCTTTTGATAAAGATTTATATGAATTACCTGCTGAAGAAGTTAATAAAATCCCAACTGTATGTGGATCTTTAAGGGAAGCTATGGAAAGTTTAGATAAAGACAGGGAGTTCTTAACTCAAGGCGGTGTATTTACTGATGATCAGATTGATGCTTATATCGCTCTTAAGTTTGAGGAAATTCACAAGTTTGAACACGCACCTCATCCTGTAGAGTTTGAGATGTATTACAGTAGTTAATTTTAATTACTGTCTAGTTGTAGCAACTGTATCTTTGTTAATACCTTTTTTAACAACGTAGTCCTGTGTGCCATTTGCACCAGTTTCTACTTCCTTTCGCAAATCTTTAAAAAAAGTTTTTTGCTTTAAGGTGTCTCTTAAAGACTTAACAAGATTTCTAAATTCAAATTTGTTCATTATTCAAACGCTACACTAGATATGCATTCAATGCAATACTGATATGTTAAAAGTGGGACAATTCAACCTAGAGTTTTTTAAACCTTAAAAGACTCTCCGCAACCACATCTTTCAGTTTCATTAGGGTTATTAAACACAAAAGATGATGAAAATTCCTCTTTTTTATAGTCCATTTCTGTGCCTAATAGATAAAGAATAGCAGCAGAATCTATATATACCTTAACACCCTTATCTTCTATCACCTCATCACCCGGGTTTGCCTCTTTAGTGTATTCCATAACATAAGACATACCTGCACATCCTCCTGATTTAACTGAAACTCTAACACCTAACGCATCTTTTTCTGCATTAGACATAATCTCTTTTATTCTGCTAGCAGCATTGTCGCTTAATTTAATAATCTGTGTCATTACAAATTTAACTCCAATTTTGCAGCTTCTGACATCATGTCTTTGTTCCATGGTGGATCCCATACTAGCTCTAAATCCACATCATCTATTTCTTCTACTTGCATTGCACCATCTTTCACTTCTTTAGGAAGACTTTCTGCGACTGGGCAATTAGGAGTGGTTAGAGTCATTTTAATTTTTGCTTTATTTTCATTTACTTCAATATCATAAATCAATCCTAGTTCATAAATGTTCACTGGTAGCTCAGGATCATAAATTTTTCTAATTTCTTCAATTATTTTTTCTTTAGTGTTCATAAATTAATTTTCAGTATTTATTTCTTCTTGCTTATTATCTATTGCTGAAACTAATGTGTGCCATGATAGAGTTGCACATTTTACTCTCATTGGATATTGTTTTACTCCAGATAAACACATTAGCTTAGTTTTTTCATCCTCTTTAAGTTTTTGAGATTTTAATTCTGGATTTTCTTTAATCATTCCTAAAAAATCTTCTACAATTTCTTTAACTTCAAATTCTTCTTTGCCTCTTACAAGATCTGTCATTATTGATGCTGATGCCATTGAAATCGCACAGCCACTTCCTTCAAAAGAAATATCTTCTACTTTTTTATTTTCATTTAATTTCAAATAAACATGAACATTATCACCACATAATGGATTGTTACCTTTTGCGTCTTTATTGAAATTTTCAGTTTTTCTCAAGTTCCTTGGATTTTTTCCATGATCTAGAATGATCTCTTGATATAATTCTTTTAAGTTCATTATATATTAAAAACTTTTTTACAGTTATTGATTGCTTCATTTAACTTATCTAAATCATCTTTAGTATTATAAACACCTAAAGAAGCTCTAGCACTAGCAGGAATATTTAATTTATCATGCAATACCTGACAACAATGATGTCCAGCTCTTATTGCAACACCGTCTTCATCTAGAATTGTTGCTATATCATGTGGATGAACGCCTTCTATAATAAAAGAAAGGACTCCTCCTCTTTCCTTTGGATTTCCCAAAAGTTTTACTGAATTATTTTTTCTTAATAATTCTTGTCCATATTCAATTAATTCTTTTTCATGTTTCATTATATTTTCTATACCAATAGTTTCTAAAAATTTTATAGATTGATCAAAAGCTATAACTTGAGCTGTAGCCATAGTCCCTGCCTCATATTTATTTGGCAAATCTCCATAAGTAATTCTATCTTTTTTTACTTCTCTTATCATTCCTCCTCCACCTTGGTATGGAGGTAATTTTTCTAACCATTTCTTTTTCCCGTACAGCACTCCTAAACCAGTTGGTCCATACATTTTATGACAAGAGATCGCATAAAAATCACAATCTAAATCTTGCATGTCTAATTTTAAATGAGGAGCTCCTTGGCAACCATCAATCACAACAATAATATTTTTTGAATGAGCTAATGATGTTATTTCTTTAATTGGCAAAATTGCACCCGTTACATTTGATAAATGTGTAACTGAAATCACTTTAGTTTTTTCGGTAATAAGTTTTTCAATATTTTCTATTGGAACTTCTCCATCTTCATTTATTTCAGCAAAATTAATTTTAATATTTTTTGATTTTCTTAGAAAATGCCAAGGCACATAATTTGAGTGATGCTCAAGTTCAGTAATAATCACTTCGTCTCCAGGCTCTAAAACAGTTTGCCCAAGAGTATTTGCTACTAAATTCAACGCTTCTGTAGCACCTTTAGTGAATACAATTTCATTTTTATCTTTTGCATTTATGTAGTTTTGGACAGAAGTTCTTGTGTTTTCATACATATTTGTGGCAGCAACTGATAAATAGTGGACACTTCTACCAACATTAGAAAATTGTTTAGAGTAAAAATCATTAATTCTATCCAGTACGATTTTTGGTTTTTGAGAAGAATTTGCGCTATCTAAATACACAAGGTCATTATTATGTATCTTCTCATCAAAAATAGGAAATTCTTTCTTTATGTTATTAATACTCATTATTTATTCCTAATAATTTTTTAATAAAATTTTTAATCTTATCTTCAGTAATTTTTTCAACAACTTCGCCTACATAACCATTAATTAATAATTGTTTTGATTGCTTATAAGATAATCCTCTAGACATAAGATAGAAAATTGAATTTTCATCAATGTTTCCTGATGTGGATCCATGTGAACATTTTACATCATCAGCATAAATTTCTAATTCAGGTTTTGCATTAAATTCAGTATTTTCATTTAGAAGTAATGCTCTACTTAATTGATAACCATCAGTTTTTTGTGCTTTAGAATCTACAAAAATTTTTCCTTGATAAATTCCTTTTGAATTATCATTAAGAACACACTTGATTAATTGATAACTTTTACAATTTTCATCATTATGATTTATTATTGTTTTTATTTCATGATGATTATCTTTATCTAAACTGATAACACCATTAATAAAAGCTGATCCAAAATCCTTGTTAAGAGAACATTTTATTTCATTTTTTAAAAACTTTGCTCCAGCAGATAAAATAAAATATTCACAATGACTATTTTTTTCTAAATTTATATTACTAAATGAGTGGATAATGTTTGAATTCTCTTTAAAATTTAAAGAATAATATTTTAATACAGCATCATCTTTTAAGTTAATATCATAATTGCTATTTAAAAAACTGCTACTAGCATTTTCATTTGATAAACTAATTATTTTTAAAGAACTATTTTTTTCTAAATTAAAATTTATCTTATTATTAATTAAATTATGATTTTTATCGGAATATATATTGTAAATAATTAAAGGTGCTACAGATTGATATCCCTCTGTTACATTAATGGATATGTTTTCTTCATTTAGAGCAGAATTAAGATTTAATAAAGTATTACCATAAATTGTATCTTCAATTTCTTTTTTTACAGATAATTTTATTGATTTTTTTTTCTCAAAAGAAAAATCTTCTTTGATAACTTTTCCGTCTAAAATAAAAATTTTATTATGATCAAAGTCATTAATTATATCTTTATCATCAAAACTATTTTCATTGGATATATCAATATTAAAGTTTTTTATATTATTTTTTATGATTTGATTTAAATCTGAAAATTTCCAATCCTCTAATCTTTTGTTTGGAAAGCCTTCTGTAGAAAATTTTTCAAAATTTTTTTTTCTTATTTCTAATTGGTCTTTAGAAAAAGATTTCTCTTTCAAAAAATTTTCAAAATTTATTTGTGAATTATTTTCCATTAATTAAATTCCTCGTAACCTTTTTTTTCTAAATCTAATGCTAGCTCAGGTCCGCCTGATTTGATGATTTGTCCATTTTTTAACACATGAACAAAATCAGGCTTTATATAATCAAGTAATCTTTGGTAATGAGTAATAATTAAAAAAGAATTATTTTTATTTCTTAATGAATTAACACCTTCTGAAACTATTCTTAAAGCATCAATATCTAAACCAGAATCTGTTTCATCCAATATAGCAAGCTTTGGATTAAGAATAGACATTTGAAGAATTTCGTTTTTCTTTTTTTCACCTCCAGAAAAACCTACATTTAATTGTCTGCTTAAGATTTTTTCATCAAATTTTAATTCGGCTGATTTTTGTTTAACTAACTTTAAAAATTCAATCGCATCTAACTCTTTTTCTCCTCGTGCTTTTTTAATTGCATTTAAAGATGTCTTTAAAAACGTATTAGTATTTACCCCTGGTATCTCAAGAGGATATTGGAATGCCAAGAATATTCCTTTGTGAGCTCTTTCCTCAGTTTCTAAATCAAGGAGATTTTCATTTTCAAAAGTTATCTTCCCATCAATTTCATAACCTTTTTTTCCAGATAAAATGTTAGAAAGTGTGCTTTTACCAGATCCATTGGGACCCATTATTGCGTGAACTTCACCAGGTTTTATCTCTAGATTAAGACCTTTTAATATCTCTTTATTTTCTACTTTTGCTTTAAGACTATTGATTGATAACATTTAACCAACGCTCCCTTCTAAACTAATTCCAACTAATTTTTGTGCTTCAACTGCAAACTCCATTGGCAATTGTTGTAATACTTCTTTACAAAATCCATTTACAATTAAACTTACTGCCTCTTCTTGATTTAAACCTCTCTGGTTACAATAGTATAATTGCTCATCGCTAATTTTTGAAGTTGTCGCTTCATGTTCGATATTTGATTTAATATTTTTATTTTTAATATATGGAATTGTATGAGCTCCACATTTATTTCCCATTAACAACGAGTCACATTGAGTAAAATTTCTTGAGTTATCTGCCTTTGATGAAATATCAACAAGACCTCTATACATCATATCAGATTTTCCTGCTGAGATACCTTTAGAGATAATTTTGCTTCTTGTATTTTTTCCTAAATGAATCATTTTTGTCCCTGTGTCTGCTTTTTGATGATTGTTTGTAATTGCAATAGAGTAAAATTCTCCTACAGAATTATCTCCTTTAAGTATACAGCTTGGATATTTCCATGTAATAGCAGAACCTGTTTCAACTTGTGTCCATGAAATTTTTGAATTTCTTCCTTTGCATAAACCTCTTTTGGTAACAAAATTATAAATTCCACCAACTCCATTTTCATCTCCAGGGTACCAGTTTTGAACTGTTGAATATTTTATTTCTGCATCATCTAAGGCTACTAATTCAACGTTAGCTGCATGTAATTGGTTTTCATCTCTCATTGGAGCAGTGCACCCTTCCAAGTAACTTACATAACTTCCTTTATCTGCAACAATTAATGTTCTTTCAAACTGACCTGTTTCTGAAGCATTAATTCTAAAATACGTTGAAAGTTCCATTGGACATTTAACACCTTCCGGAATGTAAACAAATGAACCATCAGTAAAAACTGCAGAATTCAATGTTGCAAAATAATGATCAGTTATAGGAATTACAGATCCAAGATATTTCTTAACAAGATCTGGGTGCTTTTGTATAGCCTCAGACATTGAGCAAAAAATTATTCCTTGTTTAGTTAGTTCTTCCTTAAAAGTTGTTGCGACAGAAACTGAATCGAAAACTGCATCAACGGCAATACCGTTTAATCTAGCTTGTTCTTGAAGTGGAATGCCCAATTTATTATAAGTTTCTAATAATTTAGGATCAAGTTCATCTAAACTTTTTGGTTTTTCTTTCATGCTCTTTGGAGCTGAGTAATAATAAAGATCTTGATAATCAATTTTAGGATATTTTGGTTTTTGCCAATCAGGTTCTTTTAAACTTTTAAGTCTATTGAAAGCCTTTAACCTAAATTCTAGCATCCATGATGGTTCTTTTTTTATGTTTGAAATAAATTTTATTACATCTTCATTTAATCCTTTTGGGGCTTTGATATCTTCTATATCAGTAGAAAATCCGTATTTATAATCTTTTAGTTTTTCAATCTCTTTATTTCTTTGATCCATTTAAATTCTACTTTCTTTATTAATTACTAAATCCTCTAAACTTTTTTGTTCAAAAAAAGTATTGATGTGAGTTTCTAATTCGTTCCACAAATCATGAGTTACACACTTTGTTGATTTCCCATTACAACTTTTTTTAGACTCTTTTTTGCATTGAACAGTTTTTACTTTTTCATCAACTGCATCAAAAATATTATTCAATTTAATTTCAGATGGTTTTCTATTTAAAATATATCCACCTTGGATACCTCTGATACTTTTTACAATTTCATACTTCTTTAATTTTGAAAAAATTTGCTCAAGGTAATCAATAGATATTCCTTGTCTAAGAGAAATATCTCTTAGAGATACTGGGTTAATACTATCAAATTTAGCAATATCTACTAAAGCCATAACAGCATATCTACCTTTAGATGTTAATTTCATAAGATTTATAAGGGGGTATATATAAACCCGACTAAAATAGTCAAGTATTGCGACATAAAAAAAAACTACCATTTCATCGCATAGTTATGTTAATGATGCTGTTTTTCATAATATGGATAATAAAATCTTAGAAATTTTCATACCAGGTCCAGCTGGGCGGCTAGAAGCTAAATATTATAAAAGCAAAAAACCCACTTCACCAGTAGCTTTAGTTTTACAACCTCATCCTCAATATGGTGGAACAATGAACAACAAGGTTGTTGTCGAAACTTTTCATACTTTTATGGAAAATGATTTTTCAGTTTGTAGAGTTAATTTCAGAGGTGTAGGAAAAAGTGATGGTGAATTTGATAATGGCCAAGGTGAATTGGCAGATGCAGCAGCTGCATTAGATTGGCTTGAAAGAGAAAATTTTGATAATTCACAATGTTGGGTTTCTGGTTTTTCTTTTGGTTCTTTAATTGCAATGCAACTTTTAATGAGAAGACCAGAAATAAATAGATTCATTGCAATTTCACCACAACCAAATGCCTATGACTTTTCTTTTTTATCACCGTGTCCAACATCAGGTTTAATGGTTTATGGTAAAAAAGATGAACTAGTTCCAAGTGAATATATAAATGAATTAGATCAAAGATTAAGCGCTCAAAAAGGTATTAAAGTAGAATTTAAATCTATTCCAGAAGCTAATCATTTTTTTTCAAAAACAGAAAATGATCTGACAAAATGCTTAGATGATTATATAAAAAAAGAGTCTGCTCTTTATTAATATAACTAATTTTCTACCACTATTCCCCCAGAAACAGGTTTTTTACATCTGGTAGTTTTTGGAAATGAAAATGGCAAATTTAAATATGATCTTATTGCTAAGTACCCAAATGCTTGTGACTCAATGAAATCACCATCCATATTAAACTCATCAATTTTTTTGATAATGATATCCTGACTTAATTGGATATTTTTTTTTATACTGTTGATTAAAAAATTATTTTTTCCACCTCCTCCGCAAACAACACATATAACTTGTTTATCATAAAAAGATTTTATACTTTTCTCAATTCCTTTTGAAATTAGGTATCCAGTTAATTCACTAATTGTTGCACAACCCTCTTCAAAAGAAAGTCCTCTTGCAAAAGAAATATCAAAATCACTTATGTCTAGTGATTGCTTAATATCAATCTCAATATTATCTATAGCTTGATTTAATATAATTTGATTTATATTTGAGCTAGACGCTATTTCTCCATTTTTATCAAATTGAAGTTTTGAGTTGTTTCTTACCCAATTATCGATCAGACAATTGCCTGGTCCAATATCATATCCTTCTAACTCATCTAAATTGAAGTTCTTATCTGGTCTTATAATTGACAAATTACTAATACCGCCAATATTCAGAAAAACGATAATTTGATTTTTGTTTTCTTGAGTATGAAGTATTTTTTTTGAAATTAAATTATGGAATATTGGTGTTAGTGGTGCACCCTGTCCACCATTCTCTAAATCATTTTTTCTAAAATCATATACAACTTTATTTTTTGTTAATTGAGCTAATAAATTTGCATTACCAATTTGCTTTGAAATTTTTTTTTCAGGATTATGAAAAATTGTTTGTCCATGAAATCCAATTAAATCAATTTTTCTATCTCTTTTGAGTTTTTGTACTATTTCGGCGTGAAATAAAGTAAGCTCTCTTTCAATTTTGTTAATTTTATTAATATTCTCATTGATATCTTCATAATTTTGAATTTTAGATCTAAGTTCAATCAGTCCTAAATATAAACCCTCAGGAAATTTAGAATAAATATTATCTAAAAATTCAATATCATCATATCCGTCAGATATAATTAATGATGCATCTACACCATCCATTGAAGTTCCACTCATAAATCCTAAAGAGCAATATTTTTTTTTACTCATGAATATTTTTTTTTAATAAAATGTGTATAAAGAGTTTATAGACATATGAATAAATTTTTAAAAGAATTTAAAGATAGAGGTCTTTTTTATCAAAGCACAGGTGATGACGAACTATCAGATTTATTAAATAATAAATCAATCAAAGCGTATATAGGTTTTGACTGCACAGCTGAAAGTTTACATGTTGGTAGCCTGTTACAAATAATGTGTTTAAGATTGTTACAAAAACATGGTCACCAACCTATTGTTTTAATTGGTGGAGGAACCACAAGAATTGGTGACCCTTCGGGCAAAGATAAAACTAGAAAAATTCTTAATGAAGAAGAAATTAATAGAAATATCACTAACATCGAAAAAATTTTAAAAAACTTTCTTGATGATAAAGATGAAAAAACAAAACCAATATTTGTAAATAACTATGATTGGCTAAAACATTTAAATTATATTTCTTTTTTAAGAGATATAGGCAAACATTTTACAATCAACAAAATGTTAACTTTTGATAGTGTTAAAATTAGGTTGGAAAGAGAGCAGTCTTTAAGTTACATGGAATTTAACTACATGATACTTCAGGCATATGATTTTTTGGAACTTAATAAAAAAGAAAATTGCATGTTGCAAATTGGAGGTTCAGATCAATGGGGAAATATTGTTAATGGAGTTGATTTAATAAAAAGATACAGCGGAAATCAGGTTTTTGGATTAACAACTCCTTTGATCACTTTAGCATCAGGTGCAAAAATGGGTAAAACTGAAACTGGCGCTATTTGGTTAGATAAAAAATTTTTATCTGCGTATGATTATTGGCAATTTTGGAGAAATACCGATGATAGAGATGTAGTTAAATTCTTAAAAATTTTTACAGATTTAGAGATTGATGAAATTGAAAAAATCAAAAATGATGACATTAATAATTTAAAAATATTACTAGCAAATAAAGCTACTGAAATGCTTCATGGCAAAGAAGAGGCAGAAAGGTCAGAAAAAACAGCAAAAGAGGCATTTACACAAAATTCAGATGGTGCAAATTTACCAACTATTAATATTAAAAAATCAACTGTTGAAGAAACTATAAATATTATTGATTTAATAATTATTACAAAATTAGAAAAATCAAAAAGTGAAATTAGAAGGTTAATCAAAAATAATGGAATTAAAATTAATAATGAAGTTATTAGTGATGAAAATTTAAAAATAAATTTAGATAATTTTAAAAATGATTATCTGAAATTATCCATTGGAAAAAAAAGACACTTAAAAATTGAATTAAATTAATTCTTTTTTAATTTTTCTAAAGTTCTAGTAATAAATCTTGGGGTTAAAGTTTTAATTGGGTTAACAGAAGTTTCTGTTTTACCTGGAGGTCCTTTGATTTTAAAACTTACACCAAAAACTCCTTCACCAGTTTTTTTACCAACCAATATATTGCCCAACAAAGGAATTGAACTTATAGCCTTATTAATAGTAGTAGCAGGAACCAATGTTCCCCTTAAACTAATGATATCATTTTTTTCAACATACCCTTCCATCATAATAGATATAGCCGGTCCAATTGCGTAAATTTCATTTATCTTCAAAGAATTTTTTCGATTTTCAAAATTCATTTCGAAATCATTAAATCTAATACCTTCTCCAGATAAAAGATCAGCAATCCCCTGTAATGAAGCTAAGGTTAAAATTTTTGTAAGAGCAGGCAATTCTTGTAATTTAAAATCATAAATTTTCAGATGAGAATTAGAAGAATTTCCCGATTTAACTGAATAAAAATCTAAAGCTCCCTCCTCAAAACCTTTAATAAATTTAAATCTTTTTACAAATGGCTCAGCTCGATCAGAGAAGAAAGTTGTGACTGTATTTTCATTTTTAGTAATAATAGTTAAATTTATTTTTTCATTATCAGAAAATAGTCCAGTTAAATTTCCGTTTTCAATTTTATTATCTTTAAAAACTAATTTTCCTTTTAGATTATTAATATCATTTTCTTTATCAACTAAGACTTTATCTATATTAATCTCGAGCTTAATATCTGGTAAAAAATTATCAATATCCTCACCAACTAAAAGTTCATCAATAATTTTAGTAGAATTAAAACTTTTTCCAACAATACTGTATTCGTTCTTTTTACTCTTTTTCAATTCAAAATCATTTCGAATATTTATAGTATCTACAAAATTAAAAACTGCATTTTGAATTGATGAAAATTGAAATTTATCGTTCAAGTATAATTTATTTAAACTTATCTTATTGTTTTTTGAGCTAATATTAATTTTATCAAAATTAAATTTTTTGTTTTCTAGGTATGTTCCTTTGATATCAATTAACGTGTCTTCCTTACTATCATTTTTATAATTTAAAAAACTAATATTAATTGGATTTGATATTAAATCTAATTTTAGATCAAATAAAAATTTGTCAGCAATATTTTCAAACTTATATTTTATTTTATCCAAATTTTTTTGAGCCGAAATCTCACCTTGCCCTTCAATTATAATTTTTGAGTTATCATTTAGTACATTTAATTCATGATTTTTTAAATTTAATTCTTTTTTTATATTTGGAAAAATATTTGTAAAATCATAATCATTTTGAATGCTTGCTTCTTTGATATTAATAAATGAATTGGTTCGAAAATTCTTTAATTTAAGATCTTTATTAAAAACAAGTTTAAATTCATTGTTTGAAGTAAATCTGACATTTTTGAAATTAAAATCATCAAAAGAAATTAAGTCTAAAGTTTCTTGATCATTTAAAGTTGTAATTTGATTTCTTAATTTACCTGAAATATCAATTTCATCTTGATTTGTTTTAATTTTAACACTTTCAGCACTTAAATTAACTTTATCATATTTGAAATTTAAATCATTTATAGACGCTAAACTTTTCTGAATATTAAATATAAAATTAATATCTGATATTTTTTTATTATCTAATAATTTTATATTTGCATCTTTGACAAGACCTTTTATCTCAAAATCATCTTTTATTTTTCCACTATCACCAATACTAAGTTTTAAATCTGCAATAATAATTCCTTTTTGAATAAAATTTTCTAAAATAAATAATTTAGTCTCTCCAGTTAAAGATCTGGTAAATGAAACTAGATTATTGACCTCTATAGCTTTAGTTGAAATTAAAAATTTTGACGAAGAAATTTTTTTGTCCAATAAATTTCTTAAAGAAATTTCTATTTTTATATATTCCAGATCTACTGGTTTTGATTGGTAAGATATAGAAGTTCCTAATGTCTTTAAATCGATTTTAAATTTTAAAGGGTTTAATTTAATTTTAACATCACTTAAATTTACTTTTAGTTTTGGATCTACCTTTTCAATGTTAGTTATAATTAAAGAATTAAATTTTTTTGTTTCTACACCTACTAAACTTAGATAAGCAACTACACTCAAAACTGAGAAAATAATTAATGTAAGTAATTTAAATAAAATTTTTTTCATTAAAGTTGATGTAAAGATTTTTCAAGAAATTCATCAATTTCACCATTTAGTATCTTTTCAGGATTGGTGCTTTCAAAATTTGTTCTATTATCTTTTACTAATTGGTAAGGTTGCAAAACATAAGATCTAATTTGATGACCCCACCCAATTTCTGATTTGGAATCTTCAGTTGTTTTGCTTTGCTCTTCTTTTTTTTTCATTTCGTGTTCATACAATCTTGCTTTTAACATATTCATACAGGTTTCTTTATTTTTATGCTGAGATCTTTCATTTTGACACTGCACTACAATTTTAGATGGTATATGAGTAATTCTGACAGCACTATCAGTGGTGTTAACATGTTGTCCGCCAGCACCACTTGATCTGTAAGTGTCGATTCTCAAATCTTTCTCAAGAATTTCAACATTAATTGTATCGTTTAAAACAGGGTATACCCAAACACTTGCAAAACTTGTATGTCTCCTTGCTCCTGAATCAAATGGAGAGATACGAACTAATCTATGAATACCACTTTCTTTTTTCAGCCATCCAAATGAATAGCTTCCCTCTATTTTAATTGTTGATGATTTTATGCCTGCCTCTTCTCCTTTGTGTTCATTAATTAATTCAAATTTGAATTCTTTATGTTCAGCCCATTTGACATACATTTTTCTCAACATGTTAGCCCAATCTTGACTCTCTGTACCACCAGCGCCCGCATGAATCTCCACATAGCAATCTAAAGGATCAACGTCATTTGATAAGAAGCATTTAATTTCACAATTTTTAACATTTCTTTTTAATTCAATTAGCTCTTTAAAAAGATCATCTGCTAATTCTTGATTATTTTCCTCACTTGCTAAATCAATTAATTCTTTTAATTCAGAAGTTTTTTGGTGTGATTGATTGTAAGAATTTATTAAATCTTCGTAAATTTTTTTTTCTTTTAAAACTTTCTTTGAATTTTCTTTGTCTTTCCAAAAATTTTCTTCAAGAATTTTTGAATTTAATTCCTCAAGTTTTGAGTGAAATTTCTTTTTTTCAAAGAAACTCCTTGATTCTTAAATTTACTTTATCAATATCTTGAATTATTTCTGAAGTATTATTTTCCATTAGTAAAATTTGAGTGTGTTATTAATATTTAATTTATTAAGACCAACATTTACACCGCTCAGATTCAAAATATCTTTTTTTTTATAATTTTCAATAATTGTATTTTTTGATGCAAAATTAACTTTTTCCCCTGTTTTTGAGTCTACTACCATCATTAAAATATTTTCTGGAACCTTAAATGGTCTTGCCTCAGATTTTTTTACAGCTTTACTCATGAAATCTTTAAATATTGGGAGAGCTGTTTTTGCTCCTGTTTCTTTTTTTCCAAGGGGTTTGGGATTATCAGAACCAACATAAACTCCAACAACTAAGTTAGAACTAAAACCTATAAACCAGGTATCAGTGTTTTTGTTAGTGGTTCCTGTTTTTCCACCAATATTTAAATTTAAATCTCTTAATTTTTTTCCAGTTCCTCTTTGAACAACCCCTTCTAAAATTGATGTCATTTGATAAGCAGTTTGAGGAGAAAAAATCTGTTTATAATTATCTTTTATCTCTGGATAGTTTTTTCCTAAATATGATATTTCATTACAATTACTACATCGTCTTAAGTCATTATTCATAATTGTTTTACCTTCACTATCTTGAATTCTGTCTATTATTATCGGAGTAACTAATTTTCCTCCATTTACAAATGCGGAATAGCCTGACGTTAATTTAAGAAGAGTAGTTTCTGCTGAACCGAGAGATATTGAAAGTAATTCATCTGGATTATCATATATACCCAAATTCTTTGAAAAATTTACAATTCGATCTAATCCTAAATCTTGAGCAATTCTTACTGTCATTAGATTTCTAGATTTCTCTAAACCAGATCTCAAAGTTGATGGTCCATAAAATTTTTTTCCATAATTTTCAGGTTTCCATAGTTTAAGGTCCTCACCTTGATCAAGAACTAATGGTGCGTCTAAAACTAAAGTGGAGGGAGTATAATCATTTTCTAAAGCTAGAGCATATACAAATGGTTTGAATGCTGATCCTGGTTGTCTAAAAGCTTGAGTAGATCTATTAAACTCACTTAATTTAAAACTAAAACCACCACTCATAGCTAAAACTCTTCCAGAATACGGGTCCATAACAACTATGCCCCCATTAACTAACGGCAATTGTTTTAAGCTATAAAAATTATCATTAAGTTTTTCAACATAAACCACGTCTCCAATTTTTAACAAATCATTTAAATCTTTTTTAGTCCACAAAATATCATTATAACTTATAGTTCCAGTTTCTAAATCATGAGTTTCTATTATCGCAGAGTAGTTTTTAACATCTTTTATTATCGCAAGTTTCCAGTTTATTGATTTTTCAAGTTTATATTTCTCTAAGTTATCTGCCCAATTTTTATTGTAGTTTTTAATGTTCAATATTGGGCCTCTCCACCCTTGTCGTTTATCATAACTAATCAACCCATCTCTTAACGATTTTGTTGCAAAGTTTTGTAGTTCTAAATCAATTGGTGTATTAATAACTAAACCTTGCTTATAAACACTGTCAGAACTTAAATCTTTAATCGTTTTTTTCCTGATATCTTCAATAAAATACTGAGCATCTTCTAAGAATACTTTTTGTTTTTTCTTTAGTTGTATTTTTTGATTTCGATATTTTTGATATTCTTTAAAAGATATATAATTATTATCATATAAGTTTTTTAAAACTAAATCTCTTCTAAATTTTGCAAGCTTTATATTTTTATATGGATTATATCTACTTGGCGCTTTAGGAAGTGCAGCCAACAACGCGGCTTCTGAATAATTTAAATCCTTAATAGATTTATCAAAATATTCTAAACTTGCTGCTCCTACTCCATAAGCTCCACCACCCAAATATATTTGGTTTAAATATAATTCTAAAATTCTTTGTTTATTTAAAGCTCTTTCAATTCTAAAAGCTAAAATTGCCTCTTTAATTTTTCTGTTAAAACTAACCTCGTTTGATAATAAAAAATTTTTGGCTACTTGCTGTGTAATAGTTGATGCACCTTCAAGCCTTTTTTGATTTTTTATATTTGAAATATTGTTTATTACTGCTCTTGCAACACCCTTGGCATCTACACCTGGGTGAGAAAAAAAATTTTTATCTTCAGCTGAAAGAAAAGATTCAATTACATTTTGAGGTATTGTTTCATATGGAACAAAAACTCTTTTTTCTCGAGAAAAATCTGCCACCAAAGTTCCGTTTCCTGAATAAACTTTGCTTGATACTGGAGGTTTATAATTTTTTAAAAATTTATAATCTGGTATTTTGTTTGAATATACCCAAAGAACACTTAAACCAGTAACAAATATTAGTAAAATTAGGCTTATTGAAATGATTGTAAAATTTTTAATTAATTTGCTCATTTATGTTTCCATTATATAGTGGAATTTGTTAAATATAAGGCTACACACAAAATTTTTATGACGATTAATTCTAACAAAAATCAAACATCAATATTATGGAAAAAAATTTATATATCGATGCTTCGCATCCTAATGAAACAAGAGTTGTACTTAAATCAGACAATCATATTGAAGATTATGAATATGAAAGTTTTAAAAACGATTTAATCAAAAATAACATTTATCTTGGAAAAGTAAGCAGAATAGAACCATCTCTACAGGCTGCATTTGTAGACTTTGGAAGAGAAAGACACGGTTTTTTATCATTTAATGATATTCAATCAGATTATTATCAAATTCCCCAAAGTGACTTACGGAAACTTAAAGAAGAAGAAGAAAAAATAAGAGAAGAATTATCAAAACAAGTAGAAGAAATAGATAACGAAAATCTAGCAGAAGGTAAATTGGATGCCAACGATCCTGTTGAACCAAATAACGATAATGAAGCTGAAGATTCAAATAAAGATTTAGAACTAGACGAAAAAAAAGATGGTAATGCTTCTGAGGAAAAGGTTGAAGATAAAAAAGAGATAAAAAAGATAAAACATAAAAGATACAAGATTCAAGAAGTTATAAAACCTAATCAAGTCATTCTTGTACAAGTTATTAAAGATGAAAGAGGTCAAAAAGGTGCTGCTTTAAGTACATTTATATCTATTGCAGGGAAATATATTGTTTTAATGCCTAACACTGCAAAAGGCGGAGGAATTTCTAGAAAAATATTCAATCCAATCGATAGAAAAAAAATCAGATCAATTTTGAATGAAATAGAAATTCCAAAGGAAATGGGTTTAATTGTAAGAACAGCGGGTAGTAATAAAACTAAAAATGAAATTAACCATGACTTAGAAACGTTAATAAATACATGGAACCAAATCAAAGATACAGCTATTAACTCAATTGCTCCATCATTAGTTCATCAAGAAAGTGAGATTATCAAAAGAACAATTAGAGATATGTATGATGAAAATACAAAAAATATAATTGTAGATGGTAACGAAGGTTACAAAAAAGCCCAATCATTTATGAAAATGATGATGCCTTCAAATGTAAAAAAAGTAAAAAAATATAGAGGTAAACTACCTTTATTCATTGAAGAAAATATCGAACAAAAACTTAATCAAATATTTGACTCTGAAATTAAGTTAACTTCTGGTGGATACTTAGTTATCAACCCAACTGAGGCTCTAGTTTCAATAGACATAAATTCGGGAAGTTCAATTAAGCAAAAAAATGTAGAAAGCACTGCTTTAGATACTAATTTAGAAGCAGCAGAAGAAATTGCTAGGCAAATAAAAATTAGAGATTTATCGGGATTAATAATCATTGATTTTATTGACATGCTTAGTTTTGGAAACAGAAGATTAGTTGAGAGAAGATTAAAAGAAAAATGCAGATCAGACAGAGCAAGAATCCAAATTGGAAAGATTAGTAATTTTGGATTGTTAGAGATGTCTAGACAAAGACTTAGAGAGAGTGCAGTAAAATGGAAAGTTGTACTAACAGATGAATCTTTTTCAAGAAAAGTGTTAAAGCTTGTTGAAATTAAAGCCGTAACAAATAAAGCAAAATTTGTTGAGCTTAAAGTATGTGAAAAAATTTCAAATTTTCTAAAAGAAAATTATATTGATAGCCTCAATTATTTTGAAAAGAAAAATAAAATTAAGATTGATATAATATCTGATAACGAACTTATCATCCCTGAATATATAATTGACTTAAAAAATAAATCTAAAAAGACAATAGAAATATTTGAGAATTTGATTAATCTTCAGAACTTATCAAACTCACCTATTGATGAAGACTTTTCAAATTCGAAACAAATTGTAAAAAAAAAATTTAAAAAAAAACCATTTAAAAAAAAATATTATAAAAAAACTAAATAATACCATCTAATGGTGAAGAGGCACTTCCCATTAAATTTTGTTTTATTCTTCCTGCTAAAAAAGATTGTCTTCCTGCTATAACTGCGTTTTTAAATGCTAAAGCCATTTCAAAAGGTTTGTTTGCTTTAGCTATAGCGGTATTTACCAACACTCCATCACAACCTAGTTCCATTGAGATTGTAGCATCGGATGCCTGTCCAAGCCCTGCATCAATTATTAATGGAAGTTTAGTTTGTCTTCTTATCATCTTAATATTTACTTTATTTAAAATTCCTAGTCCTGATCCTATTGGAGCAGCTAATGGCATGATCGCGCATGCGCCAGCGTTTTCTAATCTTTTTGCCATTAATGGATCGTCTGTACAATAAACCATTACCTTAAATCCCTCTTTTGACAAAACTTCTGTAGATTTAAGAGTTTCAATAACATCGGGATATAAATTTTTTTTATCTCCAAGAACTTCAAGTTTTACTAATTTCCAACCCCCTATTTCTCTTGCCAATCTTAAAGTTCTAAGTGCCTCTTCTGATGTAAAACAACCTGCTGTATTAGGTAGATATGTAATTTTTTTTGGATTTATATAATCCATTAGTAAAGGTTTTGATTTATCAGAAATATTCACTCTTCTAACTGCAACTGTTACAATATCTGCAGCAGATAAGCTAATTGCCTTTGCGCACTCAGACATGCTCTTATATTTGCCAGTACCAACAATTAAACGTGATTTAAATTTTTTTTTTGCAATTACTAAACTGTCTTTTTTCATGTTAACCACCACCAATAAAATGAACTATTTCAATACTATCATTATTTCTAATTTTTATTGAACTTAATTTTTTTTTATTAACTATTTCTTTATTTAACTCAATAGCCACCTTATTTGTTGGAATATTGAAATTTTTTAAAATTTTATTTAAACTAATTTGATCATCTACATTAGTTTTTTTTCCATTTAATTTAATATTTATTTTTTTTATCTTTTTCATAATGTATAAAGAATTTTATGAATAAAATTATTGTAGTTAATGGTCCTAATCTTAATCTATTAGGAGAAAGAGAACAATCACAATATGGGTCAATGAATTACAAACAATTAAAAGAAAATTGCGAAACCGAAGCAAAAAAGATTGGTTTGGAAATAGATTTTTTTCAGTCCAATGTGGAAGGTGAAATTGTGAATGTTATTCAAGAATCAAGAAAAAAATATGACGGAATGATTATAAATGCAGCTGGTTTTACACATACCTCTGTTGCAATAAGAGATGCTTTAGATATTTTAAAGAAGCCTGTTATTGAATTACATATTTCTAACATATATAAGAGAGAAGAATTTAGAAAAAAATCATTAATTAGTGATGTGGTTACTGGTGGAATATTTGGTCTAGGTACTGAAGGTTATATTTTAGCCATAATTAGATTACATAAGATGCTACAAGATGAAAATAAATAAAGAAACCATAAAAGAGTTAAGTGAATATCTAAATGAATTTAACTTAACTGAAATTGAATACACAGACAAAGATACAAAAATAAAAGTTTCAAAAACATCAGCAACTGTAACAACAGCTGCTGCACCTATTCATGCAATATCAGCAACTGAAAATTCAAAAAATGATATTACTAAACAACAATCAACTTCTGGTACAAAAGTTACATCTCCAATTATTGGAACAGCATATCATGCTCCAGAACCAGGAGCTAAGAAATTTGTAGAAATTGGAAAAAAAATAAAAAAAGGTGACACAGTCATGATTGTAGAGGCAATGAAAACAATGAATCATGTACCTTCTACAGCTGATGGTGTCGTTAAAGAAATTTGTGTTGAAGATGGTCAACCAGTAGAGTTCGGCCAAACAATTATCATAGTAGAATAATGTTTAAGAAAATTTTAATTGCAAACCGTGGGGAAATTGCAGTTAGAATTATCAGAGCTTGTAAAGAATGGGGTATATCTACTGTTGCAGTTCATTCTGATGTGGATAGAGATAGCATGCATGTAAGACTTGCTGATGAAAGTGTATGCATTGGTTCTCATCAACCAGCAAATAGTTATCTAAATATCCCTGCTTTAATGTCAGCAATAGAAATTACGAATGCAGAGGCAGTTCACCCTGGTTATGGATTTTTATCTGAAAATGCAAATTTTGCGAGAGTATTAGAGGAAAATAAAATTACATTTATAGGGGCCTCAGCAAAACATATAGAGATGATGGGTGATAAAATTCAAGCAAAAAGAATTGCGAAAGAAAATGGTCTTCCAGTAATAGAGGGGTCTGAAGGTGGTGTGACAGATATTAAAGAGGCCAAAGATTTGTGTAAAAAAATTGGTTTCCCAGTTTTGATTAAAGCATCAGGAGGTGGTGGTGGTAAAGGAATGAAAATTGTTCAAAAAGAGGAAGAGTTTGAAACACTTTTTTCTACTGCTAAATCAGAAGCTCAAAAATATTTTGGTAATGATGAAGTTTATATCGAAAAATTTTTTCAAAATCCTAGACATATAGAAGTGCAAATTTTAGCAGGGAAAAATAGAACAGTACATCTACATGAAAGAGACTGTTCAGTACAAAGAAGACATCAAAAATTGATTGAAGAAACTCCAAGTCCAGTTCTGACAGATGAAATAAGAAAAGATTTATTTGAAAAAACTGTAAAAATGGTGTCCAAAATTGGTTATGAAGGAGCTGGAACAGTTGAGTTTATTTATGAGGATGGAAAATTCTATTTTCTAGAAATGAATACAAGAGTTCAAGTTGAACACCCAGTAAGTGAAATGGTGACCGGTGTAGATATTATTAAAGAGCAAATCCAAATTGCCTTTACAGGAGAAACTACTTTAAAACAAACTGATATAAATCCAAGAGGTCATGCTATTGAATGTCGAATAAATGCTGAAGATGCTAGTAAAAACTTTCAGCCTTCTCCCGGAACAATTGGTATGTGCCATCAACCGTCAGGATTTAGAACAAGAGTAGATGGTGCAATATTTCAAGGTTATAAAGTAACACCATTTTATGACAGTATGATTTGTAAATTAATCTGTCATGGAAGAGATAGAACTGAAGCTATTCAAAGAATGAACAGATGTTTGGATGAATTTGTGATTGAAGGCATAACTACCACTATTCCACTTCATAAAACTTTATTAAAACATAAAAAGTTTCTAGATTCTGATTACAATGTTAGCTGGTTAGATAACGAGAAAGTAATTTAGTAACAGCTTGTAAGCCAAATATCGTATACCGGATGATCAAAAGGATTGATCGAAGGACTTGATGAAAACATCCAGCCATTAAATACAAAAACTTCATTATTATTAGTTGTACTTTGATCAATAACTTGAATATATGCAATTATTTCTGGATCATCATCAAACTCAGAGTTTTTACATTTGATACTTTTAATTAATAAATCATCAAAAGCTTTTTCTTTGTTATTTTCTAATTCTAATGAAGTATTTTTTGAACTGATTTTATTCAAAATTTTGATTTCTGTATAATTTCCTTCAAGATTTGTATTGGAATTTCCTAAAGAAATAGAAGTAATTAAAAGGGCAATACTAATTAAGCCAACTTTTATATTTTTTTTCAGGTTCATCTTTATCTTTATTTGGATAATAAGCTTCTTTAGTACCTGTAAGATTAGGTTGATGAGGTTTTTGCCAAGAATATTTTTTAAGGTCATGTTCATTTTGGATTTTGTTAGGCGTATAATGGATCCAAGAATACCACTCTACAGGGATTTTTGATGCATCTATTTCATTAGCGTAAATTACCCATCGTTCACCTTTTTTATTTTCATAATATTTATTTCCGAATGAATCTTGACCAACAAGTCTTCCGCTAATTAAAGTTTTCAGTCTTGTTCCAAAAGTATCTTGATTCCACCAGGTAAAAATTTTTTGAAGTAAAGATATCATTTATAAATTTTTCAATTTTTAATTGTATAAATTAAATTAGACTAAAAGATTATAATGTATATAAATTAATTGAATCGATTTTCAAACAATTTTTATTAACAGAGGAAAAATGGCAAAATATTTAGTTGAAACATATTACACGTGTACATTTAAGGTTAATCATTACCTTGATGACATAAACGAAAATGAATTAAAAAATCTTGAAAAAAGGGACGATGGAAAATTTGAAGTCTTAGATGTTAAGCTAGATAACAGAAAAACAAAAAATTTAGATCCAAAAAATAATAAAGTCGTTGAAGAAAAAAAGATAAATATTGTTGCTAAAAAAGATGATTCAAAGTTAACCGAAAAAAACCTTCAACAGAATATATTTGCGAAAACTTCAGAAAAATCTGGAAAAAGATTAAGTATGCCCGACAGAAGAAAAGGCTACATTCAAAAAGCAACTATTGGAGACCATAAAGTTTATTTACATACTGGAGAATACGAAGATGGTAAGATTGGTGAGATTTTTATTGATACGAGTAAAGAAGGTGAATTGGTTAAAGCATTAATGAATAATTTTGCAATTGCTGTTTCTTTAGGTCTTCAATACGGGGTTCCTCTTGATGAGTTTATTAATGCGTTTGTAGGAACTAAATTTGAACCTTCTGGTAAAGTTTATGGTAATGATAGAATTTTGAGCGCATCTTCAATTTTAGATTATATCTTTAGAGAACTTGCAATTTCGTATCAAAATAGAGAAGACCTGGCTCATACTCCGTCGATTGGAAGCTCTGACAGTATTTCAATAGATGATCAAGAAAATGAAGGTCAAAATCAGTTACTAAAAATTATGAAGGACATGACAAGTAAAGGTTTTGTCAGAAATAACTATAAAAAAAATCTAGTTGATTTATCAGATGTTAAAATAAGTCTTAAAGGAAAGAAATAACTAGTTTCTTTTTTTTAGAGATAAATTTAACTCTTTTAGTTGATTTTCGCTTACTTCTGATGGCGCATTCATCATGAGGTCTTGGGCATTTTGATTCATAGGAAACATTGTTACTTCTCTTATATTCTTTTCGTTTGCTAAAAGCATGACTATTCTATCTATTCCTGGAGCTATACCACCGTGAGGCGGTGCCCCATAACTCAATGCATTAATCATCCCGCTAAATTTCTCATCTACTTGTTCTTTACTATATCCGGCTATTGAAAATAATTTATACATTAATTCTGGCTTATGATTTCGAATAGCACCAGATGATAACTCAATACCATTACAAACAATATCATATTGATAAGCTTTCATTTCCAAAGGTTTTTCAAGATTTAGTGTTTCTAAATTACCTTGTGGCATTGAGAATGGATTATGACTAAATCCTATTTTACCATTACTCTCATCAATTTCAAACATTGGATAATCAACTATCCAACAAAAAGCAAAAATGTTTTCATCAATTAATTGTAAATCACTAGCTATTTTTTCTCTTGCTTGTGAAGTAATTTTTTCAATTTCGTCTTTTTTATTACACGCAAAAAATATACTATCTCCTACTTCAGCATTTGTTATTTTCATTAATTCTTTTAAAGCTTCTTCTTTGAAAAATTTTCCTACTGGGCCTTTTGCTGTTATTTCCTTGTCCTGTTCAAGAGTAAAATAAGCTAATCCAGCCCAGCCTTGATCTTTCGCCCACTTATCAATCCCATCAAAAAAACTTCGAGGTTTATCTTTGGTATTTTTTGTTACAATACATCTTACCAAAGAACCATTTTTTACTAATTTCTTAAAAATTTCAAAGGATACATCTTCTCTACTAAAGATCTCAGTTATGTCATTTATAATTAAAGGATTTCTTAAATCTGGCTTATCAGAACCATATTTTAACATAGCTTCGTCGTATGAAATTCTTGGAAATTTTTCAAATAACATTTTTTTATCTGAAAATTTTTTAAAAGTGTTTATCAATAACTCTTCAACAACTTTAAACACATCCTCTTGTTCAACAAATGACATTTCTAGATCTAGTTGATAAAACTCCCCAGGACTTCTATCGGCTCTGGCATCTTCATCTCTAAAACAGGGTGCTATTTGAAAATATCTATCAAAGCCTGAAACCATTATTAACTGTTTAAATTGTTGAGGCGCTTGTGGCAGTGCATAAAATTTTCCAGGATTTAGTCTGCTAGGAACTAAAAAATCTCTTGCACCCTCTGGGCTTGATGAAGTTAAAATCGGTGTTTGAAATTCTAAAAAACCAAACTTATTCATCTGTTCTCTGATAAATGAAATAACCTTAGATCTTAATAAAATATTTTCATGAATTTTTTTTCTTCTTAAATCTAAAAACCTATATTTTAATCTTATTTCCTCTGCGTATTCTTGATCACTAAAAACTGGCATCGGCAATTCTTTGCATGTTCCAAGAACTTCAAATTCATCAATTGAAACCTCGATTTCTCCTGTAGATATTTCTTTATTAACAGTCTCGGTAGTTCTTTCTAAAACAGAACCTTCTATCTTAACAACTGTTTCTAGCTGTAATTTTTCGATTTCTTTAAAATTTTTATTTTCTTGGTCAATAATACATTGAGTAATTCCATAATTGTCTCTTAAGTCAATAAACAATAAGTTTCCATGATCTCTTTTTTTATTAATCCATCCAGAAATTTTTACTTTTGATCCAACTTCTTTTTTGGTCAACTGACTACATGTGTGTGTCCTATACTTATTCAATTCATCTCCAATGCTTTTTTAATTATTTTAAAATCTATAGATTTTTTTTCTTTTAAGCTAATTTGGTCGATCTTATATATGAAATCCGAAATTTTTCCATAGGATCTCGTTATTCTTTTTACAATGTAATCTACTAATTTTTTATCAATTAATATTTGTCTATCTGAAAGATTTTTTATTATTAATGCATAAACTAAATCATCATCTGGATTTGAAATCTTTGAAACAACAAAATTACTACATCTTGATCTTAAATCATTCAAATTAAAATTGATTTCAAAAATTGGGATCTTAGAAGTGGTGATTAGGAATTTATCTTCCATATCTACTATATTATAAATACTATAAAGAAACTCATCATTTGTATTTTCATCTATATTTTCAATTATAATATTTTTATTTAGTTTAGCTTGATTTAAAAAATTATTATTTAGTTCAATTGCTTCAATTTTTGTAGCTTCGAAATTTTTTTGAAAAATATTCACCAAATGTGTTTTGCCACAAAATTTATCTCCACAAATATTTAGGAATTTTTTTTCCCATTTGGGCCAAATGTTAATTAATTTATAAGCGTGTTGATTACTATTTGAGACATAAAAATCCTGATCCTTAAAATTTTCTTTAAATTCAAACTCTAAAATCAATTGATTTAAATCTGTCATTGCAGATTCCAAATCTTATTTTTAAAATCAATTTTATGTCCAAAGTTTTCAATACTATTAATGAATGCTTTAGGTGTACCATTATAAATTAATGTATAATAAACCTTTTTGTTGTCTATTTTTGAAATAAAAAAATTAGAAACTAAATCTAGCTCGTCAACTATTTTTTCAAAATCTTCTATCTTTTTATTATCATTTAAATCAACAGTAATAATTAAAGGAAGTTTTATTGATGTATTTATTTGATTTTCTTTCTTCCATAAATCATTAAATCTTATTTTCGTAACTTTGATTAAATTATTTATTTCATCTTCTGAGTTATAATTATCAAAATATTGATTATCCAAGATTAGACGATTGTTTAAATTAACTTTAGATAATACTCTAACTTTTTTAGAATTTTTGTAAAATAGAGAAATTATATAACTTTTCAAAGAATATTTTTTTATTATATCATTAAAGTCATAGTCTTCTAAATCAGAATAGTTTTCTCTAATGATATTAACATCTTCCAAATCTTCATTGGGTAAAATATATTCTAGCAAGTCTTTTTTATCATTATTTTTAATCCAGTTATTATAAATTTTACTTTCTGAAAAAAGAACAATATCATTTTTTTCTTCATCAATTAAAATTGGAATAAACATAACTTTCTTTTTTTTGGGCAGAGAAGGAAAAACATTTTTTTTTTCCAATAAACTAAATATTTTTCTTTTACTAAACTCTACATCTAGAGACACATAATACATATTATTAAGAAATTTTTCTTCTTTGATTGAAAAATTTTCAATCAAAATTTTAATATTTTCTAAAGTAATATTTTTTATTTTTGATTGATCTTGAGATTGAACCAGCATAGATATTAGCTCTTTAAATGCTAAATTAAATCCTTCATCTATAACTTTATCTCTATTAAACTTTTCATCAAATTTCTTTGAAATTTCAATATTTTCAATTTTTAAATTTTTTGAAAAAGCATTATTTGTGGATAAAAAAAAATAACTTAAAGAAAATAATAATAAAAATAGATATATATGTTTTTGAATAATTAATAATTTTATATTCATATTTTAAAAAATGATTTCAAAAAACTTAACCTATAAAAAAAGCGGAGTAAATATTGCAGCCGCAGATAATTTTGTAAAATTTATTTCACAATTAAATACAAATAAAAAAGGCAAAAAAAAGTTATCAAACATTGGTGGTTTTGGATCAATAACTAATATTTCTAAAAAATTCAAAAACCCTCAGATTGTAGCATGTACAGACGGTGTTGGGACAAAAATAGAAATAGCAAATACTTTGAGCAAATTTAATACTATCGGAATTGATTTAGTTGCTATGAGTGTAAATGACTTGATTGTTCAAGGTGCAACTCCTCTGATTTTTTTAGATTATATATCAATCAACAAGGTAAATTCATCAAAACTTAAATCTATCATCAAAGGTATAGTTAAAGGTTGTGCTATATCTAATTGTGAATTAGTGGGTGGTGAAACTGCTGAAATGCCAGGCACATATGAAAAAGATAAATTTGATATTGCAGGTTTTGCGGTAGGCATAGTTGAAAAAAATAAAGTCCTTAATAAAAAAAAAATTAAAAAAGGAGACTTGATATTGTCAATACCTTCAAATGGAGTTCATTCAAATGGGTATTCTTTAGTGAGACATGTTTTAAAAGAAAAAAAAATTAACTTAAAAAAAAACAAATATCTAAGTAGAGAATTATTAAAGCCAACTAAAATCTACGTTAAGGAAATTTTGAATTTACTTAACAATAATTTAATTAATGGATGTGCAAATATAACTGGTGGTGGAGTCGCAGATAATTTAAAGAGAATTATTCCTGAAAATTTAACAGCTGAAATAGATTTAAATAAAATTAAAGTTAAAAAAATATTTAATTGGTTAAAAAAACAAGGAATAAGTGACAAAGAAATGCTTAAAACTTTTAATTGTGGAGTGGGTTTCTGTTTAATTATCAACCAAAAAAAATTTAATAAGATTCAAACTTTTTTTGATAAAGATTTTAAACCTTATGTAATTGGTAAAATTTCAAAAATAAACGGTCAAAATAGAGTTAAATTAAATGGTAAGATCAACTGGTCTTAGAAAAGTAAATATTGCTGTTTTTATATCAGGAACTGGATCAAACTTACTTAACCTTATCAAATACTCAAAATTAAAGAATTCAAAATATACTGTAAAATATGTTTTTTCTGACAAAAAAAACGCTGGGGGTTTAAAATTTGCAAAAAAATTTAAAATTCCTTACGAAATTTTGAATTACAAAAATAAAAAAAATGCTGAGAAAAAATCTTTAAAATATCTTAAATTAAATAATATAAAAATTGTATGTTTAGCTGGTTTTATGAAAATTTTATCTGGCAAATTTATTAAAAGCTATAAAGGCAAAATAATCAATATCCATCCATCACTATTGCCAAAATATAAAGGTTTAAATACACATCAAAGAGTCTTAGATAATAATGAGAAATATTCAGGTTGTACTGTGCATTTTGTTAATGCAAAACTAGATGCTGGAAAAAAAATTTTACAAAAAAAAGTAAAAGTTAATAAGAATGACAACGCTGAAATTTTAGCTAAAAGAATACTAAGGCAAGAACATAAAATTTATCCTCTTGCCCTAAATAAAGTTATTTCTAGTCTTTAAAGAAAAAGTCTATTTCAATTTTTGCGTTTTCAATACTATCAGATCCATGAACAGAATTTTTATCGATTGAAATTCCATATTTTTTTCTAATAGTTCCTTCAGCTGCATCTTTAGGATTGGTAGCTCCCATTAAATCTCTATTAGCTAATACAGCATTTTCTTTCTCTAAGATCATAACTACAATCGGACCAGATGAAAGATATGCGCAAAGATCATTATAAAATGGCTTAGTTTCATGCACCTTATAAAATTTCTCAGCTTCAGCTTTTTCTATTTGGATTTTTTTCTCATTTACTATTTTAAATCCATTACTTTTAAACATTTCTTTAATTTCATTATCAAGATTTCTCTCAACCGCATCTGGCTTAATGATTGATAAAGTTTGTTCAATATTACTCATAATTATCCTCTATTAGTTTGTTTAATAATCTCACTCCAAAGCCTGTTGCGCCCCATGAATTTAAAGCACCATTATATTTTGAAAAAGCCATACCGGCTATATCGAGATGCGCCCATGGTGTTTTATTTAAAATAAATCTTTGTAAAAATTGCGCTGCTGTTGTGGAGCCTGCACCACCTTGATAGTTGATGTTTTGCATGTCAGCATTTTTTGAATTAATTAACTTATCATAATTTTCATTCAATGGCATTCGCCAAACTTTTTCCTCAACCTTCAACCCTGCCTCATAAAGTTGATTAGATAATTTATCATCATTAGAAAATAGACCCGCATACTCTGATCCTAAAGAAACAATTATTGCTCCAGTCAAGGTTGCTAAATCAACAATAAATTTTGGTTTATATTTTTTTTCAGTATAAGTTAGAGCGTCAGCTAAAACTAATCTTCCTTCAGCATCAGTGTTTAATATTTCAATTGTTTTGCCACTATAAGATTTTACAATGTCTCCAGGTCGTTGTGCATTTCCTCCTGGCATATTTTCTACCAAGCCTACAACACCAACTGCATTAACTTTTGCTTTTCTTAATGCTAAATTTTTCATCAATCCCACAACTACTGCAGACCCGGCCATATCATAAGTCATGTCTTCCATAAATTTTGCAGGTTTTAATGAAATGCCTCCTGTATCAAAGCAAACTCCTTTACCTACAAATGCTAGAGGCTTCGAGTTGTTCTTCGCGCCATTCCACTCTAAACAAACTAAATATGATCCCCTGATACTTCCTTGTCCTACACCTAATAGTGAATTCATGCCCAATTTTTTTAATTTTTTTTCATCTAAAATTGTGACTTTCAAACCATCTTTTTTTAAAGAAGATAATCGTTTAGCATATTCATCTGGATGCAAAATATTTCCAGGCTCAGAAACTAATTCTTTGGTAAAATTTATACCTGAGATTAAAGAATTAAATCTCTTTGAATTAGTTATCTTAAATTTATTATTTTTTGAAAAAATATTTATTTTAAAATTTTCGATTTCTTTTTTTGATTTGTATTTTCTAAATTCATAGGATTTTAATTCAATTCCATGTAAGAATTCTTCCATAAAAAATTGATCAAATTTTTGACCTGTAAAATTCTTATCAATGAATGTTAAGTCAAAAATAGAATTTGATCTGATAAAATCATAAAATTTTGCACCAATTTTCTCATTGTCTATTGATTTTTGATTTCTTTTAAGTTTTATAAGAATAAGGTTTTGCTTATCACTAGTATTGATTGTTAAGATACTTTTTTTTTGATTTTTGTTATTTCTAATTAAATTTGCAATTAAACTTTTGTCGGAAAGTCCTAAATTATCGAGGTTTATTATGTTAAAATTTTCATCACAAAATAACCCTAAATTTCTGATTTTTTTAAGATCTATTTTGTTTATAAGGCTGTATTTGACTGTCATAAATTTTTTGATTCAATCTGAAAATTTAAGGTTATATAAGTTTAATATTACCATAATTCAATGAAAAAAATTTTATTTAGAAAATTATTAACTGATTGCTTGTTATTTTTTTTCATTACTCTCATTAGTGCAAGTACAATAATTTGGGTATTTCAAGCAGTTAATTTTCTGGACATAATGATTGAGGATGGAAGAGATTATTTAGTATATATTTCATATAGTCTTTACAACTTTCCAAAAATAATAAGTAAAATCTTACCCTTTGCAATTTTTTTTAGTTTTTTTAATGTTCTTTCTAGATATGAGGCGAATAATGAAATGGTAATTTTTTGGAATTTTGGAATTAGCAAATTACAAGTTATTAATTTTTTTTTAGGATTTTCAATATTAGTTTTATTATTTCAAATGCTCCTAAACGCACTCATTGTTCCTAAAACATTAGATACAGCACGTTCATTGTTAAGATCTTCTGATGTTAATTTTCTTGAAGGATTTATTAAACCAAAAAAATTTAATGACACCATAAAAGGATTAACAATTTTTACAGATCAAAAAGATGATGATGGAAATTTAAAAAACATTTATTTGAAAAAAAACACAGACAAGGGTTTTCAGATAACAATTGCAAAAACTGGTATATTTGAAAATAGAAATAAAAATAGAGTTTTGGTCTTGTATAATGGTCAAACAATTAATGGTGATGGTAATAAAATTACAACCTTTAATTTTGAGAAATCAGATTTTAGTCTTAATAATTTAGACACGAATACAGTTGTTAAAACCAAAACTCAAGAAATGCCCTCAAAATTTTTAATTACCTGTGTAAAGAATTTAAGTTTTTCCAACTCTAGCTCTGTCAATCAAGATATCACTAATTGTTCTAAGAAAAATCTATACAATATTTATAAAGAATTACATAAAAGATTGATAGTTCCATTTTATTTACCAATTTTAATTTTAATTTCTTTTTTTTTGATTATTTCCTCTAAAGAAAACCCAAATTATACCAGGTTGAAGTATATTGTATTTACATCAGGAATAATAATTATAGTTTTTTCTGAGTCAGTTTTAAAATTCATAACTACCGAATTTAACCACAATTTGATAATTTTTTCATTACCTATCATTATATTTTTAATCATTTACGCAACTTTGTGTTTTTTGTTCAAAAAACCTAAATTAAAAACTAGATGAAAGTATATATAAAATTCCTAATCAAAACCTTTTTAAATTCTTTTCTATATGTAAGTGCTGTGATGTTAAGTTTAGTTTTTATCTTAAATATTTTAACAGAAATAGAATTTTTTAAAGACTATGATGTAAGTGCGCTTTTGCCACTCTATGCATCGCTATTAAATTCTCCAGATCTTTTATTTGAAATGTTTCCTTTTATTTTTTTATTATCTACGCAAGTCTTATTTATTAAGCTTTTTAATAATGATGAAATAAATATTTTTAAATATTCTGGTTTAAAAAACTCAAGAATTTTAACTGTAATTTGTACAATGTCTTTTTTAATGAGTTTATTATTGATTGGTATTTTTTATAATTTTTCTTCAAGTTTAAAAAACTATTATCTACAACTTAAAACTAATTACACTGATGATGGAAAATACTTGGTTGTAATTACGAACAATGGATTGTGGATTAAAGACAAAATTGGAAAAGAAACTTATATCATTAATGCTTCAAATCTAGAAGGTACAAATTTGATTAATACTTTTATAAGTCAATTTGACGAAAATTATAATATCATTAGAAATCTAAATAGTAAAAAAATTGATGTTAAAAAAAATGAATGGGTTTTGTATGATGTTGAAATATATTCTGAAAAAGAAATTATTAGAAAAGACATTTATACTTTAAATTCAAATTTCAATTACCAGAAAATAACTAACTTATTTTCTAATCTCTCTGCTTTAACAATTTTTGAGTTGTTTGAACTTAAAGAAAATTATAATCAGTTAAATTATTCTACAACTGAAGTGGATATACAAATTCAAAAAATTTATTCATACCCGCTATACCTTGCCGCCATGACATTACTAGCATCCATAATCATGTTTAATAGTAAAAATTTCAATAATTCTACCGTCAAAATTACTTTTGGCTTAGCTATGTCAGTAGTTATTTACTATTTAAATAATTTTTTTAACGTTCTAGGAAATACTGAGAAAATATCGATAATTTACTCAGTTTGGTTGCCAATTTTGATTATTACCACTATTAGTTTAATTTTTACTTATGGAATTAATGAAAAATAAAACAATCAAACTTATAACTTTAATATTTTTCGCTCTATTTACAAAAGAAATTAATGCTAATGAGCAATTTAATTTTGATGTAACTGAGATTGAAATTACTGAGAATGGTAACGTAATAAAAGGTTTAAAGAGAGGAACGATTACGAGCAAAGATGATGGGTTTGAAATTCAATCAGATACTTTTGAATATAATAAAATCTTGAATCTCTTTATTGCAAATGGAAATGTGATTGCAAATAATAAGGAAGGTTTGAAAATTACATCAAATTATCTTGAGTATAATAAAAAATTTGAAACAATAACGATTAAAGAAAAAGTTGTTATTGAGGATAAGGTTGAAAATATAAAAATTTTATCTGAAAAAATTTTATATAAAAAAAATGATGAAACTTTTTTTAGTGAAGGCAAAACAAAGGCTAAAATTTCATCAAAATATGATTTTGAGTCTGAAGACGTAACCTATGATAAAAAAGCCGAGGTGTTAATTTCAGATAATTTAAGCATCATAGAAGATAATAACAATCGACTAATTAAATTAGATAATTTTAGATACTCAATAACTGATGAGATTTTAAAAGGTAAAAATATTAACATAACTGATGATACGAAAAAGATTTACTCTGATAAGTTTAATTTTGCTGAAGGCATCATCAATCTAAATTCAAATGAATTTTTATCTACGGATACAAAAATTTATGTAGCTAAAGATATATTTGACAATACTAAAAATGATCCTCGTTTGTATGGTGTGTCATCTAAAGGTGATAATAATAAAACAATTGTAAATAAGGGTGTATTTACAAGTTGTCAAAAAAATGAAGATTGTACACCTTGGAGTATTAAAGCAGAGAAAATCACTCATGATAAACAAAATAAAGAGATGGTTTATGATAATGCAATTTTAAAAATTTATGATGTGCCGGTAGCATATTTTCCAAAATTTTTTCACCCAGATCCAACTGTAAAAAGGCAATCAGGTTTTTTAAAACCACAATTTAACAATTCTAATAATTTAGGCTCATCTTTTTATTTGCCATATTTCAAAGTTTTAGACGTAAATAAAGATTTAACATTCAAACCAACTATATATGATGATAACAAAACTTCATTACAAACTGAGTACAGACAAATAACAAAAAATTCTTATTTAGAATCGGATGTAGGTTTAGTAAGCAAATATAAATCTTCTACCACTGCTAAGACAAAAAGTATTGGACACTTATTTGCTCAATTTAATTATGACTTTAATTTTCCTGATTACGACTTGAGCGAATTACAAATAAATATAGAAAAAGTTAGTAATGACACATATTTAAAAGTATTTGATACAGATCTTTCAAATGTAAATTTGAAACCTTCTGAAAAAAATAAAACAAAAAATGAAATAAAATATACACTTTCAAACAGCGATTTTAATCTAACGTCAGGTTTTTCTGCATATGAAACTTTAAGTGGTACAAACAGTGATAGATACCAATATGTGTTTCCCTATTACAATTTCTCAAAAACTATTTCTGCTGAAAAACTTAATGGTAACTTCGATTTGTTTTCAAGTGGAGACAATAAACTTTCAAATACAAATAATTTAAGTTCTAGAATTATAAATGATATCAATTATAAATCATTCGATTGGATTTCAAATTATGGAATAAAAAATAATTTTAATGCATATTTCAAAAATGTTAATAGATCAGCTAAAAATGATACAATTTACACAAATTCACTTCAAGTTGACGGAAAAAGCCTTTTTGAAATGGCCTCATCGTTGCCATTAACTAAATCAAGTAACAAAACAAAAGATATCCTAACGCCTAAATTATCACTAAGATTAAGTGAGAGCGGGATGATAAATTCCACATCTAAAGAAAGGCTTATTACAACTGAAAATATATTCAATATAAATCGATTGGGATTAAACGATACTTTAGAAGCTGGGAAATCACTTACATTGGGCGTAGATTACAAAAAATCTAAAATTAAAGATGTAAATAAATATTTTGAATTCAAGCTTGCAAAATTATTTAGAGATAAACATGAGCAGAGTATACCAACAAGCTCATCTCTTGATAAAAAAAATTCAAACTTATTTGGAAGATTCAAAAACAATTTTAATAAAAACTTTAACCTAAGTTATGATTTTTCTGTAAATGAAAATATGAAAAATTTTGAGTATAATTCATTGAATACAAATCTTAGTATAAAAAAACTTAGCACAGAATTTAACTTCATTGAAAAAAATGGATTGATAGGCTCAACAAATACATTAGAAAACAAAACTTCTTATAACTTCAACGATTCAAATTTTCTTAAATTTACGACTAGAAGAAATAGAAAAATTAATTTAACTGAATATTATGATTTAGTTTATGAATATAAAAATGATTGTCTTACTGCCGGTATTAAATATAAAAAGACTTATTATGCAGATAGGGATTTAAAACCAAATGAAGACTTGCTATTCACAGTTACAATAATTCCTTTATCCACTTTTGAACAAAAAGTAGATCAATAATAATGATAAGACTTCTTATAATTCTTTTAATTATTTTGAATATTTTTGTGTCAAATAATACTCAAGCTTTACAAAATCAAATAATCCTAAAAGTAGGAAATGAAATAATTACAAGTTTGGACATACAAGAGGAATACCGATACTTAATTTCTTTAAATAGAGAACTAGAAAATATTGGAGAAGAGCAAATTATTCAAATTGCAAAAAATTCTTTAATACGAGAAAAAATAAAACGAAAAGAAATACTAAATTATGTAGAAAAAATAGAAATTGAAAAAAAATTTTTAGACCCTTTAGTTAAGAATGTTTATTTAAGGCTAAATATGAAAAGTTTAGATGAATTAAAAGCTCATTTAAAAAATTACAATATTGACTTCAATAATTTTAAAGAAAAAATAATTATAGAAGCTTTGTGGAATGATTTAGTTTTTTCAAAATATTCATCAAAAGTTCAGATAGATTTAAATAAAATAAGAAAAGACATTCAAAAAAACAATAGAGAAAAAATTAAAAATTATAATTTGTCTGAAATAGTATTTGATATTAAAGAAAATGAAAATTATGAAAATAAATTATCAATAATAAAAAATGAAATTGATAAGATAGGATTTGAGAATGCTGCAGTGAAATATAGTATTTCCGATAGCGCAAAAGCAAGTGGGAATTTAGGATGGATCAAAGAAACATCTGTAAGTGATACAATTTTAAAAGAAATATCAAAAATAAAAACAAATGAATACACAAATCCTGTGACGATTCCTGGAGGATTTATAATCTTAAAATTAAAAGACATTAAAATTGAAGAAAAAAAAATTGATATTGAAAAAGAAATTGAAACAATTGCTAATGCAAAAAGAAATGAGCAATTAAACCAGTTTTCAAATATATATTACAAAAAAGTTGAAAAAGAATTTATAATTAATGAATTATAAACCAATTTTAATTATAGCTGGTGATCCAAAAAGTATTTTTTTTGAAATTTTTTTCAAGACTCTGAAAAAAATTAAGGTCAAAAATCCTATCTTACTAATAACATCTCATAAACTTCTTAAAGAGGAAATGAAAATCTTTAGGTTTAAAAAAAAAGTTAATATTATTAACACAAAAAAAATTAACCATTTAAAACTAGATAAAAATTGTCTTAATATTATTGACATTAAGTTAGATTTAAAAAAAATAGATCAAAAAAAAGTAATCAAACAATATGTTAAAGAATGTTTTGACGAGGTCTTCAAATTAATCAAATTAAAAATTTCAAACAAATTTATAAATGGCCCAATAACAAAAGAGATTTTTTTAGATAAAAAGTTCCTAGGTGTTACAGAATATATAGCTAATAAATTTAAAGTTAAAAATGTAGCAATGCTTATCTTTAATAACAGACAATCAGTCTGTCCAATCACAACCCATTTACCAGTAAAAAATATCTCTAAGAGTTTAAATAAAAAAAATATTTTTGATAAAATTATCCTAATTAATAAATTTTATAAAAATCATTTAAAAAGAAAACCAAATATAGCAGTTACTGGATTAAATCCTCACTGTGAGAGTGTTTCAAAATTTAATGAAGATGAAAAAATTGTTAAACCATGTGTTGAAAAGCTTAATAAAAAGGGTTTGAAAATTAAAGGTCCTTTTCCTGCTGACACAATATTTCAAAAAAGTAATAGAGATAAATTTGATGTGATTGTTGGAATGTATCATGATCAAGTATTAACTCCATTAAAAACTTTATATGAATTTGATGCAATTAATATTACGCTAGGCCTTCCATTTGTTAGAGTATCTCCAGATCATGGTCCTAATATAAAAATGTTTAGAAAAAACAGATCTAATCCTTTGAGTTTGATAAGAGCGATTGAATTTTTAGATAGATAGTGGTCATAGCAAAAAAAAGTCTTGGTCAAAACTTTTTAATTGATAAGAATATTATTGATAAAATAATTTCAAGTTCAGAGATTGAAAATAAATCAATTTTAGAAATAGGCCCTGGTACAGGAAACTTAACGACTGCAATTTTAAAAAAAAATCCAAAAAAATTTTATGTTGTTGAAAAAGACAATTCTTTAGCTGAATTATTAGAAAAAGAATTTGGAAATAAGTTATCTATAATTAATGGTGATATTCTAAAAATAAATGAAAAAGATATATCAAAAGAAAAATTAACTGTATTTGGAAACCTGCCTTATAATATTTCAACAGAAATTATTTGTAGATGGATAGTAAATTTAGATAATTTATTTTGGTTTGATAAACTAATTCTGATGTTTCAAAAAGAGGTAGCTGATAGAATTTTAGCTGAAAGTGATACCAAAAATTATGGCAGACTGTCAGTTCTAGCAAATTGGAAGTTAGATATAAAAAAAATTTGTGATGTAAGTCCAGCTAGTTTTTCCCCAAAACCAAAAATAGATAGCTCTGTTCTAAAATTTGAACCTAAAAAAAAGTTTTATAACTTTAAAAAATCATCTAATTTGGAATATATAACTAGAGTTTTTTTTAATCACAGGCGAAAAATGATTAAAAAACCTTTTAATGTTATTTTTAATGGAAAATCTGAGATAGCAGAAAAACTAAATATTGATTTAAATTTAAGACCTCAAAACCTTAGTCTCAATGATTATTTTTTACTAACTGAAGAATATGAAAAATTAACTAGTTAGTTTTTCAACATGGTTTCTGACAAAATCTTTATCATAGTCTTTTGAACCATTTTTAATTTCAGCAGTAATTAAATTTTGAATTCTTAAGAAGCATTCATCAAGATTGTCATTGATGACCACATAATCATAATTAATCCAATGCAAAACATCTCTGCTAAATTGTTTCATTCTTTCCTCAGCTATAAGTTTGTCTTTCATGTCTCTATTAGACAATCTATCAAAGAGAATTTCTTTACTTGGAGGTAATATAAAAAATGTAATTAATCTATAATCTAACTTTTTGTTTTTTATTTGATCAGCACCTTGCCAATCAATATCAAATAATACATTTTTTCCTTCATTTAGCTTATTTATAACTGGAGTTCTTGTTGTGCCGTACAAATTATTAAATACCTTCGCATACTCTAAAAATTCTTGGTTATTGATCAATCTCTTAAACTCTTCCTCGCTTACAAAATAATAATCTTTATCTTGTTGTTCTTGAGGTCTTGGTTTTCGAGTGGTATGAGAAATGGATATCTCGAAATTATCTAATCTTGAAAGTAAATTTACAAGCGTAGTTTTACCCGCACCAGATGGTGAAGATAAAATTATCATTGTCCCATCATTACGTATGGGCATGATTTGTTTAATTGGCCTTACCTTCTATAAATTTAATAGCATCACCTACAGTAAGAATTTTTTCAGCTTCACTATCTGAAATTTCAGATCCAAATTCTTCTTCAAAAGCCATCACTAATTCTACGGTATCTAAACTGTCTGCACCCAAATCATCGATAAAACTTGATTCTTCTGTTACTTTAGCTTCATCAATACCCAAGTGATCTGCTACTATTTTTTTTACTTTGCTTGAAACATCATCTGACATAATAATCCTTTATTGTTGTAATTTCGTTAATAGTAGAAATACTTATTTTGTCAACCTAAATACATTCCACCATTTACGTGAATTGTCTCTCCATTAATATAGTCTGAGGCTGTGGATGCCAAAAAAACAACTGCATTAGCTACATCTTCAGGTTTTCCTAATCTACTTGCAGGGATTTTTGAAATTATTGAATCTTTAAATTTTTCGTCAATTTTATCCGTCATAGCTGTACTGATAAATCCAGGTGAAATGCAGTTAACATTAATATTCTTTTTTGCGTATTCAATTGCTAAACTTTTAGACATTGCAACTATTCCTGCTTTTGAAGCAGTGTAATTTGCTTGTCCTACATTTCCAGTATGACCTACAACTGAAGTTATATTTATAATTTTTCCAGATTTATTTTTTAACATTTTTTTAATTGAATATTTGCTCATTAAAAAAGTTGATGTTAAATTAATGTCTATAACTTTAGACCACTCTTCCATATTCATTCTTATTGTTAGATTATCTTTTGTTATTCCGGCATTGTTAACTATACAATCCAAACTTCCACCAAGCTCGTTTATTGCGTTTTCGATAAATTCCTCAATCTTTTCGTGATTAGAAATATCAAACCTTAAAGTTTTAATATTATTGAATTTTTCTTTTAACTCTTTCAGTTTTTCTTCTCTTGTACCAGTGGCCAAAATATTAGCTCCGCTCAAATTCAATTTTTCTACAATAGAATTTCCAATTCCCCCAGAAGCACCTGTCACAATTATATTTTTACTTTTAAGATCTATCATCATATGTTTATATTTTTTATATCATCTTCACTGTTAATTGAGATTGTTTTAACTTGTTTATTTATTCTTTTAATTAATCCAGCTAAAACTTTACCTGGACCAATTTCAATAAAGTTATCTACCCCCTCATCTATCATCTTAAGTACACTTTCTCTCCATCTAACTCTGTTTTCAATTTGCTTAATAAGCAATTCTTTAATTTTCGATGGTTCATTAACCGCTAAGGCTGTTACATTTGAAACTATATTAATGTCAACTGGCTCTATGCTTAAGTTGTTTAGCGGTCCTATCATATTTTCTGTTGCTTTTTCCATCAAAGAGCAATGAAATGGGGCGCTTACAGGTAATTGTATATTCTTTATCTTGTTCTCTTTTAAATTTTCCATCATTTTTTTCAAATCTTCTAATTTACCACTTACTACTATCTGGCCATCTGAATTATCATTTGCAATTTGAGCTTGAAAGTTGTCTTTATTTTCATCTAATATTTTTTCTATAATTTCAGTTGTTGTACCTAACACCGCTAGCATTCCCCCTATTCCTTTCGGAACCGCATTTTGCATAGACTCACCTCTCAACTTTAAAATTTTTAAAGTTTCATTAAAATTTAAATAACCTGCACAAGCCAAAGCAGAGTATTCTCCCAAAGAATGGCCAGCAAACGCATGGGCATTACTAAGATCTATATTATGTTCATCTTTAATTACTTTAAATATTGAGTAACTAGTTAAAAAAATAGCAGGTTGAGTATTTATAGTTAAATCAAGATCATCTTTAGGTCCATCTATAATGAGTTTAGATAGGCTAAAACCTAGGGTTTCATCAGCTTCATTAAAAAGATCTTGAACTATTTTATGTTTATCATAAAACTCTTTACCCATTCCGACAACTTGAGAGCCTTGACCTGGAAAAACTACTGAAAACATATAAAAAATTAATGACTATATTGTTAATTATGTGTTGTAAAATAATAATTATAATAGTATATCCTCACTTTTTATCAAAGAATTAATATGAACTTATACGAACACACAATTATAGCACGTCAAGATACGTCTACAGCGGAAATAAAACAGTTAACTGAAAAGTACTCAAAAATTGTTGAAAAAAATCAGGGTGAAATTGTAAAAACAGAGAACTGGGGATTAATCAATCTATCACACTTAATTAAAAAGAATAAAAAAGGTAGCTACATTCATTTCAAAATTAAGGGTGATGGCAAAATGATAGATGAGCTTGAAAAAAATGAAGCTATAGACAAAAAATTACTTAGATATCTAACAATTAAAGTAAAAGAATTTGATTTAGATACTAACTATTTTAATAGCGATAGAGAAACTGAAAAGAAAGAAACTAAGAATTAATTATGCCTAAAAGACAATCAGGAAATAAAAAAAGTAAACAAAGTAACTTTGCAAAATTAAGCATATTTCAACCTAACAAGTATAAATTTAAAAAAACTTGTCCATTATCAGTAAAAGGAGCTCCAAAGGTTGATTATAAAAATGTGAAGCTTTTAAAAAGATATGTTTCTGAAAATGGTAAGATTTTGCCTTCAAGAATAACGAATGTAAGTCAGAAAAAACAAAGAGAATTAGCTTTATCAATTAAGAGAGCAAGAAGTTTAGCGTTAATTTAAATGAAAGTTATTTTATTAGAAAATATCAAGAGAATTGGAACTATCGGTGAAATAATCGATGTTAAAAGAGGTTTTGCTAGAAATTTTCTGATTGCAAATAAAAAAGCGCTTTATGCATCAAAAGATAATATCGCTGAAGTAGAAAAAATTAAATCCGAGTTATCAAAAAAAGATAATGAAAAGAAACAAGATGCAAAATCAATTTCAGAAAAAATAAACAAAAAAGAATATACAGTTAAAAGATTAAGCACAGAAAATAATGAGCTTTATGGTTCAGTGAAGCCTACAGAAATATCTAAGCTTATTTATACTGTGGAAAAAATTGAAATTAAACCCTCAATGATACAACCGGTTGATGAGATTAAATCAATTGGAAAGTTTAAAGTAAAAGTTTCTTTACACTCTGAAGTTGATGCAGAGATAGTAGTGAATGTAGAGTCAGCTGAATCCATTCAGTAGTAATTATACAAACTTTTCCCCAAGAAATAAATTTTATTTAAATTTAGGTTTATCATTCTATGATCAAAATCATGGAAACAAACTTAAGTATTGTTAAAGACAACTTTAAAGAATTGCCAAATAATATTGAAGCAGAACAAGCTGTTATTGGTTCAATACTTGTAACCAATGAAATATTTGATGAAGTTAATACAATAATTTCAAGCCAAAATTTTTATGATCCAATGCATCAAAAAATATTTTCTGCAATTGAAGTATTAATTTACAAAGGGATGCTGGCAAATCCAATTACCTTGAAGAATTACTTTGAAGATGAAAAAGATGAAATCAATATTCCAGAGTATCTTGTAAAAATTACAAAATTTTCAACTTCTTCGAGACAAGCGATTGAGTATTCAAAAATTATTTACGATATGTTTGTAAGAAGAGAATTAATAAAAATTTCAGAACAAACAATTGATAGTGCAAAATTAAATGACTTGGATGTTAGTGGTCAAAATATAATTGAAAATTCTGAAAGATTGTTATTTGATTTAGCAGAAAAAGGTTCATTTAGTTCTTCAATGGTTAAATTTGATGAAGCTATGAGACAAACGATTGAAATGGCTTCAGCTGCTTACAAAAATGATGAAGGAATTGTGGGTGTCCCTACTGGATTAAGAGATTTAGATGATAGACTTGGTGGATTGCACCAATCTGATCTGATTATAATTGCAGGAAGACCATCAATGGGTAAAACAGCTCTTGCAACAAATATTGCATTTAATGCAGCGCAAAAACTTCAGGAAAGTGGAAAGAAATCTTCAATAGCATTTTTTTCTTTAGAGATGTCTTCTGAGCAATTATCTACTAGAATTTTGGCTGAGCAATCTAGGATTAAATCAAACGATATTAGAAGAGGAAGAATTTCAGATGAGCAGTTTGATAAATTCATAGAAACCTCAAAAAATATTGCAGAGCTTCCTCTTTATATAGATGAAACTCCAGCAATCAGTATTGCTGCTATGAGTAATAGAGCAAGAAGAATTAAAAGATTATTTGGATTAGATATGATCGTTGTTGATTATATTCAGTTAATGAAAGGTTCAATAAATAATAGAGATGGCAGAGTGCAAGAAATTTCAGAAATTACTCAAGGCTTAAAAGCAATAGCAAAAGAACTGTCAGTTCCTGTAGTTGCTTTATCTCAGCTCTCAAGAGCTGTCGAACAAAGAGATGATAAAAAACCTCAACTTGCAGATTTAAGAGAGTCGGGATCTATTGAACAAGATGCTGATGTTGTCATGTTTGTTTATAGAGAAGCTTATTATTTAGAGAGAAAAGAACCAAGACCTGCAACCGTAGAGCACGCTGAATGGCAAGCAAAAATGAATGAGGTTTCGAATCTGGCAGAAATAATAGTTGGTAAACAAAGACACGGACCAACAGGCAATATAATGCTTGAATTTGAGGCAATGTATACCAAATTTAAAGATACTCAAATTAACTAATTTAAAATATATAGTGAGTAAAAATGTTTGCTCAATTATATCAAAGCACTATTTTAAAAAACCCAAAATCAATATTTATACTTTTAATTATAGCATTATTAAGCTTTGGCTATTTTTCTAAAGACTTTAGATTAGATGCATCATCTGAAACACTTTTGATCGAAGGGGATCCGGATTTAGAATATCTTAGAGAAATTACAAATCGGTATGGTTCTAAAGAGTTTTTGGTTCTCACATATACGCCAAATGAATCAATGATATCGGAAACATCAATTAATAACCTTTTAAGTTTAAAATATAAAATTCAAAGTCTGGAATGGGTTCATAGCGTAATTACACTTCTTGATATCCCATTACTAAATAATTCTGATGCTTCATTGCAAGAAAGACTTGAGAGTTTTAAAACCTTAAAAGATGAAGAAGTTGACAGAGAAAGAGGATTTAAAGAAATTTTGAACAGTCCTGTTTTTAGAAATTTTGTCATTAGTATTGATGGCAAAACAAGTGGAATAATTGTTAATATAAAAAAAAATAAAGAACTTGAGGATGTTGATAATAAATCAAAAAAAGAGATTGAAGAGTTCAAAGATAAAATAAAAAAACAAAATCATCAAAATATCCTGGAGATTAGAGACATTATTAAAAGTTATGAAAGTGTTGGAAAAATTTACCTTGGTGGTATTCCAATGATTGCTGATGATATGATGACATTCATCAAGAGTGATATCATCGTCTTCGGTATTGGAGTTCTGCTATTTATCATAGCTACTCTGTGGTTTGTATTTCGTAAATTAATTTGGATTTTAGTCCCAATAAGTAGTTGTTTTTTTTCAGTTATAATAATGATGGGATTGTTGGGATTATTAGGATGGAAAGTGACAGTTATCTCATCAAACTTCATCGCCTTAATGTTAATTCTTACAATGGCAATGAATATCCATATGAGTACAAGATTTCTTCAACTAAGAAAAGAGTTTGAGGATAAAACAAATTTCGAAATCTTATCTCTAACAACTGGAAAAATGTTTTGGCCAATACTTTACACTGTACTAACTACAGTGTGTGCTTTTTTATCTTTAATTTTTAGCGAAATAAAACCAATTATTGATTTTGGTTGGATGATGACATTTGGTTTAATAACATCTTTTTTAATCACATTTACTTTGTTGCCTACCCTTTTAAGTTTTGCACCAAGTAGCAATATTTCTCTTAAAGAGGAAAAGGACTCTAAAGTAACAAAATTTTTAGGAAATTTATCAGTCAATAATAAAAATTCTATTTTTGGGGTAACAATTATAATTATAACTTTGAGTATACTTGGAATAAGTAAGCTCGAAGTTGAAAACAGTTTTATAAATTACTTTGATAAAGACACTGAAATTTATAAAGGAATGAAATTAATTGATGAAGAGCTAGGAGGAACAACACCATTGGAAGTAATTATCAAATTTCCTAAAGTTGAAACTAATGAAAGTAATGAAGATGATGATTTTGATGATTGGGAAAATGAAGAGGATACTAATGATGAAAAATATTGGTTTACAAAAGATAAGATAGATAAAATAAAATCTGTACACAATTATTTAGATGGATTGCCAGAAATAGGAAAAGTTTTATCCTTCTCTTCAATTATTGATGTTGCAACACAACTAAACAATAACAAACCATTAGGTACATTGGAAATGGGAGTTCTATATTCTAAAATCCCGGAGAATATAAAAACAGAAATTATTGATCCATATATTTCAATAAAAGATAATGAGGCTCGAATAAATCTTAGAATTATTGATTCTCAAGAAAACTTAAGACGTAATGATTTAATTAATAAAATAAATTATGACTTAGAAAATGAAATTGGTTTAGATAAAAGTGAATTTAAGCTTGCTGGTGTATTAATTCTTTTTAACAATTTATTACAAAGTTTATTTAAATCTCAGATACTAACTCTAGGTTTGGTCATGATTGGAATATTTGGAATGTTTCTAATTTTGTTTAGAAATATTAAATTATCTTTAATCGGAGTTGTACCAAACTTTATTGCCGCTTTTTTTATTTTGGGAATTATAGGGCTTTTAGAAATACCTTTAGACATGATGACTATAACAATTGCTGCAATCACAATTGGTATTGCTGTAGATAATAGTATTCATTACATTTATCGATTTAAAGAAGAATACTCTCGTATTCAAAATTATGAAGAAACTTTGAAAACCTGTCACTCAACAGTTGGGGTTGCAATTTTAAACACATCAATAACAATTGTGTTTGGTTTTTCTATTTTGGTATTATCAAAATTTATACCTACTATTTATTTTGGAGTTTTTACTGGTATAGCTATGTTGCTTGCTATGATATCTGTTTTAACATTACTACCTTCTCTAATTTTAAAAGTTAGACCATTTTAAAATTATGGTTGAAAATATAATTGAAAATATAAAAGATTTTTTTTTAAACTCTTCTCCAATTGATTTATTTTTTTTTACTTTATTAATATTTTCAGTCATCCAGTGTTACATAAATGGTTTTATTTCAAGTCTACTTTCTGCAAGTAAATGGCTATTGTCATATGTTTTTACACTGTATCTTTTTCCAATAGTTAAACCCTATGTGTCTGACTTTAGTAAAAATGAATATGTTTTAGATATAATATTAGGTGTAGGATTATTTATCTTAATTTTGTTTATTATATTAATGATAAATAAAGGTTTAAAAAAAGCTATAAAACTATCTAGTTTAGGTAAGGTAGATAAAATATTCGGTTTTTTCTTTGGAATACTTAGGACTTATATTGTTTGTATTTGTATTTTTTCAACAGTTAATAATTTTTTTGATTATAAAGACTGGCCAATTGATACAGATGAATCTATAACATTCTCAATAATAGAAAAAGGTAGTAGTTTTTTAAGTGATGAAATTCCAGACGAAGATGAATACCAAGATGCTAAAGACAAAATTCAAGAACTTTAAATCAAAATTAAATGAAGAGTGCGGTGTTTTTGGAGTTAGTAATATAAAAGATGCTTCTGCAATAACTGCTCTTGGATTACACGCATTACAACATAGAGGTCAAGAAGGTTGCGGAATTGTAAGCTTTGATGGTGAAAAATATTATTCTGAAAAAAGATTTGGACTTGTAGGTGATAATTTTAATAAAGAAAAAGTTTTAAGTAAATTAAAAGGAAACTTTGCAATTGGCCACAACAGATACAGTACTACTGGTAGTAACACTCTAAGAAATATTCAGCCTTTTTTTGCAGATACTAACGCCGGTGGTATTGGCGTTGCTCATAATGGAAATTTAACAAATTCGATTACATTAAGAAAAAAATTAGTAGAGGATGGAGCTATCTTTTACACAACATCTGACACGGAAACAATTGTTCAGTTAATAGCAAGATCAAAAAGAACAAAAACAATCGATAAAATTGTTGATGCTATTTTTCAAATTCAAGGTGGTTATGCTCTTGTTATGTTAACACAAAAATCTTTGGTAGGAGTAAGAGATCCTTTTGGAATAAGACCATTAGTTATTGGAAAAATAAAAAATAGTTATGTTTTAGCTTCAGAAACATGTGCGCTAGATATTATTGGTGCGAAATTTGTAAGAGAAGTTGAAAATGGTGAGATTGTTTTGATTGAAGATGATAAATTAGAAAGTATCAAACCTTTTCCTCCAAAGAAGATAAGACCATGTGTATTTGAATATATTTATTTTTCAAGGCCGGATAGTATTCTTAATGGAAAAACAGCCTATGAACATCGAAAAAATCTTGGTGTTCAATTAGCAAAAGAAAATGAAATAGATGCAGATGTGGTTGTGCCTGTTCCAGATTCTGGTAATGCGGCTGCTCTAGGATTTGCACAACATTTAAATTTAAACTTTGAATTAGGATTAATTAGAAATCACTATGTGGGTAGAACTTTTATTGAACCTAGTCAGCAGATTAGAAGTTTAGGGGTTAAACTAAAACTAAATGCAAATAAAACAGCAATTGAAAACAAAAAAGTTATTTTAGTTGATGACTCGCTTGTTAGGGGTACTACCTCACACAAAATTGTAAAAATGTTATATGATGCAGGTGCTAAAGAAGTTCATGTAAAAATAGCTTGTCCCGAAATTAAATTTCCAGATTTTTATGGTGTTGATACACCAACAAAAAAAGAATTATTATCAGCAAACAAAACAACTGAAGAAATTTGTGAATATATAGGAGCAAAATCTTTAAAATTTCTATCTATTGACGGAATGTATAGAGCTATTGGTTTTGAAAATAGAAATGAGAATTATCCTCAACTAACAGATCATTACTTTACAGGTGATTATCCTGTCAAACTTATTGATGACTTAGGTGATAATAAAATTACACAACTTTCATTATTAAGCACTGCTTCTAATAATTAATGAAAACAGTAAATTTTACTCAAATGAAAGATGGTACAAAAGAAGAATACCTTCTTTTAGATAAACATGAAAAAAATTATATTGATGGTACTGCAGATAGAATTTTAAAATTTATGGAAGGTTTGCAATCGACTCTTGAAGGCTACAAAATTACAAGATTAGAACATTCACTGCAATCAGCCACAAGAGCATTAAATGATAAAGCTGATGAAGAAATGATTGTTGCTGCCCTATTGCATGATATAGGCGATGAATTGGCTCCACTCAATCACTCGGAGTATGCTGCAGCTGTATTAAAGCCTTATGTTACAAAAAAAACACATTGGATAATTGAAAAGCATGGCGAGTTCCAAATGTATTATTATGCTCACCATTTAGGAAGAAATAGAAATTTAAGAGATAAATATAAAGGTCATGAATATTATGCGGATACGGTAAATTTTTGTGAAAAATGGGATCAGGCCTCATTTGATCCAAATTATAAAAGCTTGTCTTTAAATGATTTTAAGCCAATGGTTAAGAGAATTTTTGCTAGAAAACCCTACTCTCTTCTTGAAAGAAGCATATAAAGAACTATTTATTAGACCACATGATGGATTCTAAATCTAAGATTATCGACTATTTTAATTCAGGTATAAAAGCAGACAAAGATTTTAAAATTGGTATTGAGCATGAAAAATTTTTATTTGACCTAAATACCAATAAAAGAATTGACTACAAAAAAATCTTAGAAATGTTTGCTGGCTTAACTGAATTTGGTTGGGCACCAATTAAAGAAAAAAATAATATAATTGGTCTTAGTAAAGAAGGGCGTAACATTACTTTGGAGCCAGGTAATCAAATTGAATTATCCGGAGCAAAACTAAATAACATTCATGAGGCCTGCGCTGAGTCACAAGATTATTTATTTGAATTAAAACAAGTTGCTAAAAAACTTGATATCAGGATTGTAAGTGCAGGTTTTGATCCAATTTCTAAATTAGATGAAATTCCAAACAATCCTAAACAACGTTACGAACTAATGACAAAAGATATGCCTCAAGGAGGTCAGCTGAGCTTAGATATGATGTATAGAACTTGTGGTACGCAACTAAACATAGATTATAATTCTGAGGAAGACTTTGTTAAAAAATTTAAAGTGGTGAATGCACTTGTGCCCATTTCAATAGCTCTATTTGCAAATTCATCTCTAGTTGAAAAATCGAACAGTGGATACTTATCTTATAGATCAAAAGTTTGGCAAAACACATCTAGAGGTGGTTTACCTTCCATATTTTTTGAAGATATGAATTTTGAAAAATATGCTGATTTTATTATAAATTCTTCATTATTATTTATCGAAAATAAAGACACCTATATTTCTGGTAACAAATATTATTTTAAAGACTTTATGGATGGTAAAATTGATGAAATAGAAAATCGTTTACCTTCGGAAAAAGATCTGACCACCCATCTAAGTACCATTTTCACAGAAAACAGACTTAAGAAATATATTGAATTGAGATCAATGGATACATGTGGTTGGGATTGTTTGTGTTCAGGACCAGCTTACAACATAGGTATCCTTTATGGGAATTTAGATGAAACTTATGATCTAATTTCAAAATGGGACAAAAATAAAATTATAAATGCTTATTTAGAAGCGCCAAAAAATGGTTTCAATACTCAGTTAATGGGTAAAGATTTATTATATTGGTCGAAAGAATTGCTTAAATTATCAAACAAAGGATTGGAGAAAAGAGATATTGCAAATAAAAATGGAAAAAATGAAACTTTATTTCTCAATCACCTAAATAAAATTACAGAAGACAAAATGACAAATGCTCATCATATGATTAATAAATTTTCAAAAGAAAATTTAGAAACAATGTATGACAAATAAAATTGTAGCAATTCAGGGAAATCATCCTTCAACCCTTAATCCAATTACCGACACAAGTATATTTCTAGCAAATGAGATTCAAGATAAATATAAGATTTTTTATTATGAGCCAAAAAATTTATCAATTATAAATGGCAAAGTAATAGCTAAAGGATATTTTATTTCATTTAATTATAACTCTAAAAAATTTTTTAAAATAATTAAAAAACAAAACTTAAACTTAGAAAATTGTAAATTTATTCTTATAAGACAAGATCCACCTTTTAATCTTGAATATATATCAACAACTTACATTCTTGATCACTTAAAAAAAAAAGTAAAAATAATCAACGATCCTACTTCAATTAGAAATATTTCAGAAAAACTCTATTCAGCAAAATATAAAAAATTTATGCCTAACACACTTTTTTCCCAAGATTTAATTGAGATAAAAAAAATTTTTTCAAAAAACAATAAGATAATTATAAAACCAATACATAGTTACAGTGGCAATGATATTTTGCTTCTTAAAAAATTTGATCAAAAAAAAATAAAGAAATTCATTAAAATTCATGATCATATAATGATACAATCTTTTTTACCAAAAATAGAAAAAGGAGATAAAAGAGTTTTCATTATTAATGGAAAAGTTGTTGGGGCAATATCAAGAATTCCCAAAAAAGGTTCATACTTGAGCAACATGAGCAAGGGTGCAATGCCTGTAAATACTAAACTTACAAATAAAGAAATGGTGATCTCTAAAATAATTGCCAAAGATTTAAAAAAAGAAAATATATTTTTTTCAGGTATAGACTTTATAGATCAAAAACTTAATGGAGATATAAATGTCACATCACCAACTGGTCTAAAAACTTTATTTGACTTATCAAATATTAATTTAGCTAAAACTTTCTGGAAAGAATTGAAAGCATGAATAATTTAACTGATCAGCAAAAAGGTTCTTTATTAGCTTTTGTTGCTGTTATGTTTATTACTCCAGATTCATTATTTATTAGATTGTCATCTATAGATACTTGGAGTTTAGTATTTTATCGAGGCGCAATTCCCTTTGTTACTGTGTTCCTTGCAATGTTAATAATCTATAAGCAAAATTTTTTTACCATGTTGTTTAATAGTGGTTACCATGGCATCATTTACATTTTAACTTTTTCAGTAACAAATATTACTTTTGTTGTATCTATACAAAACACTAATGTTGCAAATACTCTTGTAATGATTGCAATGGCACCAATGTTATCAGCAATACTTGGTGCAATATTTTTAAAAGAGCCTCCTGATAAAAAAACTTGGATCGCTATTGGAATAACTTTTTTAGCTGCAGTTTATATATTTTATGACTCACTTCAGCTAGGAAATATTTATGGTGATTTTCTGGGTTTAATTACAGCGCTAGGTTTAGCGGTTGGCGCGGTAACGATTAGATCAGCAAAAAAGAAAAATTTAGTTCCAGCTGCTGTTGTTGGAAAAATGTTTGTTGCAATTTTTGCAATATTTTTTGTAGAAAGTTTTGTTTTAGAGCAAAAAGATTTGATTATTGTTCCTTTAATGTGTTTGATGTGTGTAGCAATACCCTTTGTATTAGTTACAATTGCGCCAAGATTCATCCCTGCTGAAGAAGTGAATTTATTTTTTTTACTAGAAACTATTATTGGTCCATTATGGGTTTGGTTAGTAATTAAAGAACAACCAAGTATTGAGACAATTCAGGGTGGTTTTATCATCATATTAACAATAGCTATTCACTCTTTTTTAAAATTAAAAAAAAGTTAGTCCTTTATATAAAAGACTTGATTAGAACATAATTCTAAATTAAGTGCTGAAGTATGGACAAAATATTAAAAAATTCTTGGGCATTGTTTTTAGGTATGAGCTTCATTGCTTTATCCTATGCTTTTCAAGGATCTTTATTAGGAGTAAGAGCAGTTCAAGAACAGTTTAGTTTGACATCTACTGGTTTTATGATGTCAGGATATTTTGTTGGATATTTCATTGGTGCTAAAACAATTCCCAATATTATAGGAACAGTTGGACATATAAGAGCTTTTGCTGCATTCGCTTCTATTGCGTCTGCATCTGTGCTTGTTCACTCGATTTTAATTAACCCCTTCACTTGGTTTATTTTGAGAGTGGTAACTGGAATTAGCATGGTCTCATTATATACAATTGCAGAAAGTTGGTTGAATGACCGATCATCAAATAAAAATAGAGGAAGTGTGTTGTCTATTTATATGATTGTAATTTATGGATCTATGGCATTTGGTATGTTTTTCTTAAATTTTAGTTCTCCAGAAAACTTTGAGCCTTTTATTTTAGTTTCACTATTAATGTCGTTATCACTAATTCCAATTTTATTAACAAAAAGGAAGGCACCAACCTTTAAGAAAATTACAGGAATGTCATTGAAAGAATTGTACAGAACCTCTCCAATGGGTGTTGTGAGTTCTTTTTTCTATGGAGTAATTCAAGCAGCTTTATTTACTCTTTTAGCTGTTTACGCAGCATCAATGAATTTTTCAATATTTGAAATTTCGTTGGTAACTTTTTTATTAGCTATTTCAGGTGCATTATCTCAATGGCCAATTGGAAAACTATCAGATATTTTTGATAGAAGATTGGTAATTATTTATTCAACTTTTGCAGCAGCTTTATTTTCATTGTTTGCAATGTTCTCATCTGGTCAAATGTATTTGCCAGAGGGATTGGCTACAACTAAAATTTGGTTTTACATTTTTATTGTTTTATTTTCTGTTGCTAGTCTTCCCATGTTTGCTGTTATCATTGCTCATACAAATGATTTTTTAACAAAAGAAAAATTCGTTGTTGCTGGAGCAGGTTTGCAATTTACATTTGGATTAGGCGCAATGTCAGGACCCTTTGCTTGTTCTTTATTTATGGACTTTGTAGGTCCGAATGGCTTCTTTATTTATCTGTCTGTCTTTCATGTGTTAATAGGTGTGTTTGGAATTTATAGAATGAATGTAAGATCAACAAAACAAAACCCAGACTCACAGTTTACACCTTTGCCAGAGTCTATTACGCCACTTGGTATGGAGCTTAACCCAGTAACCGAAGCGATCCCTGAACCTCCAAGAAAATTTGATGAATTTAGAAAAAGTTTGGAGCGTAGACTGAGAGAGATGAATGTATTCGTGAACCTTAAAAAAGAATCTGGTACTGTTGAAAACCCAACTAGTGAAAGTAAATAATTAATAACTAACCAATTACTTTTATTTCATCATCAATATTAATCTTAGATGAGTTTAGTATCTGGCATCTTAAACCACCTTTTCTTAAAAACTCTTTTAAAATATTAGATTGATTTAAAACTTCTGTTAAATGTCTACAAGGTCTACATAAATCAATTCCCTCTACTTCAACATTTCCTATCTTTATTTTTTTACCAATAAGATCATTTAGTTGAATACCTTTTGTTACAACATTTCTCCTGAAATCTTTGTAAGGAATATCTAGACCATACTTAGTATTATAATAATCTATATTCTCAGCCTCGATTAAAGTTAGTTGATTATAGGGATCATTATATTCATCGAAATGTCTATCTCCTACCACGCCCTTATTTGCCAAAACATCAATAGAGGATACCTCCTCGATTTCTTTGTTGCTGTCTTTAGTAATTCCTAATTTAAAAACTTTACTCATGAAAGATATTTAATTATTAATTCGTTAAATCATGAAAAACAATCTATTTTTTGATAATTTTGGAACAGACCTAAAGAACCCTGATGGATATTTTGAATTTAACAAAACTGTTTTTGATGAATTAGAGGAAAAACTTAATTTAGATAAATATGGGTACTTTTATAAACTAAGACATCAATTATATTTTGAGTATTCTGATTTAAAATGCACACTTTGCAATACACTTTTTAAGCTTAATGAGCAGGGTGGTAGTGGTTATTATTTGAATCATATGTTGCATTTGTCTATTCCATTAAAATTTGAAATTGAAGATGAAATTATGATTGGACTTTATGATGGAAAATTTAAGGAAGTGGTTAGTAATTTATGGAAAAAAATAACTCCTGATGTTTGGAGAGTTAAAAAAGAAATATCAAAAGTCCACATTGATAACGAAGAGTTTAATAAATTTTTTTGGGTAAGATCAAATAATTTGGACAGTGCTAAAAAAATATTAAATCAAAAGTTTCAGAATTTTTTATTACATATGAAGAATTACATTACAGAGTCTAAAAGAAGAAATTGTAATTGGTGGGAAAAACCTTTTTTTTTCACTCTGATGAAGCCAGGAAATGTGATGGTTTTGGTAAATAAAAATCAAATCATTTTTAATATATATGGTCTTGAAAAATCTTTAGTTTATATGATGAATAATCTTTGTCATAATAAGAATGTCAGAAACAAAGACGATGCAGAAGAAAATAATGAATCTTTTATTAAAAAATTTTCCACTTACATAAAAAGAAAATATAACGAATATGATGTTAAAATATTAGGAGACGACAAAATTATTCAGCTAGATAAAGATTTTCAGAAAGAATTTAAATTTTTAACAATTTTAATTGATGAATTAAAAAGTTTTAAAAACCAATAATTTAATTGCAAAAGACACACCTTTAAGTTGTAGTATTTTTTAGAAATTATAAGAAATTCTTGAAATAAATTGAATTGTCTGTTCATATTGTATTATGCCTTCAAAAAAAAAGAAGAAAACTGCGAGAACTAGAATAAAGAAACAATCAGTATCAGGGTTATCTAAATTTGCATCTTTAACTACCGTTTCTTTAGGCAAAGCATACTCGTCCTATAAAAAAAATCAGGAAATTAAAAAGATTAAAGAAATAAAATTAAAAAAATTAGAAGATAATAATCAAATACAAAAAGAAAAAAAAGAACTAAGAATTTGGGAAGAAAAACTTCAAAAAGAAAATAGCAAACTAAGACTAAGAGAAGACGAATTAAAGAATAAAGAAAAAGAATTAAAACTTAGAGAAGAAGAATTAAAAGCAGAATTAAAAAATCTAGAAAAAGAAAATAAGAGACTTATTAAAAAAGATGAAGATCTAGGAGATATAGATAAAGATTTGAGATTAAAGGAAAAACAACAAAATGAGAGAGAAGAAAATCAAAATAGAAGAGATATTGATTTAAAAGTAAGAGAAGAAGAACAACATTCAAAAGAACTTAAAGAAAAAAGGAAAAAGGAAAAAGCTCTGAAATCAATGATGGAAGAAGAAGAAAAAAAGAAAAAACTTGAGTATATTAAGATTAAAGAGTGGGAAGAAAAATTTGATAGAGAGCAAAAATTAAAAGAACAAGAAGAAATTAGACGTGAACAAAAATTAAAAGAGAAAGAATTAGAACGATTAAAACTTGAGGAAAATAAAAATTTAGAATCATCAAAGTCTTCTGCACTTGAAAAGTTTGATGTAGATAAATCTTCTGAAAATTAAGTTTTTACAAAACAACTAAGTCTAACTTTTGTTTACCTAGTCTTTCATTTCCTTTTTCTGTAACTAAATAAGTTTCACCTAAATTCATTGCTAAGTTGTTTTCAGAATCCATTAGTATCATATGCATAAAATAAACATTTCCTGGCTCAATTACATATGGATTACCTGTATATAACATTGGCCAATCCATCCAATTTGGTGAAAAAGTTGCTCCAAGTGAATAACCACACGCATTCATTCTTGCTTTGTTAAATCCAAGACCATCAAAAGTTTTTGCATGAATATCAAATACTTCACCAATTTTGTTTCCTGGCTTAAGTTTGCTTTCACAATTTTTCAATGCTTCTACACATGCTTCATGCATCTTATGATGTTTGGGATCAGATTTTCCAATAGGTATAGTTCTAAACATTGCAGAATGGTAATGTCTAAAAGTTCCAGCCCATTCTATGGTTAATTGATCTTGTTGATTTAAAATTTGTTTTTCAGCTTGGTATCTACAAAGCAGAGCATTTTTACCAGAACCTATGATAAATTCATTAGCAGGATAATCTCCACCGCCATCAAAAATAACTCTATTCATTTCTGCAAGAATTTTAGATTCACTTACTCCTGCTTTTGCATGCTTCCAAGCCTCATCTAACGCTAAGTCAGCAAGGTGAGCGGCTTTTCTAACATATTCTATTTCTTCAGTAGATTTAACGACTCTTAATTTTGTAATTAATTCTGATTTATCTTCTATTGAACAATAATTTTCTAAAGATTTATTTAATCTTAGAGCATTTCTTCCAGTTAACCCATAAGCTTCGTATTCGACACCTAAGTTTTTTCCTTTAAGATTTAATTCATCTAAGATTATTTTAAGATCATCTGTAGGATTAGAGCCATCTTTATCTACCCAAATCCTGATATCATCTATGTTAGATGTATTTTGTGCCTGTCTTAGATCAGGAACTCTAGTTAATAAAATAACATTTCCTTTTTGATCAAGTATTAGTGATTGAAAAAAAACATAACCAAAAGTGTCATAACCTGTTAGCCAGTACATCGACTCTTGTCTAAACATTAAAAGAGCATCGATATTTTGCTCTTTCATTTTAGTTAAAACCTTTTCTTTTCTTTTTATAAATTCTTCTTTTGTAAAATGTAATCCCATACGTATTTTTTATAAAATAATTATAAAATTAGAATATATATATTAAAAATTATAATGAACAAAGAAAACGCTAGTAAACTCTGGAAAATTATTCAGGAAGCTGGCGATTATTTAGTGGGACAGTTACCAGACCACCCAAATCATCCTAAAGGAAGAAACCCTTATGCGCACGTAGCAATTTGTATAAAAAGTAAATTTAATGCAAGCTATAAAGATATTCCTGATGAACAATATGATGAAGTATTAAAATATATAGAGTTTTTAAAAGAAAATCCTAGTTAGGCTTAATAGTGTTGAGTAAATCATCAACATCACTATCTTTTGTATTCCAAGCAGCAACTAATCTTACTGATTTTCCATCTAATTCTTCCTCATTCATCTTATAACCCTCGGCATTTAAATGCTCAATTTTCTCTCTTGGAAATTTAGCAAAAACTTCATTAGCTTCTGTCGGATAAGATATTTCAATATCATTATGTTTGCTTAGTCCATCACTAAGTTTTTTTCCCATCTTGTTTGCATGTTTTGCATTTCTTAACCAAACATCATTAGTTACATATGCATCAAGTTGTGCAGAAACAAACCGCATTTTTGATAACAAGTGACCTGCTCTTTTTATTAAAAAGGCAATATCACCAACTAATTCTTTGTTAAAAAAAATGATTGCCTCTGCAGCTAGGCAACCATTTTTTGTTGCACCAAATGATAAAACATCAATTCCTGATTTCCATGTCATCTCCGCTGGAGTTACATCTAATGAAACAAGCGCATTAGCAAATCTTGCTCCATCCATATGCATATTTAAATTATGTTTATGTGCAACATCAGATATTTTTTTTATTTCATCTAATTGATAAACTTCTCCCGTTTCACACACTTGAGTAATACTAACCGAAGAAGGCTGTGTGTGATGAACTATACCTTTTCCACCTATTGATTGATCTAATTCTTCAGCAGTTATTTTGCCCATTACCCCATTTAAAGGAATTAATTTTCCACCACCTGTATAAAATTCAGGAGCCCCACATTCATCTGTATTAATATGAGCCATTTTATGACAATAAATATTTCCATAAGATGGTGTCATTGTTGATAATGCTAAAGCATTAGCTGCTGTTCCTGATGCAGTTGGAAAAACAATTACCTCTTTTTCAAAAATTTCTGAGAACTTATCTTGTAATTTAATTGATAATTGATCATTTCCATACGGAGTACTGTCACCTTCGTTAGCTTTCAAAATTGCCTCTAAAACTTCTGGGCAAGCTCCGGCAACATTATCAGAGGCAAATTTAACTCTTTCTCTCTTTGTTTTAATTTTAGCCATCTTACTGTTTTGGAAAATAGTCCTTTAGATCACCTTCTCTATAAACATCTGCTGTACAACAATGCAAACCTCCGCCAAAAGCATAAGCGTCTCTTAGATCAACTGGAACAACTTCCATACCTAATTTATCTAGTTGTTCTGCTTGATATACTTCACTTTTTTCTACACACACTGTTTTTGGATCTAATACAAGCACATTCATAGATAACCAAACAGATGAATAACATAATGCTGGAGGTTCATTGTGAGCTGGTTGTGCTGCATCAACAATTTCCCATCCATTATCTTCAAATAATTTTCTTTGTTCTTTTGGCAGTCTTCTTTGTGGGTTGTTAATTATTAATCCCTCTTTAATAGGAGTAAATGTTGCATCAATATGAATTGGATAAGGATCACCTGGAAAATTAACAGCATGAACTCTATGATCTTTAAAATGTCTTTTTATCCAATCAATACCTTTTAAATTTGTAGTAAAACCATGCTGAACGACTAAATCTTTTCCAAATCTTAATATGTCTGCGGCATCAAATAGTGGTTCTTCTTCAGTAGTTACAAAATATTTTTTTTCAGTCCATTCTAATCTTTTCTGAACACCTATTTTATCTGATAAATAATCTTTTCGATAATCATCATCTGTTAACCTGGGTTTTGGTGCTGACTCGTGTCTCATATTAGGATCAGCATCATAAAACTGTTTTAACAATGGTCTGTAACACAAATACTCAAACCATCTACATCTATAACTCATTGTTGCTTCTAATATTTCATTTCCAACTGTAAGAAGTACATCTCTTGGTGGCATACAACCGAACATAGTTTCAGCTTCCCAGTCAGGTGTTGATGTTTTTTGGTTAAAATCTATTGGTGTTGGTCTATCAACTTTTATTCCTCTCTTTTCTAACATATTAGAAAAATTGTCTAATAATTGATTAGCCTTATCTACTGTATCTTTTGTTCTTGGACCAAACTGTCCTCTCATATCAGAGTCTTCTGGAACTTTTGCATCTAATGCAGGTTCAGGTGCTGGTATACATGTACCATCAGCTCTTCCAACAATAACGTGCTTTAATGGATCCCATTCATTCCAGCTATTTACAATTTTTTTTGCCATTAGTTTTTAATTACATTGTGTTCAGGCCCAAAAGGAAATTTAGTTATGTTTTCTGTTCCATCTTCTTTAATAACTAAAATATCATGTTCTCTATATCCACCCGCTCCTGGTTTGCCGTCTGGTATCATAATCATAGGTTCCATAGAGATGACCATATTTTTTTCTAATACTGTGTCTATATCTTCTCTTAATTCTAATCCTGCTTCTCTGCCATAAAAATGAGATAACATTCCAAATGAATGTCCGTAGCCAAATGTTCTATATTGAAGATAACCAAGTTCTGCAAATAACTCGTTTAGCTCTGCACAAATTTCTGAACATTTTACACCTGGTTTAATTAATTCTAATCCTCTTTTATGCACCTTAACATTTGCGTCCCATGCTTTAAGAGATGCATCATCAACATTTTCTACAAATAAAGTTCGTTCAAGAGCAGTGTAATAACCAGAAATCATTGGAAATGTATTAAGAGACAAAATATCTCCTGATTGTAATTTTCTATTTGTTTTTGGATTATGAGCTCCATCAGTATTTATTCCTGATTGGAACCATACCCAAGTATCCATATATTCTGCTCCAGGATAAGTTTTAACAATTTCTCTTTCCATTCTATCACGACCTTGAATAGCTATTTCTATTTCGGATTGTCCTGGTTTTATGTGCTGAACAATTTCTTCTGCACCAAGATCAGCAATTCTTGCACCATTTTTGATTATTTCAATTTCTTCATCTGACTTGATCATTCTTAATCTCATCAAACTAGTAGAAATATCTTTAAAATTTGAAAATGTAAAAATAGAATTTAATTTATCTTTTATATCTAAAGTAACATGGTCATTTTCGATACCAATCGTTTTTGGAGGGTCATCTCTTCCAATAATAGAAACGGTCGCTCTTAAAAAATTATCTCTTTTCCAATCTGTATAGATTACATTATCACAGTGTGATCTTCTCCAAGGTTGACTAGCATCAATATTTGCTGAGATAGTTACAATTTTATTCTGTGTAACAACACAACCATAAGGTCTGCCAAATGAACAATATATAAACCCTGTATAATAAGCTACATTATGCATTGAAGTTAAAATGGCCATGTCCATTTTATTTTCATCCATTACTTTTCTTAAGCTAGCAACTCTATTTTGATATTCTTTATCTGAGAAAGGAAGTTTTACTTTTTCACCATTTTTTAACTCAAAAAAATCAGGTCTTTCCATATATATAATGTGTTTAGTTTAGTCCTATGAAACGTCTATTAGTTCTCATTATTAAACTATAATATGTGATAGAAATAAATAGGAAAAAACCACCTATCACTGTGTTAGTTGTTGGTATTTCATTGATACCAAACCAAGGTAACCAAACCCAAAAAATTCCGCCTATCACTTCAGTTAATGATAATAGTGTTAATTCTGCTGCTGGAATAGCTTTTGAGCCAATAGAGTATAAAATTAAACCCACACAGACTAATACGCCATGTAAAGAAAATAAGGTTCCATTATAACTTGATGAAAAGAATGGCTGATCCCCAGTTAAAATAAATAATGTTGCAACTGTAAAACAAAAGAAACCTGCGAACGCAACTGTTGTAAATTTAGGTGTTTCTTTTCTCCATCTTAATGAAACTGAAAACACTGAAAAACCTATAGATGAAGTGATACCAAAAACTAGTCCAACTAATGATGCTTTACCAGTATTTCCTAAGGCTATAATCACAATACCAACCGTTGCAATAACTATTGCTATCCAAACATTGAGAGAAATTCTTTCTCTCAGAAATAAAAATCCTAATAAAGCTGTAAAAAATGGCATTGCCGCTAAACACAATAAAGTTACAGCTGCACTAGTATTAGTGATTGAATATATAAAAGAAATCATTGCAATTCCTAAACCTGTACCACCAACTACACCTGAATAACCAATCCTATAATAATTTTTGTAAAAATTTTTCCCCTCTTCAAAAAATAAGTATAAATTTAAAACTATGAATATAGTAAGACCTCTGCCAAAAATATATTGCCAAGGAACTAGATGAGGGTCATTCATGTATCTTACGACCAAAGGACCAAAAGACCAAATTAGTCCTGCAAATAAAACTACAGGGATAGCTACTTTTTCGTTTTTAAGCTCTATCATGGCTAAATTTCTAATTGGAAAAGAATTGAACTACAACAAAAATCTAGCTTGTTAATAAAAATTTTTGTTCGAAAAATTTGCTGGAAAGCAATCTATAATATCACTTTTTTTAAACTTAGATTTACCTGATGGAAAGCTGCCCCAAGAATTAGCATTAACAAAAGATTTAATTCTAAATGATTCTTGACCTTTAAGAACTTCAACTTCTTGTATACCTTTATTATTTATAACCAATTTACATTTTATAAATCTTGTAAAATCTTTCTTTTTTATAAAACTATTTTTTAAAACTGCCTTTATTGGTTTTTCTTCATTTGTATGTAAAGAATTACACAAATATGGATAAACAAAAAATCTAAAACAAGCTGCAGAGGACATTGGATTTCCAGGTAAACCAAATATAGCTTTTTGTTTATTCTTAATTTTGGCAAACATAAAGGGTTTGCCAGGTCTAATAGCTACACTTTTAAGATAAGTTTGTAATGATAAAGATTTAACAACATTGGGAATAAAGTCATATTTGCCTGCTGATACAGCTCCAGAAGTAATAACCAAATCTATATTTGATTTAATTACTTTATTTAATTTACTCTTAAATATTTTCTCTTCTCCATCTCTTAAAATGCCCCCATCAATAAAATTAAATGAGAATTTCTCTGCTAATGATTTTATGTAATAGCTGTTGGAATTTCTAACTTTCCAGTCAGGCACATCTATTTTTTCAGATATTTCATTTCCTGTAGAAAAAAAAAGAATATTAGGAATCTTTTTAACTTTTAATTTTTTTACACCAAGAGTTTTTAAAGCTAATATATGATTTGAATTAATCTGTGTACCTTTTTTAATAACTGTATCTTTTTTTTTAAAATCTGATCCTGCAAACCTTATATGTGAATATTTATTTAATTTTTCATCAATAAGAATATTTTTTTTATCTTTATCAAACTTAATTTGTTCAATTGGAATAATTGTGTCGAAGCCTTTAGGTATTAATGCTCCTGTCATTACTTCAACGGTACTAAATTTTTTATTAGTAAATTTGGGTTTATCACCAGCGGCTAATGAACCTAATATCTTAAAGTTTTTAACGTTTTTTTTACTAAGTTTTTTTGTATCTTGAGCTTTTACAACAAATCCATCGAAGGCTGCGTTATCTCCTGCGGGATAATTAACTTTTGATAAAATATTTTCTGAAACAATTCTATTTAATGCATATTTGATATCAATTATTTCATCTTTAATCTTTAATTTTGCATTACTTAATATTTTTTTTGCTTGGTTGTAGCTTTTCATATTTTAATATATTTTTTAGCTTTTTCTAAATCTTCTATAGTATTAATATTAAAAAAAGGGTCTCTTCCTTCAAAATTAATATTGATTGTTTCAACACCTATTTTATTGGCCCAAGTTTCAACCTTTCTTTCATTGTTTTCAAGCAAATCTTTTTCTAAATTCTTAAATAGATCTAAAGACCATAAACCAAAAATATTGTGTCTTTTGTTATTTGATTTCATAAAAAAAAGTTTTTTTTCTTTCTGTTTAGTTTTCTCATAAAACTCATCTAATATTTCTGTTTCAAAAAAAGGTGTATCTGTTGGTAAGCTTATGATCCATTCGTAAGATTTATTGTTATCTTTAATCCATTTCATAGCAGAATAAATTCCGCCTAGCGGACCTAAATCTTTATGATAATCAGATATTAAATTGATTTTTTCATTTTCATCAAAACTAATCTTATGATTTGCAACAATAAGTATTTCATCAAATTTGAATGTGATTTTATCCAGTATGTGATTTATCAAATTTTTATTTCCTAAAATTGCTTCTGATTTATCAGCCCCAAATCTTGAAGACTTTCCGCCAGCTAGCACAACACCTAAAATCTTGTTATGTTCCATAATTAAAAATATAAAATATTTAAAATTTATACAAAAATTAAATGGACTTAAGAATATTAGAAATTGCAGCTAACACTGAAAATAATAAAGTTTTAGATGGATTTACTCATAAATCTAGAAATAAAAATCCACTATGTGGCGATGAAATGGAAATTAGTCTTATTGTTAAAAATGATAAAATTGAAGATATGGGCTATCAATGTAAATCGTGTGTCTACTGTCAGGCTTCAGTAAGTCTTTTATCCAGAAAAATTAAAAATAAAAAAATAAATGAAATAAAAGATTTTTTAATTAATTGTGAAAAATTATTTGAAAACACTTCTTTAGAAATTCAAAAAAAATGGAAAGATTTTTTAGAAATTTTAAACAAGAAAAATATTGCAAGAAAAGAATGTTTGCTTCTTCCTATAAGAACTGTTTTAAAAGCTCTAGATATTAAATGATTGATATTAAAAGAGATAGATTCATCAAAGCAAGTTTAGCAGGAATTTTTTCAGCCTTTACGATTGGAGTTTTAACTTTGATAACTTATAAAACTGAATTAGGATTATTTCTTACCGCTTCTTTTGGATCTTCAATGGTATTACTTTATGGATTCCCTGAAAGTCCTTTTGCACAACCTAAAAATATTTTTTTTGGCCATCTTCTTACTGCACTTGTTGGGGTAATTTTTGTAAACTTTATTCAACTACCAATATTCATAATAATTCCTGTTGCTGTAGGATTAGGAATTTTTTTAATGATTATTTTAGAAGTTGTTCACCCTCCTGCTGGAGGTAATCCAATAATGGTTATAATTGGTAGCGCTTCTTTTGATTATTTATTTAGTCCAATAATTACTGGAACAATTATCATTCTTTTGTTTGGAGTAATTCTCAACAAATATATTTTAAAGAAAAATTACCCTCTACAAAAATGAATTCTAAGTACAAAATTTCAAAATATAAAAATGATAAACTTGATAATGTTGAAGACTATATATCAATTGAAGAACCTCTTGAAATAAATCTTAAATATAAAGAAGGAAAAAATTGGAAAAAAGAAAATCTGTCTATCACAATGAGAACTCCAGGTGATGATGAAACTTTATCTATTGGATTTTTATATAATGAGCAAATTATAACTGACATAAATTGGATAGAAAAAATTGAGAGCTATGGAGAAAACAATGGTCAATATGATTTTAAAAATAAAATTTTAATAACATTAAATAATTCAGATAATGTTAATATTGCACAGGTTAAAAGAAACTTTCTGATGAACTCATCTTGTGGCGTGTGTGGAAAGACTTCGCTTGATGCTCTTGAAACTTTAAAACAAAATAAACCTAAATATCCAAACAAAAAAATTAACAAAAATATAATTATTAAATCTCCTGAAATTTTAAGAGAGAATCAAACTCAGTTCTCAATCACGGGTGGAATACATGCAAGCGGATTATTTTCTAATGATGGAAATTTGATAGCTGTTAAAGAAGACGTCGGTCGTCATAATGCTCTAGATAAATTAATTGGTGAAACTCTTCAAAAGAAGTTACTTAATGAAAACGACCAATTTATCACATGTTCTGGTAGACTTAATTTTGAGCTGGTTCAAAAAGCATTGATTAACAATATAGGTTTAATGATCGGTGTTGGTGCGCCAACAAGTCTTGCTATAGATTTGGCAAATAGGTTTGACATGACCTTGGTCGGTTTTGTAAAACAAGACAGTTTTAATATTTATAGTAATTCACAAAGAGTTAAAATAAATTAGCAAAAATTATGTCAAAAAATATAAGCAATTTATCTGGAAGAATTGGTCTTAAAGATAATCTATTCAAAAAAATCTCAGAAAATACTTTAAGTCATAACTCACAAAACAGTCAGGAAATTGCAAAACAATATAACATGGGTGTATCAACAATTCATGGAGCCGAAAGTTTTTATGAATTTTTAAGACCTTCACACAGAGAAAAAAAAGCATTTGTTTGTAATGGAAGCGCTTGTATGTGCTCAGGCACACAAGAACCATTAAAAAAGAAACTTCAAGAAAAATTAGGTGAAGACAAAGTTGGGGAAATGTTTTGCCTTGGTCACTGTTATGAAAACAACGCCTTTCATTACGATGGTGAAAACTATGCGGGAAAAGACATAGAAAAAATTGATCAAATTTTAAAAGGCGAAAATATCGAGCAAGAAAAATTTCATTCTAAAAGCTACGCTACGACAAGTTTTTTAATGGATGATAAATTATCAACTATAGATCAAATAAAAGAAAATTTATCAAAATTTTTAAGTACTGATAAAAAAGATATTATTAAATCATTACTAGATTCTAATCTTACAGGTAGAGGTGGTGCTGGTTTTCCTACTGGAATGAAGTGGGATTTCTGTAGCAAAGAAAATTCAGAAAAAAAATATGTAGTTTGTAATGCTGATGAAGGAGACTCTGGTGCATTTTCAGATAGGTATCTATTAGAAGATCAACCTTTAAAAGTTTTATTCGGTATGATCATTTGTGGATATGTGATTGGTAGTGACGAAGGTGTTTTGTATATTAGAGGAGAGTATCCAAAATCTATCGAAGCTATAAATGGTTGTATTAATGAATTAAAAAATAACAATCTCTTAGGTGAGAATATTCTTGGAACTGATTTTAACTTTGATTTAAATATTTGCATTGGTCAGGGAGCTTATATTTGTGGTGAAGAAACTGCATTGATTGCATCAATAGAAGGTAGAAGAGCTGAAGTTGATGTAAGACCACCATTTCCAGTTACAGAGGGATTATACAAAAAACCAACTGTGGTTAACAATGTTGAAACTTTAGCTGCCGCAACTGGAATTCTATTAAATGGTTCAGAAAAATTTTCTTCAATTGGAAATAAGAAATCTGCTGGAACAAAACTTGTATGTCTAGATAGTTTTTTTAATAACCCTGGTGTTTATGAAATAGACATGGGTACGCCAATGAAAAAAGTGTTTGAAGAAATTGGTGGCGGTTACAAAGAAGAAATTAAGGCTTTTCAAATTGGTGGTCCTTTGGGGGGTGTAGTGCCTTTATCAAAAATTGATGAATTAAATTTAGATTTCCAAGAATTTACTTCAGCGGGTTTTATGCTTGGGCATGCAAGTGTAGTAAGTATTCCTAAAGATTTTTCTATGGCAGAATATATTCATCATCTATTTGAATTTTCTGCTGAGGAATCTTGTGGAAAATGTTTCCCGGGTAGACTTGGTTCTTATAGAGGTAAAGAAATGTTTGACCAAGCAAAGAAAAAAACTGCAAAGATACCTCTAAAATTATTGAATGAATTATTGGTTACTATGCAGAAGGGATGTTTATGTGCTTTATGTGGAGCAATCCCTACTCCGATAATGAATATTTTAAAATATTTTGGCGATGAGCTAAAAGATGATATAGTTAAGGATAACTAATGAGTTCAGAGAAAAGAAAAATTGCATACATAGATGGGAAACCACATGAAATTGGTCCAAACCATACCTCTATATTAAAGTTTGTAAAAAGTTATGTTGGAGAAAAAAAAGTTCCAACATTATGTGATGATCCTAATTTAGCTCCGTACGGTGCGTGTAGAGTTTGTTCAGTTGAAGTGGCATTAGAAAAAGATGGTCCAACTAGAATAGTTGCTTCATGTCATACACCCGTAGCTGAAAATCAATATATTTTTACAAGTAATGAAGCGTTAACTAGTTTAAGAAAAAACATTGTAGAATTAGTACTAACAGATCACTCAATGGAGTGTGATACTTGTGAAGTAAATAATAATTGTGAATTACAAACTGTAGCTAATGACCTTGGTATAAGTGATCATAGATACAATAATCCTAAACAACACAAAGGCACTCCTAGAGACACTTCTCATGACTATATGAGAATGAATTTAGACAACTGTATTAATTGTGGCAGATGCGTAAGAGCCTGTGATGAAATTCAAGGATCTTTTGTTTTAACAATGAGTGGTAGAGGTTTTGAATCAAGAATTACTACTGATAATGATATGTTATTTGGAGACTCTTCTTGTGTATCATGTGGTGCTTGTGCTCACACATGTCCAACTGATGCAATTTCAGATGTCTTTCAATCTAAATCAGCTGCTGTAGATAAAAAAGTTAGAACTACTTGCTCATACTGTGGTGTTGGTTGTAACCTAGAGGCGTCAATTAAGGATGATAAAGTTGTTGCAATAGATACACCTAAACAAACTGAAGTAAATGCAGGTCATACATGTATAAAAGGTAGATATGCGTTTGGGTTTTATGATCATCCAGATAGATTGAAATCTCCACTTATTAAAAGAAATGGAAAATTTGAAGAAGCTTCTTGGGATGAGGCGTATGACTTTATTAAAAAAGAAATGAATAGAATTACAAAAGAAAATGGACCAGATGCTTTTGCTGGTATTTCTTCTGCAAGATGTACAAATGAAGAAAACTATGTTTTCCAAAAAATGATTAGAGCTGCTGTAGGAACTAACAGTGTAGATTGTTGTGCAAGAATTTGTCATTCACCAACTGCTTGGGGTATGCAGCAAACGTTTGGAACAGGTGCGGCAACTAACTCTACAGAGGATATTTATCATGCTGATTTATTTTTAGTGATTGGGGCAAACCCAACTAATGCTCATCCAGTTACTGGAGCAAAAATTAAACAACAAGTAATGAAAGGTAAAAAACTTATTGTTTTGGATCCTGTTACTACAGATTTAGCAAAACTAGCCGACTACCATATCAAATTAAGGCCAGGAACAAATGTTGCTGTTTTAAATATGATGTTGCATTTTATCGTTAAATCAAAACTTTATAATGCAGATTTTGTAAGAGATAGAACAGAAGGTTTTGACAACTTCTTAAAAGAAATTGAAAGACAAGATGTTGATCAACTAGCAAAAGTAGCTGGAGTTGATAAACAATTAGTTAAAGAAGCTGCGATAGCATATGCTACTGCGAGAAACTCTATGGAGTTCCATGGCTTAGGTGTTACTGAGCACGAACAAGGTTCTAAAACTGTAATGTTAATTGCTGATCTTGCAATGATCACTGGTAACATTGGAAGAAAAGGGGTTGGTGTAAATCCTTTAAGAGGTCAAAACAATGTTCAAGGTGCTGCAGATATGGGGTGTCAACCTCATCAAGGTGCAGGTTATTTTGAAGTTGCAGATGAAAAAAACCAAAATTTTTATACTGAAAAGTATGGCGTAACTCACCCTACTAAACCAGGATTAAAAATCCCTCAAATGTTTGAAGCTGCAATCAGCAAAGAGCTAAAAGGTCTGTGGATTATTGGTGAAGATATAGTTCAAACTGATCCTAATAGTGCTCATGTAATAGAGGCAATGAATTCTTTAGAGCTACTAGTTGTTCAAGAAATATTTATGAGTGAAACAGCAAAACTTGCAACAGTAGTTTTACCAGGTACAACATTTTTAGAAAAAGACGGTACATTTACAAACACTGAGAGAAGAATACAAAGAGTAAACAGAGCTGTACCTCCTCTACCAGGTACAAAACCAGATGGTTTAATAGTAACTGAAATGATGCAGAAACTTGGTTATGATCAACCAACTTATGACGCTGATCAAGTTCTTTCTGAAATAGCAGATGTGGTTCCTTTCTTCAAAGGTGTTACAAGAGAAAGATTGGGAAAATTAGGCTTACAATGGCCTGTACAAGAAGATGGAACTGATACGCAAATCTTGCACCAAGAATCATTTAAATTAGGTAAAGGTAGATTGAAAAATTTTGATTGGAAAGAATCTAGTGAAATTGAGGCTAATCAAAAAGATTATCCATTAATTCTAACAACAAGTAGAGTTTTACAGCATTATAATGCTGCAACAATGACAAGAAGAACAAGTAATATTAATATCGTTGATAAAGATGTTCTTTTAATTCATCCGAAAGATGCTGAAAGAAGAGATTTAAATACTGGTGATATTGGAAGATTGTATTCTGGAAGAGGAGAAGTTGCTCTAAAAGTTGAAGTTACAGATAAAGTTAAAGAAGGTATTGTTTTCACGACTTTCCATTTCCCAGAGCACATGGTTAATATGGTTACAGGTCATGGTAAAGATGAAGAAACTATGTGTGCCGAATATAAGGTTTCTTCAGTAGAAGTGCAAAAAATTTCAAACCAATTTAAAACAGAAGTAAAACCGAAAGATAACCAAGCTGAAGTTATTTAGATTAAAATGACCATTGGATGGCATTTTGATAATTCTTACTACAAGCTACCTAAATCATTTAGAGAAGAAATAGATCCTGTACCTGTAAAAAAACCAGAGTTAATAGTGCTTAATGAAAATTTAGCTAAAAACTTAGGATTAGATTTTTCAAATTTAAATAAAGATGAAATTTCTCATATTCTTTCAGGCAACGATTTACCCAAAGGTAGTAATTCAATAGCTCAAGCTTATGCTGGTCATCAATTTGGTCATTTTACTATGTTAGGTGATGGACGAGCTGTATTGATTGGAGAACATATTTCTAAATCTAATGAAAGATTTGATATTCAATTCAAAGGTTCGGGCAAAACTTCTTTCTCAAGAAGCGGTGATGGTAGAGCTGCTCTTGGACCAATGTTAAGAGAATATGTTATAAGTGAGGCTTTACACTTTTTAGATATTCCTACTACAAGAAGTCTTGCAGTAGTAAAAACTGGTGAAGAAGTTTTCCGAGAAGAGGTATTAATAGGAGCCATTCTTACTAGAATTGCATCAAGCCATATAAGAGTTGGAACTTTTCAATATATCGCTGCTAGACAAAAAAAAGATGAGTTAGAAATTCTTGTAAACTATGTAATTGATAGACACTATCCAAATATTAAAAATGAAAAGAATAAAGCATTAGAACTTTTAAAAGTACTAATGGAGAAACAAATAAGTTTAGTAATCAATTGGATGAGAGTAGGATTTATCCATGGGGTAATGAATACTGATAATATGTCAGTATCTGGTGAAAGTATTGATTTTGGACCTTGTGCTTTTATGGATACATATAATTCTAACACTGTCTTTAGTTCAATAGATCAATTTGGAAGATACTCTTTTTCAAATCAACCAAAAATTACAAAATGGAATATTACAAGATTTGCTGAATGTTTACTTCCATTAATTGATGAAAATGAAAATAAAGCCATAGAGTTAGCAACAGAAGTTATTGAAGAATTTGAAAATAGATACCAAAGAAAGTGGTTAAACATGATGAGAGATAAACTAGGTATGTTTGGTGAAGAGAGTTCAGACATAGATCTCATTAATGAATTATATAAAATCATGGAGACACAAAAATTAGATTTTACAAATACCTTTTGTCATTTAATGAAAATTAAAATTGATGAAAATGAAAGTTATATGCAGGATGAATTTACAAAATGGAAAAATAAATGGTTACAAAGATTAAAAGCTAATGAATCTCCAAATAATAATCAGCTTGAACTAATGAGAAAAAATAATCCTATATTTATTCCAAGAAATTATCATGTTGAGAAAGCTTTAGAGGAGGCAAATAAAGGTAAGTTAGAACTACTAAAGAAACTGTTAAATGTTATTGAACGACCATACGATACTAATGATCAAAGTTTAGAATTCATTAATCCTGGACCTGAAAATAGAAATTATAAAACGTTTTGTGGGACTTAGTCTCTTATTTTACAAAATAAAAACGTAATCTGTAAAATAAAATATTAAAAAAAACTATTAACACAAATAATATTAAATAAAAATCAATTAAGTGCTTTGAAAAAGTAATTTGTTTTTGAAAAGTTACTAAAATATAATTTTGATTCAAATAAACTAAAATTGATGAAATAAAAAATTTAAAAATCAAAAAGTAAAAATAAAATCTAAAAAAATTTTTTGAACTTGTGGCCTCATATTTCTTTACGATAAAAGGTATCAATCCTAAAAAAAAAATTTCTCTATAAATAAAACCTGAAAATATAAAATAACATGATAAAATTACAGCCGAAAACAATAAATAAAGTCTATTTTCAAATACATCTCTGCTAAAAAATTCTTTAGAAATAGAGCTGTCTATAATTTCATTATAATATTTTCTGAAAATGAAAAAAATTGGTAAACATAATAATAATAAATAAATCAAATTATCTACTTGAGTTAAGTTTTTTAAAGCAGCAACAAAACCAAATCCGTAAACTGAGTAAGAAGAAAAAAGAGCTCTATAGTTATATATTTCAATTAGATTATCTTTATAAAAAAACAAAATAAAAAAAATAATAAAACTTGTAATAAATAACTTAGAAACAATTTTTGAAAATTTATTTTCAAATAAAAAAATAATAGTTAAGCATATAGGATAAAATTTTGACAACGTACCTATAATTATTATTAAAATATTAGAAATTAAATTTTTGTAAAAAGCTAATATTACAACAAATAAAAAAATTAAAACATCTATGTTAGCTCTCTCAATAGCCAATAAAGTTTGAATACTAAAGAGTAAAAATAATAAATAAAAATTTTTTATTTTTTTATTGAAGTCAAAAAATCTGATTAATGCAAATATGAAAAAAAAATTAAACAATAATGGTAGATAGAAATAATAAATTTTACTTAAATTTTCAATGAAAGGTAAAGAGAGTAATATTGGGCCATAAACATGGGGTCGGCCCCATGGATCACATGGATTTTGCAAATAAACGTCTATACCTTGTCTTTCACAATAATTTGCACTCACGATAGCCAACCAATCAGCAAAAAAAAATAATTTACCATTCGCTTCCATAGGTATGATTGTTGGGTAAACAAACTTTTTAATAAATAAATAGAATATCAAAAGTGAAAATAAAAGAGCTAAGCAAAAGTCGAAAAAAAATTTAGATTTTAAAACAATATTAAACGTAGATAGTTTAAGATTCATTTTTTCGTGTTGTTAATTATAATTTTTTTTTATGATAAATCTATTATATCTTCTGTTTACATCACAATACATTATTAACTTAATCAATCTTTAGTTAAATCTATTCAATCACTTTTTACTTTAAAATTAAAAGGGAAGTGCATCCATCCTGTTATAATGTATTTTAAACCCTTATTTAAAACTTCACCTCTATGTGAATGAGTCCATTCAGCTGGCCAAATTAAAGTTTTTCCAATTTCAGGTTTAATTTTAAGATTATAATTTTCAAAAAATGTTTCACCTCCATCTTCAACATCATTTAAATAAGTCATCCAGGCAAACACTCTATGCATGGAAGGAACACCCTCTCTCTCACAATGCATTCTTGCAAAATGTCCCCCAATTTCATATTTTTGAATATTAAAAGTCGGAATATCAACTGTTTCTAAGTTTTTTTTTAGACATGGCCATTGTTTTTTATAGTCTTGGTAACAATCATATAATTTATTGAAATATATTCTAATATTACTAAATTCTTTTTTGTTTAAATCGATGGGGTCAATACCAATATCTGTAGATTTTTTTACTTTTTCATCAATACCATAAGAAGTTTGACCTTTTTGATGAAGCAGTGTGTTTTCCTCAAAAATTTTTACAATATTTTTACAAAGTTCATCATCGTTGATATTCCAACTTCCTATAAAGTTTATATCGTTTGAGATATCTATTCTTTTCAATTAATTAATCTTTAAGTTTGTTTTACCGAATCTTATATTTCCAAAATATTGATACTGAAAAGACATGCCTCTTGACACTTCTCCAATTTTAAATAAAAATTTAGAATAAGATTTAATCAGTTGAGTATCTTTAGTGATAGATAAGGCTTCAAGATAATATTTATTTGCATCATGCATTTTTAATTCCTGTTCATAGACTTTAGCTAAGTTAAATAATACTCCAGGATTTTTTGAATTGAGCTTTAAAGACAAATTAAAATGATCTATTGCTTTTTTATTATTTTTTTTATTGGAATAAACTATTCCTAATAATTGATGTATATAAAAGTCTTTTTTTTCAATTAATAAATCAGTTAACATCTCCTCAGCTTTAGCATAATTTTTTTTTTCTATTAATTTAATTATTTCTTCATATTCTTTTATTCTAGAATTTTCCTTTTCCATATTATCTATAATACATATGGTTCATGTCTAGCTTCTTTACCTAAAACTCTTTCAACAGCCATGTTGCTTATATCAATTGATTGATATGCGCCTGTAGTTATTAATTCTGTTAGTGCTCTTCCAATACCAGGCGCTTGCATTAATCCTCTACCAGTAAAACCTGTAGCAAGATAAACATTATCAAACTTTGGGTGTTTCCCTACGACAGCATTATTATCCAGTCGATTGCAATCATAATAACCTGCCCATCCACCAGTCAATTTTAATTCTTCAAAAGCAGGCATTCTCTTTGCGAGAGCTGGCCAAACATATTCTTCAAAATCATCCCATGCTGGCTCTAAATCATCTGCATCAAAAACTGATTTTGGCGATCCTGCTAAATATTCTTTTCCCTCAGGTCTCCAATAAACTCCTGTTGTTAAATCCCCGCACAAAGGCATTTCTGGAATGTGTTTAGGGCATTTTACTCTAAACACAGTGTGTTTTTGTGGCTCAACAGGTATATCCTCAAGTAATTCTTTAGTCCAACAGCCAGCAGCAGAAACTATAGTTTTAGCCTTTATCTCTGAAAGAGATTTAACGTCTCCCTTAATAAATTCAGCTCCTAATTCAATTGCTTTACTTTTTAATGCGCTATGAAACAAAAAAGGATCTATCCAACCTTCGCTTTTATTATCTGTAAAAGTTGCAGTTTCAATATCGTCATTAACCATATAAGGAAAATAATTAGATAAATCTGATCCTTTAATATTTTTAGTGCCTGCATCACAAGCTTTATGATTTTCTAAAGCTTTGTACTGTTCTTCTGCATGATCTTTCCCAAACATGAGTAAATATCCATTTGTAACCATACTTGCTGTTGGATTGGGATTCTTCTCAGTTTTTAATAGTTCTGGTATTTGGAAAACAAAATCTCTAGCAAACTTACCTAATAAAATATTTTCTTTTTGAAAAAATTGTCTTCTAAATCCTCCAAGAGACAAAGGGAAAGATGCTGTTTTATAAGTTGGGTCTCTTTCTATTACTTTAACTTTCCTACCTTCTTTTGATAAAAAATAAGCAGTAGCCGCTCCAATTATTCCACCACCAACTATTACAACATCATCCATATTTAATTCAATCTGATTAAACTAATATTTAAAAGTAAGGCATATGAACACCAAAGTAAATATGGAATCATTAAATATACACTGATCAAATTGACACTTTTAAATCTGTAAATAATTACAACGATTAAGATTATTAATATAACCAATATAAATGCTGCCAGAACTAGATTATGCAGAAGAAAAAAAGCTATAGTCCAAGTTGTATTTACAACTATATGTATAAAATAAATGTAAACTGTTTGGATTTCTTTTTTTTTACTATGCCAAAAAATCCAAATTGAAAATGTCATCATTAAATAGAGTGTTGTCCACACTGGAGCAAAAATCCAATCTGGAGGATTAAATGATGGTTTTGTTAAAAGAGAATACCAAGGATCTTTGTAATAAATTGATACGATTCCACCAATAAAAGATGCTGAAAAAGTAACGATTAAAAATAAAATAAAAGTTAATAATTTATTTTTTAACATATTAATATTATACAACTTTATACAATGAATAAAAAAACAATTTGGATAACAGGTGGTAGCACTGGTATAGGAAAAGCTTTGGCAATTAAATTTGCTGATAGTGGGTGGAATGTTGTTATTTCAGCTAGAAGAGAAAACTTATTAAATGAAATTTCATCAAATAATGAAAATATAAAAGGTTATGCACTAGACGTAACAGATAAAGATCAATGCAAAGCTGTATTCGAAAGAATTCAAAAAGAAAATGAGAATATAGAAATTTGTTTTTTTTCAACTGGTACATGGAATCCAAAAAAAGAAAAGGAAATTGATGTTGAACAAATGGAAGAGGTATTCAAAGTAAATTTTTTTGGGACAGTAAATTGCATAAAAGCTGTTGAGGAACATTTTAGAAATAAAAAAAATGGAACAATTGGCATTGTTTCATCAATTGCTGGTTACAGAGGTTTACCAAATTCTACTGGATATGGTCCATCAAAATCTGCCTTAAATAATTTAGCTGAAAGTTTATATTTCGATTTTAAAAGAGATAATGTTCGTGTTTGTTTAATTTCACCAGGGTTTATTAAAACTCCAATGACAGATAAAAATAATTTTAAGATGCCATTTTTAAGAACGCCTGAATTTGCAGCGGAAAAAATATTTAATGGCTTAGTAAAAGGTAATGATTTTGAAATACATTTTCCAAAACAATTAACTCTAATATTAAAGTTTCTAAGTTTTTTACCACATAGAATTTATCTTGGATTAATAGGTAAACTTACAAAATATCAAAAAAAATAATTAATCTTTTACAAAAAACACTGTTAGTTCGGCTACTTTAAAACCGAATTTAGTCATTGTCGCTCTATTAATTGCAACTCTTTCATCTTGCATGAAAATCCAATCATCAAACGTGATTTTTAAATCTTTACCTTTAACTGGTACAAGCAATACATATTCGAATTTAAATGCAGGTCCATATGAATAGCCTTTTGCTTTTCCAACAACATCCCCTGCTGTCCCCTCATAATTATGCTCATCAATCTTAGTTATTTGCCATTGTCTATTTTGAATTTCACCATTATCCCAATTAAATTTTTCATCTAAAATTAATTGTTTACCATCCCATTTTCCATTTAAGTCAGCAGAAAATTGTCTTGTAACTTTTCCAGATCTATTTTGAAGAATTCCCCAAGCTTTAACATTACCTGATAAATAATTTTCGATTATTAATCGTGGGGTTTTATCTTTAAAATCTTCTGGTTTCATAGCATTTTTAGATGAACAATTTGTTACTAAGAATACACAAATTAATAGTAGAATGGAATTTAACTTTTGCATAGGATTATTGTTATAACTATTTTTTTTGTAAAGAAAATTGAATTAAATCAATATTTTTTGATTTAAAGCCTGCTTCACAATAAGATAAGTAGAATTCCCACATTCTTTTGAAGGTTAAGTCAAAACCTTGTTTTTTAATCTCTTCCCATTTTTCATTAAAATCTTCTCTCCAAATTGCTAAGGTTTTTGAATAATGATCAGCATAAGAATTTACTTTTTCAAATGATAAGTTGTTATCGTTTGCATATTCATGGATATTTTTCTTTGCTGGTAAAAAACCTCCAGGAAAAATATATTTTTGAATAAAATCTTGCTTATTTTTATATCTATCAGAAAGTTCATCATCTATTGTAATTGCTTGTATTGCTGCAGTACCGTTATCTTTAAGACTATTTTTTATGGTATTAAAATAACTTTGTAAATAATTTTGACCAACAGCCTCAATCATTTCTATTGATGTTATTGAATTATATTTATCATTTAAATCTCTATAATCTTTTATTTCGATATTGACTTTTTCATTTAGCCCATTTTTATAAATTCTTTCTTTGGCATATTCATATTGTTTTTTTGAAATGGTTATACAATCAAGTTTGACGTCATAATTTTTGCCCAGATACTCTGCAAAACCACCCCAGCCACATCCTATTTCTAAAACTTTATCACCCTCTTTAGGTTTGATTAGATCAATTAATTTTTGATATTTATTATTTTGTGCTGCAGATAAGTTTAAATTTTTTTCATCAAAAATTGCACTAGAATAAGTAAGAGTTTCATCTAGCCATAGTGAAAAAAAATCATTTCCTAGATCATAGTGTTTAGCAATGTTTTCTTTACTTCTTGTTCTAGTGTTTTTTATAATTTTTGATTTTATAAAATTAATTATTGGAAAATCTAATACTCCTGAAAATTTATGAACAACATTTATATTTCTAGCCGTAATTTCGATTAAATCAGATAAATTATCTGTTTCAAATTCATCTTTCATATAACTTTCGGCAAATCCTATGCTTCCATTTTTAATCAAATTAAAATTAAATGATCGATCTTTAATTCTTATTGATGCTTTTAATTTACTGTCAGGATCACCAAAATTAAATTTTTTTTTGTCGTGTGTTTCAAGAGCTAGGTGGCCATAATTTATCTTATCTAAAAGACTAAATACAATTTTATCAGATGCTTGGTTTAGTATCATTAGTTTTCAAAAGTTAAATTATTTTTTATTCTTAATTTTTTCTTTATAAATTTAATTCCTTTCATCCATAATTTAAAGGCTTCAAAATGTATCGCTATAATGATTTTAAAAGTCATCATTGGATTTTTTATGTAAGATTTGAATAATTCTTTATTATTTAGTTCGGTTTTTTTCCCAACTTGAGATGCATATAAAAGTTTTTCATTTTTTTTATATTGGTCAATAATAACTGAGATTTTCTCAGATGGTTTTAAAACTCTAAAAAAATATTTACATTCCATCTCAATAAAAGGAGATACATGGAATTTTTTTTCACAATTATGTTGAAGAAGATTTTCATCACCTTCAATTTTAAAAACGTAAGTATGTTGTTCACCAAACGTATTTTTTACTTCATAAAGAATTGAAATAAGTTTTTCATCCGCATTATAAATATAAAAAACGCTAAGAGGATTAAATACATATCCAAAAATTCTTGGATAACATAATAGTTTTATCTTAATATTTTCTGTATCAATTTTATTTTCTATTAAATTTTTTTTGACCCAATCAATAACTGAAGAGCCATCTCTTGGACCATGGTCCCTATCGTGGAAACTAATTAAATTAAATTTATTATAAGAAAATAAGTGAATATTTTTTTCAATATTTGATAACTCCGAAAGATCTAAAAATAGAGCGAATACATCGTATTTGAAATGATGTTCTTTAGGTATAAATCTTTTATGCACTACCGTGCAATTATAAATTGAAGAACTAGTCATTAATGGTTTTCAGCATTTCGATGGATGATTTTATTCCATCTTCATGAAAACCGTAACCAAAATAACTTCCACAAAATAAGATTTTGTTTTTATTTTGAATTTTTTCTAAATCTAATTGTGAATTCAAAGCATTTTTATCATAGTAAGGATGAGTAAACTCAATAGTTTCAAAAATTTTATTTTTATCTATCTCAAATATTGGATTTAAAGTTAAAAAAATATTTTCACTTATTTTTAAATTTTGTAATTGATTTATCCAATATGTAACTGAAGATAAATCAAAATTGTCTTTGTTCATTGAAGCATTCCACGAACACCAAGCTTTTTTATTTTTAGGCATAGCTCTTTCATCGGAATGAATTATTGCGATATTTTTTTTATATTGAAAATTACTCAATATATTTTTTTCATCTGAAGATGGTTCATCTAAAATTTTCAATGCCTGATCAGCATGTGTAGCTAATACTACTTTATCATAATTAAAAAATTCATTATCAGATCCGTAATAAACTTTTACATCATTGGTGTCTCTTTTTATTTTGTTTATTTCATAATTCTTATAATGCTCACCACTTAAAGAGTTTAAAATCTTATCTACATAAGTTTTGCTTCTATTTGAAACGGTATACCATTGAGGTCTATCTTTTAGTTTAAACAATCCATGATTTTTAAAAAAACTTAAAAAGAAACTCATTGGCATTTGCGAAGATTCATAAGGTGGCATTGACCAGATTGCTGAAACCATAGGTATGATATGAAATTTAATAAAATATTCAGAAATATTTATTTGTTTCAAATATTCACCAAGGGTAATGTTTTTATCTAATATTTTTGGATCAAGATTTTCACAATTTTTATAAAAACTAATTATCTCTAAAAACATTTTAAAAAATTTAATATCAAATAAATTACTTAAATTTGAAAAGATTCCTTTTATACCTTTTCCACAATATTCTATTTTTGTTTCTCTCACTGATACTGAAAAAGACATATCACTATTTTCTATAGCAATATTATTCTCTTGAAAAAAAGAAATAAGATTTGGATAAGTAACCTTGTTAAAGACCATGAATCCTACATCTATAGGTACTCTATTTTTTTCATTTAAATTAATATCTATAGTATGTGCGTGACCACCAAATCGATCTTCTTTTTCAAATAAATCAACTTTATGTTTTTTTGAAAGATAATGAGCAGCACTTAAACCAGAAACACCTGATCCAATTACAGCAATTTTCATTAATGATTATGCCGCGTCTTCTTTGAACTCATCCATACTTGGGCATGTACAGAAAATATTTTTATCTCCATATACATTATCTACACGAGCTACTGGTGGCCAAAATTTATTTTGTTTCAAAAATTTAGCTGGGTAAGCTGCTTCCTCTCTAGAATATTTATGTTCCCAATTATCTGCTGTTAGTTCTATATCTGTATGTGGTGAGTTTTTAATTGGGTTATCCAATTTATCAAATTCGCCTGATTTAATTTTGTCTATTTCTTTTTTAATACTGATTAGAGTATCACAAAATCTATCTAGCTCAGAGAGGCTTTCACTTTCCGTTGGTTCAATCATCATTGTTCCAGCAACAGGCCATGACATTGTTGGAGCATGAAATCCGTAATCAATTAATCTTTTTGCAATGTCTTCCTCAGTTATACCGGTATCTGATTTAATGTTTCTAATATCAATAATACATTCGTGAGCTACATTGCCATTAGCTCCTTTATATAAAATTGGATAATGATCTTTCAATCTGTTTGCAATATAGTTTGCGTTAAGGATTGCTACCTCTGTAGCATATTTTAAACCTTCAGAACCCATCATCTTTATATACATCCAAGATATTGATAAGATACTTGAGCTTCCCCATGGGGCTGCAGAAACAGCACCTATACCTGTTGCTGGTCCGCAATCTTTTACAACTGGATGATTAGGTAAATAAACTTGCAAATGTCTTTTACAAGCAATTGGTCCCATACCTGGTCCTCCTCCACCATGTGGAATACAAAATGTTTTATGTAAGTTTATATGACAAACATCTGGTCCAAAATTTCCTGGTCTTGCTATTCCAACAAGAGCATTTAAGTTTGCACCATCCATGTATACTTGACCTCCGTGTTTGTGGATTAACTCACATATATCTGTAATTTTTTCCTCAAATACACCATGAGTAGAAGGGTATGTAACCATTAATGCTCCAAGGTTTTCAGAATGTGCTTCTGCTTTTTTCTTAAGATCTTCAAAATCAACATTTCCTTCTTTGTCACAATCAACAACTACAACTTTCATTCCAACCATCTGGGCACTAGCTGGGTTTGTTCCATGTGCTGAGCTTGGTATTAGACATATATTTCTGTTTCCTTCATCTCTATCTAAATGATATTTTCTAATTACCATTAGTCCTGCATATTCTCCTTGGGCACCTGCATTTGGTTGAAGTGATACCCCAGAAAAACCAGTAATTGATCTTAGCCAATTTTTAAGATCAGTGAATAATGCTCTGTATCCTTCCATTTGTTCGATCGGAACAAAGGGATGAGGTTCTGCTAATTCTCTCCATGAAATAGGAATCATTTCTGCAGTAGCATTTAATTTCATAGTACAAGAGCCAAGTGCAATCATAGTTCTATTAAGCGCTATATCTTTGTCCTCTAATTTTTTTAAATATCTAAGCATCTCAGTTTCTGAATGATATGAATTGAAAACAGGGTGTTCTAGATATTTTGAAGTTCTCAATAAATTTTTTGGTAAATTAGGTAAACTTACTGTTGGATCTTCCTTTTTGATAGATTCAGCTGCATTAAATATTTTTAACAGCTGATTTACTCTGTAAACATTTTTCTTTTCATCAAAAGAAACTGCTAGCATTTCAGAATTTACTTTTCTTATATTTACCTTTTGATCTAATGCGTTTTTATAAATCTGCTCAGTTTTATCATTAGTAATAATTGTAACTGTATCAAAGAAATGATCTGAATAAATTTCATATCCAGATTGTTTTAGTTTATCAGCAAAATTTTTAGCTAATTGAGAAACTCTTTCTGCTATCGTTTTGATACCTTCAGGACCATGATAAATGGCATATGCTGCCGAAACAATTGCTAACAGAGCTTGAGCTGTACAAATGTTACTTGTCGCTTTATCCCTTCTAATGTGCTGCTCTCTAGTTTGCAAAGATAACCTATAAGCTTTGTTACCGTGTCTATCTACTGAAACACCAATAATTCTTCCTGGCATAGATCTCTTAAATTCATCTTTAGTTGCAAAGAAAGCTGCGTGTGGTCCACCATAACCCATTGGTATTCCGAATCTCTGTGAACTTCCAACAGCAATATCAGCACCTAATTCTCTTGGATTTTTAAGCAATGCTAAAGCTAACAGGTCTGAAACTAGTACGGCTTTACCATTTTTTTTATGAATTTTACTAATAGCTTCACTTGGATCTTTGATATCTCCTAAAGTTCCAGGGTATTGAAGAATTCCACAAACTAAATCCTCCTTTAATTGACCCAAAACTTTATCTTCATCACCAACAAGAACTTTTAATCCCATTGGTTCTGCCCTTGTTTGAATTACATCAATTGTTTGTGGATGACAATTTTCTGAAACAAAAACTAAATTACTATCTTTTTTATTTAATCTATGACTTAATCCCATTGCTTCAGCAGCAGCTGTTCCTTCATCAAGTAAAGATGCATTTGCAATGTCCATGCCAGTGAAATCAACAATCATTTGCTGAAAGTTTAATAACATTTCTAATCTTCCTTGGGCTACTTCTGGCTGATAAGGTGTGTAAGAAGTATACCATCCTGGATTCTCAAGAATATTTCTTAAAATAACATATGGGGTATAAGTTCCGTAATAACCCATACCAATAAAATTCGAGTATATTTGATTTTTTTTAGAAATTGCCTTTAATTTTCTTAAAGCTTCATACTCTGAATTTGACTCTCCAATATTTAAACCATCTTTCAATTGTATTTTTGCTGGAACCGTATCTTTAATTAAATCCTCTAGAGATTTATAATTTAGTTCTCCAAGCATCTTAACTTGTTCTTCTTTAGAAGGTCCAATATGTCTTTTTAAGAAATCTTTTTGAGAGTTATGTAACATAATTATGAGTTCTCCTTTGCAAATTTTTCATACTCATCTTTGCTCATTAAAGAGTCCATTTCTGAAGGGTCTTTTAATTTCAACTTAAAAAACCAAGCTGCACCTTCTGGGTCCTCGTTAATCTTTGCAGGATCATCTACAATAGTTTGATTAGTATCAACCACTTCTCCACTTACTGGAGTATAAACATCGCTAGCAGCTTTGGTTGACTCGACTACACCTGCAGTTCCATCTTTTTCTACATTTGAACCTTTGTCTGGTAGCTCAGCAAATACAATATCCCCTAACATTTCAGTAGCATGCTTTGTAATTCCAATCGTAGCTGTATCCCCTTCTACTTTAATCCATTCATGTTCTTTTGAAAATTTTACTTCACTCATTAGGCTGCTCCTTTCACATAGCTTTTTTTATAAAATGGTAATCCACTGATATTTGCTGGGTGTTTTTTTCCTCTAATCTTGAGAAAAATTTTAGAATTTTTATTCGAATATTCACTATCTATATATCCCATAGCTATTGGTCCATTAACACTGGGTCCAAATGTTCCACTCGTAATTTCACCAATAATTTGATTTTTATCATTAAAAATCTTTGTTTTTTCTCTAGCTATAATTCTCCCTTCAGGCTGTATTCCAACTCTCAGTTGTTTTGTTCCCTGGGATAACTGTTCTTTTATCATTACTGAACCAATAAAATTCATATCATCTAATCTTGATTTTGAGATAGCCCAGTTAAGATTAGCTTCTATAGGTGTAAGTTTTGTATTTAATTCATGTCCATACAAACACAAACCAGCTTCTAGTCTCAAAGTATCTCTCGCTCCTAAACCAATTAATTCAGCACCTTTGCCCATTAATTTTTTTGTAAACTCTTCTGCCAAACTATTTGGAACGGAAATCTCAAAACCATCCTCTCCAGTATATCCAGATCTAGTGACAAATATTTTATTTTCTAAATAATTAAACCAACCCCCAGACATAAAATTTAATTTGTTTACTTCTGGAATTATATCGTTGAGAATTTGAACGGCGTTAGGCCCTTGTATGGCAATTAGCGACCTATCATCTTTTAATTCATATTTATAATTTTCCCCTAATAATTCTTTAATTATTTTGAAGTCATCATCTTTACATGCTGCATTTAAAATTATTAAATAACCATCTTCTAATTTTGTAATTATCAAATCATCGTGTATTCCTGCCTGATCATTCATAAGGAAACTATACTTTGACTTAAAAACTTTTAACTCTTTCAAATTTAATGGAAAAATTTTTTCTAAATCTTCTGTTAATTTATTATCACCATAAATAAATAGTTGACCCATGTGTGAAACATCAAATATTCCAGCAGCAGACCTGGTGATTTTATGTTCTTCAACTATTCCTTTTTCATATTGAATAGGCATTTCATAACCTGCAAATTCAACAAATTTTGCTTTGTTTGCTTGGTGAAGATCAAATAATGCAGTTTTGTTTTTTGTCATATTAACTCTTTTACCCATCTGTATATTTGCCTGAGAGTTTTGCTCCTTCGGCGAGAATTTAATCTCTTTCCAGAGTTAATACGTAACGGTCCTTTTGCCTGAGAGATTCCTGGGCAGTTGCTCCTTCGGCGCTACAAATAAAGTAGTCTCTCCCGTTAATTAATAATCACTTATTATGAAATAAAAGTCAATTGGTATTAAGTTGTTTTTTTTCAACTGAAAATAAATAATAAAATTGTAATAGAACCGCAAAGATTACAATTGATCCACCAAATAAAACAATCATTGGCGGTTGTTCATCAATAAATATCCAGGCCCATAATGGTCCTAAAACTGCCTCAGTTAACATAATGATTCCTACCATCGCTGATGGTGTTCGTTGTGCACCGATTGTAATAAAAATAAATCCTAAACCTAATTGAAGAGAACCAGCTAAAAAACCTAAAAATATATCATGACCAGATATTAATATTTTTCCTGACATTAGATATCCAATGATTAAAGCAAATACACCTGCTATAAACTGTGAAGGAACCATGTCTACGTTAGGATATTTTCTTACAACTAATATCAAAACAGCAAAAGAAATCGGCATTAAAAAAGCTGCGATATTACCAGTCATTTGGCCAGGTGATAACGATCCTCCAACCATTAATAAAATTCCTGAAATTGCTAAAATAATTGATGCTAATGTTATTGCTGAAATTTTTTCTTTGAGAAAAAAATATCCAAAGATTGCAAGGAAAATTGTTTGTGTTTGAATTATAAAATTAGCATTAGCAACTGTAGTGTTGTACATGGCGAATACATAACCACAAAAACCAAAAGATAGAATAAAACCGCCAAAAAAACCTGGTATTCCAGAATTATAAAAAGATTTTAAAAATTTTGATCTGTAAGTAATAAAAAGATAAACACTTATAATAAGTAAAAAAAATACAGTTCTCCAAAATAATATTTGCCACAAAGTAGCTCCCTCAAATGATTTAACAATTAAGCCTCCAAAACTTAAACTACACGCTCCCATAAAAACTAATAATGGCCCAGGAAGTTTTTTAATTATATTCATTAAGTATCTTTGAGTATTTATTGATTTCTTTGGTGTAACTCATAAATAAATTTTCAGCTTCTTCAAGACTTACTTCTTTAAATGTAATTTCAGTGTTCGGCTTCAATTGTGATAAATTATCTAAATCTGCAGATATAACTGTTGCAATCTTAGGATATCCACCAATTGTACCGTGGTCAGCTAACATTATTATTGGGTTACCATCACCAGGAACTTGAATTACACCTTTAATGAGACCTTCAGATTTAATATTTGAGCTAACAATATTTTCTAACTTATTTCCCTCGAGCCTTATACCCATACGGTCGACCATATTTGTTATTTTAAATCTTTTATCAAAAAAATTTCTTTGAGCTTCCTTTGAAAAATAATCAAAATTTGTTCCTTTAATAACTCTTATCTCTGTTGATCTTTCATTTTTATATCTTAATTGTTTTATCTTAACTTCAGCAGAACTATTTTTTGTGGGAATTATTTGATTTGTATCAAATTTCATTCCTTCATTAGGTCCAATTTTGGCTTTAGTATTAATTGAACAACTTTTCCAAATATTATTAAAATCAAAACCGTCTTTTATAGCTAGATAACCATAAAGTGAATTAATTGTAGATTTGACATCAACTTTGTCACCTTTATTGAGATTATAAATCTTATAACAATAGCCCTCTTCAATCTCTTCATTGTGTCTTATGATATCAAAATTTACTTCTCCCGTAATACAAATGGATGATTTTGATCCATCAAATTCTAGCAATGGACCTTGCAGAGCGAACTCCAAAGATGGTTCGTTAATATTATTATTCAAAATTATATTAGCTAATTTAAAGTTTTTTTTATCTATAGCGCCACTAACAGTGATACCTAAGTGATAAAATCCATTTCTACCATCATCTTGAATAGTAGTGTGAGTTCCTGGTCTTAAAATTTTAAAAGTCATCTATAGTTATCAAAATCTTTTTTAGTTATTAATTTAAATTGAATTACATCACCTGGATTGATTAAAGCTGGATTTTCTTGATTATTTCGATCGAAAACTTCTAACGGTGTTTTGCCTATAATATTCCACCCACCTGGGCTTTCTTCCGTATAAATATTTGCAAACTGTTCGGTAATACCAATTGATCCTTTTGGAACCTTTAATCTTGGTGTCTCCAATCTATTGCATCTCATGTCACTATCTAAATCTCCAAAAAAAGGCATGCCAGCTATGAATCCAGTCATGTAGCAGAAATATTCTTTTTCAAATATTCGTTGTAGAATTTTTTGACTATCTAAGTTTAATTTCTTTTCCAATCTTTGGATATCTAACGAAAATTCTTCATCACAACATATTGGAACTTCTAATTTTTTGCCGTCAGAATTATTTGATTGATCAATTTTAATTGTTATTAGAAAATCTTTTAGTTTCTGGAAACTAGTTATATTTAAGTCAAAAGTAATTATTAATTTATTATAAGATGGTGTTAAGTTCAAAACTCCATCAATATTTTTTTCTTTTAAAAATTTAAAATAATTAATTACTTTTCGGTTGGTCTCTTTATTTATTTCAGGACCAAAATCACAATAGACAGCAGAGTCTCCAAGATTTAATATATTTTTAATCATTTAATGTTATAAATTATACCAGTTATGGAAATTAATATAAATTGTGATTTAGGGGAAAAGTCTAAGCTTCATTCAAATGAAAATGATCCAGCTTTATTAGAAATAGTAAACTCAGCAAATGTTGCTTGTGGATATCATGCTGGTGATGAAGAAACTATGAGAGAAGTCATCAAAATATCTAAGAATAGAGGTGTCAGTATTGGTGCTCATCCTTCATTTAATGATCCAGATAACTTTGGTAGAGAACGTATGAACTTATCAGAAAATGAAATTAGAAAATTGATTATAGATCAATATGAAATTCTGCAAAAAATTGCTCAAGAGAATAATGAAAATGTAACCCATATGAAACCTCATGGTGCTTTAAACAACATGGCATGTGAAGATATAGAGCTTGCAACAATTTTAGCTAAAGTAATATACGAAATAGATAAAGATTTGATTTATTTGGTTCCAACAGGATCAAAAATGGAGAAGTCTGCAAAAAGCCTTAATATGAAAATTGCTTGTGAAATATTTGCTGACAGAAATTATGAAGATGACGGCAATTTAGTTTCTAGAAAAAAACCTCATGCTTTAATAAGAGATCCAGAACAAGCAAAAAAACACGTGTTAAGCATGGTTCAAAATCAGGCAATTAATTGTCACAGCGGAAAGCAGATACCTTGTGAAATAGACTCGGTGTGCATACATGGAGATAATGAGAGTTCATTAGCAACTGCAAAATCAATAAGAGATAATTTGCTAGAAAATAAACTCAATTTAAAACCTTTAATCAAAATGGAGAAATTTATTTAATGAAAAAGTTACTTTCAATCTTAACTATTCTAATATTAACATCATCTACTGTATTTGCGGCAGGCTCATCAAGTGACTCACAGCCTAAAGTTTCTGATTATAAAAAAGCAGTAAAATTAATTAAATCTGCCAAAAAGTATGAGAGTGACGGCAAAAATGACAAAGCTGAAAAAAAATATAAACAAGCGCAAAAATTACTTTTAAAGTCAAATGATAAAAAACCAAACAATGCAGACACATTAAATTATCTTGGTTTCACAACAAGAAAGTTAGGTGACTTTGAAAATGGAGAAAAATATTATTTACAAGGTCTAGCTATTAAGCCCAACCACATAGGTATTAATGAATATCTTGGTGAACTATATGTTGTAACTAATAGAATGGATCTTGCTAAAGAAAGACTTCAAATTTTAAAAGGATGTAACTGTGAAGAATATTCAGAGTTAAAAGAAATAATTGATGGCACAAAAAAATCAAAATACTAAAATTTGAATATTTATAAAAATATTATAAAATAATTTTATATTGTTAGAACAACTTATCATCGTAAGCCAAATGGTTATCATCAATTTGGTGATGGCCGCAGATAATGCAATTATAATAGGTATAATTGCAGCAAGCTTTGCTCCTAAACATCGTTACCAAATAATAATGTGGGGACTATTCGGTGCTCTGTTGTTTAGGATTATTTTTGCTTTTTTTGCATCCTATCTATTTGGATTTGCGTTTGTAAAAATTTTTGGAGGTTTGTTACTTATTTGGATTGTAAATGATTTAAGAACAGATTTATTTAGCACAAAAAAAATAAAATCACCTACTAAAGCCTCTAAAGAACCATCTTATGTCCAAAGTGTATACAAGGTTCTATTTGCAGATATCACTTTAAGTTTCGATAATGTAATTGGAATTGTTGGTGTGGCTAAAGATAATATTAATCTATTAATTTTTGGATTATTTTTATCTGTTGTTTTTGTTGGAACACTTGCAAGATTTTTTGCTGAAAAAATTAAAAAATATAAATGGATAGGTTACTTGGGTCTTTTTGTAATTTTGCTAGTAGCTATACAATTATTAATAGGCGGTATGATTGATCTTGAAATTCTTTCAGTTAATGAAAATTTTGAGAGATTTTTCTAATATAAGTATTTCTTAGATGGATATTTAAGTGATTGAACTTCTGTTTTATATTTTTTAACAGCATCTCTTATTATTTTTCTTACGTTTCCAAACTCCTTAACAAATTTAATTTTTGAATTTGTTAACCCAATCAAATCATCTGTCACTAAAATTTGCCCATCACAGTGTTGAGAAGCACCTATGCCAATTGTTATAATTTTAATTTGATCTGTAATTTCTTTTGATAATTTTTTTTCAACACACTCTAGAACAATTGCAAAAACACCTGCTCTCTCTAAAACTTTAGCTTCATTGAGTAATCTTAGTTTTTCTTTGGAAGATTTACCTTTAAACGTGAATTTACCTTTTTCATTTTGCGGTAAAAGACCAAGATGACCCATAACTGGTATCTTGTTTTTGATAAGATGTTTAATTATTTCAACAATCTTTTTATTACCACCTTCTAGTTTAACTGCATCACATTTTGTTTCTTTCATTACTTTTTTGCAGTTTTTTAATGCTTCAGATTTATTTCTGTAAGTATTATATGGCATATCAACCACCATTAAACTTTTCGTGATACCTTTTCTTACACTTTTCGAATGATTTATCATCATTTCCAAAGTTACTGATCTTGTCGTATCAAAATCGTAAAGTACTGAACCAAGAGAATCTCCAACTAAAATTATATCTACAAAGTTATCAATTTCTTGAGCAATATTTTTTGAATAAGCCGTTAAACAGACAATCTTAGTTTTGTTTTTTTTTAATAGTAAATTTTTAATTTTTTTCATTAAATTCACTTCGTTTATATTTATTTAACATTGATTTTGAAATAGATAGCTTTTTAAAAATTGGCATATTTTCGTCTATAATTCTCCAAAATGGAAGTTTAGGTTTTTTTAATTTTTGTTTTTTTTGTTCTTCAATAGAGGCCTCAACAGCAATTCTAAGAAAAATACCTGTAGAAACTGGACAAGTTTTATCGGCTTTTGCTCTTTTAGCTAGAGCATCTCGCATTTGAATTAATGTTCTTTTTTTACCTATGGGGATTTTTTTTATATAGTTTGAAATTGACTTAGGAGAAGAAACTAACATCTTCTGACCTTTCTTTATATCAGCAAAATTAAATGTTAGTTTTTTTATCTTTTCTTTCTTATCTTTGTTAAACTTTTCTAACCACATTTAAATTATTCTAATTCAATTGTGCTTGGTGGTTTAGATGTTACATCATAAACAACCCTATTTATTCCTCTAATACTATTAACTATTTTGTTGGATATTTCTTGAATAAATGATTTTTTAAAATCATAATAATCAGCTGTCATTCCATCCTGTGAAGTTATTGCTCTTAATAGACACAAATATTCATAAGTTCTATTATCACCCATGACCCCAACAGTCTTAACTGGTAATAATGCTGCGTAAGCTTGCCAAATTTTATCATAAAGGTTATGTCTTCTAAGACCGTCAATAAAAATTTCATCTGCTTCTTTTAGAATTTTTATTTTCTCTGGTGTAATATTTCCTGGCATTCTTATTGCTAGACCTGGCCCTGGAAATGGATGTCTAGATATTATTTCTTTACTTAGTTTTAGCTCTAAACCTAATTTTCTCACTTCATCTTTAAACAAAAATTTTAAAGGTTCTACTAATTTGAGTTTCATTTTTTTTGGAAGTCCACCAACATTGTGATGTGACTTAATTTTTGAAGTTTGACTGCCTGTAACTGATTTACTTTCTATTAAGTCTGGATACAAAGTTCCTTGAGCTAAAAACTTTACATTTTTTATTTTTTTTGAATACCTCTCAAATATTTTTATAAATAAATTTCCTATAATTTTTCTTTTTTTCTCAGGATCTGTCACATTTTTTAATTTTCCTAAAAATTCATTTTCTGCATTAACATAAGTTAAATTCATTTTAAGTTTGCTTTTAAATGTTTTAACAACTTGTATTTCTTCATTTTTTCTTAAAAGACCTGTATTCACAAATATACAATGTAACTTTTTTCCAATGGCTTTATTTAATAACTGTGCAACTACACTGCTATCTACACCTCCTGACAACGCACAAATAACTTTTTCATTGCCAACTTGGTCTCTAATATCTTTTATTAATCTTAATCTTTGATCTTTTGTACTCCAGTTTCTTTTAATTTTACAAATTTTAAATAAAAAATTATTTATAAGTTTTTTTCCGTTTTGCGTATGCGTAACCTCAGGATGAAACTGAACACCATAATAATTATTATTGCTATCTTCAACAGCAGCAAATTTTGAGTTTTGACTTTTTGCAATAATCTTAAATGATTTTGGAATTTTTGTTACTTGGTCTGCATGACTCATCCAAACTCTAGATTTATTTTGCTTATCAAAAAAACCATCTAAAAGTTTATTGTTTGAGCTTTTAATAAGATTTGCTAACCCAAATTCTCTGTGTTTTGATTGTTTAACTCTACCTCCTAAGCTTTTTGATAAAATTTGATGTCCAAAACAAATACCAAGTACTGGTAAATCTTTTTTTAATAAATTTTTATCAAATGAAAATTTGTCTTTTTGATAAACATTTAATGGACCACCAGATAATATTAGTCCTCTTACATTTTTGTTTACTTGATTTATTGAGATTTTTTTATGACTTATGATTTCACAAAAAACATTGGCTTCTCTTATTCGTCTTGCAATTAGTTGAGTAAATTGGGAGCCAAAATCTATAATAATAATTTTGTCTAAGTTTTGATTAAGAGTCATTTTTTGGCTCTAAGTCTTTTAGAGACTCTAAAATTCTCTCATTTTCTTTGCATAAATTTTTACAAATTTTTACAAATTTTTCTGAAAGTTCTTTTACTTCTGAGTAGTTTGAATTTTCTACAGCGATATCCATCAATCTAAGTGTAGCATCTTCGTTACTTGGATCTAATAGAAGTGCAGTATCAAGATTATTTTTTTCCTCTTTCTTGTTTTCCTTTTCTTTAAATATTTTTGCTAAATATAAATAAGATTTTGCATCTTTTGGATTAAAAACAATGTTTCTTTCTAACAAGAACTTTGCTTCATCATATTTTTTCTTATCAAATTCTTTAATAGCCTGATCGTAGAAATTTTCATTTGCATAAGAAAAATTAACTAATACTAATAATGTAAATACTGCTGATAAAGTTTTAGTAATTTTTGACATTAATATTTCCTATCATCTTTAATTTGATCAACGTTATGAACCATACTTTCATAAAATCCAGCTTTTGTAATCTTAACAAATCTAGGCTTGTCTCTTAAATTCTTTATTTGTTTAGCTCCTAAATAACCCATTGATGATTTAAGTCCACCCACAAGTTTATACAATACATCTGCAACTTTACCTTTATATTTAACAAATCCTTCAACACCTTCTGGCACATATTTTGAGGCATCCTTTTGTTTTTTTTGAAAATATCTATCTGCTGATCCTTTGTTCATTGCGCCCACTGAGCCCATTCCTCTAAAACTCTTATATTTTTTACCATTCTTCATAATCAATTTTCCTGGCGTTTCATCTGTCCCAGCAAATAAAGAACCTATCATTACTGCATCTGCTCCTGCTGCAAAAGCTTTAGCTAAATCACCTGAATATTTAATTCCACCATCAGCAATTATAATTGCTTTCTTATTTTTTAATCCATTTCTTACAGCTAATATTGCACTTAATTGAGGTACACCAATTCCAGCAACTAATCTTGTAGTGCAAATAGATCCTGGACCAATTCCAACTTTAATAATATCAACTCCTAAATTTAATAAATACTTTGCGGCCTCTGGTGTAGCAATGTTTCCAGCACATAAAGTTACTTTTGTTTTTTTCTTTTTAATAAATTTAATTATCTCACCCACTTTTTTTGTATGTCCATGAGCAGTATCAACAACAATTAAATCAACACCTTCTTTTAAAATTTGCTCTGCTCTTTTATGTTCATTTGGCCCTGCTCCAACTGCAGCTCCTACCAATAATTTTTGTTTTTTTACTTTTTGAATTTCACTAACTTGTTTTTTTATGTCTAAATTTCTATGAATTATTCCAATTCCACCAGCTTTCGCTATAGCAATTGCCATTTTACTTTCTGTAACAGTATCCATTGCCGAAGTAAGAATTGGAATCTTTAAGCTTAAATTTTTTGATAGTTTAATGCTTGTATCAACTTCTGAAGGCAATACTTCAGAATAATTTGGTGCTAAAGTGACATCGTCAAAGGTAAGAGCTTCTTTAATAGGATCCATAACGATTTATATATGATTCCTTTTATATTTAAAGTCTCTATCTTAATTTTTTACAAATAATAAAGCTTTCTTTAGAATCTTTTCTACTAGATTTTGGTTTAAAAACCTTCACTTCTTTAAAAATTTCCTTACCTTTTGCAACAATTTCATTAAAAGAGCCTCCCATAAATATTTTTGAAATAAAGCTCCCTTCTTGTATCAAAATATCTTTTGAAAAAATCATTGCTTCCATACATAATTCCCCAGTTTGAATAGCGTCTATATTTTTAATTCCAGTTGTATTCACAGCCATATCAGACATAACAATATTAACTTTACCTTCTGCAGATTTTAAAATTTCATCCTTTATTTTATCTTCGGTGAAATCTCCCTGAATCTGTATACTCTTTCCTAGAGGTTCCATTTCTTTTAAATCTATGGAAATTAATTTTCCGTTTTTAATCTTTTTTTCTGCATATTGAGACCAACTTCCTGGTGCTGCTCCAATATCAACAACAGAAAGACCACCTTTAAATATGGAAAACTTTTCATCAATCTCCATTAACTTGTAAGCAGATCGTGCTCTATAACCATCAATTTTTGATTGTCTAACGTAAATATCTCTTCGTTGTTTGTTTACCCAATTTTTTGAAATTTTATTTTTTTTCAATTAACTTGTGTACCTGAGGCTTTTAATTACTTTTTTATTTTCTAAAGTATCAATTTCTATTTTAACATCTTTATTTACTCTCATATCTTTTCCATCTTGCCAAATTCCTGCTGCTAAATGCATAATTCCTATTTTATAGTTAGGCAAATAAGGTTCGACAAATGTTTGATTTTTTTCATCGAATTTTGGAAGTAAATTACTAGTTAGCCAATTACATTTGAGTGGCAAAAATTCAGTTTCTAAATCATCTATATAAACAGACATATTTATTGCTAACTGCTCAGATCCAAAAATATTTCCAGCTTTAAGAGTTGTCTCTAAATTTTTCTGCCAAATTTTCCAACCAGGGGAATTTTTTTCTAAAGAAAAAACACCAATATTGATGTGTGGAGCAAATGCTAATTTTCTAGCTTTTTCCATGCCTATTTTTGATTTAACAGCATGTTTAAAATTTTGTGATTTAATTATTGCTAGTTTTCCAAATAACCAATCTACTCTTGATGTAATCTTGTAGCCAGGTCCTACTGTTTGTGTAATACCAAGCTTCCCGTTATCACAGGCTTTAATTAATAATTCTACAGTATTCCAATCGTTTACCCATGCATCACTATCAATCCAAAGATATTTTTCATAATTAGGAAAATAATTTGGTAAAAAAGCTCTTGATACTTGGCTTTTTAACCATTCTTTTCCTTTAACTTTAAATGCGGGTACTTCTATGTCCCATTCTGCTGGTTTTATTTCATCAACTTTTTTTGATAACTTGTCTTTTTGACTATCTGTTAACCCAGCATCTAAAATACAAATTGCAACTTCACTGCTCTCTTTGAATCTCTTTATCGAGTCAACTAATTCTTCTAGTAATTCAAAATAATTTGAGTCAGCTAATGAAACGATGACACTTTTTTTCATCTACAAAACGTCTTCGAAATCCTCATTATCATCTTTTTCAACTTCATTTTGTTGTTTCTTTATTCTGTAATAATGAATGAAGCTTATTGGTAGTAATGTTAAATAAATTATAGAACTTATTGTAATAACCTCAAATGTATAGATTAAAAGTAAACCAAAAAATAAGATTATTCCAAAAAGTAAAAATATTGTTTCTTTTCTTCTAATAACAATTTTTTTAAATGAGTATGTTGGAAACTTACTAATTAACAAGAACGAAGTTGTAACAAAAAATATTACTGACAAAATATTGTAGTTTAATGGAAACATATAAAATTGATCTAAACCACTTAAGCTAAATATTAATGGTGTCATTACTAAAATTCCACCAGCTGGTGATGGAACGCCTTCAAAAAAATTATCTCTCCATGATGGTTCTTGGTTAGAGTTTACATTAAATCTTGCAAGTCTTAGTGCAACACATACCACATAAATCAAACATAATAACCATCCTAATCTTCCAAGATTATTCATAACCCAAAAATACATAATGAAAGCAGGAGCAACTCCAAAACTTATCATATCTGTTAATGAGTCTAATTCTTTTCCAACCTTTGATGTACCTTTGATAAGTCTTGCAATTCTTCCATCAAGACCATCAATTAATGCAGCAAACATTATTGCAATAATTGCAAATTCAAATTTTCCATCAAAAGCAAATCTAATAGAAGTAAGTCCTATACAAACACCAATTAGAGTTAGCATATTAGGCAAGATTATTCTTGTCCTTCTGTCGGTAACTATTTTTAGATTATTTTTTGGTTTTTCCATAAACTATTTTTTTGCAAGGAGTGTTTCACCTGCAACTGCGGTCTGCCCTATTTGAACTAAAGGTTCATAATTTTCATAATACACATCAGCTCTACTTCCAAATCTTATCATTCCAATTCGATCACCTTGTTTCAATTCTTGATCTTTTTCAGACTCACAAACAATTCTTCTTGCAACTAAACCAGCAATTTGAACAACGATAATATCTTCCCCATCATTATTTCTAATTTTATAATAATTTCTCTCATTATCCTCACTTGCTTTGTCTAAAGATGCATTTAAAAATTTTCCTGGTTTATATAAAATTTCATCTATCTTGCCGCTACAAGGTATTCTATTAACGTGGCAATCAAAAACATTCATGAAGATACTAATCTTCTTAAATTTTCTGCCCTCTAATCCAAGTTCTTTTGGTCCATCAACTTCTTCTACTTTTATGATTTCACCATCAGCTGGGCTAACTAAATATCTGTCATCATTGATTGAATATCTATCTGGATCTCTAAAGAAGTAGTAAACCCATATTGTAACTAACAATCCTAGTAATCCTAAAAATGTACTTAGTGCGTAAAATACCAGTGTGACAACACCAGCAATAATTAAAAATCTGTAACCCTCAGAGTGAATTTTTGGAAATATCTTGCTAAACATTTTCTTCTAATTGATAATTTTTCATTAATATGTATATAAAACCGTGAAATTCAATTGATAAGATAAAAAATTAGTGAGTAAAATCAAAGTAAAAAACCCGGTAGTAGAATTAGATGGTGATGAAATGACCAGAATTATCTGGGAATTTATTAAAAACAAGCTCATTCTTCCGTATCTAGATTTAGGCATTGAATACTACGACCTTGGAATGAAAAGTAGAGATCATACAGATGATCAAATTACAGTTGATGCTGCTAATGCTATTAAGAAAGTTGGGGTTGGAATTAAATGTGCAACAATTACACCTGACGAAGCAAGAGTTGAAGAGTTTGCGCTAAAAAAAATGTGGCGATCACCAAATGGAACAATAAGAAACATTATTGGTGGAACTGTATTTAGAGAACCAATTATTTGTAAAAATATACCAAAACTTGTTCCATCATGGACCGATCCTGTGATTATTGGAAGGCATGCTTTTGGAGATCAATATCGTGCAACAGATTTTAAAGTTCCTGGTAAAGGAAAAATGGAAGTAAAATGGACATCAGAAGATGGATCTCAAGAACTAAAATATGAAGTATTTAATTTTACTGGTCCAGGTGTTGCACTTTCAATGTACAACTTAGATAAATCAATTGAGGACTTCGCCAGATCTTGTTTTAGCTATGGACTTATTAAAAAGTGGCCAGTTTACATGTCTACTAAAAATACAATTTTAAAAAGATACGATGGAAGATTTAAAGACATATTCCAAGAAGTATTTGATAATGAATTCAAATCAGAATTTGAAAAACATAAGTTAACTTATGAACATAGACTAATTGATGACATGGTTGCTTGTGCAATGAAGTGGAGTGGTAAATATATTTGGGCATGTAAAAACTATGATGGTGACGTACAGTCAGATACTATGGCTCAGGGTTATGGATCATTAGGATTGATGACAAGTACTTTATTAACACCAGATGGTAAAGTTATGGAAGCTGAAGCAGCTCACGGTACAGTAACAAGACACTACAGAATGCACCAACAAGGAAAAGAAACATCTACAAATCCTATTGCATCAATTTTTGCTTGGACAAGAGGTTTGGCTCACAGAGGTAAACTAGACAATAATGATGAGCTAATTAAATTTGCAAATAGTTTAGAAGAAGTTTGTGTTGAATGTGTTGAAAATGGAGAGATGACTAAAGACCTTGCAATATTAATTGGTCCTTCAAGTAAATATTTAACAACTAATCAATTCTTAGATGCAATTGATGTAGGACTAAAGAAAAAATTAAATTAAATTTTTTATTTTCTCAAAAGCTTCGTCAATTTTATTCGGATCTTGGCCACCTGCTTGAGCAAAATCTTTTCTACCGCCACCACCTTTTCCACCGATAATTTCCGAACATGCTTTTACAAAAGCAACTGCATCATACTTTGAAGTTAAAGACTCTGTTACTCCAACTGCTACACCTACTTTTCCATCTTTAACTGCAAACACTAACACAATTCCATCTTTAAGTTCTTTTTTACCATCATCAGCCAATTTTCTTAATTCTTTTGGAGGTAAATCTTCAACTTTTTGAAACCTAACTTTAACTCCATTAATTGTTTCATCTTTAATCACATTCTTACTTGTGTCAGTCAAAATTGATTTGTTTGAAAGTGTTTCTAATTGTTTGTTTAAATTCTTTATTAAAGTTTTTTGATCTTCTTGATCAATATTTGGTTTACCGCCAAGTTTGATAATTTTTTCTGATAGTTCATTAATTATCTTTTCATTTTTTTCTAATGACTCGTTAGATAATTTTTCTTGGTTCTTTAAATAATTCTCTAATTGCTTATCTCTTAAAGCTTCAACTCTTCTAACACCTGCTGCTATTGATGATTGGCTTATAATTTTAAACTTACCAATATCACCTGTATTACGAACATGAGTTCCACCACATAATTCTGTAGAAAAGTATTTATCTTTTTCATCTCCCATTGATAAAACTCTTACTTCTTCTCCATATTTTTCACCAAAGAGTGCTAATGCTCCTTCCTCTACAGCCTCTTTTGGTGACATAATTCTTGTTTTCACATCTGATTTATTTTGAACCATTTCATTAACAAATGTCTCTATTTTTGTAATCTCTTCTGAGCTAATTGGTTTCATATGACTAAAATCAAACCTTAATCTATCTGGCTCAACCAAAGATCCTTTTTGCGTTACATGTTCACCTAAAACTCTTCTTAACGACTCGTGTAATAAATGTGTAGCTGAATGGTAAGCTCTAGTATTATTTCTTCTCTCAATATCTATATTCATCTCTACATTCTCATCTACTTTTACAGAACCAGATAAGACTTTGCCGTAATGCACAAATAAATCTCCTAGTTTTTTTTGTACATCTGTTACTTCAAATCTAAAATTCTCGTTAGAAATCATACCAGTGTCGCCGACTTGTCCACCTGACTCTCCATAAAAAGGTGTTTGATTAACAACAATCATACCTTCATCACCTTCACTTAAAACATTAACTTCTTTTGAGCTTTTCAATAAGCTTTTGACAACGCCTTGCGCTTGATCATTTTCATAACCAATAAATTCAGTAGCTCCATGCTTTTCCTTTATTCCATACCAAACTTGTTCAACAGCACTATCTCCAGACCCTTTCCAATTTTTTCTAGCAAGAGCAATACTCTCTCGCATCAGTTCACCAAATCTTTCTTTATCAAACTTAAGTGATTTAGATTTTAAAATGTCCTCTGTTAAGTCAATTGGAAAGCCATATGTCTCATATAATTTAAATGCTACATCACCTGGTAAAACTTTGTCTATTTTTGAAATCTCTTCATTAAGTATCTTGATACCTCTATCAAGTAACACTAGGAACTTTTCTTCTTCCATTTTTAATGTTTCTTTAATCAAAGACTCTGCTCTTTTTAATTCAGGATAATTGCCAGACATCTCCTGCAGTAGAGTTTCAAACAACTTTGAAAAAACTGGTTGTTTTGATCCAAGCATATGAGAATGTCTCATTCCTCTTCTCATTATTCTTCTAAGTACATAACCTCTACCTTCATTTGAAGGTAAAACACCTTCAGCTACTAAAAATGAACTTGCTCTAAGATGATCAGCTATAACTCTAAAACTTGAAAGATTTTCTTTACTAGATTTTTTGTTAACTTCATTTTCTGTTGCTGCTATCAATTTTTTAAAATGATCTGTTTCATAATTATCATGAGTTCCTTGAAGAAGAGCTGCTATCCTTTCAAGTCCCATTCCAGTATCAACAGAAGGTTTTGGTAAATTAATTCTTTTATCTTTTGAAATTTGTTCATATTGCATGAAGACCAAGTTCCAAATTTCTATAAATCTATCTCCATCTTCATCTGGTGTTCCAGGCAATCCACCTTTTAAGTGATCACCGTGATCATAAAATATTTCAGAACAAGGACCACAAGGGCCTGTGTCTCCCATGGACCAAAAATTATCAGAAGTATCAATTCTTATAATTCTATCATCACTAAAGCCTGCAATCTTTTTCCAAAAATTAAATGCTTCATTGTCTTCATGAAAAACAGTTACATAAAGTCTATTTTTATCTATACCGAAATCTTTTGTGATTAAATTCCATGCATAATGAATAGCTTGTTCTTTAAAATAATCTCCAAATGAAAAATTGCCTAACATTTCAAAAAATGTGTGGTGTCTAGGTGTGTAACCAACGTTTTCTAAATCATTATGTTTACCACCTGCTCTTACACATTTTTGTGAGGTTGTTGCTCTTTTATAATCCCTTTTCTCTAAGCCAGTAAAAACATTCTTGAATTGAACCATTCCTGAGTTTGCAAACATCAAGGTTGGATCATTATTAGGTACTAAATTGCTAGACTCAACAATCCTATGATCATTCTTCTCAAAATAATCTAAGAATGTTGTCCTAATTTGATTTAGTGTTTTATTAGCCATATTTTTAAAATACAGCTTTTTTATTTTATGTCTAGATTGCTATAAATGGGAAAAAGGCGCTTATTTCTAAGCGCCTTTATAATTTAAAGATGACCTATAAATTAATTCTTTTTAGTAGGTGTTGGCTCTACTGGTGCTGCTTCTTTTGCAGTAGTTCCTTTTTTCTCTTTTTCTACTTTCTCAGGATCTAATGGATTTCCTTCTATTTTTTTAGAAATCACACCAGCTTTTTCTCTAATAGCTAGCTCTACTTCAGCTGCAATTTTTGGATTTTGAGCAAGGAAAGTTTTAGCGTTTTCTCTACCTTGTCCAATTTTTTCACCTTTATATGCATACCAAGCACCTGATTTTTCAATAATATCTGCCTTTGCACCTAAGTCTACAAGCTCACCCATTTTGCTAATTCCTCTTCCATACATAAGATCGAATTCAACAACTTTAAACGGTGGAGCTACTTTGTTTTTAACTACTTTCACTCTTGTTGTATTACCAATGATTTCGTCTTTATCTTTGATAGCACCAATTCTTCTAATATCCATTCTTACAGATGAATAAAACTTAAGAGCATTACCACCCGATGTAGTTTCTGGACTTCCAAACATAACTCCAATTTTCATTCTGATTTGGTTAATGAAAATCATCATTGTGTTTGTATTTGAAATTGAACCAGTTAATTTTCTTAAAGCTTGACTCATTAATCTTGATTGAAGACCTACATGATGATCTCCCATTTCACCTTCAATTTCAGCTTTTGGAGTTAATGCTGCAACAGAGTCGATAACGATAACTGAAATTGAGCCTGATTTTACTAGTGTATCTGCAATTTCTAACGCTTGTTCACCAGTATCTGGCTGTGAGATTAATAATTCTTCAGTATTTACACCTAATTTTTTAGCATAAACTGGATCTAAAGCATGTTCTGCATCAACAAATGCGCAAATTCCACCTGATTTTTGAGCTTCAGCAACAACTTGTAATGCTAAAGTTGTTTTTCCAGAAGATTCTGGTCCGTATACTTCAACAATTCTTCCTTTTGGTAAACCACCTATTCCTAAAGCTAAGTCTAAACTTAGAGAACCAGTAGATACAGACTCAACGTCCATAGCTCTTTTCTCACCAAGCTTCATTACCGAACCTTTACCAAAATTATCAGTTATTTGACTGATAGCAGCGTCTAGCGCCTTATTTTTTTCTTTCAAATCCATTTCTTGATCTTTAGTAGATTTCACTACCTTTAAATTACTTTTCGTCATTTTTTGCCTCTTTTTTTACGTTTTTTAACAGTCGAATCATGAATTAAATGTACACATTTTGTTCTCATTGGCAATAGAGAATGTTCTACCTTGATAAAAAGCCAATATTTAATTGATATTTAGATAGTTACTATCCAATAAACCTATGCTCTTAAGCAAGTTAAATTGAGATAAAATATAATTTCTCTCAGAATCGGCTAGAGAAATTTGAGCATTTAATAAAAGAGCGTTGGATTGAATAACATCCAAAGTAGTTCTGCCAGAGCCACTATTATATTCAGCAACTATGCCCTCATTAGCAATTTCTGCTGCTCTTACTTGTGATTGAACTGAATTAAGCAAACTTTTATTTGATTGATAAGAAGACCAAGCACTAGCAACTAAAGTCTCGTTCCTTTTAATCATATCTTCCAGCAATAACTTTTTCTGAGTTTCTAAACTTTTGCTTTTTCTAATTGTAGCAAAGTTTTTTCCCCCTGAATAAAATGGCCAAGAAACAGTTGCTTTTATTGTATCTCTTTCTCGTTCATCATATGTAGAACTTAAATCATCCGTATAAGTTCGATCTAAGGATAAAGTCGCAGAAGGAGCTAAATCTGATTTAGCCTCATATGTATCTTTAGTTGATTGCTCATACTCTAATTGGGCAATAATTAAATCTGGATTAGTTAATTTCGATTTATTAATAGCTGAATTTAAATCTGTAGGTAAATTTATATCAAAAATTGATTTCTTTTCTAAAGTTTCTGGATCTGCCAATGGACCAATTATATTTTCATAATTTAATTTACTTGTTAAAAAATCATTTTCAGCCTGGATTAATTTAGCTCTTGCTCCTGCTAGAGAAGATTCTGATTGAGCAACATCAGATAAAGTATTTTGACCTCTCTCTAATTTAATCTGGTCTGTTTCAACTTGTCTTTCTAACAAATTAACATTTGCTCTATTAATATTGAGTTTTTCGTTTGCTAAGATCAATCCTGTATAGGCTTCAACAGTGCTATATAAAATATCTTGTTCTTTTTTTAAAAGCTTTGCTTTTGCAACATCAATTCCAATAGTTTTTTTCTCATAATCTGCACCTCGTCCAAAATCAACTAACGTTTGAGTGATTGTTAGAGATTTTGTAGTTGGATCTGTATCGCTGATAGCGGCATCACTACCTGATTGATTAGTTAACTTATTTGTGTCAACCTGGCTTTTACTTCCACTAAGAGTTACAGAAGGTAAATAATTACTTCTTGAAACTTTAAGATCTTCTTCTGAAACATTTAAATTTTCTCTTTCTGCATTTAACTCAGAATTATTTTTAAATGCTTTTTGTAATGCTTCAGTGAATGTTTCTGCAATCACACCTGTGCTTAAAATTAGTGATACCAAAATTGTCTTAAAAATTATTTTCATCGATCTCTATATACTGCAGATTTTATTATATGGTTACTATTTAAATTCATTATAATTGAGGCATATTTAGGAGCTTTTTTAAACATGTTCTCAGTTACTCTTTGGTAAGTTTGCATAAATTCTAAAACTTCATTTTTATTCATTATTTTATTATTGGATTTTTTTTTATTTTTTAACTTAAGTTTATTTTCTTGTTTTAGTCGCCATTTTTGCAGTAACGAAAAATCTTTTGCTTTTAAATAAACTAAAGAATTCAATTGAGCGTAAAGTTTTTTATAATTAGTATTTAATTGTTGGTTTACAAACTTCCTCCAAACTAATTTTTGATCTCTATTTCTTTCCATGGCATTGATTGATTTTTTTAAAGATTTATTTTCTTCAGCTTTTGCACCAACACACCAACCTTCAAATATAATGATGTCTGGTTTTTTATTTATATTATACCAATTTTTCTTCAGCGACCGATCATCTATTGATTTATCAAATTTTGGTACTTTAATTGATTTAAATTTTTTCTGCTTCACACTTTTAAAAAAGTTTTGCATCATTTTTAAATCATGAGTTCCAGGTACACCTCTAGTCATCAACATTGGATGGATTGATTTTGATAATTTAGATCTATCTTTTCTTGTTTTATAAAAATCATCAATAGAAACTCTGAAAACATTCTTCTTAAAATATTTCTTTAAAATAATTGAAATTAGAGAGCTTATGGTAGTTTTGCCAGTTCCTTGACCACCTGCTAATCCTAAAAAGTATGGATTTTTTTTATCAGATTTTTTAGAGATCCATGCACACAAAGGTATTAAAAAAGATTTTAGCATCTTTTCTTTACCCTTAAACTTCTCTGTTGATGTTTCTTGTGATTTAATAAATTTAAAACAATCCTGTTTTACTTTACCAAAACACTCATCAGTAATTTTCATAGATTATTTTTTTTGATCAAGCGGATGATTATTTCCATCTAGAACTGCAATATCATTCATTTTAAAAGTATCAATTTCATCTACACAACCTACATTAAAACCTGTCATTGCTGGATTGCTTCTTGGATTATGGTGAGTGTAAATACCACAAACAGAACAAAAGTAATGTTTAGCGATTTTGCTGTGAAATTGATAAAGTTTTAATTTATCTTCACCTTTAGTGATTTTAAAATCTTCATTTTTAACCATAGACATAACTGCACCTTTTCTTTTACAAATAGAACAGTTACACTTAACTACTTTTTCTAAATCTCCACTTATATTAATTTCTGCTTCAACTGCTCCGCAATGACATGTAAGTTTTTTCATAATTTATTTCCTATTGGTTATTATATTTTGCGTAAACTTTTTCTCTTTCGCTTTTATTCATTCCTTCAGTTTCTTCGATAAATTTATTTCTTAACTCTCTTGTCTTTAATATAAAGAAACAAACTGTATCTTTGCTATGATAAATTGCTTTTAATTCATCATCTATCTCATTCAATTCGTTTGGAATGTCTGCTTTTATACAAATCATACTTTTCCTTTTGATTATTTAATGACTACTTATTGTAAAAGTTATCCACATGTCTACTAAATGTTGTTTTGGATGTTCACGTTTTGATTCACTTTTGATTCAATTACGGACTCAAAATACAACCTATTGAGTGTATTAAATAAATAGTCTATAAAAGAGAACAAAACAAGAACATGAAATTAACTATTCCTTATTATTTACATAAAGCAGGCGCTGGATTTCCCTCTCCTGCAACAGATTATATCGAAGAAGATATTGATCTTAATATGCATTTAATAAGAAATGTTCCTGCCACTTTCATCATTAGAGTTCAGGGTAAATCAATGGTTGATGTTGGTATTAACGATGGCGATTTATTAGTTGTCGATAAAAGTTTAAAACCAAAAAATTTTTCAACTGTAATTGCAAACGTTCATGACGAACTAGTTGTTAAAACTTTAGTTCAAGAAAGAGATAAAAAATTTTTAACTTCAGGATCCAAAGAATTTTCTGACAGAATTTTAATTAATGAAGAGCAAGATATTTTTATTTGGGGAGTTGTAACTTATGTCATCCATTCAACATACTAAAAAGATAGCTTTAGTTGATTGTAATTCTTTTTATGTTTCTTGTGAAAGACTATTCAATCCCAAGATAAGAAAAAAACCGGTTGTTGTTTTATCAAACAATGATGGTTGTATCATTTCAAGATCAAACGAAGCAAAAGCTTTGGGTATCAAAATGGGTGAGCCATACTTTAAAGCTAAAAATATTATTATTAAGAATGATGTTCAAGTTTTTTCATCAAACTATTCTTTATATGGTGATCTATCTAGAAGAGTAATGAGAACTTTAAAAAGATTTAATTCACAAATAGAAGTTTATTCAATTGATGAAGCTTTTATGGATTTATCAAATTTTTCTGATGAAGACGTAGAAAGAGTAGGAAAAGAAATTAGAGAAACTGTTTTACAATGGACTGGCATTCCAACCAGTATTGGGATTGCTAAGACTAAAACTCTAAGTAAAATTGCAAATCATATTGCTAAGAAAAAACTATCTGGAGTTACAAGTTTAATTGGTATTGAAAATCTAGACCCAATATTAGAAAAGGTTGAGATTAATGATGTTTGGGGTGTTGGTAGACAACTTACAAAATTTTATCAAAAAAATGGAATATATAATGCGAAACAGCTTAAGAATAAATCTAATACTTGGATCAAAAAATGTTCTAATGTTTTAAGTTCAAGAACTGCAATGGAACTTAGGGGTATTCCTTGTATTGATTTAGAAACAACACAAACAAAAAGAAAAAGTTGTGTTGTATCAAGATCGTTTGGCAAAAGAATAGAAACTTTTCAAGAATTAAAAGAAGCTGTATCTAATTATTGTTTAAATGCATCTGAAAAAATAAGATCAGAGTCTTTGGTTGCAAAAGCAATCACAGTATTTGTTAGAACAAGTCCTTTTCAAAGAGATTATGGTTATTACTCAAATTCAAAAACAATTGACTTTCCTATTGCAACGAACAACAGTATCGAAACTGTTAAAACTGCAGTAGCAATACTCGAAAGCATATTCAGAAATGGCTATCGATATCAAAAAGCCGGTGTGATGCTGACAGGGCTTAGGGAAGATGATGGAAGAAAAAATTTATTTTCATCTGAAAAAGATGAAAAAATAAATAGTTTAATGAGATCTATTGATAGCACTAATCATAGATATGGACGATCTACACTAAGTCTTGCTAGTGCAGGAGTTCATAAAAAATGGAATATGAGAAGGAATTACTCTTCAAAAATAGATACTGCTGACTTTTATAGTTTGCCCACTATCAGAGCTTAAAAAAACTAATTTTGAATTAATTTAAGTAATTTTTTTTTACTATTAGTTCTGAATAAATTGTCATAGTAGACAACCTGTGTTGGATACTCTCCATAAACTTCTGTCCACCTGCTAATCCAACTATGATAAATGCCAAACTTATTATAAAATTTACCTCCATAACCAGTTCTTCCCTCATAATCGTTATAAAGCTCACCATTTACATACATTTTAACAAAACCTTTTAAAGGATCTTTAGTCATGTTTGCGTGAAATATAATTGTGGTCCACTTCCCTCTCATATCATCGATTTTAAGGTCTTTCTTTACCCACCCGGGAGAATCCATTCCGTTAACAGCAAAATATCTTGGTTCTAAATTGCCTCTTTTGACTCTAAGCATCATTCTTGGGTGCCTTTGTTGATTAGTTTTCCCCCATTCATAAATCTGAAAAAGTGAAGTACTAACAGGCTCAACTGATTTAAAATCTTGAGGTATAAAAATACTTACTGACATCCATTTCTCACCAGTAAACATTTTAGATGAGGAAGAATATTCGCTTCTAGCCCTATCGCCTCCCCCATGTCCTACAACTGCGTCTTTACCATTATTTTTACAATCAGAATAGTTTCCATCATTATCTCTTCCACAGTCTTTTGGTAACAAAGTTATTTTCCATGCTTTTTTACCCAAAGCTGGCGAAGTGACAGTTTCTCTAAAATTAAAAAGTTTTTTGCCTTTAGCTACACTTTTTTTCCATTGAATATTTGTGATTTCTTTAGCAACAACTTTGTTTAATGAATAAGTGGGATTTAGAAATAAAAATAAAAGAAAAACAAAAAATATTATTTTCACTGAACAATTTTACTTAAGATTAATTATATCCTCAATATTTTTCAATGAATTATTATATTCATCAATATTCTCTCTAAGAGATAAACTTGAAATTGAATAAATCATTATCAATAACAAAACAAAGGGAATCAGAGTAATTATTGATGCATTACTTTTTATTAAAAGAATATAAAACACAATAAATAAAGCTGACCTAAATAAAACAGTTTTTCTAAATACGCTAATTATTGATAAAGAATGAGTTATCAAATTTTTAAAACTCATTTTTGATGGTCCAAAATATCTACTACCTCTAACAGAAGGTACCTTGATTAAATCTTTTTCTATTTTCTTTAATGCTCCAGAAAAACTATTCCAAGTTGCTTTTTCTTTTGTCATCTTTTCTACGGTATCTTTTGGAAGACAGGTAAAATTACCATATTTGATAGTGTGTCCTGTAAAAACTAAAGTGATCAATTTATGAATTTTATAGCAAATTTGAAATAAAATACTTTCAGATCTTTTTACTCTCTCACCAACTATTGGCTTGTTATTTGAATTATTTATATTTTCAATAAATTGCAAAATTTCTTCTGGTCTATCTTCACCGTCACCATCCATTGGAATAATGTAATCAAAATCTTCTTTTTCATTGATGTATTTTAAACCGGTTGCAATACATCTTGCGTGGCCTTGGTTTATTTTCATATTTAAAATTTTAACTGATTTTAAATTGTTATATTCTTTAACTGTTTCATCACGATCATGGTTTGAGGCATCATTTACAATTACAATCGATAATTCATATTCTGAACTAATTGATAAACTATCTATCTCATCAACCAATTTAAACACTGATTGCCAATCGTTATAAACGGGGATTAAAATCTTTATCTTCATTTATTGAGCACCCACCATACAGAAAATTTGCGTATTAATCTTTTCTAATTTACCTGAACATTTTCCTTTAAACTCAGCGTTTCCAGAGACATAAATAATTCCACCATTTTGTCTTAATTCATTCTCATTTTTTATACTTTCATACCAAATTGGTCTTGATTTTAAATGATATGAAAGATTGCCTGCATTCCATTCATCGCCAATCACGTAATTTATTTCATTAGAAAAATTCATTTTCCATTTTTTTTCAACTTTTTTTGCTATTTCTTTACCAGGATAATCTGTTCGCTTATTATCTTTAGTAATTGATATGTATCCATACAATGATGGAGATAGGAAAAATAATATAAAAAATATTGTAAAAAATTTATTCAATTTTTTTAAGTTTATTTTATTTTTAAACAGTTCAATAAATAGAACTCCAAAAAATAAGTAAAAAGGTGTCATCCACATTGTTCTAATTTTAGACCCTGAAATTAAAGAAGTTAAAAACATCAAAGCAATAGGAAGCAATGTTACAAAAATAAGAAAAATCAACTTCTTGTTTTTTTTGTCAAATTTGAACTTAAATTTATTTACTAGTGAGTAAATCAGTAAGAAAAATGGAATTAAAATTCCAAATTGCTTTAACAAAAAAGATAATGGATACTTAATATGATCCAATAATTGTTTTTCTTCCATTCCTGTTCTTGCTAATCCATAAGTAATCGTAATGTAGTTATTTTCAGTTAACCAAATAAAATGCGGAACTAATAAAACAAAAAATACCTCTAAAATAATGACATATTTAAAATCAAATTTTTTTTCTTTTTTTAAAAATATAATAAATAAAAAAAATAAACTTATTGAAAATAATAAATAAACAAAAAGGTATTTAGATAAAAAACCTAATACTGAAAAAAGACCTAATAAAACACAATCTTTAAAAGTGATAATTTTATTAGTGTAAATTTTCCAAGAATAATAAACAACTAAAGACCAAAACGGTAATTGGCAAACATTGACATTAAATTCAGGTGTTGTGAAATTATAGAAATAAATGGACTCTAATAACAAAACAGAAATTAAACTTAATGGTTTATTCTTAAAGATTTCAATAGAGAATTTATAAACAAAATAAAAAGCTATAATTACAAATATCTGACTTAATAAATAATACGACCAATCATTTGGACCAAAAATTCTATAAAAGACTTCTGGAAAAAAGGCACTCATTGGTGGATGCTTGTTAAATCCCCAATCTAAATTACTACTCCATGCTAATGCCTCGATTGTATCTAAAGGTAAGTTTATGTTAGTTACTGATGGTATAATGGTCCACAACAACAAGTGGAAAAATAAAAATATATAAAATAATTTATCTATATTTTTGTAGTATCTGGTCATTAACTAGCTTTTTTTACAATAATTAGTCTTTCTTGACACTAATAATCTGCTGAATATACTCCCACAATTCAAAATTTACAGAATGCCTAAAGCAACTAAAACAAAAAAGAAAAAAGTTACAAAAACTAAAGTAAAACCAAAAACTAAAGTTTCTGCTAAACCAAAAGCTTCTCCTAAACCTAAAGCTGCACCTAAAAAGATAGTTGCACCAAAAGGGCCAGTTAAAATCTCAAAAACTTATGAACCAAAAGATACTGAAAAGTATATGTGTGAAAAACATTTGGTATTTTTTAGAATGAGATTAACAGAATGGAGAAAGGATTTAGTTAAAGCTAATAACCAAGCTCTATACAACGGAAGTATGGATGATAATAGTATATCTGCTGATATTGTCGATCAAGCAAATTCATATTTAGATAAAAATGTGGAAATGAAAGCAATTAATAGACAAATAAAATTAATTTCAGAAATTGATAAAGCTTTAATGAGAATTAAAGATGGAACTTATGGTTTCTGTCTAGATACAGCTGATCCAATTGGTCTAAAAAGATTAATGGCTAGACCAGTTGCTAAATATACAATTGCTGCTCAAGAGAAACACGAAAAAGAAGAAAAAGTTCACGCAGACGACTAAGTCTAAATTTTAGGAACTTCTTCGCCATTTTTCATTAAATCAAAACCTTTAATTACTGCTGGTCTTGAAGCTATTTCGGAATACCATCTAGATAAGTTCTTATATTTTTTTAGTCCAATATCATGCCACTCATGTCTTGCAATCCAAGGGAAGGTTGCAATGTCTGCGATGGTATAATTCTCTCCTGCTAAAAACTTTGATTGTTCTAATCTTGTATCCAACTCCTCATAAATTCTTTTAGATATTTTAAAATAACGTTGTTCACCAAATTCACTTTTGCCAGGATTATAATGATGAAATTGATGATGCTGTCCGAGCATAGGACCCACATAACCCATTTGAGCCATTAACCATTGATTAATTTCTGTTCTATCTTTTTCGTTATAATATTTTCCACTTTGTTCACCTAAATAAATTAATATTGCCCCAGACTCAAAAATAGTTTGATTGTTTTTAGCATCTTTAATCACAGGTATTTTACTGAACGGACTTATTTTTTTAAATTCAGGTTTGAATTGATCATCATTACCAATATCAATAAAAGTAACTTTGTAATCATAACCAATTTCCTCTAACATAATGCTAATCTTTTTCCCGTTAGGAGTATTGGCTGTTAGAAGCTCAATCACTTTTTTACACCAAGTCTTTCTTGTGCTGCTTTAGAAGTAGTTGTGAATTCAAATCTTAATTTTTCATCTGGTCTTGCATATTTAAAGCAACCTCTTGCTGCAAGTGCACCTTCATGAAAACCTGACAATATAAGTTTTAGTTTACCTGGATAAGAACAAATATCTCCTATCGCAAATATTCCTTCTTTATTCGTTTCAAAGTTTTCTGTGTTAACTTCAATTGTTTTTTTATTAATATTTAAATCCCACTCTAAAATTGGTCCTAACTGCATAATTAAACCAAAAAAACCTAACACATAATCAGATTTTAATTCTTTAATCTCACCTTCATCATGTTTAATTTTTATATTTTCTATTGAGCCATTACCTTGAATAGAGTCTAATTGATATTTAGTATAAAGATTTATTTTTCCTGAACTCGCAAGATCTTTAACTTTTTGTACACTTGCTTCTGCACCGCTAAATCCATCTCTTCTATGAATTAAATTCACATTACTTTCATTTGATAACTCCATCGCCCAATCTAAAGCTGAGTCTCCCCCACCAAATATAGATATATTTTTTCCTTTAAATATTGATTTATCTTTTATTGAGTAAAATAAATTTTTACCTTCAAACTTCTCTATATCTTTTGTAGGAAATTTCCTTGGTTCAAATGAACCAACACCACCTGCAATTACAATTGATGCAACTTCAAATTCCTTTTGATTACTTGTTTTTACATTCCAAATGTTTCCATTTTTTTTAACTTCTTCAACTCTATCGTTTAAATGAAATTTGACGTTAAACGGTTCTATCTGTTTAATTAAATTGTTTGTTAATTCTTCACCCGTACATTCTGGAACGGCTGGAATATCATAAATTGGTTTATCAGGATAAAGCTCAATACACTGACCACCAACCTTATCAAGGTTATCAACTATTTCACACTTCAATCCGATCAAACCTAATTGATGAGCACAAAACAAACCTGTTGGACCAGCGCCAATAATTAATACATCTGTTTTGATCATTATCCTTGCTTTGATGGAATATTTACTGTCAAACCTTCTAATTCATCTGACACAATTAATTGACAACTTAGTCTACTATTTTGTTTTGGCTCAAAAGCCATATCAAGCATATCCTCTTCACCATCTTCTTTTGCAGGTAGCTTGTCTAACCATTCTTCTTTTACATACACATGGCAGGTTGCACATGCCATTCCACCACCGCAGTCAGCATCAATTCCTGGAATATCATTTTGCACCGCACCCTCCATCACTGTCAGTCCGTTTTGGACATCAATTGAATGAGTTTGATTGTCGTGCGTGATATAATTTATCTTAGTCATGTCTAGAATATAGTATTAAAAAAAAATAGGGCAAGTATGTGGTTACATACCTGCCCTATCTTAAAAATTTAACTTAGTAAAACTTATTACTTAGCTCTACCAGGTTGTTGCATAGCTGCTGCCCAAATGATTAGACCGAAAGCGATCTTATTCAAGAAGTCAGCTGCGTTGTAAATCACGTTTAGTGAGTTAGCATCTACACCACCTGTTAGGTAACCAAAAATGTAACCTAATGGGTAGATCGCCCAACCTACAGTAACGATCATTCTCATCGCACCAAAAGCAGTAACAAGTGCCTTGTTTCCACTCTTAGCAGCTCTTTTACCTGCTTCACCTGAGAATACTTCATATAAGATGTATACCCAACCAGCCATACCGATAATGAAACCAAGTGTAGCGTTGATGTATCCAGCTTCTCCTAAGTATCCACCTACTAGCATTACTAATGTACCAATCATCAGTCTCCAGAAAATTCCTGAATCTGCTTTATTTACTGCTGATAATACAAAGTAGAACTCAAGCATCAATAAAGGTACTGTAATTAACCAGTCAATGTATCTGTATACAGTTGGTGAGTCACCAGTCATGATCCATACATCTCTCATGTACATGTAGTGTACGAATGCAATACCAGTTACTAGACCAGCAACTGTCATAGAAACTCTCCATCCAGCCGGTACTGAACTTCTTTCTAGGAAAAAGAATACAGTAGAAGCTAAACATGCCATAGACACTAGCCAAAATGAAATTCCTACGAAATCATCCTGTGCTAACATGACAGTTTCTGCGTTTGCTACACCTGTAACACCCATAAGAGCAACAGCTGTAAGAGCAAACAATTTAAGTTTATTCATAAAAAACTCCCTCTTTCGTTAGTTTTTATTTATTAGTTTATATAAACTAAGCTTAGGTAACCCTAAGCAAAAGTTGGGGTTAAATAGCAAATTAAAACAGATTATAGAAGGATTAATTTGATTAATTTTCGTTGATTTTACTTATTTTTTAAATTTAAATACAATTTTAAAGTTAAAAACCTTAAAAATACACAAATTCGAATCAAATTTAATATGTCAGATAAATTTAATAAAATTTATGAAAAATCAATCAAAGAACCGGAAAATTTTTGGAAAGAAGCGGCTGATGACATCTTTTGGTTTAAAAAACCAACAAAAATTTTAAATAAATCTAATCCACCTTTCTATAAATGGTTCGAAGATGGGGTTACAAATACTTGTTATAACGCCTTAGACATTCACATTGATCAAGGCAAGGGCAACAAAACAGCATTAATTTACGATAGTCCAATTACTGGCAACAAAAGTAAGTTCACTTATGAAGAATTAAGATCAAAAGTTTCAAAATTTGCAGGTGCACTAGTCAATCAAGGTGTCAAAAAAGGTGACAGAGTGATCATATACATGCCTATGATCCCTGAGGCGGTAATAGCAATGCTAGCTTGTGCTAGGATTGGAGCAATTCATTCAGTTGTCTTCGGTGGTTTTGCCTCTAATGAGCTTGCAAGCAGGATTGATGACAGTAAGGCTAAACTTTTAGTGACAGCTTCATGTGGTTTTGAGCCTGGTCGAACAGTTGAGTACAAACCTTTAGTAGACGAAGCAATTAAACAAGCAAGTCACAAGATAAGTAAGATGATTTTATTTCAAAGGGATGGTAACGAAGTAAAATTAAATGAGCCAATGGAAATTAGTTGGGACGAAGCTCTGTCTGATGCAAATGATCATGATTGTGTTGAAATAAACTCTAATGACTATGCTTACATTCTTTATACTTCAGGAACAACTGGCACTCCTAAAGGGATCGTAAGGGATGTAGGTGGCCACATAGTTGCACTGAAATGGACTATGAAAAATATTTACAACATTGATGCTGACGACATATGGTGGTCTGCAAGTGATATTGGGTGGATTGTTGGTCACTCGTATATTGTGTATGCACCTTTATTTAAAGGTTGCACAACAATTTTATTTGAAGGTAAACCTGTAGGCACTCCTGATGCAGGAACTTTTTGGAGAATTATTTCTGAGTATAATGTTAAATCTCTTTTTACAGCACCAACAGCTTTTAGAGCTATTAAAAAAGAAGATCCTGAAGGAAAATTTTTTTCAAAATATAATTTAGATAGTTTCGAAAGTTTATTTCTTGCTGGTGAAAGAGCTGATCCTGATACAATTAAATGGGCAGAGAATTTATTAAAAGTTCCGGTAATAGACCATTGGTGGCAGACTGAAACAAGTTGGGCAATAAGTTCAAATTGTACTGGAATTGAGATGATGAAAACAAAATATGGTTCTGCTTGTAAAGCTGTCCCTGGTTATGATGTTCAAATAATTAAATCAGATCTAACTTTGGCTAAACCAAATGAAATGGGAGATATTGTAGTTAAACTTCCATTGCCACCTGGAACATTCCCAACTCTGTGGAACGCCGATAAAAGATATGAGGAAAATTACATGAGTAATTATCCTGGTTACTATCAAACTTATGATGCTGGTCATATTGATGATGAAGGTTATATCTGGATTATGTCCAGAACTGATGACATTATTAACGTAGCTGGTCACAGGCTATCAACTGGTGCCATTGAGGAAGTATTATCAGAACATCAATCAGTGGCTGAGTGTGCTGTGCTTGGAATTGCGGATAAATTAAAAGGCCAATTACCCATTGGATTATTAGTTTTAAAAGCGGGTGTAGATAAAGATAATGAGACTATTTCAAAAGAATGTATCAAAATGGTAAGAGATAAAATTGGACCAGTAGCAGCATTTAAAGTTGCTATAGTTATTAAAAGATTACCAAAAACAAGATCTGGTAAGATATTAAGAGGAACAATAAGAAAAATTGCTGACAATGTAGAATATAAAATGCCGCCTACTATTGATGATCCAGCAATACTTGATGAGATAAAACAAGATCTGATAGATAATAAAATCTTAAATAATGGTTAAAACCTACGCTATATTGTTGGTCGCTATTTTTTGTGAAGTAGCCGGTACAATGTTGTTGCCTGTTTCAAATAACTTTACAAAAATAATACCTACATTTTGTTTAGCATTATTTTATCTAACTTCATTTTATTTGATGACTTTTGTAATGGACAAGATCCCAATAGCGATTGTTTATGCTACATGGAGTGGTCTTGGTGTGTTTACCATAGCTATTTTAGGTTATTTCTTTTTTAAACAAACTTTAGCTTGGCAAGCAATAGCTGGTTTGTTTTTAATTGTTATAGGAGTTATTTTAGTAAATAGTTTTGCGGTAAAGCTTAATTAAATTGCAGAGGAGTTCCATCTGGTTCTCCAATGATTTCACCATTTTTCATTTTAATGTTTCCGGCAATTATAGTTGCAACTGGAGTACCTTTGAATTCATCACCATCAAAAGGAGACCATCCACATTTACTTTCAATTTTTTTATTTTCTATTTTTATAATCTTATTCATATCAATTACGGTAAAGTCAGCATCATAACCTTCCTTAATAAAACCTTTATTTTTAATTCCAAAAATTTTAACTGGGTTTTCACAAACTAGATTAATTAATTGCTCCAAAGACAATCTTCCTTCATTAATATGATTTAACATTATTGGCATTAAAGTTTGAACACCTGGCATTCCAGATGGTGAGTTGGGATATTCTTTGTCTTTATTTACTTTTAAATGAGGCGCATGATCTGAACCAATAGTATCATTCAAATTATTTTTAACAGCATACCATAATCTATCATAATGAGATTTGTCTCTTAAGGGTGGATTCATCTGTGCATACGTTCCAAGTTTATTGTAACAATCTGGTGCGTAAATTGTTAAATGCTGTGGGGTAATTTCAAAAGTAATATTACCTTTGTGTTGAGATAAAAAATCTACTTCTTGTTTGGTTGTAACGTGAAGTATATGTGCTTTCTTTTTATAACGTTCGGCAATTCTTACAATTCGTCTTGTTGATGAAATTGCACATTCATCACTTCTCCAGACAGGATGTGTATGAACATCACCTTGCTTAATTAATTTTTTATTTCTAATTAATATTTCCTCATCTTCTGAATGAACAGAAACTACTTTTGAACTATTTTTAAATACAGTCTCAATATCTTTTTCTTCAGCTACCAAAAGATTGCCCGTTGATGATCCAGCAAAAAGTTTAATACCACAACAACCTTCAAGATTTTTTAAATCTGCAAGCTCATCTGCGTTATCAGCTGTTGCACCAAAATAAAAAGCATAGTTGCAATACATTCTATTTTTTGCGAGATCTAACTTTCTTTGAAATTCTCTTTTATTTGAAGTTGGCGGGTTTGTATTTGGCATTTCAAACACAGCAGTAATTCCACCTACTATAGCTGCTCTGCTCCCAGAGTGCAGATCTTCAGTATCTGTTGAGCCTGGTTCTCTAAAATGCGTTTGAGTATCTATACAGCCTGGTAAGACTGTTTGATTTTTAGCGTCATAGATTTCTTTTGCTTCTTCGTTGATTTCACCGATCTTAAAAATTTTACCATCTTTAACGGCAATATCTTTAGTTTCTAATTTGCCATCAATATAGCATTTACCATTTCTTATTATTAGGTCTAACATTTCTAGGAAAAGTAATTATATTATTTCTGTCAATCAATCAAATATGAATAATAGTGTTTACATTTTAGAGGACCGAGCATTACTTTATATAAGTGGAGAAGATGCTCAAAGCTTTCTTCAAAATCTAATTACCAATGACATTAATAAAATTACAGAAAACAAAAGCAGTTTTGCATCTTTGCTTACGCCTCAAGGAAAATTTTTATATGAGTTTTTTGTTATAAAACATAAACTTGGTTACTTTCTAGACTGTGAAAAATCTCAGGCTGAAAATTTATTCAAACAGTTAAATATCTATAAAATAAGATCTAAAATAGATATCTTAAATCTTAGTAACGAGTTTGTTGTTGTTTCATTTGATAAAAATAAGTTTCTATCTTTAGATGAAGCAAAAGAAGAGCCAGGAAATACAATTAAATTTAGAGAGGATCCAATATTTTTAGATCCGAGAAATTCTGAACTCGGAGCAAGATTAATTATCAATCTTGAAAAACTCTATCTTTCATTAAAAAAACTTGGTTTAAAGGATGATAATATTGAAAAATATTATGAAAAAAGTTTTGATTTAGGGATTGTTCCAAAGAACCTAAATGACCTTCAAAATAAATTATTTGGTATCGAATGTAATCTCGAAGAATTAAATGCAATTGATTTCAAAAAAGGTTGCTATGTAGGCCAAGAAAACACCGCTAGAATAAAATTAAAAGATAAGCTTTCAAAAAGACTTTTGCCTTTAAAAGTTATTGATGGATATATAGAAAAAGATGAGCCTATTTTTCATAATGAAAAAGAAATTGGTAAAATCTTGATTAATGACCAAAAATATCCTTTTGGATTAATTAAATTTAAAGATGATAATTTTAAATCAAATTTAAAATTTAAAACTAAAAACTCATCAATTGAAATAAATTTACCTAAATGGATCAAAATTTAGTGAATTGGTGCGGCCAGAGAGACTCGAACTCCTTGGCACATGGTCTTTGGGCCTAGAACAGCAACACTTTTTTAAACGTCTGCCATAAACCAACACACTCACAACACAGTGAGAGTTAGAAAGGGGGTACAATGGCAAAACAATCACATTTAAAACCTAGAACGCCAGAGCAAGTTTTAAAAAGAATAATGAATGATTTTTCAGCTCACCAGGCTAGAGCAAAAGATGCTTTTGAAGTAACGCAGGAAATGCCGAAATATTTCTTTTGTGATTATGAAGAAATGAGAAGAATAGTTCAGAATAACTTTGCTTATTTAGGGGTAAAAATAAGAGCGTGGAAGAAAAAAAATACTTAATCTTCAATACATAGACTCAACGTTCAGGATTTGGTAATCTTGGATTGTGAAAAAAATATTTTTAATATTATTTTTGTTCCTATTAACTTCTTGTGCAAATGCACCAGTTGGATGGGGTGGTAAATATGAAGTTGTGCAATCAAATTCTAAATCAATTACTATCAAATATGACACAATCCTTGGAGTAAACTCTATTTACGAACCTGCAAATGAACATTGCAAAAAATTCGATAAAGAACCTGTCAAAACAACTAAAACGAAAGACGCTTTAGGAATAGCGGTACAAACTTTTGAATGTAGATGATATGAAAAAGATTTTAGTAATCTTAATCTTAAATTTATTAATATTTAACAAAGTTTCAGCCTTAGAAAAAAAAGGTGGAATAGTAAACAAAGAGAAATATGTAATGTATAATTTAATTATAGAAAAATATAATAATTTTGAAAAAGATTTAAACTCCAAAGTATTTGATTACTGCATTTCTAACCGTATTAAAGGTGGGGGGATTTCACAGGTAATAGATATTGCTGACTGTATATATAATGAGTTAGAAAACCATGCATTAAGACATGATTTAGCTTTTAGTGATCTATCAAACGTATTTTATGCATATTATCAAAATAGGTTTAGAATTGCAAAAACGTATGCCTCTTCTGCTATAATGGATCCAAGTAACGAAAGCCTTGCAAGAGATTATTTTAATACAATTCAAAGAATTAATAAAAGATTGCAACAAGATATGGACGAAAAAATAAAAAAAATAGCTTCAAGGGAAAACGATATTTTTTTAGCAAGAAAACAGAAAGAAGATGGTGGAATAAACGTAAAAGATAATGAGATTGTCCCAGCATCATCGGGTACTGGTTTTTTTATTTCTAAAAATGGAAAATTAGTAACTAACCATCATGTAATAGAAGGATGTAAGGATATTAAAGTCTTTTACAATGATAATTCTTACTTAGCCAATCTTTTGGCCGTTGATAAGATGAATGATCTGGCAATTTTAGAAATCAAAAAAAATGTAGACACCTATTATATGGTAGCCAATGAAGATCCTGAGTTGTTAGAAAACGTAATCATCGCAGGTTTTCCTCTTGGTAAGAACGTCAGCTCTGCAATTAAAACGTCAAAAGGAAGCATTACTGCTCTTGCAGGGTATGGAGATAATTACTCTGAATTTCAAACAGACGCAGCTTTGAACTCAGGAAACAGTGGTGGTCCAATTATGAATGAAGATGGTGAAGTAGTGGGTGTCGCAGTAGCTGCTTATGGTAAGCAAGCAGGTGTTGAGAGTTTTAATTTTGGAATTAAAAATTCAACATTAAAAACTTTTGCTAAAGCCAATAAAATTAAACTTGAAACACCATCAACTTTTAGTTTTTTTAATCCAAATCTTTCTGAGTTAATAAATGAGGGAACTACATATATTGAATGCTGGATGACAGGAAGAGAATTGAAAAAGATGGTAAAAAAACAAAATTCAAGAAAAGCCTTTTTTAGCAAATACACTAAAAAGAATTAATTTAACTATTTAGAGTTTAGAGTAATTTGGGTTTGAAACCCATTGTACCTGGGTTTTTGCATCATTGAGTCAACGTTCAGGATTTGGTAATCTTGGATTGTGAAACGTTTGTTAATTTTTTTATTTGCAATAACCAGCTTAGGTCTTTCATTGCCTACCAATGGTCATAGTGCTGTTTTTTGTAAAAACGATTTTATAGGATGGGGTACAAAATATGAAATTAGAAAGTACGCCTGTCGAAATCATCCAAAAAAACTTACTTCTGAAGAATTTGCTTATGGATATTTGAATGATTCAATAAACAAATCTATTAATGATCTAAATACTCTTAAAGCACTTTTTAAATTACATAAAGTTAATACTGAAATAATTAAAAAAGTTGTATTTGATAATCAAGAATTGTCATCATATCGAAAATTTTATGGAAAAAATGATTTAGATATTACCATTGCAGATAAAACAAAAATAGAAGAAGAAAAAAAGAAAATAGCAGAGGAAAAAAGAAAAATTGAAGAAGAAAAGAAACGTATTGCTGATGCTAAAAAAAAACAAGAAGAGGAAGAAAGAAAAAAGAAAGAAGATAAAGCTAAGCTATATATAATTGGATCTGGTACTGGTTTTTTTGTTAGTGCGGAAGGACATGTTGTATCTAATGACCATGTAGTTGGTATCTGTAAAAAAGTTGTCTCTAAGATTAATGGTGAACTAAAATATTTTAATATTTTGAAAACAGATCAAATAAATGATCTTGGTTTAATTAAAGGTGATTACAAAAGCGCAAGTTACTTAAGTATTAAATCTGATGGTGCAGAATTTGGAGAAGATATTATAGCATTTGGTTATCCATTAGCAGATGCATTAAGCACAAGTGTTAAATTAACAAGAGGAATTGTAAGCTCATTAAGTGGTCCAGGAAACAATTATTCAGAAATTCAAATTGATGCTGCTATTCAACCTGGAAATAGTGGTGGCCCTGTTATGAATATGGATGGTCAAGTTGTTGGTGTGGCATCTTCAGGTCTTAACAAATTATATATGTTAGAAAAATCAGAATATATTCCTGAAAATGTTAATTTTGCTGTTGCATCATCTACGTTGTCAAATTTCCTAAAAGCAAATGGAGTTTCAATTACTAATCAAAAATTTAATATTAAAAATACTAAGGAACTTGCAAAAATTGGAAGGCCTTCAACTTTACAGTTATTTTGCATGAATACAAAAACAGTATTTGATGAATTGAAAAAGAAGAAAAAACATTCAGACGTATTATTTGAAAAGGTTATGGATATTAAATAATGACTGAATTAATTTTAATTGTTTTAATTGGTTTTTTAATAGCAATAGGTTTTGGTTTCTTAGGGATTGCTATATTTTCTAAAATCAAAAATTCTAAAAAATATATTAATAAAAAAAATTTAATTATATTCTGTATTATTTATGCAGTGGCGTTATTGTTTACTGATGCTAATGGTTCTAGATCAATTGCTAGCTCTATAGGCTACTTAGGCTATCCATGGTTGAGTGCTATTTTAACAACAGGTTTGAAAACTAAATTTAAGAAAATTTTTAATGACCAATTTTACTTTGCATTCTTTGGAACATTATTTTTTAGTGTTATATCAACAATCTATTCATCATAGATTTTAAAATGAATAAGACCTTTGTTATAATCATATTATTTTTGTTACCTAATATTTTATTAGCAGAAACTAGTCTTGATTATGTAATGGCTAAAAAAAAAGTAAAGAATTAGATCTTGAACTTAAATGCACAAGACTTGATGACAAAAAAAAATCTGAAATTTTTGCTTACAAAGAAATTAACAACAAACTTTTTGCATATATTTTTGACAAAGAAATGAATGCATATGCATTAGTATCATCTACCGTAAAGAAATTTAGTAAAGAATTTAATGATATAAAATTAAATATCTTTATGGATTTTAAGCCATTACCACCTGAATTCAACTTGGGACACGGTTTAGTTTTAGGGGTAGTTATAAATAAAAATAAAGAATGGAATAGAATTAACTATTTTGTAAAACTTGAAAATGATAAATTACTTTCTGAATGGTATTCCTTAGACACGAAAACTTATGATGCCGAACTTCATAAATGGAGTGAGAAAGCTTACAAAATAATTTCAAAGCAATTAGGTTTTGGTGTCCCGTTTGAAATTGTAGATTTGACCACTTTAAATACTGACGGTTTAATAGATGATAATAACGGAAACGTTTTTATCTCAGAAGAAAATTGTAAAAAACTTTAGTCCCTAGTTTGAAATTTTGTAATAGACAGTGAAGGTTCTGCACTAAATAAAATCTTTAAATCTTTTTCTCTAATATTTAATTTAGTTTTATTAGCAATGTTGTTCAATGTATTATCTTTAATTCTTGTAAACACCATTTCAAAAACTTGGTTTTGAGTATTTTTTAATTTTGATTTTTCGGATTCAATTTTTCTTAGCCGAGTATTGTATTTAAAAATTTGGCTTTTGAACAAGTGTGCCTTACCTACTCCTAAGCTTTCAAGATCTGTCTTCAATTCTGAAAACCTTACTTGTTCTCTAGATCCAATATTTATGGATATGTAAACTAATTTTGCACCATCATTGGTGATATCTAAATTATCAGATATTGCTGCGTAAGTTGGATCAAAAATTCCATAATCCTCATAAAAGTAGAATACTTGAAAATATGGATAAGCACACATATAGCCTGCACCTTTATCAATACATGGTAGACAATCATTTAAGGAGTAGCTTTGTTCAATCATCTTACTCTTATAAGTTATTTCTTGGATTCTAAAATCTTTACATTGTTCTTCTTTTGAATTTCTAGCTGTTTCTATTGGAAAAAATTCTCGTAGTTCAAATTTTAATTTTTTATTTTTACCATCAATTTTTGTTTTTTTAATTCCTGTACCATAATTCTCATAGTAATTTTCATGTTCTACAGTTTTTTTTAACTTCCACTTAAAATCTTCAGCCCATACCTCTATATTTATTAAAGCGAAAAAAAGTATTAACAAAATTCTCATTAAAAAAATCCTTTCGAAAATCCATATTTAAACCAAGGTTTTTTTAATACACTTGTAGCAGGTGCATTTCTAAAAATATTTTGTTGAAAAATTGAAGTACATTTTGCCACCAGAGCTGAACTGCATCCTCCAGAACTAGTGCTTGCTGTTGATGATGACGCAGAACTTGAACCACTAGAAGATTGTCCTCCACTTGATTTCATTAAACTTTTTGACAAATAAGCAATTATAATTGCAATGATTATAAACTTTATAACTTTATTCCAATTAACATCGCTTTTAACTTTTTTGTAATAGTCGGTTCCCAAATAATTCATATAAGTAATAAAATAATTAAATCCTTGATCAGGAGTATATGTTGTGCCTTTTAAACTTTCATTCTTGGCAAAAGCATAAACTTTAGAATTATGTTTAGTCAAGCTGAGAGCATTGCTTACAATAGTTTCTATACGTCTCTTATTTAATAAGTCTGATTTTTGATATATTTCAAAATTTCTAAATTCATTTGCAAAACATTTTATAAAAAGATTATAACTTTCTGTGTCCATACATGTGGTTTGCTCTAAAACTTTCTGAAGTTCTTTTTTTTTTATTTTGGCTTTATAAGAGCTTTCTAATATTTGATTCCAAATAGTAAGAACTTTTTTATTTGATATAAAACCATCTTCTACATTTTCCTGTAAAATATTTGATATAGCTAAGAGGCTCTGAATGTCGTTCTTCTTATTTTTTGATAAATTTGCAAAATGACTTGAAATAAACACTTCTTCATTAAGACACTCGATATATAGTTCAAAATTAGAAATTAGATACTTTTTACAACTAGTAATTTGATGAATTTTAGTTTGCTCAATTATACTACCTGCCAATACAGTTGTGGTAAATGAGTTAAATATTAAAATGCTTGAAATCAAGCAAACTATAAATCTTTTCATCATTTAACATATCATATATAAAAATACTTATAATTCATAATGAGATATACCTTAATAATTCTTTCTATATTTCTATTTAACAAAATTTCTTTTGCTGAAAATTCTCTAGATTATTTATCTTCTGTCAAAGGTTCTCTTGATACACATTATGAATGTAATAATAAGAATAATAATGTATTTCAGTTTGGTTTTAAAAAAATAAATAATAACCTTATGGTTTACAGATGGGAGGAAGCAGAAGAAGTTTATGGTCCATCAATATCAGCAGTAAAAACATTTAAATCAAAATTTCAAGGACAAGAATTTCAAATTTTTTTATTTTTTGAACCAAATTCTCCAACTTTACCTACTGGCTCATCTATTTCTTTACAAGTTCTGGCCAAATCAAAAGAAATGAAAAATTCCATTTATATTGACTATTGGGTTGATAATAGTGAAAATGACAAAAGTGCAGGAAATTCTGTTAAAAATCACATCTATGATGATTGGGAAAATCTTTTTAAAGTTTCTAACGTAGATGATATCATAGAAACACACGATGAAGACTTAATTAAATGGTCAGATAATGTATACAAGTTGTTATCTAAAAAACTTGATTTTGGTGATCCTCTCGAAATGGTAGATTTACAAGTTGCCCCTTGGGAAAAAGTTTTAGTAAAACATAAAGGGAGATTTGTTAGATTTGAGTATTCCTGTAAAGAAAGTTAATTTTAAATAATTTTAGTCCCTTGCCGCCAGATCCAGGGCCCACTCCTCCACTCGCTTACATGGCTACATAGCTAATTTCATGATCTGTCAAAAAAAAATTTTTTCTTGCTAGACTGAATATATTTTTTGATGGATCTCTCTACACCCTAGTTTGCAATGTAATGAGAAAGTATTGGGGAGGGATAAGAGGCAGGGAAAACTCGGAAGAGTAACCCTAAAGTCACCTTAAAAAATTTTAAAAATTATTGAAAAACCTAATATTCTCTAAAAAAATTTAAGGAAACATTTAAATAATTCGAGGTAACCTATAAGTTGATCCTTGGCCCATGATGCCTGAGCCCTGCAAAATGGAAAAGTTTTCAGCAGCTATAAATTTGTCGATTATGCATTACAGGGTAAATACTAGGAGTCCCAAATATAAAAAAAGGGGTACCCCAAAAATTTAGAGTCAAAAATCAGGTTTCGTTTGGTACCTCTATTCCAACACAATTGACTCTCTGAACCAACACAATAACGACTCCAATTCCAACACAGTTGAACACAGTTGATCACAGATCCGACTTAGGATAAGCTAGGATTAACGGCAGTGTTTCAAGATGTATGGTGCGGCCAGAGAGACTCGAACTCTCATGGACTAAGTCCACACGGCCCTCAACCGTGCCTGTCTACCAATTTCAGCATGGCCGCAATATGACCCACAATAAAGCAATGACAATATGAATTCAAATTGATAAATTTAAATATGGAATTTACACAAGAAGTAAAACAAGCAACAGATCCTATATATAAAAAAATTTCTAAAGTGGTACCAGAAATTGAATGGTCAATCCACGCACCTTATATCCATAAAATTAATCAACTTAAAAAAGAAAAGAATGCAGTGATACTTGCACACAATTATCAAACACCTGAAATCTATCATGGTATTGCGGATTTTTCTGCTGACTCGCTAGCTTTAGCAGTTGAAGCATCTAAAACTTCTGCTGATATAATTGTTATGGCAGGAGTACATTTCATGGCTGAGACAGCAAAATTAATGAGTCCAAATAAAAAAGTTTTACTCCCAGATATGAATGCTGGTTGTTCTTTGTCTTCATCAATTACAGGAAAAGATGTTAGGTTGTTAAAAGAAAAATATCCAGGTGTTCCTGTTGTTTCATACGTGAATACTTCCGCAGAAGTTAAAGCTGAAACTGATGTTTGTTGCACTTCTGCTAATGCAGTTAAGATTGTAAAATCATTAGGTGTTAAAAAGGTAATTTTTCTCCCTGATGATTATCTAGCAAAATATGTAGCATCTCAAACTGATGTTGAAATTATTTCATGGAAAGGAATTTGTATTGTCCATGATCAATTTAATGAGAAAGAAATTATTGAGATAAGAAAAAATAATCCAGGAATTAAAATAATTGCTCACCCTGAATGTCCACCAGATGTTATAAAAGCTAGCGATTTTGCTGGATCAACTTCTGGCATGATTAATTACGTAAAAGATAACCAGCCTAAAAAAGTTATGATGGTTACTGAATGCTCTATGAGTGATAATATTCAAGTTGAAAATCCTAATGTGGACTTTGTAAAACCATGCAATCTTTGTCCTCACATGAAAAAGATTACTCTTCCGAAAATTTTAGATTGTCTTGAAAATGAAACTGGTGAAATAATTATGGATAAAGAAACTATAGATAAAGCTAGGACATCAGTTGAAAAAATGGTTGAAATTGGCAGATAAAGTTTTGTGTCAAAAATAGTTTTAAGCAAACAATTTATTCAAAATACAGTTAAGCTTGCCCTTAATGAAGATTTGTTTCCTGATGGAGATGTAACATCAGATCTTTTAAATAATAATAAGATTATAAATTGTAATATAATTGCAAATGAAAATGCATTAATTGCAGGTGTTAGCTTTGCAAAAGAAACATTCAATCTAATTGATAACAAAATAAAATTTAAGATTTTAAAAAATGAAGGTTCTTTGGTGAAAAAAGGATCCAAAATTGCAAATATCAAAGGAAATGCAAAAAATATTTTAATGGGCGAAAGAGTTGCCTTAAATTTTTTATCTCATCTTTCTGGAATTGCTACCAAAACAGATATGCTAAAAAAGAAGATTGGAAAAATAAAAATTTGTTGCACTAGGAAAACTATTCCCAATATGAGAGTTGTTCAAAAATACGCGGTCAAAGTTGGTGGTGGGACTAACCATAGATTTAATTTAAGTGATGAATATTTGGTTAAAGATAATCATATTGCTAGCTCAAATATCTATGATGTTGTTTCATTGGCTATTAAAAATAAAAAAAGAAAAAAGATCACTGTTGAAGTTGATAATCTTTCACAATTAAAAAAGATAATAGGTCTAAATTTTGAAACTGTTTTATTAGACAATATGAGTATTGATGACATTAAAAAAGCTATAAAAATAATCAAAAACAAACATGAAATAGAAGTATCTGGTAATATTAATCAAAAAAATATTTCGAAATATAAAAATATTAAAATTGACAGAATTTCAATTGGAAGCCTAACACATAGTGTAAAATCAATTGATTATAAGCTCGAAATTTAATTGATAAACTTAGATAGGTTTGGTTTAAAATAATTTGGGCCTTTCATAACTTTTCCAGCATCGTTATAAATAGGTTTGCCGTCTTCACCTAATTTGCTCATATTAGATTTTTGAACTTCATCAAAACATTGATCTAAATCAATTCCAAAAGCATGCCCTGCTCCATAAGTTACATATAGCAAATCAGTTAATGCGTCAGCAACTTCCACTAAATCTTTGTTACTCATAGCTTCTTTTAATTCATTTAATTCCTCTTCTATTAAATCGCATCTAAGCTGATTAATTTTGTCGGTACTAAATGAAGCTTTATTTTTTACCTCTTGTCCAAAGGTATTCATAAAAATTCCTACTTTTTTAAAATTTGTCATTTTGTTCCTATGTGTTTAAATAAATTTATTGTATATCTTTATTATTAAATAAATTTATTAATATTCAATGAAATTTAGAAAAGAATTTGACAGTATAGGTAGTATCAACGTACCGAATGATAAATATTGGGGTGCATCAACTCAAAGATCAAATAAGTTTTTTAATATTGGAAAAATTTTAGTTAATCCTTCTATAATTAAATCTATAGCAATTATTAAAAGATCAGCTGCATTGGTGCATGCAAAAGATAAACTTATTGATCAAAGAATCGCTAAAACTATAGTGAAAGCTGCCGATGAAGTAATCAAAGGCAAATTGGATGAAAATTTTCCTTTAAAAGTTTGGCAAACAGGTTCAGGAACTCAAACTAATATGAATGTCAATGAGGTGATTGCTAATAGAGCAATTGAGATGCTTGGTGGAAAAAAAGGAACAAAAAAACCAGTTCATCCTAATGATCATGTTAATAAATCTCAGTCCACAAATGACACTTTTCCTACAGCAATGCACATATCAATTGCGATGCAAACATTATCAAAACTTTTACCAAATTTGAAAATACTTGAAAAAGAACTAAAGAAAAAATCAATTCAGTTTAAATCGATCGTTAAAATAGGTAGAACACATTTGCAAGATGCAACACCCTTGTCATTAGGTCAAGAGTTTTCCGGTTATCACTCACAGCTAAAAAAATCAATTCAGCGTATAGAAATTGCATTAAAAGAAATCTTATATTTAGCACAAGGTGGAACTGCAGTTGGAACTGGAATAAATTCAAAGAAGAATTTTGATAAAAAAATTGTTAAAGAGATCTCTAAGTTTACAAAAATTCCTTTCAAACCTACTGATAATAAATTTGCAGAATTAGCAGCGCATGACTCGATCATTAATTTTTCTGGCACATTAAATACATGTGCAGTAGCGCTAATGAAAATTTCTAACGATATAAGATTTTTAGGCTCAGGACCAAGAGCAGGATATGGAGAATTATTGTTACCAGAAAATGAACCTGGTTCTTCAATTATGCCTGGTAAAGTTAACCCTACTCAATGCGAAGCTGTAACTATGGTTTGTGCTCAAGTTATTGGAAATCATAGTGGGGTAACAATGGCAGGATCACATGGTCATTTTGAGCTGAATGTTTTTAAACCAATGATAGCACACAACATTTTACAATCCATTGACTTAATAGCTGATAGTACAAAAAATTTTGCACTTTATTGCGTTAAAGGAATAAAAGCAGATAAAAAAAAAATACAAGAATATTTGGATAACTCATTAATGCTAGTGACGGCTCTTGCACCTCACATAGGTTATGATAATGCAGCCAAAATTGCAAAAACTGCTTTAAAGAATAATACAACATTAATGGAAGAGACACTTAAGACTGGATTAATTGATAAAAAGCAATACTTAAAAATAGTTGATCCAAAAAAAATGATTTATCCAGAATAATAACTCAACATATCATTTATAAATTTCTTAAAACTGATCGCAGAATTTAACTTTATTACATTATTATTATAGTTTTCTAAAATTTCATTCAATTGCGGTATTTCTTTTTTATTTACAACTAAATTATCAAATTCAGCAATTTTATTAATTAAATCAAATTTAAAATTTAATGTTAAATTATTTATTTCTTTTCTAAAATTTTTTGGTGTTTGAATGTTACTGTAAACTTTATTTGTGTCTGAAAAATTAAAATCTAATTTACCATTTAAAAATATTGAGCTTTCATCAATAAATAAATTTGAGTCTAATAATTTTAAATCAAAAGCATCATTCCAATTATAGAAAGTATCATTTAAATTTATCGATCCTCTATCAATACTAGCTATTATATTAAGTTCTTTAATTTTACTAAAAACACCAAAATTTTTGATTTTTATATCTATATCTGAATTTAAATTTTCATTATTTAAAAGACCAGAATTAATCAATTCTAAAAATATAGAGTCATCTTTTAAAGAATTTAGTAAATCCTCAAAATTTAAATTGATATCAAAGTTTGATGTGAAGGGTTTAAATTTTATATTACCACTAAAGATATTATCTCTGCTTCTTATTGCATTAGAGAAGAATTTGAGATTTTCATCAAATAATTCATACTCGAAATTTATTTTAGAAATATATGTAGTAAGATCTAATTGACCTTCTTTTAATTCTGTTTTGTAATTTAATTCATTAAATAAAGAAAGGTTCAATTTACTAAAGTCAAAATCTGATGTAATAACCTTTGTCATAGTATTATTTTTGATTTCCATTGACATAGGTGTATTAAAAATTTCATTTTCAGAGACTAAAACATTTTCAAAAGTAAATTTATCATTGAAAATTTTTAAGTTTTTAATTTGATTTATAAATAATACTTCTTCAGTATCATTTTCAAAAAATATATTTGAATTTTTAATCTTTATTACGCTTTCAAGAAGATTAAAATCTAAGATATCATCAAAAAATTTAAATTCTTTTGTATTTAAATTAAATTTAGCTTTATCTAAAATAACTTCTCTTACATTAAAGTTTTTGTGTGCTAAAAAATTTAAAGAAACTTTAAATTTTGCTTTTCCTACAATGGCAATATCATTTGCTTTAAATAGTAATTTTTTTTCTTTAAGCAAAAAATGAGGAGTGGGTAGAATTCTATATTCTAAACCATCATAATTTTCAAAATCTAAATTGAAGTAATTCTTTACTTCATATTTAATTTTATTTTTCATCAAAGTATCGTCAAATATTATAGGTAATGATAAATATCCCAGGATTGAAAAAATTATAAATACAATTCCAAAAATTGTTTTATCTCTTTTATTTTCTTGTAAAAAATTTGTTTTTAAAAATTTATAGTTTAATTTGTTAAAGATAGACGATTCATATTTGCTGAATAAATTTTGAATAAAATCATTAAATTGATTTGTAGTTTTTTTAAGTAAATTTAGCGAAAATTTGCTCATATAAATTTTGATGACTTTATAATATATAAATTGAAATGATAAACTCAGATTATCTTAAAAATTTAAATAATGCTCAAAAAGAAGCTGTTAATCATCTTGATGGACCACTTCTTATAGTAGCGGGCGCTGGTTCTGGCAAAACTAAAGTGCTAACATCCAGAATAGCCAACATTATCAATCAAAAAAAAGCTTTTCCAAATCAAATTCTGGCAGTGACATTCACAAATAAAGCAGCAAGAGAAATGCAGTCTAGAGTAAGTACAATTTTAAAAACTGAGGCGACAGGATTGCCTTGGTTGGGCACTTTTCATTCTATTTGTGCTAAATTACTTCGTAAACATGCCTCCGCAGTAAATTTAAATTCTAATTTTACAATAATTGATACAGATGATCAAATAAGATTGATAAAAAATATTTGCAAATCTGAGAACATAGATAACAAACAACTATCTCCTCGATTTATTTTGAGTGTGATTGATCGTTGGAAAAATAAAGGCTTTTATCCAGATGATGTATCTGTAAATCATAAAGATGTTTTTGAGAAAACAATATTACCATTATATAAAATTTATCAAAAAAAACTTGTAGATCTCAATTCATGTGATTTTGGAGATTTAATACTTCACACAGTCAAAATTTTTGAAACATCTAAAGATATCAGAGATATTTACTCAAATAATTTTAAATATATTCTGGTAGATGAGTATCAAGACACTAATTACATACAAAGTAAGTGGTTAAATTTCTTAGCAGAAGAAAATAAAAATATATGTTGTGTTGGTGATGATGATCAGTCAATTTATAGTTGGAGAGGTGCAGAAATAAAAAATTTTTTAGAATTTGATCAAATTTATGAAAATACAAAAGTTATTCGATTAGAAGAAAACTATAGGTCTTCGCAAAATATTTTAACAGTAGCCTCAAAACTCATATCAAATAATCAAAATAGAGTTGGTAAAACTTTAAAATCAACAAAAGATGATGGTGAACTGATAAAACTGAATTGTTTTAAAAATGGTAAAGAAGAGGCGATAGGCATTTCAGATGAAATCGAACAAAATCTTAAAGGTAAAACATCATTTAACAATATTGCAATCTTAGTCAGAGCAATTTTTCAAACAAGGGAATTTGAAGAAAGGTTTTTAAAGATTGGAATACCTTACAGGATTGTGGGTGGGACAAAATTTTATGAAAGAGCAGAAATAAAAGACTGTATTGCCTATTTAAGAATAGTTTTTCAAGAAAGAGATGATTTAGCTTTTGAAAGAGTTGTGAACAATCCAAAAAGATCTATTGGGGAAACTACAATTAAACAAATTCATGAAAATTCTAAAAAAAATTTAATTTGTTTAGAAAAATCAGCTAAAGAATTAATTCAACAAGATTTGATTAAACCAAAAACTAAGATTGGCCTTAGTAGTTTTTTAAGTTTAGTTGATAAATGGAGATATGATTTGAATGTTAAAAAAATAAATCATGTTAAGCTATTTCAAATTATTCTTGACGAATCTGGCTATTCAGCAATGCTTAAAAATAAGAAAGACATAGATAATGAAAATAGATTAGAAAATATCAAAGAATTAATTAGTGCAATGAAGGAATTTGATAATCTTGAAGGTTTTTTAGAGCATGTATCTTTAGCAACATCAATAGATCAAGATTGGGAAGGTCAAAAAATAAATATGATGACTATGCATGCCGCTAAAGGATTAGAATTCGATGTAGTGTTTTTACCTGGATGGGAAGAAGGTTTATTTCCACATCAAAAATCTATTGAAGAAAAAGGACAAAACGGATTGGAAGAAGAAAGAAGATTAGCTTATGTGGGTATAACAAGAGCAAAAAATAATGCATATATTTCCTTTTCCATGAGCAGATTTTATCAAGGTGATTGGATTGATAGTTTGGCTTCACGATTTATTGATGAATTACCAAATGATTATTTAGAAAAGAATAACACTTTCAATGAAGAAAATTTTATTGAAGATACAGATTTTGATTTTAATCAAGATTTTGATGAAGAATATGAAACACGTAGCCCAGGATGGCTAAGATATCAAAAAAGAATTAAATGAAAAATAAAATAGATCTCTTAAAAAAAGAATTTAAAAAATTTGACATTGATGGTTATGTTATTCCTAAAAATGATGAATTTTTTTCATCTTTTGACAAAAATTATAGACTTCAAAATATAACAAAATTTTCAGGGTCTGCTGGAATTGCAATTATAACAAAAACTAAGAACTACTTATTTGTTGATGGGCGATATACTTTACAGGCAAAGTTACAATCTGGAAAAACATTCAAAATCGTTGATATAACTAGAAGCTTACCAAAAAATATTCTTAAAAAAATACGTCTTGGCATCGACCCAAAGCTTTTCACAAATAAAAACTTAGATTTATTATTTGGTAATAAAATAAAAATGATTTCAATAAAAGAAAATTTAATTGATAAAATTTTTAGAAAAAAAACTTTTAGATTAAATCCTTTTTATTCACTTGATCAAAAATTTACTGGTGAAAGCACAACATCTAAAATAAATAAAATTGTACAGTTTTTAAATAAAAAAAAATTAGATTATATTTTGATTACAGCTCCTGAAAACGTAGCTTGGATTTTGAACATTCGAGGTCACGATCATCCAAATTCTCCCCTGCCGAATAGTTACCTACTAATTGATAGAAAAAGAAATAAATTTTTGATTTCTGAAAAATCAAAAATCAAAAACTTAATTAATAAAAAAACGATTAAGAAAAGTGAATTTTGTGAATTAAACCATTTTGAAACTCTAATAAAAAATTTAAAGAAAGGAAAAATCAATATTGATCAAAAGACATGTTCGCTAATGATTGAAGAAATAATTAACAACCATCATCAGATAAAGAAATTAGAAGATCCTATATATTTTTTAAAATCAATCAAAAATAAAATTGAAATTGATCTTATGAAAAAAGCTCACATTGAAGATGGATTAGCATTAACTAGATTTATCTATTGGATTAAGAATACTTCAAAAAAATTAGATGAGGTAGATGCTGTAAATATTTTAGAAAAATTTAGAAAAAAAAGTAAAAATTATCTTTACCCAAGTTTTGATACAATTGCAGGAGCTGGATCCAATGGAGCGATAATTCATTACAGGGCAGAAAAAAAAAAATGTAAAAAAATAAATAAGAATGATATTTTTTTATTTGATTCAGGTGGCCAATACAAATATGGAACAACGGATGTTACAAGAACCATATGCTTTAATAAACCTTCAAAAAAAATAAAAGATATATTTACCAGAGTATTAAAAGGTCATATTGCAGTTTATCTATCTAACTTAAAAAAAGAAAATACCGGACAACAAATAGATAAAAGGGCGAGAAAATATCTCAAAGATATAAATCTAGATTATGCTCACGGTACTGGTCATGGTGTTGGTTTTTTTCTTAACGTCCATGAGGGACCTCAATCAATATCGAAATATAATAAGATTAAACTTATTGAGGGAATGATACTAAGTAATGAGCCAGGCTATTATAAAGAAAACTCTTTTGGAATAAGGATTGAAAATTTAGTTCATATCACTAGTGAAAATGAAAAACTTAGTTTTAAAAATCTCACCTTTGCTCCAATAGATACTGATTTAATTAACTTTGATTTTCTTAATAAAGAAGAAGAAAATTATTTATTTAAATATCACTTAGAAATATATGCACTTTATTCAAAATTTCTTAAACCTAAAGAAAGAAAATGGTTAGCAGGATTAATTTAGCATTTTTAATAAGTCGTCTTGATTTATAATTTTAATTCCTAACTCATTTGCTAAATTAACTTTTTTTGTTGTTGGTTTCTCACCTGTAATTAAAAAATCTAATTTTTTATTTACATTACTTAGAATTTTTCCTGAATTTTTTTCTATTAAAGATTTAATCTCTGATCTACTTATTCCAGAAAGTTTACCCGTTACTAAAAAAGTTTTATTTGATAACTTGCCATTTTGGATACTAATTTCAGCATTATTAATAGATAATTTTTTTTTAAGTTCAGATAATATTTTTTTATTAGTTTTATTGTTGAAAAAGCCTAATAATGAATTTGTTTGTGTTTCACCAATTCCATCTATGTTTAAAAGATCATTAATTTTACTTTCTGATAGATCAAAAAATTTCTGAGGTGTTTTTAAATATTTAGAAATTAACTTTGAGTTTTCTAAACCTATATGTCTTATGCCTAAAGCAAAAATGAACCTTTCAAAACTGATAGTTTTTTTTGTTTCTATTGAATATTTCAAATTCGAAGCTGATAGATTTCCCCACCCTTCAAATTTCTTAATTTCATCGAAATTTAGACTAAATATATCTTGAGGATATCTAATTAAATTTTTATTCCAAAAATCTTCAACAATTTTTTTACCAAATCCATCGATATTAAATCCCTCTTTAGAAACAAAATGCTTTAGTTTTTCTATAGACATTTTCTCACAATCATAACCCTGACTAGTACATCTCCTAACAGCATCATCTTTTTTTGTAACAGCGTTATACTCTTTAATTGTTTTTGATCCACATGATGGGCAGTTGATAGGGAACAAAAATTTTTTAGAATCTTTACCTCTTTTTTTTATATCTACTGAAACCACATGTGGTATCACATCTCCTGCTCTTTCAACTAAAACTGTATCTCCTATTCTTATGTCTTTTCGAACTATCTCATCTTCATTGTGTAAAGTTGCATTAGATACCACAACTCCTCCAATGTTAACCGGTTTAATTTTAGCCACTGGGGTCAATGCTCCAGTTCTACCTATTTGAATTTCAATATTCTCAATTGTTGAAACTGCACTATTAGGAGAGAACTTGTGAGCTATGGCCCATCTTGGAGCATTAGCAACAAATCCTAATCTTTCTTGTAATGAAAAATTATCCACTTTGTAAACTAACCCATCAATATCAAAATCTAAACTTTGTCTTTTTTGCTCTAAAGACTGATGATTTTTTATCAGATCGTCTATGTTATTAATTTTTTTATTAAAAGGATTTATTTTGAACCCCCACTTTTCTAGTTTCTTAATAAATTCGGTTTGTGATTTTATTTTTAAATTCTCTGTGTGGCCAAAAGTATAAGCAATAAAATTGAGAGGAATTTTTGATGTCACTTTAGAGTCTTTTTGCCTTAAAGATCCAGAAGCTGCATTCCTTGGATTTGCAAACTTAGAGTCCATTTTCTTGAAGTCATCATTTCTTATAAAAACTTCGCCTCTAACATCAATATCATTTGGAAAACCCTTCTGATCAACTATTTTTGGAATATCTTTTATTGTTTTTAAATTTTCAGTAATGTCTTCACCTTCTTTACCATCACCTCTAGACAGTCCTAAAATAAATTTGCCATTCTTATAAGTTAAAGAAGCTGAAATTCCATCGATTTTAGGTTCAGCTGAAAAATCAATCACTTCATTTTCATCTAAACTTAAATAATTTTTAATTTTTTTTAAAAAGTTAACTAAATCGTCTTTATCAAAAGCATTAGATAAAGATAACATTGGTATACGATGCTTTACTTTTTTAAAGTTTTTTGAGGGTTTAAAACCTACAATTTTTGATGGTGAATTATCACTTTCAAGAAATTCGTATTGTTTTTCTAAATCTAAGATTTCTTTTTTGAGAGCATCATATTCGGCATCAGATATTTTTGGTGAATTTTTATCATAGTATAATCTGTTATGTTTTTGAAGATTTTCAATTTTCTTATTATATTTTTCTATAATTGATCTATTAGTCATTTATTCAAAAATAGATTTAAATTTTCTCTTTATAATATTTTCTTTTTTATTTTTTTTAATTTGTCTAAATTGATAATCATTATTGAGAATTTTATAAGATTGTTCATACCATCTTGAAGATAAATAATTGTATCCTAAAAGGTTTGCATATTTTTCAGCTTCTCCTTCTAAACCTAAAATGTAATATGTCTCAACTAACCTATGTAAAGCCTCTTCAATAAAAATAGTTGTATCATATATTTCTACAACTGTTTTAAATCTGTTGATTGCAGCTATCCATTTTTTTTTATTCAAATAATATCTTCCTATGTACATTTCTTTTGCTGCTAAGGTATCTCTAATAAGATCTAGTTTAAATTTCGAGTCTAACGCATAGTCAGTATCAGGAAAATTTTTTATGATTAATTCAAAAGTCTCTTTTGCATTTTTTATCGATTCTAAATCTTTTTTTTCATCAACAATTTGTTCGTAATATGTAATAGCTAACAGGTAATATGCATAATCAATATCTTTGTAAGTTGGATATTTTCTTATAAATCTTTTTAACTCCTCCTCTGCATCAAAATAATAATCTTGCGAATAATATGCATAAGAAGCCATTAATGCAGATTTAGGTGCCCAATCTGATTGAGGAAAAACATCTTCAGCTTCATTAAATTTTTTAGCAGCAAATAAGACATCACCACCATCCAAAGCTTCAAGACCTTCTTTGTAAGCCTCCAATAATTGTAAATCTATTTCTTTTTCTTTTATTTCAATTAATTTTTTTTCATCTTTTGAGGAACATGCAGATATTAGTAACAATGTTAATAATAAAAAAATTTTGAATTTCATTTAGATAATAATTTAGAAACTTTTATTATTAAAAAAGGATTTTGTCTACGCGATTGACTTTAATATGTTTTTATTAATCAAAGTATGTGGAAGATTTTTTTGTTTGATTTCAATAATTGAAAAATTTTCATTATTTTCAAATACTTTTCTTAATAGTTGATTAGTAAGATAATGACCACCTTGTGAACAAGTCACATTACCAATTATTCTATATCCGGAAGTATATAAATCTCCAATGCAATCTAATATTTTGTGATTAACAAATTCTTTTTCATTTCTTAAACCACTATCATTCAAAATCTCTTCATCTTTGACTACTATCGCGTTATCTAAGCTTCCGCCTTTTGCTAAACCATGCTTTTTTATTGTTTCTATATCTTCATACAAACAAAAAGTTCGTGAATTAAAAACATCACTTAAGTTGTCTTCGTAAACTTTGATCTTATTTTGTTGTGTGCCTATAATTTTGTTTTGAAATTTAATTTCAAAATCGATATCTAAACTTAATTTACTTGGTTCAATTTTTATTGATCTTGTGCCTTCTTTAAATTCAACCAACTTATTAATCTTTATAATTTTTATTGGTGTTGCAGACTCCTCTAAACCAGTATCTATTATTTTTTTTACAAACTCTTTTGCAGAGCCATCTAAAATTGGAACTTCCTCATTATCAATTTCAATCAGTACATTATCTATACCCATGCCAAACAAAGCTCCAAACAAATGTTCAATTGTTGAAACTGATACTCCAGCCTCATTTGAAACTGTGGTATTTAAAGATGTGTTTGTTACATTTGCAAAATTTGGGATAACAAGATTATCCTTATCTAAGTCTATTCTTTTGAAAACAATTCCATGATTAGGATTTGCAGGGATTAATTTTAATGTAACTTCTCTCCCACTATGTAAGCCAATTCCTTTATAATTGATTTCATTTTTAATTGTTTTTTGATTTAGAGACATTTGTGACTTTAAAACATAGAGAGTAAAAATTTTGAAAACAATAAATGTTACAGTTAAATACAGTTAGCTAATTAAATTAAAAAGATTTTCAAAAAAACCTTTTTTATCATTATCTTTTTCAACTAAATAGACATCATTAGCGTGACCATCGTGGAGCAATTTTGCCGCTAATAAAGTATGATCTGGGCTATTTTCGTCCTCATATAATGAAAGATTGTTTGTTGAAAAAATTTTTAAAACAGTCATTTCAAAATTTAAAAAAAATGTTTTGTAAAAATTTTTTAATTTGTCTGGCAAACAAGAAAAGGAGATGTCTATAATATAATCTTTACACTCAGGTATCGAATTAAAATTATCATAAATTATATCTGCTACTTTAAAATAATTAATTCTAATATTATTAATATAATAGTTTTGATTATTTTCAGAAATTTGGTTTTTTAAATTAAACAACACATTTTCAATATTTTTCTTTGAGACTATGCCATCTCTGACATTTTCTTTAATTGATAAATTTATTTCAAGAAAATTTTTTTGAGGTAAAATAATATTTACTGACTTTAATAAATATCCAATTTTTTTTTCTAATTCTCTAATTGATTGTTCAAAAAAATTTATATTATCATTTAAAAAATCCTCATAATTTTCTCTAAATTCAATTTTTTTATTAAAAATTATTTTTTCAGAATTTTCTAAAACTGAAATTTGGATTTCATTTTCTTTAACAGAAAAAATAGTATAATTAATTTCTTCAGAGTTCATTTAAGATCAAACGATTTTCAATTCTCATATCAAACATTTTTATATTTTTAAAATTTTCTGAATTGTGAATTTTTAAATAATCCGAAATAGCTTTATCTATATTGTTAAGAGGTAGTTTTAATAAATTTCCATTTTTAAATTCAATATCCCATCTTTTAGAGGGGAAAAAGTATAACTTAGAAATTTCTTTTAAATCCAAAAAATTGTTAAAGATATTTTTTTTTACATAAAAAAATTCATCAATAGATGGTTTGCCAAATATTATTGGAATATTACTGTCAACTTTTTTTGATTCAATAAATTTCTTATTTGATCCAATATAATGATTTTTTCCATCGATATTTATATTAGCTAAAAAAGTAGTTGGATAAACTGATATTTCTAAAGTGGATGGATATTTTTTAAAAATAAAAAAATCATCTATTAATGGATTTTTGTTTAAAATATTTACAATCGTATCTTTGTCTATTTCAACTATATTTTTATTTTTAAGATTGTTTAATTCTTCTGAGGTTGAATAAATCATATCGTAATTCAAACCACTAATATTGATATCTTTAATATTAAAAATTTTTTTTGAATTAAAGTTTTGACTATGCAAAGAACCAAAAAATAAAAATATTAAAATATAAAAAAAAATTTTTTTATCTATTAATGGACGCATCATTTATAATCCATTTTAGCAATTCAAAAAAATTCATACCTTTAAAAGCTGCAATTTCTGGTACCAATGATAATTTAGTCATTCCTGGTTGAGTATTTATTTCTAAAAGATAAAATTTATTTTTATAAAATTTAAAGTCTGACCTCGTAACTCCTCTGCACCCAATTAATTTGTGAGCTTTAAGTGAAATATCTAAAACTTTTTGTAAATTTGTTTTAGACAAATCAACTGGGATTATATGTTCTGTATTTGCATTTTTTTTGTATTTTGCATCGTAATCATAAAATTTCCTTTTGGGTCTAAGTTCTATTGCGCCAAGTTTTTTATTGCCTAAAATCGCTACCTGAATTTCTCTTCCAGGAATAAACTCCTCTATTAGTATTTCTTTGTAATTTTCTAAAAGTTTAACCTTTTTTAAAAAATTTTTAACATTACAAATAAAAACATTAACACTAGATCCTTCATTAATTGGTTTCACCACGACAGGAAACTTCAATTTTTTTTTTACCACGCTAAATAGTTCTTTGTCATTATGATCGTATGAATATTTTATATACCTTGGTGTTAATATTTTATTTTTGATAAAAATTTTTTTTGAAATTTCTTTATCCATTGCAATCGCTGAGGATATAACACCAGAATGTGTATAAGGAATTTTAAAATTTTCTAATATACTTTGAATGTAACCATCTTCACCAAATTGGCCATGTAAAGCATTAAATATGACATGAGGTTTAAATTTTTTGATATTATTTTTAAGATTATGATCTGGTTCACATGTTTTAATTAAATATTTCTTTTTTAATTCTCTAGCAACTTGTTTACCAGTATCTAAACTAATTGTTCTTTCTTTTGAAATTCCACCAGAAATTATTAAAATTTTTTTTTTCAATTTACCTTAAAATTTTTATTTCTTTTTCAATCTTAATGCCTGTTTTATTAAATACTTGTTCTGATACATAATTAATCAAATTATTCATATCTTCAAATGAAGCATTGCCTTTATTAACAAAAAAATTGTAGTGTTTTTCTGATATACACGCATCTCCAAAACATTTACCAGCTGGAACAGACTCTTTTATTAATTGCCATACTTTTTTATTGGTTTGAGCTATTGGGTTTTTAAAAGTACTACCACTTGTTTTAATTTTAGATGGTTGTGCTTCTTCTTTTTTAATTTTCATCTCTTCCATTTTTTTTTTAATTATGTCTGGATCATCTTTTATTCCTTTAAATGTTGCACTTAAAAAAATAAAATCTTCAGACAAATCATTATTTCTGTACTCAAAATTTATTTTATTTGATGGTATCGTTAATACTTCTCCATTTTTAGTAATTACTTGAATTGATAAAAGAATATCTTTAAACTCTGTCCCAAAACATCCGGCATTCATTTTAATTCCACCACCAACACTCCCAGGTATACAATATAAAAATTCTAGTCCCCCGATCGAATTTTCCATCGCAAATTCAGACAAAGATTTATCTAATACCGCAGCACCTGCTATGATAGTTTCATCTGAATGTAGAGAGATATTGTTGAACGTTTTTCCCAACTTAACAACTACACCATCATAAATGTCATCTGTGATAAGTGTGTTTGACCCCGAACCTAATACAAAAATTTTTTCTTTTTCATTTATTACTTTTAAAAAATCTATCAATTCTTTGAGATTTTCAGCTTTATAAAAAATTTTTGTTTTACCCCCAATATTAAACCAGGTTCTTTTTTTCAAATCATAATTAAATTTAATATTTTCACTGAATTTTTCTAATTGATTTTTGTAATTTTCTAAATCCATTAAATTAGTTTTGATAATTCTTTCATCCAACTTGAAATAGAACCAGCACCCATGCCAATGACAATTTTTTTACCATAAAAAGTTTGTTTTATAAATTTTGCAATTTGAAATTGATTTTCAACCATAAATACTTTTACATTTGAATTTTTAATTATTTCTTTTGCAAAATTTTGATAATTAAAACTCAATTTTATTTTTTCTCCTGCTGTATAAATTGGACAGAGAATTACTTCATCAGCGTTTTTAAATGCTAAAGAAAAATCTTTTCTTAGATCAGATAATCTAGAAATTCTGTGAGGTTGAAAGATGCATACTTTTTTAAATCCCTTATAAACTTCTTTTACTCCACTCAAAACTTCCTTTATTTCAGTTGGGTGGTGAGCATAATCATCATAAAAATCTATTCCTTTATAGGTAAATACTTTATTAAATCTTCTCTGAACTCCTTTAAAACTTTTAAGTCCAAGTTTAATTTTTGTAACAGGTATTCCCACTGTCATCGCCACCGCTAAAGCCGCTACAGAATTCAAAATATTATGATTTCCTAATAATGGTATTTTGATGTTTTTAATTAATATCTTTTTTTTATTTGGCAAATTAATACTTAAATCATACTCAGTAAAATCTATGTTTCGTTTTACATTTAATATCTTAAAATTTGAATTTCTATGAAAACCATATGTATAGTAATTTTTATTTTTTAACTTTTTAATAATTTCTTTGTTTATTTTATCGTCCAAACAAATAAAAGATTTTCCAATTGAAGGAACTTTATTTATAAAATTAATAAAGTAATTTTTTAAATCATTCATTGATTTATAGAAATCCATGTGTTCTCTATCAATATTAGTGATTATTGAGTAAGTAGGTGAAATACTCACAAAACTTCCATCAGACTCATCGGCTTCTAAAATAGACCAATCACTTTTTCCTAGCTTTGCAGAATTTTTAATTGAATTAATTACACCACCATTAATGATAGTTGGATCAATTTTAGATTTTTGAAAAATAGAGGTAACTAAAGAAGTTGTAGTTGTTTTGCCATGAGAGCCTACTACTACAATATTTTTATTTAAAGATACTAAATGAGCCAACATCTCCCCTCGTTTATAGATTGGTAAATTTTTCTTTTTAGCCTCTATGAATTCTGGATTATTTTTCTTAATTGCAGATGAAATAACTATTATTGTTGAATTTTTAATATTCTGCTTTTTTTGTCCAATATGAACATTAATCTTATTTTGTTTTAATCTTTCAATATTTTTATTAATAGAAATATCACTTCCTTGGACATTAAAGCCTTTTCTTTTCATTATTAAAGCAAGGCCACTCATGCCAATTCCGCCAATGCCAACGAAATGAATTTTTTCTGTTTTAGCAAGTTCTATTTTCATGCAAATATATTAATTAATTTATTATTTAATTCTTTCCAAGAATTATTCTCATTAAACTGTTTTAAGTTATTTTTTTTTGTATTGTAATCATCTTCATTTTCGATGATTTTAAAAAGTAAATCATCAATTTCTTTTTGATTCATCTCATTCTGATTAAGTATCCAACAACAACCAATTTTTTCATAGTATTTGGCGTTTTCCATTTGATGATCATCTGCTGAATTTTTTAATGGTATTGCTAAAAAAGGAATCCCTAAAGTTGCTATCTCTGCTAGAGAAGATGCTCCTGCTCTAGTTATGCATAAATCAGAATTTTTAATCAAATTAAAAAAATTATTTTCATAATTAAATACATAAGAATTTAAATCATTAGCTGAATAATAGTTCTTTAGATTTTCAATATTTTCTAAACTTGTCTGATGATTTACTTTAACTTTAATCTTTTTATTAATCTTAATTAAAGTTTCTTTGATAAAATTATCAAAAATAATTGCACCTTGACTTCCGCCAAAGATAGTAATTTCAAAAACATTGTCTTTTTTTGAATTTTTTTCGACTTTATAAAAGTCTTTTCTTATCAAAGGTTTACTAATAATTTTTTTATCTGCAAACTTTTCTGGAAAATTTTTTAATTCTTTTTGATACACAAAAACTTTTTTTGCAAAGTTTAAATAAAATCTATTAGCTCGACCTAATACTAAATTAGGTTCAAATAAATAAAGATCTTTATTTAATATTTTGGCAGCCAAGCAAACTGGAAGAGACATGTATCCACCTATAGAAATTACAATTTCTATATTTTTTCTTTTAATAACGTTTATTGATTTAATTATTAAAAAAAAAACTAATAATAAATTATAGGGTAATAATAATAAATTTTTTAATCGTGGCGTATTAATTAATATATACCTTTGATCATTTGGGAAATATTTTACTCCTCTTTTATCTGTGACTATTTCTAAATTAAAATTTTCTTTTAAGTGTTCAAGAATACTTAATGCAGGCAAAATATGACCTCCGGTGCCCCCAGTTGATAATAAAATATTCTTTTTCACTAATTAATCCTTCTTTTAGTAAGATTTAATATAATCCCAGATAAAAGAGAAACGCTTATAATTGAAGAACCGCCATAACTTAAATACGGTAATGTCATTCCTGTAGTAGGAAATAATCTTATATTTACACCAATGTGAATTAATGCTTGAAACAATATAAGGCTTATACAACCAGTTAAAATTAATTTTATTTTTACATCATTCTCAAATCGAATTTTTTTAAATACAAAATAAATAAAAATTAGAAATATAAATAATATAAAAATAATCGATAACACTCCAAATTCTTCGGAGATCACCGAAACAATATAATCTGTATGTGCTTCAGGTACTCTATTTTTTAATACACCTTCTCCAAGACCTTTACCAAAGAAACCTCCGCTGCTAATTGATTCTATTGCTTTATCAGATTGAAAATTATGAGTTCCTGTTTCAGAATTAAAAAAAGATAAAATTCTCATTTTTATATAAGTAAATTTAGGAACAAAAACTACTAGATATAAAAATGACAATACAGAGAACAAAGCAAAGATCAAAAAAAAATAAATATTAATACCAGACACAAAAACTAAAATTGCCCAGCAAGAAGAGATTAATAATGTTTGACCAATATCAGGTTGTATTACAAGCAATAAAGAAACGCTTAATGCTACTAACAGAGATATTAAATATTTAATACTTAAATTTAGTTGATATTTACTGCATAATATTAAGGATACAATAACTACAAAAAATGGTTTTAATAATTCAACAGGTTGAAATCTTGGCAACAAAATAAAATCAAGCCATCTTTTTGATCCTTTTACCTCAACACCCATAACCGGTACTAATGTTAATAGCACCATTGAAATACAAAACATAAATATTGAAAATTGATATAATTTATTTTTATCAATTGAAGATAAAAATAAAATTATAGATAAGCCTAAAATAATAAATATTGAGTGTTTAAAAAAGAATGTAAAATCATTCGTATTAAGTTTATTTGAGGCAACAAGAGAAGTTGAAACCAAAGAAAAAAATAAACCAGTTACAAACAATATTATAATTATTGAAAAAATTGGTTTATCTAAATTTTTCCACCAACTGTAATAATGTTTTCTAATTAAACTTAAACTTACCATCAAATTTTGTTTTGATTAACTTGTTAAAATATTCACCTCGTTTCTCAAAATTTTGAAACTGGTCAAATGATGCTGCGGCGGGACTAAAGAAAATAACCTTTTTTTTACTTAAATCCTTTTTTATATCAAAAACTAAAATATCTAATAATTTTCTCAAATCGGGTAAAGATTTTATTTTAAATTTATTATTAAACTTATTTTTAAAAATTTTTATATTATTCCCAAAAACATAAGTTTTTAAATTTTTATAATATTTTTTTTTCAATAAAAATTGATCATTCTTTTTGGGTATTCCACCTACAATCCAGTATATATTTTCTAAATTTTTTAAAACTGATTCAGAGGAAGCAAAACTTGTTGATTTAGAGTCATTAATTATCTTAACTTTATTGTCATCATAAATAATTTGTTGTCTGTATTTTAAGCCTTTAAATTTATTTAAAGTTTTGAAAAAATTAATCTTTTTAAGTTTTAATTTTTTAATTATTTCAAAAACTATAATGAGATTTTCAAGATTACCGTTAGACTTAAAATAGTCATTTTTCAAGTTATCCAATAAAGATGAATCTTTTAAACTTTTTGTTTGAATTTTAACAATTTGAGATTTTAATTTGATAGACTTAATTTTTTTTTTAATGTTTTTGTCATCATAGTTCAAAAACGAGTAAGTACCGTAATTTTGATTTTTGATAAGTTTAAATTTTGCATCTATATATTTGCTTAAAGTACCGTGTCTATCTAAATGATCGGGTGTAATATTTAAAATAACACCATGTGTAGTTTTAAAATACTTGCTATATTCAAGTTGATAAGATGAGGCCTCTATAACAAATAAAGTATTCTTTTTTATATTTTTCTCTGAAAGAATTGGTTTACCAATATTACCAGTTAAACGTACATCTTTATTTTGATCTTTGAAAGCTTGATAGAGAATTTTTGCAGTTGTAGATTTACCATTTGTTCCGGTGATTGTAATTGATTTATTTTTATAAAAAAAATAAAAAATATCTAAATCAGTAATTATTCTTTTTTGATTAACTTTAAGAAATTGTTTTAATTTGCATTTTTTTATATCAATTCCAGGACTTATTATAATGTGATCAAATTTATTTTTTAATATCTCATTAAAATTAAGAGATTTTTTTCTAAAATCTTTTTTTAAAATTAAGTTATCATCAAAGACATAAATTGAATTCTTTTTATCTTTTAGAAAATTTAGAGTAGCCTGTCCACTTTTGCCAAGTCCATAAATTAAAATTTTTTTATTAAAAAAAAAATTCTTATTAACGATCATCTTAATTTAAGTGTAGCTAATCCAATCATAGCTAATATTATGGAAATTATCCAAAATCTGATCACAACAGTAGATTCGGGCCAACCTTTTTTTTCAAAATGATGGTGTATTGGAGCCATTCTAAAAACTCTTTTACCAGTTAGTTTAAATGAAATTACCTGTACCATAACTGAAACTGCTTCAAGAACAAATAACCCTCCAGTAATTGCTAAAACAATTTCGTGCTTAGTTATAATTCCTACTGCTCCTAACGAGCCACCTAAAGATAACGATCCTGTATCACCCATAAATATTTTTGCTGGTGGAGCATTGAACCATAAAAAACCTAAACAAGATCCAATTATAGCCCCACAAAAAATTGAAATTTCACCTGTTCCCTCAATGTAAGTTAATTGCAAATACTCGGAAAACACAATGTTTCCAGTTATATAGCTTATAAATGCAAAACAAGCTGCAACAAGAATAACTGGAACAGTTGCTAAACCATCTAGTCCATCAGTCAAATTAACAGCATTTGATGAGCCAACAATAACAAAAACAGCAAATGGTATGAAGAACCAACCCAAGTTAATTACTAAATTTTTAAAAAATGGAAAATATAAATCAGACAAATTGTTATTATCTGAGTATTTTACTAAGAACATTATTCCAATAATAGCCAATACAATTTGAATAGTTATTTTTGTTTTTGATGAAATTCCAGAGGAGTTTTTTTGTCTAATTTTTTGATAATCATCATATGCACCAAGTGCCCCAAATGAAATTACTATGTATAAAGAAAATAAAACATAAATGTTTGTCAAATCAGACCACATTAAAACTGAAAGTATTAAGCCAATTAAAATTATTAATCCTCCCATAGTTGGTGTTCCTATTTTTTTAATTATATGTTCTTCTGGTCCATCTTCTCTGATTGGATTAGTAATTTTTCTGCTAGAAAAAAATTTTATGAAAGGATTACCTATAAACAATACAATTATTAATGAAGTAAAGACAGATAACCCAGTTCTAAAAGTTAAATACTTAAATACATTTAAAAATGTAAATGTATCTACAAAATTTAAAATAAAACTATAAAGCATGATTGTTTTTCTTTTTTAGTTTACTTAAATAATTAAATAAACCCGTAGAATTAGATCCTTTTACCATCAAAAAATCATTATTTTTAAAATCAAAAAACATAAGTTTAGTTAACTCCGAATCATTTTTAATAATCTTGCCTCTTTTACTTTCTGGTAATCTTTTATAAGTTTCCAAAATATGTTTTCCCATTACATGTAATTTGTTAAATGAAATTTTATTAATAACTTTTGACATATCTTTATGAAGTCTTTTTGAATGTTTTCCTAATTCAAGCATATCGCCTAAAATAATATTCTTTTTACTTGGATTAACCTTCATACTGTTAAAATTCATTAAAGAAGATTTAAGAGAAAGTGGATTTGAATTATAACTTTCATCAATCAAGTTTATTTTCTTGTTATTTAATTTAATTTTTGTCACATCTCCTCTGCCCTCAGTATTTTTTATATTAAGAAAAATATTTTGATTTAATTTTGTAACATCAATAAGAATATTCATTATTGAAAGTGCATTTAGAATATTACTTATTAGATTTGTAAAATTATTTTTTACAAAGAAAGTTTTTTCTTGATTATTAATATCAATAAGAAGTTTATATCTATTATTTGATTTTAATATTCTTTTTAGAAAGACATTAGCTTTTTTATTTTTAAGGGAAAATGAATGAATATTTAGTTTTCTTTTTTTTGCTAATTTTTCATGAAAATTAAAAAATTTATCATCTCTGTTTAAAACTATATGTCCATTTTTTTTAATATTATTAATGATCTCTCCTTTGGCGCTGGCAATTCCATTAATATTTTTGAAATTTTTTATATGCGCATAACTAATGTTTGTTATCACGCCTACATCTGGTTGAATTATTTTAGTTAAGAAATCAATTTCTCCTTTTTTATCCATACCTGCTTCAAGTACTCCAAATTTATCGCCTTGATTAATATTGATTAAACTTAAAGGTACTCCAAATTTGTTATTAAATGATTTTTTAGAAAAACTAGTTTTGTAAAACTTTTTTAATGTTGAGCCTAACAAATCTTTTAAAGAAGTTTTTCCGCTACTTCCTGTTATTGTAATCAACTTTGTTTTTAGATTTTTTCTATATTCTTGAGATATATCTGTGAGAAAATTTAAAGTATCTTTAACCTTAATTTGTCTTGATGATTTAATATTTCTTTGAGTTTTATTAACTACAACTAACGAAGCTTTTTTATTTAAAGCATCAGCTAAAAATTTATGACCATCATTTTTTTTACCTTTAATTGCAAAGAAAATATCATTTTTCTTCACCTCTTTAGAGTTAATTGTAATTTTATTTAATTTTATTTTTTTATCTGAAATTTTTGTTTTTGATTTTTCTTGAATAATATTTAGCTTTAGATCATTCGATAAAAGTTTATTTTTTTGTTTTATAGATTTTAAAATTTCTTTTTTATCTGAGAAAAAATTGATTTTATTCTTATAAGTTTGAGTTTCCTCATGTCCCTTACCCGCAACTAAAAGAATTTCACCACTTTGCAAATTTTTAATTGCTTTATCAATCGCCTTTCCTCTATCACTTAACTCAAAGATATGTTCGCTTTTAATTCCTTTTTTAATTTGGCTTCTGATTAAATTAGGATTTTCATTTCTAGGATTATCGTCAGTTAAATAAATTTTATCTGCAAATTGAGAAGCAATCTTACCCATCAATTGTCTCTTAAGCTTATCTCTATCTCCACCACAGCCAAATAATAACACGACATTTCTTTGTGGAAATTGATCTTTTATATTAGTTAAAACAGTTCTTAAGGCATCTGGCGTGTGAGCATAATCTAAAATTACTTTTGAGTTATTCTTCATAACACCAACTCTTTCTAATCTTCCATTTATAGATTTTATATAAGGTAAAATCTTAAATATTTTGTCATAAGATAATCCACTTTGAGCTGCAGCGATAATTGCTAAAATTAAATTCTTAATTTGTACCTTTCCTATTAAATTTATTTCAACTACGTAGATTTTGCTATTAATTTTAAGCTGAAGAATTTGCTTATCTCCATCATAATTGATACTTTGTAAAAATATTTTTGATTTTTTATTTTTTTCAGAAAAATCAATTAAACTTAGATTTTTATGTTTAGAAACCTTCTTTATTAATTTGTATTGAGGAATTGACTCATCAGTTATGACAAACTTTTTTTTATTCATTAAATTCTTAAATAAATACAATTTGGCATTTAAGTAATCTTTCATAGTATTGTGATAATCTAAATGATCGTGTGATAAATTAGTAAAAATTCCAATATTAAATTTCAATCCATCTAAACGATTTTGATCAAGACCATGGGATGATGCTTCCATTATAATATTATTAATTTTTTGTTTCTTAAGATTAGATAATTTTTTACTTAAGTCTAAAGCATCAATTGTTGTATTTGATAACTTATGAAAGGAATTATCTGTTTTAATTCCTAATGTTCCAATTGAGGCTACCTTTTTATTATTTAATTTAAGTATTTGAAAATAAAAATCTGCAACTGAAGACTTTCCATTGGTGCCTGTAACTGCAATTAAATTTTTAGGAATATTATTATTTAGCTTAAATGAAAATTCAGCTAGTAATTTTCTTATATTTTTAGAGCAAATAAACAAAACACCATCTTTAAAACCTGTAAATTTTTTTTCATAAATAATAATTTTTGATCCTCTTTTGATTGCGTCCTCAATAAAATTATGACCATCAAATTTGCTTCCTTTAATTGCAAAAAAAATATAATTTTTTTTTATTTGTGAACTATTAAACGCAATATTTGTAAAAGAATAATTTAGATATTCTTTTCTCAAGTTAGGGATAAAATCCTTAAGATACATTGTTAATTAACTTCTAAGTACTTTGTGGCTAAAATAGGCCCAATCTTATCCATAATTTGTCCAGTTGCTTCAACAGTTGTCCAACCTGCTGTGTTTCTGGGTGTGCCCTTAAGTTTAAATCCTGATCCATCTCTATAATGATATACATAGTCTTTATTAATTGCAGTTTCATCAAACATGACCGCCATTACAAATTGTGGTTTAGATGTTGGAAAAACAGAAACAAATGTGTTCACTTTTTTGTTAACATATTTTCCATTTAAAATTTTATTTGCAGTTCCTGTTTTGCCACCTATTTCGTAACCACTAACATTAGCTTGTTTTGCGGTACCTTCTTCAGTAATTTTTCTTAAAATTTTCAAAACTTTTTTTGAAGTTTCATCATCTAGAATTCTTTTTTTCTTATTCTTATTATTCTTTTGGATTAAAGTTGGTTCAATATAATATCCACCATTTGCAATTATTGAATAAGCTTTGGCCAATTGGATTAAAGTAGTGGTAATACCATGTCCAAATGAAGCCGTTGCTAAAGGACATTTTCCCCAATTAAACTCTAAAGGTTTTCCAACTTCATCAATATCAAAATCTATTTTTTCTAAAATACCAATTTTACTTAAAAAAGATTTGAAATTATCTACTCCAATTTTTTGTCCTATTTTTACAGATCCAACATTTCCAGATTTTATTAAAATCTGTTCAGCAGTTAAATTTGGTGAAATTTTTTGATCGTATTCTCTTATTGGAAATCCAGCACACATAAGTGTTTTGGGTAAATCTGTGAATACAGTCTCAGGTTCAATTAATTTTTCATCAATTGCTGCTGCTATAGTAAATGTCTTAAAAACAGAGCCAAATTCATAAACTCCTTTGCTAACTCGATTGATATAATTTTTGTCTATAATTTGTTTTCGTTTATTCAAATCAAAGTCAGGCAATGAAGTAAAAGCCAAAATGTCACCAGAATTAATGTCCATTAGTATTGCCGCACTACCTTTGGCTTTAAAAATTTCATTGTATTTTTCTAGTTCTTTTCTGATTAAATATTGAATATCCGTGTCTACAGTTAATTTGAGAGGTTCAAGTCTATTTTTAAGATCCTCATCAAAAGATTTCTCCAAACCAGAAATGCCAATATTGTCATCATCTATTTGTCCCAAAATATGACTAAATAAATTTTTTTGAGGATAAAGTCTGGTTATGCTTTCTCTCGGTTTTATTGATTTATCTCCTAATTTCATCAACTGCTCATAATTTTCTTCAGAGATTTTCTTTTCAAAATTGAAAAATTTATTTTTATCTATCCTTTTTTTAACTTCTTCATAATTTTTTTCAGGAAAAATATATTTTAAATTAAGTAACAATTTTTTCTCATCTATTATTTCGAGAGGGTTGATGCCAATATCTATTGATCTTACAGTTTTAACTAAAAAGTTATTATTTCTATCTACAATATCTGCTCTATATAATTCACTTATAAGTAAATCATTTTTATTTTTTTCTATTACTTTTGATTGCCTAGAACCAAGGTGAAGTAAATGAATAGAAAATATAATTGAAATTAAAATTAAAATAAAAAAAATAAATGCAACTCTATTAAAATCAATCTTTATTTCAGATCTTTTTTTATTATAAGAAAAATTGTACCGGATATCTTCTATCTCAAATCTATCAATTTTATTATTCATCAATCTTTAAAATCTTTTTAATTTCAATATTGTTTTCAATGACTTGAAAATCCTCTAATTTTTTTTGAATTAATTCCTCTTCAAAGAATTTGGTTTGATATTGCATTAATTTTTCAGCTGAACTTAAATAGTTATATTCTAACATCAAATCACTTAACTCTTTTTTTGAAATTCTAATATTTTCTCGTTTTGTAAAAATTTGATCTTCTATATTCTTTGTTGAATTTTTAACTAAAGTTGTCGCTACAATTAAAAATAAAATTAAAGAGATTACCCAAAATTTTTTCATAAATTATCTCCTAATTTTTCAATTTCTAAAAGATTGTTAAATTCATTAATAATATTTGTTTCAAAATCATAAATGTCTATTATCTTTTTTGCATACCTTAACTTCGCAGATCTTGAAGGTGGATTTTCTTCAATTTCTTCTGCTGATGGTAAAATTGGTTTCTTCTGATTTAAATTAAATATCAGATTTTGATTATCATTATCAGGTAAATATCTTGAAATACTTTTTTTCTCTGACAGACTTTTAAAAAAAAACTTGACAATCTTATCTTCTATTGAATGGAAAGTTACTACGGCCAAAACACCATCTTTTTTTAAAACTTTAGTTGCATTTATTAATCCAAAAATTAATTCGCTAATTTCTTTATTCACAAAAATTCTTAATGCTTGGAAAACTTTTGTTGAATTATTTATCCTAAAACTCTTTTTTCTTTTTGTTTTTTCGATAATTTGAACAAGCTTAGGTGTATCTATTATTCCTTTTTTTCTTTCTTTAACGATGCTTCTCGAAATAAACTTTCCTTCAATTTCATCACCGAAAAATTTAAATATTTTTGTTAAACTATCTTCATCTAGTTTATTAATTACATCTTTCGCTGAAAAAGAATTTAAACCCATTTTCATATTTAGTTCACTCTTAGATGAAAATGATAGTCCTTTTTCTTCATCTTTAATTTGTAAAAATGAATAACCAAGATCTAAAACAATGCCTTTTATATTTTCATTTTTTAATTTTAAGTTTAAAATTTGACTGAATTTTAAATTTTTATATAAAAATCTATCTTCAAACTTTAACTTAATCTCTTCAGCTGTTTTTTGTGTTTCAATATCTCTATCTAAAGAAATGACTTTTGTTTCAGGATAACTTAATATTTTCTTTGTGTAACCACCTTGACCAAAGGTACAATCAATAAATGTGCCACCATGTTGAGGGGTAATAACGCTAATTATTTCATTAAGCAGTACAGGATAATGTTTTATATCATCCTTTACTATGGTGGCTTCCATTTATTTTTTTGAAGACCATTAATTTTTTTGTCTTCTTAAAAATGCAGGTATTTCCAGATCGTCTTCATCATGTTCATCTTCTAGTAATAATGCGTCTGATTTTTCATTACTTTCTGATGTATTGAACAAATCTGGTTCATTCATATCTACACCAAACTCCTCTAGGCCGTTTGAATGTGTATCTAAATTTTCTTCTGGTTGCTCAATATTGTTTAAAGCTTCACTTGTAAAAGATGTCTCCTCATCAAGTTTTGAACTTTCTTCAACAATATTTTGTGCTTCCATATTTGAGGAAACGTTCATTTCTTGAGAAACATTTCCAGCCATAAGGTTCTTTTGCTCTTCGACTATTTCACTATCAATTTTCAATGCATTAGCACCATGTGTAACTGGATTTGAAGATTGATTAGAGAATGTAAAAGATGCTGTTCCCATATTTGAAAAATCAGAATAACCAGGGTTTCTATTTTGAATTCTGTGAACCATATTAATAACTGATTTTGCTTCTGGCTGTTGTCCATCTAATGAAGTTGCAACAATTGATACTCTCATTTTTCCATCTAAATCAGAGTCTGTGATCGCTCCAATAATTAATTCTGCTTCTGGATCAACTTCAGCTCTAACTTTGTTAACTGCTTCATCTACTTCAAAAAGTTTTAAGTCTTTTCCACCTGTTATATTAACCAATAATCCTTTTGCGCCTTTTAAAGTGTAATCATCTATTAATGGATTGCTTATAGCCATCTCTGCAGCTTTCAGAGCTCTTCCTTCTCCTTCTGCTTCACCTGTCCCCATCATAGCTTTACCCATTGATGCCATTACTGTCTCAACGTCAGCAAAGTCTAGATTTATCAGTCCGGGTCTAACCATTAAGTCTGTAATACTTTGAACACCGTGCATTAAAACATTATTTGAAAGGTTAAAAGACTCTTCAAAAGTAGTTTGTTCATTAGCAATTTTAAATAAATTTTGATTTGGAATAACTATAATTGTATCAACATGTTTTCTAAGTTCTTCTAAACCTTGTTGAGCTCTTCTCATTCTTGAGGGACCTTCGTATAGGAACGGGAGAGTAACTACACCAACAGTTAAAATATTTAATTCTTTAGCGGCTCTTGCAATAACATGTGCAGCACCAGTACCTGTTCCTCCGCCCATGCCAGCAGCAATAAAAACCATATTTGCACCTTGCAAAGTATTCACAATTTCATTCAATGACTCATCAGCAGCAGCTTGACCAATGTCTAATTTTGCACCAGCCCCTAAACCTTTCGTAAGATTAAGACCTAATTGAATTTTAGTTTTAGCTTTACTCATTTTAAGATCTTGAGCATCTGTATTAACAGCAATAAATTCTACTCCTTGAAGATTATTATCAATCATTTCGTTTATTGCATTACCACCTGCTCCTCCCACTCCTAGAACCAAAAGTCTAGGCTGTAGCTCCTTAATTTCTGGTGTTTTAAAATTTATAGTCATCGTTATTTCCCCCGTTATTTATTTAATTGCTGCTCCCATTTAAGACTCGCTCGATTTAAATTTGATTTTTTTCTAGCTGTTGCCTTAAATTTTTCAAAAAGTGCTGGTTCCCAAATCTGGAAAGTTTTTCCTTGACCAACAAACGTCATGCTTTTTTTAATTTTTGCATGTTTTAATAATTTTTCTGTTAAAGAAATTCGTCCCTCACTATCAAACTGTAAGTTAATACTTTCAGATAAAACTGAAGTGGCAAAAACATCTCTTTTTTCATCAAATGGATTTAAATTATCTATACTATTTGAAATTTTTTCAATTCTATCTTGAGGCCATGCCTCAATTGATTGATGATTAAATGAAGGAAAACAAATAACACCGTTATATCCAAGATTAGATAAATAGGATCTAAAACTTGCAGGCACCGATACTCTTCCTTTTTTGTCTATATTGTTTTCGTAACTCGATAAAAACATAACTCATATTTATTATAAATTCCTATATTTGGGAATTTATGGGATAATATGGGATATATAATATAGAGTCAATAGCCTGTTGATACATTTAATAATTGATTCTTGGCCATTAAAAAAGTGAATTAAAACGTGAACATTTAAAATTGGAGATTTATCAAATTTGCCAGATAAACTGTAAGCCGGGTTCTGTCGTTTAAATTTACCATTTGTCTAGGCTTAAGATCACCCTTAAGCTCAAGCGACTAACCCTGATGACTAGCTAAGGACAGCTTTTAGTTTTTCAACAGCGTCATCTCTACTTAGTCTTGCTCCCAGTGGGGTTTTCCAGCGTTCCTTGTTACCAAGAGAACCGGTGCGCTCTTACCACACCTTTTCACCCTTGCCATGATATGGCGGTTTATTTTCTGTGGCACTATCCCTAGGGTTGCCCCCGCCAGGGGTTACCTGGCACTGTATCCTTTCGGAGCCCGGACTTTCCTCTTTTATTAAAAATAAAAGCAGTAAATCATTTATCTGGCACTATTAAATTAGTACTTTTTGAAATATTTTCAACTTAAGATTATTTAGCTTTCAAGATATTTTTAGAAATTAAAAAGCATTCTTGATCAATCTTACCATTAATAAGTTGGTTTCTATATTTTCTTTGAAAAGCGGTAGTTAAGATTTTATTAGAATTTACTCTACTTTGTTTAGATATTTTACAGTATCCAATTTTATATAAGTTTTTGATAAATTCTTGCTCTAATTTTTTGTTTATCCTAACTTTTCTTGATTTTTTTAATTCATTTAAATTTAGACTATGCCAATTAATAATGTTGTTTTTTGCCAAAATGGACCAAGGAAATTTTTCTCCTGGGTCTTTTTTTCTATTAGGCGCTATATCTGAATGACCTAAGATATTTTTTTTATCAATATAAAATTTTTTTTTTAAGTCTTCGACTAAAGATAATAAAGATTTAACTTGTTTTTGACTGAAAGATTTATATCCATGATCATGACCTGGGTTGTGTATTTCAATACCAATTGAATGTTTATTTAGAGACACAAATTTTTTCCATTTAGATTTACCAGCATGCCATGCTGTATAGCTGTCTGGCACCATTCTTATTATATCACCATCATTTTTAATAAAATAATGACAGCTAACTTTTGAATTAAAATCCAATAATCTCGAAATTGCTTCCGATTCTTTTTTCATTCCAGTGTAATGAATGATTAAAAATTTTATTGAATTTTTAAGTCTTTTTTTGATATCAAAATTAGGAGAATAATTATTATTTATCAATAATGCCATATTTTAGGCCATTTTTTTCTTATTTTGTTAATTTACATATATAATTATTATATTATACAGATCGAGAATGATTAAAAAAATTATTTATACCTCAGTATTAGCTGCAAGCTTAACTTTAAGTGTTGTTGCTGGTGCAAACGAAAAAATTCTTAAAAAGAACGATCCTGCAGAAATTAAGGACTGTCACGAAGGTATAAACAGAACAATATTCGCTTTAAATAAAGGTTTAGATAACGTTATATTTGAGCCGGTTGCAAAAGCTTACAGAGTGTTACCAAATCCAGTAAGATCAGGTGTTAGTAATTCACTTCAAAACTTAAGCAGTGTTGTAACGATTCCAAATAATGTTTTACAAGGTGAATTTAAGAAAGCAGGTGTGAATACAGGGAGATTTGTAATCAATACTACACTTGGAATTTTAGGTTTCATTGACATCGCTGAAAAAATGGGTTTCGAAGAATATCAAAAAGAAGATTATGGACAATCTTTGGCTGTTAGAGGTGTTGGTCCTGGATGTTATTTAGTTTTACCAGTCTTAGGTCCTTCAACTGTAAGAGATACTGCAGGTTCAGTTGTTAATTTATTGGGTGGTGACGCTTGGTACAATGTAACTGTAAAAAACAATACTCAACATTTTGAAGATAGTGACTATATCGCATCGAGATTAGCTACAGGAGTAGATTTTAGAGCAAAAAATATTGAGTCTTTTGATAATCTTGAAAAGAACGCAGTTGACTTTTATGCTTCAGTAAAAAGTTTATACCTGCAAGATAGACAACAAAAGATTTTAAATTCTAATGGAATAATCGAGGCAATGGATGATTCTGATTGGGATGAAATTGAAAACTAACCTTCAACTTAACAATAAATAATCATGATTAAAAAATATTCTTTGGCATTTTGCATCTTAATTTTTACCTCACTTTTAAATTTAAATACTAACGCTATAGAACCAGATGTGTTTGTTCAGTCTACAGTTAATAGAGCAGCAGACACTTTGAGCGGTGATCTTTCTAAAGAACAAAGAATTGTTGAGTTAAAAAAAATTGCTGCAGACACAGTGGATATAAAAGGTATAGGTTTTTACTCACTAGGAAAACATAGAAAAAATCTCTCTGATGATAAAATAAATGAATATTCTGAAATTTTTCATGAGTATTTTATGACAAGTTTTTCAAGCAGGCTTGCTGAATATTCAAATCCTATAATTGAAGTAAATTCAAAAGAAAAAATTAATGAAAACTACACTATTGTTTCTAGTACTTTAGTTGCGACAGAAAAAAGACCTGAAATAAAAATTGAATGGCGAATTTATACTAAAAACCCAGACAAACCACTGATAAGAGATTTAATTATTGAGGGATTGAGTTTGGCCAGAACTCAAAAAGAAGAATTCAATTCTATAATTCAAAGTGCAGATGGTGATATAGAGGCACTATTAACTAACTTAAAAAATTTTTCGAACGAATAGAATAAAGTTAATTAAATAGTGCTAAAACTGAAGATTAGTTCCAAAATAGCATTTATAATTTCTGGTTTATATTCATCAATTTTTATATTTTTCTCATTATACAAAGCTATAATTTTATTGTTTGTTAAATCAGCTATGGAAGATACTTTTGTTGGTGGAGAAACTTCAGATATTTCTATAACCCTCTGGTTTCTAATTGCTGGTGTGATGACTTTTACAACTTTTATATTTTTTTATTTTCTTAAAATAAAAGACCTTAAAAGCCAAAAAATTATTATGACAGGTACTTCATTTGCGTGGCTATTCATATGTATAATCCAGTTAATATTATTTAAAGAATATTTTTACTTAGCAATGTTTACCTTGATACCTTTGGTGGTAAATTACATGTCAATTAAGACACTTAAAAATGATATTTTAAGGGAATTAAATAAAAAAGGATTATCAGAAAAAGAAATTCATCTATTGCAGTTGCTAGCAGGTATTAAGAAAAAATAACTTATATTTTGGTGGGCCCACCAGGACTCGAACCTGGGACCAATACATTATGAGTGTACTGCTCTAACCAACTGAGCTATAGGCCCAAAAGAAAGTTTAGTTATACCATTTTTATAAAGTTATCAAATAAAGAATTTTTGGTGGGCCGTGTTGGTTACGCTCCAACTACCCCTGCAATGTCAATGCAGTACTCTACTATTGAGCTAACGGCCCAAATTAACTTTCTAAAAAACTTTTTAATTGTTTGGATCTACTTGGATGTTTTAATTTTCTAAGAGCTTTGGCTTCGATTTGTCTAATTCTTTCTCTTGTCACAGAAAACTGTAAACCAACTTCTTCTAAAGTATGATCTGTATTCATTCCAACCCCAAAACGCATTCTTAAAACTCTTTCTTCTCTTGGAGTTAAAGTTGATAGAATTTTTGTAGTTGCTTCACCTAAATTTGATTTTATAGCTTGTTCTAATGGCGCTAATGCTTTTGTATCTTCTATAAAGTCACCTAAACTACTGTCTTCCTCATCACCAACTGGTTTTTCCAGTGAAACTGGTTCTTTTGAAATTTTTAATACTTTTCTAACTTTATCAAGAGGCATCCTTAATTTTTGTGCAAGCTCTTCTGGAGTAGCTTCTCGCCCAAACTCACTTAAAATCAATCTTTGAGTTCTTACAATTTTATTAATTGTTTCAATCATGTGAACTGGAATTCTAATAGTTCTTGCTTGATCAGCAATTGATCTTGTAATTGCTTGTCTTATCCACCACGTTGCATAAGTAGAAAATTTATATCCTCTTCTATATTCAAATTTATCAACAGCTTTCATCAATCCAATATTTCCTTCTTGGATCAAATCTAAAAACTGCAAACCTCTATTTGTATATTTTTTAGCAATCGAAATTACTAATCTTAGATTGGCCTCAACCATTTCTTTTTTTGCAATTCTAGACTCTTTTTCTCCCTTTTGAACTCTGCTGACAAGTTTTTTAAAATCAGTAACAGAAATACCAAGTTTATTACTAATCTCTATTAATCTCTCTCTTATGTTTTTGAATTCATCTTTATACTTTTGAAAAAATTGTTTCCATACAGCGTTAGTATCTAAGAATTTTTTTAAATTAGGGTTTATTTCATTTCCTACATAAAATTTAATAAACTCATTTCTAGAAATTTTATTATCTATAGCCATTCGAAGAAGATTGCCTTCTAATGAGATTATTTTTTTATTTTCAGTGTAATGTTTTTGAACTAATTCCTCTAATACAGATGGTGAAAGTTGTAATGATTTTATATTTTCTAAAATATCATTTACCACTTTTTCATAACTTTTCTCTTTAGATGGAGAGAAATTTGTTGAATTTAAAATACATTCTAATTTCTCTTTTTGATACTTGATTAACTTATTGTATTCTTTTGTAAGCGTATTAATAGTTGCTAAGACTTTTGGTTTAATCTCAGTCTCCATTGCAGCAAGTGTAGGATTAAAATCATCATCACCTTCGTCCGTTCCGTTCTCTTCATTGTCAGATGAATTTTTTTGCTTACTTGAGCTTGTGTTTTCATCCTCCATGTAATTAGTATCAATATCAATTATTTCTCTAACTAAAATCTCATCATTATTAAGTTTTTCATTCCATTCAAAAAACTGTTGAGCAGTAATAGGACTTTGGGAAAGCGCAATTAACATTACATCTTTTCCAGCTTCAATTCTTTTTGCAATAGCAATCTCACCTTCTCTGGAAAGGAGCTCTACTCCACCCATTTCTCTTAAATACATTCTTATAGGGTCATCACTCTTCTCAATAGTTTTACCTTCTTCTTTTGAAGAACTATCTTTTTTCTTAAGTACTTTAAAATCAGATTTTTTTTCTACTAATGATATTTTTTCATCCAAAATATGAATAAATGCTTGTGTAAGATTTTCATCTGAAAGATTTCTTTTACCAAGTGATTTACTTAATTCCTCATAAGTAATGAAGCCTCTATGAGTTCCACGACCCATTAATCTAGCAAAAGATTTTGTAATTATTCGTTCCACAGTAAAAAGTTTGAAAGACTTATATAATGGCAATTAGCTAAAAATCCATTAATTATTTTTTCAAAATTAATTGATATTTTGTCTTTTTTTCAGCTCTTTCAGCTCGTTGAATGTTTCTTCACTAAAATCCTTTGAAAATCTCGACTCTAACTCTTGGATTCTAAACACCAAATCATAGTTATTAAGATCTCTCTTTAAATCTTCAAGAATTTCTAATGCCTCAAAATCATCACCTGCTTTATTTGCTAATATATGTTTGATTGATGCAAATCGATTAATTTTAGTAATCAATTGATTGTCTAAATTTAAATCATCTAAAGATAATTCATCTAATGCTTTTGCTTTATCAATTATGTGTTCATATATTTTCTTATTTTCATCTGAAAAAAACTTTGCGTCCTCAAAAAGATTTAGATTTTCTTTCACTAAATTTAAATTGTTTATAATTAAATAAAGGAGAGATAGTTCTTTAAGTTCTACTCCACTAAATTGTTTGCTTTCCTTGTAATGTTTTTTCGTAAGGTCTAAAGACTTGGTTTTTTTTATATAATTTGAATTTTTTCTAAAAGATTGGAGAGGTGTTAGTTCTGAAATTTTCTCTAAAAAATACTCTAGAACATACTTTTTTATGTATTCATCTTTAATAGTGTTGGCGATACTTTTTAATTTTTTTTCAAAAATTGCTAACGATGATGGATCATTGCTTGTTTGTTTTTTGTAATGATTAAAAATAAACTGATGGATAGACAATTTACTGTTTTTTGAAAATTCTAAAAATTCATTTTTACCTTTTTTATTAACAAAGCTATCTGGATCTTCATTTTCTGGTAAAAATAAAAATGATATTTGTTTTTCAGGTTTTAATTCTTTAATTGAGTTTTCTGCAGCTCTTAATGCAGCTTTGTATCCGCTCTCATCTCCATCAAAACAGATAACAATATCATTATAAAACTGGTTTAATATTGAAATTTGTCTATCTGTTAAAGATGTTCCCAAATTAGCTACAACATTTTCAATATCATTTTTGTTTAAACTTACAACATCCATATATCCTTCAACTAAATAAATGTTTTCTAATTTATTGGAAAGTTTTCTTGCAATATCTAAATTATATAAGTTTGACCCTTTTTTAAAAAAATATGTTTCAGGAGAGTTTATGTATTTTGCTAAATAATCTTTTTTTTCAATAATTCTTCCGCCCAAAGCAATTGGTTGACCGGATAGATTATTTATTGGAAAAATAATTCTGTTACGAAATCTTTCAACTAATTTGTTTTTTTTATCATCAATATAAAACAATCCTGTTTCCATTAATGAATTTTCATTAAATTCATTTTTATATTTTTCAAGAAAGGTAGAATTGTAATCTACAAACCCAATTTTAAATTTTTGAACTATTTCTTTTCCAAGAGATCTGTTTTTTAAATATTCTCTCACACTAGAGTGGGCTTCATTTTTTAAAAGTTCATTATGATAATAATCAACATATCTTGAATAAATTGAGGAATATTCTTTCCATTTCTTCTCTCTTTCCTCATCTTGTTTTGAAAACATATATGGCTGCATACCAGCTACATTTGCTAAATATCTTACTGCCTCTCCAAATTTTAAATTCTGCGTTTTCATAACAAAATCAAAAATATTTCCATGTTCTGCAGTTGCAAAACAATGATAAAACTCTTTTTCATCATTTACTGTAAAAGATGGAGTCTTTTCATTTTTAAAAGGAGACAAACCAACATATTCCTTCCCTCTTTTTTTTAATTCAACAGATTTTGAAACAACAGTTGATACTTTTAATCTTGATTTTATCTCATCAAGATACTCTTTTGGATATTTCATTATTTGTTTAACAATTCTTTAATTAGTGATCCTGCTTTTGCAAAATCTATCTCATCTGAATAATCTTTTTTAAGAGCGCCCATCACTTTACCCATGTCTTTAACAGAGGCTGCTCCTGTTTTTGAAATTATCTCCTCACAGATTTTTTTTGTATCTTCTTCACTTAATTGTTTTGGAAGAAAACTTGTTAAAATATCATATTCATTTTGCTCAACTTCTAAAAGGTCTGTTCGATTATTCTTTTTATATATCTCTATCGATTCGGCTCTTTGTTTAACCATTTTCTTTAAAAGCTTTTTAATATCTTCATCGTCAGTTTCTTTTTTTTCTGGACCTGATCTATTTGTAATATCAAGATCTTTTATAGACGATAGAATTAACCTGTAAGTTGAGATTTTTGATTTATCTTTCGCTTTAAGGGCGTTTTTATATTCGGTTTCGATAGTTTCTTTCAAAGACATAATTTTTTAATCTACTTGAAAGATAAAAATGGTCAAAAGAAAAAATTGTTTTTTCACAGTTTTATAATACATATCGGTTGCGATAATAATTCAATTATTGTAATTACCTTTAACTCATGAGTTGTAATTGATTAAAAAAAGAAAAAAAACTAACTCAAAAAAAATCACAAAATTACATACAGGCGTTTTAGTTCTTGAAAATAGTAAAATATTTAAAGGAATTGGTTTAGGCTACTATGGAACTGCCACTGGAGAAGTGTGTTTCAACACATCGCTTACAGGTTATCAAGAAATCATTTCTGACCCATCTTATGCTGGTCAAATAATCAATTTTACGTTTCCGCACATAGGAAATGTTGGGACAAATAAAGAAGATGTTGAGTCTGATAAAATTTGGACCAGAGGTGTGATAATAAACTCAGAGATAACTGATCCCTCTAATTATAGAGCTTTATCTCATTTGGATAGGTGGCTTAAAAAGAATAAAATTATTGGTATTACAGGTTTAGATACTAGGAGTTTAACTAACTTCATTAGAGATAAAGGAGCACCAAAAGGGACTATTTCTCATTCGAAAAATGGTAAATTTAATCTTAATAGCTTAACCAAGAACACTATTAATTGGAGTGGATTAAAAAATTTAGATCTTGCAAAAGAAGTAAGCACAAAGAAAAATTTTACGTGGAAAGGTTTAAAGACCTGGAAAAAAGAAGATGGCTTTAAAAAAAATAATAAAAATATATATCACGTTGTTGCTATAGATTATGGAATAAAAAAAAATATTTTAAGATATTTTTCAGACTTTAGATGTAAAGTTACTGTTGTTCCCTGTGATACAAAGGCTGATAAAATCTTAGCGCTTAAGCCTAGTGGTATTTTTTTATCTAATGGCCCAGGAGATCCAGCTGCTACAGGAAAATATGCTATTCAAATAGTAAAAGATTTAATTAAGAAAAATTTACCAATATTTGGCATTTGTTTAGGTCATCAAATTTTAGCTCTAACTCTAGGTGGTAAAACAAAAAAAATGAAATTAGGCCATAGAGGTGCAAATCATCCAGTTAAAAATCTTATTCATGATAAAGTAGAGATCACAAGTCAAAATCATGGTTTTGAAGTTGTTAAAGAAAGCTTACCAAAAAATATTGAGGTAACTCATAAATCTTTATTTGATAACTCAATTGAAGGAATACGATTAAAAAATAAATCAGTCTTTTCTGTTCAATATCATCCAGAGTCTAATCCTGGTCCTCAAGATAGTGTTTATTTGTTTCAAGAATTTATTAACTCAATGAAAAAAAATGCCAAAAAGAAAAGATATTAAAAAAATATTAGTCGTAGGAGCTGGTCCAATTATTATTGGTCAAGCATGTGAATTTGATTATTCAGGCACTCAAGCTTGTAAAGCATTAAGAGATGAAGGATATAAGGTAATTCTGATTAACTCCAATCCAGCAACAATTATGACTGATCCAGATGTTGCAGATAAAACTTATATAGAACCGATTACTTTAGAAGTTTTAGAAAAAATAATTAAAAAAGAAAAACCAGATGCAATTTTACCGACAATGGGAGGTCAAACAGCTCTTAATCTTGCAATGGATGCTGAAAAAAAAGGAATTCTGAAAAAATATAAAATTGAATTAATTGGAGCAAATTCAAAAGCTATTTCAAATGCTGAAGATAGAAAAAAGTTTAGAAAAAATATGTTAGATATTGGTTTGGACTTACCAAAGTCACAAATCGTAAACAACATTAAACAAGCATCAAAAGCTTTAAAACAAATTGGTTTACCTGCAATAATAAGACCTGCTTTTACTCTTGGTGGTCTTGGTGGTGGTATAGCAAGAACAAAAAAAGATTTTATCAAAATTGTATCTAATGGTCTTCATGAGTCTCCTGTAAGCCAAGTCTTAGTAGAAGAATGTTTACAAGGCTGGAAAGAATTTGAAATGGAAGTTGTTAGAGATAGAAAAGATAATTGTATAATTATTTGTTCCATAGAAAATATTGATCCAATGGGAATTCACACAGGAGACTCTGTTACAGTCGCTCCTGCTTTAACACTAACAGACAAAGAATACCAAGTAATGAGAAATGCTTCTATTGCATGCTTAAGGAAAATTGGTGTTGAGACAGGTGGTTCAAACGTTCAATTTGCAATTGATCCAAAAAATGGACGAATGGTTGTTATAGAAATGAATCCAAGAGTTTCCAGATCTTCTGCTTTAGCCTCTAAAGCAACAGGCTTTCCAATTGCTAAAGTTGCAGCGAAACTTGCTGTTGGTTACACTTTGGATGAACTTAAAAATGAAATAACAAAAGTAACACCTGCTTCATTTGAACCAAGTATTGATTATGTTGTAACTAAAATTCCAAGATTTACCTTTGAAAAATTTCAAACGTCACCAGCTGAACTTGGTACATCAATGAAATCTGTTGGTGAAGCAATGGCGATAGGAAGAAACTTTAAAGAGTCTCTTCAAAAAGCATTAGTGTCATTGGAAACAGGTTTTTCTGGTTTAGATAGAATTTTTGATTTAAACAAAAACCAAATTGAGAAAAAACTAAAAGAAAATATTCCAAACAAAATACTCTTAATTGCTGAAGCAATAAGAAAAAAAATAAATCTTAAAAGAATATATAGTTTATCAAAAGTTGATCCATGGTTCTTGGAGCAAATAAAAGAAATAGTCGACAATGAAATAAAGCTAAAACAAAAAGGCTTGCCAAAGAATTTTGAAGAATTTAATAAAATAAAATCAATAGGATTTTCAGATAAGAAATTATCTGAGCTCACAAACATTTCTGAAGATGCCATTAGAAAAAGAAGGTCCGCATTAAATGTATTACCTGTGTATAAAAAGGTTGATACATGTGCAGCAGAATTTAAATCTTTTACACCTTATATGTATTCTACATATCAAAGAAATTTTTCACTAATCACTGAATGTGAAGCAGATCCATCGTCTAAGAAAAAAATCATTATTCTTGGAGGTGGTCCAAATAGAATAGGACAAGGAATAGAGTTTGATTATTGCTGTTGTCAAGCAAGCTTTTCGTTAAAAGACGCAGGTTTTGAAACTATTATGGTAAACTGTAATCCAGAAACAGTTTCAACAGATTACGACACTAGTGACAGATTATATTTTGAACCACTAAAAGAAGAATACGTGTTTAATATAATTAAAAAGGAACAAGAAAACGGCAATTTAATCGGAGTTATAGCTCAATTCGGCGGTCAAACACCAATTAAACTAGCAAAATTTTTACACGATAATAAATTACCGATTTTAGGGACACAATACTCATCAATTGACTTAGCTGAAGATAGAGACAGATTTAGAAACTTATTAAATAGATTAGAATTAAAACAAGCAGAAAGCGGTATAGCCAAAACATATAATCAAGCAATTCAAATTGCTGAAAAAATTGGTCTTCCTTTAATGGTGAGACCGTCTTATGTTTTAGGTGGAAGAGCCATGGAAATTGTTCATGACAAAAGCCAGCTTAAAAATTTCGTATTAGAAGCATTTAAAGCTGCAGATAATAATCCAATTTTAATTGATAAATTTTTAGATCATGCAATGGAAGTTGATGTGGACGCAATTTCAGATGGTAAAGAAGTTCATGTTGCTGGAATTATGCAACATATAGAAGAAGCAGGAATACATTCAGGGGATTCAGCTTGTTGTTTACCTCCTGTTTCAATTAAACCCTATTTGGTTAAAGAAATTGAAAACCAAACTAAAAAATTAGCGTTAGCACTTAAAGTTAAAGGTTTTATGAATATTCAATTTGCAGTTAAAAAAGATGAAATTTATGTAATCGAAGTTAATCCAAGGGCTAGCAGAACTGTTCCATTCGTATCTAAAGCAAAAGGATTGCCACTTGCAAAAATAGCTTCGAGAGTTATGGCTGGTGAACAATTGTCTAAATTCTCATTAAAAGAAAAAACTAAAAATATGTACGCAGTTAAAGAGGCAGTTTTCCCATTTAATAAATTTCCTCAAAGTGATGTACTTCTTGGTCCAGAAATGAAATCAACAGGTGAAGTAATGGGATTTGATAAAGACTTTGGTATTGCCTACGCAAAAAGCCAAATATCAGCCTACAATTCTTTACCTACTAAAGGATTGGCATTTATATCACTTAAAAACTCTCATAAAGATGAAGGTATTGATCTTGCAAAAGAGTTAATAAAATTAAACTTTACACTATGCGCAACAAAAGGAACTGCGGAGTATATAAGAAAATTTGGGATGAAATGTAAAATTATCAATAAAGTTAGTAGCGGTAGACCTCATATTGTAGATGTTTTAGACTCTAAAAAAATAGCTTTAGTAATTAATACTGGAGGTGGAAACAGTGAACATAGATTAAGTGATGCAATAGCACTAAGAAGAGCTACATTAAAAAATAAAGTTCCTTATTGCACAAATATGTCAACTGCAATGGCTTGTCTACAAGGAATCAAATCTTTAAAAACTAAAAAATTAGAAGTTAATTCTCTTCAAGATATTTAATTATTTACTTTCCAATCTGTTGGGAAAGTTACATAATTTACTTGGACACATCTTCTTTCTTTAACAATTTTTTTCTTTTCCATACCATGCCAAGTATTTGGACCACTTGTAAACATGTATCCATAATTATGTTTATAGGGAACTGTTTTTACTTTTTCTAAATTTTCATTATAAAAATCAGTTCCAAGATCTTCAGACTCATTAACATTGTTTACAAAAATTAATCCTGAAAGTAATTTTTCTTTGATATCACAGTGTGGTTTCAGCCAAAATCCTTCTCTATCACAAATCACTTCAACTCTTACATATGAATTTGATAAATCTTTATTTATCATTTTTGAAATTGTTTCATGAGTTTCTTTAGACTGAAGTTCATTTATAAATTTAACTAAATTAGGGAAATCATCCGCATTTTCTCTAGTTATGAAACATCTAAACTTTATGGCCTTTCCTCCTGAAGCTATTCCCTCTCTAAATTCTGCTGCACCACCATCGATAGCTCTAGTCCCATCATAATTCAAATTATGCTTAGTAACATCTGGGATATCTGCCTCTACTATTTCTTTAATAGCTCCATCGCTTAGAGCATTATCATACTCCCAATGATCAAACGGAAATTCATGTTTTTTTGAGTGATTTTTAATTGATTTAAGAAAAGTCATATTTAATAAGTTGTTCTTTTATATAACTTGATATTCTATCAGTTTCACTAAGTTTATCATAACTCCAATCTTCTAAAGTATTATCAAGATCTTTAATAATTTTCATAGATTTGAATAGTTCAAAGAATTTTTTAAATCTGTAATTACTTTTTATTGGTTTCATTTGTGCCACATAAATTGGTTTACCAGTCATAGCAGACTCTGAAATCATAGAGGTAGAGTCACATGTGACGACTATATGATTAGCTACTTTTAGAGACGATAAGTAAGCTTTCTTGTCTACTGTATCTACAATTATTTGGTTTTTATCAAAATAGTTATTTGCAATCTCAACTATATTTTTTGGTGTTCTCATAGATGGAATTAATATTAATTGGTAACCATTTTGAATGAAGTTTTTTTTTATTTTTGCAAAAATATTTTCAATTTCTAATTTATCATAATTATAATATTTATTTGGTCCACCTACTATTAAAGCAACTAATTTATCATTTTTAATTTTATCTTTTAAATAATACTCATTTTCATCAAGTTCTTTATGTCTTAAATAATGAATTGCTCCTTTACTTGTTATTACATTGCTGCCTATCAAACCATCATGTTCTGGTGCAATAATGTAATCGAAATTACTTAATGAAACTTTTGGATCTTGAATGTGAATATTCATTATCTTGTTTCCGAATTTTTTTTTTAAAAATATTGATGGAATCACACTTTTTCTTCCACATGAAATAACAATATTGAAGTTTTGATCTATTTTATTTTTGAAAACAAAGTCCTTCACAGGAGTTAAGCTGGGTGGAATAAGCTTCCAAAAAGAACTCAATTCTATTTTCTCGTGTATAAAATCTAAGTCTAAAGCTTTAGCAAGGCCTTCAACTTGACTTATCATTCCATGCATGCCTTCAGTTAATAATAAGCCTTTTAATTTTGTCATTTATAACTATATAGCTCTCATATGAATGAAAATCCAATTAAACACACAAAAGTATTAATTATAGGTTCTGGTCCTGCAGGATATACTGCGGCTGTATATGCGGCTAGAGCAATGTTGAAACCAATTTTAGTTTATGGGGCTCAACCAGGTGGACAATTAACAACAACTACTGATGTTGAAAACTTCCCAGGCTTTGCAGACGTGATTCAAGGTCCTTGGTTAATGGATCAAATGAAAGATCAAGCAAAAGCTGTTGGCACAGAAATGATTGAAGATCATATTTCTTCAGTAAATTTAAAATCTACTCCATTTGAAGCTTTTGGTGATAGTGGTCAAAAATATACTGCAGACAGTATAATTATATCAACTGGTGCACAAGCAAGATGGTTAAATTTAGATTCAGAGCAAGAGTTTAGAGGTTTTGGTGTTTCAGCTTGCGCTACATGTGATGGTTTCTTTTTTAAAGATAAAGAAGTTGCAGTTGTTGGTGGTGGTAATGCTGCTGTCGAAGAAGCAATGTTCCTAACTAAATTTTCATCAAAAGTAAAATTAATCCACAGAAGAGATACATTAAGAGCTGAAAAAATGCTCCAACAAAAATTGATGGAAAATAAGAAAATAGAAGTAATTTGGGATTCTGTTGTTGAAGATGTAATTGGTGATAATGAACCAAAAAATGTAAAAGGAATTAAAGTTAGAAACCTAAAAACGAATAATGTTGAAGAAATAAAATTAGATGGCTTATTTATCGCAATTGGTCATGACCCAGCAACACAACTATTTAAAGATCAACTTGAAATGGATAAAGAAGGTTATTTAATTACTAAACCAGATTCTACTGAAACAAACATACCGGGAGTTTATGCCGCTGGAGATGTTAAAGACAAAACTTTCAGACAAGCTGTAACTGCGGCTGGAATGGGTTGTATGGCGGCTTTAGAGGCAGAAAAGTTTCTTTCACACTAAATAATTAAAAATAATTATAAACTTTCACAAAAAGATTTAATTCTACTCATTGCTTTTTGTAAATTCTTCATAGAAGTTGCGTAAGAAATTCTAAAATAGCCATCTAATCCAAATGCTGAACCTTGAACAACTGCCACATTAGATTTTTCTAATAATTTCTGAACAAATTCAGTATCTGTTTTTAACCCTGTCTTTTTATTTAATAGACCTTTGCAACTTGGAAAAACATAAAAAGCTCCTTCAGGTGTTAAGCAGTTTATCCCTTCAATATTATTTAAGCTTTTCACCACAAAATCTCTTCTTTCCTTAAAAGCTTTTGATCTTGTCTTTATAAATCCTTGGCTACCATTTAAAGCTTCAACAGCAGCTGCTTGGCTTATTGAAGACGGATTTGATGTAGATTGAGATTGAATTTTTCTAATAGCTTTAATTATTTCCTTTGGGCCTGCTGCATAACCAATTCTCCAACCAGTCATTGCATAAGATTTACTAACACCATTCATTGTTAAGGTTCTATCTTTTAATTGAGGAATTTGTGCAATTGTAAAAAAGTTGAAGTTATCGTACTTGATATGTTCATAGATATCATCACTCAAAATATGAACTTTTTTATTTTTGACTAAAACCTTTGCCAAATTCTGAATTTCTTTTTTTGTGTAACCGGCACCAGTTGGATTAGACGGTGAATTTAAAATTAACCATTTTGTTTTTTTTGTAATTGCTTTTTTAAGTTTGCTGGGAGTAAGTTTAAATCCCTCTTCTTCTGTGCACTTGACTATTTTTGGTTTTCCTCCTGCTAATAAAACCATATCAGGATAAGAAACCCAAAAAGGTGCAGGAATAATTACTTCATCACCCTTGTTAAGGGTTGCCATAAATGCATTATACAAAACTTGTTTTCCACCAGTTCCAACGGTGATCTGATCTGTAGTATAATTAATTTTATTTTCTCTTTTAAACTTATCTACAATAGCTTTTTTTAATGCGGGTGTACCATCTACTGCAGTGTATTTAGTATCTCCACTTTTAATTGCTTTTATTGCTGCATTCTTAATATTGTCTGGTGTATCAAAATCAGGCTCCCCTGCACCAAGACCTATCACATCTTTACCAGCTGCTCTCAATTCTCTTGCTTTTTGTGTTACAGCAATTGTAGGTGATGGTTTAATTCTTTTTAAACTATCTGAAATTATACTCATTGAAAAAATATTTTATTTTACTACCTTCTTTAATATATGGAAAATACATATCAAGATTTAATTACCGATATTCAAAGTAAAAACCCAAAAATCAGTGGAAAACTTGAAGGTGGTAAAAAATTTAAAATTAAATCTGATTTTAAACCTGCGGGTGACCAGCCAGAAGCAATTAAAAAACTTGTTAACGGTGCAAATAAAGAAGAATTTAATCAAGTACTATTAGGAGTAACTGGTTCTGGAAAAACATTTACAATGGCTAAAGTAATTGAAGCTACCAATAGACCAGCATTAATTTTAGCACCAAATAAAACACTAGCGGCTCAACTCTATGGTGAGATGAAAGCGTTCTTTCCAGATAACGCTGTCGAATATTTTGTGTCCTACTATGATTATTATACTCCTGAAGCTTATGTTCCTAGATCAGATACTTATATTGAAAAAGAAGCCTCTATTAATGAACAGATAGATAGAATGAGACACTCGGCAACAAGATCTCTTTTAGAAAGAGATGATGTACTAATTGTTGCAAGTGTATCTTGTATTTACGGATTAGGCTCAGTTGAAGCATATAGTAAAATGACTTTAACTCTTCAAAAGAATTACGATTACAACAGAGAACAATTAATAAAATCGTTAGTCGCTCTTCAATATAAAAGAAATGATCAAAATTTTTATAGAGGGACTTTTAGAGCAAGAGGAGAATATCTTGAAATATTCCCTTCTCACTTGGAAGATAGAGCATGGAGACTAAGTTTATTTGGAGATAAGTTAGAACAAATCGAAGAATTTGATCCATTAACTGGTGACAAAGTTAGAGATCTAAATTTAGTTAAAGTGTATGCAAATAGTCATTACATAACTCCCAAACCAACAATAGAACAAGCAGTTATCAATATTAAGAGAGAATTAGAGGTAACATTAAAAAAACATAGATCCGAAAATAAACTTCTGGAAGCTCAAAGATTAGAGGAAAGAACTAAGTTTGATTTAGAAATGATTGAAGCTACAGGATCTTGTGCAGGAATTGAAAACTACTCTAGATTTTTATCAGGTAGAAAACCAGGAGAACCGCCTCCTACTCTTTTTGAATATTTTCCAGATAATACATTAATTTTTGTTGATGAGTGTCACGTAACAGTCCCCCAACTAAATGGAATGTACAAAGGCGATAGATCAAGAAAAAGCACTCTTGCTGAGTATGGATTTAGGCTTCCTTCATGCATGGATAACAGACCACTTAAATTTGAAGAATGGGATCTAATGAGAACTCAAACTGTTTTTGTATCTGCAACACCTGGCCCTTGGGAACTTGAACAAACAAAAGGTAAATTTATAGATCAGGTAATAAGGCCAACTGGATTAATAGATCCACCTGTTGAAATAAGACCAGCAAAAAATCAAGTGGATGACTTAATGCATGAATGTAAAAAAGTTATAGAAAACAATCATCGAGTTTTAGTCACTACCCTTACAAAAAAAATGGCGGAAGATTTAACTGAATACCTACACGAAAATGGAATAAAAGTTAGATACCTTCACTCGGATATTGATACGCTTGAAAGAATAGAAATCATGCGAGACTTAAGAATGGGAGTTTTTGATGTTCTAGTTGGTATCAATTTATTAAGAGAAGGATTAGATATACCAGAATGTGCATTAGTTGGAATATTAGATGCTGACAAAGAAGGTTTTTTAAGATCTGAAACTTCTTTGATACAAACTATTGGAAGAGCTGCAAGAAATGTTGAAGGTAAAGTTGTTCTTTACGCAGACAAAGAAACTAAAAGTATTAAAAAAGCTATACAAGAAACTGAGAGAAGAAGAAAAATCCAACTTGCTTATAATAAGAAACATAAAATTGATGCCAAATCTGTAAAAAAAGAAATTAGCGACATTTTAGAAAGTGTTTATGAAAAAGATTATGTAAAAATAAGTGAAGGTTCAAATGTTGGAGGAAACTTAAAAAAACATCTTAAAGCGCTAGATAAAAAGATGAAAGAGGCTGCATCAAATTTAGAGTTTGAGGAAGCGGCAAAAATTCGAGATGAAATTAGAAAACTAGAGAGTACAGAGTTAGAAATAACTCTAAATCCTAAAATTAGACAATATGATGTAAAAAATAAACTTTATCCTAAAGGTAGATCAACATTAGGAATGCCAGGAACTAAAGTTACAAAAAAAAGAGATAAAAAATGGAAGCACGGAAAATAATTATTACAGGTGGTGCAACAAGAATTGGTGCAGCCATTGCAAAAAAATTATCTGGTCTAAATAAAGAGATACTAATTCATTTTAATAAATCTAAAACGAAGGCAGTAATTTTAAAAAATGAATTAGAAAAAAATGGTACCAAGGTTTATCTTGTTAAAGGTGATCTTGGTAAAGAAAGCGATATAAAAAAAATAATTAAATTTGCAAAATCAAAACTAAAATACTTTGACTGTCTTATTAATAATGCTTCATTATTTGAAAACGATAAATTAGAAAATTTTACAAATTCCAGTTGGGAAAATCACATAAATACTAATTTGAAAGCACCAGCACTATTAACAAAAGCTTTCAGTAAAAATATAAAAAAAGGAAACAACAATATTGTCAATATAATTGATCAAAGGGTATTTAAACTTACTCCATTCTTCTTCTCTTATACACTAAGCAAAACTGGTCTTTATACATTAACTAAAACTAGCGCTATGAGTCTTTCTCCAAATATAAGAGTAAATGGAATAGCTCCTGGACCAACTTTAAAAAATATTAGACAATCAGAAAAACATTTTAAAAAACAATATTTAGCAACGCCTTTAAAACGACAAGTAGATGTAAAAGAAATTTGTAATGCTGTTGACTTTTTTATTAAAAACCGATCTATTACAGGTCAAGTATTAGCGATTGACAGTGGTCAAAATATGAATTGGCAAACTCCTGATATAATAGGAACAAAAGAATGAAAAAAAATAATTTCAAAGTAGTTAAAATAAATAAATCAAAAAGCCTCTTTAATTATGAAAAGAAAATTTTAATTAATGAATTAATTTTAGATTTAAAATTGGGTTATTATGATTTTGAAAAAGAAAAACCTCAAAAAGTAAAATTTAGCCTAGAAATTGATTATGAAGATAAAAAACCTACAAATGATAAAGATATTAAATCAATCGTAAATTACGGAACTATAGTTAAATTAATAACTAAATTAGTAAAAAAGAAACATTATAATTTTTTAGAAACTTTAGCTGAAGCTGTCTTTGATGAGCTATTCAAGGACAAAAGAATTGCTAAGATAATGTTGAAAATTGAAAAACTAGAAATCCTCAAAGAGTGTTCTTCGGTTGGTATTCAAATTACCAAAAAAAGAAGCCATGATCAGTTCTGAAATAGGAAAAGACGTAATAAAAAAAGAATTGCCACTTATCCCAAAATTACCTGGGGTATATAGAATGTTGAGTGATAAAGATGAAATTCTTTATGTTGGCAAGGCTAAAAATTTACCCAACAGATTAAAAAGTTATGTTTCTGAAAAAAATCACATAATTAGAACTGAAAGAATGTTATCTCAAACAAGAAAGCTAGAGATAACTACGACGTCAAATGAAAGTGAAGCTCTTCTTTTAGAGGCTAATCTAATTAAGAAGCATAAACCAAGATTTAATATTTTGCTCAGAGACGATAAATCGTTTCCTTTTATTTTTATTGGTAACAAAGATAAATGGCCTCAAATAAAAAGACATAGAGGCAAAAAAGGTAAAGAAGGTTTTTACTTTGGTCCATTCGCATCAGCTGGATCTGCTAATTGGACCATAAAGATGATACAAAAAATATTTCATCTAAGAGTTTGTGATGACTCAGTTTTCAAAAATAGAGAAAGACCATGTATTCTTTATCAAATCAAAAGATGTTCTGGTCCATGTGTTGATTACATAAATAAGGAAGACTATAAACAGACTGTAGAAGATGCAATTGAATTTGTATCTGGTAAATCAAGAAAAATTCAAAAAAGCCTTTCTGATCAGATGGAAAAAGCTAGTGATGAGCTTGACTTTGAGAAAGCTGCCATTTTAAGAGATAGAATAAAATCCTTGAATATTATTCAGTCGTCTCAAAGAATTAATGAGGCAAATTTAGTAGAGGCAGATGTGATTGCTGGATATAAAGAATCTGGAAAAACATGTATTCAAGTTTTTTTCTATCGTTCAAAACAAAATTGGGGCAACCAAGCATTTTTTCCTAAGCATGATCCTGATGAAAATCTTAGTGATATTATTAATTCATTTGTTTCTCAATTTTATGAAAACAAAAGTGTTCCCTCATCAATAATTTTGTCTGAAGAAATTAAAGAAAAAATTTTAATAGAAAAAACTTTAGCTCAAAAAGAAAGCAAACAAATTAGTATTTCAGTTGCCAAAAAGGGTTCAAAATTAAAAGTAATTAATCAAGCAATCAAAAATGCAAAAGACAGCCTAAATAGAAAACTTTATGAAAGTCAGAACAATAAAGAATTATTTGAAGCAGTATCAAAGAAATTTAATCTTGAAACCAACATTAATCTTATCGAAGTCTATGATAACAGCCATATTCAAGGAACAAATAGTGTAGGTGCTTTGATAACTTATGGTGATGAGGGATTTGTAAAAAAAAGATATAGAAAATTTAATATTAAGATTAAAGGAAATGAACAAGATGATTTTGGGATGATGAAAGAGGTTCTTAACAGACGATTTAAAAAAGCTGTCCAAGAGAAAGATAACTATTTAACCTTTCCAGATTTAGTTATGGTTGATGGTGGAAAAGGTCAATATTCAGTTGCTAGAGAGACATTAAATGAACTTGGTCTTCATGATATTCCAATAATAGCTATTGCTAAAGGTAAGCAAAGAAATAGTGGTAATGAAACTTTTTTTCATAATGGCAAAGAATTTAAATTTGAAAAAAATGATCCTACCCTATTTTTTTTACAAAGAATAAGAGATGAATCACACAGATTTGCAATAAGTGCGCACAGAGCTAAAAGGAAAAAAGGTATTAGCAAATCTCTTTTAGATCAAATCGATGGCATAGGATCTATCAGAAAAAGAGCGCTATTAAATCATTTTGGATCTGCAAGAGCAGTTGAATCTGCAAGTCTAGATGAGATTAAATCTGTTGAAGGAGTAGAGGAAAAAGTCGCAAAAAAGATATATAACTTTTTTCACGAATAAAAATGTTAAAAAAAATTCCTAATATATTAACAATTGGAAGGATCATTATAGTTCCTTTTTTTGTAATTGCTTTTTATCTTCCTGGATTTTATGGAGATATCATTGCTTTAGTTTTATTTATTATAGCATCATTCACTGATTTTCTTGATGGAATGCTTGCAAGAATGATGGAGCAAGAATCTAAACTTGGAGAATTGTTAGATCCAATTGCAGACAAAATTATAGTAGCTACTGCGCTAATATTATTAGTTATGAACGGAGCTATTAAAAATTTTGAGGTGATTGCCGCAATAATAATTCTTACAAGAGAAATTTTAATATCAGGATTAAGAGAGTTTTTAGCTAAAGGAAGAATTAAATTACCAGTGTCTAATTTAGCAAAATTAAAAACTGTTCTTCAAATGGTTTCCATAGGTTTACTTTTGTCAGGAGAAACTGGAAACAAAATTATAAATTTTCAAGACTACAATGCTCAAACAATTGGTATTATTCTTTTGTGGCTATCTGCATTTTTAACTTTATATACAGGTTATGAATATGTCAGAAAAGGAATTGATCACGCAATTTCAGAGGATAATAAAAATTAAGCTGCTTTTTTCTTTCTTACGAGAGCTTGATAGCTTTCATTGAGATCTATAATTGTATCACAAACTTCAAATTTATTTTCTGCTATGCATGACACTGGTGTAACTTCTGCTGCTGTTCCAGTCAAAAAACATCCAATAAAATTTTTCAATTCATCTGGACTAATTTTTCTTTCATTAACTTTTATATTTTTTGATCTCGCAATATCAATTACTGTCCTTCTAGTAATGCCATCTAGAAAAGAGTCTGGTGTAGGAGTATGTAATTCTCCATTTTTATCTTTAAAAAAAATATTTGCTCCAGTAGCTTCTGCAACATTTCCTTCATGATCTAACATTAAAGAATCTGTGTAACCGTCTTTTTCAGCTTCATGCTTTGATAATGTACATATCATATACAGCCCAGCAGCTTTAGTATCCCAAGGAATTGTATTAGGTGCTGGTCTTCTCCATTTAGAAATATTCAATTTAATTCCCTCAACTTTTAGTTTTGGATCAAAGTAAGACCCCCACTCCCAAGTCGCTATTGCAACATGAATTTTTGTTTGTTGTGCAGATATAGCCATCATTTCGCTTCCTCTCCAAGCTACTGGTCTGACATACCCATTTTCAACGTTTTGAGTTGCAATAATTTTTTTAGATGCAAGATTTATTTCCTCTTCACTATAAGGAATTTCAAAGCCCATTCGTTCAGCAGAATAAAAAAACCTTGATGTATGTTCTTCAAGTTTAAAGATGGAACCATCATAAACTCTCTCACCCTCGAATACACAGCTTCCATAATGCAAGCCATGACTTAAAACATGAACTTTTACATCAGTCCATTCTACTAGTTCACCATTATACCAAATTTTACCTGTTCTTTTATCGTAGGGTATCATGTTAGAAATTTTTATTTAATAATTGAAAAAATATCTTTGTATCTTGAATATGTCAATATAACTTACCAATAATGAAAGATTTATTATATTTAAAAGATGATCAAATAAAAGATCTAATAGAAAAACTTTTCATTGCTTACAGAGATACCTTCGCTGATCCTAAAAAAATTCTTGAAAAATATTCAATAGGTACCGCACATCACAAAGTTGTTCATTTACTATCAATTTATGAGGGCATTTCTATATCTCAGCTACTTCAAAAACTAAAAATAACTAAGCAAAGCCTTAACAGAGTTTTAAAAGACCTAACCAAACTTGAAGTTATTAGATTTGAAAAGGACAGTCTTGATACTAGAATTAAACATGTCTATTTAGATGAAAAAGGTAAAGAACTGTTCAAAGAGATCTTTGATATACAAAAAAAGAGAATTTATACGGCTCTTTTAAACTCAAAATCTGAAGAAGTAATTAACTTTGATAATGTGCTAAAAAAGATAATAAATGGATAATTTTAACGCTCATATTCTAGTTGTTGATGACGATGATGGAATTAGATCTCTTGTAAAAAAATTTCTAAATGAGAATAATTTTTTAGTAACAACAGCTGATAGTGCTGAGGATGCTTATGACAAAACTCAATATGTGAAATTTGACTTAATTATTTTAGATATAATGATGCCAGGGAAAAATGGTTTAGAATTTATACAAGAATATGGAAAAGCCTTAAATACACCAATCATTTTACTGACTGCGAGAAACGAAGCAGAAGACAGAGTTAAAGGTCTAGAAATAGGTGCTGATGATTATTTGCCAAAACCATTTGAACCCAAAGAATTAGTTTTGAGAATAAATAATATACTTAAAAAAACTAGGGTTTCCGAACCTTTAAAAATAGTTGAATTTAATAATGTAAAAATTGATTTAAATAAGCTTGTAATCTCAAATAATGAAACTGATTATAAGATAAATACTACTGAAAAATTAATCTTAGAAAAAATGATGAACAACCCGGGAAAAATTTTTTCAAGGGATGATATAGGAAAATTAATTGAAGTTGAAAAAGAAAGATCAATAGATGTGATAATAACTAGATTGAGAAAAAAAATAGAGACAGATTCAAAAAATCCAAAATTCTTGCAAACCATTAGAGGTGAAGGTTATGTATTATGGATTGAATAAATTAATAAAAAATATTCTACCGAAACAACTATTTTACAGAGCACTTTTAATTGTAGCTATTCCTGTTCTTGTATTACAGGTCGTTATTACGATAGTTTTTTTTGATAGCCTTTGGATAAAAACAAACAAGGGTATGACAAAAGCGCTAGTAAATGAAATTAGTACTTTCATAGAAGCTTATAAAAATGAAGAGTACAACAAAGATAATTTAGAAAATCTATTTTCAATATATTTAAATTTAAACATAGAATTTATTGAAACAGAAAAATTTGACAATATTTATGATGAAAGATGGTTTAGTCCAGTAGATAGAACTTTAAGAAGAGAGCTAAAATCTAAAATAGGCTTTGGTAATTTTTGGTTTAACACTACCAATTATAAAGAACTTATAGATATAAGAATAAAATTTGAAAATGGTTATTTTAAATTTTTAATTTCAAAAGATAGAATTAGATCATCATCTGCAAGAATATTTGCTTTATGGATAACATTACCAGGGATTATAATGGTTGTTATTTCTTTGCTGTTCCTAAAAAATCAAACACGACCAATTGTAAATCTTGCTAAAGCTGCTGAAAAATTTGGAAGAGGAGAAGATATAGATGAATATAGGCCTTCTGGTGCCCTAGAAATAAGACAAGCGGGTTACGAATTTGATAAAATGAGAAAAAGAATTCTCCGTCATCTTAATCAAAGATCTGAAATGTTATCAGGTATCAGTCATGATCTAAGAACTCCTCTAACAAGAATGAAATTACAAACTGCATTTATAAAAGATTCAGAAATTTCATCAAAACTAGATGATGATATTAAAGAAATGGAAAAAATGTTGAATGAATACTTACAATTTACAAGTTCGAATCATTCAGAAAAAAGTGAAATATTTGATCTATCTGAAATGTTATCAGAGTTGGTTTCTAAATATGAAAATAAGAATATTACAAAAAATATTACACAAAAAATATATTTAAATGGTAGGAAAAATTTACTTCAAAGATGTTTCAATAATATAATTGATAATGCGATTAAATATGGTCAAAAAATTAATGTTGAATTGTCTAAGAAAGGTAAAAATCTCTTCATCGTAATTGAAGATGATGGCCCAGGAATTCCCCCTGAGGAATACAACAATGTATTCAAACCTTTTTACAAAATAAATAAAGGAAGGTCAGAAACCAAATCTAGTGTTGGTTTAGGACTTGCTATAGCTTCAGATATAACCAGGTCACACGGTGGCTACATTAGACTTAATAAATCTAGTCTAAATGGCTTAGAAGTTAAGATCTTTTTGCCCTCTTAACTTTCTTTGTTTTAACTTTTGTTTTTTTCTGAGATGAGTTTCCAAACTTAGCCAGTTTATTTTCTAAGTTTTCGACTCTTTTTGAAAGAACATCAAATTCATCTTTGCTGGTTAATTTCATTCTAAATACTATCTCATCACGTTTTGATCTTAAGATATTTACAATCTCATTGCCTAAATCTTTTGAGGAAACAAGGCCTTGTTCAAAGAGTTGAGATAACTTATCAAAAACAAATTTTGAATTTTTCATAGTTTTATTTAATATAACAGGTCTATAACCATTTAAACAAATGTTCATTAATAATTTTGACCCAGTCGCCTTCTCTGTCTTTTCTTTTGAAATTAGATGGTATTCGCTTGCATATATTTTTGGAATATTAATCGGATGGTATTTAAGTAAGAAATATTTCATAGAAAATGAAAAGATAAAAGAGACATTTGACGATTATATAACTTATGTAATTTTAGGAATAATAATTGGTGGAAGATTGGGCTATGTAATATTTTATGATTTAAGTTATTTTTTAGATAACCCGATTGAAATATTGCAAATTTGGAATGGTGGGATGTCATTTCATGGTGGTCTATTAGGTGTTATTTTATCTTCAATAATTTTTGCTAAATCAAAAAAAATAGAATTATTTGAATACTTAGATGTTATTGCTATCGTCACTCCAATTGGTTTATTTTTTGGAAGAATAGCAAACTTTATCAATTCTGAACTTTATGGCAAATCGACAGAGGTATTTTGGTCTGTCAAATTTTTAAAAGTAGATAATATTAATAGACATCCATCTCAATTATACGAGGCATTTCTTGAGGGAATTATTTTATTTATTATCTTGATTTATTTTAAGAATAATAAAAAAAATACAAGTCATGGATTTTTGTCAGGTATTTTCTTAATCTTCTATTCAATTTTTAGATTTATTTCTGAATTTTTTAGAGTACCTGATCCACAAATTGGTTACCTAGTTTTAAATTTAACATTAGGCCAACTTATTAGTTTTGTTTTTTTATTATTTGGCTTGATACTCGTTTCAATAAAGTATGAAAAAAGATAAAGCAAAAATTTTATCATTAGATAATTTCATTAATTTTGCCTTATATGATAAAAAAAAAGGATACTACACATCCCAAAACCCTTTTGGTAAAAGTGGTGATTTTGTAACTGCTCCCAATATTTCAATTTTATTCTCTGAAATGATATCTATTTGGCTAATATCATTTTGGGAAAATTTAGGTAAACCAAAAAAAATTGATGTGATTGAGCTTGGCGCTGGTAATGGAGAGCTCATGAAAGGTATTATAAATACCATAAAAAATTTTCCTGACATGCATGATTGTTGTAATTTTATTATTCATGAGAAAAGTAAAAAATTAATAAACGTCCAGAAAAAAAATATCACATCTAAAAAATTATCTTGGAAAAATAAGCTAATCTTCAAAAATAATTATCCAAAAATATTTATAGCAAATGAATTCTTTGATGCATTACCAGTTAAACATTTAATAAAAAAAGAAAAAAACTGGTATGAAAAATTTGTTAAACTATTAAAAAATAATGGAGAATTCACCTTAAAAAAAATTGATATCAAAAAATATAAAAAAGATCTTCCATCTCAAATCTTAAAAAATAATAAATTTATTGAATACTCACCTCTCTCATTAAAATATCTTAAAGAAATTTCAAAAACGATTAAATTAAATAATGGAGGTTTGTTATTAATTGATTATGGTTTTTCTTCTCAAGGTTTTAGAGATACTCTGCAAGCAATTGAAAAACATAAATTTGCCAATATTTTGGGCAATATAGGAAACAGAGATATCACATATAATTTGAACTTTAACTTTTTAAAAAAATTTATATCAAATCTTAAAAACCTAAAATCATTATGTACTACTCAAAGGAATTTTCTTTTAAAAATGGGAATTATTGAGAGAGCTGAAATTATCTCAAAAAAATTATTATTTTCAAAAAAAGCAGAAATTTTTTATAGGGTAAATAGATTAATTGATAAAAACAAAATGGGTGAGCTTTTTAAGGTTATGTTTATAACAAAAAACAATTCTTCATTTAAATTGGGTTTTTAAATTGATTAGGTCAAAGAAATTATTATCAAATAAAATTGCTCATGGCTTTTTTAATAAGCTTGGAGGTACATCTCGAGGAATTTATAAAAGTTTAAATTGTGGATTGGGGTCTAAAGATAAAAAGACGTGTATCAATAAAAATTTGAAAATTGTAAAAAAAAAATTATCAACAAAATCAAGTAATATCTATTTAGCAAAACAAATTCACAGTAGTAAATATATTTACATCGATAAAAATTATTCAAAAAAATTAAAAAGAATAGAGGCAGATGCAATTATCACTTCTAAGAAATTATTACCAATCGGTGTATTAACGGCTGATTGTGTGCCAATATTGATTGCAGATAAAAAGAATACAATTGTTGCTGCAATCCATTCTGGATGGAAGGGCGCCTACAAAGGAATCATTGAAAAAGTAATAAAATTTTTAAAAAAGAAAGGATATGATCCAGATAACCTTATTGCTGTTATAGGTCCATGTATTTCTCAGAAAAATTATGAGGTTAAAAACGATTTTAAAAAAAAATTTCTAAAAAAAGATAAAAAGTATTGTGTATTCTTTAAAAATTCTAATAGTAAAATTTTCTTTAATTTGAGAAAATTTGTTCAAGATACTTTAAAAAATAATGGCATAAAGAATATAGATATTATTAACAAAGATACGTTTGACATAAGTAACAACTATTTTAGTGCAAGAAGATCTATTAGCTTAAATCAGGATGATTATGGTAGAAATATTTCTTTAATTATGATTAATTAAAATATTCATGAAATTATTAACTGGAAATAGTAATAAACCGCTCAGTAAAAAAATAGCAAAATACCTTAAATCTAAACTTGTAAATTCAAGTATTAAAAAGTTTGCAGATGGTGAAATTTATATTGAGATTAATGAAAATATTAGAGGAAATAGTATTTTTATTATTCAATCAGTTTCTTCTCCTGCAAATGATAATTTAATGGAACTATTATTATGTATTGATGCTTTAAAAAGATCATCTGCAAAAAATATTACAGCTGTGATCCCTTATTTTGGTTATGCTAGACAAGATAGAAAAGTTGTTCCTAGAACCTCAATTTCTGCAAAATTAGTATCTAACCTAATTACTAAAGCTGGTGCAGACAGAGTTGTTACGGTAGATTTGCATTCTGGACAAATTCAAGGTTTCTTTGATATTCCGGTAGATAACTTATTTGGTACACCAATTTTCGCAAGACACGTAAAAAAAAATATAAAAGGAAAAAATCTAATCTGTGTTGCCCCAGATGTAGGTGGAACTCAAAGAGCTAGAGCACTTGGAAATCTACTTAACGTAGGTCTTGCAATAGTAGACAAAAGAAGACCAAAGCCAGGTCAATCTCAAGTAATGAATGTTATTGGAAGCGTAAAAGATAAAACTTGCATAATTGTAGATGACTTAATCGACTCTGGTGGAACAATTGTTAATGCTGCAAAAGCACTTAAAGACAGGGGTGCAAAAGATGTATATGTGTATATTACGCATGGTGTTTTGACTGGAGAGGCGGTCAAAAAAATTCAAAAATCAGTTATCAAAAAGTTAGTAATCACAGATACCATTGACAATGTTGAGAAGGTAAAAAAAGCTAAAAATATTGAAGTTTTATCAATATCAGCTCTTATGGGTGAGGCGATAAAAAGAATTTCAAATTCTACATCTGTGTCAGATTTATTTAAATAATTGCCTTGTTTTATTGCTAAAGTTGAGCTAAAAGACCCCACTTTATGAGTTCTCTAGAAGCGACTATTAGAAACAATAAAACTAAGGGCGAGCTTAGTATTATTAGAAAAGAGGGAAATGTCCCTGCCATTGTCTATGGTGGAACAAATCAAAATGAGAATGTTTCAATCTCTAAAAAAATTCTTAAAACTTTGATTGAAAAGGATAACTTTTATTCAAATATAATAAGCTTAAATGTAAATGGTACAACTCAAAACGTTTTACCAAGAGAAGTCGTTTATCACATTTTATCAGATGAACCGATCCATGTTGATTTTCAAAGAGTTGTTCCAGGCGCAAAAATAAGAATAGAAGTGCCAGTTCAATTTATTAACCAAGAAAAATCACCCGGACTAAAAAAAGGTGGTGTTTTAAATATTGTAAGAAGAAAAATTGAACTAAGATGTCCAAGTGAAAAGATTCCAGAAAGTTTGATAATTGATCTGGACGGTGTTGATATTGGTGAGAGTTTTAAAATTTCTTCAATCAAACTTGATCAAGATGTAGTTCCAACAATCCAAGGAAGAGATTTCGTGATAGCTACGCTTGCGGCTCCAACAGTAATGAAAGAACCTGAAAAACCTGCAGCAGCTGAAGGTGAAGCAGGAGCAGAAGCTGCAGCTGAAGGTGATAAACCAGCTGAAGGTGATAAGCCAGCTGAAGGTGATAAAAAAGAAGAAGCACCAGCAGAAAAAAAATAACCTAAGATTTGACTCTGAAAAATTAAATCGTTTATGCTTTTATTCGTAGGTTTAGGCAATCCAACACCAAATAGTGAAAATAACAGACATAATATAGGATTTAAAATAATAGATGCGATAAACAAAAAATTCAGTTTATCAAAACAAAAACCAAAATTTAAAGGACTACTTACTACTGGAGAAATTAACGGTGAAAAAGTTTATGCAATCAAGCCCCTCACTTTTATGAATAATTCTGGAATTTGTATAAGAGAACTTTTAGAATATTTTAAAATTGATGCTGAAGATGTCATTGTTTTTCATGATGATCTTGACGTTGAATTTGGAAAGATAAAAGCAAAATTTGGTGGCTCTGATGCTGGACATAATGGAATAGCTTCAATTGATAAATTTATTGGAAAAGATTACTCAAGAATAAGAATTGGTATAGGAAAACCAAAAGGCAGTATTGAAGTTGGTGACTACGTTCTTCAAAACTTTGAAGATGATGAAATGACAGAACTAGAAAAAATTACAAATAATATAACAGAAACTTTAAGTGTTCTGGTTGAGAAAAAATTAGATTTATTTTCAAGTACTGTAAATAATAAATAATGAGTTTTAAATGTGGAATTGTTGGATTGCCAAATGTTGGTAAATCAACGTTATTTAATGCACTCACAAACTCGAATAAAGCTCAAGCAGCAAACTTTCCATTTTGTACGATAGATCCAAACGTCGGATTAGTTGCTGTGCCTGATAAAAGATTAGATAATTTAGCAAACATATCTAAATCAAAAAAAATAATTAATACTACAATCTCTTTTGTAGATATAGCTGGATTGGTTAAGGGAGCCTCAAAAGGAGAAGGTTTGGGTAATAAGTTTTTATCTCACATACGAGAGGTTGATGCAATCATTCATATGATCAGATGTTTTGAGTCTGACGATATTCAAAATGTAAATCCAGATGTAAATCCAGTTCGAGATTTAGAAATAATTGAAACAGAAATGATGCTAGCAGACTTAGAATCTTTACAAAAAAGATTAGAAAAAAATAACAAAAAAAATATTGAGCCTGAGCAAATAAAAATTTTAGAAATAGCATTAGATTGTATAAATAATGACAAAAGTTTAGATTTATTACATACAGAATTTTCAGCAAAACAACTGAAACAAAGTGGTCTTTTATCAATAAAACCAAAAATATTTGTATGTAATGTTGATGAACAGAGCGTTCAGATTGGTAATGCTCACACAGAAAGTTTTATAAAAAAGTTTGGTAACGAGAATACACTTATTATTTCTGCAGATATTGAAAATCAAATTAATGAGTTAGAAGATAGCGAAAGAAAAAATTATATGGACATGATTGGCTTAAAAGATACTGGCTTATCTATGTTAATACAAAAAGGTTATAAAATATTAGAACTTGAAACATTTTTTACTTCTGGGCCAGAAGAAACAAGGGCATGGACAATTCAAAAAAACTGTTTAGCTCCAAAAGCAGCAGGTGAAATTCATACAGATTTTGAAAAAGGTTTTATAAGAGCTGAAACAATATCATATGAAGATTTTGTTTCAAATGAAGGTTGGGTAAATTCAAAAACTAATGGAAAAATGAGACTAGAAGGAAAAGATTACATTGTTAAAGATGGAGATGTATTAAACTTCAGATTCAACACGTGACCAAATTTTCTTCATACTGAAATAAACTAAGATTGTTAAAATAATTAAATACACAATTACTTTAAAACCCATTTGGTGTCTTGTTTCTAAATGCGGTTCTGCAGCCCACATTAAAAATGTAGTTACATCTTTTGCCATTTGTGCTTCAGAGGCTATGGTACCATCAGAATACTCAACCAAACCGTCAGATAATGGTTTTGCCATTTTTATTTTATTTCCATACATGTACTTGTTGTAATGAACACCGTCATCAAGATTTACTCCGCTAGGGGCATCTTCGTAACCTAATAATAATGAGTAAATATAATCTACTCCACCGCCTCTCGCTTTCACTAATACAGACATATCTGGTGGATACGCTCCGCCATTTGCTGCTTGAGCAGCTTTAACATTTTCATAGGGTTTAACAAATTTGTCTGAAAGTTTTGCTGGTCTTGTAAACATTTCACCATCTTCGTTTGGACCATCTGTGATTTCAAAAGCAGCTGCAATAGCTTTTACTTCAGCTTCTGAAAATTCTGGACCACCTTTTTCTGATAAATTTCTATAACTTAGATACTTCATAGAGTGGCAAGACGCACAAACTTCAGTATAAACTTGATATCCTCTTTGAAGTGAAGCTCTATCGAATTTGCCAAATAAACCTTTAAAAGACCAATCAGTTTTGATGTAATCTACTTTTTCAGCAGCGCCTACACTTAAACAAATTCCAACTAAAAAAATTAATGATTTAATTGTTAGTTTCACTGTTATTCCACTGACCTTTCATCTTTTTTTTTAGCCATGGATAAATTAGGAGATCCACCTAATATTGGCTCAGTAATACTTAATGGAACAGGTAGTGTTTTTTCTTTCATACCTAAAACTGGTAAAATTACTAAAAAATGCAGGAAGTAGTATGCTGTAGCAACTCTTGCGATTAGAAGATATAGACCTTCTGCTGGCATTGCTCCCATGTAACCAAGAATTAAAACATCAGCAACTAATATCCAATAAAATTGTTTATACAAAGGTCTAAACACTGCAGATCTTATTTTTGAAGTATCTAGCCAAGGAAGAGCAGCTAAAATTAAAATTGCAGATAACATTGCTACCACACCTAAAAGTTTATCTGGTACTGATCTTAAGATTGCATAGAAAGGTAACAAATACCATTCTGGAACTATGTGCGCTGGAGTTACCATTGGATTTGCTTCTATATAATTGTCTGCGTGCCCTAAAATATTAGGTGAATAAAAAACAAAGAAAGCAAATACAATCATAAACATTAACAATGCAAAACCATCTTTAATTACAATGTATGGATGGAATGGCACTGTATCTTTTGATGGTTTTTTTATATCAATACCAACTGGATTATTATTACCAGGTACGTGTAACGCCCAAATATGAAGAACAACTAATCCTAAGATTAGAAATGGGATTAAATAGTGTAAAGTAAAAAACCTTGTCAATGTAGGATTATCTACTGAATAACCGCCCCATAACCAAGTTACAATACCCTCTCCTACAAGAGGAATAGCACTAAATAAGTTTGTAATTACTGTTGCTCCCCAAAAACTCATTTGGCCCCACGGTAAAACGTAACCCATAAAAGCTGCTGCCATCATTAATAAGTAAATTATAATTCCTATGATCCAAATTATTTCTCTAGGTGCTTTGTAAGACCCATAAAACAATGATCTGAATATATGAATATAAACAGCTAAAAAAAACATAGATGCACCATTTGCATGTATATATCTTATTAACCATCCGTAATTTACATCTCTCATAATGTGCTCAACACTTTCAAAAGCCATGTCAGCATGAGCTATGTAGTGCATTGCCAGTGTTAATCCCGTTACTATTTGTGTAATCAAACAAAAAGTTAATATCCCACCAAATGTCCACCAGTAATTTAGGTTTTTAGGTGTAGGGTAATCTGTTAAATGATTTGCAAGAGTTAGAAGTGGTAACCTATCGTTAAACCATTTTCCTACTTTTGATTTTGGTGTGTAATCGTGATCACTCATAATTCAATTATCCAATCTTAATTGTATTTGCATTTACAAATTCGTATTTAGGAACTTCCATATTCCAAGGAGCCGGGCCTTTTCTAATTCTTCCTGAAGTATCATAGTGAGAACCATGACAAGGGCAAAACCATCCATTATAATCACCTTTGTCGTTTAATGGTACACATCCTAGGTGGGTACAAACTCCGAGCATAACTAACCATTCTGGATTTTTTGCTCTATCCTCATCTTTTTCAGGATGTATCAATTCTTCCATTTTTACAGATCTAGCCTCGTCTATTTCTTCTTGGGTTCTTCTTCTGATAAATACTGGTTTACCTCTCCATAAAACTGTAATTGTATTACCTGGTTGTACTGAACTAACGTCTACTTCTGTACTTGCTAAAGCCTTAACAGATGCGTCTGGATTCATTTGATCAATCATTGGCCATACAACAGCTGCAGCACCAACAGCACCAACGGCATAAGTTGCTGTAAATAAAAATTCTCTTCTTTCTGGTTTTTTCTTAGAATCAGACATATATAAAATGTTACTTAAAGTTTATTTAATATATGATTTTCTATAACAAAATACTTTTTTTTCTATGGATAGAATGACACATAAAAGAATAACTAATGCCAAAAATTGCTTTATACGAACCTGATATTCCTCAAAATACAGCTGCCATAATTAGAACTTGTGCATGCTTGGGAGCTAAGCTTGAAATAATAGAGCCTTGTGGATTTCTATTAAGTGATAAGCGTTTTAAAAGAGTTGCAATGGATTATTTCAAGGAAGGAGAAATCATATTTTACCAGAATTCTGAGCATTTTTTTGAGGAGAAAAAAAATGAGAGAGTTTTGTTAATGACTACAAAAGCATCAATTCCTTACACTGATTTTCAATTCCAAAAAGATGATACACTTCTCTTTGGAAGAGAGAGTTCTGGAGTACCAGAGTTTGTGCATAAAAAAGTTACTCATAGATTGAGAATCCCAATGGTTGAAAATAAAAGATCTTTAAATTTAGCTACATCAGTTGCTATAATTCTCTCAGAAAACTTAAGACAGATAAGAATACAATAAACATGGAATTAGATTTAAAGAAAGATTTAGCAAGTAACTGGTTTAAACTCCTACAAAATTCATTTTGCCAAGATATAGAAAAATACGAAAAAAATAAAATCAAATTTAAATCAACAACTTGGAAAAGAAATTCTAAAGTAGATGAAGGAGGAGGAGAGTATAGAATTTTACAAGGAGGTAAAGTTTTTGAAAAAGTGGGTGTAAATTTTTCAAAAGTTTATGGAAAGTTTCCAAAAAAATTTCAAAAAAATATTCCAGGCGCATCTAAAGATCCAAGATTTTGGGCTTCTGGAATTTCAGTGGTAATGCACATGAATAATCCTTATATCCCTGCGATGCATTTCAATACAAGATTTATTAGCACTACTTTTGAATGGTTTGGCGGTGGTATGGATGTAACACCAGCAATTAAAGATATGAATGAAAAAAAAAGATTTCATGATGAGCTTAAAAAAATGTGTAATCGACATAATAAAACTTATTACAAAAAATATAAAAAATGGTGTGATGAATATTTTTATTTACCGCATAGAAAGGAAGCTAGAGGAATTGGAGGAATATTTTTTGACTATAAAAAAGAAAATTTCGTTGATGATTTTAAATTTGTGAGAGATGTAGGAATTACTTTTCAATCAATATTTAATTCTATTATAAAAAAAAAAATTAACAAAAAATGGTCATCAAAAGAAAAAGAGGCTCAGTACATAAAAAGAGGTAGATATGCAGAGTTTAATCTATTATATGACAGGGGTACAAAATTTGGATTGCAAACTGGTGGGAATGTTGAGGGAATTTTAATGTCATTACCACCACTAGCTAAGTGGAAATAAAATGGAAAAAGAACCGATCACATTAAATGGTCTTAATAAGCTCAAAGAAGAGCTTGTCTATCTAAAAGAAAAAAAAAGACCTGAAATAGTTGCGGCCATAGCAGAAGCAAGATCACATGGAGATTTAAAAGAAAATGCTGAGTATCATGCTGCTAAAGAAGAGCAATCTCATAATGAAGGAAGAATTGATGAAATTAATGACATCATTGCCAGAGCAAATGTAATTGATGTTACTAAAATTAATAATGATGGAAAAGTAATATTTGGTTCGACTGTTTTTTTAGAAAATTTAGATACAGGTGAAAAAATAAATTACAAAATTGTTGGTAAAGATGAAGCTGACTTAAAACAAAAATTAATTTATTTTCAATCTCCGATAGGAAAAGGTTTAATAGGTAAAAATAAAGATGACCTGGTGGAAGTAAGAACTCCTGCTGGTGTTAAAAATTTTGAAATTAAAGACGTCAAATATATTTAAGCTTTTATAATAACGTCTACTTGCTCTTTACTGATCTGAAAATTATTATTCACCCAAAATTCTTCTAATTGTTTGAGTTTTTTACCTAAAGTTTTTCCCTCAACTAAATCATATTCTTGCATTAAATTTTTTGTATCTATTGGGAAGGTGGGTAAATCTTTATTCTCAAATTGTCTTTTTAATTCGATTAAGTTAGGGTCAATTTTTTTTGTGGTTATAATTTTATAATTAAGAATGTCTAGAATAGCCTGCCTTCCTTGAAAATAAAGTATTTTGATCAAATTTTTTTCTTTGAAAGTATTTTTTGTAATTTTATCTTTATAGAAGTTATCTAAAATTTTTATTCTTTTTTGATCTTTTTTTGACAAGTTAAATTTATAAAGAAAGTAATCTACATTATCTGTTTCATTAATAATCATAACCGATAGGAGAAATATAAAATCTGATTTTTGATATATTTCTTCAGATATTGAGTTAAGTTTTTCAAATGAATTAATTCTAATTAGCTGTGGAAATATCAAACTTAATAATTCCAAACTTTCTTTATCTCTCGAAACATTTTTAAAACCATTAGATTTTAAAATTTTTTTTAATTCATTAAGTAATCTTTCAGACGAAAGATTTGAAATACCATCAAGATTTATTTTAATATTCTTTAAAGTTTTTGGGTCATGTTTTTTTTTCGAGTAATTTAAAAAAAACCTTATGTATCTTACAATCCTAAGATAATCTTCTTTAATTCTCTTTTCTACACTACCAATAAAATTTATATTACCTTCAAGAATATCTTTTCGTCCATTAAAGGGATCAAATAAATTTCCTTCTTGATCAGAATAAATTGCATTAATTGAAAAATCTCTTCTTGATGCATCTTCTTTCCAATCATCAGAAAATTCTACTTCTGCATGTCTTCCATCAGTTATAAGATCTTTTCTTAAAGTCGTAATTTCAAAACTTTTGTCATTAATAACTGCTGTTATTGTGCCATGTTCAATTCCAGTTTCATAATACTTGATATTGTTTTTATTTAAAGCTTCACAGGCTTGGGTTGGAGTTAAGTTTGTTGCAAGATCAATATCATCTATTTCCTCTTTATTTATAACTTTTCTAATACATCCACCTACAAATCTTACTTCACTAAGTGATGAAAAAGTATTAATTGCATTAAAAATTTTTACTACTTCTTCTTCTTTAGAAATTTCTTTAATTTTTTTTGAAACATAATCTAGATTACTAGTTCTTGAAAAAAGTTTATCGATCAAGCTTTCCATATTTGGCTGGGGCGCTAGGATTCGAACCTAGGATGCAGGTACCAAAAACCCGTGCCTTACCGCTTGGCTACGCCCCAATATCATTTTCATATAACACAAAAAAAATAAATTTATATAGTTTTTGCAATAATACACCAATAATTTTTGAACTTTTGTTTTATTTGTCTTTTTGCAGTTTGACAGTCTTTTTTAGTTAAGAAATATCCAACTATCGTAGATCCAGATCCTGTCATTCTCACAAACTCAGGATTTGAATTACTGTATAAAAAATTTTTAATCATATTTAATTTTGGGTATTTCTTAAAAGCTATTGGTTCTAAATCATTATTATACATTTTTAATTTTTTTAAATTAAACATATTTGAATTGAATTTATCTAAATTAATTTTAGAGAATTTTCTTATTCCAGCATAAATCTTTTTTGTTGAACAACCAAAATTAGGCTTAACTAATAAAACATTAATTTTTTTATTTTTTGCAATTACAGAAATCTTTCCTTTTGAGTTCAAAACTAAGCTTGTTGAATATAGTCCCAGGATTACATCTGAGCCAATTTGTTTACAAATTTTTGATATTTTTTTGTAATTTGTCCTAATTATTTTTTTTTTAATAAAAAAATTAATCACAGAAGCAGCATTCATTGATCCTCCTCCCAATCCTGCTTCAGATGGTATATTCTTTTCTACTTCAATTTTGAACTTTTTATCTTTTAAAAGTTTTTCTTTTTCTAAAATTTTAATTAATTTTGAAATTGTATTATTTGCATTAATTTTTTTTGAAAAAGCGCCTTTAAAATTAATTTCATGATTTTCTTTTTTTATTTGTTGAATTTTTATTAAATCGTTTAAATCTAAGAATGAAACTAAGCTTTCAATACGATGTAGTAATTTGTTTTTCCCAACAACGTTTAATGCAATATTAATTTTAGCAAAAGATTTGATTTTATGTAGTTTCATCCTAAGTATCTTGGAGGCCAAAAACTAATTTTATATTTATTTTTTCAATCATTTCATTTTCTGCATCTTCAAAACCAAGAACATTATTCCAAAAATATCTTGCTTGAATTTTTCTATTAAGTTTCCATAAAATATCTCCATAATGATCATTAACAATTGGATCATTAGGCATTAATTGCACTGCTCTTTTTAAAAATTTTTCTGCTTTTATGAAATCATTAGTTAAGTAATAAGCCCATCCAATAGAATCTATGATGTAGGGATCATTATTTTTAGCAGCATAAGCTTTTTCCAACATTTGCATAGCTTCATCAATTTTATAATCTCTCTCTAACCATGAATAAGCTAGATAATTTAAAACGTATGCATCATTAGGATCTATTTGAAGTGATGCAAGTAGATCTTTATCTGAATTTTCATAATCTTTGACTCTCTCATAACTTCCTCCCCTTCTATATAAGATCTCCGCTGCTGTCGCAGATTTAACGTCTATAGATGATAGAACTTGTGAGTAAAAAGGTATCGCCTCTTTATACTTTTCAGCTCTCTTATGAAAGTTAGCTACATCATAAATTATTTTTAAATTAGGATTTTCAATTTTTGCATATTCGTTCATCAGATAATTTAAACCTTTTTCGCTATCATCAGTTTGTTTAGAAATTATTTGAGATTCTTTTTTAATCCTAAACCAGTAGTAAAAATTAGTATTTTCATCAAATACTTTTAAGCTTTCTTTGGCTTTGTCGTAATTTTGATTAAGATAGTAATTATCGGCTATCAACGCATTATTAAATATAAATTTAGGATTTAGATAATTTGCTATATTCAAATAAAAATTAGACTCTACAAATCTATCTTGTGAAGAATATAGGTTCGAAATTAAAAATAAAAACTCACTTATTAGATCATTATGATTTTTGCATGAAAAAACTTTTTTAAAATTTGAAAAATTATTTTGATCTATCCAAGCTTTTCCTTGAGATAATAAAATCGTACTTCCTAAAAAATTAATATCTTTTGTAATTTCTTTTGCTTTTTGCAATTCATTATTCTCGATAAGATATGTAAGGTAAAAATATATGTATCTCGAATAGTCAATTTGATTGTTTTTATCTGTTAATTTTAAAAAATAATCTTCTGTATTTATATCATTCAAATAACATCTTTGAAAAGTGTTGGTTATTAAAGTTAAATTTCCAAAGTTTTGTTTTTTTGCTGATATTCTTTTTTCTTTAAATACATAAACATACTGTTTTAAAGTTTCATAAATTATTAAATTAAATCTTTTTTGCTCTATTAAAAAAGATAATTTTACCAAATATTTTTCTGCTAAGTCAAAATTGCTTTTTCTAATACTGTCAATAATGAGCAAAACATATCCCTCGAAAAAGTCAGTATTTTGTTTTCTAATATTTTGTTTAATCAAATTTGTAGCGGCAGACACTTTTCCCTCTAGTACTAAAGAAAAAAAATATCTTTTCAGATAAGGATCATGTTTATTTAATAAAATTTTTGAACTTCTGAAAAATTCTAATGAATCAGAATTATTTTTATTTTCAAAAGCAATAATTCCTGAAAAATAATTTGATAAATATTTTGAATCAAATCTCTCAAAACTAGCACTTTTAGATATAACTGGTGTCTGATAAACTAAAATAGTTATAAAAAATAATTTTAAATGATTAAGAATAAGTCTGAGCATAGTTCGGTATATACTGATGAATTAATAAATACAATTGAGCAAGATTTTATATTTAGCAATAAACCTATTAATAGATTTAAAAATAACACAGAAATTGATACCAATAAAAACCTTCAAAAAAACGAACTTCTAGAAGAATTAAAAAATCAAATAAATTCAATTGAAAATTGTAATTTAAAATCCAATTCCAAAAACATTGTTTTGGGGGATGGCAATTCCAACAGTCCAATTATGCTAATTGGTGAAGCACCTACGACGATTGAAGATGATAATTGTAAAGTTTTTCAAGGAGAGGTCGGTGTATTGTTAGATAAAATGTTAAATGCGATTAATATTAAACGTAATTCAATCTACCTTTGTTATGCAATTAATTTTAGACCTCCAGAGGACAGAAAGCCTACCTCACAAGAAATTAAAAGGTACTCTATTTTCTTAAAAAAACATATTTCTATAATTGATCCCAAGTTAATAATTGTAATGGGTAGTTCTGCAATGGAAGCTTTAACTGGAACCGGAAATAAAATCTCTAAAGAAAGAGGTAATTGGAAAGAAATAATTCTTGATAATAAAACATATCCGATGATGATTAGCTTCAATCCTTCTTATCTAATAAGATTTCCAGAAAATAAAAAATACTCTTGGGAAGATTTAAAAAAAATTAGAGATAAAATTCAGGAATTAAAAATTAAATTATAATGGCTATAATTGCTGGTGTTGATGAAGTTGGCAGAGGAAGTTTAATGGGTCCTGTCTATGCAGCAGCTGTAATACTAGATAAAAAAATAGATAAAAAATTATTAAAAGATTCAAAATCTTTATCTAAAAATGACCGAGAAAAAATTGCAAAATATATTAAACAGAATTCTATTTGGAGTTTGGGAAAAGCATCAGTAAAAGAAATTGAAAAATTAAATATTTTGAACGCTTCTCTTCTTGCAATGAAAAGAGCGATTTTAAAACTTAAAAGAAAACCAAAGTTAGTTTTAATTGATGGCAATAAAACTCCCGAAATTAAAAATTATAAATTAAAATCAATCATTAAAGGAGATAAAAAAATTCCAAGTGTTGCTGCAGCATCGATAATTGCAAAAGTATCAAGAGATAAATTGATTAAAAATTTATCAAAAAAATTCAATAATTATTATTGGGAAACAAATTGTGGTTATGGCACCAAAAAACATTTAAGTGCTATAAAAAAATATGGGATAACTATTCATCATCGAAAAACTTTTGCTCCAATTTCGAAACTTAAATAGGTTTCACGTAGAAACACAATATCTTGTTGTTCTAAAAATTTAGACACAATTCAGCTAAAATTAATTCAATCCCAGGTTGACCGTAGAATCTTTTTGGAGTCTACTTTCAATTATACAAAATGAATTTTGAAGCTAAAAATAAAGTAATTAATGGGGATAGTTTAAAAGAACTAAAAAAAATTCCTGATGAAACATTTGATTTAATTTTTGCAGATCCTCCATACAATTTACAACTTAAGAATGAACTTAGCAGACCAGATAGTTCAAAAGTAAGTGCAGTCAATGATAAATGGGATCAATTTGAAAATTTTAAAAAGTACGATGAATTTACTAATCAGTGGTTAAGTGAATGCAAAAGAATTTTAAAAAAAAATGGAGCTATTTGGGTAATTGGAAGTTACCACAACATTTTTAGAGTTGGAAATGCAATTCAAAATTTGGGATTTTGGATACTAAATGATGTTATTTGGAACAAAAACAATCCAATGCCAAACTTTAGAGGTACAAGATTTACTAATGCACATGAAACTTTAATTTGGGCATCAAAGTCAGAAAAATCAAAATACACATTTAATTATCAGTCTCTTAAATGTTTAAATGATGATCTTCAAATGAGATCAAATTGGAATTTACCAATTTGTAGTGGTGCAGAAAGATTAAAGAAGAACGGTAAGAAAATTCACTCAACACAAAAACCAGAGGCTTTACTTCATAGAATATTACTAGCGACTACAAACAAAAACGATTTGGTTTTAGATCCTTTTTTAGGATCAGGCACAACAGCTGCTGTAGCTAAAAAATTAGGCAGAAATTATTATGGTATAGAAAAAGAAAAATCTTATTTTAAAGCTGTTGAACGAAGACTTAAAGACACAAAGCCAATTGAAGATGATTTCTTGGATACATTAAAAAATAACAGATCAAAACCAAGAATACCTTTTGGCTCATTAGTTGAAATGGGCATCATAAAACCAGGCACAACAATATTTGATAACAAAAAGAAAATTAATGCAAAAATTATGGCTGATGGGAGTATTAAACATCATCAAACTGAAGGCTCAATTCATAAAGTTGCAGCAACTATTTTAGGAGCTGAGAGTTGCAATGGCTGGACCTATTGGCACTGTAGCATGAACGGAAAAAATGTTCCTATAGATTATTTAAGGCAAAGATTAATTCCAAAGAATTAGTTATCATAAATTTTTCCAAGATAGTTTTCCAAAAACTTCTCATTCTTTACAAGCCTTTTCATTATTAAGTTTCTTGCAAAAACAAATAATGGATTTGATAAATGAAAAGCAAATTGATTAAATTTTGAACGTCTATTTACCATTTTTGTCTTTTCTATTCTTTTGGGAAAATATCCTTCCGTCTTATTTTTTAAAATATTTTCAAAAAGCTCATGAGAGCTCTCAATAGATTGTGAGGCACCTTGGGCAAAAGATGGAGGGAAAGCAAAAAATGCATCACCTACCGTAAAAATATTTTTGTTTTTTGGATAAAAAATTTCATCTGTAACAAAAACAGGAAAGCATTTTATATTATCTAATTTATGAACTATTTGATTAAATGTAGGCGGGACCTCAGCAATGATTTCTTTTGCAAAATCCAAAGTACTAAATTGATGATATTCTTGTAATCGTCCTTTATTTAATTTTTTTCTTAAAATACCAATAAAATTTAAATCATCGGTTTCTGAAGTTGGATAAATAACATAATGAAAATTAGCACCAAGAAATAAAGAAATATTTTTTAAATCAATATTTTCAATTTTATTTATTTTTATCGTTCCTCTTATGGCAATAGAGTTATTAAATTTCAGAGTGTTTTTTGAATTAGATATTAATGAAGTACTTTTTGAAAATATTCCATCGGCAATAATCAAATAATCAAACTTTTCAGAAAATTTATTTGAAAAGAAAAGTTCAATTTGATTTTCTTTGATAGTTATATTTGAAATATCATGTTCATAAAAAATATCTTCTTTGGAAATTTTATTAATTAAGAACTCAATAAGTGTAGATCTTTGAATTGTTGTGTATTTATCTTTTGCTGAATTAAATTTAGAAATATTCAGATCACAAATTAATTTAGGATTATCAATAGAATAGAAATCAAGATTTTTTGGAAAAAATTTTCGACTTTCATTCAATTGATCAAAACCAATATGGTTCAATAATTTAATGCTATTATTAGATAATTGAATTCCATAACCATCTTTTAAATTTATCTTTTGATTTTTTTCAAATATGGAAACCTTAAAATCAACATTATGTTTAAAAATATTGGCAAGGTATAATCCAGAAATACCAGCTCCAATAATCGCAACTTTTATCATCTTGTTTTTAATTCTTTAAATATTCTTTTTGTAAATGATGGGAGAACAATTTCATTAATTTTTTTCGGATCTATCCAATAATATTCAGAGTAATTTTTCTCTTTTTGAATTTTTTTAATTTGAAGCTCCATATCCATATTAGATAATTTTATATTCAAATGTTTTTTAAATTTATTAGTATGATTTACTTCTTTCATAGGAAAAATCTTTAAATTTTTTAAAAAATTAAACTGATTATTTTTTATTAAAAAATATTTATTCTTTTTTTTCAAAACATTAACAATAAATAATTTTTTTTTATTCTTTTTTAAAACTTTCTTTAAAACAAAATCTCCTTTTTTGAATGCTTTACACTTCTTATTTATTGGACACATCTTACAATTAGGATTTATAGGTTTACAGATTGTTGCGCCTAATTCCATTAAAGCTTGAGCATAATCACTAGAACGTTTTGTTGACCCAAATATTGATTTGGCTTTATTTAAATATTCTTTAGTAATTTGCTCTTTCTTTTTTAATAGAAGATATCTTTTAAGAACTCGCTCAATATTTCCATCTAAGGGAATAAAAGATTTATTAAAACCAATAGATAAAATTGCACTAGCTGTATAATGACCAATGCCAGGCAAAGAAAGAAGGTCATCGAAATTATCTGGAATTTTTTTATGAAATTTTTTTACAATAATTTGAGAAGTTTTTTTTAAATTCCTGGCTCTTGAGTAATAACCCAACCCTTCCCATAATTTGATTAATTTTGAATTATCTACTTTTGCTAATTTTTCAATCGTTGGTAATAATTTAACAAATCTATTGAAGTAAGGTATTACAGTTGCAACCTGGGTTTGTTGCAACATAAATTCACTTATAAGTGTGTAATATTCTTTTTTTGTTTGTGAACATTTTTTTCGCCATGGTAAATCTCTTTTATTATAATCATACCATTTAAGAATTTTTTTTGATATCATTGTATCTATCATATGCAATCCAATAAAAACTTTAAGCAGAGAAGCTCTACCATTCAAGGTTTAAGATCTTTTAGAGACACTTTGCCAAAAAAAATAAAAAAAATTATTGATAAAAAAGGTCATATTTATTCTGAAACATTAAATAATTGGAAGTATATAGTTGGAGATGAACTATTTAATTTTTGTTATCCAAAATCATTTAAAAACTCAAATCGTTTTGGAGTTAGTACTTTGATTATAATGGTTAAAAGAGGTCATGAAGTTGATCTTGAATATTCCAAACAAGAAATAATAGATAAAATGAATAATTTTTTTGGCTATTCTGTTGTAGAAAAGCTTAAATTTACAAGTTTTGATAATCAAAATGACAAATTAGAAACAAAATTGAAACCTAATTATGTGACAAATAATAAATTTAATGAAAAAATTAAAGATGTTAAAAATGAAAAATTAAAACAATCTTTAGCTGAACTAACAAAAGTATTTAAACAAAAATGAAAAAATATATCCAAACTCTCTTATTTATTGTAACGATATTATTTTCTGGAAATGTATTAGCCAATGAAATTAATAGAATTAAGGTTGGTAATGAAGATGCTAAAATTACTATCATTGCCTATGAGTCGCTTACTTGTAGTCATTGTGCAAACTTTCATAAAAATGTTTATCCTCAGCTTAAAAAAGATTTTATTGATACTGGTTTAGCTAAAATTGAGTTCAGACATTATCCATTAGACATAATAGCATTTAATGCATCAAAAATTGCTCAGTGTAAAAATGATGGAGACTCCAAAGTTCTAGAAATACTTTTTGATAAGCAACAAAAATGGGTCAAAGGTAATAATGCCAGTGAAGCAAACGATAATCTAAAAAAATTCATTGAAGAACAAGGTATCGATATAGATTTCAAAAAATGCATAACTGATAAAAAAATTGAAGACTTTGTACTAAATGATCGAATCGAGGGAGCTAAACAATTTAAAGTAAATGCTACCCCTACGATTATTATAAACAATGAAAAGTTTGAAAAATCCCTCAATTATAAAAATTTAAAAAAATCATTAGAAAAAATGATATAAAATAACTCATGGAGTTTAAAAAAATCCAATTAAATGGATTTAAATCATTTGCAGACAAAACAAACTTTTTAATTGAAGAAGGTTTGACTGGGATTGTTGGTCCTAATGGTTGTGGAAAATCAAACATTGTTGAGTCGTTAAGATGGGTTATGGGAGAAACCTCAGCAAAAAGTATGAGGGGGTCTGGAATGGAGGATGTGATATTTTCAGGTACATCAAATAAACCTTCAAAAAATATTGCGGAAGTTTCTATAACCGTTAACAACGAAAAAAATGAAGGGCCTATTCAGTACAGAGAACTAAATGAAATTCATGTCAGAAGAAAAATAGAAAAAGATAAAGGATCCAAATTTTATATAAACGATAAAGAAGTTAGAGCTCGAGATGCACAAATGTTTTTTGCTGATCTATCAACTGGTGCTCATTCACCATCAATGATTAGCCAAGGTCGTATTGGTGCGTTAGTAACTGCAAAACCAACTGACAGAAGAGCTATTCTTGAAGAAGCAGCTGGAATTTCAGGTCTACACGTCAGAAGACATGAAGCTGAATTAAGACTAGGAGCTGCAGAAAATAATTTAAAAAGAGCAGATGAGTTAAGAAGACAACAAGAAAGACAGCTGGCGAACCTTCAAAAACAAGCAGAAGAAGCTACTAAATATAAAATGATATCAGATGAAATTAAAAAAATTGAAGCTGGTTTATATTATTTGAAATTAATCGATATTGATAAAGAAATTAGAGTTGAAAATGAAATAAATAGTGAAGCTGAAACAGAAGTTGAAGGTTTTAACAAAAAAATTTCAGAAATTGAAAATCAAATAAAGTTAGAAACTGACAAAGTAAATCCTTTAAGAGAAAGAAATATTGAAAACTTGTCAAAAATACAAAGGCTAAATTTAGAACTTCAAAGTCTAGATGAGGAAAATTTAAGAATTCAAGAAGAAATTGGCTCTATTAAAAAATCTCTGCAAATTATTGATGAAGATATTATTAGAGAAAAAGGGATTGTTATAGATGCAAACTCAAATGAAAAACGATTAAAAGAAGAAAAAAATGAGTTAATTGAAGTAGATTCAAAATACTTTGAAACAGAAAAATTATCTAATGAAGAATTAGAAAAAGCAAAATCTGATTTAGACGAAGAACAAAAGCTTGCTAATGAAATTATCAAAACCTTTGCTGATGGAAATATTAATATCAATGTGAGCCAAGTAAAAAGTGTTGAAGAGAATATTGATAAAATAAAATCGTTAATAAATGAAAATGAATTAAATCAAGCTCTAACATTATTAGATAGATGTAAAATTGAATTAAATGAATTTTTAAAGAATTTAGGAGATGAAGAAAGTAAAAAAAGATTATCAGTTCTAAATGAAAAAAATGATAAAATTAAATCATTACAAAATAAATACACTGATAGCTTTAGTAAAAACCAGTCGATTAAAAAAGAGTCTTTAAAAAGAAATGAAAGAATTAAAACTATTGAAACTGAAATTGAAAGTTGGATTAATTTATTATCAAACTCAAATAAAATGATAAATGAACTAACTGAGAGAAAAAGTAAACTCTCTAATCAACTTAATGAATTAGATAACCAACCAGAAATTCAAGCTGAAAAAAAAGGTCAAATTAATGAAAGTTTAAGAATTTCGGAAAAAGAAAAGCAAGATAATGAAAAGATAATTAATGAAACTGATGAGAAAATTGAAAATTTAAGAAATGAACTAAATAAGATTCAAGAAGAATCAATTCAAATAAGAGAAAGAAAAGCAAGCTCAGGAGCTACAATAGAAGGCTTGAAGAAAAGAAAAAACGATCTTTTGGATAGAGTGCAATCAGAATTAAATTTATTAGAAAATAATATTTTAGAAAATTCTAATTTATTCGGTGCCGAAGATCTTCCTGATCCTGTAGTGCAAGAAGACCTATTAGATAAAAAAAAACAAGAAAGAGAAAAATTTGGTTCTGTAAATTTAAAAGCAGATGAAGAAACAAGTAAATATGAAGCAGAGATAAAAAAAATGGAACAAGATAGAGCTGATCTTGTAACTGCTATTGTAAAATTAAAAGAAAGTATCAACGAACTCAATCAAAAAGGAAGAGAAAGATTGTTAGAAGCTTTTGAAAAAGTGAATAGAAAATTCAATGAAGTTTATACAAAACTATTTAATGGTGGTAATGCAAAACTAGAATTGGTTGACTCTGATGATCCTTTAGAAGCAGGATTAGAAATGCTTGTTAGTCCTCCAGGTAAAAGGCTTCAATCAATTACACTTTTATCTGGTGGTGAACAAGCCCTTACGGCTTTATCACTTATTTTCGCAGTGTTTTTAACCAACCCTTCACCGATTTGTGTATTGGATGAAGTTGATGCACCTTTGGATGATGCAAACGTAACAAGATTTTGTAATTTGTTAGAAGAACTAATTAATATAACAAATACAAAGTTCATAATTGTAACCCATCATGCTTTAACCATGTCTAAAATGAATAGACTATACGGAGTTACAATGCCAGAAAAAGGTATAAGCCAACTGGTAGCTGTAGATCTTCAAAAAGCTGAAAGTATGGTCGCTTAATATAAATGGCAGAGGACCCTCTTAAAACTCGCCTTGAAATTGCAAAATCTAAAATTTTAAGAAAAGAAAAAGCCGAAAAAGAAGGAAAAACATCCCCTATTGGTACTGCTTTTAAGCTCAGTACAGAATTGGTATCTGCTGTTGCTGTTGGGACAATTATTGGGTTTATTTTAGACAAGACCTTTGGTACTAAGCCCTGGTTAATAATAATATTTTTTTTTGTGGGTGTCATTGCAGGCATAACTAATGTAATAAGATCCGCAAAAAACATGCAAAAATAAGTTTTATACTATGGCAGCAAATCCAATGTCTCAATTCGAGGTTTATAGAATTGGCCCCGAAATAAAAATAGGAAGTTTTGATATTTCATTTACTAACGCAAGTTTATTTATGATTGTTAGTACATTAGCAATTTTAATAGTATTCAATCTTGGTTCAAAAAAAAATTCATTAATACCTAATAAAATTCAACTACTTGCGGAGCTAAGTTATACTTTTGTCTCAAAAATGATAAGTGATACCGCAGGTTCGAAAGGAAAACCATATTTTGCATTTATATTTTCACTATTCATGTTTGTCTTGTTCTGCAACATGTTTGGAATGATTCCTTACACATTTACAGTTACTAGTCACATAATAGTAACTTTTTTATTAGCTGCATTTATTTTTATAGGAGTAACAGTTATAGGATTTATTAAACACGGTTTTGGTTACCTAAAATTATTTGTGCCAAGTGGAGTTCCAGCAGTGCTGTTGCCTTTAATAGTTGTGATTGAAGTAATATCATATCTAAGTAGACCAATAAGTTTATCAGTAAGATTATTTGCAAATATGATGGCTGGTCACACTATGATGAAAGTTTTCGGTGGCTTTGTTATAAGTCTCGGAGTAGTTGGTGGATGGCTTCCACTGAGTTTTTCGATTGCATTAACAGGTTTGGAGATCTTAGTTGCTTTTCTTCAAGCATATGTTTTTGCAATCTTAACCTGCATCTATTTAAATGATGCATTAAATTTACACCATTAAAAACAAGGAGGATATAATGGAATTAGAAGCAGCAAAAATGATCGGAGCAGGACTTGCAGCGATAGCTTTAGCAGGTGCTGGTGTTGGTATCGGTATAATTTTTGGAAACTATTTATCAGGTGCGATGAGAAATCCATCTGCTGCACAAAAGCAATTTCCTAATCTACTTTTAGGTTTCGCTTTAGCTGAAGCAACAGGATTATTTGGATTAGTAGTTGCGTTAATCATTTTATTTGCGTTTTAAATTTAATGGTGAAAAAAATATTTCTTCATTTAATATTTTTAAGCTTCCTATCTTTGGAAGCTTACGCGGCTGAGAGTGGAGGTATGCCTCAACTAAATCCAGAGTTTTGGGTTTCTCAAATTTTTTGGTTAATACTTACTTTTGGTACATTATTAATTGTACTTTCAAAATTAATATTACCTAAAATAAGTGCAAATCTTGAAACTAGAAAATCTCAAATTTTGGAAAATATTGAAGCGGCTGATAAGCAAAGAAAAGATAGTGAACTCAAGATAAAAGAGTTCGAAGAATTAATATCAAAAAGCAAAATAGAGGCTAAAAATATTTTAGCTCAAGCAAGAGAAAAAGTGCAAAAAGATATTAATCTTAAAAGAGACACTTTAGACAAACAGCTAGATGAAGAAATAAAAAAAGCAGAAGATGAGATAACTGCTTTAAGAAAGAGCGCTCCTGAAAAAATAAATAAAATAGCTATAGAAACATCAACCGAGCTTGTTAAGAAGCTAATAGGTGCAGATGTAAATGCTAGTAGTATTTCTGCAATAGTTGACGACTTGTCAAAGAGAAATGGAGAGAAATATTATGGCAATTGATGCAACATTTTGGGTAGCAGTATCATTTGTAATATTTTTTGCTGGTCTCTTTTATCTAAAAGTGCCGCAGAAAGTTAATGAAGCACTAAACAAACTTATATCAGAAATTAAGAATGAAATTGACGAGAGTGAAAAACTAAGATCTGAAGCAAAAGTACTTTTGGATAATGCGCAAAAAAAACTTGATACATCTCAAACTGTAAGTAATGAAATAATCGATCAAGCAAAAAAAGAAAGTGACAAACTAATAATTGATTTAAATGAAAAATTTCATAAATCTTCTGAAATTAAAAAGAATTTAGCTGAAAACAAAATAGATCAAATGAAAAAGGCAGCATTAAAAGAAATAAGAGATGCATCAGTAAAAATTGCTGTGGATTCTGTGAAAAAAATTATCACAACATCGGTTGATTCATCAAAGTTAGATACTTTGTTCCAAAAAAACCTGGATGAAACTAAAGAAGAATTAAAAAAGATTAATTCTTAATCGTAAATCACTTACAATTTAATAAAAAAACTATAGATTACTGTTATGAATTCTGTGGTAATAGGTTCCGGATTTGGTGGCATAGCAACTGCCCTAAGACTAAAAGCCAAAAAACATAATGTTATTTTAATCGAAAAACACGAGGATCTTGGTGGAAGAGCTAGAGTATTCAAAAAAAACGGCTTTACATATGATGCTGGGCCTACTGTAATTACTGCACCCTATTTGATCAATGAATTATTTGAAATTTTTAATAAAAAACCTGAAGACTATATAAAAATTACTCCTCTAAACACGTGGTATCAATTCATTTTTGAAGACAATACAAAGTTTAACTATTCTGGAAATGAAAATGATATGAAAAATCAAATCCAAAAACTGAACCCCAAGGATGTGGATGGTTATGAAAAACTAGTTAATTTTACAAAAAAAATTTTCAATAAAGGTTTCCTTGAATTAGCAGATGTTCCTTTTGAAAAACCTATTTTTATGATGAAACAGCTTCCAGCTTTATTAAGTCTCAAAAGTTATAAATCAGTTTACTCTTTAGTTTCATCCTATATTAAAAATGAAAAATTGAGAAGAATGTTAAGCATGCATCCTCTTTTGGTGGGTGGTAACCCTTTTACAACAACTTCAATTTATGGATTGATTCTCTACTTAGAAAAAAAATGGGGTATTCATTATTCTATGGGGGGAACAGGCAATATAATTAAAGGCTTCGAAAGATTAATGAATGAAGTTGGAATAAAAATAATAAAAGGTCATGAAGTTAAACAAATAAAATCTGAAGGAAAAAATATTCAAGGAGTAATTTTAGATGATGGTACAAATATTGAGTGTCAAAATGTGATCTGTAATGCAGATCCACCTGCTGTTTATGAAAAACTTCTTAATAAAAAAAATTTCACAAGTTTTTTTAAATGGAAAAAAAATAGAATGGAATATTCTATGGGATTGTTTGTTTATTATTTTGGAACTAAAAAAAAGTATGAAAATGTAGAGCATCATACGATAAAATTTGGAGATAAATACAAAGAACACCTTGATGATATATTTAATCGAAAAAAACTTAATAACGATATAAGCTATTATTTACATAGACCGACAGCTACAGATAGCTCTATGGCTCCTGATGGACATGATTGCTTTTATGTATTAGTTCCAGTTCCAAACAATCAATCAAATATTAATTGGGATATTGAAGGTGAAAAAATGAAAAATCTAGTTGTAGAGAAAATGGAAAAACAATTAATGCCTAATTTAAAAGAAAACATTGTAGAAGATTTTTATCTAACACCTGATTATTTTGAAAAAGAACTGAATACAAAATATGGATCTGGGTTTTCAATTCAACCAAAATTTACTCAATCAGCTTATTTTAGATTTCATAATAAGTCAGAAATTTTTAATGGATTATATTTTGTGGGCGCAGGTACACACCCAGGTGCAGGTGTGCCGGGTGTATTATCTTCTGCAAGAGTCCTTGATAAAGTTTTATAATGAGTAAGAATTATTTGTCTATTTATGCCAAATCATTTAATTGGGCTGGTTTTTTTTTACCAAAAGAAACGTATGCAAATTGTTCTAAATTATATGATTTTTGCAGAACAACTGACAATATCGCTGATGAACAAAATTCTTTAGAATTCAAAAAGAAAACCTTCAATGATTTCAAAGAAGCTTTTAATAAAAAAGATCAAAATAATTATATTATCAAAAATACATGGGAATTAATTGATAAATTTAATATTTCTAAAAAAATAATAGATGACCTTTTCGATGGGATTTACTCAGACATTAAAGAGAAAGTAAAATTAAATTCAAAAAAAGAATTATTAATTTATTCGTATAGAGTTGCAGGAACTGTTGGGCTTATGATGGCAAAAATTCTTAAAGTAAAAGATAAAGAGTCTCTAAGATCAGCAATTGATCTTGGAATAGCTATGCAACTGACAAATATATCGAGAGATGTGATTGAGGATGAAAATAACAATAGAAGCTATATTGATGCTGACTTGGATACAATTAAATCAACAATTTTATTTGCAGATAAATTTTATGAAAACTCATTCTATGCCATGAAAAAAATTCCTTTATCACTCAGATTTTCAATAATAGTTGCAAGACGAATTTATCGTAAAATAGGTCTGAAAATAGCTAAAATTAAAACATTTGAAGATTATAAAAATTCAGGAAAAATTTATGTAAATAACTTTGAAAAAATACAAGAAACACTTTTATCAATTTTTGATCTAATGAAACTAGCTGTTTCAAGTAACAATACAACAATTAATCATAACCATGAATTAATTGAAGAAGAAATTAAAATTAATGAAAGAATTTGATTACATAATTAAAGGTGCAGGATGTGCAGGTCTATCTTTGGCCTATGAATTTAATAAATATAAAAAACTTGAAAATAAAACATTAGCAATAATCGAGCCAAGAGAAGGTTATGAAAGAGACAAAACATGGTCGTTTTGGAAAACTATTGATCATAATTTTAATGATTGTGTAATTAAAAATTGGTCTAACTTCACTATAAACACCCCTGGAAAAACACTTCATCTAAATTGCGATGAAACACCTTATCAAACAATTAATAGTGGGATTTTTTACGAAAAAATAATCTCAAATTTAAAATTAAATTCAAATATTCATTTCTTTGAAAATATTGATGGAATTAATACAGAGAAAAGTCTGATTTTTAATAGTGTCCCAAACAAAGGGGACTTCAACAATAAGTTATGGCAACATTTTTTTGGAATAGAAATTGAAACATCTAAATCTTTTTTTGATGATAAAATTTTTAATTTAATGGATTTTGATTGTGATCAACGAGATAGTGTTCACTTTTTTTACACTCTGCCTTTTGCTAAAAATAAGGCGCTAATAGAGACTACATGGCTATCAAATTTAAATAACAAAAATCTACAAGATTATGAAAATCAAGTTAAAGAATATCTTGAATTAAAATTAAAAATTAAAGATTATAAAATTACTTTCAAAGAAAAAGGTGCAATTCCATTATTTAAACAAACAAGAATAATTAATAATGAAATCAATATTGGCACTGTTGGTGGTATGACAAGATTAAGTACTGGCTATACTTTTTTAAATATTCAAGAACATTCAAAATATATTAGAGAAAATTTAGATCTGATTAAAAATAAAAAAGCATTTAACATTGGAAAAAAATATCATTTTTTAGACGAAATTTTTATTAGAGTATTAGAAAATAATCCAAATTTAATGCCAGATATATTTTATAAAATGTTCAAGGTGCAAACAAAAAAAGTAATAAATTTTCTTTCTAACAAAAGTAGTTTGTTAGAAGATTTATCTATAATAATGAAAATGCCTAAACTGATATTTATTAAAGCTTTATTCAAATAAAAACAATTACATGATTAATAAAATTAACTTAAATCACTCATTAATATTTTTTTTAACTATTAATTTATTAACTTTTGTATTTTACTATTTAAAAGTTGAGAGCATACCTCCTTTTATATGTTTATTTTTCATTTTAACGTTGGGAATTTCTCATGGAGCATTAGATAATCTAAAAGGGATAAAACTATTTCAGTTGTTAAATTTTAATAAGTTCATATTTTTTTATCCTACGTATATTTCAATTGGCGTTTCTGTAATCTTGTTATGGATAAACTTTCCTCTGATAATGTTATTATTTTTTTTAGCTATTGCCTCTTATCATTTTGGCAAAGAGGATACTCAGTTTCTTATAAAGAATGAAAACTCTTTCATCCAATTTTCTTATTTGCTGAAGGGTTTATTAATTATTTTTGCCCCACTACACTTTCATTTTAATGAAACTGTAAATATTTTTAAATTTCTTCTTATTGAAAGTGAAATTTTTTTTTCATTTCTAGGTATTCTTGAAAAATATAAATTAATAATAATTGGTATATTATTAAGCAGTTTATCCACTATTTATTTTTTTTGTAAAAACTATAGTTTTGATAGGACTACAATTATCTTAGATTATTTTTCAATATTATTACTTAACTTTCATTTTGAACCTTTAACAGCATTTACTGCGTACTTCTGTCTTCTACATTCAATAAGACATATTATTACACTAGCAAATGAATTGGATGATCAAAATATTAAGAATGGATTAAATTTATTTTTGATTAAAAGTTTGCCTTTAACAACTTTGACTATAATTTTTTTTGGTTTGGCTTTCTTCTGGTTAATTAACCAATATTCCTTGGACAATGTTATTTTCAAACTAATATTTATTGGTTTGGCGTCTTTGACCTTTCCGCATATATTGCTCGAATATTTTTTAGAAAAAAATGAAAGAAAAACAAATTAAAATTTTATTATCTGCTCCTAGAGGGTTTTGTGCTGGTGTTGAAAGGGCAATTGAAATAGTAGAAAAGTCATTAAAAAAATTTGGTAGTCCAGTTTATGTGAGACATGAGATTGTCCACAATAAATATGTGGTTGATGATTTAAGGAAAAAAGGTGCTATTTTTGTTGAAGAATTAGACGAAATTGAAGATAAGTCGAGGCCAGTAATATTTTCCGCACATGGAGTTCCTAAAAGTGTTCCAGCACAAGCTGAAAATTTTAATATCAATTATATTGACGCTACCTGCCCGCTTGTTTCAAAAGTACATAGGGAGGCTGAAAATCTTAATAAAGCTGGTTTTCATATAGTTTTAATAGGTCATAAAAATCATCCAGAAGTAATTGGTACTATGGGCCAATTACCAGAAGGATCAATTGATTTAATACAGAATAAAGAAGAAGCCCTTAATTATAATTTAGAAAAAAATAAAAAATTAGCTTATGTCACTCAAACTACTCTATCTGTTGATGATACAAAGGACATCATAGAAATATTAAAGAAAAATTATCCTGAAATTAAAGAACCTTCAAAAGAGGATATATGCTATGCAACAACAAATAGACAGATGGCAGTGAAGAATATAGCAAAAAAATGTGACATGTTTTTTGTAATAGGAAGCAGAAATTCATCTAATTCTGTAAGGTTGGTTGAAGTTGCTAAAAATTCAGGCTGTGAGAATTCTTATCTTGTCCACTCTGAAAGCAAAATACCTTATGATGACATAAACAAATGTTCTACAATTGGTATATCTTCAGGTGCATCTGCGCCAGATATTTTAGTAAATGAATTTATTAAACAGTTAAAACAAAAATTTTCGGTAATCACAGAAGAAGTTGAAATAATTAAAGAAAATGTCTTATTCAAAGTTCCAAACAAACTTAATTAAATGGCTGTTTATACAAAAATCAATGACAAAGATATTTCCATAATTAATAAGAAGTTTAAGTTAGGAAGAAATGTTAAATTCCATGGAATTAAAAAAGGTATCGAAAATACAAATTATCTAATTAAAACTGAAAAAAAGAAATTCATACTTACAATATTTGAAAAAAGAGTAAACAGTTCAGACCTTCCTTTTTTTATGAAATTAATGGATTTACTCAGTTTAATTAAAAATGTGTGTCCAAAACCATTAAAAGATAATCATGGCAAATATTTATTTAGAATCAAAAATAAAAATGCATGTATAGTCTCTTTTCTATCTGGTAAGGACAAAAATAAACTTACAAATCAAAATTGCTTTGAAGTTGGAAAAAATATAGCAATGATGCATAAAGCTACGAAAAATTTTAAAATCAAAAGATCTAACTCAATGGGGATAAACAAATTAAACCCTTTGCTCGATAGTATCAAATTTAAAAAATCAAAATTAATTTTAAGTTATAAAGATTTTCTTTTTAATAATTTAAAAGATATCAAAAAAAATTGGCCGAAGAATTTACCAAGTGGGATAATTCATGCAGATTTGTTTGTTGATAATATTTTTTTTAAAAAAAACAAATTTTCAGGTTTTATTGATTTTTATTTTTCTGCGAATGATTATTATGCATATGAACTTGCGATTTGCATAAATGCATTATGTTTTGATAAAAAAAAGTCAAAATTCATTATTAATAAACAAAAAATAAAATATCTAATAAAAGGATATGAGAAAATTCAAAAAATATCGAGAAAAGAAAAAGATAATTTAAATATTCTTTGTAGAGGAGCTGCGATAAGATATTTGCTAACTAGAGCTTTCGATTATATCAACACTCCTAAGACTGCACTTATAAAAATTAAAGACCCAAGAGAATACTATCAAAAATTAGTTGCCCATAATAAAATCAGCACTTTTAAAGAATACATTCATTAATGATAAAGATTTATACAGATGGTTCTTGTCTAAGTAATCCAGGAAATGGTGGTTGGGCAGCAATAATAATTAAAGATGATAAGATTACTGAAATTAGTGGCAACGAGAAAAATACCACGAATAATAGAATGGAATTATTAGCTCCAATCTCAGCATTAAGTAAAATTGAAGATAAAGAAAACATAAAAATTTATACAGATTCTAAATATGTAAAACAGGGTATTACTGAATGGATAAATAATTGGAAATCAAATGGTTGGAAAACTTCAAAAAAAGAAGATGTTAAAAACAAAGATTTGTGGACACGGTTAGATGAACTAAATAATTCTTTAGATGTCCAATGGAATTGGGTGAAAGCTCACGCAGGTAATGAATTCAACGAGAAAGTAGACTTGTTGGCTAAAAAAGCTGCAGAACAATTAGACTAAATCTAAAAAGTTTTCTGCTGCAGAAATTTCACAGGCACCAGTATCTTCTTCTTCTTGAAGCTTTGTAATTTGTCCATCCTCAACTAACATAGTGTACCTATTTGATCTTATCCCTAATCCTCTCGCACTTTTATCTACATCAGCGCCTATTGATTTTGTGAATGTTAAAAAAGGATCTCCAGCCATGACAATCTTATCGCCAACATTATGTTCTTTACCCCAAGCACTCATTACAAAAGGATCATTCACAGAAATACAAATAACATGGTCAATGCCTTTGTTCTTAAAAGCATCGATATTTTTTACATAACCTGGAAGGTGTTTAGCGGAACAAACTGAAGTGTATGCGCCTGGCAAACCAAAGATAATTACTTTTTTACCTTTAGTGTATTCTGTAATATTTTTTTTTGTTGGTTCTCCTTTTTCTAGAACAAATATGTCTTCACTTGGTAAATTTTCATTTTCTTTTAATTTCATTGAATTTTCTCCTTAATGTGCTGCTTAACTATATCAATATCATTATCAAGTAAATCAAAATTTTCTTTTTCCTTAGAAATATATTTAAGTTCATCAGGCAAATCTGGTTTTATATTTATTGCATTAAATATAGCATCAGGAAATTTACAAGGATGTGCTGTTGATAACACAATATTTGTTCCATCAAGTTTAACATCATCAAAGCCTCCATAACCTATTGCAGTATGTGGATCTAAAATTTCTTTATATTTTTCATACACTGCTTTTATTAATGAGATTACTTTTTGTTCATTAGCACTTGATGATAAAAAATTTTCTCTAATTTTATTAAGTTTAGACTCGTCTAAATCAAATTTTTTCTCAGTTTTAATTTTTTCCATTATTTTTCTTGTTTCTTGGTCATCTTGATTATTCAAATCAAAAATTAATCTCTCAAAATTACTCGCAATCTGAATATCCATACTTGGTGAATTAGTTTCTTGTACTTTTTCAGAATAGTATTGTCCTAGACTTATTGCTCTATGCAAAATATCATTTTGATTGGTTGCTACAATCAATTTGCCCATAGGTAATCCCATTTTTTTTGCAAGGTAACCCGCGTAAACATCACCAAAATTTCCAGTTGGTACTGAAAAGTTTACAGGACCTTTATTATTGTTATTTACTAAATAGTATGAATAAAAATAATAAACAGATTGAGCAATAATTCTTGCCCAATTTATAGAATTAACTCCCGACATCTTAATTGATTTTGCATAATTAAGATCAGCAAACATAGATTTTACTAAATTCTGGCAATCATCAAAATTTCCATTAATTGCAATGTTGTGTACATTGTCATCTTTAACTGTAGTCATTATTTTTCTTTGTACAGGAGAAACACGATTATGTGGATGCAGAACAAATATGTTAATATTTCTTTTTCCTCTTATTGCCTCTATGGCTGCAGCTCCAGTATCTCCTGAGGTAGCGACTACGATATTGATTTTGTCCTCTTCTTTTGACAGATAATATTCATAAAAATTTCCAAGTAGTTGCATTGCAACATCTTTAAAAGCTAAGGTAGGACCATGAAATAACTCTAATACTTTTCTATCTCCTACATCAATTAATTTTACAACATTATTTTCTCTAAAGGTTGAATATGATTTATTGATTAATTCCTCTAAATTTTTTCCAGAAATAAAATCGTCTACAAATGGTGCTATAATTCTATTAGCTAACTCTGTGTAACTTAAATTTGAAAATTCATTTATCTCATTTTCGCTAAATTTTTTGAGATTTTTTGGGATAAATAAACCTCCATCATCTGCTAATCCTTTTAAGAAAACTTGTTTGAAATCAAATTCTTTTGATTTATCTCTGGTACTTATATACTTCATCTAATAATTTTTTTTTCTAAAATACAGATATATCAAAAATATAGAAATCGCTAAAGAAAACCAAGTTAATGCATACTTTTTATGATTATTTGAAATATTAGCAGTAATTTTTTTTGGTTTTGGTATTTCATAACTGCCTCCAAGATAAATTAAATATTTTGAAAATTCTTTACCAGTATACTTAAAAATATCATCTCTGTTTAGTGTGAACCAATAATTACTATTAATATCATTTTCTGGTTTAAAAATATTAGATCTTGGTTGTAATCTTAATGTGCCTATGAAATTTGACTCTTTAAAAGAATAAAGCTCTTTTTTGTCTTTCATTTCAAACGGTATCCATCCTCTGTTAATTAGATAATTTTCATTCTCAACTATAATTGGATTAATTACTTCGAAACCAGGCTTTCCGGAGTCATTTAAATTATATAAATAAATTTGCTTGTCGTAATCGATCTTTCCTGATGCTTTAATTCGTACAAAATTTTTTTTATCTACTTGATTAATATTAATTGGTTCTTTTTTTAATGATTCTTCTATTTCTGAAATTAAATTCAATTTCCAATTCAGTCTTACAAGTTGCCAAGTACCAAGACTAAGAAAAACTAATATAAAGAAATAAACAAAAATTGAAAATAATAACTTAGACTTCAATGGTTAAACTATTAACTGCCCCAAATATAAATTGCGGCAAATAAAAACAACCACACTACATCAACAAAGTGCCAGTACCATGCTGCTGCTTCAAAACCAAAATGGTGATCTTTATTGAAATGACCAAGTTTTCCTCTCCATAGACAAACTGCTAAAAATATTGTTCCAACAATCACATGAAATCCATGAAAGCCTGTTGCCATATAAAATACTGATCCATAGATATGATCAGAAAAAGCAAATGTTGCATGATGATATTCGTAAGCTTGTAATAAGGTAAAACAGAATCCTAAAATTACTGTAAGCCATAATCCTTGAATAAATCCTTTTCTATCCCCCTCTAACAAGGCATGATGTGACCAAGTTACAGTAGTTCCTGATAGAAGAAGTATCAGTGTATTAATTAATGGAATATCCCACGGATCAAAAGTTTCTATATCTTTAGGTGGCCAAACATTTCCAACAAACTCGTTTGGAAACAAACTAATATCAAAATAAGCCCAAAACCAAGCAACAAAAAACATTACTTCAGATGCAATGAATAACGTCATTCCATATCTGTGATGAATTTGAACTACTGGAGTGTGATGACCCTGATGTTCTGCTTCGTTAACAACATCTCTAAACCACATGTAAGCACCATAAATTAATAGCGCAAAACCTAAGTACATTCCCCATGATACTTCATTATGTAAATAATAAACTGTACCTAAAGCTAAAACCAAACATGAGAATGATACATAAATTGGCCAAGGACTTGGGTCAACTAAGTGATAATCGTGTTTTTTTTCTGCAGACATTTTTTGTATTTATGACTTTTTATAATAATCTGTCGAGAAAAAAGTATATGACATAGTTACATCCTCAAGCTGGCTTGTGGATGGATCGTTCACTAGCTCAGGATCCAAATAAAATGTCATTACATATGTTGCTTTTTCCCCAGGTTTTAATGCTTGTTTTTCAAAGCAAAAGCATCCAAGTTTACTATAATATTTTCCAAAGCTAGAAGGTGAAACATTGAAACTTGCAACACCATATGTTGTTTCATTACCATAATTTTCAACTTCAAACTCTATTTTATTTACTTGACCAACCTTTACATTAAGAACGTTTGATTTTGCTTTAAAATCCCAAGGCAGGTTATTCACATTTGTATCAAAACGAACACTAACTACTTTATCTAACACTATTTTTGGTGCTTCTTTTGCAACCTGTGTTGTTCCTCCAAAACCAGTCACTCTACAAAATAAATCATATAGGGGGACTGCAGCATAAGATAAACCTAGCATCAAAATAAATATTCCTCCTAAAAGAATTGGTGTTAAATTTTTTTTACTAGTCATCATATTTGTCTGTCAAAAACTCCAGTGTTGTAAAGTGTAAAAAAGAACAGAAAAATCATAAATGCAATTATCACTAAGGCAGTAATCACATTTTTTCGTTTAGTTTTTTTATCTGGCTCTATCATACAATCTTATCTATTAAAAATAATACAAAAACTAAAAATAAATATAAAATTGAATATCCAAAAATTGATTTTGCTTTTTTAGCATCAAATTTATTTTTTTTAGATTTTAATAATTCGTAACATAGGAAGTTATAATAAAATGTCAAAATTAATGATGGTATTAAAAAAGTTAATCCTACAAAGTTAATAGCATATGGAAAGATTATTACAGGCACCATAAGCAAAGAGTAAACAAATATGTTCAATTTTGTGCTCTCAATTCCATTCGTTAAAGGCAACATTGGAATCTTAGCTTTTTTATAGTCATCAGATTTATACAAACTTAATGCCCAAAAATGCGATGGTGTCCAAAAAAAGATTATCAGGAAAAATGTTATTGGTTCTAAGGACAATGAATTTGTAGCTATTGTCCAACCTATTACTGGTGGAAGAGCCCCAGCGGCACCACCTATAACAATGTTTTGAGGAGTTTTTCTCTTTAACCAAATTGTATACACAAAAACATAAAATAATATCGTAAATAGAAGTAAACTAGCTGATAACCTGTTAGAAAAAAAGTCCAAGGCAATCACAGAAATAAAAGAAAGTGTAATTCCAAAAATCAAAGCTTGATTTCTGTTTACTTTGCCAGTTGGAATAGGTCTAAGGCAAGTTCTTGTCATAAGTGCATCAAGGTCAGACTCATACCACATATTAAGCGCACCTGCTGCACCTGCTCCTATAGAAACTAAAAGTATACCAATTATTGCATCTTTAGTAGAAACTCCAATCGGGGCTGTAAGCAATCCAACGGCACAAGTAAAGATTACAAGAGACATAACTCTTGGTTTCATTAATTTAAATAACTCTGAAAAGTTAAATAAATCTTCTTGTGATAAGTTTCTCTTCTTTGTTCCTAAGTTAGACATCCAAATTCATTTACAAAAATCTAGCTATGAGATTTTTGAGTGCTCGCATCTTCCTCAAACTTTGGTAACTCTTCAAAAGTATGAAAGTTTGGTGGCGAAGGAACAGTCCATTCTAAAGTAGTTGCACCCTCTCCCCAAGGATTCTGAGCAGCTTTTTTCTTTTTAACAAATGCATATATCAAGTTAACAAAGAAAACTGCTAATCCTGCAACGGCAACATAAGAACCTATTGATGATATATAATTCCATCCTGCAAATGCATCTGGATAGTCAGCATATCTTCTAGGCATTCCTGCTAATCCTAAGAAATGTTGTGGGAAGAAAATTAAATTCACGCCAATAAATGTTAACCAGAAATGAATTTTTCCTAAAGTCTCTGAATAATCGTATCCAGACATTTTTCCAAACCAGTAATAGAAGCCTGCGAAAATTGCGAATACAGCTCCTAAAGAAAGTACATAATGGAAGTGAGCAACAACATAATAAGTGTCATGCATTGCAGTATCTACACCAGCATTTGCAAGCACTACACCTGTAACTCCACCAACTGTAAACATAAAAATAAATCCTAACGCCCACATCATTGGTGTTTGAAATGAAATAGATCCACCCCACATTGTTGCAATCCATGAAAATATTTTAATTCCTGTTGGTACTGCAATAATCATTGTTGCAGCTAAGAAGTATGCTTTTGTGTCTGTACTTAAACCAACAGTGTACATGTGGTGAGCCCAAACAACAAAACCTACAACCCCAATAGCTACCATCGCATAAGCCATGCCTAAGTAACCAAATACAGGTTTTCTAGAAAACGTCGAAACGATATGACTAATCATTCCAAAGCCTGGTAAAATTAAAATGTATACTTCTGGGTGGCCAAAGAACCAGAATAAATGTTGGAATAAGACAGGGTCTCCACCTGTTTGTGCTTCAAAGAAAGCGGTTCCAAAATTTCTATCAGTTAATAACATTGTAATTGCACCTGCTAAAACTGGTAGTGATAATAAAAGTAAGAATGCTGTTACTAATACAGACCATGCAAATAATGGCATTTTATGCAAAGTCATGCCTGGTGTTCTCATGTTAAGAATAGTTGTGATGAAATTAACTGCACCTAAAATTGATGAGGCACCTGCAATGTGTAAACTTAAAATAGCTAAATCCATTGCTGGACCCGGTTGACCAGTTTTAGATGATAATGGCGGATAAATAGTCCAACCACCTCCAACACCTTGTGCACCAGGAGGGCCATCAGCAAAAATAGAAAGTATTAATAAAATAAATGAAACAGGTAATAACCAGAATGAAATATTATTCATTCTTGGGAACGCCATATCAGGAGCGCCAATCATGATTGGAACAAACCAGTTTCCAAATCCACCAATCATTGCTGGCATCACCATGAAGAAAATCATGATTAATCCATGACCAGTAACCAAAACATTATACAGGTGATAATTTCCACCTAAGATACCATCGCCTGGATGCATCAATTCCATACGCATTAGAACTGAGAAAGCTGTACCAATAACCCCTGCAATGATTGCAAAGATTAAATACATTGTTCCAATGTCTTTATGGTTTGTTGAATAAGCCCATCTCTTCCAACCAGTTGGAGTATGGTGATCGTCGTGTGATGCTGTTTGTGTATACATTATTATTTACCCGCTATTTTTTTATTTATTTCATTTTCTATTGGTTCTTTTGCAAATTTTACTCGAGCATCCATTAGCCATTCTTGATACTCTTCTTCGCTAACAACTTTTACAGTAATTGGCATGAATGCATGTTTGATCCCACATAATTCTGAACACTGACCATAGTATGTTCCTACTTTCTCAGCTTTGAACCATGTTTCGTTTATTCTACCTGGTACAGCATCTCTTTTGACACCAAAAGATGGAAGCGCCCAAGCGTGTAAAACATCATTTGCTGTGATTAAAACTTTCACTACTTTGTTTACTGGAACAACTACTTCATTATCTACTGCTAATAACCTTGGTTGGTCAGCTTTTAAATCTTTATCTTCAACCATATAAGAGTCGAAAATTATATTTTCATCTGGATATTCATATCCCCAATACCATTGGTAACCTATTGCTTTGATTGTCAAATCTGCTTTAGGTATAGCATCTTGTTTGTATAAAATTTTAAACGATGGAACCGCAATTACGATCAATATTAAACATGGAATTAAAGTCCATAAAACTTCAACAGCAACATTGTGAGTTCTTTTTGAAGGATTTGGATTAGCTGATGCTCTAAATTTAATACATACATAAAGCATTAAAAATAAAACAAATGCACTTATGGCTACAATGATCGGAAGTAATAAATTGTCATGAAAACTAATTATATCTCTCATAGACTCAGAAGCAGCTTCTTGGAATCCAAGTTGCCATTCTTTTGGTTGGTTAGCCATTGCCTCAAAAGATATAAAAAATGTAGTTAACGTTAATAGAATTTTTTTCATTTCAAGCTAAGTATATAAAGCCTCTTTCTAAAAATTACACATTTGTTTTCGCGACAATTTATCAATTAATGACGTAACTTATGATCGAAATGGCTGATATTACTGCAGTCTCAGACCTTAAAATATTCTCATTTATTTTAATTGCTTGAACGTCTTTAAAAGAAAGAATCTTGTCTCTTTCATTCTCCGAAAAATCTCCCTCAGGCCCAACAACTATACACACAGGTTTGTTGGATAATTTTTCTATATCTACTTTTTTATTGTCACTATTTAGATCTGTGAAAATCAAATTCATCTCACTCGATTTTAAAAAATCTTCTAAATTAGTTGCATCATCTAATGCTGGAATGTTAATTCTGTTTGATTGCTCGGTAGCTTCAATAATGACTTTTTCTAGTCTTTCTTTATTAAGTTTTCGAACAACAGTTCTTTCAAAAATAATTGGAATAAATTTTGTTATTCCAAGTTCAGTTGCTTTTTGCATCATAAAATTAAAGTAATTAGATTTAATCGGTGAAAAAGCTAACCATAATTCTTTTTGATTTTCTTTTTGTCTTATTTGATCTGTAATCTCAAACTCAACAATACTTTTTGTAATATTTAAAACTTTGGCCTCCCACTCACCACTGCTATTAAATAATGAAAATATTTCATTTTCTTTAATTCTCATAACTTTTGAAATGTAATGAGATTGTGATTTATCAAGTTTTGAAACTAAATTAAGTGATAAACTTTCTTTAAAAAATAATCTAATATTACTCATTAAGCTTAAGTTAAATTATGAAAAATATTAAAGCAATAATTTTTGATGCATATGGAACGTTGTTTGATGTCAACTCTGCAGCTGAAAAATGTAAAGATAAAATTGGTGATAAGTGGGAAGCTTTTGCAAATTATTGGAGAACAACCCAATTAGAATATACATGGCTTAGAAGCTTAATGAAAAGACACAAGGACTTTTGGCAAGTTACTGAAGATAGTTTGGATAAGTCTATGAAAGTTTTTAATATAGACAATTCAATGAGAAATGAATTGCTAGACCTTTATAAAATTCTATCTCCTTATTCTGAAGTACCGGAAGTTTTAAAATCTTTAAAAGAAAAAAAATATAAACTTTCTATACTTTCAAATGGAACACCGTCTCTACTTAATGAACTTGTAAAAAGTAATAATTTAGAAAATTTATTTAATGATATTTTTTCAATTGAAGAAGTTGGAATTTATAAACCAGATTCAAGAGTTTACGATATGCCAATTAAAAAATATAAAATTCAAAATGATGAAGTTGCTTTTTTAAGTGCAAATACTTGGGATGTTTCAGGTGGTGGTAATTACGGATTCAATTCAATTTGGGTGAATAGAAATAATAATATTTTCGATAATCTAGATTTTAAACCAGAACATCAAATTAAAAATTTAAAAGAATTAATAAATTTAATTTAAAGATTGAATAAATAATATTTATGATTAAATACGTGCCATGAATAAAGGTCAAAGAGCTGGTGACGGAGCTATAGCCGTTGATGTTGAAGAAGGAAAATCTTATTTTTGGTGTAGTTGTGGTAAAAGTTCAAAGCAACCATTTTGTGATGGTTCACATAAAGGTACAGAATTTACTCCAATGAATTATAAAGCAGAAAAAACAAAAAAATTATTTTTTTGCGCTTGTAAACAAACTGATAACCAACCATTTTGTGATGGTTCACACAATAAAAGATAAATATGAAAACAATTGAAGTAGGTAAAATTATCGATCCAATTCCAGCTTCAGATGGTGCTGGTGTAAAATTAAAAAGAAGTATTGGCGTTGAACCAAACTACTTTGATCCATTTTTAATGTTAGATGAATTTGGTTCAGAAAATAGCGAAGATTATATTGCTGGTTTTCCTCCACACCCTCATAGAGGTATTGAAACTGTAACTTATATGCTTGCAGGAGATTTCGAACATAAAGACAGTACTGGTGGCGAAGGAAGAATGACAGCTGGTGATGTTCAATGGATGAAAACTGGAAGCGGAATAATTCATTCAGAAATGCCTGCTATGAAAGAAGGGAAGCTCCATGGTTTTCAGTTATGGATTAATATGCCGGCTAAATTAAAAATGAGTAAACCTGAATACATTTATATTGATGCAGATAAAATGAGTGTTCACAAAGATGACGAAAAACAAGTAAAGGTAATAGCAGGAAAATTTGAAAATGCTGAAGGCCCTGTAAAAGGTCATAATGTTGAGCCCGTTTATTTTGATGTTGAATTAAAAAAAGATAAAGAATTTAAATTTAATATTCCTTTAACTCACAATACTTTTATTTATTTGGTAAATGGAGAAATTGAAATTGGAGAAGGAAATCACGATAACGTTAAAGACAGCACTTTAATTCTACTTTCAAAAGGCGAAGAGCTTAAAGTGAAAGCAAAATCAGATGCTAAATTCCTAGTTATTTCTGGAAAACCAATCAATGAGGAAATTGCAAGAGGTGGCCCTTTTGTAATGAATACTAAAGCAGAGATCTTGCAAGCTGTTCAAGATTATCATAATGGTACTTTTGTAAAATAAATATGAAATCAGTAGTAATATCAAAACCAGGTGGACCAGAAGTTTTAGAAGTAAAAGATCTAAATTTAGGTGAACCTAAAAATGATGAAGTAACAATTCAAAATCATGCGATAGGCTTAAACTATATTGATACCTATCATCGATCAGGTTTATACCCTGTTCCTCTACCGTCTGGAATTGGATTGGAAGCTGCTGGAGAAATTACAAAAGTTGGTTCTGATGTAAAAGATTTTAAAGTTGGAGATAAGGTAGCTTATTGTGCGGCGCCTCTTGGTGCATATTCAAGTCACAGAAATTATCCAACAAAAAATTTAGTTAAAGTTCCAGATGGTGTTGATTTAGAAACAGCTGCAACTTTAATGACAAAAGGAATTACAACTTTCTATTTATTACATAAAACTTATCCTGCTCAATCAGGAGAAACAGTTTTATTTCATGCAGCAGCAGGCGGTGTAGGTCAAATTTTTGGTCAATGGGCTAAAAGTTTAGGATGTAACGTAATCGGAACTGTAGGGTCAGATGAAAAAATCGACATAGCAAAAAATAATGGCTATGATCACGTCATTAATTACAACAAAGATAACTTTGCTGAAAAAGTTAAAGAAATCACAAACGGAAAAGGGTTATCAGTTGTTTATGATGGGGTTGGAAAATCAACTTTTGATGGTTCTATTGAATGTTTAAAAATAAGAGGAATGATGGTTTCATTTGGTAACGCATCTGGTCCTTTAGATCCTGTGAATGTTGCAAGATCAATTCAGCCAAAAGGTTTGTACTTAACGAGACCAAGCATCATGCAGTATACAACTACAAGAGAAGAACTTGATGAAGCGGCAAATAAAGTTTTTGAGATGGTAACTACTGGAAAAGTAAAAACTAAAATCTCAAAAAAATATTCTCTTAAAGATATTTCACAAGCTCACAAAGATTTAGAGAGTAGAATTTTAACTGGTCCAGCAGTAATTATTCCTTAATCTACTTCCACATCCATATCTGCCATATGAAGTCTTAATGCATTTGTTGAGATATGTATTTCTCTTATAAAAAAGAGAATAGAAATAATCATGGATAGACAACATGAACCAAATATAATTCGTGCTAAAAACAATCTATCTAAATAAAGACCAAATACGGTTAGCATATTAAATAAAAAACCAAATGCCGCAAAAAGAATTGTCCATCTCAGCAAAGTAATTCTTCTGCTAAGATTTAAAAATTGTTTTTTCCATTCATGAGGAATGTGCTTCTCATAAACATGTTCGTCATGCAGTTGTCTGATAAGAATACTGAGTGAATGAAATCTGTTACTATAAACGCTCATCAATAATGGAATTGCCGGAAACATCAGAGCAGTAACAGTATAATCGATATTCATACGAATCAGTTTGATTATGAATCTAGCCTTTGCTATTTACAACTAAAATATCATGAAACAATTAAATCTTTTTATTGAACTAACACGTTTAAAACGACCTATTGGTTATATGTTATTATTTTGGCCATGTGCATGGGGTTTAACAATAGCTTATGATTTTAATCAAAGTTTAAATAATTATATATTTTATTTAATTTTGTTTTTTCTTGGTTCAGTTTTAATGAGATCAGCTGGGTGTATAATTAATGATATCGCTGATAGAGACTTTGATAAACAAGTTTCAAGAACTAAAAATAGACCAATAGCAACTGGTGAAATTTCTGTAAAGTTAGGTTTTGTATATTCAGCTATACTGTGTGGACTTGCTTTTTTTGTTTTAATTAACTTTAATTTTTTTACAATAATACTGGCATTAGGTTCAATGCCACTTGCATTTTCATATCCTCTTATGAAAAGATATACATATTGGCCTCAGCTTTTTTTAGGAATTACTTTTAATTATGGATTAATTTTAGGCTGGACTGCTATTCAAAATGAAATCAATTTAATTCCAATTATATTTTATTTTGGAGCCATATTTTGGACACTTGGCTATGACACTATCTATGGATTTCAAGATATTAAAGATGATGAAATTATTGGTCTTAAATCAACATCAATTAAATTCAAAGGAAATGCAAAAAAGTTTTTGATTGGATGTTATTGTATAACTTTACTGTCTTTGCTCATAGTTGGGTATTTAATGAATTTTAAATTATATTTTTTTGTTTTTGCTTTAGTTCCATTTTTGCATTTATTTTTTTATCAAATATCAAATTTCAATCAAAGTGATTCATCAAATTGTCTAAAAATTTTTAAGAGTAATAATATTTTTGGATTAATTATAATAATAAATATCCTAATTGGAAAAATTTACCTATGAAGAGATCTGAAATATTTAAGAGACTTTTTACAGACTATTCAAAAGAGTATTTAAATAAAATTTTATTATCAGTTTTTTTTTCAATACTAGTAGCTGGTAGCACATCCTCAATAGCCTGGCTACTTGACCCAGCTATCGAGAAATTATTTATTGAAAAAGATAAATCTCTTATATTAATCATTCCTTTTTTGATAGTTTTTGCATTCGCGACAAAAGGAATTTCTTTATATTTAGCAAAAGTCATAATGGTCAGCATTGCAGAAGAAGTAAAAAAAAAACTTCAGCTAGATATGACAGAATCATTAATTAGAGCTGACACACAATTAATTGATAAAAAACATACTGGAAATTTTATATCTAATCTCACATATGATGTGACACATATAACAAACTTACTCTCTAACGCTATACTTGTTTTATTTAAAGACTCATTAACTTTAATAGGTTTATTAATAGTGATGTTTTATCAAAATTGGAAACTAGCTATTGTTTCAATTATAATGATTCCTCTTGCGGGTACAGCTTCTAAAATTTTAGGAAAAAGGATAAGCAAAGTTGTTACACAAGCTCAAGAAAAATCAGGCTTCTTAACTTCATACCTTATTGAAATTTTTAAAAACCATAAATTAATTAAAATATTTCAAAAAGAAGAATATGAATCAAAAAGAGCAAGTATTCGTTTAGATGACTTAAAAGAGAAAAATAAAAAAATACAAACAGTATTTCTAAGAATGTCACCAATTATGGAAGTGTTTACCGGAATAATGATCGCTTTTTTAATTTTTTACTCAGGAAATTTGATTGCTAAAAATGAATTAAATATAAACAATTTTTTTTCTTTTCTTGCAGCCATGATGTTGGCTTATCAGCCAGTTAGGTCATTATCAGTTATAAATATGGCAGTTAATCAAGGCTTATCAGCTGCTTCAAGAATATTGCCAATTATTGATAACAAAAATTTGATTAACGAAGTTGAAAATCCAACAAATTTAGAAATTCATAATGCAGAAGTTGAATTAAAAGACATAAGTTTTGCATACGAAAATAATGAAGGTGATGTTTTAAAATCTATAAACTTAAATTTTGCTGGTGGAAAAATGACTTCATTAGTTGGCCATAGCGGATCTGGTAAAACAACAATATTAAACCTTATTCCAAGATTTTATGATCCACACACAGGAGATATATTAATTGATAATCAATCAATTTATAAATCAAGTTTAAAATCTTTAAGAGAAAAAATTTCATTAGTAAGTCAAGAAACTACATTGTTTGACGACACGATAAAAAATAATATTAAATACGCTAATCCAGATGCAACTGATGAAGAGCTATTACATGTAGCAAAACTTTCTTCCTGTGATGAATTTATAGAAAAACTTCCAAATAAATACGATACTATAATTGGAGAAAATGGAATTAGACTGTCAGGTGGTGAAAAGCAAAGAGTCTCTATCGCAAGAGCAATGATTAAAAGAAGTTCCATTATTTTATTGGATGAGGCAACCTCCGCTTTGGATACAGAAACAGAGTCAAAAATTCAAAATGCGCTAAAAATTTTAACAGAGTCAAAAACTACAATTGTTATTGCACATCGACTTTCAACAATATTAAATTCAAATATGATTTATGTGATAGATTCAGGAAAAATAGTTGACCATGGAAAACATGAAGATTTATTAAAAAAATCTACCCATTATAAAAATTTCTATGACAAGCAAATTCAAAAATAACTATGTTTTTTATATACCAAATTTTAATAACAATTTTAATTATCCTATCCCCAATAATAATTTTTTTTAGAATTCTAAAAAAAAAAGAAGATGTTTTAAGATTTAGAGAAAAGTTTTGTTTTTTTTCTAGAAGAAGAGCTAAAGGCAAATTAATTTGGTTTCATGGCTCTAGTGTAGGTGAAATTATGAGTATAATTCCACTTATAAAGGAATATGAAAGTTATAAAAATATCGACCAAATATTAATAACTTCAAGCACCTTAAGTTCTTCAAGAATATTAAAAAAATATAATTTTAAAAAAGTAGTTCATCAATTTTTTCCAATTGACTATTTCTTTTTTTCAGAAAAGTTTTTAAATTTTTGGAAACCAACTGTTGCAATTTTTATCGAGTCAGAAATTTGGCCCAGTATGTTTAAATCAATAAAAAAAAATAAAATTAAATTAATTCTTTTAAATGCTAGAATTACAAAAAAGTCTTTTTTACGTTGGAAAAAATTCAATAATTTTTCAAAAAAGATATTTAAGCTTATTGATGTTGCCTATCCGCAAAATTTAGAAACTAAAAAATATCTAAATAAATTAAATGTTAAAAAAATAAAAACTATCGGCAACCTAAAATTTATTCAAAATCCTTTTAATAAAAAAAATACATTAGACCAAAATTTAATTAATCAGTTTCAAAAAAACCGATTGTGGACATCTGCGAGCACACACCCAAGTGAGGAAACTTTTATTGGTGAAGTTCACAAAATTTTAAAAGTTAAATTTAAAAAAATAATATCTGTAATTATTCCACGGCATATTGAGAGAGTAAATAATATTATCAGTCAACTCGAACAAATGGGCCTTAATGTTGTGGTTCATAGTTCCAAAAAAAAAATAAATGATAAAACTGATATATATTTAGTTGATACATATGGTGAGGCGGAAAAATTCTATAAAATATCACCTACAGTTTTTTTAGGTGGATCAATTGTTTCAAAAGGAGGGCAAAATCCTCTTGAACCGGTTAGGCATGGATCCAAAATATTACACGGACCTAATTATCAAAACTTTAATGATATTTATAAATTACTTAATAAAATGAGGATATCTACAATAATTAAATCTCCAAGGGATTTGATTTCTAATATTTCATTCGTGAGAAACATGGGTGCTGCTAAAAAAATTAAAAGTTTTGGAGAAAAAATATTTAGAGATACAATTAGAGATCTAAATAAAATAATTTTAAATGAAATTAAAAAAACCAAAATTTTGGGATAAATCAAAGCCTAATCTAATTGCATACTTATTAAATCCATTTGCACTTTTAATACAATTAATAATTTCAATATTACCAAGAAATAAAAATAAAATTAAAAATATAAAAACTATATGCGTAGGCAATATTTATATAGGTGGAACTGGAAAAACTTCTTTAGCTCTAAAGTTAAATAAACTCTTAAATGAAAAAAAATTAAAAACATGTTTAATAAAAAAAGATTATGTGAATCAAAAAGATGAGCAAAATTTACTAAGCAATAATGGTAATCTGATATTAAATAAAGATAGATCGAAAGCTTTAGAAGAAGCACAAAAAAATAATTATGATGTTGCAATTTTCGATGACGGTCTACAAGATAGATCTATAAACTATGAAATCAAATTAATATGTTTTAACGATTTAAATTGGATTGGAAATGGATTGACTCTCCCAGCAGGTCCTCTTAGAGAAAGTTTTTCTAATTTAAGGAACTATAAAGATATCGTTATAAATGGAAATTTAGAAAATTTAGATAAGATAAAATCTCAACTTCAAAAAATTAATCCAAACTTAAATATTCATTTAGGAAAATATATTCCAATAAACATTAATGATTTTGATTTAAATAAGAAATATTTAGCTTTTTCAGGAATAGGTAATCACTTATCATTTATTCACATGATGAAGAAAAACGACTTCGATATAATTCATCATATCGAATACCCTGATCACTATGAATACAATAAAAATGACTTAGAAGAAATCACTTCCATAGCGGAGAAAAATAAATGTGAAATAATTACAACTGAAAAAGATATTTTAAGAATTGACAAAGATATTTATCAAAATATCAAATATATAAAATCTGAGCTAGAAATTTTAAATGAAGAAATTCTAATTAAAGCAGTGATTGGTAAATGAAAATAATTAGATACTTTATTCAATTTATTTTTATAGTTTTTTTATTTCTATTATTTAAAATTTTAGGTCACAAACTTTCAATATTTTTAAGCAGTAAATTATTTGAACTTATCGGGCCATCTTTTAGATCAAAAAAAACAATTTCCTCAAATTTAAAGTTAGCAATTAAAGATATTAATGAAGATCAAATTAATAAGTTTACCAAAAATATGTGGAGCACATATGGAAAAATTTTTGCAGAATATATGTATATAAAAAACTTCCGAAATGGAAATTTACAAAACAATATCGAAATTCAAGGATTAAAAATTTTAAAAGAAATTGAGAAAAATAAAACTCCTGTTGTTTTTGTGTCAGGTCATTTTGATAATTTTGAACTTATGGCAATGCAAATTGAAAAATCAGGAATTAAACTTTCAGCAATATATAGACCTTTAAACAATATTTTTTTAAATAAGATTATGGAGAATATTAGACAAAGACATATTTGTAAAAATCAGATCAAAAAGGGAACTGGGGGTTTAAGAGATTTACTTAAATTTTATAAACAAGGTTATTCAACAGCTTTGATGATAGATCAAAGAGTAAGTGAAGGAGTAAAAGTTAGTTTTTTTGAGAAAGAAGCTCTAACAACATCAATACCAGCTCAATTAGTAAAAAAATTTAAATCTCAATTAGTCCCAATTTTTATTGAACGTATAGATGATATCAAATTTAAAATGATTGTAAGTGATCCAATAACTTTTGATAAAAATCTAAGTATCGAAGAAATAACTTTAAAACTTAATAAAATATTAGAAAAAATGATACTTTCAAAACCTCACCAATGGATATGGTCACATGATAGGTGGAAGTAGATACTAACTTTTACTAAGTTCTTCTCTTTTTTGTTGTGCTTCTTTGTAGGAATAATAAGCTTCTTGCAATTCTACATTCCAATAATTAAGATCTTCAAGTCTAATGAGTTTACCAGAAATAGCACATTTAACGTGAGTTCCATTCTCTATTATTTCAAAATTATTTGGTAAATATTTTAATTTTGCTAATTTTTCACTCATTTATAGTCTATATAGCTATATATGATTATTGGAGTAATAGGAAGTGGTGGAAGAGAACATGCCATAACAAAATTTTTATCTTTTTCAAAAAAAGTAAATAAAATTTATTGTTTCCCAGGTAATGCTGGAACAGAAAATATTGCAACTAACATTCAAATTGATCTGAATAATTTTGAAAAATTAAAAAATTTCATAGATGAAAATAAAATTGATTTAGTTATTGTAGGGCCTGAGCAACCGTTAGTTGATGGCATAACTGACTATTTACAAAAATTTAATATAAAAGTTTTTGGCCCAAATAAAATTGCCTCACAATTAGAGGGATCAAAAATTTTTACAAAAAAACTATGTGAAAAATATAATATACCAACAGCAAAATTTGGTATTTTCACAAATTCAAAAGATACTCTGAACTACCTTGGTCAAGTAAACTACCCCATTGTTATCAAAGCAGACAATTTAGCATCAGGTAAAGGGGTTTACATTTGTAATACACAAGATGAAGCAATTGTTGCTGTTGAAGAAATATTTGATGGAAAATTTGGTGAAGCTAAAAATATATTATTAGAAGAATTTCTTAATGGTGAAGAAATGAGTTTCTTTATAATTACTGATGGAACTACAATAAAAAACTTTGGGACAGCTCAAGATCACAAGAGAGTATTAGAGGGAGACAAAGGCAAAAATACTGGTGGTATGGGTGCCTATTCACCATCAAGATTATACTCATCAGAGATTGAGAAAAAAATTTTAGATAGAATAATAAAACCAACGCTTAAGGGATTAAAAGATTTAGGCACATCATACCAAGGTTTTTTGTATGCGGGTTTGATGATAGTAAATAATAATCCTTACTTAATTGAATATAATGTAAGAATGGGTGATCCAGAATGTCAGACGATCTTGCCAAGAGTAAAAACTGATTTATTTGAAATAATTAATTCTTGTGTGAATGAAGATTTAAAAAATTCTAACATAGAATGGAAAGATGAAAATAGTGTTTGCATAGTATTATGTTCTAAAGGATATCCAGAAAAATTTGAAAAAAATGTTGAAATAAAAAATTTAGAAAAATTAAAACTAAGAAACAATAGTTACATTTTTCATGCAGGTACAAAAAAAATTCAGAGTAAAATATGTGCTACAGGTGGTCGTGTATTAAATTTTGTTTCTTTATCTGAAAATTTTAGCAGTGCACGAAAAGAAATTTTAGAAAATTTAAATAATTTAAATTGGGAAAATGGTTTCTATAGAAAAGATATAGCTCATAAAGTGATCAAATAATGAGGATTATAGGTGGACAATTTAAAGGTAAAAAATTACTTCAACCAAATGATAAAGAAACCAGGCCCCTTAAAGATCTTACAAAAGAATCAATTTTTAACATTCTCCATCATTCTTCAAAGTTCAATTTGGAAATTGAAAATTCACATGTTTTAGATTTATTTTCTGGCGTTGGTTCTTTTGGATTAGAATGTATATCTAGAAAAGCTAAATCTGTTACATTCGTAGAAAATTATAAAGAAGTTTTACCAATATTAAAAAAAAATCTCTCTAATCTCAAAGCCGATTTTGATTATGAAATTATAGAAACAGATATATTCAAAAATATTTCAAAAACAAATTTCAATTACAAATATGATATTATTTTTCTTGACCCTCCTTATAAGGAAAAAGATTTAACTAATTTAATCATTAAGATTAAAAATAAAGAAATCACAAAATCAAATACAATTTTTATTATACACAGGCACAAAAAAGAAATAGATGCATTCCCTGATAATTTTCAAATTATTGAAGAAAAAAAATATGGTATTGCAAAAATTATTTTTGGAAAGTTAAAAAATTAAATTTTTTTTTGTTTCTTTTTTAATTAATTCTACAGAAGGTTGATCGTAAGGATTAACCTTTAATAATTTTCCTAAAAGAATAGTTTCCAGAATGAAAAAACAAAATAGTTCACCAAGACTTTTTTCATTTTTTTGAATTATTTCAAAACTTCTAAAAGATATTTGCTTTGTATAAAAAACTTTTTCTGTAGCATTTTTTTGTGCAAAGATAATTTGTTCTAAAGATTTATTTTTCAAATATTTTTTGGCTGTTAAAATAGAAGTATTGTTTATTCTTAAAGATGAAGAATTTTTGACAAAAAAGAAAGTAAAAAAATTATTTTTAAAACCATCAAGAAACAGTTGCATAACACTGTGATTATCTTTAGGTACATTTGATATGATTGGTAAAATGCCTTTTCCTTTTTTTCCTAAACTTTCAGCAACTAGTTGCCTATACCACTCAAAAAGATCTTTTGAACTCTCATCATAATTCAAAATAATAGAATTATATTTTTTTCTTTTATAAAGTTTGTGAATTGCTGAAACGTTGTTTATTAAATTTTCTAAAAATACTTTATTTTTAATAAGACTATTTAGTTGTCGAAAATTTTTGGGATTTAAACCCATTAATTCCGCTGGTAACATTCCTACCTCTGATAAAACTGAGTATCTCCCTCCAATATAATTGTTGTGGTCAATTATTTCTGATTTTAATTTTGCAGCTAATGCTCGTAAATAATTGTTACTATTTTCTGTAATAAATATATTTTTGTCTTTTTTTTGAATTAGCACATTTGAGTTTACTATTGTTTCATCAGTGTTGCCTGATTTTGAAATTATAAGATTTATGGCTTTTTTAGATTTTTTATTTTTGAAATTGCTTTGTAGATTTTTGTAAAATAGAAATTTTTTTCTAATGTTTTTGTTTAGGAAACTATAAATTGCATGAGCACCCAGAGATGAGCCTCCCATACCTATCACATTGAATAACTCCATGGATTTAAATTTTTTAATTTCTTTAGAACTATAACTGTCTTTATAATCTTTCTTTAAAGAATTAATTACTTCGTTAGGCTGATTAATTAATTTAGTTAAATAATTGGTTAAATATAAATTTTTTTTTTGAGGAAAAAAATTTTTAAATTTTATTCCAGATGTAATTTTTTTCATTATTTCTTAATTTTTTCTAGAACTAGACTTTCAAGAGATTTATTTACACCGGTATTTTCTGTTTTGGTTTGAGTGTTTTTTGATCCTTTAATTAATGATTGTATTTTATTTTTTTGAGATACTGTATTTGTTTCAATAATTTCTTCTTTGGGTAATGGTAAATCATTAAAATCAGGTGGCATTACTAGCGGTGATTTCTTTTCAACTAAAAACTCATCGCTACCTAAATTTTTTTTTGGAACAAAAGTATCTTTCACAGCTTTGCAGGATGAAAACAAAAGCGAAACAAAAAGTATTAAAATTATATTTTTATTCATTAGATTTTTTATTAAAAAATATTTCTATAAATATCATTATTATCACACCAATTGATATAAATACATCTGCAAAATTAAATACAAACCAATGAAATTCTCCAACATGAAAATCTATAAAATCAGGCACCGATTTATTTACAATTCGATCATAAAAATTACCTACCGCACCTCCAATTATCAAAAGCAACGCTAAAAAACTTATTCCATAATTACTTTTTAACATCCAAACTAATACTAAAATAATAGAAAATATTAATAGAGAAATTAGATTATAAATTAAGCTATCATTCTGAGACAACAGCCCAAATGCTATACCATCATTCCAAGTCAATATTATATTTAGGTAATTTGATGTGAATATTTCGTAATCAAAATTATTTTCTACATATCTGATTACAAGTTCTTTTGTAATTCTATCAATTAGAAAAAAAATAAAAATTATTAGACAACTGACAAAAATTTTATTTTTAAAGATATTTAATTTAGCCATTTAAAGAACAATTCTGCCTTGAACAAGGTTTTGAACTAATCTTCCAACACAATGAGCATTTTGAGCCACTTGCTTTCTTTGTTTCAACTTCAATTTCTTTATCTCCTTTTGTGACCGTTGCACTAGAAGTAATACATAATTCAGCAAAATCTATGTTCTTAAACTTCTCAAACAAATCTTGATCTAAACTAATATTGATTTCTGCCTCTAAACTAGATCCAATTTCTTTGCTTGCTCTTTTTTCTTCGATGCTTGAGTTGCATGTTTCTCTGATTTTTTTTAACTGTTCCCATTTTTCATAAATTTCTTTATTTTCAAAAACTTTGGATTCTTTATTAAAGAGTTCTAAATGTATACTTTGTTTATCTTTTTGGATTAGTTTAAAGATTTCTTCCGTAGTAAATGAAAGTATTGGCGCGAACCATTTCAATAAATAATCTAAAATTATATTTAATACTAAAACACAATTTTTTCTTTTTTCAGAATCTTTTAAATCGCAATAAAGAGAGTCTTTTCTAATATCAAAATAAAAAGCAGACAAATCCACTGTGCAAAAATTTAATAGCTCTTTATATAAATTATGAAAATCATATTTTTTAAAATTTTCATGAAATATTTTATCAACTTCAAAAACTCTATTTAAAATATATTGTTCAAGCTCGGGTAGTTTTTTAAGATCTAAATTTTCAGGTTTTATCGAATTAAATTCATCGTTTATATTTCCTAATAAATACCTAAATGTATTTCGAATTTTTCTATAAGAGTCAGCATGTTGATCTAAAATTGCATAATCAATTCTTAAATCTTCTGCATAATTTGATGATGCAACCCATATTCTTAATATGTCAGCTCCATATTTTTTTAAAATATCTTCTGGAGCAATTACATTTCCTAGTGACTTTGACATTTTCAACCCTTTTCCATCAACAACAAAACCATGAGATAAAATAGATTCGAACGGAGCTCTTCCTCTCGTTCCACAAGATTCAAGAAGAGAAGAATGAAACCAACCTCTATGTTGATCTGAACCTTCTAAATACATTGATGCAGGCCATTTTAAATCTTCTCTTTTTTCCAAAACAAAAGTATGCGTTGAACCACTATCAAACCATACTTCCACGATATCACTTAATTTTTCATAATCTTTAGATTGATATTTTTCTCCTAAAAATCTCTGAGGGTCATCAGAGAACCAACAATCTGAACCTTCTTTTTCATAAATCTTTGCAATGTTTTCAATTACTTCATCATCAACTAAAATTTTCTTTGTTTCTTTATGAACAAAAATAGGTAGTGGAACACCCCAAACTCTTTGCCTTGAAACGCACCAATCTGGTCTTGTTTCAATCATCGCTTTTAATCTTTCTTTTCCTTTTTTTGGATAAAAGTTTGTTTCATCAATAGCCTTTAAAGCTTTGTCTCTTAGTTGATGACTTTCCATAGATATAAACCATTGCGGTGTTGCTCTATGTACTAACGGTGCTTTAGATCTCCAAGAGTGAGGATAGGAATGAACTAATTCTCCATTTATAAGTAATCTTTTAAACTCTTTTAACTTTTCAATTACAATTGAGTTAGATTTGAATATGTGTAGACCTTCAAAACCTTTTACATTATTGGTATATTTTCCATCTCCATCTACTGTTTCAATTGCTTTAATTCCATTGTTAAGACATAAATTAAAATCATCTGGACCATGACTTGGCGCACAGTGAACAATGCCTGTTCCTTGCTCTGTGGTAACAAATCTTGCCTCAAGCATTGGAATATCAAAATCATAACCTAGTTCGAAAAATGGATGTTTACAAATTGTGTCCTCTAATTCTTTTCCTAAAAAAGTATTTAATATTTCATAGTTTTTTAAATCGCACTCTTTAACAACAGACTCTAATAATGCTTTTGCAATAATTATTTGTTTACCTTGAAAATCACCCTCGTCATTTATTTTTATCAAGAGATACTCGAGAGCTTGATTGTAAGCTAAAGCTTTATTTGCTGGAATAGTCCATGGAGTTGTTGTCCAAATAATAATGTCAGAACCCTCAATATCTTTAAGTTTTGAACTTTTTACATTGAAAGCTGTATAGATCGTATCTGATTTATGATCTTGATATTCAACTTCTGCATCAGCTAAAGCTGTTTTTTCAACTGTAGACCATAAAACTGGCTTAAATCCTCTATAAAGACTTCCTTCTTTCAAAAATTTGCCAAGTTCTCTAACAATTTGAGCTTCTGCTTCATAACTCATTGTTGAGTAATAATTTTCCCAATCTCCTACAACACCAAGTCTTTTGAATTGTCCTTTATGAACCTCAATCCATTTTTCAGCAAACTCTCTGCACTCCTTCCTAAATTCTACTATCGGAACATCATTTTTATTCTTTTTATTTTTTTTATACTGTTCCTCAATCTTCCATTCAATTGGAAGTCCATGACAATCCCAGCCAGGAACATATATAGAGTCTTTGCCATCCATTTGATGAAATTTTACTATTATATCTTTAAGAATTTTATTAAGTGCAGTACCCATATGAATATTTCCATTGGCATATGGAGGGCCATCATGCAGTACAAACTTTTCCTTGCCTTTGCTTGATTTTCTAATTGTTTCGTAAAGATTTATTTCCTTCCAATAATTAAGCGTTTCAGGTTCTCTTGTTGAAAGATTTGCCTTCATTGAAAAGGAAGTTTTTGGAAGGTTAATATCTGATTTAGACATAATTTTTTTTTGCAATTCTTAAATCAATTTTTATTTGTTTTTTTAGTTTATCAATATTTGTAAATTTTTTTTCTTTTCGAATAAATTTTAAAAAATCTACTCTTAAATACTTATTATAAAGATTTCCAGAAAAATTAAATAGATGCACCTCTAATAACAATTTTTTTTGATTAAATGTTGGTCTATAACCAATATTAGCTATTCCTTTAAAGATTCTATTCTTAATAAACACTCTTACAGCGTAAACACCTAATTTTGGAATTATATAATCGTTAATATCAATGTTGCATGTTGGAAAACCAATTTTACGTCCAAGTTGTCTACCTTTTTCAACCTTCCCCTCTATAGACCATTTTCTATCTAAAAATTTATTTGCTAAGTCTAATTTGCCACTTCCAATAAATTTTCTAATTGATGTTGAGGATGCAATCTTATTTTTTATTTTTAAAGGTTTGGGTTTAATCAGTTTATAACCTAATTCTTTTTCAAAATTTAATAATTGTTTAACATCTCCCTCTCTATTTTTTCCAAATTTAAAATTATCACTTACAAAAATAAACTTGGCTTTTAATTTTTTTGAAATAATATTTTTTATAAAATTTACAGAATTTGTTGAGGAAAATTTTTTGTTGAATTTTTTAGTTATTAAAAAATCTATCTTCAAATTTTCCATTAAATTTATTTTTTGACTTAATGAGGATATTCTAAAATTTTTTAAAGATTTATTAAAAAACATTTTTGGCATTGGCTCAAACGTCAAAACTCCAATTTTAAGCTTAAATTTTTTTTTGTATTTTTTTGCCTCTTTAAAAAGTTTTTGATGTCCCAAATGCACACCATCAAAATTACCAATTAATATTATTGATCCTGTGATATTTTTAGGGATATTAAAACTTTTATAAACTTTCATTTTTACCATTTTAAATTAGATTGAATGTAGTTTGGAATTGACTCGTAAGATTTTGATACTTTATCAATACCTTCATTTTCTATTTCTGATTTATGAATACCATTTGAAACAATTAATGAATCAAAGTTTAGAAGATTTGCACCCTTAATATCAGTGTTTAAATTATCTCCAATACATAATATTTTCTTACCAATATTATTATAAGCTTGATTGTAAACTTCAGGATAAGGTTTGCCAAAATATATAACTTTACCTCCCATTTTTTCAAAAACCATTGCTACTGATCCTGCACAAAATTCTCTTTTTTCTCCACGATCAACTATTAAATCTGGATTAGTGCAAACCATAATTTTATTTAAGTTGTTCTCAAATAAATCTTTGTAATAATTTAGGTCTTCACTTTTATCATCAAACAATCCTGTGCATAAAATATATTCACATTCATTTATGTTTTCTATTCTTTTTTTTTTGAAATTAATAAACAAATCAAAATCTCTTGGTGGTCCAATATGATAAAACAATTTATCTTTTAAATTTTTTGATAGATAATTCAAAGCTGCCTGACCAGAAGTGTAAACATGGTTAATTTGTTGACTATTCATTTTTAATTTTTTTAGAAATACTTTTACAGTTTCATTGGGTCTTGGGGCATTTGTTAAAAGTATGTAATCTTTTTTTAAGTTATCTAAATTTGATAAAACTTCTATTGCTCCTTGATGAAGTGAAATCCCATTATGAACGACCCCCCACAAATCAATATAAAAAAGATCATAATTGTTAACTATTGATTTTAGTCCCTCATTGTCTAAATTTTTAGTCATACGAATTAGATATAACCCTAAAAACTCAATTTTTCTAAGTTTTTTAGCCTTTGAGAATTTAAAGAGATCTTGAAATACAAAGTCAAATATCTATATGACCAGCATATTTATTTAAAGGAGAATTTATGAAGTTTAAACCGTTACACGATAGAGTTTTAATAGAAGTTTTAGACAGTAGTGAGAAAACTGCGGGTGGGATTATCATACCAGATTCAGCTCAAGAAAAGCCTCAAGAAGGAAAAGTTGTAGCTGTAGGTGGTGGTGCAAAAACTGAAGATGGAAAAACTATACCAATGGATGTCAAAGTTGGAGATAAAGTTTTATTCGGTAAATGGTCAGGCACTGAAGTTAAAATTGATGGTAAAGAATACAGCATAATGAAAGAGTCAGACATTATGGGTATTTCAAGTAAGTAAATAATTATAAAGGAGAGATACAATGGCAAAAGTAGTAAAATTTGATGCTGAAGCAAGAGCAGCAATGATAAGAGGTGTAAACATCTTAGCTGACACTGTTAAAGTTACTTTAGGACCAAAAGGAAGAAATGTAGTAATGGATAAATCTTATGGTGCTCCAAGAATAACAAAGGACGGTGTATCAGTAGCTAAAGAAATAGACCTTGAAGATAAATTTGAAAACATGGGCGCACAGATGGTTAAAGAAGTTGCCAGCAAAACTAATGATGAAGCTGGTGATGGAACAACTACTGCAACTATCCTTGCACAAGCGATAGTAAAAGAAGGTGTTAAATATGTAACTGCAGGCATGAATCCAATGGATGTTAAAAGAGGAATAGATGCTGCTGTAGAAACAGTAAAAGAAAACCTAGTTTCATCTGCAAAAAAAGTTAAAGACAGTGATGAAATTGCTCAAGTTGGAACAATTTCAGCAAATGGTGATAAAGAAATTGGAACAATGATTGCAAAAGCGATGCAAAAAGTTGGTAATGAAGGTGTTATCACTGTTGAAGAAAATAAAGGTATCGAAACAGAGTTAGACGTAGTTGAAGGTATGCAGTTTGATAGAGGATATCTATCTCCATACTTCATCACTAACAGTGATAAAATGACTACAGAGTTAGATAATCCATTTATTCTTCTTCATGAAAAAAAATTAACTAACTTACAACCAATGGTTCCACTTTTAGAAGCAGTTGTTCAAGCTGGCAGACCTTTAATGATCATATCAGAAGATGTGGAAGGTGAAGCTTTAGCTACTTTAGTTGTAAACAAACTAAGAGGTGGTTTAAAAGTTGTTGCTGTGAAAGCACCTGGTTTCGGTGATAGAAGAAAAGCAATGCTTGAGGATATTGCTATCTTAACTGGCGGTCAGGTTATTTCTGAAGACTTAGGTATTAAACTTGAGAACGTAAAACTTGATGATCTTGGTTCATGTAAGAAAATTAAAGTTGATAAAGATAACAGTACAATTGTTAATGGAAGTGGTAAAAAAGCTGACATTGAAGCAAGATGTGGTTCAATTAAACAACAAATTGATGAAACAACATCAGATTATGATAAAGAAAAACTTCAAGAAAGATTAGCTAAACTAGCTGGCGGTGTTGCGGTAATCAAAGTTGGTGGTGCAACAGAAGTTGAAGTTAAAGAAAGAAAAGACAGAGTTGAAGATGCTTTAAATGCAACTAGAGCTGCTGTTGAAGAAGGTATCGTAACTGGTGGCGGATGTGCTTTATTATACGCTTCTCAAGATCTAAGCAAAGTTAAAGTAAAAGGTGAAGATCAAAAAGCAGGTGTAGACTTAGTAAGAAAAGCACTTGAAGCACCAATTAGACAAATTACGAAAAATGCTGGCGTAGATGGTTCAGTAGTTGTTGGTAAGTTGTTAGAGCAAAATAAAAAAACTCATGGATATGATGCTCAAAGTGAAGAATATTGCGATATGTTTGCAAAAGGTATCATAGACCCTGTTAAAGTTGTAAGAACAGCTTTACAAGATGCAGCATCAATTTCTGGGTTATTAGTAACTACAGAAGCTATGATTGCTGACAAACCAGAAGAAAAAGATTCTGGTGCAGCTGGTGGAATGCCTGGAGGAATGGGCGGCATGGGCGGCATGGGAGGAATGGGTGGTATGGGAATGTAATACCCCACTCTCTAAGACGAGATTTAAAAAAGGCCATCTTTTTAGATGGCCTTTTTTTTTATTCTTTGTAAAAGAAAAAAATGACCAAAAATTTAATTATTTTTCTTTTTTTATCGTTTCTTTTTCCTACTTCAGCTTTCGCTCATATGATCATTGGAAGAATTGGTTTCCTTGATGGTTTATCACATCCAGTTTTAGGTTTAGATCATTTATTGGCAATGATAAGTGTTGGAATTATATCTGCTCAAATTGGAGGCAAAGCTATCTGGACTGTCCCATCTGCATTTGTGGTATTGATGATAATTGGAGGAATATTTGGTTTTTCATTAATTATTGATAATTTTTATTTTGTTGAAATTGGAATTATATTTTCTGTTATACTGTTGGGAATAGCCATAAGTATTGAAAAAAAAATTCCAACTAATTTTATTATAGTGTTCGTTGGTATATTTGGTTTGTTTCATGGTATTGCTCATGGCTTAGAAATTCCAGCAGCTGCAAGTCCTATTTTATTTATTTTAGGATTTATAATAGGAACAACAGGACTTCATTTGTTTGGAGTTGCGATTGGTCATTATGCTATCAAAACATCAATATCTTTAAAAATTTTAAGACTGACAGGTGTTACTTTTGCAATCTATGGAATTTATCTATTTATTGGAATATAAAAAATTTACAGAAGGATATTTTTAAAAAAATGTCAAAAAGATATAGTGGTAAATCTTTTAAAGATTCTAGTGTGAAAAAAAAACCAAAATTATCTTTAAAAGAAAAAAGAAAATTAAAAAAAGAAAAACAAAAAAAGACAAATTAGTCTTAAAGTTCTCATATTATTCAAGCCAGGTATGCTTTTTTTTAAGTTTTCAAATCGATTTAAATCAGTATAAGGGCCTCAATTTATGAGTAATAATATTAGAAACATCACAATCATAGCCCACGTCGATCATGGCAAAACTACCTTAATCGACAACTTAATGAAACAAAGTGGATCATTCAGAGAGAATGAGGTTGTTGATGAAAGATTAATGGACTCTGGTGAACTAGAAAAAGAAAGAGGAATTACTATTCTTGCAAAACCAGCTTCAATTAATTGGAAAGATTCAAGAATAAATATTATTGATACTCCAGGTCACAGAGATTTTGCTGCTGAAGTTGAAAGAGTTTTAAGTATGGCTGATGGTGCATTACTATTAATCGACTCAGCTGAAGGTGTAATGCCTCAAACAAAGTTTGTTTTATCAAAAGCACTTAAACAGGGTTTAAAGCCAATAGTAGTAATTAATAAACTTGATAAACCCGATCAAAGGGCAGATGAAGTTTTAGATGAAACATTTGATTTGTTTGTTAGCTTAGATGCAAATGAAGAACAATTAGATTTCCCAGTGCTTTATGCTAGTGGAAGATCTGGATGGGCATCAAAAGAAGTTGATGGACCAAGAGAAAATTTAAAACCTCTTTTAGATATGATAGTAGAGCATGTTGAGCCTGCTAAATTAGACAAAACAAAACCTTTTGCAATGCTATCTACACTTCTTTATGCAGATAGTTTTTTAGGTAGAAGTTTAGTTGGTAGAATTGCGCAAGGAACAGCTAAAGCAAATCAAGCCATAAAAGCATTAAATTTAAATGGTGAAAAAGTTGATGAAGGAAGACTAACAAAAATTTTTAGATATGAAGGCACTAAGAAAGTGCCAATCGAAGTTGGTGAAGCTGGAGACATTGTTGTTGTTGCGGGATTAGAAAAAACAAATGTTGCAGATACAATTTGTGATTTAGAGGTAAATGAACCTATAGCTGCAACACCAATTGACCCTCCTACAATGTCAATTACAATTACAGTAAACACATCTCCATTAGCTGGAACAGAAGGTACAAAATTAACAAGTACGCAAATCAGAGATAGACTTATTCAAGAAGCGCAAAATAATGTTGGGATTACATTTGAAGAAAATGATGGAAATGACTCTTTTGTTGTAAGCGGGAGAGGTGAGTTAATGTTAGAAATTTTACTTACTCAAATGAGAAGAGAGGGATTTGAGATGACAGTAAGTCCTCCAAAAGTTCTTTATCAAAAAGATGAAAATGGCAATAGATTAGAACCAATTGAAGAGATTACTATGGATTTGGATGAAGAGCATTCATCAAAAGTAATAGATTCCATGAATAGAAGAAAAGGTAAATTAATAGAACTTAAAGATACCGGTAAAGATAAAAAGAGATTAATTTTTCACGCACCAACTCGAGGCCTGATGGGATACACGAGTAGATTTTTAACCCTAACAAAAGGTAACGGTGTTATTAATAGAATTTTCCATGAATATGGTCCATACGAAGGAGATATGGAGGGAAGAAGAAATGGTGCATTAATTTCTATGGAGCAAGGTAAAGCTGTGGCATTTGCAATTTTTAACCTTCAAGCAAGAGGTGAGATGTTTGTTACTCATAATGATCCTGTCTATACTGGTATGATAGTTGGGCTTTCTCCAAAACCAGGCGACATGATAATTAATGTCATGAAAGGTAAAAAGCTTACTAATATGAGGACACAAGGTACAGATGAAAACGTAGTCTTAACACCTGTTAGAAAAATGTCTATTGCAGAGCAATTAAGTATGCTTAACAGCGATGAAGCTTTAGAAATTACTCCAGAGTCTTGTAGACTTAGAAAAGCTATTTTAGATCCGCACGAAAGAAAAAGAAGCGAAAAAGCTTCTGCTGCTTAATTAAAAACTTTATCTACAATAAACAAACCTAAAGCAACACATGGACCTATGCCAAATGCGTAAATTAGTGTCCCTATTCCTACATTACCACCTAAATACCAACCAACTGCAACAGCACTAACTTCTATACATCCTCTGACCAGAGCAATTGGTAGATTAGTTCTTTTGGTTAAACCTGTCATCAAGCCGTCTCTTGGGCCTGGTCCTAAATTTGCTGTTAAATAAAAACCACTACCTAAACCAACTAAAAATACTCCCAATACCGCAGTGAAATACTGTGAAATAATTAAAGAAGGTGGATTGATTGAACTAATAGTTATATCCAACACAATAGCTATAATAATAATATTCATTATTGTTCCTAAACCAGGTTTTTGTTTAAGAAAGAACCACAAAGATAAAACTGCTATGCTAATAAAAAAAGTAGCAACTCCTATAGAAATATCTGCAATGATAGAGACACCTTCAGCCAAAACTGTCCAGGGTGAATTTCCTGTAGTTGACACTACCAGTAAAGCTTCACCAAATCCAAATAATGTTAATCCAGAGCACAAGTAGAAAAAAGTATTGAGACGAGGTTTAAAATTAAAGATTTCTTTTGAGCTCCAACTTTTGACTGGAATTTTTTTTATAGATAAAAACATTTTTGCTTGATACGTTAAATTTTTTTTTAATTAAAGCTTATTCTTACCATGAAAAAAATAACAGTATTTATATTATGTTTTCTTATATCTCATAATTGTTATGCCCACATGGGTCATTATAAAAAATTTAATAAAATTGAAATGGAAATTTTAAGAAATGGCGAAGTCATAGGATATAACTTTTATTTTTTCAAAAGAAATGAAAATAAAATAACTGTAACTAATCAGTTTAAATTTGTTGTTAAATTATTGGGTGCCACAATTTTTGAGGTGGAAGGATATGGAGAAGAAAAATATGAGAAAGATCAGCTCATTTCCTACGAGTCGAAGACCAAACAAAACAAAAAAAATAAATTTGTTGAATTAACATATATCCCAGAAAAAAAATTATATGATATTAAAGGATCTTCATACAAAGGTGAGGCAAGCCTAGATAATGTGATAGGAAATTGGTGGAGTCATAAAGTGCTACAAGCAAATTCTCAAATAAGCCCAATATCAGGGAGTATAAAAGAACAAGTTGTGACTTTCATCGGTAAAGAAAAAATTAATCTATATGGAAAAGAATATGATGTTGAGCATTTTAAATTGCAATCTAAAGACATGAGTATTCCAGAAGATAAAAGATTAGATTTTGACATATGGTATGACAAAAAAAATTCATTAATTATGAAAGTTTCATATCAGCGGATGGGTGATTGGGAATATAGGATAAAAAATTTTAATTAGATTTTTTTATCTTAGTAAATAAATCACTAGCACTTATCCAGCCAGATTCTAATCTTGGCCCAACGAACCAATCTCCACAAATTCCTATTCTTTTTTTTGGGTCCCAATAACTTTTCATCAAAAATGGTTTTGAATTAGACGAATATTTCCAACCATGATTTAAAATATTTTTTGGAAATTCTTTTTCAAACTTCGTGAGTTCAAAGAATCTTTTAATCAATATTTTTGCATTTTTAATTTTATTATCTTTATTTTTATTGATATTTTTATTTGCCCAAGAATATGTGCTTTGCAAAGTCCAATGATTATATTTACTTTTAAATCTTCCTTTACTATTTTCAAATGACGCCCATCCCAAGATAGGATCATCAAATAAATAGCTGCATACTTTGTTTTGTTTTCTTTTCAACGTAAACATTGCGGTAATATTAGCATCCATACTTACTTTGTTTTTAAAGAATGATTTGTTCAAATATCTTCTTAATAATTTTTTAGTCTGTGGGTATGGGCAGGTTAAGATCAAATTTTTACAATAAATTTTACTGTTATCTAAAAATTTCAATTCCCAATAGTTTTTAACTCTTTTAATATTTTTAAGTTCACTTTGAAAATGACTTTCAATATTTTTAATCAGGTATTTGCTAATATCATTATTTCCTCTTAACCCAATAATTTTTTGATGATTTTTAATTTCTTTTTTTTTATCTTTAAAATAGAGATGTTTCCCTCTCCAAACTTTTAAAACTCTTTTCTTAATAAGTTCATTTATAAATCTTTTGAATTTAATACTTTTTGGTGAAATATATTGCGTTCCATGGTCATAACCTATTTCATTTTCAAATCTTTTAAATGATGATCTGCCACCTGGCCCTCGTGCTTTATCGAAAATTTTTACTTTATGTTTTTTATATAAAAAATTAGCAATTGTTGCTCCTGATATTCCTGAGCCAATCACACAATATTCAATCATTTTCCAGCAACAACCATCCCCTCAATCATCATTGTTGGAGAGTTTGTTGCATAATCAAACTCTAAATCATCTGCTAAAGTAATATTTTTAAACATTTCCTTAAAGTTTCCAGCTATCGTGATTTCGTTCACAGGTTCTTTAATTTCACCATTTTCAACAATATATCCTGCTGCTCCAACTGAATAATCACCAGTAATTAAGTTTGTGCCATGGCCAATTGTTTCAGTTATATAAAGCGCTCTTGAGGTTAGATTTAACAATTCATCAAATGATTTTTTACCTTTTTCAAAATACAAATTTGTTGATCCACCTGCTCTACCGTTAGATTTAAGATTTAATTTTTTACCATTATAAGTATCAACTAAATAATTTTTTAAAACTCCATTATCTATTAATTTAAGTTCATTAGATTGAACTCCCTCTCTATCAAAAATCTGTGAGCCCAGTCCTCTTTTAATATCAGGTTTATCAATTATATTAATGCTATTAGAAAAAACTTCTTGATCGATTTTATCTTTCAAAAAAGAAGTGCCTCTTGAAATAGCAGAAGATGAAATTGCGCCTGTGAATGCTCCTAAAAATCCTTTAGCAATCCTTTTATCAAAAATAAGATTTATTTTTTCACTTCCAATTTTTTTAGGGTTTAATTTTTTAATGGTTCTGTCAATTGCTAGTTTTGCTAATTCTGAAGGTTTTTTTATATCGTTAAGATAACATTTGTTTGTATATTCATAATCTCTTTCCATCCCATCTTGGCTCTTAGCGACGACAACACAAGAAGCAGAAAAAGAGGATGCGTTTTGACTTCCTTGAAATCCATCACTATTCATTAATATAAAATTAGATTTATTTTGAGAAAAACCAGATTCTGTATTTATAACTTTTTTTTCCTCAAAAACTTTTTCATCTAGCTCTTTAAGATAATCTATTTTCTTATCATTTTCATAATTCTGTTCATCGTAAAGTTCTAAATTAAGATTTGATTTTGAATACAGGTCTTTATCCGGTAGAGAATTGTATTCATCCTCTGGTGTAAGTTTTGTTGTTTCTACACATCTTTCAATTAATGTTTTAAGATTTTCATCCAATAAATTTGATGAAGCTATCGAAGATTTTTTTTTTCCAATAAAGGTTGTTATGCTAGCAACTAAGCTATCTGATCGATTAGACTCATCTAAAATTTTATTCCTAAAACTAACAGTTTCTTCAATTGAATTTGATACTAAAACTTCACAATCTGTTGCTCCAAATTTTTTTGCTAAATCCAGACACTGAGAACCTTTATTCTCTAGATATTTTTTATCTTTAATCATTTTTACAGCTTAGTTCCACCTACTGTCATCTGATCAATCAAAATTGATGGTTGTGCTACACCGACAGGAACACCTTGACCTGCTTTTCCACATGTTCCTATTCCTGGATCTAACATCATATCATCTCCAACCATTGAAACTTTTCTTAATATTGATGGACCATCTCCTATTAAAGTAGCTCCTTTAATTGGTGAACCAATCTTTCCATCAACAATTTCATATGCTTCTGTACAATTAAAAACAAATTTGCCTGAGGTAATATCAACTTGACCTCCTCCAAAACTAACTGCAAAAATTCCCTTTTTAACAGAGGCTATCATCTCTTCTTGAGTATTTTTTCCACTTAACATCATTGTATTTCTCATACGAGGAAGAACAACGTGCTTATAACTTTCTCTTCTTCCACTTCCTGTAGATTTTGTTTTCATCAACCTCGCGTTTAATCTATCTTGCATATAATTTTTGAGAATTCCGTTTTCAATCAAAACTGTTTTTTCGGTTGGAGTTCCCTCATCATCAATTGTTAAACTTCCTCTTCGATTATCGATCGTTCCATCATCTACAATAGTAACCCCTTCACTAGCAACTTTTTCACCCATCAAGTTATGAAAGGCTGATGTTTTCTTTCTATTAAAATCTCCTTCTAAACCGTGACCAATTGCTTCATGAATTAAAATTGCAGGCCATCCTGGTCCCAATACAACTGGCATTTCACCAGCGGGCGCAGGTTTGCTCTCTAAATTTACTGAAGCTATTCTTAAAGCTTCATCACAAACATTCTTCCAATTATCATCTTTCAAATAGGCATCATAAGATTGTCTTCCACCAATTCCATAAACTCCCGACTCTTTTCTCCCATCTTTTTCAAGCATTACAGATACATTAAACCTAACCAGAGGTCTTACGTCATTTAAGGTTTCGCCTCCTGATCTTATTATTTCTATTGATTTTTGTTCTCCACTAAAATTAGCAGTAACTTGTTTGGTATTTGAATTTTTTGACCTGATATAATTATTAACATCATTAAGTAATTTAATTTTAGAGTTTAAATCTTTGTCTTCTATAGGATTTATTTCTTCATAAAATTTTTTGTTAGTTTTTGGGATTGAGTGATTATAAGTGCCTCTAATTGATTTAAGAGTTGATTTAAGATTGGCTGAAGATTGTTTTAACGAGTCCTTTGAAATTTCGTTAGAATGCGAATAAGCAATTACCTCACCTGAAATTGCTCTAAATCCAAAACCAAGATCTGTTGCATAACTAGAACTTTTAATCTTATTATCATCTAACATGATCGATTCTGTTTTAGAGTCTTCTAAATATAATTCTCCATCATCACAAGAATTTAAAGTCTCAGAAACAATTTCATCCACATCATTTTTAGAAATATCTGTATTATTAAAGAATTTAGACATGGGGGTTATTTAATCAGTTAAGATGATATTTCAACTAATAGATTCATCTCACTTGTAAGTAAAAATTTAGCTATTACCTGTAAATCAATGAAAGTATTTTTTAACAATTCCTGCAGAATTTGTAAGGCTGAAATTGATCTTTATAAAAAAGAAAATTGTAAAGAAATAGATTGGGTAGATATTACAAATAATGAAAATGCGTGTAAGGAAACATCAAAATCAAATAAAGATTTATTAAGAAGGCTACATGTTAAGGATGGAGAAAAAATTATAGGTGGCGCTGAAGCTTTTTTAATTTTATGGAGTAAAATTCCAAAATATAGATTTTTATATAAATTTTTTAAACTACCAATAATTTTTCAAATATTTAGTTTTGGATATGAATGTGTTGCTTACTTGCTTTACTTAAAAAATAAAAATCAGCTTAAAAATTAATCAAAAAAGAAAATTAATATTTCACTTAAAAACCACATAGAAATGAAAAACATTATAAAAAATATAATATACATATAAGTTACAACTTCATTTCTCTTTCGTCTTAACCGTACAAACTTTTTATCATCAAGATCGGATATGTCTCTTTCACCCAAAACATGATAATCATAGCTCCATCTCCATAACGAGTCACCCAACCTATCATCTAATTTATTAAAGTAATCGATCCAAGCTAAAATATATTTAAGAATTATAAATAAAATTACTAAGGTAATAAAACTAGAAAACATTTATTTTAATTTTCAGGCTTTGATCTCATTCTTCCAATTAACTGAGTTAATGAATCTACCATCATGTCTGAAGCTTTAAATATTTCATTGCTTTTATATTCATGAGAATTATTTTTCTCTGGATTTGTTTTATCTTCTATTACAATACCTTCATCTGGAGAATTATTTTTTATATAAATAAGCAATAGCCATTCATCATCGCTCGACTCATCCCATCGAATGAATATTTCTCCAGTTTCAAATCTTCTGTCAATACATCTTAAAATAGACATGTGTCTAGTGATGTGTCTCTTATTCAATTGGAAAACTAAGCTTGTGGCGCTTCTATAAAAACTTTCAAGTGCAATCTCGACTTTTTGTCTTGCTAATGTAAATTCTTTTTCTTTTTGAAGTAGTGTTTCTCTATCCTCATCTCCAACTAATTTTACACCTAGTGCCTCTACTCTTTCTCTAATTTTTTGATCACGGATTATTCGATATTTTTCCTTGAGCTTGTCAATTCTTTGCTGAAGTTCCGCGTAATCTTCCCTTTCTTCTTTTAATGAAATTCTCTCTAATTTCTCAAGCTCTTTGACTTCTCTAATTCTAAATTTTTCTATTTGTTTATCTAATTTAATTTTTTGAAGAAATTGTTTTTGTTTTTCAGCTTGCTCTAGTCTGATTAGAGCTTGTTCTTTTCGTAAAAAAGCTTTTATTTCTCTTGTTCTTTCTTTCTCCAATCTAATTTCTTCTTTGATTGCTTGTTTCTTGAATTTAATTTCTAGTTGAGCCTGCTCTTTTTTCTCTCTCTCTTCCTTTTTTTTTTCATCTTCAATTCTTTTGATCTTTTCAAGTTGTATGCGTCTTTTTTCCTCTGCTTTAAAATTTTTATAATCTTCAATAGTTGAATCTATTTTATCAAAAAATGATTGAATATATTTTTCAATATTAAATAAAAAACTAAAACTAATATTTGGTTTTAAAGAAAGTTGAAGTTTGACAAGTTTTTTTACAATACTTGTTTTTGATTTAATTTTGGTTTGTTTTTTTTTTGTTTTTTTTGACTTCTTTTTTTTTGTCTTTTTACCAACAGATCTTCTATTGTTTTTCTTTTTGTTTTTAACAAATATTTTAGAATTTTTCTTTTTTTTGGACTTCTTCTTTTTACTTTGCTTTTTATTTTTCTTTTTTTTTGATTTTTTCATAGAGAAGTCAAATATCTAACAACAATTTAACTGTAAATATAGTCTCTTGTAGCAGGAGTTGAAGTATAATTTTTAGTTAATTGAAATTGATAAACAACTTGATCGCCCCATTTAAATGCCATTTCACAACCTGCAAGATAAAATTCCCACATTCTATAAAATCTTTCATCAAACATTTTGATGATTTTTTCTTTATTTTTTAAACAATTTAATTTCCAATTTTTTAATGTGTATGAATAATGCAATTTTAATACCTCTATGTCAGAAACAACTAGCCCAGCTTTTTCAACTGGTTTAGTTACCTCACTTAAACTTGGCGTATATCCGCCTGGAAAAATATATTTTGTTATCCAAGGATGCGGGTCTCTTGGGGGCATAACGGAGCCAATTGTATGTATCAGTGAAATTCCATCATCTTTAAGTAATTTTTCTACTTGTTTGAAAAATGTTTTATAAAACTTCCTTCCAACATGCTCAAACATACCAACACTTACAATCCGATCAAATTTTTCATTTAATTCTCTATAATCAATTAATTTAAATTTTAATTGGTTATCTATTTTCAATTCCTTGGCTTTATTATTTGCGTAGTGAAATTGATTTTCAGACAAAGTAATTCCAGTAACTTCACATTCAGAATTTTTAGCAATATCAATAGCTAAGCCACCCCATCCACAACCTATATCAAGCACTTTTTGATTTTTTTTTATATTAAGTTTTTTTATAATATGTTTAATTTTATTATTTTGCGCTTCTTCTAAACTGTCGCTTTCATTTTTAAAATATGCACAAGAATATTGTCTTTTTGGATCTAAAAATAAATCATAGAGGTCATCCTTAATATTATAATGATGAGAAACGTTCATTCTTGATTTTTTTATAAAATTAAAATTAGTTAAATAACGATATGAACCTCTGAATTTATTAATTATGTAACTAAAATAATTAATTTCATTTCTCCCAATATTTGAAAGTGCTATATCTAGGAATTCAGATATATTTGAATTTTCTATAACAAGTGTTCCATTTGTATAAGCTTCTCCAAAATATAGATCAGGATTAAATAACAATTTATAATGAAGTTTTTTATCTAATAATTTTACAACAATAGGATTTTTTTTAATTGGTGTACCTATGATGTATTTCTTTTGATCGGCATCTACTAATATAAAACCATTTTTTTTGAAAACTTTGTTTAAAAATCTTGCAAGTATCATTTTAAGCAACGGATTTAAATTTTAGTTCAAAATTTAGCTCCTTTAAGTTTTTTATTAGATTTTCTTTATCTCCCTCTTTTAATAAAGATAAAGGAGGCAATACATTCTCAAGCATATTGTCGAATTGGCTTAAATAAGAGTGCAACCCAGTTATTGTATTGTATTTATCAAATTCTTTTCTAATAGCACAAAGCTGATCATTAACTGTTTGTTGATTTTTATTAAAATAGTCATCAAAAACTTTTCTTGATAATTCTGCTGTCACATTTGAATTTGCAGTAATAATTCCTGCATATCCAATTTTTAAACCTTCCAATAAATTCAACTCAGTACCTGAAAAATATGAAAAATCTTTTATTTTTAATTTGCCAAACAAATTTCCAGTCGTATCTTTTATTCCAACAATTTGATCTGGAAATTTTTTAACTAAATCTAAAACAAAATTTTCACTAAATTTGAAACCACACAATTTTTCAAAGTTATATAAAATTATTTTAGATGCCGGTACAGCTTCAATAATTTTTTTATAAAAATTCTCTACCCCATAATCATCATATGAATAAAAGGCTGGTGGCATTATAAGAAACTTATCAAAATTTAAAGATTGTGCAGTTTTCATAAAATTTATAATTTCAACTAATGAATTTAAACCTGTTCCAATCACAAATTTTTCATGATGTTTACTTTTTGATAATTGATTTAATAAATTAATTTTTTCACCTACTGATATATATTGAGCTTGACCTGTGCTGCCAAACATAACAACACCGTGACAACCGTCATCTATAATTTTTTCTGAATGCTTGATTGTCTTATCAATATTAAGACTCAAGTCGTCATTAAAAACTGAAATTGTAGCTGCGTATATACCTTTTAAATTTTTCATAATTAAAATTTAATCAAATCTTTTGCAGATAGTAAAGTTCATTAAATCTAAAACTACTCTATATTTCTTAGAACTATTTCTTTTGCTTCATTTACAATTGAAGATAACCTTGCTGTTTCTGGTGAAATATCAGGATGAATTTTTTTTTGTATTTTTTGATATGCTTTATTTACTTCTTCTTTTGAAACTTTTTTATTCATATCTAAATTTAAAATTTTATATGCTTCCTCTACTGACATAGCGGAATTATTTGGAGTTACCGATTGATTAAAATTGTATCTACCTGAATTTCTTAAAGTTTGAATTAATCTGTATAACGACAGCAATTGAAATAATGAAAGCCCTTTCAATTTCATTAAACCTAGACTAACTAAAGTTAATGGGAGAGATAATAAATACTTTCCTCCAATAGCAAATAGTATTGCTAATAAAATTGATCCTATAATTATTAACAATCTTAAACTTTTAGATATTTTTTTGGGAGAAATACTACTGAAGAACTTAAGGATAAAATAAAATAAAGTCAAAATTACCAATGTATAAATAATGATATTCATGTATCTCGTCCTTAGATGAAAATACCATATCTTAAAAAAAAACCAGAATTAAAATCATGTCATAATGTTACATGGGAAGACAATTATAGCTGGATACATCAAGATGATATTCTAGAAGTTTTAAAAGATAAAAATAAATTAAATCCAGAGGTAAAAGAGTATTTAGATAATGAAAATGATTACGCCAATCATCATCTTGAAGATACAAAAAAAATTCAAAAAGATCTTTTCAATGAAATAAAAGGCAGAATAAAACTGGACGATGAGTCATTACCTTACAAAGATCATACCTACCAGTATTGGACTAAAACAACAACTGAAGGAAACTACTCCATCAAATTAAGAAAAAAAATTGATACAAACTCAATTGAAGAAATTTGGAATGGAGATAAAGAAAAAGAAAAACTTGGAGTTGAGTATTTTGGAGTTGGTGATCTTGAGGTAAGTTTTAACGATAAGTATTTAGGATATTCACTAGATGTTAAGGGCTCTGAATATTACACAATAAGTATAAGAGATATAGAAAAAAGCACATTAGTTTCATCTGAAATTCCTGATACATCTGGAAGTATAACTTTTAGCTTAGATGACAGATATATATTTTATTCTAAGCTTGATGAAAATCATAGAGCAAGGACAATTTACAGACATAAACTAGGAACATCTATCGAGAAAGATGAGCTTATATTTAAAGAAGAAAGTGATGCATTTACTGTAAGCATAGGTTTAAGTTCAGACGAAAAATATTTTTTTATTACAACTTCTGATCATAACACTTCTGAACAATATTATTTCGAGGCAAAAGAAAATAAACCAAATCCAAAGTTAATAAAAAAACGAAAAAAAGGTGTCTTGTATTCAGTTAATTCATGGAAAAATAAATTTTATAATCATACTAACGAAGATGCTGAAGATTTTAAAATTGAGATAGCTGACAGTTTAGAAAATCAGAATTGGAAGGATTTTGTGCCTGCTAAAGATGAAGTATTGATAGGAGGATGTACTTTTCTAAATAATTGGATTTTGAGATCTGAAACATCAGATGCTCTAGATAAAATATTTGCTAAAAATATAAACACTGGAGTCGAAGAAGAGATAAATTTTACTGACGAAAAAGTAATAGTTCCAAATATTTCTTTGATACAAAAAGATAAAAATACTGACACTGTGTATTTAAGTTACTCCTCACCAAAAACTCCTTCACAGGTATATAAGTATAACTTAGCAACTAAGGAAAAATCTTTGGTTAAAGAACAGGAAATTCCTTCTGGACACAATCCAGATGATTATATTGTTGAAAGAGTTGAATATAAGTCACACGATGGAAGACTGGTCCCTTTAACTATTACAAGACACAAAAAAACTAAGTTAGATGGTTCAGCCAATTTATTATTATATGGTTATGGATCCTATGGAAGCTCAATGAGTCCAATTTTTTCCTCAACAAGATTAAGTCTAATAAATAGAGATATAATTTGGGCTACCGCACATATTAGAGGTGGAATGGAAAAAGGAATGAAATGGTGGAAGGAAGGTAAGCTTACAAATAAAAAAAATACTTTTGAAGACTATATTTTTGCAGCAAAATTTTTAATTGAAAATAACTATACATCTAAAGGTAATATTATAGGTATGGGTGGCTCAGCAGGAGGATTATTAATGGGAGCTGTTGTTAATAGCGCACCTGAATTATTTTTAGGTATCATCATGGCAGTCCCATTCGTTGACTCTTTAACAACGAACTTAGATCATTCACTTCCTCTTACAATTGGAGAATTTGATGAATTTGGTAATGCAAAAGATATTAAAGAGCACTTTGATTATATTTATTCTTATGCTCCTTATAACAATATAAAAAAAATGGATTATCCCAATATTTTAATTACAACCAGTTTAAGTGATAACAGAGTTTTGTTCGATGAGCCCGCAAAGTTTACTGCTAAACTTAGAGATTACAAAACAGACAATAATTTACTTTTACTAAAGACCGAGATGAATGCAGGACATGGTGGAAAATCTGGCAGAGATGGAGCAATAGAAGAGATAGCAGTAGATTATGCATTTGCTTTAAAAATTGCGAAAAAAATTTAGACGTCATCTTGAAATTATAAAATTACTTACCACTTATCTCCAGTAGGTCGCCTAATGGGGCTTACATAAATAAACTTGCTTATTAAAAGGAGGATAACTATGACAAGTAAGGATCTATCTATATTTAACTCACTAAGACCGTTTTCAATTGGCTTCGACGATATGTTTGACCAATTTGAAACTATGTTAGGGAATGGAGGTTTGACAATGCAATCAAACTATCCACCATACAACATCAGAAGAACTGGCAAGGATAACTACGCAATTGAAGTTGCTCTAGCTGGTTTCAATAAAAATGATGTTGAGGTTGAGTTTGAAGATAATTTATTAACTGTAAGAACGAAACAAGTTAATAAAAACGAAGATAAAACTGTTGATGGAGAAATCATTCACAAAGGAATATCTCAAAGACAATTTGCAAGATCGTTTACTATTGCTGATGATGTCAAAGTAAATGGTGCTGAATTAAAAGATGGTCTTTTAACAATTTCTTGTGAAAGAATAATTCCAGAGCACAAAAAGAAAAAGCTTATTGAAATTAAGTAATCAACCTTACTTGCGGAGATATTGTCTCCGCAAGTTAATTAAAAACATCCTTTAGACACAAAGCCTATTACTATTTCCGCTTCGTTTATCTCGAATTTTCTTTCGCAAGGAATTCCGTATTTTTTGGTTTTAAAGATTAGAATTTTATTGCCACTTTCATCTAAGTAATCCTCATTAGGATTTCCAAGTTCAATTTTAAGAACTGACACAGGTTTGCCTATAAAAGTACTTAATTTTTCATTTTCTTTTTTAACAATCTGATCTGTTTTATCTTTTACAGTTTGACAGTTTGACAGCAAAAATAAAAATGTGACCAGAAGAGTTAAATTTTTTAAAATTTTCATAAAGATTAACTTTAGCACTCAATAAAATCTAAAATATAAACTTGTAAGTTGTAATATGTGAATAAATTACAGTTTTACAGAGTAATTCAAAAAAGAATCACTTAGATATTAAGTTTAGGAGGAAAAATGCTTGATAATTATTTTAATTATAAAAAACATAAAACAGATTTTAAAACAGAAGTAATAGCCGGAACAACGACCTTTTTAACAATGGCTTATATAATGTTTTTAAATCCATTTATCTTGTCAGGAGAGTTCGCCGGTCCAGAAAAAGGATTTTTTGATTTTGGTGCTGTCTACACGGCTACAATATTAGCAACTGCTCTTGCTTGTTTCATAATGGCTTTCTACGGAAAAACATGGCCGATAGGATTAGCGCCGGGCATGGGTATTAATGCTTTTGTAGCTTTTGGTGTTTGTGCTGGAATGGGGTACACTCCTCAAGAAGCTTTAGGAGCTGTATTAGTTGCTGGAGTTTTATTCTTAATAATTTCATTAACACCAATTAGAGCTTGGCTAATCAACTCAATACCAAGAAGTTTAAAATTAGGAATTGGAGCTGGTATTGGATTATTTTTAGCTATTATTGGTTTACAAATAATGGAAGTAGTTGTTGATGATCCTGTTACACTTGTAAAATTAGGAAACTTAGGTGATCCAATTGTTTTACTTGGATGTGCAACATTCATTGCAATTATTGTCTTAGAAAAAATGAATGTAAAAGGAAATATTATAATTGGAATTTTAGCTTTTAGTATAATAGCTTGGGCATCAGGTCTTGCTAAATTTAATGGAATAGTAAGTTCTCCTCCACCAATGACATATTTGTTTGAGTTTGACTTGTCTGCTGCAATGACTGCTGGAATGTCTACAGTAATATTTACTTTATTGTTCATTGACTTTTTTGATACTGCAGGAACTTTAACTTCAGTGGCTAATGTGGCTGGTAAAGTTGATAAAAATGGAAAAGTTCAAGATATAAATAAAGCAATGCTTTCAGATAGTGTTGGTACAGTTGCTGGTGCAATGATGGGAACAACGACAGTGACTAGTTATGTAGAGTCTGGCGCTGGTGTAAAAGCTGGTGGTAAAACAGGAATGACATCTCTTGTAATTGGTCTATTGTTTTTGGCATGTATATTTTTTGCTCCTTTAGCGACTAGTTTACCAAAACAAATTGATGGGGCTGCGTTATTATTTGTTTCGGTATTATTTGTAAGAAATATTACTGATATAGAGTGGGATGATATAGCCGAGTCTGCTCCTGCTATACTTGCAATGATATCGATGCCATTAACTTATAGTATTAGTAATGGTATAGCTTTAGCATTTGTATCATATGCTTTAATTAAATTGTTTACTGGTAAATTTTCAGAAACTTCACCTGCTATCTGGGTAATTGCAGGTCTTAGTGCAATAAGCTTTATTGTAGGCTAAATTTTTTCAGGGCTAGTATTTTTACTAGCCCTGATTATTCTTTTTAATTATATCTTCAATACTTAACTCCTCATAATGTTCAGTTGGTTGAACAATCCAAGGATCTGATTCTAATTTTACCGGACAAAAATCTGGTTCAAAAGTTGATGATTTTTTCTTCCATAAACAAGCTGTTTTTATTTCTTTTATATAGTTTTTTGTAGGTTCATAATTTTTAAGCCACTCAATACTTTTATTTAAAGTTAAACCAGTGTCAGATAAATCATCTATTAACAAAACTTTTTTGAAATCATCTTCTTTGGCTAACGAGCTTATTTCTCTTGCAAACATTAGTTCTCCTTGTTTATCTTCCATGCCGTCACCTGAGTAACTTTGTATAACAATGTAAGCTATTGGTAATTTTAATATTCGAGATAAAATATCTAAAATAGGTGCTGCACCTCTCATAATGCCTACTAGAACAGTAGGTTTAAATTTTTTATGTATTTCTATTGCAAGTTTTTCTACAATTTTATTGTAATCCTCAAAAGAAATAATTAATTTTTCAGCCATAAAATTTAATATCATAATAATCTATTTTTAAAAGGAGAATTAATGAAAGGCTACGTAGTTTGTGTTTATGAAAAAATAAATGATCAAGAAGTATTAAAAAAATATGCCGTGAAAGCTAAAGATGCAGTTGATAAATTTAAAGGTAAATTTTTAGTTAGAGGTGGAAATAATGTAACAACTGAAGGAAAAGAATTTATAAGAACAGTTGTAATAGAATTTGAATCATTTGAGATAACAAAAAATTTTTTTTACTCAGAAGAGTATCAAGCAGCGCATGCAATTCTTGGAGATAGCGTAATTAGAAACCATCAAATTATCGAAGGTGCTTAATATTGTATTGGTTCGGGATCAATACTTCTCCATAGGTACCAGGTAGCAACTGAACAAAAAGGAGTAAATCTTTTATTTAATAAATTTACAAACTTTTCTGGTGGAAGATATTTTTTATTATAATTTTTTGAAATAGCTCTCAACAAACCTATGTCTTGAATTGGCCAAATATTAGGTCTATTAAAAGTGAATAGCAATATCATTTCAGCTGACCATCTACCTATTTGTCTTAATTGTGATAAATACTCTATTGCTTCTTCATCATTCATTTTTGCAATTAATTTTGGATTAAAAGATTTATCAATCATTTGTTTGGATAAACTTTTTATACCCAATATCTTTTGTCTACTTAAACCACATTTTCGAAGTTGAGTATTTGTTAATTTAGATATTACTTTCGGATTTATTTTTCCTTTGCAAGTTTTTTTAAATTTTAAAAAAACTGAATTTGCTGCAGCAACACTAATCTGCTGACCAATAATACTTTTACAAAGTGAAAAAAATACATCTTTTCGAGATGTCAAAACTACCTCTGAAGGGGATTTATAAGATTTAATCAATTTTCCCATAACCCTATCTTTTTTTGAAAGATACCTTTTAGCTTCTGTCCAATACTTAGGTTTTTTAGTCATTTAAGGTTTTAGATGAAATAGTTTTTTTTTTGTAAATTTCTCTTCGAAAAATGATCAATGTAGAAATAATAACTAAAGCTGCACCAAATAAACTCTTTATTGTTGGTATTTCGTTCCAAATTAAATATCCAAAAATTATAGCAAAAACTAAGGCTAAATATTTTAAAGGTGTAACAAGAGATACTTCAGAATATTTGTATGACTGACTTAACCATAAGTTAGCAACCCCACCAAAAATTCCAATCATTGCTAAAATCATAAAATCATTTATCGAAGGCATAATCCAACCTAATGGCAAAGAAAATAAACTTAAAAGAGTAATAGAAATAGAAAAATATAATGAAATTAACCAGACAGGTTCAGTGGTTGATAATTTTCTAATTGTAATAGCAACATAAGATAATCCAATACAAAAAATTATAGGAAAAATATAAAAAATATTTAAAGAAGAAATGCCAGGCTCAGTTATAATTAATATACCTATAAATCCTACAATCACAGCAAGCCATCTATAAACCCCCACTTTTTCATTGAGTAAAAAAATAGAAAAAATTGTTGTAAATATTGGAGCCGCAAAAGAAATACTGACCACTGTGGCTAGAGGTAAACTTCTTAAAGCAATAAAAATTGCAACTAATGCAATCAAACCAGAAAATGATCTTAGAAAATGTAATCCTGCTCTTTTCGTATAATAAAAGTTATGCAATCTTTCTTTTGGAATGATTAAAAAATAAAATAACACACCAAAAAATCCTCTAAAGAATAAAACTTGACCTAAAGGATAATGCTCAGACCATTTCACAATTAAATCCATTATTGAAAATGCACAAATGGACATAAACATGTATAAAAATCCTAATTGATTTTTAGTGAGCATAATAATAACTTGTAATTCAATTTAAGGTTTAATCAATGGAAATAGCAGTTTTAGCACTTGGTTGTTTTTGGGGTCCTGAAAAAAAATTTAGTCTGATTGATGGGATAACTAAAACAGAAGTTGGATATTGTGGTGGAAATAATTCAACAACTAATTATAGAGAAGTTTGTAGTGGATCAACAGGTCATGCAGAAGTGGTAAAACTAGAATATGATCCAAATAAGATTGAATACAAAAATATATTAGAAATTTTTTTTGATATTCATGATCCCACAACTTTAAATTCACAAGGGCCTGACTTTGGCACACAATATAGAAGTGAAATATTTTACGACAATGACGAGCAAAAAAAAATTGCACAAGAAGTTTTAGAAAAAGTAAACAGTCAATTAAATGGAAAAGTCGTAACAAAAATTTCAAAAATTAATAATTATTGTAAAGCAGAAGAATATCATCAAAATTATTTAGATAAAAACTAATGCCTCTGGTTACAACAACCTACTTACAAGAAAATCAAAATAGATTAAAAATTATTGACTGCTCATGGCACATGCCAAATGTAAATAGAAATTCTGAAAACGAATATAAACTAAAACATATTCCTAATAGTATCTTTTTTGACTTAGATAAAAATTCAAGAACAGATATTGATTTGCCACATATGTTAGTAGATTCAAAAACATGGGAAAATATAATTTCAAATTTAGGAATTAATAATGATGATGAGATTGTTATTTATGATAATTCGGATGTGATAAGTTCATGCAGATGTTGGTACAACTTTATATATTATGGACACGATATTAATTTAGTTAATGTTTTAGATGGTGGATTAAAAAAATGGATATTAGAAAATAAAGAAATTACGTCAGAGGTAACTAAAATAACTAAAACTAATTATAAGGCTACATCTAGAACAGATTTAGTAAAAGATAAAAAACAAATTGATGATAACATAACAAAAAATAAATTCTCTGTGATTGATGCTAGAAGCAAAGATAGGTTTGAAGGAAAAGTAAGTGAACCTAGACCTGGATTAAGAAGTGGTTCAATTCCTAATTCTCAATGCATACCCTTTAACCAAGTATTAAATGAAGATAAAACCTTTAAGAACAAATCTGATTTGGAACAACTATTTAATTCTAATTTAAATGATTTAAAAAATGATAATGTAGTATTTTCTTGTGGTTCAGGTGTAACAGCTTGTGTTTTGGCTTTTGCATATTATCTAATAAGTGATAAATATGAGCCCAAAATATATGACGGCTCTTGGGCTGAATATGGAAAAATTTAATGAAAAGAAAAAATAAAATAATTTTAACAGTATTTACATTTTTTTTAATAATCGCAATCGTGATCATTGGCAGAACCATGATTGGTAATCATTTCAAAAAGAAATTCAGCAAAAGACCTCCCCCAGGAATTATTGTTACTGAGGTAACAAATAAACAATTTTATGAAAGCATTGATACATTTGGGACTGCTGTATCAAATAAGACTAAATCATTTAGAATTAAAAAAAACGAACTTCAGGGTGAATTAAAATTAAATAGTTTTATTAAAAAAGGAGAGACTATTGTTAAATTAAATGACAGAAATATAATTGCACCATTCGATGGTGTTTTGGGTTACACGGGTTTAACTGAAGACATTCTTGTTTCTGATAGTACAATTATTATTACTTTAGATGATAATTCTATAATTTATTCTGATATTAAAATTCCTGAAAATTATTCAGCCTTGATTAAAAAAGATTTACCGATTGAGGCAAAAGTATCTAGCTACAAAGATAAAGTTTTTAATGGAACTATAGATTTTGTTTCAAGTAGAATTAACGCTGATACTAGAAGCTTGTTATCAAGAGTAAGAATTGAAAATAATGAATTGAGTTTAATGTCTGGTTCACTTTTAGAGGTAAATGTTAAAGTGAATTCAAGAGATGGCATAAGTATCCCTGATACCAGCATAATAATGGAAGGTGAGAAATCTTATGTTTATAAAATTTCTAAAGAAAATGTTGCAGAAAAAACTGAAGTTAAAATTGGAGCTAGAAAAAGTGGAGATGTAGAAATTTTATCAGGGTTAAATGTTGGAGACATAGTTGCAGCAGAGGGCCTTAAAAAAATAAGACCAATGGGTAAAATTAAACCTATTAAAAACTAAATGTATATTACTGAATTAAGCATAAAGAGACCTACAGTATCATGGGTGATGTCCTTAATACTAATAATCTTTGGATTATTTGTGTTTTGGAAACTGCCCGTAAGAGAATTACCTGATGGTATTCAGCCACCTGTTGTTCAAATACAAGTAGATTATAAGTCAGCAGCCTCAGACATAGTTGATCAAGAAGTAACTCAAGTTATTGAGGACGTTATTGGTGGAGCAGAAGGAATTAAAAACATCGACTCCAAATCGGAAAATGGAAGAAGTACAATTAATGTAGAATTCGATACCAGTATTGATCTCGACAATGCAGCAAACGATATTAGGGAAAGAGTTGCGAGGGTAGTAGACAATCTACCATCAGAATCAGACCCACCTCAAATCCTTAAAAGAGCAGCAGGGTTTACTACCACAATGTGGCTTGCGTTATCATCCAAAACTTGGACTGATCTAGAACTTGGAGATTATGCTGAAAGATTTTTAGTTGATACTTTTTCAAGTGTTAAAAATGTGGGTAGAATTAGAGTTGGTGGTTTAAGAGAATTAAGTATTAGAGTATGGGTTGATCCAATTAAATTAGCTGCGAATGACCTTACAATTCAAGAGTTTGAAAATGCATTAAGAAAAGAAAATATTAGATTGCCAGCTGGAACATTAGAAGCTGCAAATATAGACTTAACATTAAATTTGGATAAATCCTATAATGACATAGATACAATTAAACAACTGCCAATCAAAAAAACACCAAATAAAATTGTTTTACTATCGGATATCGCAAATGTTGAATTTGGACCAGTTTCTGAAAAGACATTATTTAAAGCTCAAACTAAGGATCAGCTTAACCTAAAAACTGTAGGTATTGGTATTTATGCTAGAAGTGGTGCATCTACCGTTGAACTTTCTGATCAAATTAAAGAAAAAATTAAAGAGGTAAAAAAATCATTACCTAATGACCTAAATTTAGAAATAGCATTTAATAGAGCTAACTATGTGGAAGCTGCTATTGAAGAGGTATACAAAACACTAATAATAGCTTTCATTTTAGTAGTAATAATAATTTATTTATTTTTAGGTAATTTAAAAGCTGTGATTGTACCGGCAATTGCTTTACCAGTAAGTTTAGTTGCTTCATTCCTCGGTTTATATTTGTTTGGTCTTTCAATTAATATCTTTGTATTATTAAGTTTTATACTCGCCATAGGAATTATTACTGATGACTCAGTAATCATGACTGATGCGATCTATAGAAGAATAGAGAATGGAGAAACCCCACTAGTAGCTGCCTACAAAGGATCTAAACAAATTTCATTTGCAATTATAGCAACAACTTTAATATTAATAGCTGTCTTTTTACCATTAATATTTATAGATGGAATTTCAGGCTCTCTATTTAGAGAAACAGCTATCGCATTATCATTTTCAATAGTTATATCTTCATTTGTAGCTTTAACTTTATCACCAATGTTAGCTAGTAAATTTTTAAATAAGCGAACTGATAAAAATGTTTTTTTGAAAAAATTTGAGAAAATTTTTCAAGCATGTGCAAATTTTTACAGAGATACTCTTAATATCTTATTGAATAAAACAAGAATAGTTTCTCTATTTATAATTTTTATTGTTTTCGTATCTATAGGATTATTTTCATTTGCTAAAAAAGAGCTTTTGCCATTAGAAGATAGAGGCGCCTATTTAGTTATTGGATTTACTGATGAAGGCAGCTCTTTTGAATATACACAAGAAAAAGCACAAGAAGTTGAGAAAAGATTAATACCTCTTCTTCAAGCAGAGGATAGCCCCTATTCAAGATTTATTATGAGAGTTCCAGGTTTTGGTAGTTCAGCAAATTCTTACAATAGCTTTATTATAATTGCTTTATTAGATGATTGGAAAAATAGAGGTAAAAATTCACAAACTGTAATGAGGCAAGCTATTGGAAAAATAGTAACTGTTCCTCAAGCAGTGGCATTTCCAATTTCTCCTCAATCTATAAGAGTATCTAATTATAATAAACCAGTTCAAATGGTTATTTATGGATCAACTTACGACGAACTAGAAAATATTCAAAATCTGGTGATCAGAAAATTAAGATCTAATAAAAATCTCTCAAGAATTGAGTCTGATTACAATAGAAATAAACCTGAGGTAAAATTAATCATAAATAAAAATAAAGCAAAAGATCTTGGAATATCTACACAATCAATTGGAAAAACTCTTGAAACATTATATGGTGGAAAGAGAGTTACAACATTTAATAGATTAGGAAAAGAGTATCCAATAATAATTCAACAATATTTAGCAGACAGAAGAGATAAAGATGGTATATCAAAAATTTTTGTTAGATCAGAAACAAATGGTAAATTAATTTCACTTGCTAACTTAGTTAATTTTAAACAAGAAGGTGCTGCGAAAGAGCTAGCTCGATACAACAGGCAACGAGCAGTGACTATTTCCGCTAATATTAGTGAAAACTATACATTAACTGAAGCAATTAACTACTTTGAAAATGTTATGGCTGAAGTTGCGCCTCAAAACCAAATTACATGGAAAGGCAAATCAGAAGAGGTAAAAGAGACAAGTAATGAATTATTTTTAATATTCGCTTTAGCTTTATTGACTGCTTATCTAGTTATGGCAGCAACATTTAATTCGTTTGTTCATCCTTTTATTATTGTTTTAACTGTACCTTTGGCAATATTTGGTGGCTTAATATTTATATTATTTTTAAATAGCTCAATAAATATTTTTTCACAAATTGCTCTAATTATACTGATAGGTATCTCTACAAAAAACAGCATATTGATAGTTGATTACGCAAATCAAATAAGAACAACTGGTAAAAATATTGAGACAGCTGTTAAAGATGCTTGTAGTGTAAGATTTAGACCAATTATAATGACATCATTGAGTACTATGATTGCAATGATACCTTTAGTTATTGGAAATATAGGCCCTGGCGCAGGTGAAGGCTCTAGGTTAGCAGTAGGCTCAACAATACTTGGTGGTATGATTATTTCAACTTTCTTTACATTATATGTAACACCAACAATGTATTTAGCTTTAGCTAGAAATACTAAGAGAATAGATGCAGTTGATTTAGAATTAAAAAATCAGTTATCTAAAAAATAATATATTTATTTCTGTTTAACTTATTAGAACATTTAGCAAGTTGTTTTCGATAAATTTTTGATTGTTTTTCTACTTTTTTTGCAAGCCCAATTACTTTTTTATTTTTTTTGTAGTGTTTATAATTTCCCCAACCCTCATGATAAGCGAGATACTGTTTAAAAGCATCTTTTTTTGAAATTTTTAATATTTGAGAAGACTTAGTCGTATACCAACCAATAAAATCAACACTGTCTTTAAATAAAATTCTTGAAGCTAATTTATTACCAGTCTCCTCTTTGTATTGTTTCCAAGTACCTTTTACTGCTTGAGAATAGCCTAGCGAGCTTGATGGTCTTTTGTAAGGGATTACTTTAAATATTTTTTGTCTCTCAGGCCTTGCTAACCAATCAAAATCGGATTCCATTCTGATAATCGCTAATTGAATATAAATCGGTGTACCCCATTTTTTTTCAGTTTTTTTTGCAAATTTATACCAAAGATATCTCTCATCGAATATTGAACATCCATCTGCAGTATTTGATGGAATAGACGAACAAGCAGAAATGCTTAGCATGGATAATATTAAGATAATCTTATTTATTTTTTTCATAAAATTTAAAGATATTCCAAAAAATTATAACAATTAAAACGCCATACAAATTTCCAAATAGGTCTTCATACTGAAACGCTCTATTAGGAATTAAAACGTGCAATACTTCAAGTATTATTGAATAAAAAATCAAAAATCCAAACAAGTAATTTAATTTTTTTAATCTAAAATAAGTTAAAACTCCTAAGATAGATATGATTATAAATACATAAAAATGATTTGAAGAAATATTAAAAAAATCAGGCGTGAGTTGAGGTTGTTTTGTAAAATCATTATATAAAAAAAAACCAGCTAAGCTTCCTGGATATAAATAAAAAATAAGTAATATTAAGTTTGTTAATTTAAAAATAATTTTATAATTTGAAAAAAAATGAATCATCTATAGAAACTATTTTTTAGCAAAATTTAAAATAATTTAAACTTATGAGTTCAATTATATTAGTCAGACATGGTCAAAGCATTTGGAATCTTGAAAATAGATTTACAGGATGGGTAGATGTTGACATTACAGAAAAAGGTGAAGAAGAAGCAAAAAAAGCTGGAAATTTGTTGTTAAAAGAAAAACTTGATATTGATTATTATTTCACTTCTTTTCAATTACGGGCAAAGCGAACGTTATTAATAATAAAAGAAATTTTAAGCGACAATAAAGAAGTTCAGGAATTTTGGGAACTTAATGAAAGACATTATGGTGCATTAACAGGTTTAAATAAAGATGAAATGAAAGCAAAACTTGGGGAACAAAAGGTTCATGAATTTCGAAGATCTTGGAACTTAAGACCAGATAAACTTGACCGAAATAATTCACATCATCCAAGAAATTTAGATATCTATAAAAATATTCCTGAAGATTTAATTCCTGACACAGAATCTTTAGAAGATACCTATAATCGAGTAATAAAGATTTATGACAAGCATATAAGGCAATTAGTTAAAAAAAATAATGTACTAATTTCTGCACACGGTAATTCCATTAGAGCTTTATGTAAATTCTTATTTAAATTAGATGAAGATCAAATTTCAAAATTAGAAATTCCTACAGGAAATCCTCTGTATATAAGATTTGATAATAATGAAAATATATCTGAATGCAGATATTTGGATAATGAGCGTGCTAAAGACCTTGTAGTTTTTTAAAAATATCTAAATTAGTTACGTGTAAAAATTTTTTTTTACTCTCATATCCATATAATTGGTTTTTCTTAATGAAATCATTCCATATATTTCTTATTGAAAAAGTTTCTACATTCAAATTTTTAAATGAATTTTTATTCAAAATTTGACATCCTGTATAAATATAATTGTTTACATTATTTTTTGAAATTGAATTTTCATTGAGACTAAAATCGCCTTTTAGATTTTCATCAAAACTCAGACTCTGATTTACTAACATTAAAATATTGTTTAATTTTTTTTTAAAATAAAAACTTTCCATTTCTTTCAACTCAATTATGTAATCTTTATTCCATAAAGTATCTGGATTAAAAATAAAGAAATCTACTGATGATGATGCATTCATCAAATTTAATATACCACCTCCTGTGTCGAGGATTTCATCTCCATCCTCAATGATGGAAATCTTAGCTTTAAAATTATTATTTTTTATATAATTTTTAATTTCATCTTGTAGGTAAAAAGTATTTAATAAAATATGATTTATATCTAAGCTTTCGATTAAGTTTATACATCTTTGAAGCAATGTTAAATCATTGATTTTTAAAAGTGGTTTAGGCGTAACATCTGTTAAAGGCTTTACTCGTTTACCATATCCAGCACAAAGAATTAATGCAGTTTCTATTTTCATTTTATTTGTTTTGGGAAATTATCACTTAGTAATTTATTAAGCATTTTTAAATGAATATTTTGCTTAACTCTTAGTTCAATTAATTTCCAAGCATATGGTATCATTTTAAGATAATTATACTTTTTATCTCTTACAGCTAATCTTGTAAATATTCCTATTATTTTTAAATTTCTTAGAACTGATAGGATTTCAAAATCATTCTTCAAATAAAAGAAATTTATTTTTTTATTTTTTTTTAAAAAATAATCAAAAATTTTATTCTTTGTTGTTATAGATGTTTTGAATCTCACATCATCAATAATTGAAGCTAAATCATAGGCTTGATTTCCAATCAATGCATCCTGGCTATCGATTAATGAAGTCCTATCTTTATTTAAAATAATATTTGAAACATGAAAATCTCTATGAACAAATGTATCGTTTTTTAATTTTAATTTGCTAATTAATTTTTTTATTTCACCTTTTATCTTTTTATTAAATAAATCTTTTTTATTTTTGTTCAAATTTGATGGGACGTACCATTTGCAAAAAAGTTCAGCCTCTTCAAATAAAGTTTTCTTGTTATACTCTGATATATTGTAAGTTTTGCCTTTAAAATTTTTAATTTTTCTATCTTTAATTTTTTGGATTTTTAATAATAAGTCAATTGCCTGTCTGAAATATTTTAAATCTTTAGAATTATTTTTCAAAAAGTTGAACATTGTTTTCTCACCTAAATCTTCTATTTCAATATAATTCAGCTCATAATTCTCATTTATTAATTTTGGAGCTTTAACATTATTTTTATTCAAAATTTTATTAATACAATCATAGACAAGCAAATTTTTTTCTTTTTCTTTATCTGCATAAACAATTATTGAATTTTTTTTATAAAATGATTTTCTATAAAATTGTCTAAAGGATGCATCTCCTTTAATTTTTTTTAATCTATATTCTTTAAGAGACATTTTTGATTAAATTTTCATAACTTAATTCTCTATTTAGATAATCTTTGGAATAACTAAAACTTAACTTTATAAAATTATTCAGATTATCAAATAAAAGAGTTGGCCATTCTATTAATATTAAAGAATTTTCAGTATCTTCTAGAATACCTAGGTTATTAATTTCATTAAATTCTTTTAACCTATACAGATCATAGTGCTTAATATTTATGTGTTCAATTTTATATTCATTAAGAATATTAAAGGTTGGACTAGTTACTTCTGTTAGATCTAAATTATTTTTTTTCTGAAATTCATTAATTAGATATCTTACGAAAGTAGTCTTACCTACTCCCATTTCTCCTATCAAGAATACAATATCTCCATTAACAAGTATATTTGTAAATTCTTTTGCAATTTCTGCTGTAATTTTTTCTGAAGAAATATTTATTTTACCACTGCTAGTATTAGTAGCGATATGCATTTGGTTTAAACGGCCCTTCTACGCCAACGCTTATATAATCAGCTTGGTCTTTAGAAAGTTTAGTTAATTTAGCTCCAACTTTTTTTAAATGCAGCATTGCAACTTTTTCATCTAAGTGTTTGGGTAAAACATAAACTTTATTTTCATAATTTTTATGATTATTCCAAAGTTCTATTTGCGCTATTACTTGGTTTGTAAATGATGCACTCATTACAAAACTAGGATGACCAGTAGCACAGCCTAAATTAACTAATCTACCTTCCGCCAAAAGGATAATTCTTTTTCCACTTGGTAATTCAATTTCATGAACTTGTGGTTTTACTTCTGTCCACTTATAATTTTTTAATGCCTCAACTTGTATTTCATTATCAAAGTGACCAATATTACATAAGATTGCTCTATCTTTCATTTCTCTCATATGGTCTGCTGTAACTATGTCTTTATTTCCAGTTGCGGTAACCACTATATCCGCTTTACTTATAGCTTCTTCCATTAAAACAACTTCATAACCTTCCATAGCCGCCTGTAATGCACAAATAGGATCTGCTTCTGTAACAAGAACTCTTGCACCACTTTGTCTTAATGATGCAGCACTTCCTTTTCCAACATCACCAAAGCCTGCAACTATAGCAACTTTTCCAGACATCATAACATCTGTAGCTCTTCTAATTCCATCAACTAAACTTTCTCTACATCCGTAAAGGTTATCAAATTTAGATTTTGTAACAGAGTCATTAACGTTTATTGCTGGAACCATAAGAGTTTTATCTTTTTCCATCTTGTTTAATGCTTTTATTCCAGTTGTTGTTTCTTCAGAAACACCTTTGATATCTTTCAATAAATCTTTGTACTCTTTATGCATCATAGCTGTAAGATCACCACCATCGTCAAGTAACATATTAGGTTTCCAATCTTTTTTTCCTTCGATTGTTTGTTTAATACACCAAATATATTCTTCTTCTGTTTCACCTTTCCATGCATAAACTGGTATTCCAGCTTTTGCGATGGCTGCAGCGGCATGATCTTGTGTTGAAAAAATATTGCATGAAGACCATCTTACTTCAGCTCCTAAATCTACTAAAGTTTCAATAAGTACTGCAGTTTGAATAGTCATATGTAAACAACCTATAATCTTTGCTCCTTTAAGCGGTTGCTTATCTTTATATTCTTCTCTTAATGCCATTAATCCTGGCATTTCACTTTCAGCTATTTGAATTTCTTTTCTGCCAAATTCTGCTTCTGTAATATCTTTTACTTTAAAATCATCCATGGCGAGGCTTCTAACAATAAAATAAAAAATAATCAACAATCATTAGGCTTTTATAAAATTAATTTCTATTGAAGCACCTTTTTTATTAAGATTATTTGAGGCAGAAATTGTTGCATCGTGTAAATCTACTAAATTTTTAACAATATTTAATCCTAAACCTGAGTGTTTTCCAAATTTGTCAGGTCTATTGCTGTAAAATCTTTTAAATATTTTGTTTGTATCTTTTTCCTTAAAACCTCTTCCTTCATCAATCACTTTTATTGAAATGTTATTTTGATTATTTTTGATCAATTCTACAAAAATATTAGTATTGTCATCACTAAAAGAAATAGAGTTGTCTAATAAATTTGCAATAATCTGCTCAATTCTATTTTCAATACCATTAATAAAATAATCCTTATTTCCATCATCTTTAAAAGAAATATTTATTCCTCTTTTTGCAGAATAGATATTATTAAAATCGTCAACAACAGATTTTATTATTGGTTCAAGATTAATTTTTTTCATCTTCTCTTTACTTAAAGCAACTTCATCTTTTAGTATTTGTGAATAATCAGTTATTAATCTTTCAATTCTTTCAACATCATGACTTAAAATATTAACTAGTTTTTCTCTTTGATCCCCATTATCTGTGTCTTGTAAAATTTCTGAGGCACTTTTCAAAGATGCTAAGGGGTTTCTAATTTCGTGAACCAAGTCTGTTGAAAAGTTTTCTGCATTAGAGATCCTTTTTTGAAGTTCTAAAGTCATATCATCCAACGACTGTGATAAAAGTCCTAATTCATCATTCCTTATTTTCAAACTTTCAATATTTGTTTTTTCTTTTCTTTTTGCTTTAATATTTTTTGTATAACTAACAAGATTTTGAATTGGTTTTAAAAAATACCTATTCAAAACAAATGAAAAAATCAAAATTACAACTGCAACTACTATTGCCGTTCGTATGATAAATGTTTCTCTTTCTTGTATTGCAGCTCTAACATCATTAGCGTTTTCTGTAATTGCAACATACCCAACATTGTTACCATCTTTATTAATATTCTTAATTGTCGTTAACTTAAATTGTTCATAAGTTTCCTCAGAAAAAGTATATGGTTTTCCAAAATTTCTTGAATCAATGTAAATAAAAAGAACATCCTTCAAAGAAATCGAGTTTTTTTTATTTATATTAATATTTTTTTTTTCAACTATTTCTTTTGTTTTTTCTTCACTTAATACTTCAAACTCAATTATATTTAACCTTTGAGAAAATGCTCTTGGATCTAAATCTAAAGTATCTGTATCTCCTATAAGATTCAGTTCATTATCAAAAAATATAACTCTATCTAGGTTTTGAAATAGAAAACGCGTTGATGTTAAAAATTTTTGAATATCTCTTTTATTCAAATTTACATCTAATCTTAAGATATTGTCTATAGTATTATTTATTACGTTAATGTGATTAGCAGATTTTTTTTTTATCAAATTTGGTTGAACATTTTTTAGATAAAATATTGTTAATATTCCTATTACTAAAAAAAATAAAAAATTAATGAATAAAAATTTTTTTAAAATTGATAAATTTTTTATTACATTATTTAACATTAGCCAACATTCCACCTATAGCCACTACCATATCTGGTTTCTATAGCTGAAAATTCTGGATCAACCTTCTTAAACTTTTTTCTGATACGTTTTACATGGCTATCGATTGTTCGATCTTCAATGTCAGTATCTTCTCTATAAGCAATATCCATTAGTTGTGCTCTCTCTTTAATAATTCCTGGTCTTTTAGCTAACTCTTTAACAATCAAAAATTCTGTTGTTGTAAGTTTATCTGGAAGTTGTTTGCCATCCCATTCACATTCTAATTGTGAAGGATCTAATTTTAATTTGCCATGTGAAATAATACTTTTATTTTCTTCTATTGTAATATTTGTGTCCTTTTTTCTTAATTGAACTCTTATTCTCTCAATAAGAACCTTAATGGAAAAACCACCTGATTTTTTTATAAAATCATCAGCTCCAAGTTTTAATCCTAATAATTCGTCGATCTCATCATCTTTTGAAGTCAAAAAAATAAAAGGTAAAGAAGTTTTTTTTCTAAGTTTTTTTAAAAGCTCTTCACCATCCATTTTTGGCATTTTAATATCAACCACAGCCAAATCTGGTGGTGTTCTTGTTAATCCTATTAAAGCGCTCTCACCATCAATATAGGTTTGAACCTTAAAACCTTCTTTTTCTAAGGCTATACTTAAGCTTGTAAGTATATTTCTATCATCATCTATAAGAGCAATAGTTTGTTTTTGCATACACTCTTTTAAAAATACTAAATTGTTCTAATTTGGGCAAATAACAAAATTAATGTAATACGCCCCAATTATCACCAACATTTACGTCTACAGTTAATGGTGTTGAAAATGAATGGAACTCACTTTCTGATACGCTTGACATTTCTTGTCTTATTAACTTACAAATTTTATCTACATCTTTCTTTGGTGTCTCAAAAATTAATTCATCGTGAATTTGTAAAAGTATTTTGCAATCTTTATATTTAGTTTCTGATAATTTTTCATTTAATCTAATCATAGCTAATCTCATTATTTCAGAAGCTGATCCTTGAATAGGAGCATTAATTGCTGCTCTTTCTTGAAAATTTCTTACATTATAATTTTTATCATTAATCGCATTGAAATGAGATCTTCTGCCAAAAATATTATTTACAAATCCACTTTTTCTACAAAATTTTATTGTGCTATCCATGTAAATTTTTATTTCTGGAAACTTTAAAAAATAAGCATTTAAAAATTCTTCGGCTTCATGGTTAGAAACATTGATTTGTTTTGCTAAACCATATTGTGAAATCCCATAGATGATTCCAAAATTGATTGCTTTAGCTTTTCTTCTTTGATCAGAATTTACTTTTTTAATATCGACATTAAATATCTGACTTGCTGTTAATGAATGAATATCAACATCATTTTTAAAAGCTTTTTTTAATTCTTTGACATCTGCTAAGTCGGCCAAAATTCTCATTTCAACTTGATTATAATCAGCAGAAATTAAAGTTTTGTTTTCATCTGCAATAAAAGCTTTCCTTATATCTCTGCCATCTTCTGTTTTAATTGGGATGTTTTGTAAGTTTGGATCACTAGAAGCTAAACGACCAGTTGTGGTTGCAGCTAACAAAAACGAAGTGTGAACTCTATTAGTCTTATTGTTGATATGTTCAGGTAAAGTATCTGAATAGGTATTTTTTAATTTTGATACTTGCCTCCAATCAAGAACTAGTTGTGGAAACTTGTGTCCTTTAAATGCTAAATCCTCAAGAACTGCAGCACTAGTTGCAAAACTACCTTTTTTTGTTTTCTTTAAATTTGCTATTTTTAAATCATTATAAATAATTTCACCAAGTTGTTTAGGAGACGCAATATTGAATTCTTTTTTTGAAATTTTAAATACATCTTTCTCAAGCTTACTAATTTTTTTCTCGAATTTTGTAGATAAAGTCTTTAAAAATTTACTATCAATTTTAATACCTTCAATTTCCATGAAAGCTAAAATTTTTATGAGAGGTTTTTCAAAGTTCTCATAAATATTTACTAATTTTTCACTTTTTAAACTTTTGTTAAATTTTTTATAAAGTCTGTAAGTAATATCAGCATCTTCAGCTGCATAATCTTTGGCTTTTTCTATTTCCACCTCACTAAAATTAATCTCTTTTTTTCCAGTGCCTACAATCTCTTTAAATGAGATTGTTTTGTGACCCAAATGTAATTCGGATAAAATATCCATATTATGTCTATTTTTCCCAGCATCTAGTACATATGACATTAACATAGTGTCTTCCATCGAATTGAGCGTAATTCCTTGATGGTAAAAAATGATAAAATCAAACTTAATATTTTGACCAATTTTTTTAATACTGCTGTCTTCTAAAATTGGTTTTAATTTTTTTAAAACATCATCTTTTTTGAAATATTTTTTTGATTTATGACCAATTGGAATGTAGCTAGCTTTTCCAATCTTTGTGCTTATTGATATTCCTACTAGCTCAGCTTGATGCGGATCTAATGAGTTTGTCTCTGTATCTACTGCAAATTCTCCGGCCTCTTCAGCTTCATTAACAAGTTTATCTATTTCATCTAGTTTTGTGACTAATTTATAATTCTTATTAGTTATTGGATTATTATCTTTCTTTTGTTCAGGCTCAGCTTTATCATCCTTAAATCCAGCTTCTCCATAAGCAGATATTGCGGAACTTAAAAGTCTATTAAATTCCATCTCTCTTAAAAAAGTATATAATTTCTCTTTATCAATATCTGTGAGTTTAAATTCTTCTAATTTGTTTTTTACAGGCGCTTTATTATCTAAAGTTACTAATTTTTTACTAATTATGGCTTTATCTTTGTTTTCGATAAGAGTTTCACGTCTTTTATTCTGTTTAATTTCATGAGCATTTTTAAGTAACTCTTCTAAATTTCCATATTTATTTATTAATTCTGCTGCTGTTTTTACTCCAATTCCAGGCACACCAGGTACATTATCACTACTGTCTCCAGCAAGTGATTGAACATCTATTACCTTGCTAGCATCAACACCAAATTTATTTTTTACATCTTCTTCTGAAATAAATTTATTTTTCATAGGATCATAAATTCGAACTCCTTTTTTATAGAGTTGCATTAAATCTTTATCAGAAGAAATAATTGTAACTTTTGAGCCTTTTTTTAATATTTGCTCAACATATGTAGCTATTAAATCATCTGCTTCATAATTAATTAGATCCACTGAAGGTAGATTAAAAGCTAAAACAGATTTTCTAATGTATTCAAATTGTGGAGCTAAGTCATCAGGCGCTTCTGATCTATTTGCTTTATAATCACTATAAATTTCATTTCTAAAAGTTTTTCTAGCAGAGTCAAAAATAACAGCAAAGTGTGTAGGCTTTTGTAAATTTTGATCTGATTTAGAATCTTCTAACAACTTAAATAACATGCTACAAAAACCACTCACTGCACCTGTAGGAAGACCGTCACTTTTTCTTGTTAGCGGAGGCAAAGCGTAATAAGCTCTAAAAATATATCCAGATCCATCAACTAGATAGTAATGTTCTTCAGATTTTTTTGTCATTAAATTAAGGTTTTAAAGATTTTTTTTAGAATTATTCTATATAATAATTAATTTTTGGATATTAAAAAAAGTAGATTATTAAATAAAATAATTGTAAAGATAACAAATGGAACTTGTTAAAAACTTAAATCAATCATCAATTGTAAAAACTTTTTTAATAGTAATTCTAGGATCATTAGCTTTGACCATTTCAGCTAAAATTAAGATTCCATTTTATCCTGTACCAATGACAATGCAGACTTTTGTTGTAATGTTTTTGGGTTTAGCTTTTGGATATAAAATAGGTTTAGCTACAGTTAGCTTATACCTACTCGAAGGTATTGCTGGATTACCAGTTTTTTCAAATTCGCCTGAGAAAGGTATTGGTTTAGTTTACTTCACTGGTCCTACTATGGGATATTTAATTGGTTTCTTATCAGCAACAGTAATCGCTGGAATGATAAGTTCTAAAGATAATTTATTAAAAACAATTTTAAAATTATTAATATCCGTCTCAACGATATATATTTTGGGTGTTTTATGGTTAGGCACACTTATAGGATGGGATAAGCCAATATTAGAATTTGGAGTTTATCCTTTTCTACTTGCAGAATTATTCAAACTAGCTTTGCTAGTAATTATTTCAAAAAAAATTTTAAGTTTTAGAAAATTTATTTAGGAGATCTTTTAGAAAGAATTCTTTGAAGAGTTCTTCTATGCATCTTTAATCTTCTAGCTGTTTCAGAAACATTTCTGTTACATAATTCGAATACTCTATGTATATGTTCCCACTTCACTCTGTCAGCTGACATTGGATTTTCTGGTGGTGCAGCCTTTTTTAATGGATCAGCTAATAAAGCTTTTTCCACATCCTCAGCATCAGCAGGTTTTGCTAAATAATCAATAGCGCCTTCTTTAATTGCCGCTACTGCTGTTGGAATATTACCATAACCAGTTAACATAATTACTCTACTATCTGAATTTGAATTCTGAATTTCTTTTACAACATCTAAACCATTCCCGTCGTTTAATCTTAAATCAACAACTGCAAAACCTGGCTTCGAAGTTTTAACTGTATCAATTCCTTTTTGTACACCTTCAGCTTGTACAACCGAGAAACCTTTTTTTTCCATAGCTCTCGCAAGTCTCTCTCTAAATGGATTATCATCATCCACTAAAAGTAATGACTTATTCTCAAAATCATTGATGTTTTTTAGTACAGCTTGTTCTTTCATAACAAGGGTAATATGGTGATTTATTCCTGGATTACAACACTTAATTATTTGCTTTACATCAAGTCTATATTGCTCTAATTGCACGTTTATTGTTAAAGTTTTAAGAATTTAAAGCTTTTTTTTATTAAATTTTTTTTGGAGGCATATGAAATGCAAAAATTTAAAACTGTTGAAGAGCTTATAAGTCAACTACGTCCTGAGCAGCCAGTATACTGTATCAGAAAAGAATCGATTAAAACTGCCTCAAAATTCTTTCAAGATAAATTTCCAGGAAAAATACTATTTGCAGTAAAAACAAACCCTCATCCTGAGGTTCTAAAAACTATCGTAGAAAGTGGTATTGACCAATTTGATGTTGCTTCAATTGAAGAAATTAAAAACATAAAAGAGATTAATCCAAATATTAAATGCTCATTCATGCATACAGTGAAATCAAGAGAGAGCATAGAAAAAGCTTACTTTAAATACGGCGTAAAAACATTTTCATTAGATACAAAAGATGAATTAATTAAAATTATTGAAAGTACAAAAAATGCAAAAGATTTAGAATTATTTGTAAGAGTAGCAGTATCAAATGAACACGCGGAAATAGATTTATCAAAAAAATTTGGAGCAATTAGTGCAGAGGCGATTGGATTGTTGCGACTAGCAAAACAATATGCGTCAAAACTTGGTATAAGTTTTCATGTAGGTTCTCAATGCATGCATCCGATTTCATATTCAAAAGGTATTTCTGAAATAGGAAATATTATAAAAAAGACAAAAATTTTACCTGATTACATAAATGTGGGTGGTGGCTTCCCCACTATATATCCTGATTTAATTCCTCGAAGTTTAGATAGTTATTTTGATGAAATTAAAAAAGGTTTGGCAAATTTAAAATTAGAAAAACTTCCTGAAATTATCTGTGAACCTGGAAGAGCCTTGGTTGCTGAAAGTGGTTCAACAATTGTAAGGGTAAATTTAAGAAAAAAACAAAAACTTTATATAAATGATGGAACTTATGGAACTTTATTTGATGCTGGCACTCCAAATATTGTTTACCCTTCAAAAATGATTAAAGATCAATCAAATAAGATTATCTCAAAAAAACTTACAGCTTTTGATTTTTATGGTCCAACTTGTGATAGCATGGATTATATGAAAGGTCCTTTCTTATTGCCAAACAATGTAAAAGAAAATGATTATATAGAATTAGGACAACTTGGAGCTTATGGTTTAACTTTTAGAACTCAATTTAATGGTTTTTTTTCAGACCTTATCTATGAGGTAGAAGATAAACCAATCATGAGCATGTATGATAAAAATAGCAATCAAGGTATATTGGTTGCTTAATGTCAGATAACAAACCTTTAGGACATAATAGTAAAAAAGATTTCCTAAAAAACCCAGTCGAGCATATAGATATTACATCTTTCGACTCTAGAAAAATAATATCTTCAATGGAGAAAATGTCTTTTGTTTCGAGAGAAACCGCTAATGCAGCAAACATTTATAATCAAATGTTGAAGGATAAAGATTGCACAATTTTTTTAACATTGGCAGGATCAACATCTGCTGCTGGATGTATGAATATTTATAAAGATTTAGTAAAATACAACATGGTAGATGCAATTGTTGCTACCGGTGCATCTATAATTGATATGGATTTTTTTGAAGCGTTAGGTTTTAAACATTATCAAGGTTCACAATTTCAAGATGATACAGAACTAAGAAAAAATTATATCGATAGAATTTATGATACTTATATTGATGAAGATGAACTTCAAATCTGTGATAAAAAAATTTGTGAAATTGCAGATACTTTAGAACCAAGAAGTTATACTTCTAGAGAATTCATTCATGAAATGGGGAAATATCTAAAAAAAAATTCAGTTAAAAAAGATTCTTTAATTGAAACAGCATTTGACAACAATTTACCTATATTTTGCCCAGCCTTCACAGATTCTAGTGCTGGTTTTGGATTGGTGATACATCAAGAAAAAAATCCAAAAAAACATATGACTATCGATTCAATAAGAGAATTTAGAGAACTGACTGAAATTAAAATTAGATCAAAAGGTTCTGGATTATTTATGATTGGTGGTGGTGTTCCTAAAAACTTTATTCAAGATACTGTTATTTGTGCTGAACTTCTTGGAAAAGAAGTTGAAATGCATAAATATGCCGTTCAAATAACAGTTGCCGATTCAAGAGATGGAGCGTGTAGCAGCTCAACTCTTAAAGAAGCTAGTTCATGGGGTAAAGTTGATGTCACTCAAGAGCAAATGGTATTTGCAGAAGCAACTAGTGTTCTACCTTTGATTGCAAGTGATGCGTATCACAAAGGTGAATGGAAAAACAGAGAAAGAAAAAATTTCTCAAAAATATTTAGTTAAGTTGAGATATCTTTCAAATAAAAAAGGGTTTTTAGGAATTGATAACAAATTCAATTTCAAAGAAAAAGTGGTCATAGTTCCGTTTGGACTTGAAAAAACTGTAAGCTATGGTGGTGGTACCAAGAATGGTCCTAAAGAAATAATTAAAGCATCTCATCAAGTAGAGCTTTACGATGAAGAGCTTAATTGTGAGCCTTACAAAAAAATTGGTATTAAAACCTTAGAGCCTTTTAAGATTGATAAAAATATAAATAAAGCCTTAAAAAAAATGGCTGCTGTTAATAAAGAAATACTGAGTAAAAAACTTTTTCCTATGACATTTGGTGGTGAGCATTCAATTACTCCTGGATGTATAGATCCATTTGTTAAAAGATATAAAGATATTTGTTTATTACATTTTGATGCACATGCTGATCTTCGTGACAGTTATAACGGAGAAAAATTTTCTCATGCTTCAGCAATCAGACGTTGTTTAGATCATAAAAATGTATCTACTATTTCGTTTGGAATTCGAAATATTTCAGAAAGTGAAATACCCTTTTTGAAAAAAAATAAATCTAGAATAAATATATTTTGGGCAAAAGATAAACCTAGATGGGATTTAAAAAAGTTTAAAAAATTAATTAAGAACAAAACAGTTTATCTTACATTTGATGTAGATGGATTAGACTCCAGTATTATGCCTGCGACTGGAACACCTGAGCCTGGTGGTTTATTGTGGGATGAAACTTTAAATATCATACGAATAGCTGCCAAAAATTCTAATATAGTTGGTGCTGATATAAATGAATTAGCACCAATTAAAGGTTTTAATTCATATAATTTTTTAGTAGCTAAATTAGCTTACAAAATACTGTCTTATAAATTTATGTACTAAGCCTTAACTGGTTTTAAAACACCAAATAATAATCTAAATGGAATTAGCATTATTAATGCTACAAATATTTTTACAGCTAAATCTCCTAAAGCTAAAGAAAACCATGGTATTCCTGTTCCATAAAATGAAATAGAGAAAAAAAGAAAGGTATCGATGATAGAACCAATCATTGATGATGCTAAAGGTGCAATAAACCATTTTTTTTCTCTAAGTTTATCAAAAATTTGAACATCTAATAGTTGAGCAACAATAAAAGCTGTTCCTGATCCAATTGCTATTCGAATTGAGATCATATCTCCAAAATTAGTTGAGAAGATTAATGTAAATAAAATTCCTATTGAAAAACCAAAATAAACAACTTTTTTTGCGCCATTTTTTCCATAAGATCTATTTGCTAGATCAGTAATCAAGAAAGCAACGGGATAACTAAAAGCACCATAAGTAAGTATATTTTCTAAACCAAACTTATTTATTGGAAATTGAACTAAATAATTTGAAAGAAGAACAATCACTCCCATCAGAAGTGAAAGTAATAAAAACGGTTTTTTCATTAAGCTGATTTAGATGACGGAGTAGCTTTTTTTACGTACGGTGATTTGATTAAAATACTTTTTTTAAGTTTTTTTAATCTAGGAGATAAGTTTTTATTTTTAACAGTTTTTAAAAATTCATCAAAACTACCTTTTTTATCAACTGTTCTCACTCCAGCATTACTTACAGTCACTTTTAAACTTCTTTTTAATAGCTCACTTGTAAATTTAACTTTTTTTAAATTTGGCAAAAACCTTCTTTTTGTTTTATTGTTAGCGTGACTAACATTATGACCCTTCATAGGGATTTTGCCGGTTAATTCACATTTTTTAGACATAATATTTACGGCACTATATAAGGGGAGATCCTTCATGCGTCAAGTTTAATACAACGCAAATTATGAATGATTTCCAACAATTTCAGAATAATTTTTAACTCCCTTTTTGGTAAGTATTTCTTTTAACTCATTTTTAATTTTACTTACAATATTTGGTCCTTGATAAACCATACCTGTATAAAGTTGGACATAATCAGCTCCAGCTAAAAACTTTTGATAAGCGCTTTCGCCAGAATCCACTCCTCCCACTCCAATTATTTTTATTTTTTTATCAAAATATTTATAGAATTTTTTAATCACGTTATTTGATTTTTTTTCAATTGGCTTTCCTGAAAGCCCTCCCTTTTGATGTTTTTGAATATCATTTAAACCTTCTCTAGTAGAGTCTGATGTATTAGAAATTATCGCTGCTTCTATTTTATTTGATAATAGAATATTTGCTATTTCTTCAATTTGTACATCTTTTAAATCAGGAGATATTTTAACCACTAACGGAACTTTTGAATTAAGTTCTTTTTTTTTAGAATTAATCTTACTTAATAAATCATCTAATTTTGACTCGTCATGAAAATTTCTTAAATTTTCGGTATTTGGCGAAGAAATATTGATCGTTATATAATCTGCTAAATTATGAAACTTTTCCAAGCCAAGTAAGTAATCATTTAATCTATCAGTAGTATCTTTATTTGGTCCAATATTAATTCCTAAAATTCCTTTTTTAGGATTATTGTTAATTCTATCATATGCGCTATCAGATCCCTTATTGTTAAATCCTAATCTATTTATAAGAGCTTCATCTTCTACTAATCTAAAAACTCTTGGTTTAGGGTTTCCATATTGAGGCAAGGGAGTAATTGTTCCAACTTCTACAAACCCAAAACCCAACTTAAATAAAGAGTTATAAACCTCTGCATTTTTATCAAAACCAGCTGCCATACCAATCGGATTTGAAATATCATTATTTAAAAGATTTGTTGAAAAGAGAGGATCACTAGAATTTTCATCAAATATATCTGGAATAAAATTAAATTTTAAACTTTTAATTGCTAGTGTGTGTGCAGTTTCTGGATCAATTTTAAATAATAAAGATCGAAAATTTGAAAACATTATTCTATTTTACTTTTTATAAGTTCTTTTGTTTCATTAACACCAAAAAAACTAATAAAAAATCCCATCCTTGGTCCATTTTCTACACCAAATACAACTTCATAAATAAGTTTGAACCAATCCCTTAAATTTTCAGCATAACCATTTTCTTTACCTGTAGAATATATTTCTGTTTGTATATCCTCTGGTTTCATATCATCATTACAATTGTCTAGTTTCGATATAAGAGCTCTCAATGCATTGCTCTCTGCCTCATTTGGTTTTTTATATTTTTTTTGTGATTTTATTACATCATTAAAATATTTGATCGCGTAACCAACTAAGTTATCAAATATTGGATGTTCAGTTTCATTAATATCTTTTTTGTATTTTTTAACAAACTTCCAAAGTAATTCTTTTGTATCTGCATTACTTGTTTCAACTAAATTTAGTAGCATTGAAAATGACATAATCATATTTTCTTTTGGAATCATTCCATTATGAACATGCCAAACTGGATTCATTAATATCTGAAGTTCATTTTGATTTTTTGCTTTTTCAATAAAATCTAAGTATTCATCTACTGCTTTTGGTACTATCTCTTTATATAATTTTTTTGCTCTTTTTGGATTTTGATACATGTACAAAGATAAACTTTCAGGTGATGCATATTCTAACCACTGTTCAATTGTTATCCCGTTCCCTTTTGATTTAGATATTTTTTCACCTTTCTCATCTAAGAATAATTCGTACGCAAAACCAGACGGATTTTTTTTACCAAGTAATTTAATTATTTTTGTAGATAAAATTGCACTTTCAATTAGATCTTTTCCATACATTTCAAAATCAATATCTAAAGCATACCATCGCATAGCCCAATCAACTTTCCACTGCAATTTACAAGCACCATCTAATATGTTTGTTTCAAGTTTTTTTCCATTATTGTCAAAAATGATTTTTGAATTTTTTTTATCAAACTCTATAACTGGTATTTCTAAAACTTTTCCTGTGTCAGGACATATAGGTAAAAATGGGCTATAAGTTTTTTGTCGTTCTTGGCCTAGAGTTGGCAATATAATTTCCATTATACCTTCATAATTTTCAAGAATTAATTTCAATGTTTCATTAAAATATCCCGCTTTATAAAGCTCTGTTGAACTTTTAAAATTGTAATTAAAATTAAAACTATCTAAGAACGATTTAAGTTTTTCATTATTATGCTCACCAAAGCTATTGAATTTTTCAAAAGGGTCGGGAACTTGAGTAAGTGGTTTATTTAAATTATTTTTTAAAAGATCTTGGTTCGGCACATTATCTGGCACTTTTCTCAAACCATCCATATCATCAGAGAAAGTAATTATCTCTGTTGGCAAATCTGTTAAACACTTCAGAGCATTAACCATCATTGAAGTTCTAGCGACTTCTCCAAATGTGCCAATGTGAGGTAATCCACTTGGACCATATCCCGTTTGAAGTGTTATCTTGCCCTTTTTTTCGATTAATGACTTTCTTTCACGAAGCATTTTTTTAGCTTCTACTATTGGCCATGCATTTGTTTTGTCTAAATTTTCTTTTTTAATCATTAATAAATTAAATTTAACTATTTAAAGAAGTAATTGCTAATTCTTAAAGTGTTGAAATTTATTTACCATAAAATATGATTCTTTCAAAATGAGTAATTATAAAACTGTTTTTTTCACACTAGGAATACTTCAGATAATTCTTGGTATATCAATGATCATACCTGTATTTGCTCAAATCCTATTTTCTGAATTAGACTCATCATTTATTGGGGCTTCTATAGCAACAATAATATTTGGTACTTTATTTTTTTTGTCAAATCTAGACCATGATAAAAAATTAAATCTACAACAGGCCTTTCTTTTAACAGCATTGTCTTGGTTAAGTATTGCAATATTTGGGTCACTTCCCTTTATTTTTTCTTCAATGGAATTTTCAGTAACAGACTCATTTTTTGAAAGCATGTCAGGTATCACAACTACTGGCTCAACTATTATTGGCAACTTAGAGAATACACCTAAAGCAATATTATTATGGCGAGCTATATTGCAGTGGTTAGGTGGGATTGGAATAATAGTAATGGCAATCACTTTAATGCCTATAATGAACGTGGGTGGAATGCAGCTTTTTAAAATTTCCAATAACGATTCCTCAGAAAAAATTCTCCCTAAGTCTAAAGAGATAGCTTTAAGATTAATTTATATTTACTCAATTTTAACGCTTTTATGTGCTTTTTTTTATAAAGTTTTTGGAATGAATTATTTTGATAGTTTAACACACTCAATGACTACAATAGCAACAGGTGGTTTTTCAAATTACAACGACTCGATTGGTTATTTTGATAGCGCTTATATAGAGTCTGTATCAATGGTATTTATTATTTTAGGAAGTTTACCTTTCATTGCATACATAAAATTTCTGAATGGCGATAAGCAAATTTTCAAAAATGATAGTCAAATCAGAACTTTTTTTAAGATTATATTTTTTTCAATAGTTATATTGGGAATTTATTTGAGTTTTAATAATATTCAGTCTTTTGACCTGAGATCAATATTATTCAATGTAATTTCTATCATTACTGGTACTGGTTATGTTAACGATCAATTTGATAGTTGGGGCAGTTTCACGATAGTTTTGTTTTTAATGTTAATGTTTATAGGTGGCTGCGCTGGATCAACTACTTGTGGTGTAAAAGTTTTTAGATTCCAAATTTTATATCTTTTTATCATGAACCAAATAAAGAAGATAATATATCCCAAAGGTGTTTTTGTAATAAAATATGCAGAAAACTCAATAAATGAAAAATTTATTGCATCAATAATCTCATTTATATTTTTTTACTTTTTAATCTTTTTTTGTTTATCTGCATTATTATCACTTACAGGATTAGATTTTATTACTGCTATCTCAGGTGCAGCAACATCTATTTCAAATGTTGGTCCAGGATTAGGATCAACAATTGGTCCGAATGGAAACTTTTCTTCTTTACCAGATATTTCCAAATGGATACTTACTGTTGGCATGATACTTGGTAGACTAGAATTATTTGCAATTCTAATTCTATTTGTGCCAGCATTTTGGAGGAATTAAATGATTGAATTTAGAAAACAAAACCTTTCAGAGACGTTTTCTGTTTATTTTGACATAAGAATGTTAAAGATTTTGTTATTAGGTGCTATCCAAGGTTTCCCCTGGGTTTTAATTGGTAGTAGTTTAAGTCTATGGTTGAAAGAAGATGGTCTTGATAGATCTACCATAGGTTGGGCAGGACTTATTTTTGGAGTATACGCTTTTAATTATCTATGGGCTCCATTAATTGATCGAATTCACATTCCTTTTTTAACAAAAAAAATAGGACACAGAAGAGCCTGGATTGTTTCAATGCAAATTATAATTTTATCGTCATTAGTTTTATGGAGCATGCTTAACCCAAGTGAAAGCTTAGCATTAGTTATCTCGGTAGGCTTATTGATAGCAATTGCATCAGCCACTCAAGATATAACTGTTGACGCTTTAAGAATTGAGCAAATAGGTGAACAAGAGGGAAAATCAATGGCTGCTGGTGCAGCAATGGTTGTTGTTGGGTGGTGGACTGGATATAAACTTGGAGGAGTAATTTCATTATTCACTGCTGATATTCTGGAAAATTCTGGGTTTCAAAACTATTGGCAACTTACTTTTCTCATTTTAGGCACTTTGATAATTTTAATGAATATTGGCTTAATGTTTGTAAATGAACCTATTAACAATGATAGAGATGTTATTCAAAAAAATAATGATGATTTAATTTCTAACAAACTTGGAAAAGGTAATATTTTTTCTAAATCTCTTGCATGGATTAGTGGAACAATAAGTGGCCCTTTAATTAGTTTTTTTAAAAAAAATGGCTTCTCAATTGCTATAGGTATTCTGGGTTTTGTTTTTTTATTTAAAATTGGTGAGGCTTTTCTTGGCCGGATGTCCATTATTTTTTACAAAGAAATAGGTTTTAGCAAATCTGATATTGCAATTTACTCAAAAACATTAGGTTGGATTACAACTGTAATATTTACACTGCTCGGAGGATTGTTTGTTATTAGATCTGGAGTACTAAAAGCAATGTTTTTAGCGGGAATTTTAATGGCTGGAACAAATTTATTATTTAGTGTTTTGGCTTGGAGTGGAAAATCAGAAGTATTATTTGCAGTCGCTGTTATTTTTGATGATATTGCCGCTGCTTTTGCAACAGTTGCTTTTGTTGCATTTATTTCTCTTCTTGTTGATAGAACCTACACAGCTACACAATACGCATTATTAGCTTCGATAGGTACCGCAGGAAGAACTACACTTGCTTCATCATCTGGCGCGTTAGTTGATTGGCTACAAGGCGACTGGGGAATATTTTTTATTATAACGGCTATTATGGTTATACCTTCATTAATAATTCTTTATTATATAAAAGATAAATTAAAGATCAGTGAAAAATAAACTTTATTACAATAAATCATTAGGAAATATTTATTTAAAACCTTCCTTAAAATCAGAAATAATTTCTCAAATTCTTTATGGAGAAAAATTTACAATAATAAAAAAACAAAAAGAGTGGTTAAAAATAAAACTGAATTTTGATAACTATGTGGGTTACATTAAAAAATCCAGTTTTAAGGAAACATTTTATCCAACATTAAAAGTAAAGAATTTAAGCGCAAAAACTTTTCAATTAAAAAAAGGAAGATTTACAAGATTAAAACAGAAAATATTTTTTGGTTCAAAAATAATGATTTTGAAAAAATATGGAAATTATTTTGAATTTGAAAAAAATAAATGGATCAATAAAAAAGACTTAATCATAAAAGATCATATAGAAAAAAATTACATCAAAATTTTAAAACTTTTCTTAAATACTAAATATTTATGGGGTGGACGAAGCGCAGACGGTATAGATTGTTCAGCTTTGATGCAAATTTTCTTTTTTTATAATAATAAATTTTTTCCAAGAGATACAAAAGATCAGATAAAATTCTGTAAAGCTAAGAGAAATAAAAAATTCAATAAAGGAGATATAATTTTTTGGAAAGGTCATGTAGGAATATGTACTAACAAAAATGATTTCTTGCATGCTTATGGGCCAAGAAAAAAAGTGCTAATAATGAATACTTTGAAAACTATTAAATTAATTGAAAAAACTGCAAATCTTAAAGTTAAAAAAATTACTAATATATCAAAATATTAATCTCTACCAAAATCAGGTTTATTTATATCATGTTTAAGCTTAATTATCTTGGCTCTTACTTTTTTTGTATTTTTTAATTTTAACAAAATATTTTTATTATTTTGTTTCAAAATATCTTTTTTAAAGTCTAATAAATTTTTGACAAATAAATCTATTGCTTTAGATACATTTCCTTTGTTATTAAAAAAAATATCTCTCCACATTATTTCGTTGGAAGCTGCTATACGAGAAAAATCTCTCAGACCACCAGCGCTGTATTGTATCAAATTATAACTTTGCTGTTTTTCAAAATCTTGTGCCGATTTAACTAAATTGTATGCAATCAAGTGAGGTAAGTGACTTGTAATTGAAAAAATTTTATCGTGTTGATCAGCATTCATAACAACTACTTTTGATCCAATTTTTTTCCAAAAATTTTTCAAAACTTTAAGAGTATTAAGTTTTGTATTTTTGTCCTTAATTAATACACACCACTTATTATCAAATATAGATGCATATCCATTTGTTGGTCCGCTTACTTCTGATCCTGCAATTGGGTGACTAGATAACCAATTTGTTTTTTTTGTTAAATATTTATTTATAATTTTTTGAGACTCAATTTTAGATGATCCTATATCTGTAACAATATTCTTTGAATTTAGTTTAGGATTAATCTTTTTAATAATATTTTGATATTCACTCATAGGTGTGCAAAAAATTATTAAATCACATAAATCTATAACTTCATTAGGATTCTTAACAATTTTACATGGAAGTTTAAGTTTCTTAATCTGACTCAGGTATTTTTTTGATTTTTCATAGACAAAAATTTTCTTAGAAATTTTTTTTTGTTTTATTTTTCTAACCAAAGAAGATCCCAGTAAACCACAGCCAATAATTAAAATATTTTTCATTAATTAAACAAACTTTTCATTGCTTTCATGAAAGCAGCATTTTCTTTTGTTGATCCGATAGTTAATCTTAACTTATTTTTAATTTTATAACCTACTTCAACATTTCTTAAAATAACTCCTTTAGACTGTAATTTTTTATAAACACTCCTAGCTGCTAGCTTGCACTCATCAAAATTAAGTAGTAAAAAATTTGCTGAAATAGGATTTGTTGAAATATTTAATGTACTTAAAAATGATTTTAACTTATTTGCTTCTCTTAAATTATGTCTAACTGATTTAACAATAAATTTTGTATCCTTTAATGCCTCTACTGCTGCAGTTTGAGCAATTGCATTAACATTAAATGGAGGTCTAATTCTATTTAGTGCAGAAATAATTTTTTTTGACCCATAACCCCATCCTATTCTTAAAGAGGCCAAACCATAAATCTTAGAAAAAGTTCTTAAAACAAAAACATTTTCTTTAGATCTAAATATATCTAAACCAGATTTATAATCATTATTTTTCATATACTCAAAATAAGCGTCATCTATAACTAATAGAATGTTTTGCCTTAATTTTTTTCTTAACTGTATTAGCTCTTTGTAATTTAAATAAGTACCTGTAGGATTATTTGGATTAGCAATAAAAACAATTTTAGTATTTTTGCTAACTTTTTTTAAAATATTATTAACATCTACTTTAAAATTTTTTTCTTCAGCTAAGACTACTTTTGCTCCTACAATAGCAGAATATATTCTATACATTAAAAAACTATATCTAGGAATAATTACTTCATCTTTTGAATTAAGAAAAAGTTGACAAATCATTTGAATAACTTCATCTGAACCTGAGCCACATATTAATTTTGTCTCATCACATCTAAATTTTTTTGAAATTTCTTTTTTTAAAGAATTACTTAGTGGATCTGGATATTTAAAAATTTTTAAATTTTTTGAATTTAATATTTTTTTTACTTTTGGACTTGTGCCAAGCGCAGATTCATTAGCAGATAACTTTATTATATTTTTAATGTTTCCTAATTTAGATTTACCTGGTCTATAAACATCTAAATTAAAATTTTTAAATTTTGGTAAACTCATTATTTTAATATTTATATGTATATTTTATAGAATATACAGCTACTTAAGCTATTTTTTAAAAATTGACATAATAATACTCTTCTAGTACAAAACTTTTGCGCTGATTTAACTGAATTGCGAGCGCTATAAAAAAACCGCTAAAAAAGTTTTTTTCTCACAATTCAAATCAGCTATATTTTATGAATAAGATTAAAGATTTTAAAACGCTGATTGTAAAAAAACCGCTCACTTTAGACTGTGGAAGAGTAATTAATAATTTTCCAATAGCATATGAAACTTATGGCAAACTTAATGAAAAAAAAGATAATGCAATTCTTATATTTCACGCTTTAACAGGCGATCAATTTGTTACAGGCAAAAATCCTGTCACAAATAAAGATGGATGGTGGTCTTATGCAGTTGGGCCAGGCAAATCAATTGACTCAGATAAATATTTTTTAATTTGCGCTAATGTAATAAGTGGTTGTATGGGCTCGTTTGGTCCTAGTCATATCGATCCAGAAACTAATAATTCTTATGGTACAAACTTTCCAGTGATTACTATCAATGATATGGTTAATGCTCAAGTTAACCTACTAGATCATTTTGGTATTGATAAACTTTTTTCTGTAATAGGTGGTTCTATGGGTGGTATGCAAGTTTTACAATTTGTAAGTAATTTTCCAGATAAAGCAAAAACAGCTGTCCCAATTGCTTGTACGTCAAGTCACTCAGCTCAAAATATAGCCTTTAATGAATTAGGTAGACAATCAATAATGGCTGATCCTAATTGGATAAATGGAGACTATCAAAAAGAAAATAAAAACCCTTCTAATGGTTTGTCAGTTGCAAGAATGGCGGCACATATAACTTATCTATCAAAAAAAGGTTTGGAAAATAAATTTGGCAGAAAACTTCAAGAAAGAGATGACTTAAAGTTTGGATTTGATGCAGATTTTCAAATTGAAAGTTATTTGCGGTATCAAGGAAGTGTTTTTGTAGATAGATTTGATGCAAACAGTTATCTTTATATTACGAGAGCTATGGATTACTTTGATTTGCCAAGGAAATTTGAGGGCAGCTTATCAAAGGCATTTAATAATACAAAAACAAAATTTTTCATAATTTCGTTTACTTCTGATTGGCTTTATCCAACCCAAGAAAATAAAGAAATAGTTATAGCATTGAATTCTATAGGTGCAGATGTAGGTTTTGCTGAAATTGAGTCTGACAAAGGGCATGACTCATTTCTATTAGATGTGCCTGATTTTTTAAATGTATTAAAAAACTTTGTGGATAAATCTTATGAGGAATTAACTAAATGAAATTTGAATTCCAAACTATAACTAAGCTTATCAAAGATCAAAGTCGTGTATTAGATGTTGGGTGTGGTGATGGTGAGTTGATGCAATATTTAAAAAAAGAAAAACATATTGATATAAGAGGATTAGAAATTTCAAAACAGAATGTAAGAATTTGTATATCAAAAGGTCTTACTACAATAGAAGGTGATGCAGAAAAAGATTTAATTCAATTTCCGGACAAATCATTTGACTACGTTATACTAAGTCAAACTTTACAAGCATTTTTAAATCCTGAAAAAGTAATCAATGAACTTTTAAGAGTAGGAAAAAAAGCTGTTGTAACAATCCCAAATTTTGGCTACTGGAAAATTAGATTACATTTATTATTCAAAGGAACAATGCCAATCACGGAAACTTTACCAGATGAATGGTATAATACGCCAAACTTGCATATGTGTTCAATTAAAGATTTTGTACAATTTTGTGAAAAAAATAACTTTAAATTAAATGAGTCTTTGGCCTTAAATGAAAATAGCTTTTCTTCAATTAGTAAAGCTAATTTAAATTTTAAAAATTTAATGGCAAATCTTGGAATATTCATATTAGAAAAATAAAATGGAAATTTTTACAATTCCTTGTTTGAACGATAACTATAGCTACATTTTGTATGATGAAGCAAATAATACAGCATGCGTTGTTGATCCAAGTGAAGCTAATCCAATTATAGATTTTATAGAAAAAAAAGCGTTTAATCTTAAATATATTTTAAACACTCATCACCATTATGACCATGTTGGTGGGAATGAAGAATTGAAAAAAAAATTTAATTCACAAATAATTGGATTTGAAGGTGATAAAGATAGAATTCCTCAAATAGACATCAAGCTCAATGACCATGAAATTTGGAGCGCTGGAAACTTTAAAGCTAAAATTTTTCATATTCCAGGTCATACATCTGGTCATATTTGTTATTACTTTGAAAAAGAGAATTGTCTATTCACTGGTGATACACTGTTCTCCCTAGGATGTGGAAGAATTTTTGAAGGAACTTACGAACAGATGTTTAATTCATTAAACATTATAAAAAAACTACCTTTGGAAACTTTAATCTATTGTGGTCATGAATATACATTAAAAAATTCAGAATTTTGTTTGAAACATGATCCAACCAATAATGATTTAAAAGAAAAAATTATCAAAATCAAAAAGTTGCGCTCTGAAGGTAAGCCTACGATTCCAACTACTTTAGAAGATGAAATTGCAACCAACATATTTCTAAGAGCTAAAGATATTGAAAATTTCTCAAAACTTCGAGATTTAAAGGATAATTTTTAAGTTATTCAGCTTGACTAAAAGGCTTCTCAGACTATATTGCCTTAAAAAAAATTCAGAATATGTCTTACGCAGTAATTAAAACAGGTGGAAAACAGTACAAAGTAAAAGCTGGTGAAATCTTAAAAATTGAAAAATTACAAGATTCTAAACCTAATTCTAAAATAGAATTTAATGAAATTCTTGCATATGGCGATGACAAAAGTATTGAATTGGGAGCTCCAATAGTATCTGGCGCTAAAGTAGAAGCTGAATTAATTGAAAATAGTAAAAATAGAACAATCTTAATCTTCAAAAAAAGAAGGAGACACAACTCAAGAAGAAAAAACGGTCATAGACAAGAGTTTTCAAAAATAAGAATTAATAAAATCTTTTCAAAAGATGGAAAAGTTTTATCTGAAGCTGAAAAAGTGGTGAAGACTGAAAAGAAAACTGATAATAAAGAGGCTTCAAAGTAAGGTAAATTATGGCAACAAAAAAAGCAGGTGGATCATCTAGAAACGGCCGAGATAGTGCTGGTCGAAGACTTGGTGTAAAAAAATATGGTGGCGAGTCTGTAATCCCAGGAAACATTATTGTTAGACAAAGAGGTACAAAAATTTTTCCAGGAGAAAATGTTGGAATGGGTAAAGATCATTCAATATTTTCAGTGATCAAGGGTAAAGTTGTATTCAAAAAAACAAAATCAGACAGAACATTTGTTTCAGTAAAACCCAATTAATAGTACAACTACTTAAACAGGTTGTATTATGAAATTCTTAGATCAAGTTAAGATATATATAAAAGCTGGTAATGGTGGTGATGGATCACCGAGTTTTAGAAGAGAAAAGTTTATTGAATTTGGTGGACCTGATGGTGGAGATGGAGGAAATGGTGGATCCATCATTTTAACTTCTGAAAGAAATCTTAACACATTAATTGATTATAGATATCAGCAACATCATAAAGCACAAAGAGGTGATAATGGTGCTGGTCAAAATAGAACTGGAAAAAGTGGAGAAGACTTATTTTTAAAGGTTCCAATTGGTACCCAAGTTTTTGAAGAGGATAACAAAACATTAATTTTTGATTTTAAAAAAGAGGGCGAACAATTTGTTGCAGCCTCTGGTGGCAAAGGTGGTTTAGGAAATACAAGATTCAAAAGCTCAACTAATCGAGCACCAAAAAAAATAACAAAAGGCACTAAAGGAGAAGAGTTTACTATTTGGTTACAATTAAAAACCATAGCCGATATTGGAATAATTGGACTGCCTAATGCAGGCAAATCAAGTTTGCTTGCTGCGATAACTAATGCAAATCCTAAAATTGCAAACTATAAATTTACAACTCTTAACCCAAATTTAGGTGTTGCTAATTACGATGATAAAGAAGTAGTTCTTGCGGACATACCTGGTTTAGTAGAAGGAGCTCATGAAGGAGTTGGTTTAGGAATTCAGTTTCTTAAACACATAGAGAGATGTAAGTCTTTATTACACTTAATTGATATAACTAATTTAGATATCAAAGAATCCTATGATCAAGTGAAAAAAGAGTTGGGAAGCTACAGTTCAGAAATGTTAAAAAAAAAAGAAATAATTGTTTTAAATAAAATAGACTTAATTGATGAAGATATTCAGAATGAAATTATTTCGGAATTTTCTAAAAATATAGATTGTGAAATCATAACTTTGTCTACATTAAATAAAGACTCAGTAGCAAAATTAAAATCTAAAATTATAAATTATGCATCTTAAAGATTCAAAAATAACAGTTCTTAAAATTGGGTCATCTTTATTAATTGATGAGAATAGAAAGATAAGAAAAAAATGGCTGTCAAACTTTGCTAAGAATGTAAATGAATTAAAAAGATTAAATCAAAAAATTGTTATAGTCAGCTCTGGTGCCATCGCTATGGGTTGTAAAAAAATGAATATTATAAAAAGAAATCTAAAACTTGATAAAAGTCAAGCAATGGCATCTATAGGCCAAATTGAATTAATGAATTTGTTTAGTGAAATATTTAAGAAATATAAAATTAATATTTCACAGATACTATTAACTTTGGAAGATACAGAACAAAGGAGAAGGTCTTTAAATGCAAGACGAACTTTTGAAAACTTATTCAATCTTGATTATATGCCAATTGTTAACGAAAATGACACAACAGCAACAAGTGAAATAAAATATGGTGATAATGACAGGCTTGCTTCGCGAGTTGCTCAAATAGTCAATGCTGATAATCTAATAATTTTTTCAGATGTAGATGGTCTTTATACTGATAACCCAAAAAAGAACACTAAAGCAAAGTTAATTAAAATCATAAAAGATATTGATAAAGATTTAAAAGGAATAAATATAAAAGGCATAAATGAGTACGGAAGTGGTGGAATGAAAACAAAAATCGAAGCTGCAAAAATTTGTCAACTTTCAGGATGCAACATGATTATCACAAACGGCTTAAAAGATGATCCTATTAAAAATATATTGAACACCGATAATTATACTTTATTCGAACCGAAAATTTCTAAATTGGATGCTAGAAAAAAATGGATTTTAAGTTCAATTTCACCAAAAGGTTCCGTTGTGATAGATAATGGGGCAAATAAAGCTTTAGCTAATGGAAAGAGTTTATTGGCTGCTGGTATAAAAAAGGTTATAGGAAAATTCAACAAAGGCGATCATATAAAAGTTTTAAATAAAAAAAATAATGAAATTGCAAGAGGTCTTACATCTTTTTCTTCAGAGGAAATAAATAAAATATTAGGAAGGCATTCTACTGAAATAGTAAAAATTTTAGGATATGTATCTAAATCTGAAGTAATTCATAAAGATGATATGGTGAGTCTATAGTGAAAAAAACTCTTTTTAATATTGGACAAAAATCAAAATTAGCTCTGCAAGAAAATATAAGCGAAAAAATTAAAAATAAAGTTTTAAAAGATTATTGTTACTTAATTAAGAAAAATAAAAGCAAAATTTTGAAATCTAACGATAAAGACTTAAATTTCGCAAAAAGTAAAAAAATTAAAGATAATCTAATTGAACGTTTAAAAATTAATGAAAAGAAGATTAATGAAATTTTAATTTCAATTAATAATATTATTAAACTTAAAGATCCTTGTAACAAAATTTTAGAAAGTTGGAAAAGACCTAATGGTCTTAATATTTCTAAAGTTACAATTCCTTTAGGTGTCATTGGTGTAATATATGAAAGCAGGCCTAATGTAACATCAGATGTTTCAGCGCTGTGTTTTAAATCAGGAAATGCCGTAATACTCAGAGGAGGATCTGAGGCAATTAATACTAATAAAGTTTTTTCAGATTTATTTCGTTTAGCATTACAAAGAAATAATATTAACAAAGATTACATTCAATTTATCAACTCTAAAAAAAGAAATTTTGTAGATTTGATGTTGTCTGAAATGCAAAACTACATTGATGTCATCATACCAAGAGGAGGAAAAGGCCTTGTTGAGAAAGTTCAAAAATTTTCAAAAGTACCAACAATTGGACATCTAGAAGGTATTTGTCATACTTACATAGATAGTGAAGCAGATATGAATATGGCAGCAAAAATAATTTTTAATAGCAAAATGAGAAATACGGCAATTTGTGGTGCTACTGAAACTATTTTGGTTAATGATAAAATTTCACAAAAAAATATTAATTTAATCTTTGAAAAAATTTATAAAAAAAATTGTAAATTAATAGGTGATTTAAAGTTTAAAAAAAAATTTAAAGGAAATGTTCAAATTGCAAAAGATAAAGATTGGACAACTGAATATCTTGCTCCAATTGTTTCAGTTAAAACTGTCAAGAATTTAGATGAAGCGATCAGACATATCAATAAATTTGGAACAATGCATACAGATGCGATAATTACAAAAAATAAAATCAAAGCACAAAGATTTTTAAATAATGTAAAAAGCTCAATTGCAATGCATAATACATCTACTCAATTTGCTGATGGAGGGGAATTTGGTTATGGTGGTGAAGTCGGCATTTCTACTAATAAATTACCACCAAGAGGGCCTGTTGGTCTAAACCAATTAGTTTCATATAAATACCAAATTAAAAGTAATGGTTCGATCAGAGACTAAAAAAAAAGTAGGTATACTAGGTGGTTCTTTTGATCCTGCTCACAAAGGTCATTTAGCAATATCTATTGAAGCTAAAAAAAGATTTCGTCTTAAAGAAATCATATGGGCTATCACTGAAAAGAACCCACTTAAAAATAAAAGTCAAAACTCTTTATCTAAAAGAATTAAAGAATGTAAAAAAGTAACAAAAGATAAGAAATATATAAAAATAAAATTTTACGAAAAAATAATAAAATCAAATAAAACTATTGATTTGATTAACTATTTAAAAAAAAATGATAAAATTGATATTTATTTTATTATGGGAGCAGATAACTTAATAAATTTTCACAAATGGTATAAATCAAAAGAAATTTCAAAAAAATGTAACATACTGGTATTCGATCGACAGGGTTATAAAAGAAAATCATTAAAATCAAAGACTTACATTAACAAAAAACCTGACCAACTCACTTTTGTGGAGTTTAAAAAAGTTAACATTTCATCTTCTCAATTAAGAAAAATTTGATAATCTAAAAGTAATTAATGGATAAAATTGATTCTCTAAAACAAGTGGTTCTAGATACACTTGATCAAAACAAAGCCCAAGACATAATAAGTATTGACCTTAAAGATAAAAGCTCAATGGCTGAATATATGATAATAGCGAGCGGAACCTCTTCTAGACATATACAGGCGCTATCTGAACAAGTATTAGATAAGTTTAAAAAAAATGGATTAGCAGACTCCAGAATCGAAGGGAAAGATAGTACTGAGTGGAAACTTGTTGATGGTATTGATTTAATAGTTCATATTTTTCATCCTGAAAAAAGGAAATTTTATGAACTTGAAAAAATGTGGTCTGAGTTAATTCCAAAAGAAAAAGTAATGATATGAAAAAAAGTAAATTATTTTTGCTGGCTATAATTGTGTCTTTTTTTTCCTCTGTAGCATTGTGTAGTGAAAGCAATATTTATAAAAAAATAGATTTATTTGGTGAGGTGCTAGAAAAAATCAATGAAGAATATGTTGATGAAATCAATCAATCAGAAAGTATGGACTCTGCTATCAATGGTTTATTACAATCTTTAGATCCCTACTCTTCATATTTATCTCCTGATAATTTTCAAGAAATGCAAACAGAAACAAGTGGAGAATTTGGGGGTTTGGGTATCGAAGTAAGTATGGAATCTGGTGTTGTTAAAGTTATCTCTCCAATAGATGATACGCCCGCATCAAGAGCTGGCCTTAAAGCTGGGGACTACATTGTTAAAATAAACAATATTCAGGTACAAGGCAAAAGTCTAACAGAAGCAGTTGAATTAATGCGAGGTCCAGTAGGTTCAGATATAGAATTGACAGTTAGAAGAAGAGGAGAAAGAAAAGCATTAACGTTTAACCTAACAAGAGAAATCATAGAAATTCAATCAGTTAAATCTGATTTACTTGATAAAAATATTGGGTACTTAAGACTTACTTCATTTAATGAAAATAGCTCACAACAGATAAAAAAAAGAATTACTGATTTTGACAAGGAAAAAAATTTAAAAGGTTATATTCTAGACTTAAGAAATAATCCTGGAGGATTGTTATCACAAGCAATTAAGATAACAGATTTTTTTCTTGATAATGGAGAAATAGTTTCAACAAAGGGAAGAAAAAGTTCTGAAAATAGAAGATGGTTCGCTAAAGAAGGTGATTTAACAGATGGAAAACCAATAATAGTTTTAATTAATTATGGATCTGCTTCTGCTTCTGAGATAGTTGCAGGTGCACTCAAAGACCATAAAAGAGCAATTATTCTAGGTGATAGAAGCTATGGCAAGGGTTCAGTTCAATCAATAATTCCTTTAAGAAATGATGGTGCTATTAGACTTACAATTGCAAAATACTATCTTCCATCTGGTACATCAATTTCGGAGGTTGGGGTTACACCTGATATTCAAGTAGATGAAGAGAATGACGACTTTAAAATAAAAACAGAAACAGACAATCAATTAAATTACGCAATTAAACTTCTGAATGGATAAATGAAAGATGAGTTTAAAAATTTGCCATATAGAAGTGGTGTGGGAATAGTTGTATTAAATAAGGATAATAAAGTTTTTGTTGCTAAAAGAATAGATAATCCAAAAAATTTTTGGCAAATGCCTCAAGGGGGTGTCGATAAAAATGAAGATTATTTATCAGCGGCTTATAGAGAACTTGAAGAAGAAACTAGCATAAAATCTGTAGAGCTAATTAGTGAATTGGATGGGCTTATCACTTATGATTTGCCTGATCATTTGTTGGGTATTATTTGGAAAGGAAAATACAAAGGCCAAACACAAAAATGGTATTTAATGAGATTTACTGGAAATGAAGAAGAAATAAACATCAAAACTAAACATCCAGAATTTTTAGAGTGGAAATGGGTTGAGTTAGACCAAATAACTGACTTGGTTGTTAAGTTTAAGTTAGAACTTTACAAAGAAGTGAAAGATAAAGTTAAAAAGATACTTAATTAATTGTTTTTAGAACTTCAATTTTTTGATCAAGTATAAATCTATTTTGATCGGTTAAGTCATCTCTAGCAGACGCTTCTTCAGCAGATTTCAGCATTTCACTAGTTTTATCTTTGCTCATCTCTTTCATATTAAAGATGGAGCTTGTCAAAATTGAAAGATTATTATCTTTAAATTCAACAATCCCATCTTCAACATAAAAATTTTCTTCACCTGATTTAGAATTAACTTTTATAATTCCTGGTTTTAAAAATGAGATAATTGAAATATGATCTTTTAAAAGACCCATCTCTCCTTCGTAAGCTGGAACCATTACCTCAGTTACATCTTCTTTTGAAAAAAAAGATTTCTCGGGATTTACTATCTCTATTTTAAATTCTTCACTCATTAAGCTGCTGCTTCTTTAGCCATTTTTTCAGCTTTTTCTACAGCTTCTTCTATTGTACCAACCATATAAAAGGCTGCTTCAGGAAGATGATCGTACTCACCTCTGCAAATAGCCGCAAATCCTTTAATTGTAGATTCTAAATCAACTAGTTTACCTGGTGATCCAGTAAACACTTCGGCAACAAAGAAAGGTTGAGATAAAAATCTTTGTATTTTTCTTGCTCTTGCTACAATTAATTTATCTTCTTCAGAAAGCTCATCCATACCTAAGATTGCAATAATATCTTGCAATGATTTATAGGTTTGGAGAACTTTTTGCACTTCTCTTGCAACTCTATAATGTTCGTCACCAACAATTCTTGGATCCAGAATTCTAGATGTAGAGTCTAGTGGATCTACTGCTGGATAAATACCAATTTCCGCTATCTGTCTTGATAATACTGTTGTTGCATCAAGGTGAGCAAATGAAGTTGCTGGCGCTGGGTCAGTTAAGTCATCTGCTGGTACATAAATAGCTTGTACAGATGTAATTGATCCTTTGTTAGTTGTAGTAATTCTCTCTTGAAGATTACCCATATCTGTTGCCAAAGTTGGCTGATAACCTACTGCTGAAGGGATTCTTCCTAAAAGGGCAGATACCTCTGAACCAGCTTGGGTAAATCTGAATATGTTATCTACGAAAAATAACACATCTTGACCTTCTTGATCTCTAAAATATTCAGCTACTGTTAAACCTGTTAAAGCAACTCTTGCTCTTGCTCCTGGAGGTTCATTCATTTGACCATAAACTAATGCTGCTTTAGATCCGGCACCATCTTTTTTAATTACTCCTGAATCTATCATTTCGTGATAAAGATCATTTCCTTCTCTAGTTCTTTCTCCAACCCCGGCAAAAACTGAAAAACCACCGTGGGCTTTTGCGACGTTGTTAATTAATTCCATGATAAGTACAGTTTTACCAACGCCTGCTCCACCAAATAAACCAATCTTTCCCCCTTTGGCATAAGGTGCTAGCAAATCAATTACTTTAATTCCTGTAACTAAAATTTCTGTTTCAGTTGATTGATCATTGAACTCTGGAGCTGCTCTATGAATAGGCCATGTTTCTTTTGTTTTAACATCTCCTCTTTCATCAATAGGTTCACCAATAACATTTATAATTCTTCCTAAAGTCTCTGGACCAACAGGCACTTGAATTGGAGCATTTGTATTTACTACTTCATCACCTCTTTTTAATCCTTCAGTAGCATCCATAGCGATTGTTCTAACAGTAGTTTCTCCTAAGTGCTGTGCTACCTCTAAAACAAGTCTGTTATCTCCATTTTTACATTCTAATGCAGTTAAAATTTCTGGTAATTCACCTTCAAATTTAACGTCGACTACGGCTCCAATAACCTGTGTAATTATTCCTTTGCTCATAATTATAAACTTTCTGCTCCTGATATGATTTCTATTAGTTCTTTTGTAATTGCTGCTTGACGGCTTCTATTATACTCAATAGTAAGCTTATCAACCATTTCACCTGCGTTTCGGGTTGCATTATCCATCGCACTCATTCTTGAGCCCTGTTCGCTAGCTGAATTCTCTAACATTGCCTTAAATATTTGTGTTGAAATATTTTTTGGCAATAAATTGCTTAAAATTTCATCTTCATCTGGTTCAAACTCATAGCTTCCACCTTCTTGATCTTGATCATTCTTTTCTGCCTCTAAAGGTATTATTTGTTGAGCTTGAGGTATTTGAGTTATTACATTTTTAAATTGGTTATAAAAAATTGTGCAAACATCAAATTCTTCTTTTTCAAATTTTTCAATTATTATTTTTCCAACTTTATCAGCATCAAAATAATTAACGTTTTTTGAATTTTTAAAAGAAATATTCTCAATTATTTTATCACCAAAAGCTCTTTTTAATTGGTCATTACCTTTAGAACCAACTGTAATTATTTTAAGCTCTTTGCCTTGTTCACTGATTTTAGAAAAATATGCTTTTGCTTTTTTAATTATATTAGTGTTAAAACCTCCACATAATCCTCTATCAGATGTCATAACAACACATAAATGAACTTTATCATTACCAGTTCCTGCAAGTAGTCTTGGAGCATTTTCTTTATCTGAGATACCACTCGACAAATTTAAAATGACATTATTCATCTTTTCTGAATATGGTCTGCCTTTTTCAGCACTTTCTTGAGCTCTTCTTAACTTAGCTGCTGCAACCATCTTCATAGCCTTAGTAATCTTTTGCGTAGATTTAACGCTGGCTATCCTTTTTTTAAGATCATCTAAACTTGCCATTATTTTTTATTTTAAGCTTTCTTTTAATTGTTTGATTAGATCAACTAATGATTTTTCAGTATCTTCCTCAAGTTTTCCTGAACTTTGAATACCATCAATAATCTCTGGTTTTTCAGATTTGCATTTTTCAATTATTTTCGACTCAAAACTTGCGATATCTTTAAGTTCAATATCATCAAGATAACCTTTTACACCACAGAAAACTGATATTACCTGCTCTGCTACTGTCATAGGAGAGTATTGTCTTTGCTTAAGCAATTCAGTTAATTTTGAGCCTCTATTCAATAATTGCTGTGTTGAAGCATCTAAATCAGATCCAAATTGAGCAAATGCTGCCATTTCTCTGTATTGAGCTAATTCTAATTTCATTGATCCTGAAACTTTTTTCATTGCTTTTGTTTGTGCTGATGAACCAACCCTTGATACAGAAAGTCCTACGTTAATAGCAGGTCTAATACCTTGGTTAAATAATTCTGTTTCCAAGAAAATTTGACCATCTGTAATTGATATAACGTTTGTTGGAATAAAAGCTGAAACGTCACCACCTTGTGTTTCAATTATTGGCAATGCAGTTAGTGATCCACCACCATGTTCATCGCTTAATTTTGCTGCTCTTTCTAATAATCTACTGTGAAGATAAAATACATCACCAGGATAAGCTTCCCTTCCTGGAGGTCTTCTTAATAGAAGAGACATTTGTCTATAAGCAACAGCTTGTTTTGATAAATCATCGTAAATTATTAATGCATGCATGCCATTGTCTCTAAAAAATTCACCCATTGCACATCCAGTATATGGAGCTAAAAACTGTAATGGCGCAGAGTCTGAGGCAGTTGCTGCAACAATAGTTGTATATTCCATTGCACCAGCTTCTTCTAAAGTTTTTTGAATTTGTCTTACAGTTGATCTTTTTTGACCTACTGCAACATAAATACAATACAATTTTTGTTTTTCATCGCCAGACTCATTAATTTTTTTCTGGTTGATAATTGCATCAATCGCAACAGCTGTTTTACCAGTTTGTCTATCACCAATAATTAACTCCCTTTGACCTCTTCCAATTGGAACCAAACTATCAATTGATTTTAATCCTGTTTGCATAGGTTCACTTACTGATTTTCTTGGAATAATTCCTGGTGCTTTTACTTCAACCCTGCTCTTCTTAACACTTTTATCAAATGCACCCTTACCATCGATTGGATTCCCTAAACCATCAACAACTCTTCCTAATAATTCTTTTCCAACTGGTGTATCAACAATATTTCCAGTTCTTTTAACAACGTCTCCTTCTTTAACGTTTCTATCGTCACCAAAAATTACAACACCAACATTTTCGCTTTCTAAGTTCAAGGCCATACCTTTTGATCCATCAGAGAATTCTACCATCTCACCAGCTTGAACATTATCTAGTCCATATATTCTAGCAATACCATCTCCTACAGATAAAACTTGACCAACTTCTGATACCTCTGCTTTATCTCCAAAATCTTTTATTTGTTCTTTTAATATCTTTGTTACTTCTGAAGGATTTATTTCCATTTATGCCTCTATCATTCTATTTTCGATTTGTTGTAGTTTGTTTTTTATGGAAGTATCAACCATTGTGCTGCCAACTTGTACGATTAATCCTCCAATTAAACTTTTATCATATTTGTAGTTTAATTTTATTTTAGAACTAAAATTCTTAGTTAGTTCATCTGTAATTTTATTTATTTCATCACTAGAAAGTTCTTTAGCAGATTTTAATTCTGCTTTGAGTTCACCTCTTTTTTCTGAACAAATTTCAACAAAGCTTTTCATTATTTGTTCAACATAAAAGAATCTTCTTTTATTTACTAAAAAGATTAAGAAATTTTTTATCAAATTATCTAAATTAAAACTGTCAGAAATTTTTGTTATTACTTTAATCAAATCATCTTGATTGCTAGTTGGGTCTTTGATTAAATTACTAAAATCTTTACTATCTGAAACAAGTTTTAACAGCGCTGTTACCTGCTCCTCTACTGCCTCTAATTTTTTTGATTCATCGGATAATTCAAACAAAGCTAGGGCGTATCTTTTAGATGAAGTTCCAGAAAATTCGTTGTTTGAACTCAATTTATTTACCTATAATGAAAGCAATTTTATAAAAATCACGGTCTAATTAACATATGGTCGACATATCTTCAAGCTGCACATTATGCAAAAATCCCTTTTTTTATGGGATTAATTGAACGTAATAGGGTCAACATCAACTGAAAGTTTTATTCCATTTAAAAACTTATAATTAGAAATTATCTCAGATAATGAATTCTGTAATTTAATGTTTTTTGCTCCTCTAATTAAAAATCTTACTCTAAATTTTCCTTGAATCTTATAGATAGGTGCATCCACAGGGCCTAAAATTTTGCCTGAAATTTTATTCATCAAATATTCTTTTAGTTTATGTGACTCTTTTTTTAATTTTGATTGGTCACTACTGGATAAAATTAAAGATATAAATCGCTGAAAAGGTGGCAAATTATTTGATTTTCTTATTTGTATTTCTCTTTCAAGAAAAATTTCGGGATTTTCATTAGTCAGCTCTGAAACCATTTTCATATTTTTATTATATGTTTGAAAATATACTGTTGCAGGTTTTCCAGCTCTACCAGCTCTTCCTGCTAATTGATGATATAACTGTAAATTTTTTTCTGCACCTCTTAAATCATGTCCCTGTGTAGAAAAATCAATATCGACTACAACTATACAATTTAAACTTGGAAAATGAAATCCTTTAGAAATTAATTGAGTACCAATTAAAATTTCTGTTTCATTATTTATTATCTTATTTAATTTCTCTTTTGATCCTTTTTTATTCATCGTATCACTTGAAAAGATTTCAATTGATCTATTAGGAAATTTTTTTTTTACTTCTTCAAAAATTCTTTCAACACCAGGTCCACTAAAATAATAATCACATTTGCTATCCTCTGAACATTTTCTATCTAATGATGATTTGTGTCCACAATAATGACATAACAAATTATTTTTTGATTTATGATAAACAAGATTTATTGAACAATATGGGCACTCAAATTTTTTAAAACATTTTTTACATATTACACTAGGCGAGAATCCTCTTCTGTTTAAAAAAAATAATATCTGATTTTTTTTTTCTAAATGCTCATTTACTTTTGTTATGATTTCATTTGAAAGCCAAGATTGTTTTTCTAACTTTGTATTATTCAAATTAATTATTTCAAAATTAGGGAGAGCAGCATTTTTATATCTACTAATTAATTTTGAAACCGAATATTTTTTCTTTTTAATATTTTCAAAAGTTTCAACTGATGGAACTGCTGTAATCAAATTTACAGGAATATCTTCAAAAGAAGCTCTTGAGATAGCCATATCTCTTGCATGATAAACTACTCCTTCATCCTGTTTAAATGACTGATCATGTTCTTCATCAATGATTATCATTTTCAAATTTTTAAAGGGTAAAAACATAGATGACCTTGCTCCTATCACGACCTTTATTTTACCGTTTGTTACACCATTCCATATTGTTTCCTTTTTTTTCTTTGAAATTCCAGAATGCCAAACAGCTGGTTTAAATCCAAAAAATTCATAAAATTTTTTTTCAAATTGATTTGTTAAGCCTATCTCTGGTAGCAATATGAGACCTTGATTATCTTTTTTAAGAATTTCTTTTAAAGCATTAAAATAAACTATTGTCTTACCTGAGCCCGTTGTTCCTTGCAAAACGTGTACTCTAAATTTTTCATTAGTTTTATTTAATTCTTTTAAAGACTTAGATTGTTCTTCATTAAGGACAAAATCTAAAGGCAGCTCTTTTTTATCAAATTCCTCAAAGTTCTTTTTATCAATTTTTTCAACAACTTTACTGCTTAATAAAAGCAATTTTAAAGTCATACCCTTTGGAATTAAATTGTATTCTGAAAACCAATTAAGAAATTTAATATAGTTTTGATTTAATCGAGGGAGATCTAATTTTCTTATTATCTTTTTAGTCTTAAATATTTTATTATTTTTTTTTTCAAACTCATCCCAAACCACACCTGTCATATTAGATTTACCGAATGGAACTAAAACGTAATCTCCAGGAAAAAGTTTAATATCACTTTCATATGTGAAAGGATGATTGAATATATTGGGTAATAAAATTGGAAACTTCATTTTGACAATTAAACTATATTTTTACAACAGAGACCTCTGAACTAAGTTTATCTCTCCAAACAACTAAAGATAAACACATCTCCTTCTCTGTGGATAAAGAGTGCGGTTGAAAACTTTTATGAAATCTCGATTGATTTGAGCTTAATATTTCTGGTGTGTCTCCAATGCTCTCAAATTTTGCGTTACCATTTAGTACAAAATATATCTCTTCTGCTTCATGATTATGCCAAGTGTAAAATGTATTCTTATCGAAATATATTAAATAAACACTCATTTCATTTGAAAAAAAATATCCTTCTGGACCAATTAATTCAAAATAACAAAAATTTTCTAAGAATTTTTTTCCTACATCTTCTTCGTTATATGTTTGTTTCCAAGATATTTTAGGTGAGAGCTCTTTAACTAAATTGTGTATTGTAATATTTTTTTCAGAATTTGTTTCCCAATTTGATAACTTCATTGCTGGTTTAATGTAGTTTGGAGGCAAATCTTTAAAGTTTAAATTTTCAGGAAGTTTAACAAAACTTGATAATGAGGTATTATTTTTCCATAACTTTATTAATTCATCATATAAATTTTTAAATAAATTCTCATTCATACTGTTTTAATTAAATTATCTTATTAATAATTTAATTAAAAGGTAATGATTAAACTTAATGATTATTAAGAGTGTATTGCTCTTTTATCAACAGACAAGGCTGCTTCTTTTACTGCTTCAGAAAAGGTTGGGTGTGCATGACAAGTTCTTGCAATATCCTCTGAACTAGCTCCAAACTCCATAGCAATTCCAATCTCAGCTATTAACTCGCCTGCATGTGGACCAATAATATGTGCACCTAAAACTTTGTCTGATTTTTCATCAGCTAAAATTTTAACAAATCCTTCTGCATCATCGATTGCTTTAGCTCTTGAGTTTGCCATAAAAGAAAATTTGCCAATTTTGTAACTCACATTTTTATCTTTTAATTGTTCCTCAGTTTTACCAATTGATGCAACTTCTGGTGTTGTATAAACAACTCCTGGAATAGTATCATAATTTACGTGGCCTGATTGACCTGCAATTATTTCTGCAACAGCTATACCTTCGTCTTCTGCTTTATGAGCTAACATCGGACCCTGAATAACATCACCAATTGCATATATATTTTCGATATTAGTTTTGAAATTCTTGTCTGTAATAACTCTATTTCTCTCATCTAACTCTACACCAGTCATTTCTAAATTTAATCCATTAGTGTTAGCTTTTCTTCCCACTGAAATTAAAACAACATCGCAATCAAAATCTTTTGTATTACCATCTTTGTCTGTAGTTGATACTAATGCTCCAGAATTATTTTTTTTAATCTCTTCTACTTTGTGTTGCATATGAAAATTAATTCCTTGTTTTTTAAGTATTTTCATAAATTCTTTTGAAATCTCTTTATCCATGCCAGGTGTAATATGATCAAGAAACTCAACTACATGAACTTCTGCTCCAAGTCTTGACCAAACTGATCCCATCTCTAAACCTATATAGCCTCCACCTACAACTACTAATTTTTTTGGAACTTTATTAAGTTTAAGCGCACCTGTTGAAGAAACTATTATTCCTTCATCGAATTCTATTCCTGGAAGTGATACTGGTACAGAGCCTGTTGCAATAATTGTTTTTTCAGACTCAATTAAAGTTTCTTCACCTTTTTCATTTTTAATTAAAATTTCGTTCGCGGATTTAAAGCTCCCATGACCTTTGAAATAAGTAACTTTATTTTTTTTAAGTAAAAACTCGACACCTTTTGTTAAAACCGTAACGGCTTTATCTTTACTTTTCATCATTTTTTCTAAGTTTAATTTCACATCTCCTACTTCAATACCCTTGTTCGATAGAAATTTAACTTTGTGGAATTCTTCTGAAAGATTAAGCAAACTTTTTGAAGGTATACATCCTACATTCAAACATGTGCCACCTAAAGCACCTCTAGATTCTATGCATGCAGTTTTTAGTCCTAATTGAGCCAACCTAATTGCACAAACATATCCACCTGGACCTCCACCTATAACAACTACTTGAAATTTTTCTGCCATTTTAAATATCTAAAAATAACCTTCTTGGATCTTCTAAGTTTTCTTTAACCATCTTTAAAAATGAAACTGATTCTTTACCATCAATAATTCTATGATCATAAGAAAGTGCTAAATACATAATTGGTCTTATTTTAATCTCACCATCTACTACAGCGGGTCTTTCAACAATATTATGCATTCCTAATACACCAGATTGAGGCAGGTTAAGTATAGGCGTTGATAACATAGAGCCATAAACTCCACCATTGCTTATAGTAAAAGTACCGCCTTGAAGATCCTCTATAGTCAGCTTGCCATCTCTAGCTTTTTCAGAAATGACTTTGATATTTTTTTCAATATCAGCAAACGATAGTTCATCAGCATTTCTTAGCACTGGTACAACTAAACCTTTGTCGGTTCCAACAGCAAAACTTATATTATAATAGTTTTTATATATAATTTCTTCACCGTCTATTTCTGCATTTACAGCTGGGTATGTTTTTAAAGCAGCCACACACGCTTTGACGAAAAAAGACATAAAACCAAGTTTAATTCCATATCTGCTTTGGAAATCCTCTTGATTTTCTTTTCTCATCTCCATTATGCCAGTCATGTCAACTTCATTAAATGTAGTTAATAATGCAGCACTTTCTTGAGCTTGTTTTAATCTCTTTGCAATAGTTAGACGAAGTCTGCTCATCTTTATTCTTTCTTCTTCGCCATATTGAATTTTTCTTTCAGATGGAGGTGGGTTCGCTCCCATTAAACTTATTAGATCACCTTTTAAGACTCTGCCATTTTTACCGGTGCCTCTTACTTTATTAAGATCAATTTTTTTCTCTTCAACAATCTTTCTTACTGCTGGTGATAACTGAACTTCTTTAACTAATTTTAGAGGTGTTTCTTCAATATTTTTTTCTATCGGTTCTATTTGTTTCTCCTCATTTAATTGAGTTGGTTCTTCTCTTCTTAAGCTAGTTTCTAAAGTTACAACTTTTTTTGGTTCTGGTTTTGGTTCAGGTTTAGGTTCAGGTTTTTTTTCTGGAGCCTTGACTGGTTGAGTCTTTACTTTTTTTGGAGAAGGAATACCTTCCTGACTTATTGATCCAAGTAATGCTCCTACTTCAACTACTGAGCCATCTTTTGAAACTATTTCACTCAAAACACCGTCTATAGGGGATGGCACCTCTAAATTTACTTTATCAGTTTCAAGCTCCACAATCGGCTCATCAGACTCTACTTGATCACCTTCTTTTTTTAACCATTTTGCTACTGTGGCTTCAGTGATACTTTCACCTAAGACTGGAACAACGATTTTTTCACTCATTTATTTTTATTCAAAAACTTTCTTAATTATTTCTTGTTGTTGTGCAATATGTCTTTTTGCATATCCTGTTGCAGGGGATGCGTCTGGACTTCTTCCAATATAAGAAATTTGGTTATTATTAGCTCTAATATTATCTAATGTCCATTGAATATAATCTCTAACCGAAAACCACGCGCCCATATTTTTAGGTTCTTCTTGGCACCAATAAAATTTAGCTGATTTTGCGTAAGGTTTTAATTCATTTACTAATGTTTTTGCTGGGAAAGGATAAAGTTGTTCGATTCTATAAATTACCACATCGTCAACTTTCAATTTTTCTCTAGCCTCTAAAAGATCGAAATAAACTTTACCAGAACACATGATTACTTTTCTCATTTTAGAAGGATCTTTTAATTTTATAAATCCTGTTGTCTCTGGGTCTATGGCGTGATCCCATAAAACTCTATGAAATGAATTATTTCTTGTAAAATCAACTAAATTAGAAACACAATGTTTATTTCTTAGTAAAGATTTTGGAGTCATAATTATCAAAGGTTTTCTAAAGTCCCGATTAATTTGTCTTCTAAGTGCATGAAAGTAATTTGCTGGAGTTGTACAATTTAGAACTTGCATATTGTCATTAGAACAAAGTTGTAAATATCTCTCTAATCGTGCAGACGAATGTTCTGGGCCTTGTCCCTCATATCCATGAGGTAACAACATAACTAATCCAGAGGCTCTTGACCATTTTCTTTCGCCTGAAGCAATAAATTGATCAATGATTACCTGTGCACCATTAGCAAAATCTCCAAACTGAGCTTCCCACAAAGTAAGGGTATTAGGTTCTACAAGTGAATATCCATATTCAAAACCTAGTACTGCCTCTTCAGATAAAAAACTGTCTACTACTTCATATTGTTTTTGCTCTTCAGAAATATGATTTAATGGTATGTATCTACTATTATCAACCTGATTTCTTAAAACTGAATGTCTTTGACTAAAAGTTCCCCTTCCTGAATCTTGACCAACTAATCTAACTGGAAAACCTTCTTGAAGTAATGAGCCAAAAGCAAGTGATTCTGCAGTAGCCCAATCAATTCCAGAACCTTCATCTATAGATTTTTTTCTTAACTCAAAAATTTTTGAAATTGTTTTATGAGGATTAATTTCTTGAGGAATTACGTTTATTCTATCTGAGATTGCCTTTAGTTGTTCAATATGTACGCCACTTACACCTCTTTTATCTTTTCCTGGCTCAGGTTTATATCTAGACCAAGTTCCCTCAAACCAAGTAATTTTAGGGTTATAATCTTTAGCGCTCTTAAATTGTTCATCTAAAAGATCTTTGAAATTATTAATCTTTTGTTTTAATTCATCTTCTGAATACATACCTTCGCTAACAAGTTGATCTCCATAAATTTTCACACTTGAAGGATGCGATTTAATCTTTTTATACATTAATGGTTGTGTGAAAGATGGTTCATCTCCTTCGTTATGACCAAACCTTCTATAACACCATAAGTCTATTACGACATCTCTATTGAACTTTAACCTAAATTCTGTAGCAACTCTTGTTGCATAAACAACTGCTTCTGGATTATCTCCATTAACATGAAGTATAGGTGCTTCAACCATTTTAGCTACATCAGATGGATAAGGTGATGATCTTGCAAATCTTGGGCTAGTTGTAAAACCTATTTGGTTGTTTGCAATTATGTGTATTGTTCCTCCAGTATTATGACCTGGTAAGCCTGACATTGCAAAACATTCTGCTACAACTCCCTGTCCAGCAAAAGCTGCATCTCCGTGAATAAGTATTGGGATAACTTGATTTCTTTTTTTATCTTTGTGAAAAAATTGTTTTGCTCTTGTTTGACCCAAAACTACTGGATTAACAGCTTCTAAGTGAGATGGATTATCAGTCAAACTTACATGAACTGAATTTCCATCAAATTCTCTATCTGATGACGCTCCCAAATGATACTTAACATCACCCGCCGATTCTTTAGATGATAAAATATCACCAGCAAATTCATTAAATATTCTTTTATAAGATTTTTGAAGCACATTAGCTAAAACATTTAACCTACCTCTGTGTGGCATTCCAATTTTAACTTCTTTCACATCATTTTGGCCACCTATTTTAATTATTTGTTCTAGTGCTGGTATTAAACTTTCTGCACCATCAAGACCAAACCTTTTAGTTCCTACATATTTTTTTGCTAAAAATTTTTCAAAACCTTCTGCTTGGATTAACTTATTTAAAATTGCATCTTTTCCATTTTTAGTGAAACTTATTGGATCTTTTTCTTCTTCAATTCTTTTTCTTAACCATATTCTTTCTTCTGGGTTTGAAATATGCATGTATTCATAACCTATCGGGCCACAATAAGTTTCATTAACAAATTTTAGAATCTCAGAAATATTTGAATTCTTTTTGTTGGTTACTCCGTTTAGATAAATGTTTCGTTTGTAGTCACTTTTTTTAAAACCATAAAACTCTGGATGTAGTTCTTCTAAGTATTCTGTTTCTTTTAAACCTAATGGATCTAATCTGGCTAATAAATGTCCTCTTAATCGATAAGCTCTTATTAACTCAACTGCTTTGATTGAGTCGATATTGTTCTGAATTTGATTTTTTGATCCAACACTTTTATTGTCATCTACCTCTTCTTCTTTAGGTTCGCTTATTTGTGGATCAATAATAATTTCTTTTCTTATTGGTGACCAAGTGGGTCCTTTTAATTCATTTGCAATAATATCAATTTCTTCCCCAAGTTCTTGGAAATATCCTTTCCAACTTTCAGGCAACTCAGGATCATTATTGATGTATCTTAAATACATCTGTTCAATAAATGCGCTATTAGTTTTTGTTAAAAATGAAGTTTTTTCAAATTCCAGATTTTTTGTAAGTGACATCTTTTAAATTAGTATATTCCTGAATAACTAATTTTCAATTGGACAATTTATTAAATAAAGTTTCACCTATTTTTGATGGAGAATTAGCCATTGTTATTCCACATTCTTCCATTTTTTTTATTTTATCTTGAGCACCACCTTTGCCGCCTGAAATTATTGCGCCTGCATGTCCCATTCTTCTTCCTGGAGGAGCTGTAATACCAGCAATAAACCCAACAATTGGCTTTTTAACTTTATGATTTTTAATAAACTCAGCCGCTTCTTCTTCTGCTGTGCCTCCTATTTCTCCTATCATCAATATTGATTCCGTTTCTGGGTCATTTAAAAATAAATCTAAACAATCAATAAAGTTTGTTCCATTAATTGGATCACCACCAATACCAATACAAGTTGATTGACCCAAGCCATTTACTGTTGTTTGTGCTACAGCTTCATATGTTAAAGTTCCAGATCTTGAAACAATTCCAACTGAACCTTTTTTATGAATGTTTCCTGGCATAATTCCAATCTTGCATTCGTCTGGGGTAATTATTCCAGGACAGTTAGGTCCTATTAATCTACTTTTGGAACTATCCAAAATCTGTCTAACTTTAAGCATGTCTTGGATAGGAATACCTTCAGTAATACAAACAATTAACTCTACTTCTGCTTCGATCGCTTCAATTATAGCAGCAGCTGCAAATTTTGCAGGAACATAAATCATTGTTGCATCAGCCCCAACAGTTTTTTTAGCTTCAGCAACTGTATTAAATACTGGTCTGTCTAAATGTTGTTGTCCACCTTTTTTGGGAGTAACACCACCCACTAAATTGGTTCCATATTTTATTGCTTGCTCAGAGTGAAACGTACCATGTGCACCCGTGAAACCCTGACAAATTAATTTTGTGTTTTTATTAACTAAAACAGACATTATTTTATTGCCTCAACTATTTTTTGGGCTGCATCATCTAAATCATTTGCAGAAATTATTTTTAAACCTGAATTGTCTAGTATTTCCTTTCCTTCCTTAAAATTTGTACCAGCCAATCTAACAACTAAAGGTACTGAAATATTAATTTCTTTAGCAGCATCTACTACACCTTGAGCTAAGACATCACATCTCATTATCCCACCAAAAATATTGATCAGGATCCCTTTTACATTTTTATCAGATAAAATTATTTTAAAAGCTGCAGCCACCTTCTCTTTTGAAGCACCACCACCAACATCTAAAAAATTTGCCGGTTCTTTTCCATATAATTTTATTATATCCATTGTGGCCATTGCAAGACCTGCGCCATTAACCATGCAGCCAATGCTGCCATCTAGCTTAATGTATGCTAACTCATGTTTGCTAGCTTCGATTTCTGTTGGATCTTCCTCATTTAAATCTCTTAGTTCTAAAATTTCTGGATGCCTGAATAATGCATTATCATCAAAATTTACTTTTGCATCTAAGCAGATAATTTTATTATCTTTTGTTAAAATTAGTGGGTTTATTTCAACCATGTTTGCATCTGTACTTATAAACATTTTGTAAATTGATTTAATTAAATTTACTGCTTGAGTTTTGGCATCACCACTTAAATTAAAGATACTTATTATTTCTTCACATTCTTTATCTGAAATTTCATCTTTAAATTCAACTTTAGTTGTAATGATTTTTTCTGGAGTTTTGCTTGCTACTTCTTCAATATCCATACCGCCTTGATCACTTGAAATAAATGCAATTTTTGAACTTGCTCTATCAACCAAACAAGAAAGATAAAATTCTTTATCTATTTCAGAAGATTCCTCAATATAAAGTCTTTTTACTTCTCTTCCTTCTGGACCAGTTTGATGTGTCACTAATACTTTTCCAAATAATTCATTAGCAGATTTTTCTAACTCATCTAAAGTATCAAGTATTTTTACTCCTCCAGCTTTTCCTCTGCCACCAGCATGAATTTGTGCTTTTAAAACATATTTTTTTGTTTTAAGAGTTTTTGCTTTCTCTAAAGCTTCACTTACGCTTAACCCGTAAACTCCTCTTGGAACTGGTGCCCCATACTTTTCAAGTATTTGTTTTGCTTGGTGTTCGTGGATATTCATTATTTTGCTAGATCACCATCAATTGCTGATGCTGCTTCCCACAATTTTTTAACAGCGTCTACAGAATGCATAAACTCTTTTTTTTCTTTTTCGTCTAAGTCTATTTCCTCAATTTTTTCTACGCCATTTTTTCCAATGATTACTGGAACACCGGCATAAACATTATTTACACCATATTCTCCATCCAAATGAACAGCGCATGGTAAAAGTTTTTTTTCATCATTTAAATAAGCTTCAGCCATTTGTACGCCTGATGCTGCAGGCGCATAAAAAGCTGATCCTTTTTCTAAAAATTTTACAATCTCCGCTCCACCATCTCTTGTTCGTTGATTAATATTTTCAACTCTTTCTTCAGAAATTTTACCCTCTTTAACTAAATCTAATAAAGGTTTTCCTGAAATTTTTGTAAATCTTGGAAGTGGGACCATAGTATCACCATGACCTCCCATCACCATAGCTTCGATCTCTCTTACTGGCACATTAAATTCTAATGATAAGAACAATTTAAATCTTGAACTGTCTAAAATTCCAGCCATTCCAACTACTTTATTAGCTGGTAAACCTGAAAATTTTTGAAATGCCATCACCATCACATCTAGAGGATTTGTAATACAAATAACAAAAGCATTAGGAGCATTATTTTTAACTCCTTCGGCAACTTGTTTAATTATTTTTAAATTAATTCCTAAAAGGTCATCTCTACTCATGCCTGGTTTTCTCGGAACACCTGCGGTTATAATTACTACATCAGAATCTTTGATATCTTTATAATCATCTGTACCAGATAATTTTACATTAAAACCATCTACTGAAGATGATTGAGCAATATCTAAAGCTTTACCTTTTGCAACGCCACTTGCTACATCAAATAAAACAACTTCATCAACTAGTTCTTTTATTCCAATTAAGTGCGCTAGTGTTCCACCTATTTGACCTGCTCCAATTAAAGATATTTTTTTCATTATTTCTTTTCCTTCTATTTCATTGTTGGCATTATAAATTCTGCATTAGATCTAATTCCTGATGGCCATCTTGATGTTATGGTTTTTAATTTTGTGTAAAATTTAACACCTTCCATCCCGTGCATTGCACTATCTCCAAACAAAGATCTTTTCCATCCACCAAAACTGTGAAAAGCCATTGGCACTGGGATTGGAACATTAATTCCTACCATTCCAACTTGAATCTTGCTCGCAAACGTTCTTCCAGCATCGCCATCTCTTGTATAAATACTAACTCCATTTCCATATTCATGATCATTAATTAATTGTGTCGCTTCCTCAAAAGTTTTTACTCTTACAACTGATAACACTGGACCAAATATTTCTTCTTTGTATATTCTCATATTTTTTTCGACATGATCAAATAAACAACCACCAATAAAAAATCCATTTTCGTAACCTTGTAATTTTAAATTTCTTCCATCTACAACAAGTTTAGCTCCCTCTTCTACTCCAAGGTCTACATAACTTTTTACTTTTGCTAAATGCTCTTTAGTAACCAAAGGACCCATCTCAGATGTTTTATCCATACCAGGACCAACTTTTAAAGCTTCAGCTTTTTTAGCTAATCTAGAAACTAACTCATCACCAATATCACCAACTGCTACAGCTACAGACTGAGCCATACATCTTTCACCTGCTGAACCATAAGCTGCACCCATTAAACCATTAACTGCACCATCTAGATCACAATCTGGCATTACAACTAAGTGATTTTTAGCACCGCCTAGTGCTTGAACTCTTTTTTCATTTTTAGCAGAGTTTTCATAGATATATTTTGCTATTGGAGTAGATCCTACAAAACTTACAGCTTTGATATCCGGATTTGTTAAAATTGCATCTACAGATTCTTTATCTCCATGTACAACATTTAAAACTCCATCTGGTAGACCGGCTTCTTTAAATAATTCAGCTAATCTAACTGAACAAGACGGATCTTTTTCTGATGGTTTTAATATAAAGGTATTTCCACATGCAATAGCTATAGGAAACATCCACATTGGAACCATAGCTGGAAAGTTGAAAGGTGTAATACCAGCAACAACACCCAAAGATTGGCGCATTGAATAACTATCTACATTAGTTCCAACATTTTCAGAAAATTCTCCTTTTAATAAATGAGGGATGCCACAAGCAAATTCAACAACCTCTAAACCTCTAGTTAAAGATCCTTTTGCATCTTCATAAACTTTTCCATGTTCTGCAACAATTAACTCGGCTAGTTCGTCTGAGTTTTTTTCAATCAATTCTTTAAACTTGAAAATTATTCTTGCTCTTTGAAGAGCTGGTTTTAATGACCACGTCTCAAAAGCTTTTTGTGCAACTTTTACAGCATCATCAAGATCTGCTTTAGATGCTAAAACAACTTCTTTTTCTTGTTCACCTGTTGCAGGATTAAAAACTTTGCCTTTTCTATCTGATTTACCAGATATTAGCTTACCGCCAACATAATGTTCAATAATTTTCATGAATACGATCTTTTAGAGCAAAAAAGTTTAATAGTCTATTAATTATATGTTAGCCGTAGCTAGCATTTTTTTAATTTCTGCAATTGCCTTTGCTGGATTTAAACCTTTTGGACAAGCGTTAGTGCAGTTTAGAATTGTATGACATCTGTAAAGTTTTAGTTCATCTGCAACTTTTTTTAATCTTTTCTCTCTTTCCTCATCTCTGCTATCAACTATCCATCTGTAAGCTTGAAGCAATACTGCAGGTCCTAAATATTTATCACCGTTCCACCAATAACTTGGGCAAGATGTTGAACAACAAGCACACATTATACATTCATAAGCACCATCAAGTTTTTCTCTATCTTTTTGAGATTGAAATATTTCTTTTGATTCTGACTTCGAATTAGATTGCAACCAAGGTTCTATAGATTGATATTGTTTATAAAGATCATCTAAATCACCAATTAAATCTCGCTTAACTTTTAGGTGTGGCAGTGGATAAATATCAATATCACCATCAATTTCTGCATGAGGTTTTGTGCAAGCCAATCCATTCTTTCCACCCATATTCATTGCACAAGAGCCACAAACTCCATGAGCACACGATCTTCTGTAAGCTAATGTTGGGTCAATTTCATTTTTAATTTTATTTAAAACATCCAAGACTTTTGAAGGGCAATTGTCCATATCAACTTCATATGTATCCACCCTTGGATTTTCACCAGTTGATGGATCCCATCTGTAAACATTTACTTTTCTTAAATTTTTAGAGCCAGTTTTATCTTTAAAATATTTACCTTTTTTGACTTTTGAATTTTCTGGTAAATTTATCTGAACCATTAATACACTCTTTCCTGCGGTGGAAAATATTGTACTTCATTTGTTAATGTTGTTTTATGAACTGGTCTATATGAAATTTTTGTATCTTTGCCATCACACCAAATCAATGTGTGTTGCATAAAGTTTTCATCATCTCTTTTAGGATAATCTTCTCTAGCGTGAGCTCCTCTACTTTCTTTTCTGTTATAAGCTGAATCAACTGTTGTTACAGCTTGTCTTATTAAGTTATCAAATTCTAATGTTTCAACTAAGTCAGTGTTAAATATTAAAGATTTATCTTTAACTGAAATTGAACCTAAACCATCATATGTTTTTCTTATCTCATCAACGCCTTCTTTTAAAGTTTTGTCAGTTCTGAATACCGCACACTTTGATTGCATTGTTTTTTGCATTGCCAATCTTAATTCAGCCGTACCAGTATCTCCATCAGCATTTCTTAGCTTATCAAATCTATCTAAACATTTTTGAGTTTCAGATTCTGGAATTTCTTCATGTGGTGTTCCTGGTTTTACTACTTCGGCTGCTCTTTTTGCAGCAGCTCTTCCAAATACAACAAGGTCAATTAATGAATTTGATCCTAATCTATTTGCTCCATGAACTGAAACACAAGCTGCTTCACCAATTGCCATTAAACCTGGGACTGTTTTTTCTGAACCATTAACAGTTAATACTTCACCCTTGTAATTAGTTGGTATACCGCCCATGTTATAGTGTACCGTTGGTACAACTGGAATTGGTTCTTTAGTAACGTCTACGTCTGCAAATAATCTTGCAGCATCTGTAATACCTGGCAATCTACTTTCAATAATATCTTTATCTAAATGACTTAAATTTAAATGAACATGGTCTTGATCTTTACCAACACCTCTACCTTCATTAATTTCAATCGACATTGATCTACTAACAACATCTCTAGAAGCAAGATCTTTTGCTTTTGGAGCATATCGTTCCATAAATCTTTCACCTTTAGAGTTTGTAAGATATCCACCTTCACCTCTTGCGCCCTCTGTAATAAGTGTTCCATGTCCATAAATACCTGTTGGATGAAACTGAACAAACTCCATATCTTGAAGTGGTAAACCTGCTCTTAAAACCATCGCATTTCCATCACCTGTACAAGTGTGAGCTGACGTTGCAGAATAATAAACTTTTCCATATCCACCAGTTGCAATAATTACTGTATGAGCTCTGAATCTATGAATGGTTCCGTCATTTAAATTCCAGGCAATTAATCCTTTGCACTGGCCATCTTTCATTAATAAATCTAATGCAAAATATTCAATAAAAAATTCTGTTTTATGTTTTAAAGCTTGTCCGTATAAAGTATGTAATATTGCATGACCTGTTCTATCAGCTGCAGCACAAGTTCTTTGAACAATTCCATTACCATAATTTTTTGTCATTCCACCAAAAGGTCTTTGATAAATTTTACCATCCTCTGTTCTACTAAATGGAACTCCATATTTTTCTAATTCTATTACTGCCTTTGGAGCTTCTTTACATAAGTATTCAATACTATCTTGATCACCAAGCCAATCTGCGCCTTTAACGGTATCATACATATGCCATCTCCAATCATCCTCACCCATATTACCTAGGGCAGCAGAAATACCACCTTGAGCAGCTGATGTATGACTTCTTGTAGGGAACACTTTTGAAATACAAGCAGTTTTAAGACCAGCTTCACTTAAACCAACTGCAGCTCGCAAACCAGATCCACCCGCACCTAGTACAACTACGTCATATTCGTGATCAATTATTTCGTATGAACTCATAAACTATTTATTAATATAATTGTAAATAATGGAATTACTACCGCAGAAAAATATAAAAGCTTGTTTGCGACATTTTTCATTTTATCATTCCCAATGTAATCCTCAAAAACCTCACTAATACTAATCGCTGAGAAGAAAAAAGCAGTAATGATAAATACACTAAACAATATCTTTGATGTTTTGGATGTAAAAAAACTAACTATTTCTAAATAACCTTGATCATAAATTGATACAAAATTAATAATAAACCAAATCATTAGTGGAACTAGTATTGCTCCACTTACTTTTAAGAATAACCATTTTTTAGTTGCACTAATCATTTAAAAAAAATTTCTTCCTAATATGTAAAATAAAATTGTTAAAATAATTGATCCAAAAATAACTAACAGGCCTGTAATTTTAGTTGTTTGAAGTTCAAAACCATAACCTAAGTCCATTATTAAATGTCTTATTTCGCTTAATATCTGAAAACTAAAAGACCAGGTAATACCTATGATTATAAATTTACCTATAACAGTGTTTAAAAAAGATTTTGTAATTTCGTAATTATTTTCACCTAAAAGAAGAGAGCAAGCCCATAAACAAATCAATGTTATTGCGAGTATATTGATTATTCCTGTAATTCTGTGTGAAATAGATACGAGTGATGAAACATGCCATCTATAAATTTGAATATGTGGTGATAGAGGTCTGTTATTTTCCATAGAAATCATTTTTAATTAAAGTTTCTGCAATTTCTACTGCATTCAAGGCCGCGCCTCTAAGTAAATTATCAGAAACAATCCACATATTTAAACAATTTTTTTTTGTTTTATCTTCTCTGATTCTTGAAACAAATGTTTCATCTTTTCCAGCAGCCTCAAGTGGTGTTGAATATCCACCATCTGCTCTTTCATCTATAACTTTGCAACTTTCAGTTTTTTCAATGCACTCTCTTATCTGGTCTAAAGTAAAATTTTTTTCTAATTCTAAATTTACAGCCTCAGAATGAGATACCATTACCGGAACTCTCACACATGTGGCAGATAATTCTATATTTTGATCTAATATTTTTTTTGTTTCATTTGTCATTTTTAATTCTTCTTTAGTGTAACCATCGTCAGCAAATACATCGATATGAGGAATTAAATTAAAAGAAATCTGTTTGGTAAAATTTTTTGAATTTATTTCTTTATTTTCTAAAGCTAATTTTGTTTGTTCCATGAGCTCATCCATCGGGCTTTTTCCACCTCCTGAAACTGATTGATATGTTGATACAATAATTCTCTTTATTTTAAACAGATCATGTATCGCTTTTAAAGGCAAAACCAATTGTGCTGTTGAACAATTTGGATTTGCTATAATATTTTTTTTTATATTCTTTAAATCATCTGCATTAACCTGGGGTACTATTAATGGAACGTCTGGATCCATTCTATAAAAGCTTGAATTATCAATGACAAAACTATGTTTGGCGGCTTCTGGCGCATATTTTTCCGATATCTTTCCTCCAGCAGCAAAAAAAGTTATTTTTGATTTTGAAAAATCAAAAGTTTCTAAATTCTCAACTGTAATATCTTTTCCTTTGAAATTAATCTTTGAACCTGCACTACGAGGTGAAGCAACTAAATAAATTTCAGTGAAAGGTAAATTTTTTCTCTCTAATACCTCTAGAACTTTTCTTCCAACATTTCCTGTTGCACCTACAATTGCGATATTCATAATTATGTGAGTTTTATACTAGATGAATGGCAAATCACAAACTTTTCCCTCAACTTTTTTATTATCAATATTGATAGAAATTGTTTGTGAAGCCTTACAAAAAGGTTCATTGATCATTGCGATACCAATTACCTTTTTAAAATGAGGAGAAAAACATGCCGAACGTAATTCACCCACTAATTCTTTATCAGAATTAATATCTAAAGATTTAGTTACTGAAAGACTATTAATATCTAAAATAACTCCCATTAATTTTCTCTCAATCCCTTGGGATTTAATTTCTTTTAATTTTTCTTTGCCTAAAAAATTAACATTACTTTCAATGTTAACATATTTATCAAAACCGCATTCAAACGGGTTATCATTATTATCAAAATCATTACCATATGATAGTAACCCACTTTCAATTCTCTCAATTAAATTAGGGCAGCCCGCTTTAACGTTTAAGTCTTTTCCTTGCTCAAACAGTTTGTCATATAATTGAACTCCTGAATTAGTATTTTCAACATAAATTTCAAAACCTCCTTGCTTTGACCACCCAGATCTTGCAATTAAATGCTTAGTGCTTTCAAAATCATAATAATCAAATCCAAAAAATTTTAGATCTAATATTTCTTTTCCAAAAATTTTTTTCATTAGATCAAATGATTTAGGTCCTTGTACAGCAATAATATCAACATTGGGTTCAAAAATTTTAACATCAAAATTATGCCCATGTGCTAGTCCTTTGGCAAAAAATATTACATCAGAATCTGCAATTGAAATCCAAAATCTGTTTTCTGCTAATTTTAAAACAACCGGATCATTTACCATCTTTCCATCTTGATCAATGATTGGACAATAATAACATCTGCCAATTTTAGATTTGCTCAGATCTCTACATGTCATTAGTTGAACAAGTTCTGCTGCATCGTTACCTATTATTTCTACTTGTCTTTCAGCTGCAACATCCCATACTTGAACATCTTTTTTTAGATGATCGCATGTTTCCTCAAGAGGGCCAAATGCAGCTGGTAAAAGCATATGATTATAAACTGTATAAGCGGTCACACCTTGGTTTTCTATTCTTGAAGTGTAAGGGGTACTTCTCAATCTTCTTGATTTAGCAATAAAGTAGTTTTTCATTGTTTTAAAAATTCCAGAACCTTTTCTCTCATTTCAAATGCTTTTTCAATCATAATCATGTGACCACAATTTTCTATTATATGAACTTCGTTATTTTTGATTAAATTAGAAAACTTCTTTCCATTCTCTACATTAACCATTTTGTCTAAGCTTCCGAAAATAAATAAAGTTGAACACTTAATTGCATTAACTGCATTTAATCCATTTGAGTAATTATTGCAGGCTTTTAGATCAACAGCTAAAACTTCACTAATATCTCTTGGTGATTTAATTATTCTTTCTACGGGATTTCCTCCAATAAATTTTTTTGAACCCTCATATCCCCATTTCATCATTAATTTTACTGCATCAGAGTTCCCATTTTCTGCTAAATCAATTAAATCTGGATGTACAGGCATTTTGTAAGATCCACCTATAAATACTATTTTGTTGATCCTGTTTGAATATTTATAAGCGTATTCTAGTATATCCAAACAACCTTGCGAATGACCAATCAAATTTACATTTTCTAAATTTAAAGCTGAGAAAAATTTTTCTAACCAGTCAGCAATTTCCTCTATTGAATTTAAACATGGTCCATCAGAAATACCATGACCAGGCAAATCAACAGACAAAACATTAAAATCTTTGTTTGATAAAAACTGTTCTGATAATGACCAAACTATATGAGATAAACCACTGCCGTGGATAAAAACTACTGTTTGTTTTTTAGGGTCAATATTTTGTCCTGCATCTGATGCATGTACTTTTTTATTTTCAATTTCTAATATCAAGGAAAACCTAAAATTTTTTTCTCAATTCAAATTTTTGAATTTTACCAGTAGACGTTTTTGGTAATTCACAAAACTCTATATGTTTTGGAATTTTAAAACCTGCTAGAGTTTCTCTACAAAAATCAATTAATTCTTTGTCTGTAACATCTTTATCTTTTACTTTTTCAATAAAAGCAGCTGGGACTTCTCCCCATTTTTCATCTGGTTTTGCAACAACTGCTGCTATCGATACTGCTGGATGTTTTGATAATGTGTTTTCAATCTCTATAGATGAAATATTTTCTCCTCCAGAAATAATAATATCTTTAGATCTATCTTGTATCTTAATATAGCCGTCAGGATGAACTACTGCTAAATCACCAGAGTGAAACCAACCTGACGCCATAGCTTTTTCTGTAGCTGCCTTATCCTTAAAATAACCTTTCATTACAACATTTCCTCTTATCATTATTTCACCCATAGTTTTTCCGTCTTGCGGTACGGGCTTCATGTTGTCTGGATCCATAACTTTAATGTCTTCTGTATTTGGGTATCTTACCCCTTGTCTTGCTTTAATTTCATTTTTTTTATCTTCATCAAATGAATTCCATTCTTCATTCCAAGCACATTGTGAAACATGACCATAAGTTTCCGTAAGCCCATAAACATGCATAACTTCAAAACCTAAAGCTTCCATCTTTTTAAAGATGATGCTTGGTGGAGGAGCACCAGCTGTTAAAACATAAACTTTGTGATCTAATTTTTTTTGATCTTTTTCAGAAGCTCCAGTTATCATATTTAAAACTATTGGTGCTCCCCCAAAGTGGGTAACCTTATGTTTAACAATCAACTCAAAAATCTTTTTTACATCTATATTACGTAAGCATACCGTTTTTCCGTTTAACATAGGTATAGTCCAAGGATATCCCCATCCATTACAATGAAACATAGGAACGATCGTTAAAAAACTTAATCTATTAGGCATATTCCATGCAACAGCACTTCCTGTTGACATTAAATATGAGCCTCTATGATGATAAACTACACCTTTCGGATTACCAGTTGTGCCCGAGGTATAATTTAAAGATATGGCTTGCCACTCATCTTTTGGTCTTTTCCATTCATAGTTGTCATCACCTGATTTTAAAAATTCTTCATATTCATACTCACCAATTTTTTTTAATAAATTTTGATCTGCAAAATCATCTTGAATATCAATTATTATTGGTTTGTTTTTTAATTGATTTATTACTTTTTCTATTACTGAATGAAATTGTCTATCAACTATAAAAACTTTTGCTTCACTGTGCTCTAAAATGTATTGCACAGTTTTTGCGTCTAATCTTACATTTATAGTATTTAGGATTGCACCGGTCATTGGTACAGAATAATGAGCTTCAAAAATTTCTGGGGTATTCATTGCCATTACTGAGACCGTGTCCCCAGTGGTCACACCAATTTTTTCCAAAGCACTGGCAAACTTAGTGCATCTTTTGTAAACCTCGCTCCAAGTATAGCTTCTAGATTCGTATACCAATGCTTCGTAATTAGGATAAATATCCTTTGATCTTTCTAAGAAAGTAAGTGGAGTTAATGGTAAAAAATTAGCATCATTTTTATCCAAATTTTTTTCGTAATTATTCATATTAATTGAAATCAAAATTCATTATGTAGTCACTGCCTGTTTTGACACTATTAAAATGTGCCTCTGCTCTTGGTAAAATCCTGTTAAAATAAAATTGCGCTGTTTGAATCTTGTCATCGTAAAGTTTTTTATTTTCATCGTATTCTTTAAAACACACTTCTAAAACTTTTATCCATGCAAAAGCAACTGACACATACCCCAATGCTTTTAGATAATCATTACATGCTGCACTAGCGTCATCCTTTGAATTTTTAATCTTATCTTTAATCCAAGATGTAAAATCTTTAAGAGTTGTTAATGATTTTTTAAAATCACCAACAAACAGTTTCATCTTGTTTTCCTCAATATCACATTCCTTTTCTATCATATCTAAATAGTCGTCAATAATATCGCCATTTTTATTGACTAATTTTCTAAAAACTAAATCAGCCGCTTGGACTGAATTTGTTCCTTCATAAATTGGTGTAATTCTGTTGTCTCTGTATAACTGTTCAATACCTTGATCTTTTGTATAACCATATCCACCGAATATTTGCATAGCATCATTTGTTATTTCCATTCCTAAATCTGTAAATAAAGATTTTACAACTGGCGTCATTAATGAAACAAAATTTGAAGCTCTTTGTTTAATTTCATTATTATCATGATACAAACTAACTTCTGTTTGTTGTGATAACCAAAAACATAATGCTCTCTCACCTTCAATAATTGATTTCATGTTAAGTAATGATCTTCTTATGTCAGCATGCTCAATGATAAAATCTGCACCATTAGAAGATTTAGAATTATTTGTCTTTCCTTGTTTACGTTCTTTGGCGTAAGCTAATGAATTTTGATATGCAATTTCAGAAATTCCAAGACCTTGTATCCCAACTACTATTCTCTCTAAGTTCATCATAGTAAACATTGCATTCAAACCTTTATCTTTTTGGCCTATCATGTAGCCTTCGGCTTCATCAAAATTCAAAACACAAGTAGCTGAACCCTTAATTCCCATTTTACTTTCTATCGAACCAGTTGATATTCCGTTTCTTTGACCAAGGGTGCCGTCTTCTTTTACAAGGAATTTAGGCACTAAAAATAAACTTATACCTTTTGTTCCTGCTGGAGAGTCACTTACCCTTGCTAAAACTAATTGAATAATATTTTCAGTTAAATCATGATCTCCTGAAGTAATAAATATTTTTTGTCCTGAAATTTTATAAGTACCATTTTCTTGTTTAACTGCTTTTGTCTTTAAAAGGCCTAAGTCGGTTCCACAAACTGGTTCTGTTAAACACATAGTGCCACTCCATTTACCTTCAACTATTTTTGGCAAATATTTATTCTTCATTTCATCAGTTGCATGATGATTAATACAATTATAGGCACCAATACTTAGCTCACTATATAATTTAAAAGATAAGCTTGCTGATGATAGCATCTCATCGAAGAAAGCGCTTACTGTTTTTGGCATTCCTTGTCCTCCATACTTTGGATCACAAGAAAGAGACGTCCAACCATCTTCAATATATTTTTGATAAGCTTCTTTATAACCTGGTGGTGTTCTAACTACACCATTTTCTAAAACTGCTGGACTTTCATCCCCAGCTTTTGCTAATGGTAAAATTAAATTTTGATTAATCTTTGCAGCCTCTTCTAAAATATCTTTTACTAAATCTGATGTTACTTCTTTATATTTTTCAAGCTCATTGTAGTTTTTATTATTTCTCATTTTTTCATAGAGAAACATCATGTCTTCTACAGGTGCATTATAACTTGGCATAATTTAATCTTAGGGGAATAATATGATTAATTCAATTTCGAAATTATCGCGTCACCCATTTGAGATGTAGAAACTTCTTTAGTTCCTTCAGACAAAATATCTTTAGTTCTTAATCCGTCATTTAGTACCTCTTGAACTGCATTTTCCAAAGAATCTGCCTCTTTATCCAGGTCTAATGAATACCTTAATGCCATAGCAAAACTTAAAATAGTTGCAATTGGATTTGCAATACCTTTTCCAGCAATATCTGGGGCTGAACCATGAATTGGTTCATACATTGCTCTCATTTCTCCATCTTTATTTTTCGCTCCTAATGAAGCAGAAGGTAATAATCCTAAAGACCCAGTTAACATTGAAGCTTGGTCTGATAACATATCTCCAAATAAATTGTCAGTTACGATAACATCAAATTGTTTTGGGTTTCTGAGTAACTGCATGGCACAATTATCAGCCAACATATGACTTAATTCTACATCTTTATATTCATTATCATGTAAAGTTTGAACTTCTTCTTTCCAAAGTTGACCTGCTTCCATAACATTAGATTTTTCACATGATGTTACTCTGTTTGATCTCTTTCTAGCTAAATCAAAAGCAATTCTTGCAACACGTGTTATCTCACTTGTTGTATAAGTGTGGGTATTAATTCCTTTTCTTTCGCCATTTTCAATTGGCTTAATTCCTCTTGGTTCACCAAAATATATTCCACCAGTAAGCTCTCTAACAATCATTATATCTAAACCAGAAACTATCTCTGGTTTTAATGTAGATGCATCTACAAGCTGTTTAAAACATATTGCAGGTCTTAAATTTGCAAATAATTTTAATTCCTTTCTTAATTTCAATAATGCTCTTTCTGGTTTTTTAGAAAAGTCAACATTATCCCATTTTGGTCCACCCACAGCGCCTAACATAACAACAGCACTTTCCTGAGCTTTATAGAAAACTTCATCTGTTAATGGAATTCCATGTTTGTCATAAGAACAACCACCAGCTAAATCCTCATCTATTTCAAAATCAAGAGATTTTTTTGAATTGAACCAATTTATAATTTTTTTTACTTCACTGATTACTTCAGGCCCTATTCCGTCACCTGCTAATAATAAAATTTTTCTTTTTTTAACTTTAATCATTAAAAATCCAAGGTTTCTGGCTTTTTAAATTTTTTTCGAATGTTTCTATTTTATCAGATTTCTTTAATGACAAAGCTATGTCATCTAAACCTTCTAACAAACATTTTTTTTTAAAGGGATCAATCTCAAAGTTAATTTCGTTATTTCCATAAATTATTTTTTCATCTTCAAGATTAATTGAAATTTCTTCTTTTCTATTTGAATATTCAGATAGTTCTTTTATTTTTTCCTCTTCAACAATAATTGGTAAAATTCCATTTTTAAAACAATTATTATAAAAAATATCAGCAAAGCTTGAGCTTATCACACAAGTAATGCCAAAATCTAATAAAGCCCACGGCGCGTGCTCTCTTGAAGATCCACATCCAAAATTTTTACCAGCTATTAAAATTTTAGAATCTGAATGTGGGTCTTTGTTTAAAATAAAATCACTGATGATTTTACCATTTTCATCATATCTCATTTCAAAAAATAAGTTTTTACCAAGACCAGTTCTTTTAATTGTTTTTAAAAATTGTTTTGGAATGATCATGTCAGTATCAATATTTACTATTGGTAAATAAGCAGGAATACTTTTTAATTTGTTAAATTTTTGCATTAATTTTTATACTTTCTTACATCATCAAGATTTCCAGATATTGCTGCTGCAGCTGCCATGCCTGGGCTAACTAAGTGTGTTCTTCCACCTCGACCTTGTCTTCCTTCGAAGTTTCGATTTGAAGTTGAAGCACATCTTTCTTCAGGTTTTAATTTATCTGCATTCATAGCTAAACACATTGAACATCCTGGTTCTCTCCACTCAAATCCTGAGTTAATAAAAATCTTATCTAAACCTTCTTGTTCAGCTTGTTCTTTTACTAATCCAGAACCTGGCACCACCATTGCATGAACATGATTGGCTTTTTTCTTATCTTTCAATACTTGTGCAGCTTCTCGAAGATCTTCAATACGGCCATTGGTACAACTACCTATAAAAACTTTGTCTATTTTAATGTCTGTAGCAGACATATCAGGTTTTAAACCCATATATTTTAAAGCTCTTTCTATTGAATTTTTTTTATCTTCATCCTGTTCGTTGGTTGGATTTGGAACCTTACCATCTATTGTAATTACATCCTGTGGAGAAGTGCCCCAAGTAATCATTGGTTTAATATCATTTGCATTAAGATTGATTTCTTTATCAAAAGAAGCTCCATCATCAGATTTTAAGTTTTGCCAATTCTCAATTGCTTTATCCCAATTAGTTCCTGAAGGCGACATTGGTTTTCCTTTTAAATAATCAAATATTTTTTGATCAGGAGCTATTAATCCAGCTCTCGCACCACCTTCAATAGTCATATTACAAATTGTCATTCTTTGTTCGACACTTAATGAACTAATCAAATCACCCGCATATTCAACAACGCAGCCTGTTCCACCTGCGGTTCCAATTTTTCCAATTATTTGCAAAATAACATCCTTGGAAGTTACTCCTAAAGGAAGTTTTCCATTCACATTAATTCTAAAATTCTTCGCCTTTTTTTGTACTAAAGTTTGAGTAGCCAAAACGTGTTCTACCTCAGATGTACCAATTCCAAAAGCTAATGCACCAAACGCTCCGTGAGTTGCTGTATGACTATCTCCACAAACAATGACTGTACCTGGTTGAGTAAAACCTTGTTCTGGTCCAATTATGTGAACTATCCCTTGTCTTTTATCGTCCATCCCAAATAATTGAACACCAAATTCTTTGCAATTTTTTTCTAAAGTCTCAACTTGAATTTTAGAATCTTCATCTGCAATACCTTTTGTTCTATCTGTTGTTGGAACATTATGATCAGCTACAGCTAATGTTAGAGAAGGATGTCTTACTTTTCTATTAGAGTTTCTTAACCCTTCAAATGCTTGTGGGCTAGTAACTTCATGTACTAAATGTCTATCAACAAATAGTAATGCTGTTCCATCATCTTGAATATCAACAAGATGGTCTCTCCAAATTTTATCGTAAAGTGTTAGTGCCATTTAGACAGAATTATTTTTTTTCTTCAGTGCTTTCTGGCTTTGCGTCAGCTTCTTGCTTAACTTCTTGGGCTTTTGTTTCTGAAGCTGCTGCTGTAGCTTCGACATTGTCTTTTGTAGGAGCTTCAGCTTCTACTGCCGGTGGTGCTACATTCTCTTCAGTTACAGTTTCTGGTTTAACATCTACGTCTATACCAATTTTTTTTCTAATCTTCTCAGCGATCCTTGCTGATTTACCTGTTCTGTCTCTTAAGTAATAAAGTTTTGCTCTTCTTACTTTTCCTGATCTTATTACTTTGATTGAATCAATCACTGGACCATATAATGGAAATGTTCTTTCAACACCTTCTCCAAATGAAATCTTTCTTACTGTAAACGAAGAATTGATGTCTCTGCTTTTTTTAGCAATACAAACACCTTCAAAATATTGAATTCTCTCTTTTTTACCTTCTGTAATTCTTACTCCAACTTTTACAACATCTCCTGGATAAAATGCTGGAATTTTCTTTTCAGAAAGAATTTTTTTAACATTACTTTGATTTATCTCTTCTATTGTTTTCATTTTAATAATTCTTGTTTAGTTTTTCTTGTTATATTTTTCCCACAAATCCGGTCTTCGGACGCGTGTTATAGCCTCAGATTGAGATAAACGCCAGTCTTTAATTTTAGCGTGATCTCCTGATAATAAGACATTTGGCACTGATTTTTCCTCCCAAATTTGAGGTTTTGTATATTGAGGATACTCTAAAAGTCCATTTTCAAAGCTTTCATCATCGGTAGATTGTTCATTGCCAAGTACTCCAGGCAACAACCTTAGAACACTGTCTAAAACCACCATAGCAGCTGTTTCACCTCCAGATAAAACAAAATCACCTAAACTTATCTCTTCGATGTTTCTAGTTGAAAGTATTCTTTCGTCCACACCTTCAAAATGTCCACATATCAATGAAATAGATTTTTCCATAGAAAGATCTTTTGCAAAATTTTGATCAAATAGCTTTCCTTTTGGAGAAAGATAAAAAATTCTTTCCCCATCTTTTTTATTATCATCAATCGATTTTGCTAGAACGTCTGGTTTCATCAACATGCCTGAGCCTCCACCATATGGAGTATCATCAACTGTTTTGTGTTTATCAGTTGCAGAGTCTCTTATATTTACAACTTTTAAATCCCAAAGATTTTTAGACATTGCTTTTCCATAAAGCCCTTTAGATAAAGGACCAGGGAAAAACTCTGGGTAAAGTGTAAATATTTGAGCTTGCCACATAATATTTTATCTTATTATTTTTTTTCTTCTGCTGCTGGTGCTGCATCTACTTTAGGAGCTTCTTCTTTTGGAGCTTCTGCTGCTGGTGCTGCATCTACTTTAGGAGCTTCTGCTGACTCACCATCTTTTTTTCTATCTTTTTTTGGAACAGCTTTATTTGGATTATTTCCATTAGCTGGCATTGGGATAATTTCATTTTCACCAAGAATTCTTGCAACTCTTGTTGTTGGTTGAGCTCCTTGTCCAAGCCAATACTTTATTCTTTCAGCTTCAAGACCAATTCTCTCTTTTTTTTCTTTTGGAAGTAACGGATTAAAGAAACCTACTTTTTCAATAAATCTTCCATCTCTTGCGAAACGACTATCTGCTACAACAACTTTGTAAACAGGTCTTTTCTTTGTTCCTCCTCTAGATAATCTAAGTTTTAACATTTATACTCCTTTATTGTTTAAGTTGATTAAATAATTCTGGTGGAATTCCTTTGTCAGACATTCCTTTCAGATTTCCTTTTGACATCTTTTTCATCATTTCAGACATCATCTTAAATTGCTTTAGCAACTTATTGATAGTGGCTGGATCAGTTCCAGAACCATTAGCAATTCTTTTTTTTCGAGAACCATTAATTATTTTTGGATTCTCTCTTTCTTTTCTTGTCATTGATAAAATGATAGCTTCATTTTTTGTAATTATACTTTCATCTATTCCAGCAGCATCCATCTGTGATTTCATCTTTGAAACACCAGGCATAAAAGACATTATTCCTTCAATGCCTCCCATTTTTTTCATTTGTCTTAATTGTGATAAGTAATCTTCCATAGAAAATTGACCTTTTCTTAAATTTTCTTCTGCTTTTTTTATATTTTCTTCACCTAGATCCTGTGCCGCTTTTTCAACAAGAGAAACAATATCTCCCATTCCAAGTATCCTGTTAGCAATACGGTCAGGATGAAATACCTCAAAATTTTCAATTTTTTCACCAATCCCTAAAAATTTTATTGGCACTTCAGAGACATATTTCATACTTACTGCTGCTCCACCTCTTGCATCACCGTCTGCTCTAGTAAGGATAATTCCAGATAGATTTACTGTGCTTTTAAATTCTTTTGCAACTGATGCCGCAACTTGTCCTGTAAGAGAATCTGCAACTAATATAGTTTCTGAAGGACTTACAATACTTTCAATTTGTTTTATTTCAGACATCATTTGTAGATCTATTTGGGTTCTCCCAGCTGTATCGAAAAGGATTACCTCTGCACCATTTAGGTTCGCAGCACTAATAGCTCTTCTACATATATCTGCAGGTTGTTGGCCTTCAATAATTGGTAATGTTAAAATATTATTTTGCTCACCTAATGTTCTTAATTGTTCTTGAGCTGCAGGTCGATAGATATCCAAGCTGACCATCATTACTTTTTTCTTCTTATTTTCCTCAATAAATTTTGCAAGTTTGGCAGTTGTTGTAGTTTTTCCAGATCCTTGTAACCCAACCAACATCATCGGTACCGGTGGTACAGCATTAAGATTTAAATCTTGGTTGCTATCACCTAGAAAGTTAACCAATTCATCATAAACAATTTTTACGACCATATCTCCAGGTGAAGTTGATCTGATAATTTCTTGACCTAGAGCTTTTGGTTTAACTGTTTCTACAAATTGTTTTGCAACTTCCAATGAAACATCTGCTTCTAAAAGAGCTTGTCTAATACTTCTTAGTCCCTCATCCACTTGTTTTTCATCAAGTGAGGGTGCTTTTTTTAAAGAAGAAAAAATTTCTTCAAATTTATTTGTTAAATTTTCAAACATATTTATTACGCACAGCAGTAACCGCACTAGTGGGCGAACCCTCGCTGACTAGTGTCGATCTCTTTGTTACCAAAGACACCGCAAATTTAATGTTTTTGCGGAAACTCCCGCAACCTATAATAGAGGTTCAAAAAGTCAATAAATAAGTTAAAAAAGAAATATGAAGATTAAAGCTTATAAAATGGATGGTTTAGGCAATGATTTTGTAATTATAGATGCAAGAGAAAAAAATGTTGAACTAAACAAAGATCAAATAGTCAAGATTTGTGATAGAAATTTTATTGGTTGTGATCAACTAATTATTATTCAAAAAAATCAAAAAACAGACGCTTCTTTAATCTTTTATAATTCTGATGGCAGTATTTCTGGCGCTTGTGGAAATGGCACAAGATGTATCGCAGAATTTATTAATAAAGAAAACAATAAAGAAACAATCGTTTTAACAACTTCATCTGGCAATTTATCCTCAAAAATTTTAGGAAAAAAAATGGTAAGTACAGAAATTGGTATCCCAAAAACAAAATGGCAAGAAATCCCTTTGTCAAAAGAAATGGATACTAAAAATCTAAACATCAAAATTTTAGATAACAATAAAGAAGAGTTTTTTGGAGGAACTTCGGTAAATGTTGGAAATCCACATGTAATTTTTTTTGTAAATGATTTAACAAATTTTGACATATCTAAAATTGGGCCTGAATTAGAAACTTCAAATTTGTTTCCCGAAAAGTGCAATGTAACAATTGCTCAGAAAATCAATGATCGTCACCTTAAAGTTAATGTTTGGGAAAGAGGAGCAGGTCTTACTAAAGCATGTGGCACAGCAGCTTGTGCAACCGCTTATGCTAGTAAAATAAATAATCTTACCAACGATGAAACTGATATTGAATTTACTAGCGGGATTCTTTCAATATCTATTGATAAAAAAGATAGTATTCATATGAAAGGACCGGTCTCTGATATTCAAGAGATTAATTTTGAAATTTAATGGGTTTATTTGAAAAATTTAAAAGTGGTTTTAAAAAAAGTGCAGATGCATTTACATCTGGTCTAAAAGAAATAGTAGTAAAAAAAGAAATAGATGACAAAACACTTAATCAAATTGAAGATTATTTAATTTCATCAGATGTAGGAACTGTAGCTGCGTCAGAAATTAGGGAAATTATTTCTCAAAAAAAAATTGATCCGGGTAAAGAAATTTCTTCTGAAATAAATAAAATACTTAAAGATTATATTATTGATTTAATGAAGCCTCTTGAAAGCCAAGTCTTTTTTGAGAAAAAAGAAAAAATTAATATTGTTTTAATTTCTGGTGTAAATGGTGTGGGTAAAACAACTACTATAGGAAAAATAAGTAAAATCTTAAAATCTAAGGATAATAAAGTAATGCTAGCAGCAGCTGATACGTTTAGAGCAGCGGCAATAGAACAATTAGATAATTGGGCAAATAGAATTGATGTCGACATTACTAAATCCTCTCAAGGATCTGATCCTGCATCTATAGCTTATAAAGCGGTAGAAAAAGCAAAAGCAGAGAATTTTAATCAAGTGATAATTGATACCGCTGGAAGACTTCAAAATAAAAAAAACTTAATGGAAGAATATAAAAAAATTGCCAATGTAGTTAAAAAAATTGAACCTGATGCACCTAATGAGGTAATTTTGGTTCTCGATGCTACTTCTGGTCAAAATGTAATTAATCAAGTAGAAGAATTTAATAAAATAATTCCTGTCACTGGTCTTATTATGACAAAATTAGATGGAACAGCAAAAGGTGGGATACTCCTTGCAGTGTCTAAAAAATTTAAACTACCAATTATTGCTTTAGGTCTTGGTGAACAAGAGGACGATCTTCAAATATTTGAGTCTGATAAATTTGCTGAAGCATTCACAAATATTCAATAATTTATTTAAGAGTTTTAATAAATTTATTTAAAGTATCTAGTAAGTTTTGATCATATTCCATCATGTGATCATCTGTTTTTGTAGAATAAAAAAACTTAGGCTCATTTGCCATTTCATATAATTTTTTACCCATCCAATGAGGTACAATATTATCTTTTTCTCCATGCATTATTAATATAGGTGAATTAATGTTTTTGATTTTATCTTCATTTTTATATTTATCCTTCAAGAGAAGGTTAACAGGCACATATGGATAAAATATCTTGGCTGCATTAACCATTGAAGTAAAAGGAGTTTCTAAGATTACTGCTGCAAAATTTCTATCTTGTGCAAGATGCGTTGCTATACCTGTTCCTAAAGACTCTCCATAAAGAATTATATCTTCTTCCTTAATATTTTGTTCTATTAACCATTTTATTGCACTCAAACCATCTTCATATAAACCTTGCTCATTTGGTCTGCCTTGATTTTCACTAAAACCACGCCAAGCAATTATCAAAATGTTCAAATCCAAATTATCAAGGGCATTTAATTTATATATTCTGTTTTCCAACAAGCCTGCATTTCCATGAAAAAATAGCAGTGTTTTAAAATTATTTTTATCTTTCTCATAATACCAAGCATTAAGATTTAAATTATCAGATGTTGGTATTTTAATTTTTTCAATCTTTATTTTTAAATTTTCTCCAAAATAATTATTTTCATTTGGGTGATATAATAAGTTTCTTTGATAAAAATATAGAAACAATAACAACAAAATATAAACAGTTGGTATTACAATTAAAAAATACAAAAAAATATCCTTAAGTTTTTTTTTCATTATTTCTCTTTGCTAAGAAAACTCCAAAAAATACTAATATAGTCCCTATTAAATGATAAAATTCAAATTCTTCATCAAATAAAAAATAGCCATATACCGCTCCGTAAACAGTAAAAATATATAAAGTAAATCCTGTAATTGATGCACCTAATTTTTTTTGTGCCATCGTATATAAAGTAAAAGCTATTATGCCTGGAGAGATAGCAGCGAAAATTACCCACACAAAAAAATCTGAATTAAATTTAGTGGTCTCAAATATAAATTGCTCAATCAAATAGAATGGCATTAAACTAAATGCGCCAAATAAAGCAACTAATGTAAATCTTTGAAAAATTGCTAGCTCGGTTTTCCAATAAAATAAATAGATAGAATAAAGTGCCCAACCAATAGCGGCTCCCAGCATCCACAAGTCTCCTACGGTGAATTTTAAATTAACAAGTAGATTAAAATCACCTTTGATGATGATAGCAAAAACACCAATTAAACAAGATACGAGACCAACAAATCTTAAAGAATTAATTTTTTCATTAAAAAAAAAATATGAAATTATAATTATAAATACTGGCGAGGATGTATAAATAATTCCCATATTTGTGATTGTAGTTGTTTCACCAGCTAAAAAAGGGAATGCTCCACAAACACCGCATCCCATGGCACCTAAAAAAAATAGTTGCTTAAACTCTTTCTTAATCGTTTGAAAATTTTTTATCAACAAAGGAGCAGTAAAAGGTAAAAGAATTAACACTACCGATATCCATCTCCAAAATGCTAATGAAATTGGTGGAACATATTCCACACCACCTCTTGCAACAACTAGATTGCTAGCCATAAAAATTGGCTGAATTAATAAAAGTGAATATGCAAAAAAATTTTGACTTTTCTCTTTCAATTTAAAGAAAATTAACTTTTATCAAAAAAAGCTTCGTAGACCATCATAATGATTGCGGCAACCATCAAAATATAAACTGGTAATACATCTAAAAAACCAATCATCATTGATCTTGTAAGCGTAGTTGCTAATCCAACTAAAAAAAATACAGCAAAAGATAATCCAATTATTGTTGTTATTTTATTCATAATTATTCTTTACACTCCTTTTCTAACCAGTTCGCTACACCTAAAAATCGGTGATCGTCATATTTATCACCAATCATTTGTACGCCCAATGGTAAATTATTTTCTCCTTCAAGTAAAGGAAGAGATATACATGGCGTGCCCATATAAGACCAAACTTTGTTAAACTCAGCTGTGCCTGTACTCTTTAATCCTTTAGGTGCAACGCCAGGACTAGATGGTGACAAGATGCCGTGATAATCCTCAAATACTTCCTGGTAAGATTCATAACTTCTTTTCATAAAATCGATAGCTTCTGCGTATTCTTTAGCTGAATGTTTGTTGCCATTAGCAATTGCATCTTGCATATATTTAGAAAGTTTCTTTTTATATTTTTTATAATAAACAGAAAAATTATTTGCTAGATCAGTTTCATGAATTATCTGATGGTATTTATGAATATCTTTAAAATAAGAAGGAGTATCAAATACTTCAATATTTTTTGGAAATGACTTTATAAAATATTCAAATGCCCCTTGGGATTTTTTATCAATTAATTTCCAATGTTCAGTTTTATAAAAAATAAATTTTGGTTCAAATAAAGGTCCCTTTTTTGTCTCTTCTACAAAATTAGAAGCTGAATAATGAATTGTTGCAGGATCATATTTATCCTTTTTAATTAATACTTTTGCCAACATAGCAACATCTTCGACCGATCTTCCAAATACACCCATATGATCAAGATTATAAGATGTTCGCAAAACTCCATTTCGAGAGATCAATCCATAAGTTGGCTTATAACCAACCACACCACAATAAGAAGCCGGTCTAATTATTGAACCACCTGTTTGAGATCCAATTGAAACTGGTGCCATAAAAGATGCTACAGCTGCTGCTGAACCGCTTGATGAACCACCTGGTGTTCTTGAATTGTCATGAGGATTAGTCGTGTTTGATGGTCCTAAAAATGCTAGTTCTGAAGTTGCAGTTTTGCCCATCACTAATGCGCCTGCTGAATGCAGCATATCAATTATTTCAGCATTTTGAGAATAAGACTTACCTTTCCTAATTACAGTTCCACATTCAGTAGGCATATCAATTGTTCCGATAATATCTTTTACTGCAACAGGCACCCCATGAAGAGAACCCAATGGTTTTCCGGATTTTCTATGTTCGTCAGCTTCTTCTGCTTTTTCTAATAAAACTTTTTTATCAAAATGGGCCCAAGCTTTTATTTCTTTGTCAAATTTTTCAATTCTTTCTATAAAAGCTTTACAAACATCCACTGAAGATAAGTGAGCGTCTTTTATTTTAGATGCTAATTGTTCTAAGCTTAAAGAAATAATTTCTGACATTTAAAAACGACTTAATTTGCGAATAATGTTTCTGGTAACCATAGGGCAATACCTGGGAAAATATACATTAAGACCATAGCAAAAATAACAATTGCTAAAAAAGGCATAATCCCTCTAAAAATATCCATCAATTCAACATTTTTGGACTGAACACCTTTCAAATAATATGCGGACATCGCCATCGGTGGAGTTAAAAATGAAGTTTGAAGATTTAAAGCAATCAACATTGCAAAGAAATATGGATTTACCCCAAAAAATTCTACTAGTGGTAAAAATATAGGTACAAATATAATTAAAATTTCTGTCCATTCTAAAGGCCATCCTAATAAAAATATTATCAATTGAGTAATAATTAAGAACTGCCAAGGTTGTAAGTTAAGAGATTTAAAGAAATGTTCAAAAACTTCATGACCTCCCAGATAAGAAAATACTGATGCAAAAGTCCAAGATCCAATAAACAGCCACATAATCATAGCAGTTGTTTTTGCAGTTAAAAACACAGACTCTTTAAAATTTTTCCACTTTAAAGTTTTGTAAAAATAAGAGAGTACTAATGAACCAAATGCTCCTACAGCTGCTGCTTCTGCGGGTGTTGCTATACCAGCTAAGATAGTTCCTAAAACTAAAATTATTAATGAAAACAACGGTAAGAAAGAAACTAAAACTTCTTTCATAATAACTGCCGTTGGGGGTATCTCTTCAGCCTTTGGTTTTGGTGCAATTGAAGGATTAAAGTAAGCTCGTGTTATTGCATAAATAATATAAAGACCAGCTAACATTAGTCCTGGAAAGATAGCTGCCGCAAAAAGTCTTAGTGGTGATAATTGTGCAATTACAGAATAAACAATAAGCATTATACTTGGTGGAATTAAAATACCAAGACATCCTCCTGAACAAATTATTCCGGATGCAAATTTTTTATCATAACCTGCTTTGACCATTGCAGGCCAGGCTAACAATCCCATTAAAGTTACAACAGCACCGATGATCCCTGTTGCTGTTGAAAAAAGTGCACATGTAATAAGTGCAGCTACAGCCATTGAAGCTGGTAGTTTGTGAGATGCTAATCTAATTGCAAAAAACAACTTGGCTACAATTCCTGCTCTTTCAACAAGATAACCCATAAATAAAAATAAGGGGACTGCAGTCAATACATTATTGTCCATCACTGTATAGGTGTTTTGAACAAAAAGTTGGAATATCCTGTTATCAAAAAGATGTTCCATTTTAGTTGGATCAAAATAAGCGTAATAACCAAAGCCTAATCCCATTGCCATTAATGTGAAAGCAATTGGAAAGCCTAATAATACCGCAAACAGAAATAATCCCATCATCATGATTGCGATTTCAGGATTTGTTAAACTAAACAACATCTTTGTTATTTCCTTCCTGAGAAGTTCTCATTAATAATTTTTCTGTTTCTTCAGCATCACCTTGTGTAGATCTTTCAGGCCAAGATCCTGTTTGAATACAAATAATACATCTGAAGACTTCTGCAACACCCTGCAGAGACAGAAGTGCGCCTGATAAAGGTATTAATGATTTTGCCATATAAATTTGAATTTGAGCAGGACTGTTCCAGCTCGTTTCTTTTATCTTCCAGGCAAGTGCTGCATATTCATAACCATAAAACGCTAAAGCTAATACACCTGGAAAAAAGAAGATTATAAATAATACTAAGTCAATCCACGCCTGAGTTCGTTGTGAAAACAATCTGTAAATGACATCTCCTCTTACATGTGCCTCTGTACATAAAGTATATGCACCAGCCATCATAAATATTGCTCCATACATTTGAAGACTAAAATCAAAATTCCATAAAGTAGGTGCATTTAAAACATATGCCATGAAAACTTCATAGCAGGTTCCACCCATTAAAATCACAATACACCAAGAAAATGCTTTCCCCATTGAAACACTCAAACGGTCAGCAAATTTAATGTAGGATCTCATCATAAATTGTAATTAATAAAGTATTGTTCTTAATAATCAAATAAAAAAGGGGGGCAAATGCCCCCCTCTCTTTAAATCAGTTTAATTAAACTAACTACAGTTTAACTTTTCCAATTGGACCAAACTCATTTTCATACGCAAGTTTGTAGTTCGGCTGATTCATCAGTAAGTATTTCATTACTCTCTTAGCGTAAGCTTTTTGTGAATCAACGATCTTCTTAAAGAATGGATCTTTCTTATTGAAATCACCAATTACTTTATCCCAACCTTTTAATTGCTCAGCTAGGATCTCGTCCGATGTTTGATAAACATTTACTTTGTGCTCGTTCATTAACTTAGCTAAGTCAGCTGAGTATCTTACAAGAGCTTTAAAGTAGTTATCACTGTTTGCAGCGTAAGCAGCATTTTTCAATATTGCTTGGTGTGCAGGTGATAAGCTATTGTATGTTTTTTTGTTAACTGGAATTTCAAACATCTCTTGTGATTGGTGGAAGCTTCCTAAGTGATAATGCTTAGAAACGTCTTGCATACCAAACTGAGAGTCTGAAGTAGGGTTGTTAAACTCAGCAGCTTCAATCAAACCAGTTTTCATAGCTGGCTGAATTTCACCACCTGGTAATTGTCTAACTACCATTCCCATTGCAGTAAGAACGTTAGTTGCAAGACCAACTGTTCTGTACTTCATGCCTTTTACGTCAGACGCTTTAGTTACGTTCTTTTTAAACCAACCGAAAGGCTGAGCAGGCATTGGCATATGGAAGAAACCTACGTAATCGAAACCTACTTTTGCTAAAGTTTCATCGTAAAGTTTTCTACCTCCACCGTACTCCATCCATCCCATTACTTCTTGAGATGACATTCCGTATGATGGACCAGTTCCGAATAAAGAAGCAGCAGCGTTCTTACCGTACCAGTATGCAGTCACCCAGTGACCCATATCTACTACACCTGAACTTACCGCTTGTCCGATTTCAGAAGTTTTTACAACTGCACCAACTGGCTGTAGATCGATCTGTAAAGATCCACCTGACATTTCTTTAACCATGTTACAGTAGTCCCCTGCCATTTCAAAAAAGATGTTTGCACCTGATGGCCATGCAGCTTGCATCTTTAATACTTTAGCGTGAGAACCAGCAGTTGCGATGTTTGGCATAGCAACTGTTGCTGCAGCTACAGCACCAGCTTTAGCAGCAGTCTTAAAGAACTTACGTCTTGAAGAAGTTGAATTCTTCAATGATTTTTTTTCTTTAATCATATTTCTCCTTGTTATTTTTAGTTAATTAACCAGCGGGCATCTAATCAAAATACCAATGTGGAATCAATCTATTAAACAACTTATAGGGCGTAATATAAAATTATTATACAACCTTAGAGTGTATTTAATTACTTAATGTAAGACTTGCCCAATAACTTACCCAATCAGAACTCAATTGCAGCTTTGGTTTTTCTTTTGTTTGAAAAACATAAACAGAATTTATTAAATAAGTTCTGTCTTTAAATCTAGTTACATTGAAGTTTCCATTTTTATCCGTTTTTAATTTTTCAGAAAAAATTTTATTATTTTTATCTTTGCTAAAAATTTCTACTGGCCAGTTTTTAACAGCTACACCATCGAGAAAAATACCAAGTTTTAATAGGTTTTGATTAGATTTATCTTTAACTATTATTTCAAAATCTAATGTGGGTTTTTCAACAAAGAACCCTGAGTTGTTAAAATTTAAAATTGTTTTAGCAAATCTTTTATAATACTCTGTTGGTATCTTGTTTCGATCATAATCTTTAATAATTTCAGTTAAATTTTGTTCCTCTAGAAAATTTTCAAAACCTTTTAAACTTCGATATTTAAGAAGTGTAAAATTATTTACATAGGTAATGATATTAAATTTTTCAGATAAATTTAAATTAAAAGCTGGAAAGCTACCATCTTCTTGTTCAAGGTTTATCCTGCCTTCTTTATTGCTTTCTTTATATAATTTATCTCTAAATTTTTTTTTAAAACCAAATTCTGTTCCTATAAATCCAGTTCCAATTTTAATATGAATAATTGAGTTATTAGAGCTTGTATTAAAACTTTCTGGTTCCAACCAAAACTCATGTGCAGATAGGTTAATAGGAAATAAAATTATCGCTACAGCGATAAAATTAATTAACTTTGTTTTTGCAATTACCAGTTTTAAAAAATTCATCGATGTTATCGATTGCTAGGTCACCCATTGCTATTCTAGTATCTTTGGTAGCGCTACCTAAGTGAGGTAAAATAAAAACAGACTTAATTTTATTATATCCAGGATTTAAATTGGGTTCGTTTTTATAAACATCTAAACCAGCTGCATAAATCTTACGTCTGTTTAAAGCATCTATCAAAGCTTCATCATCAACTATATCACCTCTTGCAACATTGGTAATAACTGCTCCCTTGGGAAAGTATTCAACTGTTTCTTTGTTAATCATGTTTTCAGTTTCTTTTGTAGCTGGACAACAAATTGAAAGAACATCTGATACAGAAAACAAACTTTTGATATTGTCATGATAAACAGCGCCTTGCTCTTTCTCCTCACTCAACTTTGATCTGTTATGATAATGAATTACCATTCCTAAAGATCTTGCGATATTTGCAATTTTTTGACCTATACGACCCATGCCAAGAATACCTAATCGTGTGCCTGTTAATTGTTTTCCAATTAAATAATCGGCTGACCATTTCCATCCACCTTCTCTAGCAGACTCAATTCCTTCAGCAGCTCTTCTGCATGCACCTAAAATTAATAATATTCCAATTTCTGCTGTTGCATCTGATAAAACTTCTGGTGTATTTGTAACAGCTATACCTCTTTTTTTTGCTGCTTCTAAATCTACATTTCCAAAACCAACTGCAAAATTAGAAATAATCTTTATCGACTCTGGAAGTTTATTAATTGTATCAGCATCCATTTTTTCAGTTAACGATGATAAAATTCCATCACAGCCTTCACTCATCTCTATTATTTTTGATTGAGAGTATAGCTCATCGTTAGTATTAAATTTTGCATCAAATAATTTTGCTGCTTTGTCTTCGCTTTCTCTGATGAGTTTTCTAGTAATTAAAATTTTTTTCATAACTATCCTACTTTAAAATTTCTGGTTTTGGTCCTCCTGTATACCAATCTAATACTTCTATAGTATGTAAAATTGGAACTTTAGTACCATGAGATATTTGTGTGATACAACCTATATTTCCTGTTGAAATAAAATCAGGACTCAAGCTTTCTATATTATTAACCTTTTTTGTTAAAAGTTGTTTGGCAATTTTAGATTGCAAAATATTATATGTTCCAGCAGACCCACAACAAATATGGCCTTCTGGTATCTCTAAAATCTCATTATTTGTTTTCTCAAGTAAAGAGATTGGTTGAGTGTGAACATTTTGCCCATGTTGCATTGAACAAGCTGAATGGTAAGCAACTTTATATTTTTTATCTTTCGGTTTGATATTCAATTTTAAACTCTCAAAAAGATACTCAGTTATATCTTTTGTTAATGATGAAACTAATTTAGCTTTTTTACTTAATTCTTTATCATCTCTAAAAATGAAACCATAATCTTTCATTGTAGTGCCACATCCAGAAGTATTTGATAAAATAGCATCTAGATTTCCTTTTTGATGTTCGTCATACCAAGTATTTATATTATTTTTAAAATCAGCATGCGCATCTTCTTCTTTTCCAAGATGATGATTTAGTGAACCACAACATCTAATTTTTTTAGGTACAACAACTTCAACACCATGTCTATTTAGTAATCGAATTGTTGCTTCATTAATTTGAGGTGAAATTTCTTTTTGCACACAACCAGTTAATAAGGCAACCCTTGCTACTTTTTGTTTCCCCTTAGCTTTGTAAATTTCTTGGATTGGTAAAGATTTTTTTGGAAAAGTTGTTGGCATTAAATCTATCATGTCTCTAATTCGTGATGGCAATAAAAATTTAAATGGCTTAATTAACTTAACGCCATAACTTGATAACTTAAAAAGTTTTACATTAGGCAATGTAATAGATAAAAAATATCTTAATAAATTGTCAAACAAAGGTCTTTTGTAATTTTTTTCTATATATTTCTTCCCATGATCTATTACATGCATATAGTTTACGCCTGCAGGACACGTGGTCATGCAGCTGTAACAAGACAAACATCTATCAATATGCTTAACAACTTTTTCATTGGGTTTTTTGTTATTCTCAAGCATATCTTTAATAAGATAAATCCTGCCTCTTGGCCCATCTAGCTCATCACCTAGAATTTGATGCGTGGGACATGTTGCATTACACATTCCACAGTGAACACATTTCTTAAATATTTTTTCTGTAGATTTGATATCTGAATCTTCAAGTTGTGGTTCTGTAAAATTTGTTTGCATTAAATTCCTCTATACATTTTGCCTGGATTAAAAACTCTTTTAGGATCAAAACTTTCTTTAATCTTTTCAGAGATAATTAGTCTAGTCTTATCTATTGTAAATATAGTTTCTTCGTAATCATATTCCTGGCTAGGTTTAATTACGGTTAAATAACCCCCCAACTTAATGGCTAAATCCTTTATTTCTTTAACCTCGTTATTTTTTTTTGATGGAACATCTATCCAAAATAAAGCTCCACACCAATCAATGTAATATTTAAACTTATTTCCCAAACATTTCATCATCTCAGTACCTGAAGCTGGTTCAATAACTAAACGAATTAAATTATTTTTTGTTTCTGAAAACAGCTCTAAATTATTTACTTTCTTCCAAAAAAATTCTGATTGATGGCTTTCAAGGATAACGCTTTTAAATTTGTTTAGTTCTATCTCTTTAGTAATAGCTTTAATTTTTTCACCAACAGAAATTTTATCCCCTTCTAATCTTAAAGCTAAAAAAGAATTTTTTATTGCTAGATCATTAAATTTAAAAACATCATCTTTGTTTTTATTAATATTAATGTCTTCAGGTTCGTTTGGAATATATATTGCACCTGATATTTCACTGCTAGATTCTGAAACTTTATCAAAAATATCATAAACAGTTTTATCTTTATCAACATCTATTACGATTGTATTAGAGATCTTTTTTTTTGGTAAAACTTTAAGTGTGATCTCAGTCAAGGCTACTAAAGTTCCAAAAGAACCTGCAACTAATTTTGATAAATCATAACCAGTTACATTTTTAACAACTGTTCCTCCTGATTTAATAATTTCTCCTTTACCATTAACGCCTCTAAAACCTAATACATGATCTCTTACGCTTCCTACTTTGAATCTTCTTGATCCTGCGTAATTACACGCAAGCAAGCCTCCTATTGTGCCTTTGTTGGATTTACCTGTTTCGATATAACCAAAATCGATTATTTCAAATGCAAGTTCTTGCTCATTTTTTTCTAATTCTTTTTCGATTTCTTCTATAGGCGTGTTTGCTTTTACTTTTATGTAAAGCTCCTCAGGAAAATATTCAACGATGCCAGACAATTTTGACATTGATATTTTATTTGCTGCTTGAGTTTTATTTCCAATAAATTTTTTTGAATTTGTACCGGTGATTTCTGCAGACAAATTTTTATCAAACAATTCTTTAACAAGGGTTGCAACCTCGTTTTCATCGTTTGGGAAATAAGTATTATTAGAATCTTGGAAGATCTGGGAATTTGTTCTTACTTGTGTGGACATGAACCCTTCCTTCCTCTGCACATTTTCTTAATATTGGATAAACTTTTCCTGGATTTAATAAATTTTTCTCGTCCAAAGATTTTTTAATATCTAACTGTTGTTGGATATCCGTGTTGTTAAACATTTCACACATTAATTCTCTTTTTTCTATTCCAACACCGTGCTCACCTGTTATTACACCACCAAGTTTAACACACGTTTTAAGTATTTCTGCACCAAACTCTTCTGTTTTTCTCAACTGTTCTTTATCGCTTCCATCAAACATTATTAAAGGGTGTAAATTTCCATCTCCTGCATGAAAACAATTTGCAACTGGTAAATTATATTTTTCTGAAAGTTTTTTTATTTCTAATAAAGCTTCTGCTAATTTTCCTCTTGGGATTACTCCATCCATGCAATAATAATCTGGCGCCATTGCACCACAAGCAGGAAATGCTGCTTTTCTGCCTGCCCAAAACTTTAATCTTTCTTGCTCATTTTTACTAAGCTTTAAACTAGAGCAATTATTTTTTTTTGAAATTTCACTTACTTTTTTTAACAGTTCATTTACTTCTGACTCTGTTCCATCAAGCTCTACAATCAATAACAACTCTGCATCTCTTGGATATCCAGCTTTACTAAAGTTATCAGTAGCCTCGATTAATGCTTTATCCATAATTTCCATTCCGGCTGGAACTATGCCGCTAGAAATGATTTCTGATGCTGCATCGCCACCTTCTTTAATTGTTGGAAAACCGATCAGTGCTGCTTTAACCACCTGAGGTTTTTTTAAAATTTTTACCGTTACTTCTGTTACAACTCCTAACAAACCCTCAGAACCACAAATTAATCCCATCAAATCATAACCTTCTTGATCTAATGTTTTGCCACCAAATCTACAGATAGTTCCATCCATCATTACCATCTCAACACCAAGAATATTATTTGTAGTTGTTCCATATTTTAATGAGTGAACTCCACCTGAATTTTCAGCCACATTCCCTCCGATTGAACAAGCTAATTGACTTGATGGGTCTGGTGCATAATAAAAACCTTTATGTTGGACAGCGTGTGTAATTCCTAAATTTGTTACACCAGGTTGCGTAACAACACATTTATTTGGAAAGTCTATATTCAAAATTTTATTAAATTTTCCTAAACCTAAAATCACAGCATCCTGTAAAGGTAGAGCTCCTCCCGATAAACCTGTGCCAGCTCCTCTTGGAATAACTTTAATATTTTCCTTATGACAGTATTTAAGTATCTCACTCACTTCATTTGTATTCTCAGGTAAAACTACTGCTAAAGGTGTTTGTGTATATGCAGCCAAAGCATCTGTCTCGTAAGGTTTTATCTCATCTGCATGACTCAAAACATTTTCTGGATTTGTGAGCTTACATAAATTTTTAACAATAGAGTTTTTATTATCTATCGTTTTTTGATCGATATCTGGTAAAGCTAACTCCATGCTATTTTACTTAAGCATTTTTTCAATATTATCAATTGCTTGAGATATGTTGTCTTGTGATGCAGCGAAACTAAATCTAACATAATCACCTGATGTTTTACCAAAAGCTGTGCCCGGAACAATTGCCACACCAGCTTCATTCATTGCTCTATCACAAAACTCTTCACCATTCATACCAGTGCCAATTACCTTAGGAAAAGCATAAAAAGCACCACCAGGTAAGCTACACTCAACACCTGGTAAACTATTGAGTCCTTCATGAATAAGTTTTCTTCTTTGAGTAAATTTTTCCATCATGTGATGTATTGAGTCATCAGGTCCATCTAAGGCTGCTATTCCAGCAAATTGGGCAGCTGCGTTAACACAAGAAACACTATTAATTAAAAGTTTATTAACATGTTCAACTAAATGTTCTGGCCAAAAACTCCATCCTAATCTCCAACCAGTCATTGAGTAAGCTTTGCTCCATCCTTCTAGAACAATCAGTCTATCTCTTAATTCAGGATAGTTAAAAAAAGTAGGCATTTCTTTGCCGTCAAAAATTTGCCTACTGTAAATCTCATCACTTAAAATAGTTACATGTGGATGTTTCTTCAATCCCTCAGCCAACTTATCAATTTCTGATTTTTCCACAAAACTTCCTGTAGGATTATTTGGATTAATTAAAATCAAAAGTCTTGTCTTATCAGTAATCAATGAAAGAATTTTATCCGCACTAAATTTTAGATCTTTATCTTCAGTTAAATCATAAGGAACAGCAGTCGAACCTGTATAATTTATCATCGACTCATAAATAGGAAATGCTGGAGTTGGGTGAATAATCTCGACACCAGGTTCACCAAAACATTGAATAGCATAATGCATAGTAGGTTTTCCTCCTGGCATTATAATTATTCTTTCTGGGTCAACTTCTTGATTATAAAGACTCTTAATTTTTCTTGTTACGGATTGACGACACTCTAAAATACCATTTGATAATACATATCCATGATGACCATCATCTAAAGCTTTTTTTGCAGCATCAACAATATGTTTAGGGGTTTTAAAATCAGGTTGACCAAGTCCTAAATGAATCATTGGCTTACCTTGTGCTTCAAGTTTCTTTGCTCTTGCTAAAACACTAAATGCTGTTTCTGTTCCTAGTCTATTTAAACTCTCTGCTAATTTCATTACTTATCTCCTATATATTATTTTTGATCTATTTAGTTCACTTAAATTTTTACAACCCATTAAAACCATATTTCTATTAATTTCATCATGCATGTTTTGAAGAAGTTTTTCAACACCTGGTTGGCCTGCTGCACCTAAAGCAAATAAAAACATCCTGCCAAAACTACATGCTTTAGCGCCTGCTGCAAGAGCTTTTAATACGTGTGTTCCTCTTCTTATTCCACCATCTAATATAATTTCCAATTTATCTCCAACTGCATCAGATATTTCTTTAACTTGATCAAAAGGAGATCTAGATCCATCAAGTTGTCTACCACCGTGGTTGGAAATCATTATAGCAGTGCAACCAATATCAATTGCTCTTTTCGCATCTTCAACAGACATTACCCCTTTTAAAGCAAATGGTTTGCCCCACTTCTTTACACAATACTCTGCATCTTTCCAGCTCATGGCTGGATCATATTGTTCGTTAATATATTCTATAACTGACTTAGCAATATTAGTTCCTTTATCAGTTTTGGTTGCAACATTTGCCAATGAAAACTTTTCATGTGTAAGATAATTAAAAACCCATTTAGGATGCATTGCAAAACTCATTAAACTTTGCAATGTAAGTTTAGGTGGTGTTGTAAATCCTGTTCTATGATCTTTTTCTCTATTACCAGCTACTAAAGTATCAACTGTAAGACACATTCCGTCAAAGTTTGCTCTTTTGCATCTTTCAATTAGGTCGTCTGTAATACCTGTGTCCTTGTGAACATATAACTGAAACAATTTCGGTCCACTTGAAACATTTGAAATTTCCTCAATTGTAGTATTTGCCATCGTAGACATGCTGTAGAAAGTTCCAAATTTTTCTGCAGCTCGTGCTGAGGCTTTATCACCTTCGTGATGATATAATCTTTGCATTGCTGTAGGAGATAAAAAAATTGGCATATCAATTTTTTTTCCAAATACAGTAGTAGATAAATCTGGTTTACCAACACTAGCTAAAACATTTGGCACTAAATCACAGTCATTAAATGCATCAGTATTTCTTCTAAGAGTAACCTCATCATCAGAACCTCCATCAATATAATGAAAAATTGGAGATGGAAGATTTTTTTTCGCCAGTTTTCTAAAATCACTAAAATTGTGACAATCTTTTAAATTCATTTAATTAATTAAAATTTTTTAAGAAGATTAAACATATAACTATTCGCGCCAGGATTTTTATCACCTAAGCTTGCATTGGATAAGTGGTTATATGAAAAACCAATTTGACTTTCTTTAGGAAGATCGAGCGATAATTGAATTTCACTTTTAAACTCTAAAGCATGTCCTAAATCTTTACCATCACCTTCATTGTAGTAGCCTGGAGCAAAACTAGGATTAAAATTCCAATTACCAATTTTATAATTAGCTTGAACGCCAGTATATATATAACCGGCACTATCTTCAGTAAGCATCACACCAGTGATTGGAGATAAATTTCCTAAAAAGGTGTCACGGTTTAGCTCTTCATTAAGATGCTGAATTCCAACTAAACCAGCTTTTTTATTATCATCACTAAAATCAAAAACACCTGTATAAAAATTATACTCTGGGTTTACATTTGCTTTATTTAGTTCGTCAGCACTTGCTAAGAAGCTAGTAGATAATAAAGTAAAGATTATAGCTAAGCTAATTTTTTTCATAATCGTAATATGCTTACTTTTATCTAATTTTCAATTTTTTAAATATTAAAAAACCACCAAATAAAAACATAAGAATAGGTATTAACCATAATAAATAGGTATTTTTAGTCCATTTAGGATCATACAAAATCCAATCACCATATTTAGTTTTTAAAAATTCATAAATTTCTTTTTTTGTAGAACCTTCATTTAGTTTTTTATCTACGACTAATTTAATACTATTAGCAAATTCAGAATCAGAGTCATAGATCGATTGACCCTGGCATACTAGACATCTCAAATTTTTTGTTATTTCTATTTTTATTGTTTCATAACTTTGTGAATGAATTAAAAAAACACTACTGATCAATAAATAAGATATCAAAACTATTTTTTTCATATTCGTTCTACTATCTTTGTTATCTCATCCACATTCTGTCTATTAAGTGGCCCTATATATTTTCTAATAATCTTATTATCAAAAATTAAAAAAGTTTCTGGAACTCCTATCGCACTCCAATCAATTGATATTGTGCCATCATCATCAATTAAAATTATTTTATAAGGATTTCCGTAATTCTTTAAAAATTTCTCTGAATTTTCTTTAATGTCTTTATAATTTAATCCAATCAAACTTAAATTTTGATTTTTACTTAATAGCATCAAATATGGATGTTCTTCTCTACAAGGTGCACACCATGATGCCCAGATATTTAACAAATAATATCTTTCTCTTTTAAAACTATTTTTATTAAATTTATCTTCAGAGTTTAAAATTAGCGCTTCAAATTCAGGCACTTCTTCATTTAAAGCTATTTCGGGTTTATAAATATTAGATTTATTCAAACCTTTATAAAAAACTATAAAAACCGATGAAAAAAAAACTAACGAAATTATTAATATAATTTTATTTTTCATTTCTTAAAATAACTAAATTTAAAATTCCACCGAAGCTTATCAAAATAACAGAAAACCATATCCACATCATAAATGGCTTTTCTTGATATCTAAGATTAAAATAATTTTGATTTTGAACAACATTTATAACTAGAAATTTATCATAAAAAAAATTTGTCTTTATATCAGCTTCACTTGTAACTGTTATAGGCTGATTGTATATCCTTAGCTCAGGCTTAAAAAATTCTACTTTTTGATTTTGATCTGTTATTTGAAAATGACCAACAATAGAGTCATAATTTTCTCTTTTCTGTTTTTCAACTTTTTCTAAAAATATTTTAGTTTTACCATCACTATAGACTTCATCTATTTTGATATTTGTAATTATTTCAGATGAAAAAAAATTATTCAAAAGAATTGAAAGTATTAATAGGCTGAAACCTAAATGAGATATCTTTTGACTGTAATTTCTTGTCTTTGAAATAAAAAAATCTTTTACAGTTATGAAGAAAAGATAAAATGAACTACCTAATAATATAGTGTTAACTAAAAAATTTGTTTCTAATTTTACAACAATTGCAATTGATAAAAAAATTGAAATTAATAAATAAATTATAAGTTGTTTTTTTTCTACAATAACAGATTTTATCCAAGTGAGTCTTGGTGCAATTGCCATTATGATTAAAAAAGGAATTAAAAATGGCACTATCAATTTGTGATAAAATGGTGGGCCAACTGAAATTTTTTCTGAACTTATTACATCTAAGAATATGGGATAAACTGTTCCAATTAGAACAACAGATAAAAAATACATCATAAACCAATTATTAATAAGAATACCAGTGTCTTTGCTTACCAAAAAAAATTTTCCTGCAACTTTGTCTTTTTTATTAGAATTGAAAAAGAAAAAGATAATTAAAGAGAGTAAAATTAGAACAAACAAGAATGTTAAAATATATAGTCCTCTCTCTGGGTCATTAGCGAAAGTATGAACAGAATTTAATATTCCTGATCTAACCAAAAAGGTCCCGCTCATACTTAAGGTAAATGTTGCTATAGATAGAATTATTACCCATGATTTAAGTTGTGATCTTTTTTCTAAAACTATTAAACAGTGAATTAATGTTGTTAAAGCTAACCATGGCATTAAAGAAACATTTTCCACTGGATCCCAAAACCAAAAACCTCCCCAACCAAGTTCATAATAAGCCCATATTGAACCTAACAATATTCCTAACGATAAAAAAACCCATGAAACATATGTCCATTTTTTTATGTGAGCTGCCCATGTGCTAGAAATATTGTTTGTTATTGTTGCAGATAAAGCTGAAGAAAAGATAATTGAGGCACCAACATAACCTAAATATAAAATAGGTGGATGAATGGCTAGTGCTGGATCTTGTAAGATTGGGTTTAAACCAAGTCCTTCTTTAGGAGGTGGAAAAATTTCAGTAAAAGGATTTGATGTTTGAACAACAAATACAAAAAAGCCTAATATTATTATTTGCTGAAATAAAATTGTTAAAACTCTATAATTTTTTGATTGTTTTTGAGAAGTAATAATAAAAATAAAAATAAATAATGTTAATACTAATAACCAAAGCAATAAACTTCCCTCGTGATTTCCCCAAGTACCAGCTATTTTATAAAACAAAGGTTTTGTTGTATGTGAATTGTTAAAAACAGTTTCATTACTAAAATCTGAAATTACAAATGAGATAATTAAAGAGATAAAGCTAATTAATACAAACAATAATTGAAGAAAACTAAATGAAAAAATTTTTGAATTGATAGTGCCTATTTTTTTAAAATCAGTTGTTGAATAATACAGAATTGGAAAAGATATAATTAATCCAAAAATTAGCGAGTATTTGCCTATTATACTTGGTAACAATTTAATTCTCCTTCAACGCTTCTTTAACTTCAGGTGGCATGTAATTTTCATCATGTTTTGCTAAAATTTTTGTTGCAGAAAAAAAACTTCTATCTTTTAGATACCCTTCAGCAACAACACCTTTTTCTTCTTCAAAAAGATTAGGTAAAACACCTGAATAGGTAACATTAATTTCATTTTTAAAATCCGTTATGATGAAACTAACTTTTTCTGAATTTATATTTATGGAATTTTTCTTAACCATTCCTCCCACTCTAATTTTCTTACTTGTTAATTCTGTTAAAGATTTAATTTCTGATGGAGATTGAAAATAAACTACATTTTCCTCAAGGGATTTTAATATTAAGAAAACAGTAAGAACTAGAGTGACTAAAGCTAATGATATAAACAATATCCTTAACTTTACTTTACGACCAAACATTTACTTAAAATTAAATATTTGATGCGCCAGATAATATTTCTTGATTTATTCTTTGTGTTCTAGCTTGAGCAGCTTTGTTTGTATCTAAACTTCCAAATTTTTTTACAAATTTAGTTTGTTCCTTAACAAATTGAATTCTTGTTACAATGTACAAGCTTCCAAAACTAAATAGCGTGAAACTAAATGCAGACCATACGTAAAGTCCGTATCCGTTCATGTTTAGTAATTCATTTATCATAATCTATCTAAGCCTTTATTTTTAATTTTTATCAGTTCTGTATTATATTTCATTAAAAAAATCAGCAGAGAAAATAGTGCAAATGCCGCAGTCATTATCGCTAATGGAAATAACATTGAGCTGTGTATTGAAGATTTTGATAAAATATTAATTGATGCAGGTTGATGAAGAGTATTCCACCAATCCACTGAATATTTTGTAATTGGAACATTAATAATCCCAATTAAAGTAATTATCATTGAAATTTTATAAACGTTCTCTTTGTCATCATAAATTCTCCAGACAATCAAATACATTCCATAGAATAACAATAAGATTAGCATCGATGTTATTCTTGCATCCCATGCCCACCAAGTTCCCCATGTTGGTTTCCCCCATATAGAACCAGTTACTAATGCAATTAAATTAAAAACAAATCCAGATGGAGCTAAACTTTTTGCGATTAAAAAAAAATTTTTACTTTTAAAAATGAATCCTGAAATTGATAGGATTGTTATTGATGTAAAAATGCCAAGTGAAATCCATGCAGCTGGAACGTGTACATACATAATTCTAACAGCATCACTTTGTTTATAATCTTCAGGTGAAAAAACTAGAGCTTCTGCCAATCCTATAATTAAAACTATTAAAAATAATCCAATTACATATTTTGGCATTCTTGATGTTATTAGAAAAATTTTATTTGGTTCAAATAGCTTAAACATAGAATTATTATTTTATTACAGGAGGTATTTAATATCTATTTTTCTCTGATCAAGAATGCTGAGGGAGATAATAATAAGGGGTTAAATTTAGCACTCCTGACCAGATAATATAAATTAACAACTATCTGTGTCCAAGATTTGAGCTAATTATGTCTTAAAAATGGAATATGACTAATTTGACTGCTTAAAGTAGCCTGTGCCTTTTTTTCCTGAGAAAATTTCTTCTATTAACGGATGCTTAATTGGTTCATCTGAATCATCAATTAAAAGATTTTGTTCTGATACATAAGCTTCATAAGTTATTTCATCGTTCTCAGCCAATAAATGATAAAACGGTTGATCCTTTCTTGGACGAACATTTTTAGGAATGGATTGATACCATTCTTCCGAATTATTAAATTCAAAATCAACATCATAAATTACACCTCTGAAATCAAAGTGTTTATGTTTTACTATTTCGCCGATTGAAAACTTAGCTTTTTGAATTGCCATGAGTTTAGTATGGGGATTTTAAAATAAAAATCAATATGTAAAATTTAAAGGTTTTGTGAAATTGTGGATATGTTAATATCTTTGTGTGAATAAATCGTTATTAAAATTTCTCACAGATTTTGGTCCCTTAATAATATTTTTCTACTTTTATTATGATAGTGGAAAAGATTTAAAAGTAGCCATTCCACCTTTTATAATTGCAACACTTTTAGCTTTAGCAATTGTTTGGGTTTTAGAAAAAACTATTCCTAAAGTTCCGTTGTTGAGTGGAATTTTAATTACATTATTTGGAGGTTTGACAATTTATTTTGATAACCCAATATTTATTTATATTAAACCAACAATAATAAATATTTTATTTGGTTGTGCTTTATTATTTGGAAAGTTTTTTACAAAAGAACCTGTGCTAAAAAAATTAATGGGTAAATCGATTGCTTTAACTGAAGAAGGTTGGGAAGCATTAAATAAGAGATGGGTTTACTTCTTTTTTGGTCTTGCTTTATTGAACGAAATTGTCTGGAGAACGCAATCTGAGGAATTTTGGGTTAACTTTAAAGTTTGGGGACTATTACCAATTACATTTATTTTTACTGCATTTCAAATTGGCTTAATCAATAAATATAAAATTAATGAATAGAAACTTAAAATTAGTAGTCAATAATACAAATCATAAACAGGTTGAGGAGAAATATTTTTTTGAAAAAGAAGAGTTAAAAATTATTTTAGATCTCTACGCAAAGATGGTTTCAGAAGGATCATGGAGAGATTATGGTCTTAGCATATCCAGCAAGCAAGTTGGTTTCAGTGTGTTCAAAAATGCTGCTGAAAATGCTTTATATAAAATTTGTAAAAATTTTAAGCCAAAAAACCCTAATCTAAGATATTCAATAACAGATGTTAGTGGAAAGATTTTAAAAAATTCTTACGATTTAAAATCTTTATTAAAAAATACTAACTGGAAAAAACTTCAAAAATAAAGTTATCTTCTTTGACCAAAAAGTCTTAGCAACATTATCATCAGGTTAATAAAGTCTAAGTATAATGTTAAAGCACCCATTACAGCTTTTTTACCCATTAACTCACCTGAATCACTTGCTACGTACATGTTTTTAATTTTCTGAGTATCGTAAGCTGTCAAACCTACAAAAATCAGAACACCTAATACTGAAATTACAAAATACATCATAGATGATTTCATAAATATATTAACTATAGATGCTATAATGATTCCAATAAGTCCCATCATTAAAAATGATCCAAATTTAGTTAAATCTCTTTTAGTCGTATAACCGTAGATACTCATTGCTCCAAAAGTAGCAGCTGTAATAAAAAATACTCTAGCTATGCTCGCGCCAGTGTAAACTAAAAGAATTGATGATAAAGACAGACCCATTAGTCCTGCATAAACCCAAAATAAAGTTTGGGCTTTAGCATAACCCATCTTGTTTATTCCAAAGCTCATGTAAAATACGATTGCCAATGGCGCCAACATAACAACCCACATTAAAGCAGAGTTGTAAATTGCATTTCCAAAACCTGTTAGTACAATTCCATTTGCTGAAACTGAAACAACTGCCATTTTAAATGTGATTAACGAAACAATTCCAGTTAATAAAATACCAGTTGCCATGTAATTATAAACTTTAAGCATGTAGGCTCTTAAGCCCTCATCCATTACCGCAGTAGCTTGTTGTGCTTGCTGGGCTTTAATCATATTTTCTCTATCAAAATTCATGAGTTATATATAATATAGTGAAATAATTATTCAAGACACCAAATAGCAAATTAACAAGACATAAATAAATATTTAAGATGAATTATAAAAAACTAGGCAATACTGACATTAAAGTTAGCACTATTTGTCTCGGTACTATGACATGGGGAGAACAAAATTCTCCAGAAGAAGGCTTTGAGCAAATGGATTTTGCTTTAGATCAAGGAGTAAACTTTTGGGATACCGCTGAACTCTATTCAGTACCTCCTAAAGAAGAAACTTTTGGTCATACAGAGATAATAATTGGCGATTGGTTTCAAAAAACAAAAAAGAGAGACAAAGTTATTCTTGCAACAAAAGTTGCTGGACCTGCTAGAGATTATATTCGAGGAGGAGAAAATAGTTTTGGGATAAAAAATATGACTATTGCTCTTAACGATAGTCTTAAGAGACTTAAAACAGACTACATCGATCTTTATCAATTGCATTGGCCAGAAAGAAAAACAAATATGTTTGGGCGTCTTGGTTATGAACACCAAGAAAACGATAATGATTGGACTCAGTTTGAAGATGTTCTTGAAAATTTAAACAAATTTGTAAAAGAAGGAAAAATCAGAGAAGTTGGACTTTCCAATGAAACACCTTGGGGCGTAAACAAATATCTTCAGATTGCTAAAGAAAATAATTTACCAAGAATGATGTCTATACAAAATCCATATAGCTTGTTGAACAGATCTTACGAAGTAGGACTTGCGGAGATTTCAATTAGAGATCAAATCGGATTATTAGCTTATTCTCCATTAGCAAGTGGATACTTGACGGGAAAATACAGAAACAATCAAATGCCTAAAAATTCTAGATTGGAGAGAGATGGCGATTTTTGGACAAGATATAACAAGCCAAACACAACTAAAGCGGTTGAAGCATATTATGAAATATCTAAGAAGCACAATATTGATTTTACTCAAATGTCTTTAAAGTTTTGTGAAATTCAACCCTTCATGACTAGCGTAATTATTGGAGCAACTACAATGGAACAGTTGAAAACTGATATAGAAAGTGTAAATGTAAATTTAACTGATGATGTTGTCGAAGAAATTAATGAAGTTCAAAAAATTTATCCAAATCCATGCCCATGATTAAGCAGATATCTTTTAAATTTTTTATTATTTTTATATTTTCAATATCATATTCTTTTGCAGAAGATGTTAAGAAATTAGGAAAATATAAAGACTGGGAAACTATGGTATTGGTTGAAGCTTCTGGCAATACTTGTTTTGCTCAATCATCTCCTGTTTTGCAAGCACCAAAATCAAATAAAAGAGATGCAAGATTATTTGTTAGTTTTAGACCTGGGGACAAGATAACAGATGAGATTAGTACAACTTCTGGGTATGAATATAATAAGAATAATAAAGTCATTGCAACTTCAGGAAAAAATAAATTTAACTTTGATATTAAACAACAAGGTTTTGCTTGGATGACTAGTAACAAAAATGAAAAAAAAATGATTAATGTGATGATGAAAGGATCTCGTATTATGGTTACTGGTTTTAACTCAAAAGGCTCTCAAACAATTGATCATTACTCGCTATTAGGATTTACCAAAGCATATAAAGCTGCAAAAAGTGCTTGTAGTTAATTAAATGAAATCTAAAAAAAAAATAGTTCTAGCCTACTCGGGCGGTCTGGATACATCTATAATCTTAAAGTGGCTTCAAGAAAATTATAACGCCGAAGTTATTTGTTACACAGCCGATGTGGGTCAAGAAATAGATAGAAAAAAAATTTTTAAGAATGCGAGAAAACTAGGTGTAAAAAATATTATCATTCAAGATCTGAAAGATATTTTTGTTAAAGATTATGTTTTTCCAATGATTAGAGGCCACGCTATATATGAGGGTGTTTATTTGTTAGGCACATCAATTGCAAGGCCACTAATTGCAAAGGATCAAATAAGAGTAGCAAAAAAATATAAGGCCTATGCTGTATCTCATGGAGCTACTGGTAAAGGAAATGATCAAGTTAGATTTGAATTAGGTTATCATTATTTTGGACCAAAAATAAAAGTAATTGCGCCTTGGAGAATATGGGATTTAAAATCAAGAACTGACCTAATAAACTATGCAAAAAAAAATAATATTGAAATTCCAAAAGATAAAAAAGGAGCACCACCCTTTTCTATAGATGATAATTTATTCCACACGTCAACAGAAGGAAAGGCATTAGAAAATCCAAAAAACTTTGCGCCTGAGTTTATTTTTCAAAGAACGATTTCTCCAGAAAAAGCACCTAATAAGCCATCGTTTATAACAATAGATTTTAAAAATGGTGATCCAAATGGAATTAATGGAAAAAAACTAAGCCCAGCAAAACTATTACAAAAACTTAATTTAGTAGCTGGAAAAAATGGAATTGGAAGAGTTGATTTAGTTGAGAATAGATTTTTGGGAATAAAATCACGAGGCGTGTACGAAACACCTGGAGGCACTCTACTAATCAATGCGCATCGTGCAATAGAATCTGTCACCTTAGATAAAGAAACTATGCATAAAAAAGATGTCATCATGTCTAGATACGCAGAACTTATTTATAATGGCTATTGGTTTTCAAAAGAGAGAATAAAACTTCAAAAAACTGTCGACCTAAAAAGAAATAAAGTAAATGGTTCAGTAAAATTAAAGCTATATAAGGGAAATGTAATAATTCACTCAAGAATTACTAAAAGCAAAGCATATTCAATGCAAAAAGTTTCTTTTGAAGAAAATAAATCATTTAATAAATCTAATGTTGAGAGATTTATAAATTTTCATAAAACAAAATTATAATTTTAAATATATGAATTTTATTCCAACAAGAGCTTCTGCTCTAGATAAACTAGATCAATTCATTGAAAATGGATTGAAAAATTATTCAAAAGCAAGAAACTTTGATTACGGTCCTGATAAAAGAGATAATACATCATGTCTTTCACCATATATTTCACATGGAGTAATCAATGAAATCGAAGTCATAAAAAAATCACTGAATAAATATTCTTTTTCAAAAAATGAAAAATTTATACAAGAAGTATTGTGGAGAACATATTGGAAAGGATGGTTAGAATTAAGACCAAATGTCTGGACAGATTTTTTAGTAGAATTAGATGCCATCAAAAATAAATACAAAGATAATGATAATTATATTAAAGCTATTAGTGGCAAAACTGATATTGAATGTTTCGATGCTTGGGTGCAAGAACTTAAAGAATCAAATTATCTTCATAATCACACTAGAATGTGGTTTGCAAGTATTTGGATCTTTACTTTAGATTTACCTTGGCAGTTAGGAGCAGAATTTTTTTTAGAACACTTAATGGATGGTGATCCAGCATCAAATACACTTGGATGGCGATGGGTTGCGGGTATACAAACTCAAGGAAAGCACTACTTGGCATCTGAATGGAATATAAAAAAATTTACAAATAATAGGTTTAATCAAATAAAACTTAATGAAAACGCTCCACCTAAAATAAGTGAAAAAACTTATACAATAATAAAACAAAATTTTACAAATCCTGTAATCAATGACCAAAAAACTTTAGTAATTTTTGATAATAATCTTTCATTTGAAAGTTCTGATTTCACTGATGTAAAATTTAAAAAAGTACTTCTTATTCAACAAAATAATGAAAATAGAAATATTGAGTTAAGTGAAAATATAGTGAAATTTAAAGATCTTTTAATCAACGATCAAAAAACACGGTTAGAGGAAAAAAATATAGATTGTGAAATTTTAGATATTAATGAGTTAGAAAAAACAAATGAAGATCTTTTAATACTTTATCCATCAATTGGTGAGGCTCTAGACTATTTGAATAAAATTAATATTAAAAATTATAAATTTTTATACAGAAACTTAGACATGTTTTCATGGCAGTTCTGTAATAAAGGTTTTTTTAATTTCAAAAACCATATTCCTAAAATTATAAGTAAATTTGTATAAATTATGAAAATTAAAGTTTACGCGGATACAATATGTGGATGGTGTTTTATAGGTCAAACTAATTTAGAAAAAGCACTAGAAGATTTTAAAGATAAAAAAATAGAAGTTGAACATATACCATTTCAATTAAATCCTGATATGCCTGAAGATGGAATACCTAGAAGTGATTATCTTAATATTAAATTTGGTGGCAAAGAGTTCGCAGCTCCAATGTATGCATCCATGACACAGACAGCAAAAGAAATTGGATTAAGTTTTAATTTAGAAAAAATTAACAAAACTCCAAATACTGTTCTTTCTCACTTACTAATTTTATTAGCAAAAGAAAATGGTAAGGAAAACGATGTAAAAAAAGATATCTATACTAGTTATTTTATTAGTGGTGAAGATATTGGAGACAGAGAAGTGTTGATCAAAATAGCTGAAAAAAATAATATTTCTAAAGAAAATTTCATCAACTACATTTCAAAAAATAGTCAAATAATTAGTTCTTATCAAAAAAAAGCTAAGGAAAAAAATATTTCAGGAGTTCCTTTTTTTGAGATTGAAAATCAATATGTATCAGGAGCGCAAAGCTCTGAATATTTGAGAAATTTTATAAAAGAAAATTTAAACTAAAATTTTAACTTTTTAATTTGTTTAGAGTTTTTAAAGTTAGATGGTTTCAAAAAAGCTTGATAACCCTTTTTAATTTTGCTCCAATCTTTATCTATTATTGCATACCAAGACGTATCTCTATTTCTTCTTTTGTAAATTGTTGCCTGTCTAAAGATGCCTTCAAATTTAAATCCCAGTCTTAGTGCAGCTTTATTTGATCTCTTATTGAGACTATCGCATTTCCACTCGTATCTTCTATATCCCAAAACATCAAAAGCATTCTTCATCATTAAGTACATAGCTTCAGTTGCTTCTACTGTTCTCTGTAAATTTTTTGCATACGTGATCCAACCTACCTCTATCGTTCCAACCTCGGGTGTAATTCTTAAATAACTGGCTAATCCACAAAATGTTTTAAGTTTTTTTGAATAAATGGAGTAAAAAAAAGGATTTCCAGATAACTTTTCTGTTGTTAGGTATTTTTTAAATGAAGAGAAATTTTTATAAGGCCCCGTTGGCATATAAATCCAATCAATGCCTTTATCGTCTATTGAAAAATTTTTAAAAAGGTCTTCTGCGTGTTTCTTAACATTTACAGGCTCGAGAACACAGTATTTACCAATTAATTTTTTCTTTGATGGGTATTTGGCTTTTTTAAATTTTACTGGAAAACCTATTTTATATTTTCTCATAAGATTTTTTTAAAATTTTCATATAATGATCTAGAATATTTGTTCATATCTTGCATATTATCTTTTGCAGCTTTATCAAATTTTTCTAAAGCTCCCTTACCTAATTGCCCCTCTAAAGCTTTTTTATATTCTGGAACGCAGCCCCACTCATTTACTGTGGTATCTTTAATCTCAATATGAAATTGAATTCCATATGCATGATTTTGAAATTTAAAAATTTGATATTTTGTAATAGGTGATGAAGCAATTAATGTTACATCATCATTATTTTCTATCCCTTGAACTTCATATGAATGCCACTGGAGGCTTTTTATTTTATCAGGAAATTCATTAAAAAGTTTATCATTAGCTTTTTCTTTACTAAAATTAATATCCATAATTCCAATCTCAGCTGGATTAGATTTAACAACCTTGCCACCTACTACTTCTCCTAAAAGCTGACAACCTAAACAAAAACCTAAATATGGTTTTTTTAAATCTACAACAAATTCTTTAATTTTTTTCTTTTCATCTATTATCCAAGGATATTGATCTTCCATATAGGTATCCATTGGACCACCCATGCAAAACATTCCATCAAATTTACTAAGATCATTAGGAATTTTTTCCCCTTCATCTAATTCAATAGTTGTTAAGTTAAAGCCATCAGCCAACATCAAATCTTTAATGTAGCCTGGATCTTCTATTTTGATGTGTTGCAAAACAATAATGTTCATTTCTTTATTTTAAACTAGCGCACTTTTTTGAACAATATTTAACTTTATCCCAATTTAATTTCCATTTTTTTCTCCACAAAAAAGGTCTTTTACAAACAGGACAAATTTTTGAGGGTAAGTTTTGTTTTTTCAAACTAATATTCTTTATAGTTTGTTTTCCAAAGCTCTAGAGCTTCTTGCCATGATGGTATCTTATTACTTTCAAAACCATACGTTGATCCTGTGGCAATTGAATTAAATTCTTTCATTGCTTTGATATGAATTGGTCCATGAATATATTCCATCATATTATTTCTGTCTTTCCATGCTGTTAAAGTATGTTTGTAACCATTAACCTCTTTAACTTCACAAAATAAATTTCCCTCAGCTCTTTGTGCTGCTCTAAAAGAAGGAATTGCTAACATCCAAAACTTGATTTTTGAAAAAAAGTTTTTTGGTTTAAGTCCTGTTATTGAAATATACATATTAATTAGTATTTAGTTTTATAAATTTATCTGCCTCTGATAAGATCATTTTTTTTCTCTCAACTTTCATTTTATCAAAAATTCTTACCATCATTGATAATCTTGGATTTGTTAAGAAAAATTTTCTATTTCTATCTATAAATCTCCAATACAAACCATCCATCGTATTACACCAATCACCTTTTTTAAAATCCATCATTTTCATAAAATAACTAGAACCACAGATATAAGGCTTTGTTGCAAAAATTCCTCCATCACTAAATAAACCCATTCCATAAACATTTGGAACCATCACCCAGTCTGACGAATCTACAAACATTTCCATAAACCATTTGTAGACAATTGTTGGTTTTATTTCGCACAAATTCATTATGTTTGAGAGTATCATTAATCTTTCTATATGATGAGACCATCCATAATCTCTAGCATTTTTAATGGCATGATCTAAAGGAGGCAGTCCTGTTGTTCCTTCGTACCAACTCTTTTTCATTTTTCTATTTTGATTAAAAAAATTTTTTGTTTCCATCTCTTTTGAATATCCTTGATAAATACCTCTCATAAACTCTCTCCAGCCAATAATCTGACGTATATAGCCCTCTAACGAGTTCATCCTAATTTTATTTTTTTTATGAAATTCTAGAATTTTTTTTATTATAAATTCAGGTGTGATTAGTCCTAAATTTATATAGGGACTTAAAGCGCTGTGAAATAAGATGTTGTCTTTCTGATCTACTGCATCCTCATAATCACCAAATAAATTAGATTTTTCTTTAATAAAAAAGTTTAGAAGTTTCAAAACATCATTATATTCAGTTGCAAACCAAAACTGTTTCAAATCACCTGGATGATCTTTAAAGTTTTTTTCAATAATTGGTTTCAATTTTTTTGTGTGTAGGGTTTCTGTAATACTTGGAAACTTTGGGATTGATATATTTTTAGGCAATTTATTTCTATTATCTTCATCAAAACTCCACTTTCCACCCAAGGGATTTCCGTCTTTACCCATTAAAATATTTAATTCTCTTCTAGTGTCTTTATAAAACGTTGCCATAAACGGCTTTTTGGATTTGCTTAAATATTTTTTAAAATTATCTCTAGAATTAAGAAACATCGGAGTTTGAATAATGTTCCATTTTATTTTCTCTTTTTTACAAAAGTTTGAAATCTTATTTTCAAAAAACTTATCTTCAATTTCAAAACTTGTTATTTCAGTAATTTTTTTTGATTTAATTAAGGTCTTTAATTTATCTGTATAACTTAATTTGAAGCTTTTGTTATTTATGTCTAAATATTCTGTCTTAAATTTATCTTTTTTAAGTCTATCTAGATAAGAACGCATAGATGATAGAAATAATAATATTTTCTGTTGATGATGTTTTTCATAGGTGCAAAGTTCATAGTCTTCAGCTAAAAAAAATAAATGATCTTTTTTAAATTTTTCTAAGTAATTTAATGGAAATAATTGATTGCCAAGTATAAAAAACAATTTCATAATTAAATATAACTAAAATAAATTTATATGTCAGAAAAATATATAATCTTTGGTGCTACAGGATCAATTGGTTTTAGCTTAGCGGAAAAACTCAAAAACTCTGGAAATGAGTTACATCTTGTTGCAAGAAATGAAGAAGCTGTTCAAAACATTGCTGAAAAACTTAGCTGCACCTATACAGTTGCAGATGTCTTAGAAAATGATTTTATTGAAAAAGTTAAGTCAGATGTTCCTGAAGCTAAAGGAGTTGCATATTGCGTAGGTTCTATTGATTTAAAACCATTGAGAATGATCAAAGAACAAGATTTTAATAGTTGTATGAAATTAAATCTCTATTCAGCAGTTGAAGTTATTAAAGGATATCAAGAAAGTTTAAAGAAAAACAAAGGTTCAATAGTATTGTTTTCAACTGTTGCTGCACAACGTGGTTTCACTAATCATGCTATAATTGCATCAGCTAAAGCAGCTGTGGAGGGTTTAACAGTTTCACTTGCAGCAGAATTTGCACCAAACATAAGAGTAAATTGTATTGCACCAAGTTTAACAAATTCAAAAATTGCCGAACCAATGTTAAAAAATAAAGTCTTAGCAGAAGGCATAGCTAAAGCGCATCCTCTTAAAAGATTGGGTGAAGGACAAGATTCTGCAGCTTTAGCCAAATTTTTACTTACTGATGAAAGCTCTTGGATGACAGGCCAAATTATTGCCGTAGATGGCGGTAGATCAAAGTTATCTTAATAAAGATAAAAGAATGATCAAATTAACTTTCTTCATATTTTTATCTTTATTAATCTCAAATAATTCTTTTGCTAAAAGTGTTCCCTGTTGGAAAGTAAACTCAACATTAGAGGTTGTTGAATATAAAGTTTCTAATTTTATTGAGAGAATGAAAATCTGTTCGAAAGAAAGAGATGAGAATATTCAGTATTATCTAGAAACCCTTAAAACAGAAAAATTAAAAAACAATAAAACAAATGCAGCTTTAGTAACCGGAGTTACAGGAGAGCTTTATTCAAAATTTATGCAAATACCTCAAAAATACGTAAACGATCTTACTTTGAGCGCTTGTGAAAGAATAGAATCAAAAAGAAGAAGGCCTGGGAATTGCACATTAATATATGAGGGTAAAAAATTTGTAAATAATGGCTGGGTACCTTTTTATGATAATACCAAAAAAATACTCAATGTAGGTTTTGAAGATTTTGAAGCTGAAATTTTGATGAATTATCGAGGTGTAAATTTTGTAAGAGTTTTTAATAGCTCAAAATGTGGAACTATAGAACAAAATATTGAAAAAAGCTTTGTTGATGCAATGCGTAATGAATTAGATATTTATCCAGATGAGTTTTTGAAAGCAATAAATTTTAAATTTATCTTGGTGTGTAATGGTTTAAGAGGTGACAGCAGAGTACTTGGTATGGCTACACCAAGTAATTATACGTCAACCGGGTATTATTATGCTAATGCAAGTTTATTCAACAATCAAAAAATAAAAGATAAATATAAAGATATCCAGAGAGTTTTTCATCACGAACTTTTTCATATGTTTGAAGGACTAACAAAAAAACATAGATTTGATCATGAATGGATAAATTTAAATAATAGAAAAGAAAACGATTATTTAGGTCAGGTAAATATTGCAACTGATAAAGGTTACGCTCTAGCAAGAAGTATTCCTGGTTTTATTTCTAGATACTCCAATTCTGTAGAATATGAAGATAAAGCAGAAACTTATTCTTCTTTAATAATCGATCATGATGAAGTTATGGAAATTGCTAGTAAAGATCCTGTCCTTTTGAAAAAAGTAAAATTAATCAAAAAAAGAGTGCAGAAGGCTATACCTAGTATTGATGAAAACTTTTGGAAAAATCTCAATTAAGAAATAATGAAATTAATTTTATATTTATTTTTATTAAACTTTTTTGTCTTAAAAAGTTTTGGAGGTGAATATAATTTTTCAAAAATTACCGAACTAAATAGTCCTTGGGGATCTTCTTTTATTAATGAAGATGAATTGATTATAACTGAAAAAAGTGGACAGATAAAAATTATCAATATTTCAAATGGCAACACAGAGATTGTTAAACACAACTTAAATTTTACAGAGTCAGGTCAGGGAGGACTTTTAGACATTTTATATAAAGATAATCAGGTGTGGATTTCATATACAGAAGATAGAGGTAATTGGAAAACAAGCACGTCAATTGCTACTGCAACATTAAATAAGAAAAATTTGGATTTTAAAAATATATTCCAAGCAAACCCACCGATTGACTCTGGTTATCATTTTGGATCAAGATTAGCTATTAAAGATAACTATCTATTTGCATCCGCTGGAGAGAGAGGTGGTGGAATGATTGCTCAAGATCCAACTAAACACCCAGGAAGTATAATAAGAATTCATTTAGATGGAAGTATTCCAAAAGATAATCCTTATAATGATGGCAAACCAGATTGGCTCCCAGAAATTTATCAAATTGGTGTTCGTAATCCTCAAGGTCTTACCTATTCATCATTTGATGGAAAAATTTACGCAAGTAACCATGGAGCTCGTGGTGGCGACTGGTTTGGAGAAATCAAAAAAGGTGAGAATTATGGCTGGAAAATTTTAGGTTGGGGTGGAAAAAATTATTCTGGAATTCCAATTGGTCCTAAATGGAAACCAGGGTTTACGAAAGCAATTCAATATTGGGTTCCATCGATTGCCACAAGTGCTATTACAATCTACAAAGGAAAGGAATTTGAAGAGTGGAATGGTCATGCTTTAATTACGTCTCTTAAAGATCAATCTTTAAGAAAATTAATTTTTAACGATTTAGAAAGTGTCCAAGAAGAAATAATATTTCAAAGTAAGATTGGAAGAATTAGAGATATCCAAGTTCACCCGGATGATGGAAAAATTTTCTTTTTATCTGAAAATAGTTTATGGCTAATGGAAAAGAACTAATTAAAATTTTTATTCTAATTGGAGTAATTTTTTATACTTGTATTAATTTAGCAATGGCAGAAAAACCTTATCATCACTTACCAGATGGAACTTTTAGAAATCCGGAAGGATCTCCTGTAAGATCAAAAGATGTAAAATTTTCTTACAGAACATTTGTAAAAGAAAAAAAGAAAATTGATATTACCATTCCAGAAAATCATGTAATTGATAAAAAAATTGTTAGAGAAAATTTAGAAAAATATAAAAACGACGATTATATTGCTTGGATAGGACATGCTACATTCTTAATCAAATTAGGAGAAACAACGATTATTACAGATCCTGTTTTTTCTAGAAATGCTGGACCTTTAATTTTTGGCCCTAAAAGATATGTTGAGCCAGCTATTCAATTAAAAGAAATTCCAAAGACAGATGTGTTTTTACTTACTCACAATCATTATGACCACCAGGATATGAAAACCATCAGAAAATTTCCTTATAAAGATGCAAAAGTTTTGCTTCCTCTTAAGTTAGGAAAATATTTCAAAAAATACAAAGATGTAAACGAAATGGATTGGTATGATGAAATACAAATTAACAAAGATTTAAAGATTACATTATTGCCTGCCGTTCATTGGTCAAAGAGAAGCTTAACTGATACCAATAAAACATTATGGGGAAATTTTTTAATTGAATATAAAAACAAAAAAATATTTTTTGCATGTGATACTGGATATGGAAACATCTATAAAGATCTTGGGCAAAAATATGGACCTATTGATTTATCAATGATTAATATTGGAGCATATGATTTTAGACCAATGTTTGAGAAGTCTATTTATCATACAACTCCTGAAGAGGCTCTTAATATTGCTCAAGATTTAAAAAGTAAAAAAGTTTTAGGAACTCACTGGGGTACTTTTGTTTTATCATTAGAACCTATAATGGAACCTCGAGTGAGATTTAAAGATAGTGCTGAAAAATTTGGTTTTAACAAAGAGGATGCAATTATTTTTAAAATTGGTGAAATAAATTCACTTAAAAAATTATTAAATTACAATTAATTATCTAGAATTTTCTTTTTTGCTTTATCAAATTCTTCTTGAGTTAAAACTCCATCTTTTAGAAGATTATTTAATCTAGCTAACTCAGAACTTAAGTTGTCATTATTTGAATTCATAGTATTAGAATCCATTTCTTGTTGAGATTGGTTGTTTTCTTCATCTGTATTTTTTTTAGGAGCAAATTCCACTTTTGCTTTAAAACCATTCATAATTGCGGAACCGCCCAAATAAAAAACAAATGCAAGAATAGGTATTGCTAATCCAAAAAAAATTATTTTTTCCATTTTTTAATCCTCATCCTCATCTCTCCAACCTTTTTGGTACATCAAATAACCAGCTAATATTACTGCAAAAGTACCTGCCATCATACCAAAATCAAAACCAACTTGTTTACCATACAAATACCAGCCAAGTTGTGTCGCTCCAATCGGTACAGCTGTAAGCAATATCATGATTATTGCAATTCTGTATTCGTATTTAGGTTTCTTCACATACAAACACTATCAAAATGATTACAAAATAATTGATCAATACAGTCGTTGAGACAATAAAACTTTAATGAAAATGCTTTATTTTTGTGATCTTTTAAAACACTCAATTGTGTTTTTTAATAAACAGGCAATTGTCATTGGTCCAACACCTCCTGGAACAGGAGTTAATGCTTTAGCATTTTTTGAAACTTCATCAAAATCAACATCACCAACAATGCCCTTATCGGTCTTATTAATTCCAACATCGATTACTATTGCATCTTTTTTAACCCAATCACCTTTTACAAGTTCTGGAATACCTACAGCAGCTACAATTATGTCTGCTTCTAAACACTCAGCTTTTAGATCTTTAGTTCGCGAGTGTGTAATTGTCACCGTACAATTTTCTTTTAAAAGAAGTTGTGTCATTGGTTTTCCATTTAAATTCGATCTACCAACAACAACTGCTTTTTTTCCACTTAAATTTGGCTCAATTTTTTTAATTAATAAGTAGCATCCAAGAGGTGTACAAGGAACAGAGCTCTCATAACCAGAAGATAAATTTCCCACGTTCATTGGATGAAAGCCATCTACATCTTTTGATGGTGAAATTGCTTCAATAACTTTTTGTTTATCAATATGATCCGGCAAAGGTAATTGAACTAATATACCTGAAACACTATCATCATTATTTAGTTCATTAATTTTATCTAAAACAGTTTTTTCTTCAACAGTATCTGGGTATCTAATAACTTCAGATTTTAATCCAACCTCTGTGGCTGATTTTTCTTTATTTCTTACATAAATTTTACTTGGAGCAAGTTCTCCAATTAAAATCACTGTTAATCCGGGAACTTTATTATATTTACTTTTTAATTCTGTAACTTCTTGCTTAAGTTCTTCTCTTAATTCTGCTGCTGCTTTTTTTCCGTCAATTAAAATCATAATTAAAATATTAATGGTGCAATGTAGAGCTTCATACACATTTCTATAAACCAAATCAACAAAAGTAATATGATTGGAGATATGTCTAATGATCCCAGGTTAGGTAAAAATCTTCTTATTCTTACCAAGATTGGATCAGTTAAACGGTAAGTCAATTCTAATATAGAGTAAACAAATCTATTACTTGCATTAAGCACGTTAAAGGCAATCAACCAACTTAACACAACATTTGCCACTACAACATATGAGTAAAGCTTCAAAATTTGTAATATTAAATAAAAAATTGCGATCATTTCTTTTCAACATAAATTGACTGGCTTGGGAACGCAAAAGAGGCTTTATTTCCTTCAACTATCTCTTTTATTTTTATAGCTAATCTTTCTTTCACTGAAAGCCAATTATTCCAACTGTCTCCTTTTGTGAAACAACGCACATACATATCAATTGAGCTATCTGAAAATTTGTCAACTCTAACTGCAACACCTACTTTTGCATCAAAGTCTTCACTGCTAATAATATATTTTTCAATTTCGTCTCTTATTATTTTTAGCTGCTCAACAGTTGTGTCATATTGTAAAGTAATATTCCAGCTGATCAGCCAATTAGAAGTTTCACTCACATTAACAACTGCGTTTTCAGCAAATTGAAAATTTGGAATTATAGCTAATGATTTATCGAATTTTCTAATTGTTGTTGATCTAAAACCAATTTTTTCAACTATGCCCTCAATAACGCCATCAACGGAGATCCAGTCTCCAATTTTAAATCTCTTTTCAACAAGAACTAAAATACCAGAGATTAAATTCTTAAATAAATCTTGTGCTCCTAAAGCAACTGCAACACCAAACAATCCAAGTCCAGCAATAATAGGTCCAATCTTAATACCCCATAACTCAAGAACTGCTGCTAATCCTAAAATAAATATTAAAATTTTTAATGACTTTATAATCCAACCAATAAGTTCACGGGTTAATATTTGATCAAGCCCGCTTAAAATATATGAGATAGGTTCAATAATTTGATGGATAACCCAAAAAATTAATATTGTAATTAATGTTCTATTGATTGTATCTACTATTTCTCTGCCTTCAGAAGAAAAGGTCATATAATAACTTGCAATAAAAAATCCTAAAACAATTGGTAAAAATCTAGCTGGACCTACCATAGATTTTACAAACGTGTCATCTAATTTATTTGTCGTTCTTTTTGAAATAAGTTCTAATTTTTTTATAATCAATTTACTGATTATCCCTCTAAAAATTAAAAATATTAGAAAGATACCTACACCAATTAAAATCTGAAAAATATCAACACCTAGAATTCCCTTGTTCCAAACAGATAAAAAAATATCAGAAAAATTATCAATCAATTCCATAATTAAATTTTATATAACAAATACTCTTCTTCTCCAGGATTAAAAATAAAAATTTTTTTCCACTTAATTTCATTTAACACGGAAGAAGCTTTTTCACCAATACACATGAGGTTTGTGTTCAACCAATATTCATCTAATCCGGATGATTTAATAAAAGTTAAGAAACTTTTTGCACTATTTTCTGAATAAATAAAGACCATGTCAGGTATTTTATTCTTTAATTCTGATAAAAAATTTAAATCATTAGATACGTTGTGTGTGACCCTATAAGTTATAATTCTGTCGATATTATATCCTCTTTTTTTAAGTGCATTATCCAATTCAAAAGAAACCATCTCTCCACTTAAATACAAAATTTTACCCTCTGAAGTTTCAAAGTTGTTCTGAATGATCTCCATTAAAGTATCAACGCTTCCTTCTGCTGTAACAATATTTTGAAAACCTAATGAAAGAAGTCTTTTTTCAGTTGCATGACCAACGGCAAAACATACTTTTGATTTGTCTATTTCTTCAATATTTAAAAATTTTAAGGCATTCGCGCTAGTCAATATTAAAGCATTATAATCTTTAATATTATATTCTTTATTAACACTTGCTTTTTCAATTTTTAATAAAGGTAAATGAGATACGTCATGACCCAAATCTTTAAATCTTTTAATCATTGGCAAACTATCTTCTAAGGGTCGTGTTAACAAAATATGCATATTATTTTTTATAACTATTTTTTGATTTTGTTTTTAATATTTTACCAAGATTGAATCCTAAATTTTCAGCATTTTGTATAACATCAGAACTTTTTTCATAAAATCTTTGACTTCCGTCTAATGAAAATAGCTCTGCCTCTAAATTTATTTTATCCTCAATAATTTCAGAATGAACGCCAACTGCAGTTTCACAATCACCCTCTAAGATTTTTAATACCCCTCTTTCTGCGAGTGCTCTTAGTTTTGACTGTTCGTTATTAATTTTTTCTAAAATTAAATTTATTTCTTTGTCTTCTTTTCTTGATTGTAAAGCGATAATACCTTGTCCAGCACTTGGAATTATTTCTTTAGTTGAAAAAATTTCAGTTATACAATTTTCTAATTTTAAAGATTTTAAGCCTGCAATCGATAAGATAATTCCATCGTACTGTCCCTCGTTTAATTTTTTTAATCTGGTATCAACATTTCCTCGAATTAATTTACATTTTAAATCTTTTCTTAATTTATTAATTTGAAACTCTCGTCTGAATGAAGATGTCCCTATAATTGCATTCTTCTTAATAGTTGAAATTTTTGCACCTTCCCTGCTTATAAATACTTCTCTTGGATCATTTCTTTCTAAGAAACAATTAGTTGTTAGTCCCTCTGTTTCTATAGCTGGCATGTCTTTTAAAGCATGAACAGCAATATCAATTTTATTATCCAATAATTCTTGTTCAATATTTTTAGAAAATAATCCTTTTCCACCAACTTCTGATAATCTTTTATCTTGTACTTGATCGCCTTTTGTAACTATTTCTTTTATTTGGATGTCATCAGCAATTAAACTTGCGTTATTTAATAGACTCTCTTTTGCTTTATGGGCATACAATAAAGCTAGTTTGCTACCTCTACTTCCAATAATTATTTTTTTCATAGTTTTACTTTTGTAATAGTTTTACTATTAATAATAATAATTTGTATGAGTAAAAAATCCATAATTCTTGGTATCGAATCCAGTTGTGATGAAACTGCTGCTGCCATTATAACTGAAAATGATCAAAATCAACCAGTTGCATTATCTAATGTTGTTTCAAGTCAAACTAATGTTCATAAAGAGTTTGGTGGAGTAGTACCTGAATTAGCAGCGAGATCTCATTTAGAAAAAATAGATCTGATAACCAAAAAAGCAATTGAGGATAGCGGAATTAAAATTAGTGACATTGATGCTGTAGCATCTACAGCGGGACCTGGATTAGTGGTTTGTTTGTCTGTTGGTTTAAGTTTTGGTAAAGCATTTGCAAGTTCCATAAAAAAACCCTTTATTGCTATAAATCATTTAGAAGGTCATGCATTAAGTCCAAAATTAAATTCCAACTTAGATTATCCATATTTATTGTTGTTGATTTCAGGAGGGCATAGTCAATATCTAGTTGTTGAAGGGCTCAGTAAATATAAAAGAATTGGAACAACGATAGATGATGCACTTGGAGAAGCATTTGATAAAACTGCAAAATTAATTGGTATTGAGTTTCCTGGAGGACCTCAAATTGAAAAACTAGCTGAAAAAGGAAATAAAGAAAGATTTGATTTACCAAAACCAATTTTTAATAGAGGTGGGTGCAACTTATCTTTTGCAGGATTAAAAACAGCTATCTTAAAAATTTCAAAAAAAATTAAAAATGAACAAGACAAATTTGATATTGCCGCTTCATTTCAAAACACTATAGAACAAATTATGTATAAGAAAACAAATATAGCTTTTGATGAATATGAAAAAATTAGCAACTCAAATAACAATATTTTTGTAATAGCAGGTGGTGTGGCAGCTAACAAAAACTTGAGAGAAATGTTCAAAAAAATTTGTAATGAAAGAAATTTTAAATCTATTTTTCCACCAATTGAGTTATGTGGTGATAATGCTGCAATGATTGGTTTGGCGGGCTTAGAAAAATATAAATTGGGTTTATTAGATGAATTAAACTTTCCAGCAAAACCAAGATGGCAATTAGATGAAAAGGCAAGTTTTCTCAAAGGTGCTGGAGTTAAAATATAATGAACTATTGGTTATTAAAATCAGAACCTGATGTTTGGTCAATTGATCAACAGATAAAATCGGGTTCTAAGGGTGCGCCTTGGGACGGTGTAAGAAATTATCAGGCAGCTAATAATTTAAGATCAATGAAAAAAGGTGATCTTTGTTTTTTTTATCACTCTAACATTGGAAAAGAAATTGTTGGTATAGTTGAAGTTATTAAAGAGGCTTACTTGGACAAAACAGATAAAACTGGAAGGTTTGTTGCTGTTACTGTTAAATTTAAAGAGAAATTAAAAAAACCAGTGACGCTTGAAGAAATTAAAAAAAATAAGGAATTAAGCCAATTATCATTAATCAAACAAAGCAGATTATCGGTTATGAGTATAGACTCTAAAAGCTGGAAAATTCTTCTAAGAATGAGTAAAACATAGCCATGTCAAAAAAGAAAAAAACAAAATCTAAAAAAAAATCTTCAAAAAAAATAAAAAAAAGAAAACCAACTAAAAAGGTTTCTAAAAAATCAAAAAAAGTTTCCAAAAGAAAAAAAGTAAAAAAAACAAAAAAAAGAAAACCTACAAAAAAAGTTTGGAAAAAAACAAAATCAAAAAAGAAAAAAAAAATTTCAAAAAAATCAGATAGTTCTGATCAAGAGTTAGTAATCAAAACAAGATCTGAATGGATTAAAAGAAGTTTGGCTAATAAAGCTCAATATACAAAAAAATATAACGACTCTATAAAAAATAATAATGAATTTTGGGCTAAAGAAGGAAAAAGGATTAATTGGATTAAACCATATACAAAAATTAAAGATGTAAAATACAGCACATCAGAAGTTAAAATAAAATGGTTTGAGGACGGAACTTTAAATGCCTCTGCAAACTGCATCGATAGACATTTAAAAGATAAAGGCGATGAAACAGCAATTATTTGGGTGGGTGATGATCCAAAAGACACGCAAAAGATTTCTTATAAACAACTACACCAAAAAGTTTCTAAAGCTGCAAATGGATTAAAAAAACTAGGTATAAAAAAAGGTGATAGAGTAACAATATATTTGACAATGGTGCCTGAGCTAGCAGTTTTAATGTTAGCGTGTACAAGAATAGGTGCAATTCATTCAATTATTTTTGGAGGTTTTTCTGCAGATTCAATTTCAGGAAGAGTGAATGATTGCGAGTCGGAATACATCATTACTGCTGATGAAGGAGTAAGGGGTGGAAAAACAATTCCTTTAAAAGAAATCACAGATGAAGCTTTAAGAAGTTGTCCAAATGTTAAAAAATGCATTGTTGTTAAGAGAACAGGTAACTCTGTTAGTTGGGATTACGACAGAGATGTTTGGTATCATGACTTAATCAAAGATGTTCCATCTCATTGTGAACCTGAAGAGATGAACGCTGAGGATCCAATGTTCATACTTTATACATCAGGATCAACAGGAAAACCTAAAGGGGTTCTTCATACAACAGGTGGCTACATGGTTTATGCTTCAATGACTCATGAATATATATTCAACTACAAACCAAAAGATATTTATTGGTGTACAGCTGATATTGGATGGGTAACTGGTCATAGTTATATTATTTATGGACCTCTAGCGAATGGAGCGACAACAATTATGTTTGAAGGAATTCCTACATATCCTGACAGCTCACGTTGGTGGCAAATCATTGATAAATATAAAGTAAATATATTTTATACTGCGCCTACAGCAATTAGAGCCTTGATGAGAGAAGGTGATGGGCCAGTCAAGAAAACTTCAAGGAAAACATTAAAGCTATTAGGAACAGTTGGTGAGCCAATTAATCCTGAAGCTTGGATGTGGTATTTCAAAACAGTTGGAAATTCTAAAAGCCCTATAGTTGATACTTGGTGGCAAACAGAAACAGGTGGAATTATGATTGCGCCGCAAACAGGAGCCATAAATTTAAAACCTGGTTCAGCTACAAAACCATTTTATGGAATTAAGCCATCATTAGTAGATAATGATGGTAAAGAAATTAAAGGCCCGGGAGAAGGCAGATTATGTATATCTCAATCTTGGCCTGGTCAGATGAGAACTGTTTATGGTGATCACCAAAGATTTATAGATACTTATTTTTCACAGTTTGATGGAAAATATTTTACTGGTGATGGCTGCAGAAGAGATAAAGACGGTTATTACTGGATAACAGGAAGAGTAGACGATGTAATTATTGTATCAGGACATAATTTGGGTACTGCTGAAATTGAAAGTGCATTCGTTGCTCACCCTAAAGTAGCGGAGGCAGCAGTTGTTGGCTATCCTCATGATATTAAGGGTAATGGGTTGTATTGCTATGTAACATTAAATGCAGGCGAACAGGAAAATGGAGAACTTGAAAGAGATTTAAAACTTTGGGTAAGAAAACAGATAGGACCTCTAGCAACTCCAGATATTATTCATTTTTCACCAGGGTTACCTAAAACAAGATCTGGTAAAATTATGAGAAGAATTTTAAGAAAGATTGCAGCCAACGAGCATGAGCAGTTAGGCGATACTACGACTCTAGCAGATCCATCTGTTGTGGATAGTTTAGTTGAAAATAGAAAAAATATTTAAATTTCTATTCTTTCATCAAACTCTTTCTTAATGATATCCCACTTTAAGATCATTGAATTTAAAACAATCTTCCGATCAAGAGTTTTGAGTTCATCCGCAATAGGCGCCCACTGATAAAGAGATAGCGCACTAGTATTAAATGGATAATCGTTTATCTGATTATCCCAATTAATCTTTTTTAATCTCTCATCAAAATTTTTTTTTGCTTCTTCCATAATATTTTCTGGCATACCATTGGAGATTTCATCATCTAAAATATTATTAAAGATCTGGTTGGCTTTTTCTAAATCTTGGTAATTAAATTTTATTTTTAAATAAGAAAAAACATAGAATGTTAAATCCTGGAGAGAAACAGCATAAATATTCCACTTGGCTAAATTAACCGAGTTCATAAATTCATCATTTTCAAAATGAAGAACATATCTGGTGCCCATTCTAGTCTTTAAATAACTATAAAGAGTAACTTGTGCGACCCAGGCAGATTTTGTTTGAATAAACTCTTCAAGATCGTTTAAATCCTTTAATTTCTTTTTTGGAATAAAAGCTTTGAACAAACCAAATAAATAAACTTTGAAATCTGAAAATTTCAAATCACGCCATGTAAGTTTGTATTTAGACATAAATTAAGAATTTTTAACAGTTTTGGACTAAAATGTCCCTATTTTGATCATTTTTTAGACTTTAATTCTTTTTCATAATGGTTAAGGTTTTCGCTGTTATATAACAAACAAGGAGAGAGATATAATGTCTAAACAAGCACAACACTGGGAAAAGACCAGAGGTTTGCTATTTATTACTTTAGCAATCTGGGCTGTGTTCTCTATGGGTATCTTCCTTTTTGGAGCTGAAATGGAATCGGTCTCAGGACCGTTCGGTTATCCACTGACATATTGGTTTACTTGTCAGGGATCTCTTGGAATATTTGTAATCCTAATTTTCTGGTTTGCAAATAGACAAGAAAAAATCGATGAAGAGTTCGGCTTTTCTGAAAAAGGAGGCGACTAATGATTAAAGGTAATTTTATAGACAACTTGCCTAAAGTTTATGGAATCTATACAGGTGGATTTTTAGCTTTCATAATCATAATGGCTATTGCAGAGTCAGCTGGAATGTCTGCAAAAGCAATCGGAATTTGTTTCGTTGCTTTTACAGTGGCTATCTATGCAATAATTGGTTGGCTATCACGTACAGCTCAAGCTGACGCGTATTACGTAGCAGGAAGACAAGTACCTACTGTATTCAACGGAATGGCTACTGCAGCAGACTGGATGTCTGGTGCATCATTCGTTGCAATGGCAGGTGGTATTTACTTCAAAGGTTACGGTTACATGGCGTTACTTGTAGGTTGGACTGGTGGTTATGTGTTAGTTGCATCTTTATTAGCACCATACTTAAGAAAATTTGGCTGTTATACAGTTCCAGATTTCGTAGGTACAAGATACGGTGGTAATCTTGCAAGATTGTGTGCGGTAATAGTTTTAACTGTTGCTTCATTCACATATGTAACTGCACAAATTAATGCTACTGGAACAATTGCATCTGTTGCACTTGATATTCCATTTCAATACGCTGTATACGTTGGATTAATAAGTATTTTATTATGTTCAATGTTAGGTGGTATGAGAGGAGTAACTTGGACACAGGTAGCACAGTACATTGTATTAATTGTAGCTTACTTACTTCCAGTATTCTGGATCAGTAACAAAATTGGTGCGGGTTTCTTCCCACATTTTATGTTAGCTGATGAAGTAGCCAGAATTGCAGAATTAGAAGCTCAGTTTGGTTTTGTAAAAAACTCTGCTGAAAATCTAAAAGAGGTTCCAAAAGGACTTGCTGGAATAACTAAAGCTCACTCTGCAGTAAACGCAACACCTTGGCAGTTTATTTCATTAGCATTAGCGATGATGATGGGAACAGCTTCATTACCGCACGTGATGATGAGATATTTCACAACTCCAAGTGTAAAAGCAGCTAGAAAATCAGTAGGTTGGTCAGTATTCTTTATCTTCCTACTATACTCTTCTGCTCCAATGTTAGCGACGCTTTCAAAATTAGCATTGATTGATCCATCACTACCAACAGGTATTATTGGTAAATCAGTGTCTGAGGTTCAAGCGATCGATTGGTACCAAAACTGGAACTCAGCTAATCTGATGTTTATCAGCGACTTTAACGGAAATGGAACTGTTGAATTAAACGAGTTCTTCATGGGTGGTAAAGCCGTTGTATTAGCAACACCAGAGATAGCTGGATTACCATATGTAATCTCAGGTCTAGTTGCAGCCGGTGGTATGGCAGCTGCCATGTCAACAGCAGATGGTTTAATTCTAGCAATTGCAAACGCTATTTCACATGATGTGTATTACAAAATCATTGATCCAAAAGCGGAAACTGCAAAAAGACTAGTTGTTGCAAGGGTATTGCTTGTAGTAATTGGTTTTGCTGGAGCAACTATTGCAGCAATGGAGATCCAAGGTATTTTAGGTTCGGTAATCTGGGCTTTTGACTTTGCGATGTCTGGTTTATTCTGGCCACTTGTACTTGGTGTATGGTGGAGCAGAGCTAACAGAGAAGGTGCTATAGCTGGTATGATACTTGGTCTAGTATCTGGTGCTGCGTATCTAATTTGGGTACGTAATGGTGGATCTGGATTCTTAGGTATTACACAGCTAACATTTGGTATCTTCGGATCTACAGTTAGTTTGGTAGCTATGGTTGTTGTAAGTTTAATGACTGGAGCACCAAGTGCTGCTACTCAGAGAATGGTTGATGAATGTCGTGTACCGGCTGGTAAAACAGTTATTGGTAAATAAACATTTGTAAATCAATAAATAATTTAAGGGGCGATTCATTCGCCCCTTTTTTTTTGTCCATTTTTCTTTTATAAATTATTCATGTCAGGATTATCTGCAAACTTTCATCCCTTAGTTTATATAATTGATTATGCCCTAGGTATGATCATGTGGACTTTGATTGGTAAAGTGGCAATGAATATTTTTCAAAAGGAAGATTCAGAATTTTTTTTCATGAAAGTATTTGTTAAAATAACTAACCCTTTCATAAAATTATTTAAACCCATCACACCATCATTTATTATCCCACCTCTAGTACCTTTATATATAGCTTGGTTCTTTTTTATGATCAGATTTTATTTAGTACCTTATGTACTTGGTTATTCTGTAATGGGTATGTTGTCATTTCCTCTTGAAAGTGAAATTTCTAGACAGATTTATCAATTTTTTAATTCAATAAAATTTTAAAAATTGGTAAAACTTAAAAACGTTACTAATGAAAAAAATACAAATATCACCTTCAATTCTCTCAGCAGATTTTAGTCAACTTGGAAATGAAATCAAAAAATTAGAGGAAGGTGGTGCCGATATGGTGCATGTAGATGTTATGGATGGACACTACGTTCCAAATCTTACAATTGGTCCACCAGTAATTAAGGCTCTTAGAAAGCATACCAAATTATTATTTGATGTACATTTAATGATATCACCAGTTCATAAATATATAGAGGATTTTGCTAATGCAGGTGCCGACATCATAACTATTCATCCAGAAGCAACTGACAACCTTCAAGATTCAATTAAAAAGATAAAAGAATTTAATAAGAAAGTTGGTGTGTCTCTTAATCCAGAGTCTAAGTTAGAATTAATAGAAAACTCGTTAGATCAAGTTGATCTAGTGCTAATAATGAGCGTTAATCCAGGATTTGGTGGACAAAAATTTATTCCAGAAGTTTTAGAAAAAGTCAAAAAATTAAAGCAATTACGTACTGATAGAAAACTAAATTTCGACATAGAAATTGATGGTGGTATTAATTTTGAAAATTCCAAATCAGCGATAGAAGCTGGGGTTGATATTCTAGTTTCTGGCACAACTATTTTCAAAAGTAACAACGGCAATATAAAGAAAAATATTGATTTGTTAAAATCAATATAGATTTTTATTAACCATATTTAATTTTATATGCTTACAAGTTTAAAGAATATTTATCTTAATTCATTTTTATATGATAAGAAAATTTCTAAACCTCTTTATGGTTCACTCCAATTTAAACCAAATTCTTTTCTTATTTCTTCAATAGTTAAAATACATTCAGTAAAGCTAAATATAAATGAATTTGCAATGGATGAGGTGTGGACAAATAAACAATTAAATACAATTCAGATCAAAAAATTGAATAATTTTTTTTGGATTTTTAGTTTAGATTTAAAATCATCTGACAAGGATGTTCAGAAAATTATTAAAAATTGGATTGTTTTAAATCATAAATATAACTCAAATAGTTGGGAATTTAACACAACAGCGAAAAGAATTATTTCTTGGCTATCTAATACAAGGCTGACATATGAAGGCAGCTCCTTTGATTATAAAAATAACTTTGATACCTCGGTAAAAAAACAATCTATCCATTTATTAAATCAAATTAATGAACCTAAAAATTCAAACGATAAATTGCTTGGTATTAGCGCAGTTATTCTTTTTACATTATGCTATAATAAGCCAAATAAAATTTTTGAGAATTCTTTGGAGGTTCTCAAAAAAATATTGAATAATTCCATAGACAAATTTGGTTTCCCTAAATCAAGAAATGTCAATCAAGCAATCTTTTTTCTAAAATATTTAATACTTATTCGAGAATGGCTTAAGGAATCTCAATCACCTATTCCGGAATTTGTAGAAGAATTTATATTTTATTTAGGACAGTCTTATACATTTTTTTGGAAAAATATAAAATTTGATCCTTTATTTAATGGTAACAATATCTCAAATAATAATGAGTTCGATCAATATCTAAAGAGATTAGGTTATTCGTTCAAAAATGATAATCATGAATACTCAGACTACGTTTCTTTATTCAATAAAAATATAAATTTATTCATGGACGTGGGATCATCGCCCAATAAAAATTTTTCAAATGATTATCAAGCTGGAGCATTATCTTTTGAATTTTTATCAAAAGGTAAAAAAATTTTTACAAATTCAGGATATTATAGAAAACAAAATTCTAAACTAAATGAACTTTCCAAATCATCTGCAATGCATAATACACTTGTTATTGATGACACCTCTTCTTGTAGATTTAATAAAAAGGACGGTAGATTATTTGAAATTAAAAACCATCTAAACATATTAAGAAAAAATATAGTTTTTGAGAAAAATTATTGGAAAATCAATGCATCTCATGATGGGTTTTTAAAAAAATTTAATTTAATTTATGAAAGAGAGATAGAATTTTACCCAGAAAATTCAAAACTGGTAGGAACGGAAAATATCATTGGTAAAAAAGATTTGCCAAATCTAAAATTTGATATTCGATTTCACCTCGATCCTTCTTCAAAAGTAATGAAAACTCAAGATAATAAATCTATTTTAATTGAAATAGCAGATGAGGGTTGGAAATTTAATTGTAATAACTATGATATAGATATTGATAATGGATTGTATTTCGGTAAGAAAAATACTCACGTCGATAATCAAAATATATTTATTACTGGAATAATAAGTGAAAAAAATACAAATATTAAATGGGAGTTAACAAAAATTTAATGTCTAAAATAAAAAAAGCATTAATTTCATTATCAAATAAGGATAACTTAAAAAATCTCCTTACTTGCTTAAGAAAACATAAAATTCAAATAATTAGTTCTGGTGGCACCTATAAAGCAATTAAAAAACTAAAATTTAAATGTTTAGAAGTTTCTGATTTTACAAATTCACCCGAGATATTGGACGGCCGTGTTAAAACTTTACATCCTAAAATTCATGCAGGAATCTTAAATAAAAGGAAAAACAAAAAACATATTCAACAGCTAAAAGAAAATAATTTTGAAAATATAGATTTAGTGATTGTAAACTTTTACCCCTTTGAAGAAACAATCAAAAATACTAAAGATCATAAAAAAATAATTGAAAATATAGATGTTGGCGGTCCCACGATGGTGAGAGCTGCTGCAAAAAATTATGACGATGTAACAGTGATAACATCTGTAGATCAATACGATGACTTAATTTCACAACTTAATACTAACAAGGGTTCTACATCAGTAGATTTTAGACAAAAAATGTCAAAAATAGCTTTTAGTGAGACAGCTTATTATGATGCTTTAATTTCTAATTATTTTAATAAATTAACTAATGATGATTTTCCAAAAAAGAAGATATTAGCATCTAATCTTATAGATAAATTGCGTTATGGTGAAAACCCACATCAACATGGTGCAATTTATTCAAGTTCTAAAGAACTAAAATTAAAACAACTTAACGGTAAACAACTAAGCTACAATAATTTTAATGATATTTTTGCTGCTCTGACTATTTCAAAATCATTATCAAAAAATAATGGAGTTGTAATTGTAAAACATGCTAATCCCTGTGGAGTTTCAATTAGAAAAAACAATGTAGAATGTTACAAATCTGCATTGGCATGCGATCCAGTAAGTGCATTTGGAGGTATAGTTTCATGTAACTTTAAAGTGAGTGCTAAATTGGCAACAGAGCTTAATAAAATTTTTCTCGAGGTAATAGTGGCAAATGGATTTGATAATTCGGCTTTAAAAATTTTAAAAAAAAGAAAAAACATAAGACTAATAGATGCAACTAATTTTAATAAAACTGAGAATCTTAAAATTATGTCTAACAATGAAGATTTTTTAATTCAAAATGATGACAAAATAAATTTTCAAACTAAAGATTTTAAAGTTGTTTCAAAATTAAAGCCCTCTTCTTCACAAATGAAAAATTTAATATTTGCGTTTAATATTTGTCGTTATGTAAAATCTAACGCTATTGTTTTAGCACATGAAAATTCAATAGTTGGTATTGGATCTGGTCAACCAAGTAGATTGGATAGTTGTGAAATTGCAATTAATAAGATGAAAAAATTTGTAAATCCCGATGATGATATAGTTGCTGCCTCTGATGCTTTTTTTCCATTTGTAGATGGCATTGAAAAACTTATCCAATCTGGTGTGTCCGCGGTTATTCAACCAGCAGGATCGATTAGAGATAAAGAGATAATTAAATTTGCAAATGAAACTGGAACTATTCTAGTTTTTTCTAAAACAAGACATTTTAGACATTAAAAATATCATCAATTTTTGCTGCTAATATAAAATCATTCTCGGATAATCCTTCAATAGCATGTGTTGTAATATTTATTATGGCATAACCCCATCCAAAATGAATATCTGGGTGATGATCTTCGGCTTCAGCTATCTTACCTACATTTTGTACAAAATTCTCGCTCTCTAAAAAATTTTTAAATTTAAAATTTTTTTCTAATAAAAAAATATTTTGTTCATTTTTTTTGATATCCCAACCATCAACCTTTTTTTGATATTTATGTATTTCAGAAATATCAAATGGAATTACTCCACCCTCACAAGGTACACATTTTTTTTTTAATAGGTCATTCATGATTTTTGGAGCGGGCAAAGGGGGTCGAACCCTCGACCTTCTCGTTGGCAACGAGACGCTCTACCACTGAGCTATGCCCGCATCTTAAATTATCGTTGAAACTATTAGTATTTTTTAATTTAAGCAACTATTTAATTTAGAAAAATAATTTTTAAAGAAAGTTAATTTTATACGATTATTATTATTTCAAAATTAAAATGATCGTATTGAAACATAAAATAATATAATTATATCTGTAACACCAATTATGATTAACCTACCTAAAATCATCCCTATTTTTCCATTAAGCAATTTTATAATTTTTCCTAAAACTTCTGTCCCATTGAATATTTTTGAACCAAGATATATTGAGATGATAAATGATAGTATGAAGTCAGAAAAGCTTATTGGGATGATTCAACCTAAGAATAACAACGGTAATTTAGATAATGTACCCGAATTACACGATGTTGGTTGTTTAGGAAAAATAACAAGTTTTAAGGAAACTGAAGATAAAAGATATCTAATTGAATTAAGAGGGTTAATAAGATTTGAAGTTTTAACTGAAATCCATAATGAAAAAAAATACAGAGAATGTGAGGTTCAGTACAACAATTATGAACACGATTTAAGTGATATAAAAGAAGATCTTAAATTTTCTGACTTAGAATTAATATTTAAGGATTTAAGATCATTATTTGAAAAAAAGGGTTTTATCATTAACTGGAAAGCTTTAGAACAACAAAGTTTAGATGAAACAATTAATGCTTTAGCTATGGCATCACCTTTTTCATTGGAAGAAAAACAAGTTTTGTTAGAAACAAAAAATTTGCATCAAAGGAAAGTAAAGATTTCAGAAATTTTAACAACTTATTCTTATGATAATTTCGATAATACAACTATTCAATAAATTATATCGATCCTACATCAGCCACTAATTTAAATGTTTTATTTAAAACTTTGTTTTTAACTATTACGGAAACAGAATTGTTTAAAAATTTATTATTTATTTTTCTCTCAAAATTAAAAAATTCATAAATAAAATCTATTCCTTGTGAAAATAAATAATTTTTTGATTTTGTAATTTTTTCAAATTCAAAAAAAATAGAACTGTCAAAACCTAATCCTAATTTTTGCTTCTCTTTAATTAAATTAGTGAGAATCTTAATATCTCTTAAAGTCATATTGTAACCCTGTCCTGCTAAAGGATGAATTCTATGCAAAAGATCACCGAAGGCTAATATGTTTTTATTATAGTATGACCTTAAATTTGAAGACTTAAGATAAAAAGATTCAAATTCTATAATTTTTTTTATTTCATACTTATTATTATATTTTTTAATAAGATTTAAAAATTCTCTCTTATCAATTTGTTTTTTTTTGTTTAAAGAATAAACAATTGAAGTTTCGCGATTTGATATTGGTAAAAAAGCAATGGGACCATTTTTGGTAAATACCTGTATTGCTTTATTATTTTTTAATTCTTTATGTTTTAAAATTGTTGTGTAAGCATAAGAATTATAATTTTTTTCAATTCTTTTTGAAAAAAATTTTTTCGTTACTGGATGATGAAAGTCACAATTAATTATCAACTGATAGTTTTTTTTTTCTAGTTTAGATATTTTTCTAAATTTTTTTGTTTTTTTTAGTGAATTTAATAGAACTTTTTGAATATCGTTATTTTTAACAATAAAAAATAATTGATTAGAATCTTTGAAATTTATTAAATCCTTTTTTAAATTATTATCTGTATAAATTTGGATGGAATTAATATTCCAACTTAAATTTCTAATATTAAATATATCGTCACAAAAATATTTAAAATTTGTTTTTGATATGCCTATAGTTCTTGATTTATTATTTAATTTTAAGTTTTTGCTTGTAATTATATCAACACTTAAATTTGCATTAACTAAACTCTTAGCAAGTGCTAAACTAGTTAAATTTTCTCCAAGAATACAAATCTTCATATATTTTAATTTTAACAACAAAAATTAGATGATACAAAGTGGTAAATTTGATTCATTAAAATGAATATTTCAAATCTTACAAATATAGCACTTTCATTTTTTACAAAACGTTTGTTAGAAATAATTGGAATTTTAATAATTAGTCTGGGTGTGCTTATATTTATTGCGTTAATTTCATATTCTCCTGAAGATCCTAATTTTATTTTTCCAGACAGTACAAAAATAAATAATTTACTCGGTTACCATGGTAGTTTTACATCTGACTTATTGCTTCAATCTTTTGGTATAATTTCATACCTACTTCCCGTTACTTTTATTTTTACTGGTAAGAACGTTTTTAAATTAAAACAATTATTTTTTTCAATTGAAAACACCTTCTTTACAATTTTATATACCATTTTTGGTACTCTTTTTTTTAATCTGTATTTTAATGAAGCATTTAATTTATATATAAATGGAAATGGAGGTTTTGTAGGCAATTATTTATCGAAATCTTTTTTGGGAGATATTTTTTTAATAAATAAAGATATATCTTTTTATATTTTAATTTTGCTTATTGGTTCTATTTTTTTACTTAGTATTAATTTTAAACTTGTTGCATTTTTAAAATTTTTAAAAGCATCTTATTATTTAATATTTTCTAAACAGCAAAAAAATTATACAGACAAAAGTGAAATTATTGAAGAATACATTCCTCAAGATCAAATTAAAGATTTAATTCAAGAGGATCTACCTTTTATAAAAGATTCTAAAGACAAGATATCTAATGATAACAAATATAAATTACCGGAACTAAAATTACTTAAAATTCCATCGAAATCTGAAAGAGATAATTCAAATAAAAATTTGAATTATGATCCTGAATTCTTAGAAAAGATATTATTAGACTTTGGTGTGAGTGGTCAAATAAAAAAAGCTAGCCAAGGTCCAGTAGTTACATTAAATGAATTTGAACCAGCAGCTGGTGTAAAAGTTTCAAAAATTATTAATCTTAGTGATGATATAGCGCGGAACACAAGTTCTGAATCGGCAAGAATTTCAACAATACCAGGTAGCAGTTCAATAGGTATTGAATTACCAAATTCAAATAGAGAGAACGTTTATCTAAGTGAAATTTTAGAAGCAGGTGAATTTAAAAAAAAAGATGTAAAACTTCCTATTGCACTTGGCAAAAGTATTTCGGGAACACCAGTAATTGGTGACCTTGCAAGTATGCCTCATTTACTTATAGCAGGAACCACGGGATCAGGAAAATCCGTATGTATTAATACAATTATACTCTCACTTTTATATAGGCACTCACCAGATAAGTGTAAATTTATAATGATAGATCCTAAAATGTTAGAACTTTCCACATACGAAGGGCTACCTCATTTATTATGTCCAGTAATTACAGAAGCAAAAAAAGCAGCCTCTGTTTTAGGTTGGGTGGTTAAAGAAATGGAAAGTAGATACAGATTAATGACAAAAGAAAATGTAAGAAACATTGACGGTTATAATGCAAAACATAAATTGCCCATGCCCTACATAGTTGTAGTAGTTGATGAAATGTCTGATCTTATGTTGGTTGCAGGTAAAGAAATAGAAAATTATATCCAAAAACTCGCTCAGATGGCCCGTGCTGCTGGCATTCATATAATAATGGCAACGCAAAGACCTAGTGTAGATGTAATCACAGGAACAATTAAAGCTAATTTTCCAACAAGAATTTCTTTTCAAGTAACATCAAAAATAGACAGTAGAACAATTCTTGGCGAACAAGGTGCTGAGCAATTACTAGGTAAAGGAGACATGCTTTATATGTCTTCTGCAAATAAAATTGTAAGAATTCATGCTCCTTTTGTCTCTGAAAGTGAAATAGAAAAAATAAATAATTTCATAAGAAATCAAGCAGAGCCAGATTATGTAGATGAAATATTAAATTTCGCAGATGAAAAAGACACCGGAAATATTCAAAATAATGGTGACAAAGACGAATTGTATCAAACTGCAATAGAGATTATCAAAAGTGAAGGTAAAGCTTCTACATCTTTTCTACAAAGAAAATTACAAATAGGTTACAACAGAGCAGCTAGAATTATGGACATGATGGAAGCTGATGGAATAGTAAGTAAAGCAAATCATGTAGGAAAAAGGGATGTGCTTTAAACAAATCATCTTATTTTTTATTATATTTTTACTGGGATCAACGGGAGCCCACTCAACTAAGAAAGATAAAATAATTGAAAAATTAGAAAACATACAAAATGTAAGTTTTAATTTTAGTCAAATAATAAAAGATAAAATAGAAGAGGGTAATTGTAAAATTCATTATCCTAAAAAAATTTTTTGTAAATATTCAGGTAAATCTGGAAAAATATTAGTTTCTAATGGCAAGACACTAGTAATTAAAGTTAAAAGATCTGGCGCTTATTATATTTACCCAATTGAAAAAACGCCCCTAAACTTAATTCTAGATAAAAATTATTTAATAGAAAAAATAAATGAAGTCAAAATTAGTGATGAAGAAAAAGAAAATATAACACTTGAAATAAAAGAAAATAACCAGAATTTAAAAATTTTTTTTGACAAGAAAAATTTTATTATAAATGGCTGGAAAACAACAGATATCTATAATAATGAAAACTTGATGATCATCTCTGCAATCAAAATTAATGAAGGTTTAAATGATAAAATTTTTATTCTTCCTAAGAGTGATTAGATTTTTAATGTTTCCTCTTTGAAAACTTTCATTCCTCTTGATTTATAATTATTTAGTGCATTTTTATGATCCAAAGAACATGTGTGTAACCACAATCTGTTAATCTTTTCATTAAAAGCTGATTTAATTGCGTATGATAAAAAAAATGAACCCAATCCTTTATTCCTATGTTCTTCTAATAGTCCGAAGTAAGCAATTTCTTTCTCATTTTTATCAGGATGAAAAATAATTTCATAATAACCTGCTAAATCTTTTTTATATTTTAAAATGAAAGTTTTTAAATTTGGATTACTAATATATTTTATCCACTCAAGCTCAGACCATATTAATCTATCTATCCATCTGTGATTTTTTCCTACATTTTTGTAAAAAAATTTATTTAATTGAAAATCTGGTTTTTGGATTAATTCAACAGCACAGTCTTCTGAAGGATTATTAGATTCTTTTAATTGATCCAATGACGTTATTTCTAAATAACTTCTTTTAATTTCTTCTGTCACTCAACCATTTTACCCACGCGCTCACCTCCAAACAAATGAAAATGTAAGTGTGGAACCTCTTGACCACCATGTTCATTAATATTTGCTAAAGCCCTATAACCTTTTCCTGTATCGACAGATATTTTTAATTTTTTAGCTACAATATTAATTCCTTTAATTAAGCCAACAATTTCCTCTGATGATGCGTTTTCACTGAAATCATCAAGATCAATATATTTTCCTTTTGGAATAACTAATGCGTGTATTTTTTTTTGTGGGTTAATATCATAAAAAGATAAGACAAAGTCATCTTCATAAATTTTATTGCAAGGAATTTCACCTCTTAAAATTTTTGCAAATATATTGTCATTATCGTAATTCATTTTTTTCTTTTTTCTAACTCAGCCATTACATCTTCTATTTTTAGATCATACGCTTCCATGTACATTATTAGGTGATAGAAAACATCAGCAGCCTCATGAATTTTATTTGTGTCTTTTTCTAAAGCTTCTACCAATTCATCTATTTCTTCTAAAACCTTTGATTTGCTTAATGATTTATCGCTTAGTAGTTTATTAGTATACGATCCACCTATTGGATTTTTTTTTCTTTCTCTTGCTAATGAAATTAAGTTTTCTAGATTTTTTAACATAGGTTCATTTAATATAAACATATCTATTTGATTAGAAAAGTATATTAATATAGATTTTTGATATGCGTGAAACAGTTTATAATACAGCTCCATTATTTAAAGTTGATCATATCCAAAAAATTAATAAAGCTATTAGTGAAAATTTAGTCCAAGGGAATGATCAATCTAAAAAAGAGGCGATTAAAACATCACAGGTTAAATTTGTTCATCTTGGTGCAATTCAGCATTTAATAATGCCTTTCTTAGATTTTATTATTACGTCAAATACATACCATTATGGATTTGATCTATTTCAATTATCTGGAAGTAAAAAGTTGAATTATAATACTTATGAAGTAAATGAAGAATATACTTGGCACATTGATGCTAGTCCAAAATCTCCAGTTAAAGATATAAAGCTTACTTGTTTGCTTAATTGTTCAGAAAAAGAATACGAAGGTGGAGATCTTTGCTTATTTAGAGATGGTGAAATGAAAATTAAAGAATTTAAACCGGGTACTGCTATAATTTTTCCATCATTTATAAATCATAAAGTTGAAAAAGTTATATCTGGATCAAGAGCAACTTTGGCTATTTGGATGAATGGTCCAAAATTTAGATAAGGCTTAAACTCTAACTGGAATTCCTTTTGAATTTAAATACTCCTTTGCCTCTTTGATAGAATGTTTTCCGTAATGAAAAATAGATGCAGCTAGTACAGCGCTAGCTTTACCATTTTTTATACCTTCTGCTAAGTGTTCTAATTCACCAACTCCACCTGAAGCTATAACCGGTATATTAACTCTAGATGAGATCGTCGACACCAAATCGATATCATAACCAATTTGTGTACCGTCTCTATCCATTGAAGTGATTAATAGTTCCCCTGCACCATTTCTTTCCATGTTTGACGCAAATTCAACGGCATCTATTCCCGTACTAGTTCTTCCTCCATGAGTATAAATTTCCCATTTGTTATCATTTTTTTTTGCATCAATAGCTACAACAATACATTGTGAGCCAAATTTTTTTGAACTTTGTATAACTACATCGGGGTTTTGAACAGCTGCTGTATTAATTGAAACTTTATCTGCACCACAATTCAAAAGTTTGCTTATATCTTCAACGCTTCTAACTCCACCACCAACGGTTAATGGTACAAAGCATTTTTTGGATGTTTCGCTAACAACATCAAATATTGTATCTCTATTCTCATTTGAAGCTGTGATATCTAAAAAACATATTTCATCTGCACCACCCTCACTATAAATTTTTGCTTGTTCTACAGGATCTCCTGCATCTTTTAATCCAACAAAATTGATACCTTTAACAATTCTTCCATTTTTCACATCCAAGCAAGGTATAATTCTATTTTTAAGCATCTAATTCCTTTGCGAGCTCCTCTAATTTTATATCTCCATCATAAATAGCTTTTCCAACAATAATACCTTCTATGTTCTTATTTTGTAATTCTTTGGCTTTTTTTATGTCTTCTATTGAAGAAACTCCTCCTGAAATAATTACGGGACAATTTGATAAACCAGCTACTTTGGTAGTTTCCAAAAAATTAGGGCTTTGTTTCATTCCATCTCTATTAATGTCAGTATAAATTAATCTACTAGCTCCATAATCATTTACTTCTTTTAAATAATTTAACGTTAATTGATTTGAATTTTCTTTCCAGCCTGAAACAGATAAATAGCCATTTTTGGCATCCAATCCTAATGCAATTTTTTCTGGAAATTTTTTGCACGCTTCTTTTAAAAATTTTTTATCCTTAATTGCCGCACTACCTAAAATTATTTTTTCTACACCTGTATCTAAATACTTTTTAATACTATCAATATTTCTTATTCCACCTCCTACCTCAATTTTGATATCAAACTTTTTTACTATTTTTGCAATAAGGTCTAAATTTATTGTTTTACCTGTAAGCGCACCATCAAGGTCAACAATATGTAAATTTCTAAAACCATATTCTTTATACTTACCTGCTTGTTCAATTGGTGAAATTGCATAATCTGTTTTATTTCCAAAGTCACCCTTTATTAATCTAACACATTTTTTATCTTTAATGTCTATTGCCGGAAATATTTTCATTTTATAAATTCAAAAAATTATCAATTAATTTTAATCCTAATTTATCACTTTTTTCTGGATGAAATTGTGTACCAAAAATATTTTCTTTCTCAACAGCACAAACAATGTTTGTTGAATAATCAGTTGTTGCGGAGATTACATTTTTATTATCTGGTATAAATTCATAACTATGAACAAAATACATGTGAGAATTTTTATCTAAATTTTTAAAAATTTTACTTTCTTTAACAATATTTATTTCATTCCAACCGATATGAGGCAGTTTAAACATACCATCTTTATTATCAATTTTTGAAACTTTTCCTGGAATCCAACCAAGACCTTTTGTTTCAGTCTCCTCATAACCAATATCTGCAAACATTTGTAATCCAACACAAATTCCAAGAAGTGGCTTCTTGTCATTTATAGTAAATTCACTGAGTGCTTCTGTAAGTCCATTTATAGCATTTAAAGCGTCTACACAGCTCTTAAACGAACCTTGGCCAGGCAAGACAAGTTTATCGCTAGATCTTATCTTTTGTAGATCTGAGGTAACCTCAAGGTCTATTTTATTTTTTGCAACTTCTTTAAATGAATTAATTACTGAACTGATATTTCCAGAATTATAGTCAACGATTGTGACTTTCATTAAATTTTATAAAGAACCTTTGGTTGATGGAATAGATTTTTTACTACGTGGATCCATTTCTAGTGCGGTTCTTAAAGATCTTGCTAATCCTTTATAACAAGACTCGATAATGTGGTGGCTATTTTCACCATAAATATTCTCAACATGCAAAGTTACTCCGGCTGCTTGAGAAAATGCTTGAAACCATTCTTTAAATAGCTCTGTATCCATCTCTCCTAGTTTCTCAACTTTTACTTTAACCTTCCATATCAAATATGGTCTATTAGAAACATCAACGGCAACTCTTGTAAGCGTTTCATCCATTGGTATCATTGCATGTGCGTATCTTTTAATGCCAACAAATTTATTTGCTGCTTTTTTTAATGCTTCACCTATAGCAATACCTGTGTCTTCTGTGGTGTGATGAAGATCAATGTGTGTATCACCTTTTGCTTTTACTTTTAAATCAATAAGAGAATGTTTTGATAATTGTTCCAACATATGGTCTAAAAAACCTATGCCTGTATCTATTTGATATTTGCCTTTGCCATCAATATTAACCTCAACACTGATGCTGGTCTCTTTTGTTTTTCTAGCAATCTTACCTTTTCTAGCCATATCTATATGAAGGTATATATAGATTATGGAATTTATCAATATCAGTAATCAGTACTTGAAGAATTAAAATTAATATCCATGTATTATCCATGACAACAATCGTATTAGTGCGAAAAAATAAAGATGTGGTAGTAGCTGGTGATGGACAGGTTAGCATGGGAAATACTGTTGTAAAAAGCACAGCATCAAAAGTTAGAAAAATTGAAAAAAGAGATGTAGTTGCTGGCTTTGCAGGATCAACTGCAGATGCACTGACATTATTTGAAAGATTAGAGGGCAAACTTGAAAAACATGCAGGTAATCTTTCTAGAGCTGCTGTGGAGTTGGCAAAAGATTGGCGAACTGACAAATATTTAAGAAGACTAGAAGCATTAATGGCGGTAGGAGATAAAAATAATAGTTATATAATTTCTGGAACAGGAGATGTATTAGAGCCAGAAGGTGATGTAATTGGTATTGGTTCTGGTGGAAATTACGCCTTAGCTGCTGGAAAAGTTTTAATGGAAACAGACATGTCTGCAGAAGAAGTAGCAAAAAAAGCTATTAAAGTTGCTGCTGATATTTGTGTATTCACAAATGATAATGTCAAAATAGAAAAAATATAATGGATAATTCAAACGTAACTCAATTACATCCTAAAGATACAGATAAAAAAAATGAAGCTTCACTAGGAAGCTCCTTATCACCAAGAGAAATAGTTTCTGAACTTGACAGATTTGTTGTAGGCCAAAATAAAGCAAAAAGAGCTGTTGCTGTTGCATTAAGAAATAGATGGCGAAGACAAGCTTTAGAGGGTGAAATGAAAAATGAAGTTTTACCAAAAAACATTTTAATGATCGGTCCAACAGGAGTAGGAAAAACAGAAATATCAAGAAGATTATCAAAATTAGCTGAAGCACCTTTTGTTAAAGTTGAGGCAACAAGATTTACTGAAGTTGGATACGTTGGCAGAGATGTTGAGCAAATTGTCAGAGATTTGATCGAAATTGCAATTTCAATGGAGAAAGTAAAAAAAAGAAAAGAAGTTAAAGCTAAAGCTCAAAAAATGGCTGAAGAAAAAGTTTTAGATGCACTTGTTGGAAAAAAAGCAAGTCCTGCGACTAGAGAAAGCTTCAGACAAAGACTTAGAAATGGTGATCTTGATAATAATGAAATTGAAATTTCAGTAAGTGATAGTGGTACTGGTAATGGAGCTTCTTTTGAAATTCCGGGAATGCCTGGAGCGAATATAGGCATGATTAACATCAGTGATATGCTAGGAAAATCAATGGGTCCTAAAGAAAAGAAGAAGAAAATGACTGTAAAAGAATCGCATGAAATTTTAATAAATGAAGAAAGTGATAAACTTATTGAACAAGACAAAATTATTAAAGCAGCGAAAATTTCAACTGAAAATAATGGAATAGTGTTTTTAGATGAAATAGACAAAATCTCAGCAAGAACAGATAGAGTTGGTGGAGATGTTTCTAGAGAAGGTGTACAAAGAGATCTTTTACCTTTGATTGAAGGAACAACTGTAAATACTAAATATGGTCCAATTAAAACTGATCATATTTTGTTTATAGCATCAGGTGCGTTTCAATTAGCTAAGCCCTCAGATTTATTACCAGAACTTCAAGGAAGATTACCTATAAGAGTAGAGCTAGAGGCATTAACAAGTGAGGATTTTAAAAGAATTCTTCAAGAACCCGACTACAGCTTAATCAAGCAATATGTAGCTCTTCTAAAAACAGAAAATGTTGAACTGGAATTTTCTGAAGATGGAATTGATAGAATTGCAAATATAGCATCAGAGGTAAATGCAACAGTAGAAAATATTGGGGCTCGTAGACTTCATACTATCATTGAAAAAATTTTAGACGATATTAGTTTTACCGCTACTGATAGATCTGGTGAAAAGATCATAATTGACAAAACTTATATTGATAAAAATTTGGATACATTAGTTAAAGACACAGACTTATCCAAATTTATTTTATAATTTAAATATAGCCAAAATATTTTAATTCTTTTTTATAGTGCTTTTCTATTTTGTTTATATTTTTTGATTTAACTAAATCTTTTCTATCTACATCAGGCCCAAGTTCAAAAAATTTAATTTTTTTATTAGTTTTTTCATCAATTTGAGCTTCTATAAAACCATTATTTTCTTCCATTTTTTTCATATTTTCAAAACTTGTTGAATCGCAGACATTTTTAATTTTTTCATCATCGATTAAGAAATTTGAACCGGATAGTTTTTTTATAAAATTCAAGATTTTTTTTAGAGTTAATCTTTTATTACTCACTATATCTTCATATTTAACTAATAAAAATCTACTAGATTGTTCCAAAGATTTCCAAGACTCAAAATTTTCTCTCCAAGAACCAACAACAGTTAATGGACGTTTTTCATTTCTTGGAAGTATTAAACCGTTTATCAGGAAATCCACTGATTGATCAATTGAAAAGCTGTAATGTCGAGAAAATGACTCAACTAAATTCCTTGGATCCCTTATTATATAAATTGCACCTAATGTTATATCAAAATTAGTAAAACTGTATCCGTTGACTTTATTAAAACCACAATGCGTTTTTACAAATTGAATTGCTTTTTTTTTGTTAAACTTAGATTGAGCATTTATATAATTTTTAAGAACTTCGTCATCATTCTTTATATCAATATTGAGGTTTTTTAAAAATTGATTGGACGGAAATTGTTTGATATTAGGCAATAATTCAAAATTAAACTTACCGTCTTGAGAAAAAAAATAAGAAGCTAACATTGCTCGCATAAGTGTATTTCCACTTTTAGGATATGAAGCTAACCAAATTAGCATTATATAAAATTATATTATTTTTTTCTTTTTTAACAGAATATAAAATGCACCTTCGCCGCCGTCCTCCACTGGTGCTTCTTTAAATTCATTAATCAATTTCATAAGTTCAATATTATTCTTAATAAATTCGGGTACAGAGTATCTCAGAATACTTAGATCTTTAGAAACATACGGATCTTGTTCATTATTAGAGTGGAGACCTTTTCCAGTGACTACTCTTATTTTATTAAAGCCATTATTAAAACATTCATAAATAAGTTTTTCTATTTCTTTATTTGCATCATCAAGAGTGAATCCATGCAAATCTATTTCGGTGCTTCTAAAAACTAAAGAATTTGTCTTTATGATGTCTTTATTTGGTAACTTTTCATTTTTAGATAAAAAATCTTGCCAATCTTTTTTATCTTTATCTGAAATTTTACTCAATTAAGTTAGTGTTTCGATTAATTGCCAATTAGGGTTATTAGATTTTGTGTCTCTAGAGAAAACCCAAGTATCATAAATTTTTTTTATTTTCTCAGGGTCTCCTGAAATAATTTTGTTCTCTTTATCTTTTATGCAAGTAATTACCTCACTAACAAAGTCTACAGTGACTTTTAAGAAGTTGTCCTCTTTTTTGTGTTCTTTAATAGTAGCAGAATTTACCCCAATAAAAGTTATGTCCGCTCTATGCCCTCTTTTGTCTCTTTCTCTTAGTGCCTCATCAAACTGATTATAAATCTCTTTACTCAACAAAGGTTTGCTTGTTGTAATTTTATTGTCGTTATCACTAAAATCAGTAATAATAGTCTCATATGCTATTTTAGCACCATTTAAAAATTCCTTTTGAGCTACATCATCAAAATTTTCTCTTTGCGGGGCCTGTTTCTCTGGTTGAACATCTTTTAAAATTTTTTCAAATTGTGCTGCCGGCTCTCCATCGTAACCTGTTCTTCTTCCAAGAATTCCTCTTAATCTTAAAAAGATAAAACCTGCAATCATGGCCAATAAAAGAATATCGATATATTCAAAGCTATAATTCATAACCTAATAGTAATTACTATGTTGATTATTTCAACTAACAAATTACATTAAAGTCAAATGAACGCTCTCCTATTTTCAATTATTTCAATTCCAATTATAGAAATTTATTTATTTATTAAAATTGGCTCACAAATTGGAGCTTTCAAAACAATTTTATTAATATTTATAACTGCCTTGGTAGGTGTTTATTACGCAAAACACGAAGGTTTAAGCGTTATCAAATCCGGGGTATCAAATATGGTTAGAAACCAAACTCCAGCATATGAGCTTATTTCTGGAGCAGCAATAGCTATTGGCGCATTACTCCTAATCATACCTGGTTTTGCAACAGATTTTCTTGGATTTTTATTAATATTTCCACCCACTAGAAGATTATTATTTGGAAAAATTAGTAAAAAATATAATAAAAAAAATTATGAAAAAAAAAATTATATAGATGGAGAATTTGAGGATATAGAAGACGACAATGACAGAAAAATATAAAATATTAAGCCAGTATGTGAAAGACTTGTCTAGCGAAACGCCAGATGTAGAAACTTATATTTATGTAAAAGACAATATCTCAAAGTATTTGCTAAATATCGATATTACATCAAAGGCTTTAAAGAATAGAATGATAGAAATTAACACTACATTGAAGTTCGAAGACAAAGAAATAAGTGAAAAGAAATCTTTTTTTGAAATTGTATATGCAACTATCATAAGGGCTGAAGACACTGTTGATGAAAAAAAAGAATTAGAAAAAATAATTTTATGTGATGTTCAAAATAAAATTTTTCCTCAAATAGAAAAATGTTTTCTAGATTTATTGCACAACTCAGGATATCCTGAAATCAAATTAGAAAAAAAAGTAGATTTTGAAAAACTTTACAACGAACGATTTAATTAAAATAATTTTTTTTTAAATTATTTTTCAAATAAGCCTGATGTAAAGAAATTTCTTTATCTGATGGTTTTATAACTTTCTTATAATATTGAATTTTTTCATTATTATTTTCTGTAATTTTTTTTTCACTTTGAAAATCTAAAGTGGGTTCTTTTTGATCAAGTAAGTTAATGTAAACCTTGGCTAATAGATCACAATCAATTAAAGCTGTATGCTTTGTTCTCCTAGAATTATCTATTCGGTATCTTTTACAAAGCGAGTCTAAATTAATTGATGAACCTGGAAATTTATCACGAGCCAAAACTAAAGTGTCTACAATTTCATTATTAATTTTTTTTTTGCCTAAAATTAACAATTCATTGTTCAAGTGTCCTAAATCAAATTCTGCATTATGAATTACTAACCTTTTGCCGTCTATGAACTCTAAAAATTCATCAGCAACTTCTGCGAACTTTTTTTGTTTAGATAGAAAATCGTCTGAATAGCCATGAACTTCAAATGCTTGTTCTGAAACTTTTCTCTCTGGATTTAGATAACAATGAAAATTTTTTTTTGTTGGTATTAAATTTTCAATTTCAATACATCCTATTTCTACAATTCTATGACCTTCTTTAACACTTAGGCCTGTTGTCTCTGTATCCAATACTACTTCTTTTTTCATATTCCGATTTCTGATTTTACTCTACTTATTTCTTTAATCACATTTCTTTTTGTAAAATTATTATTTATTATAAATTTAGATCTCTTTTTTTTTTCATTTGAAGGAAGTTGGTAATTTCTAAATAACTTTAGTAATTTACTATTAAAGCTTCTTCTTTTTTTAAGTCTTTTTTCAATCTCTGTTTTTTTTGACTTAATAAAAACTATAATATCACCCTTTACGTTAAGTTTATTTTCTAAATAAAGTGGAATATCAAGTATTACGCACTTTTTTTTGTGATTACTTTTTAAAAAAAAATTTAATTTTCTTCTAACAATCGGATGAACAATTTTTGAAATTTTCTTAAGATTATTGTCATTTGAAAGTATACATTTTGTAAGCTCTTCTTTTTTGATAGGAAAAGAAAACTCTTCTCTGGGAAAAGTTTTTTTTAATTTTAAATAACAGCTTCTGTCCTTTTGATAAATTTTTGATACTTCAATATCGGCATTAAAAATTGGATATCCAAACAAACTCGAAATATAACTTTTGCCTGCACCTACACTTCCTACTAAAGCTACTTTAATCATTTTTTAAATGTTCTAGAAATTCCTCGTTTAATTCTGGTAATATTTTAGTCCATATTTCAAATGCTTTTTGTGCTTGTAGAAATAACATTAACTTTCCATTAATAATTATGTGCTCTTTCTCTTTGGCTTTTTTTAGAAAATTTGTCATTGGTGGATTATAAATCGTATCATAAAAAATTTTTTGACCATTTATATCATCAAAATTTAAATTAATTTTGTCTTCTTCTTTTAAGCCAAGACTGGTCGCGTTAATTACAATATCAAAATTTATATGCATATCCCATTCTAATAATTCTATTCTTGGAAACTCTTTTTTTAAATTTTCAATTTTTTTATAAGTTCTATTTTTAATAAATATTTTTTTTACACCTATATTTTCTAAGGCCGTAATTATCGACGGGGCTACACCACCCGCTCCTATAATTAATGCTATTTTATCTAATAAGTTTAATGAATTATTTTTCAAAGACTGTGCAAAACCATAAATATCAGTATTGTCACCAATTATTTTATTTCCATTTTTGTAAATTGTGTTTACTGATTTAGTGTTTTTAGATCGTTCACTTAAATCATCTAAATGTGGAATTATCTTTTGTTTAAATGGAACGGTTACATTTGCGCCATCTATTTTTCCTTCTTTAATTTCTTTAACAATATCTGGTAATTCTATTTCTTTCGCTTCTTTTTTTTCATAAATGGCATCAATGTTATATTTTTTAAACCAAAAATTATGTATTTTTGGTGACAATGAATGTTCAACTGGATTTCCTAAAATTAAAAACTTTTTACTCATTGTTTAAATTTAAATATTCTTTAATTTTTTCCACGGGCAGTCCCATAATTGTGTTTTCATTCCCCTCAATTTTAGAAAATAAACTTCTACCTAAACCTTCTATTTGATATACATTATATGCATATAAAGCTTCATCACTGATCTTAGATAAATAATCTTTCAATTCATCGTCAGACATGTCTTTCATGGTTAATGAGGCTTTATCTGTATAATTCCAGACCATTGATCCTCCTTTAGAAATACAAACAGAGCTTATTAAATAATGAACTTCACCATTAAGACTTTTAAGAATTTTAAAAGCTTCTTCTCTATTAGTTGGTTTTGAAATCACTTTGCCTTTTAAATCAATTACACTATCAGCTCCTAATACATATTCATTTAAAAATCTTTGGCTAACTTTATTTGCTTTTAATTCTGCTAAATTTTTTGACACAATTTCTGGTGACGCCTTTTGTTTCTCTAGACTCTCTTTTATAATGTCTTCATCAACATTAGATGGTTCTACTTGGCATAAAATACCATTATTATTAAGTATATCTTTTCTTACTTTGCTTTTAGATGCTAATATAATTTTTTTATCCATTTTTTTTGCTTAGATAAATTTCGTGAATTTTAATAACTGAAGCCGCTGTTTCTTCAACTGATTTTCGAGTAACATCAATTGTAGGCCATTTATATTTTTTAAACATTTCTTTTGCATCAGAAATTTCCATTTTAATTTTTTCTAAATTTGTATAATCTTGGTTTTTTATTTCTTTAAGCGAATTCATTCTGTTTTTTCTAATATCAACTAACCTCTCAGCCTCAGTGGTCAAACCTATAACACAAAATTTATCTGGGCTTTTTTTCAAAAATTCTGGTACAGACAATTGATTTACAAGTGGTATATTTGCTGTTTTAAGTCCTTTGTTTGCTAAATAAATAGATGTTGGTGTTTTACTAGTTCTACTAACACCTAGTAAAATTATATCTGATTTATCAATATCGGTTATTAAGTTTCCATCATCATGATTCATGGTGAATTGAATAGCTTCTATTCTATTATAATATTCTTCATTAAGTACATGCTGACCGCTTGGTTCATGTGAAGCTTTTTGATTAAATAATTTTGAAAAACTTAATATTAAACTACCCAAAACTCCAAAACACGGAATTCTCATTTCATCGCTTTTATTTGCAAGAAATTTAGCCAAATTGTTATCAACAATTGTGTACAATATTATTGAGTTTTTTTCTTTCATAGCTAAATCAAGAATTTTTAAAACTTGATTTTCCGTTCTAGTAAAAGAATAAGAATTAACTTTATATTCAATATTTTGAAATTGTGCTTTTAATGACAAAAAAATTCTATCTAATGTCTCCCCAGTTGAATCAGAAATTAGGAAAATTTGATAAGTATTACTCATGTATATCTTGTTAATAACTTTGTAATATTTTAATTAAATTAAACAAATTTATTTTTAATCATAATCTGTTGTAAAATGAGCATTTTATTAACATTTATAAAATACTGTATGAAAGATATACAAAAATTTAATTAATTTCAAAAAAGCTCGTAAAATATTAAATAATTATTAAATAACTCATGTATAAAATGTTGATAATAAATAATTAACGTTATTCACATTACTTAATACTAATACAATCTATTATTATATAATTATTATATGACTCCATTACATAAAGTTTTAAAAAATAGAGATACTTCAATAAATCCTATTTGGATAATGAGACAAGCTGGGAGATATCTTCCTGAATTTAGAGAGATAAGAAAAAAAAATCCTGATTTTATAAAACTATGTCTAAATGAAAAATTATCATCTGAAATTACACTACAACCTTTAAAAAGATTTGATTTAGATGCTGCTATAATTTTTTCAGATATTCTAATGTTACCTTATGGTTTAAATCAGAAAGTAGAATTTAAGAAAAATTTTGGCCCATTATTAGGAGATCTGGATTTAAATGAAATATCAAAATTAGATGAGGTTGATTTTGTAGAAAAAGTTTACCCAGTTTATAAGGCTATAAATTTAGTTAGTAATCATGAATTAACAAATTCAAAAAGTACGATAGGTTTTGTTGGTGCGCCATGGACTTTATTAGTTTATATGATTAACAAACAATCACCGAAACTAAAATTAAAAGAAGATTTTTTTAGTGATGAATTCTTAATAAATAGAATTTTAATAGCTTTAGAAAGATTTCTAAAATTACATATAAAAAATCAAGTCGAAAACGGAGCTGAAGTTATTCAAATTTTTGATAGTTGGGCAGGTTTATTAGAAGAAAAAGATTTACCAAATTTTGTTTACATTCCGACTTTAAATTTAGTGGAATATACTAAAACTTTAAACGTGCCTGTTATATGTTTTCCTCGAGGTATTAAAAATTATAAAAATTATTGTGAAATAGTTAAACCAGATGGAGTTTGTATCGATTACGAAGTTGATCCATTAAATATTATAAAAGACATTAATATTCCAGTGCAAGGAGGTATGGATCCCAAAGTTTTGTTGTCTGACAAAGAAAACATTAAAAACCAGGCAAAAAAATATTTAGATATATTCAAAGATCATCCTTATATTTTTAATTTAGGTCATGGGATATTACCAGAAACAAATCCAGAGATGATGGATTATTTAGTTAAATTTGTGAAAGATTATAAATGAAAAAAGCAATAATCTTATTCAATTTGGGAGGACCTGACAGTCTTAAAAACGTAGAACCTTTTTTGTTTAATTTATTTTATGACCCTGCAATTTTAAATTTACCAAAATTTTTAAGATTTCCTTTAGCAAAATTAATTTCAAATCGTAGAGCCCCTATTGCTAAAAAAATATATGAGGAACTTGGTGGATCATCTCCAATTTTAAAGCTAACACAAGATCAATCAAACAAATTAGAAAAAACGTTAAATGAAACTGATGATCAAAATATTTATAAATGTTTTATAGTGATGCGCTGTTGGCACCCGCGTGCTGAACAAGTGATTGATGATGTAAAAAACTTTAACCCAGAAGAAGTTATACTTTTGCCTTTGTACCCCCAATTTTCCGCAGCAACATCAGGTTCTTCAATTAAAGAGTGGAATGATGTGTGCTCGAAAAATGACTATAAAGTCAAAACTTCCACAATTTGTTGTTATCCAACAGAACCAGAGTTCATAGACGCACACATTGATGAAATTAAAAATAAAATTAAAGATTTTGATGGTTATAAATTAATATTTTCTGCACACGGCCTCCCAGAAAAAAATATCAAAAGAGGTGATCCCTACCAATGGCAAGTAGAACAATCAGTAGAAAAAATTGTTGATAAAATTAATTATGAAAATTTAGATTGGATTTTGAGCTATCAAAGTAGAGTTGGTCCATTAAAGTGGATTGGGCCATCAACCGAAGATGTAATAATCGAAAATTCAAAATTGGGAAAAAAGATAATTCTTGTTCCTATAGCTTTTGTGTCAGAACATTCAGAAACTCTTGTTGAATTAGATATAGAGTATAAGGAGTTAGCGGACAAAAATGGATGTGTAGAATATGTAAGAATTCCAGCATTGGGTGTTAATACCCATTTTATCAATGCCTTATCCAATTTAATAATTAATAAAGAAAAAAATAAATTTAATGAAAATTTATTTCCTCCAAAGACTCAATGTCCAAATAATTTTACTAAATGTCCGTGTTTAAAAAATGAATAGTTATTTATTATTTAAAAGTTTGCATTTAATCGCAGTTGTATCCTGGATGGCAGGCTTATTGTATTTACCTAGAATTTTTGTTTATCACTCAGAAAACAGTAATGAAGTTGTTGTTTCGGTATTTAAGACAATGGAGAGAAAATTATTTTATTATATCATGATGCCAGCTATGTTTTTAAGTTGGTTGTTTGGTTTAATCTTAATCTCTTTAATTGGTTTTGAAAATTTAGGCAACTTGTGGCTTCAACTTAAATTTGTTTTTGTAATTTTGCTCACAATTTATCACTTTTATCTTGGAAGTTTATTAAACAAGTTTAGTTTAGATCAAAATCAAAAATCTTCTAAATTTTATAGATATATTAATGAAATTCCGACAATACTGCTAATATTAATTATTTTTATAGTAATATTTAAGCCAATCTAGGCTTGATATTTAGAAACAAAAACATATATTAATGTTATCTTAATAAACCCCTCCACAACATATGAATATTCAAGAACTAAAACTTAAATCATCTGAACAATTAATTACTCAAGCAGAAGAGCTTGGCATTGAAAATGCTAGTACATTAAGAAAACAAGAAATACTTTTTGCCATCCTTAAAAAAGTCGCTGAAAAAGAGGAAATAACAGGCGCGGGAGTTTTACAGTTATTACAGGATGGATTTGGCTTTTTAAGAGCAATGGAGTCCAATTATTTGCCTGGTCCAGATGATATTTACGTCAGTCCAAGTCAAATTAGAAAATTTGGTTTAAGAACAGGAGACACTGTTGAAGGTCCTGTTAGAGCCCCAAAAGAAGGAGAAAGATATTTTGCACTCTTACAAGTAAGCAAGATTAATTTTGAGGAACCTGAAAAATCTAGACATAAAATAGCTTTTGATAACTTAACACCGTTATATCCTGACAAACAGTTAGTGATGGAAATTGAGGCAACTAAACCAGATAAAAAACAAGATTTAACTCCAAGATTAATTGACTTAGTAAGCCCAATCGGAAAAGGCCAAAGATCTATTATAATTTCACCTCCTAAAGCCGGTAAAACTATGATCTTACAAAGCATTGCAAACTCAATAGCCAAAAATTATCCAGAATGTTATCTGATAGTTTTATTAATTGATGAAAGACCAGAAGAAGTTACTGATATGCAAAGGACAGTTAAAGGAGAGGTGATTAGCTCAACTTTTGATGAACCAGCACAAAGACACGTGGCTGTAGCTGAAATGGTTATTGAAAAAGCAAAAAGATTAACAGAACACAAGAAAGATGTTGTTATACTATTAGATTCAATCACAAGATTAGGAAGAGCCTATAACGCTGTTATTCCAAGTTCAGGTAAAGTTTTAACCGGTGGTGTAGATGCTAATGCGCTTCAAAGACCAAAAAGATTTTTTGGTGCAGCTAGAAATATAGAAGAAGGTGGATCTTTAACAATTATTTCTACAGCTCTAATTGATACTGGAAGCAGGATGGATGAGGTAATATTTGAAGAATTTAAAGGGACTGGTAATAGCGAAACGGTCTTAGATAGAAAAATTGCAGATAAAAGAATTTATCCAGCAATTGATATAACGAAATCTGGAACTAGAAGAGAAGAATTATTATTCGAAAAAGATGATCTCCAAAAAATGAATGTTTTAAGGAGAATTATTGCTCCAATGGGTACAATGGATGCAATTGAATTTATCAGCTCAAAATTGAAAGATACTAAGAATAACGCTGAATTCTTCAATTCCATGAATAAACCTGCCTAGGTAAATTAAAATATAAAAACTTATTTAAATTATTGATAAAGAACACTAATTTGAATTAATGATTGATAAAGAGCTTCATTTTAAAATAGCGAAGACCTTTTTAGATAAAAATTATAAAGATGCTATAGACTTAATTGAAAATAATTCCTCTTATGAAAATTTAAACTCTCAGTTTTTAAATATATTAGGTGCTTCAAAGCTTCTTTTAAATTTTGATAATGAGAAAGTTTTGCAAATTTTTGAAGATGGTTATAATAAAGAAAAAAAAAGCAGGCACGCTTTTGATTGTTTTATTAATTTTGCAAGTTTATCAAATTCTAACAAGAAACCGCTTAGACCATCAAAATATTATGATGATGTGTTAAATAATTTTGGATATAACGAAAAATTAGTAGAAGAAATCATTCTTACATTTGCCCTTTTAAATAATCCAAAAAAAATAGTTGATATACTAAGTCTATGTGAAAAAAACATTGGTTTTAATATTAGTAATTTGCAAAAAATGATTTATTATAATCTCTTTATTAATTCCTGGAATCAAAACCAAATTTTTGAATATTCAAAAATGATTAATAATTTAATAGAACCTTTTCAATCAGATAAACTTTTTCCGTTAGACTCTAGAATAAATAAAAAGGTAAAAATTGCATTTTTGAGCGCTGACATCAGGGCACAACATTCAGTTACTAAATTTTTAAAAACCCTATTTATTGGAAAGCAAAGAAAAAAATATGAATTAATTATAATTTCAAATTTAAAAACAGAAGATTATGATGAAACAACAAGAGAATTTAAATTATTAGCTGATGAATGGATAGAAATCAATAACTTGGATGATTTGGATGGAGTAAATTTTATAAGAAAAAAAAACATTGATATTGTGTTTGATTTGATGGGTTTTACTGCAGGTAATAAGATTATTTATTTTAAAAATAGGATTTCAAAAATTCAGATTAATTGGTTAGGCTATACAAATACAACTGGCTTGAATGAGATGGACTATATTATTGCAGATAAAAATTTAGTTTATAAAAACGAGGAAAAGTTTTATTCAGAAAAAATTATATATTTAAATAAAATTTGGAATTGTTTTACGTTGGATAATGGTCAAATTATAAATACTCGAAATTATCCCTTCAAAAAGAATAATTATATTACTTTTTGCTCATTTAATAATTTCTTAAAAATAACTGAAGAAGTAGTAGATACGTGGTCAGAAATTTTAAAAAAAGTAAAAAATTCCAAATTAATTTTAAAATCTTCAATGTTCCAATTTAATGATGATTTGTTGGAAAAATTCAAAAAAAATGGCGTAGAAAAATCTATTGTGTTTATGAAGTATACAAATTCAAAGAATCATGTAAAAATGTATGAAGAAGCAGATATAGCTTTAGATACTTTTCCCTATAATGGTGTAACAACAAGTTTTGAGGCAATTATGTGTGGATTACCTTTGATAACAATGAAAGGTAAAAATTTTACATCTAGATGTGGTGAATCAATTAATAAAAATTTAGGATTCGAAAACTTTATAGCTAAAGATACTAACGATTATGTATCTAAAAGTGTGAGTCTAGCTAATGAGCAAAATTTAAATAAATATAAGAATAATATATTTTCAAAAGCCAGATCTTCACCATTATATGATGATAGTTCCTTTAGAAATGATTTTTTTAGTAAAATAGATGATTTGATTAGACAATTATAATTCTTCTAATTATCTTTAATTATTTAATTTTGTTAACAATGATTATTTACGCTTTATCTACTGGAACCACCAAAGCTGGGATTGCGATAATTAGGATATCAGGGAATGGTACTAAGGAATTATTAAATAAAATAATTGTAAACTGCATTTTAAAACCAAGAATAGCAACGCTTTGTAAAATAAAAGATCACATAACTAACGATTTAATTGACAGAGGATTGTTCATTTGGTTTCCTGCACCAAGTAGTTTTACGGGAGAAGACATGGCAGAACTACATGTTCATGGAAGTAAAGCGGTTATATCTGCATTGCTTTTGACTTTATCTAAATTCAATAATTGCAGATTAGCAGAGCCGGGTGAATTTACAAAATTAGCATATGAAAATGGAAAACTTAATTTGCTGAGTGTCGAAGCTTTGTCTGATTTGATTTCATCAGAAACTGAAATCCAGAGAAAACAAGCATTAAAAATATTAAGTGGAGATGCAACAAAAAAATATACAAATTTACGTGACAGATTACTAAAAATCTTATCCAACATTGAAGCAAAAATAGATTTCCCAGACGAGGACCTTCCTGAAGATATTTTAAAGAATATTAAAATAGAGACCAAAGATATTATAAATTTGATAAATGAAATTTTAAATGATAGCAAGACAGGAGAAAAAATTCGAGATGGATTCAAGATTTCAATTTTAGGCCCTACTAACGCCGGTAAATCTACTTTGCTTAATTATTTATCTAAAAGGGAAGTTGCTATAGTTTCAAATACTGAAGGTACGACCAGAGACTTAATTGAGGTAAATTTAAACTTAGATGGATACCCAGTAATAATTACAGATACGGCTGGTTTAAGAAAAACATCAGATGAAATAGAAAGAAGGGGTGTAGAATTAGCACTTAAATCAGCAAAAAATGCAGATTTAAAAATAATTTTATTAGATGCAAAAAATCCATATTTTTCGACCTTTTTAGACGATATTAGTGATAAAAATTCAATTCTAGTTCTAAATAAATCTGATTTGATTGATGGAGCAATTAATCTCGATAATGCAAAATTAAAAAAATATATCTTAGTATCTCTCAAGGAAGAGCTTAACTTAGATAATCTTATCAATGAAATTAAAGAAAGATTAAAAGATAAATTTTTAATCAACGATAACATTCTAATATCAAGAGAAAGACATAGATTAAATTTAGAAAAATGCAATTACCACTTAAATGTTTTTTTAGAAAATAATTCAATTAGCGAATTTGATAAGGCAGCAGAAGACATCAGGATTGCATCAAGATATCTTGGTAAGGTTGTTGGAGATGTTGATGTTGAAGAAGTTCTCGGTAAAATATTTAGCGACTTCTGTATCGGAAAATAATAATTATTCATACTGGACTTAGTTTTTTCACCTATTGTAAATATTTAATTGACCTATAAATTTAGGTTAATGAAAAAAGATTTATCATTCGATGTTGTTGTAATAGGTGGTGGACACGCTGGTTGTGAAGCCGCAGCCGCAGCCGCGAGATTAGGAGTTAGTACAGCTTTATTTACACATCAATTTAAAACTATAGGAGAGATGTCTTGTAACCCAGCAATTGGAGGTCTTGGCAAAGGCCATTTGGTTAGAGAAATTGATGCTTTAGATGGAGTAATGGGTGATGTCGCAGATAAATCAGGTATTCAATTTAGATTATTAAATAGTAGCAGAGGTCCTGCTGTTAGAGGCCCTCGTACGCAATCAGATAGATCTTTATATAAAAAATATATGCAAGAAAAACTTGTAAATTACTGTAATTTAACGATTTTTTCAGATCCTGTAATTGAATTTTTATTCAATAAAAATAGTATAAATTGTTTTCATACTAAATCTGGTTTGATTGTTAAAAGTTCAAAAATAATTCTTACAACTGGAACATTTCTTAATGGTTTAATTCATATTGGTGATGAAAAAATTCCTGCTGGAAGATTTGATGAAAAACCGACAACTGGTTTGAGCGATCAATTAAAAAAATATAAATTTAAATTAGGTAGATTGAAAACAGGAACTCCTCCCCGACTTGATTCTCGTACAATTAACTTTAAAAATTTAGAAGAACAATTTGCAGATAATGAACCTTATTTTTTTTCGTTCTTAACCAAAAAAAATATTAACACTCAGGTTAGCTGTCACATGACTTATACGAACGAGAAAGTTCATACAATTATAAAAAAAAATTTAGATAAAAGCGCTATGTACTCTGGTTCAATACAAGGCGTTGGTCCAAGATACTGTCCTTCCGTGGAAGACAAAATTGTAAAATTTGAAGATAAAACAAGACACCAAATATATTTAGAACCAGAAGGATTGAGTGACTTTACAATTTACCCAAACGGTATATCAACTTCTCTTCCTTTGGATGTACAGCATGAAATATGCAATAATATCAGTGGTTTAGAAAATGTTAAAATAATAAGACCTGGTTACGCTATAGAGTACGACTATGTTGACCCAAGAGAACTGTTTTTAACTTTAGAGACTAAGAAAATTAAAAATCTATACCTTGCAGGTCAAATTAATGGCACCACAGGGTACGAGGAGGCGGCTGCCCAAGGATTAATTGCAGGAATAAATGCCGCGCTATCTGTAAAAGGAGCTGAGCCTTTCATACTTGATCGATCCCAAGCTTATATTGGAGTTATGATAGATGACTTAGTTACAAAAGGAGTTGCGGAACCTTATAGAATGTTCACATCTAGAGCAGAGTATAGATTAACATTAAGAGCAGATAATGCAGATATACGTCTCACCCAATTAGGAATTGATATTGGTCTTATTCAAGCAGATAGAAAAAATATTTTTAATGAGAAAATGAAAAATTTACAAAAATCATACAATTTAATGGGATCTTTAAAAATAACCCCCTCAAAAGCAGAAAATTATGGCATTAAAATTGCTAAAGATGGAATATTAAGATCTGCTGAAGAGATTTTATCAAGAAAAACAGTTAATATTGATAAAATAAGAGAAATATGGCCTGAAGTCCCTTTTTTTAGTAATGAAATTGATGAACAGTTAGAAATAAACTCTCATTATAAAGGTTATTTGAAGAAGCAAAATGCTGATATTTTGGCTTTCAAAAGAGATGAGAATCTGTCTATACCTGATAATATTGATTATGATTTATTATCTGGCTTATCAAATGAAGTAAAATCTAAATTCAAGAATATTAAACCAAAAACACTTGGACAAGCTCTAAGAATTGATGGTGTAACACCTGCTGCAGCTTATATTTTGTTGTCTCACGTTAAAAGAAAGTCTATTAAGCACATTGCTTAATGGATAATAATATTCAAAAATCTTACATAGATTTAGGTTTAAACAATGTTTCACGTGAAACTTGTGTTTATCTAGAAAAATTTATTGATCTTGTGATAAAGGAGAATAAAGTTGTTAATTTGATTAGCAGAGAAAATGAAAATAAAGAATATATAAGAAAAAGACATATAATTGATTCTATGCAAATAATTGATTTTATTGATTTAAATACAAAAAAAATAATTGATTTTGGCTCAGGATCAGGTTTTCCATCAGTAGTATTAGCAATCATTATGAAAATTCAGTCAAAAAAAACCAAAATAGAAATGTACGAAAAGAGTTTTAAAAAATGTAAATTTCTGGAAAAGGTCTCGAAAGAATTAAATTTAAATACAGAAGTTATCCAAAAAAATATTTTTGAGGAAAAAGACCAGAGTGAGATTGTTATAACTTCTAGAGCATTTAAACCTTTACCAATAATTTTAGATGTCGTCGAAAAAAATTATAAAAATTATAAAAATATAATTCTCTTTATGGGTAAATCAGGAAAAGAAATTTTGAAAGAGACATTAAAAAAATGGAAAATTGATTATGAAACAAAAGACAGCATTACTAGTAATGACTCATTTATTTTAAATATTAATAACGCACAAAGAATATGAAAATAATTTCAATCATTAATCAAAAAGGTGGAGTAGGCAAAACAACCACAGCAGTTAATTTAGCTGCGGGACTTTCACAACTAAATAAAAAAGTGCTAGTTATAGACTTGGATCCTCAAGGAAATGCTACAACTGGTCTTGGTTTGTCTAATTTAGAAGATACAGAAAATTCAATATATGGTGTTCTTAATAGCAGAAAAGAATTTGTGAATGTTATTAAAAAAACAAATTTTACTAATTTAGATTTAGTTACTTCCACAGTTGACCTTTCAGGTATTGAAATAGAGACCGCAGACGATCAAAGAAGAGCCTTTATTTTAAAGGAAAAATTAGCTTATTTTATGAGCAATAATGAGGGTAAATATGACTACATATTGATTGATTGCCCACCTTCTTTAAGTCTTTTGACGGTAATGGCGCTTGTTGCCTCTCATTCTCTGTTGGTTCCTTTGCAAACAGAGTTTTTTGCATTAGAGGGAATTACTCAGTTAATTAAAACTATCGAGAGAATTAAATCGAATTTAAATCAATCTTTAGAAATAAGGGGTATCTTGTTAACTATGTATGATAAGCGTAATAAATTATCATCAGAGGTCGAAAGTGAAGCAAGAAAGTATTTTCAAGACAAAGTTTATAAAACTGTGATACCTAGAAATGTTAGACTTTCAGAAGCACCATCACACGGCGTGCCAGTTTTGATATATGACAAAACATGTCCTGGAAGCAAATCATATTACAATTTTACAGATGAATTTCTTGATCAAGAAAACAATATGGAAAATGTTGCTTAATGAATAAAATAAAAAAAGGGTTGGGTAGGGGATTGTCTTCTTTAATAGGAGAAAGCAAGAAAGATACTTCCAGTACAAATAAAATTTCTGTTAATTCGTTAGTGACAAGCAAGTTCCAACCCCGAAAATATTTTGATGAAGAAAAGCTGAACGATTTATCAAACTCTATAAAAGAGAGAGGAATATTGCAGCCAATAATTGTAAGAAAATCTAAAAATTTTCCAGATAAATATGAAATAATAGCAGGGGAAAGAAGGTGGCAAGCCGCTAAAATTGCTGAATTAAATGAAGTACCGGTTGTTATAACAGATGTTGATGATCTTAAGTCATTAGAATTTGCGATAGTAGAAAATGTCCAAAGAGACGATCTTAACCCATTAGAAGAAGCACAAGGTTATCAAAGATTGATTGATGAGTTTTCTTATGATCATGAAAAAGTCTCAAAAATTATTGGAAAAAGTAGAAGTTATATTACTAATTCTTTAAGACTTTTATCTTTGCCACATGATGTTCTAAATTTATTAGAAAGCAGAAAAATATCTGCAGGACATGCTAAAATTTTAGTTGGACTTGATAATGCAAGCTTTATAGCAGCAAAAATCAATGAGAAAAATTTGTCTGTGAGGCAAGCCGAAAGCTTTGTAAAAATTTTTAAAAAAAAGAAGGGAGCCATTAAGACAAGAGATGTAAATGTTCAGTTTTTAGAAAATGAAATTATTGAAAAAATAGGTTTAAAAGTGCTCATTAACAATAAAAAGGATAATAAGGGTTCAATAAAGATTGAATATAAAAATCTTGAACAGCTTAATAGAATTATCAAAGTAATTAAATCTAATTATTAATTTTTATATTTAAAATAAGATCAAATAGAATTTGCAGTGAGTTTTGTGAGTTTTTTTTTATTAATAATTCTGTTTCATTAATTTTATCTAATAGTTTTTTGATTTTATTTTGTGTCCAATATTTAATCTGAAGTTTAGTTGTTTCTTTATCTTTCCAAAAAATTGGAGGTCTTGCCTTAGCTATGGTTGAGTCTATATTTTTTGAATTTTCAAATTCTTTAGCTAAAATATTTAGTTGTTTTGCTTTGCTTAAAAAAATTCGAATAATAGTTATAGTATCTTCACTGCTATAATTATTTTCATTTAAAATATTCACAGTCTTTTTGTTATTTAATGCCAAACAATTATTGACTAATTCATAAAAACTATGATTTTCAATAAGGTTAGTTAATTTTAATATCTCTTCTGAGGTAATATTTTTTTTATCTTTTAGATATATTTCAATTTTATTTAGTTCATTTTTGAGATTTTCAATATCATTCGAGCATTTACTGACGATCATGTTAATATTAGCATTTGAGATTGATATTTTATTTTTAGAAAAAAAATTAGAAGCGTAAGATATCATAGTTTGTTCATTTTCAGGATAAACAGCAATGCATGCATGGTTTTTACTTTTTTCAAAATCTAACCTTAAAGCAGATTTTTTGTCTAAAGGATCTGATAAAATGACCAAGTAAATATCATCTGAAATTTTGTCAAAGATATCTTCTAAGATCTTTTTTATTTTACTTGTAACCTGATCAACAATTATTATTTTTTTCTCTTCAAAAAATGATTTATTGAGAACAGTATTATAGAATTCATCATTCTGGTTTAATATTTCTTTTTCTGTGTATTTAATTTTTTCGCACTCATTATCAATTTTTTTAATATGATTTATGATTGAATTTTTAGCACCATCATTTTTTCCATGAATAAGAAAAGTTCTAATACTTTTTAAATCAATTTTATTAAGTTCATAAAACTTAAAAATCATTACCTACTAGATAAATCTAATATTAATTTATCAACCATACTAGAAGCAAAGTTTTGTTTTATTGTATTTTCAAGCGATTTTAATTCAAAGGTATCATCTGAATTATTCATTTCAGATTGTTCTGAATAAATTAATTCAAAAGATTGATTATTATTAATCACTAAAAAAGCTACAGTGCTTTGTACTTTAAATGTTTGAGTGTTACCTTTCGTATCTTTTGATTGAGCTATTTTTGTGTAGTTAGTTTTAGCAGAAATCTTAAAGTTTGCTTTATCCGAATTTTTTGCATTATATTTTTTTAGTCCAATTTTTATATAGTTATTTATTTCTTGATCTCCTTCATATGTGACGTTCTCAATATTAAAATTTACACTATCACTTGAAATGTATACAGGAGTAAATCCACAACCTTGAATCAAAATTAGAAGAGTTAGAAAGAAATTAATTTTTTTCATTTATCTATATTATGATATTTATTAATCTATTAGGTACAAAAATTTTCTTTCTAATTACGGTGTCTTTTAAATGTTTTTTAAGATTTTTTGATGAATTTATTTGATCCATAATTCTATCTTCATCTAAATCTCTATCGACTTGTAAGATTTCTCTCTTTTTTCCGTTTATTTGAATTACAAAATTAATTTTTTCATTCACCAGATAGTCTCTGTTTATGTTTGGCCAAATAATATTTTCTTTAATTCCTAATTGCTCTAAACATTCATTTGATAAATGAGGAACTATAGGTGAAATACTAATTAATAATATAGTGTAATTTTCTTTAAGTGTTTTTTTTGTATAATTTTTTTTAAGTAGAGTACTCAAGTTATTATATAATTCATGTATATTTGCAACAATTACATTATAATTAAAATTTTCTAGGTTGGTTGTAATCTTATTTAAGAATTTGTTTGTGATTTTATCTATTTCATCATCATCATTTTTTTGATGGTTGGATCTCATTTCATTCATAAATTTATGATGTAATGTCCAAAGCTTTTGAATAAATTTATAAGATGCTTCTATTCCTTGTTCCGACCACTGTACATCTTTTTCAGGTGGGCTATCAGAAATTATGAATAACCTCGTAGCATCTGCGCCAAAATTTTGAATAATTGTTTCAGGGTCTACAGTATTTTTCTTGGATTTAGACATTGATTCTGAGGGACCAACAATCACTTTTTGTTTAGGATCTGATTTTAAAAATTTTTCGTTATTTATTGATGTAATTTCATTAGGATATAACCAATTATTATTTTGATCTTTATATGTTTCATGACACACCATTCCTTGAGTAAATAATCCTTTGAATGGTTCTGTAATATCAACTTTGTCATTCTTATGAGAAAGAGCTTGCATGAAAAAACGTGAGTATAATAGGTGTAGAATAGCATGTTCAACACCACCAATATACTGATCGACAGGCATCCAATATTTCATTTCATCATATTGAAAACCATAACTTTCATTTTTAGGCGAACAAAATCTTAGAAAGTACCAGGATGAATCAACAAAGGTATCAAGGGTATCTGTTTCTCTTGTATATTTTTTTCCATCAATTTCGATATGTTTCCATTCCTGAATGTCATCAAGAGGGTTTCCTGCCTCTGACAATTCTTTTACTTCAGGTAGCTCAACAGGTAATTGATTTAGAGGAACTTTGGTTTCTTTTCCATTTTCATCGTACAAAATTGGTATGGGACAACCCCAGTAACGTTGACGAGAAATACCCCAGTCTTTTAATCTGTAATTAACTTTTCTTGTGCCCAACTTATTTTTTTCTAAATATTCTATTGTTTTTATAATTGAATCTTCAGGACATTTTAATCCATCTAAAAATTCTGAATTAAATATGTAGCCTGGTCCCGTGTAGGCTTCATTTGATATTGCGAAATCTTTATTATTTATATCAGGTGTTACTACCGTTTTTACATTTAATTTATATTTCAAAGCAAAATCTAAATCTCTTTGGTCATGCGCAGGACAACCAAACACAGCACCCAACCCATAATCCATAAGTACAAAATTAGCAAAATATACAGGCACTTGTTGATTTTTATCTAACGGGTTTGTTGCTAATAATTGTGTTTTAAAACCAATTTTTTCTGCATTGGCTATAGACTCTTCAGTTGTTCCACTTTGTGAACATTTCTTTTTAAATTCGTTAAATTTTTCATCATTTTCATAAAATTTCGAAATAGGATGATCAACAGACAAAGCTAAAAATGAAAGACCAAATAATGTATCTGGTCGAGTTGTATAACATTTAATTTCTTTAATTTTTTCTGAATTAGTAATTGGAAAACTAACTTCCGATCCAAATGATTTACCAATCCAATTTTTTTGCATTATTTTGACTTTGTTGGGCCATTCATTTAATTTTTCAAGATTAGCCAACAATTCTTCTGAAAATTCTGTAATTCTAAAAAACCATTGATTTAATTTTTTTCTTTCAACTACAGCGCCAGATCTCCATCCCTTACCATCTATTACTTGTTCATTAGCTAAAACTGTTTGATCAACGGGATCCCAATTAACATAATTTTCTTTTTTATAAACAAGACCTTTGTCATAAAGTTCTAAAAAAAATTCTTGTTGATGACGATAATAATCAGATGAGCAAGTTGAAATCTCTCTATCCCAATCTATAGAAAGTCCTAACTTTTTTAGTTGAGATTTCATTACAGAAATATTTTTTTCAGTCCAACTTTTAGGATCTAGTTTATTTTGTCTGGCTGCATTTTCAGCAGGCATACCAAAAGAGTCCCATCCCATAGGATGTAAAACATTGTATCCTTGTAAAATTTTGAAACGCGCAAGAATATCACCTATAGTATAATTTCTAACATGACCCATATGAATTTTTCCAGATGGATAGGGAAACATTTCTAAACAATAAAATTTTTTTTTATTTGTATCTTCTGAAGTCTTAAATGTTTTATTTTTGTCCCAATAGTTTTGCCATTTTTCTTCGACGAATTTAAAATTATATCTTTCCATTTTATAGATATGGTTTAACTAATTTATTATAATTGGTTATTGTCAGTGCCTTCACCTGGCATTTGGAAATCAGGTCTAACTATTTGACTGTCTTCAAATTCTTTTATTATGGCTGCTTCTTTCAAGATAGCTAATTTAATCTCATTAGATAAATCAGAATCGATTTTTGAAACAGTACAATTGTTACTATTAGTGTTGCAAATTTTTTTGTAAATAAGTACGTTTATTCCATCGGCTCTTACTTCATTAGATAGAAATTTAACTGTAATTTTGATTGACTCATTTGAATTAGCATCATCATTATTAAACCAATCTGTAATTATTATTCCACCTGCATAGTCAACATTACTAAATGGAGTAAAATCTAAAAGTTTAATTGAGGCTCGCCACATAGGATTGGAGGATGCAAATTCAAAATTTCCCGAGCCTTTATTTTTTTGTGAGTCAAACAAAGTGAAACCTTTACCTTGTTGAATATTTTTTTTTGTTCTTTCATTGGCATTAATAGGCACCTTCCTAGTATCAACAGGCCTGTAAATACCACAGCTATTAAAAAACAATATTATCAAAAAAAATATGATTGAAGATTTAAAAAACTTTGTCATTTCGGTAATATCTATTTAATTTATTTGTTAGAACATACAAATAAAAACTAATAGCAAACAATATGTGATATTTTTATCACACTTAGAAAAAAAAGATAAATTTTCCTTAAATAATTAACCATTTTAGTGGCATTTTGGTAATTATTGCACCGTTATTATTAATAATAATACTAAATAAACAAACAAAGGAGAAAACATGACAGACTTAAAAAAAATTGGTCTTTCAGCTCTTGCTGGTTCATTAGTAGCGTTTTCTGCTAGTGCTGGTGAGTTAACAGTAACTGGTGGTGCTAAAATGACATACACAGCAAACACTGGTAACGAAGATACACAAGACGATGGTAGCAGAATTGGTATGCAACAAGCTATCTCATTAAGTGGATCAGGTGAACTAGATAATGGTCACACAGTATCATTAATGCACGCGCTTTCAACAGCGGGTGGTGATAAGTCAACTTCAACATTGACTTACGACATGGGAGACATGGGATCATTAACTTACCAACAAGATTCAGGTGATCTTGGTATTGGTAAAATTGATGACGTAATGCCAACAGCTGATGAAGAAGTATGGAATGGTATTGACGCTGGTCAAACTACTACTAACGAAGCCCCAGTGGGTAGAGTTGATGGTGGTATGAATGGTTTCAATTTCAACTACTCAATGGATATGGTAACTATCAATGCTGGTTATGGAACTAAAGGAACTACAGGTTCTGTAGACGATGGTTCTACATCTGGTACTGGTGGAGTAAACTCTGCTACTTCAATTGCAGTACAAGTAGCACCAATGGATGGTTTAAACATCTACGCTGGTACAGGTTCTAAAGGTAACAGCAATGGTACTCAAGATGATGATATGCAAACTTACGCTGTAACGTACGCTTATGGTCCAGTAACTGCTGGTTACCAAGTTTCAGATGTTGAGCCTGCAGGTGCAACTAATGATCTTGAAACAGCTGCATACGGTATTGCTTTCGCAGTAAACGAAAACCTATCAATTTCTTACGGAGAGTCTGAAACTGAAAAAGAAGGTTCTACAACTGATCAAGAACTTTCAGGTTACTCAATCGGTTACTCAATGGGTGGAATTACAATTAAAGCCCACCAAAACGAAGGTAAAAACATTGCAAACACAGCTGCAAACGTGTCTGAGCACACAGAAATTGCAGTATCATTTGCATTCTAATTTAAAGATTAGAATTTAAATTAATAAAAGGGCCCCATTTTCTGGGGCCTTTTTTTTTATAATTTTTTCAAAAAGTCTAGATATTTAGTAAACTCATTATTTAGGTTTATCGAGTTTTTATAAATTGGTTTTCTAGCTTGTGATATACTGACAGTTTTTATAACAGTATCATTTTTAGTATGATCTAAACAATTTTCTTCCCAATTTAGATTTAAAAACTTAATCAAATTTGGTATCTCATCATTTGGATTACTTACTAAATTTTCATAATTGCAATTATAAATTTGATTTGGAAGCTTATGGTCCCAAAATCTCATTAAGTCTTGGTATAAATTAATAAATTTAACCAATTCACTTTGATTGTAACTCCACGGCAAAGATGAACCATCGAAAACATTTTTGTAGATTGATAAGGCTGTGTCTTTTAAATTTCTTGTACAATGTACAATTTTAGCAGAAGGAAATAGCAATTTAATAAAGCCTATCCATTCAAAATTTAAAGGTGATTTATCCAATATAATTAAATTTTCATTGTACTCTTTAAAGTATTTTAATACTTCATAAGAAATTTCTTTAATGTAGCCAGATCTAATTTTTGGATTTTTAAAAAAAGTTAAAAAGTTATCATCAAAAATTTTTGGTGAAAAAAAATTATTCAAAATAGGCAATTCACCGGCCCCATAAACCTTAGAGTGGGATGAAATTATTTGATGTGTTAGTGTTGTTCCAGATCGAGGCAATCCTACAACAAATATCAAGTTGGCATCATTGTTTTCATTGAATTTTTCAAGATCAATGTCGACAAACAAATTTTTGATCGTTTCAAATCTTTCTCTTTCTATTTTATTGAAATTATAATTCAAAAACATCTTATATTTTGTTTCATTTCCTAAAGTAAAATATTCTGCAGATTTCTTATAATTCTTTTGATCTGCATAGGATTTTGCTAGAGCAAAACTTAAAGTCATTAAGTTTTCATTATTAATGTTAGGGTTTTTTATTTTTTCTAACATCTTATCCTGGTGGTCATCATTAGTTTCATATTTATGAAAATTACTGAAAAGTTTGTCTGATAAGGTGTTATTAGGAAATCTCTCACTAAGATCTTTCAAAATTTCCTCTGACTTATCAAATTTTCCAATTACTTGGTATGTTGAAGCTAAATTGATTAGTAATATTTCTATATTTTTATCTAAACTTCTTGCTTTTTCATAAATTTCTATCGCTTCTTCAATTTTATTTTGATCACGCTTAAGGTTTCCATAATTTACTAATGTGCTTACATTATTTGGATTTATTTTTAGAGATCTTTCAAAATACTCTTCAGCCTCGTATAGCTTATCAGATAATCTTAAAACAGATCCAATATTTCCTAGTAAACTTTCACTTTGTGGAAAAATTTTTAATGCTTGTTTAAAAATTTTTGTTGCTTCATCCAGTTTATTTAATTGTTTATAGGAAAGTCCGATATAGTTATAAAAGACTAATTGATATTTATCTTTTTTTAGTAATTTTTTAGTTTTTTCAATTACAACATCATATTTTTGAACAGTAAAAAATTTTTTTATTTTTTCTAATTCATTTTTTATATATTCAATTTCATTTTTTTTGATCATTCTGTAAGTATTTTAATTTATTTACCTAAATAAAGAAATAGATGCAAATCCTGCTGGTTTAATCATTTTAAATATTTTCAAATTATGTTTTTTTATACCTCCTAAACAAATTATTTCTACATTTGCATATTTTTTTAATTGTAAAAACCTATATATACCTAAATTTTTTTTTGATTTTTGACTCTCAAAAATTGGTGATAAAAAAATTTTATTAATATTCTGCATTTTTTTTATCTTAATTTCTTTATATGTATGAGCTGAACCAATTAATTCAAAATTTTTTTTAAATTTTAAATATCTGACATTTAAATTATTATTAAAAGAAGGCACGTAAGCTCCATCTGTATTTAATTTAATCGCTAACTTTATATTATTAGATATAAAAATTTTACGTTTAATTTTTTTGCACAATTTAACAATTTTTAAAATCTCATTATTATTATTTGTTTTTTCATAATTTCTGTATATTAGAGATATTTTTTTTGGTAAATTAATTATGAGATTTGAGTCAAAATTTTCAATATATGTATATATTAATAATTTATTATGATGCATAAAACGGTTAATAACTTAATAACTATTCAAAACCAATTAAAACAATTAGATACAGCCAAGGATAAAACTCCTACAATAGTAGCAGTTAGCAAAACATTCGATATTAATAATATATATCCCTTAATTTTACATGGACAGGTTCATTTTGGTGAAAATAAGATACAGGAGGCAACTGAAAAGTGGACAAAAGTAAAATCTGAAAATTCCAAAATTAAATTACATATGTTGGGAAAAATTCAAACAAACAAAGTAAAGTTTTTATTACCTTTGTTTGATTATATTCACTCACTTGATAATATTAAATTAGCTGAAAAAATTTCATTAGAACAAATAAAAAAAAATTTTAAACCAAAAATTTTTATTCAAGTTAATTTGGCAAATGAGTCTCAAAAAAGTGGGATTGAAAAAAATTCTTTAAAAGAATTTTATAAAAAATGTACAAAAGAATTAAATTTAAATATCATTGGATTAATGTGTTTACCACCTGCAATTGAAGATCCAAAAAAATACTTTTTTGAATTAAAATCATTAGCTTTAGATTTATCTTTAAAAGAATTGAGTATGGGCATGTCTAATGATTATCTAACAGCAGCAAATTGTGGGTCTAGTTACTTAAGAATCGGGTCAAACATCTTTGGTCAAAGAGGTTAATTTATTACGATATAGGTATTATTTGATATTACTTTTAATAATATTACCAAATCTTTTCTGCTTAATGCTATGCACCCAGCAGTTGGTGAATAATTGTTAGTTATATGGATAAAAATAGCACTTCCTTTTCCAGGAATAGGATTCTTCATATTATGATCTAATACAATAACCAAATTATACTTTTCATCATATCTATACATTTTTTCATGATTTATTCTTTTGTTTATAATTATTGGTTTGTTGTATTCTTTACTTTTAATATCATTACACCAACCTAAATTTTTTTTTATTATTTTCTTTTTTATCTTAGTTGTTATTTCTTTAATTCGGTCTTTTCTATAATACAAGTATTTTAATTTAAACTTTCCTATTGGTGTAGATTTATCACCTTCAGATTTATTTTTTTTCAGTTTATTTTTTCCAATTGAACATCTAAATTGAAAGTCACCAACACAAAGTGTATTGTTATTTTTTAAATAAATATTCATTATATTTTTTGTATGATAAACAAAAATTTATGTATTGTTAATTCAAAAACTCTATATGAAATTCTCTTTGAATTAAAAAATTACTTTCCATATGAAATTATTTTCATAAAATCAGAAAACTTGAATAAAGATAATTTTATTTCGAACAATACTATTTATTTAATAAATAAAGTTGAACCTGAACTGATTAGTAAATTTAAATTTAATCAAATTTTGGAAATAAAAAATTTACCATTAAAAATTCGTGATCTTATAGTTAAAATTAATATACAATTTTTAAAAGTTAATTTTCACAATCAAGCAAATATCAAAATTAAAGATTATAATCTTGATATCAATTCAAAATTAATCTCTAAAAAAAATACACAACTAAAACTTACAGAAAAAGAAATTCAGATAATCTTATATCTTTTTTCAAACTATAAATCAAAAACAGTTCAAGATTTACAAAAGAATATTTGGAATCATCAAAATGATTTGGAAACTCATACAGTTGAAACGCATATTTATAGATTAAGAAAAAAAATTAGAGAAAATTTTAATGATGAAGATTTTATTATAAATTCAGATTTTGGTTATAAATTGTAGTCTATTTTACAATATCAACGTTGAAACTAATTACAATTCTATCCTCATCAGACAAGTTCTTTTCTACAGCATGATGTAGGTAAGCAGGAAAAATAAATAATGTACCTTCCTCTGGCTCAAATTTAATTGACTCAATAGATAAATCTGTAAATTTAGATACAAATGGATGTCTCATAATTTTAGCTTCTGTAGGATCCCAAAACTGTATTTTTCCACAATTTTTTTTTGCCTTAACATAATACGCAGCACTTAACATACAATTTGGGTGAACGTGTCTAAGATTATAGGAATTTTTTTTATTTATTATTGACCACATAGCCTCAATAAATACTTTTTCACTCTTAAACTCCCAACCATATTCTTTTGTAATTATTTCATGAAGATAATTATAAACAATTTTCACAAATTTTTTTAAAACTTCAGTGTCTCTAATATTAAAATAAGGTGAATGCCAGCCACCACTATTTGATAAATTCATTCCTTTAGGATCATTTTTTCGAAGTTTATATATGTATTCTTCTAATTCACTATTTAAATTTTCATGATTTTGAATTTTGAATTCAAAAATTGGTATAGGAAATAATTTATGAGTTTTTATTTTAGTCATATTAAAGTCTTGCTCCTATAATTTGAATTATCTTCGATGACATTTCAGTCCCTTTTTCTAAACTTTTTTCTAATCCCATATTATTAACATATCCGTGCAAAAAGCCTCCAGCAAATAAATCACCCGCACCAGTAAGATCAACTAATTTCAAATTTGATTTAGCCTTGCACTCATAAACATTTTTCTTAGATATAACCACAGAACCTTTTTCACCTCTAGTAATTACAATAGTTTTATCAATTGTTTTTGAAAACTCTATTACATCATTAAATGAATTTGAATTTATTAAAGATGTCATTTCTTGTTCGTTTGCAAAAGTAATATCTATTTGATTTTTTACCAAGTTTAAGAAATTATCTTTATGTCTTTCAACACAAAATAGGTCTGATAAAGACATAGCCACTTTATTAGAAGAAGAAATAGCTTTATTAAAAGCCTTTTTGGGGTCACCTTCATCCCATAAATACCCTTCTAAAAAAATTAAATCTGACTTTTTAATCATATTTTCATCAACATCATTTTCATTAATTTTTCCAGCAGTACCCAAGAAAGTGCACATAGTTCTCTCAGAATCAGGTGTAATTAAAATTAAACAAGACCCCGTTGGGATAGGTTCTTTTTTTTTTAAATACAGATATTCAACGTTTTCTTTGATTAAACCATCTTCGTACTTTTGTCCTAAATCATCATCACTTACTTTACCTAAAAACCCAACTTTATTTCCAAGTTGTGAAAGTCCCACTATAGAATTAGCAACAGATCCTCCCGAAATAGTTTCTTCAATTTTTAGTGATGATATGAGATTTTTAAATTCATCTTCATTTACTAGTTTCATCGTGCTTTTAGTTAATGAATTATTTTTTAAAAATTCATCTGATACTTTACATAAGACATCAACAATCGCATTCCCAATTCCCAGTATTTTCATTAAGGTTTTTTCGCTATAAATGGTTTTTTTCTATTAGGATAACAAGAAGTACAAATTTTACAACTAATTCCATAACAATCTCGTGCTTTACAATATTCACGTCCATAATAAATAATTTGCAAGTGAAGTTTGTTCCAATTTTTTTTTGGAAATAATCTTTTTAAATCTTTTTCAGTTTGAACAACATTTTTACCATTAGTTAACCCCCATCTCTGTGCAAGTCTATGTATATGCGTATCAACAGGAAAAGCCGGATGTCCAAAACCTTGGGACATGACTACGCTTGCCGTTTTATGCCCAACACTAGGTAACTGTTCTAATTCTTCATAAGTATTAGGAACTTTACCTTGATACTTTTCAACTAAAATTTTTGATAAATTATAAATACTTTTGGCTTTAATTCTAAAAATACCAATTTTTTTTATTAAGGTTTCAATTTTTTTTCTTCCTAATTTTACAAAATGTTCAGGTTTATAATATTTTGGATAAATATTTTTTGTTACATTATTAACATTAACATCTGTGCATTGTGCAGATAGTAAAACAGAAATTAATAATGTGAAAGTATTCCTACTTTTTAAAGGAACTTTTATTGTAGGATAAGTTTTATTAAGTATTTTTAAAACTAATTTTGCCCTTTGAATCTCATTCATTATTTGAAATTCATTAAATCTCTCATTGAGTATAAGCCAGGTTTTTTATTCATCAACCATTTTGCCGCTGAAAGCGCTCCTTCAGAATATAGAGCTCTATCAAAAGCTTCATGATTTAATTTAATTATTTCTTTCCCGCTCGAAAATAAAACTTCATGCTCTCCAATTACTTCACCTTTTCTAATTGAATTGAAATTAATTTTATTTCCATAAGGAAAATTTTTTTTATTTAGAAATTTTTTCCCAATTAAATTGTAAAATTCTTTATTTTTACCAATAGCTATACCTTTACCCAGCATCAAAGCAGTACCTGAAGGATAATCTTTTTTATGCTTGTGATGTACTTCAAAAACTTTACTCAAATACTTATTTCCAAGAGATTTTGCTGCTATTTCAGTCAGGTACATTAATAAATTTATACCCAAACTCATATTTCCTGCTTTTAAAATAGGGATTTTCTTTGAGAAAGATTTAATTAAATTCTCTTCTCTTTTTGTAAACCCAGTTGTACCTATGACTACTTTTTTTTTTAAATTTGAGGCAATTTTTAAAACCTCAAACGTGCATTTTGGAATTGTAAAATCAATGATAACATCAGTATTTTTAAAAGCATTTTCAGTATTAAGTTGAGGTCTAATACCGCTAAATTTTTTATTTATTTGCTTGTATTCAGTTAGACTATGAATCTTAAAACCCTTTTCTTTTTTTGTAGTTTTAATGAGTTGTTGTCCCATTCTGCCCATACAGCCAGTAATAGTTAAGTTTATATTTTTCATTTGATTAGATTTTATAACTATCTTTCAATTTATTACAAAGATTAGTTTTTCCAGAAACTTTTTGCTTTTTCAAAGAATTGTCTAATACTTGGATTGGATTTTTCGTTTTCTATTTCTCTAAATTGTTCTAGTAGTTCTTTTTGTTTTTTATTTAATGAAACTGGAACTTCAGTTTCTATTTGAACATACAAATCACCATTTCCACTTCCTCTCATGTAAGGCATTCCTTTTCCACGTAGTCTAAATTGTTTACCTGATTGTGTTCCCTCTGGAATTTTAATTTTAGCTCTACCACCATCAATAGTAGGTATTTCAATTGTAGTGCCTAAAGCTGCATCAGCGATTGAAATTGGGCATTCAAAGAACAGATTTTCATCTGATCTTTTGAATAATTCATGAGACTTAACATTAATAAATAAATATAAATCACCATTTGCTCCACCCTTAGTTCCTGCCTCACCCTTTCCAGATAATCTAATACGAGTTCCGTCATCTACTCCCTGAGGGATAGTTACAGCTAATTTCTTTGAAGTTTGTTTATTACCCTGGCCATTACAATCATTACATGGATGTGTAATTTCTTCACCACTTCCAGCACATTGAGGACAAGTTTGTTGAACAGTAAAAAATCCTTGGTTAGTTCTAACTCTTCCATTTCCTCCACAATAAGTACATCTGTCAGGAGAATGTCCAGGTTTAGATCCATTACCTTTACAGGTGTTACATTTTTCAGATGTTGAGAATTGAATATTTTGTTTTTTCCCAGTGTAAGCTTCTTCTAGAGTAATGGATAAATCATATCTTAAATCTGAACCTCTATTGCTAGAACTTCTCCCTCTATTACTTCTCCTGCCGCCACCAAAATCACCGAAAAAATCTTCAAAGATATCTGAAAAATCTGAGCCGTTAAATCCTCCAAATCCACCGAAACCTCCTTGTCCACCACCTCCATTTTCAAAGGCTGCATGTCCAAAATTATCATAGTTTTCTTTTTTACTTTTATCGGACAGTATTCCATAAGCTTCGCTTGCTTCTTTAAATTTATCCTCAGCAGATTTATCACCAGGATTTTTATCTGGATGATACTTTACAGCCAGTTTTCTATAAGCAGATTTTATTTCTTCAGGACTCGCACTCTTATTCACGCCTAGGACATCATAATAGTCTCTTTTAGCCATCAGTTTAACCTAGACAATCAGTTGTCTGTTTAAGCGCTTTTTTCTTTATTCTCGTCTTTTACTTCTTCAAAGTCAGCATCAACAACATTATCGTCTTTTTTATCCTTGTTGTCTTTTCCATCATCTTTTCCAGATTCAGGTTTTGTGTTTTGTTGTGACTTATAAATAGCTTCACCAAGTTTCATTGAAGCTTGTACTAAAGCTTCAGTTTTCTTCTTAATGTCTTCAATATTGTCACCTTTTAAAGATTCTTTGACTGCTGCAGAAGCGTCTTCAATAGCTTTTTTCTCAGCATCAGAAATTTTAGAGCCATGTTCTTTTAGGTTTTTCTCTGTTGAGTGAATAAGAGTATCTGCTTGATTTCTAACATCAACAGATTCTCTTTTTTTCTTGTCTGTTTCCTTGTTAGCTTCAGCATCTTTTACCATTTTTTCAATTTCTTCATCACTCAGTCCACCAGAAGCTTGGATTTGGATTTTTTGTTCTTTACCAGTTCCTTTGTCTTTTGCAGAAACATTTACAATTCCATTAGCATCAATATCAAAAGTTACTTCAATTTGTGGAACGCCTCTAGGAGCTGGGGCAATACCAACTAACTCAAAGTTACCAAGTAACTTATTATCAGTTGCCATTTCTCTTTCACCTTGAAGTACTCTTATTGATACCGCCGGTTGATTGTCTTCAGCAGTTGAAAAAACCTGACTTTTTTTTGTCGGAATAGTTGTGTTTTTATCAATTAATTTTGTTGATACACCACCAAGAGTTTCGATACCCAAAGATAAAGGTGTTACATCTAAAAGAAGAACATCTTTCACATCACCTTGTAAAACACCAGCTTGGATTGCTGCACCCATTGCAACTACTTCATCTGGATTTACGCTTTTATTTGGTTCTTTGCCAAAGAAATTTTTTACTTCTTCAATAACTTTAGGCATTCTCGTCATACCACCAACCATTACAACTTCATCTATTTCATTAGCTGAAATACCTGCATCTTTTAAAGCTGTTGTACATGGAGGAATAGTTCTCGAAATTAAATCTTCTACTAATGCCTCTAATTTAGCTCTAGTCATTTTTAAATTTATATGTTTTGGACCAGTTTTGTCTGCAGTAATAAAAGGTAAATTAATATCAGTTTGTTCAGCAGACGATAATTCTATTTTCGCTTTTTCAGCAGCCTCTTTAAGTCTTTGAAGTGCTAATTTGTCTGATTTTAGATCAATTCCATTATCTTTCTTGAATTCAGAAATTAAATATTCAACAACTGCATTATCAAAATCTTCACCGCCTAAGAATGTGTCACCATTTGTAGATTTAACTTCGAAAACACCATCACCCAATTCAAGAATAGATACATCAAAAGTTCCACCACCTAAATCGTAGACAGCTATTTTTTTATTTTGTTTTTTATCTAAACCATAAGCCAAAGAAGCAGCTGTTGGTTCGTTAATAATTCTTAAAACTTCAAGTCCTGCAATTTTACCTGCATCTTTTGTTGCTTGTCTTTGTGCATCGTTAAAATAAGCAGGAACAGTAATTACCGCTTTTGAAACTGCTTGGCCTAAATATTTTTCAGCAGTCTCTTTCATTTTTTGTAAAATAAAAGCTGAAATTTGAGAAGGAGAATATTTTTCTCCTTTAGCTTCAATCCATGCATCGCCTTTTTCAGAATTAACTATTTTAAAAGGTGCCGCTTCAACATCTTTTTTTACAGTTGGGTCATCAAAATTTCTTCCTATTAATCTTTTAACTGCAAAAATAGTGTTTTCAGGATTAGTGACCGCTTGTCTTTTAGCTGGTTGACCAATTAATTTTTCATTTTCATCTGTAAAAGCTACAACAGATGGCGTTGTTCTTGCTCCTTCAGCATTTTCTAAAACTTTTGCTTGGCTACCTTCCATAATAGCCACACATGAATTCGTAGTACCCAAATCTATACCAATAATTTTACTCATAGTTAAAACCTCTCTTTCGACATATATGAATTAATTTTTAAACCGCAAGTTGCTCTTCTCATTATTTTTCCTCTAAATTTTCTTTAGTTTCTGATGTTTTTTCAGTTTTGCTGTTAGTTTTCTTTGCTACACCTACTAGTGAAGGTCTTAGCAATCTATCTTTGATCATAAATCCTTTTTGAATTTCTTGGATTATTGTTCCAGGTTCTTTTGTATCATCTTCAATTTCCATCATAGCCTGATGTAAGTTAGGGTCTAATTTTTTATTTAAGCTTTCGATTGGTTGAATATTGTTTTTACTGAATATGGATATTAGATCTTTATTTATAATATCAAAATGTTCTAAAGTTTTTTTTAAAGCATCAGTATCTTTAAGCGCATCATCATTTTCTAAGACAGCTTTTGATCTCTCTAAATTATCAATTAGGTTTAGAGCTTCTTTAGCAAATGAATATCCTCCATAATCGAAGGCATCTTCTTTTTCTTTTTCAAATCTTCTCCTTTGATTTTCCATCTCAGCAAATGTTCTTGCGAGCTTATCTTCTAGTTCTGCAATTTTTTGTTCTGGGGTAGGTTCATCTTTTTCTTTCACTTCTTCTTTATTAGCAGAATTTTCTTTTTCGGTTTCTGCTATTTCCAAATCTTCATTAAGGTTATTTTGGTTTGTTTCTTCTTTTTCCATGAGGACATATATGGTATGAAATTTAAAAATTTCTAGATGGTCAGAAAAAAAATTAAAAAACTCTTAATAGGAACAAATAATAAAGGAAAATTAAGAGAAATTAAGAGCTTACTACCAAAAAAAATAAAATTTTGTTCGACAGCTGACTTTAATTTAAAAAGTCCCAAGGAAGATGGAAAGACTTTTAAAGAAAATTCATTAATAAAATCTCGTCATTTTTCTTTAAAAAGCGGTTTAATTTGTTTAGCAGATGACTCAGGTCTAGAGATTGATATTTTAGGAAAAAGACCAGGCATATATTCCGCAAGATGGGGAGGAAGAAATTCTGATTTTAATAAAGCAATTAAAAAAGTCTATAGAGAATTAAATAAAGTAGATAAAAATTGGAAAAGAAAAAAAATTAGAGCAAGATTTATTTGTGCACTATCTATTTGTGACAAAAATAAAAAAATTGCTTGTGTTCAGGGGAAGGTTGAAGGTTTTATATCCTCAGAACCAAAAGGTAAAAATGGTTTTGGTTACGATCCTATTTTTATACCATTAAATAAAACAAAAACATTTAGTGAGATTAAATCAAGCCAAAAATATAAAATAGATCATCGTTATGATGCATTTAAAAAGATTAAAAAATTTCTATAAGTTTTTTATTTTCTACTTTGTAAAAATTTAATCGATGATTAATTTCATTATTTTTGATATCAAAAATTCCAATTTTTCCTTTGAATGAATTTTTTCTTTTGAACAGTTTTTTTACATCATTAAATTTAAAATTATTTTGATAAGCTAAATAATAAACTAATCCCACTAAGTCATAACTTAATAATGATAAATGATTGGGCTCTTCATTAAATTCTAATTGATATCTAAGTTTATATTTTTCAAAATTATTTTTATTAATAGATGGATAATAAATAGGCTGAATATCTTTTTCTTGTATTAAACTTTTATCAAACCATTGATTTAATGTAATAAAATATTTTTCTGTAGGAGATATGTCTGAATAAAGAAGAGATGTTGTTACACTTTTTAAGCTTTCTTCAAAATCAGCGATAATTACAGAGTCAAAATCAACTTCTCCTAAGGTATAATTCATCTTTAATTCTTGTAGTTTTTTTTCTTTATTAAATTCATTTGAATTTTCTACTCTATAAATTTCATCATCTAGATTTTGTTTTCTAATTTTATAATTTGTAATTTCTTCAATTTGTTTTGTAAGTTTTGTTGGCTCTCTATCGTAAAAATGATTTTTCTTAATCTTTATTTTCGATTTTTTTATTCCTCTTTGTAATTCTTGTTCATAAGATATTTTTGGAGTTAGAAAAATTGTATCTTTTATCTCGTTTTCCTTTAAAAATTTTTTGATGGCATTTAATTGAGAAGTAGAATTAACGCCAGAACTGATAACATTATTTGGCAGATCAGTTGTTTTGTTTGTTAAAGATAAAAATATCATTTCATCAATTTCGTCTAAATATTCTAAACTTTCATAAAAAACTGGACCAATTACTAAATTTACACCTTGTTGTTTTAGTTCCATTGATGACCTTAGTGCAGTAGTTGGATCTTTCTTTGAGTCTTTGATTATGATCTCTATCTTGTCACTATTGATATCATTCATTGCCATTCTAACAGCCTTAATAATTGTTTGGCCAAATTCATAATTTTCATTACTAGTAGGTATTAATAATCCAATCTTAATTTTTTCAATTTCTGAGGCATTAGCGTTTGAAAATAAAATTAAAATAAGACTAAAAATAAATAGTTTTGAATTTTTTATCATAATTATTATTATGTTAATTATTTATCATAATGGATTTAAAAAAAGAATCTGACAATAATAAGTTAAAAAAAGGATTATATTTAATCTCTACACCCATTGGGAATTTGGCGGATATTTCATATAGGGCTATTAACATACTAGAGAATTCAGACCACATATTATGTGAGGATACAAGAGTTTCAAAAAATTTATTAAATAAATACAAAATTAAAGCAAATTTAATTTCAAATCATAAATTTAATGAAGTTAAAAATTTAGAGAAGATAATGAATTTATTAAAATCAGATCAATTGATTTCTATTATTTCTGATGCAGGAACACCAACAATATCTGACCCTGGATCAAAAATTATAAATGAGTGTATTAAAAATAATATTGATGTTATTCCAGTACCAGGAGCTTCAGCGGTATCAACTGCAGTATCAATAAGTGGTTTTAGTGAAAGGTTTTACTTTTATGGCTTTTTTCCAGAAAAAGATAAAATTATTAATGAGGACCTGTCTCAAATGTCAATTCTAGATTCTAGTATTGTTTTTTTTATTTCTCCAAAGAAATTTAATAAGTCGATTAAATATTTAAAAAAGTTTTTTACTGGAAGAAAAATATTAATTTGTAGAGAAATGACAAAATATTATGAAGAATTTATTAGAAATGACGTCGATGAATTGGTTGAAATAAAGGATTTGAAGGGAGAATTGACAATAGTTATTTCTGAAAAACAATTATTGAAAAACACTTCGCAAAATTTAAGTGAATCAGATATTAAGAATATAAAAAAAATGATTAACAAATTAAGTTTAAAAGAAATAACCGAAATAATTTGTACAAATCAAAATATATCAAAAAAATTAGTTTATAATTATTGTTTAAGTTTAAAAGATGAACTTTAAAATCATAAATATAATATTAGCTTGTTTTATTTTATCTGGTTGTGTTGCGGCTGGTGTTGCAACAACAAGTATTTTTGGTAAAGGGGTTACTGTAGCAATTGATCCAAGAACAGTGGGCACCCAAATAGATGATGAAATAATGCAAAAAGATTTAAGTACGAAAATTTTGTTAAAAGATAAAAATCATATTTTTAAAGTAAAAACAGAAGTTTTAGATGGTAGAATTTTCATTACTGGTACTGTTGATAATCCAGAGGATAAGCTACAGATAACAAAACTTGCTTGGGAAACAGATGGTGCAAGATCTGTTAGAAATGATTTAAGAATAAAGGAAGAATTTAATTTTCAACAATCTGCAAAAGATGTGTTGATCACTTCTCAATTAAGATCAGCTCTTATTTTTAATAAAGAAATAAAAGCAATCAATTATCAAATTGATACTTATAAGAAAAAAGTATTTATCTACGGCATCTCAGAAACTGCAGAGGAGAAGGACTTGGTTATAAAAGAAGCAGAAACAATTCTTGATGTTGAAGAGGTAATAGCCAGTATTTTGTTAGTTGAAGATCTAAGAATTCAAAAAAACTAATTTTTTAAATTGTAATCTATAATATCAGATGAATAAGCAGCTATAGATGCAAGATTAAGTATTTCTGAAGTTGAACATCTTAAAGGAGCTATTTCTATTGGAAGACCCAAACCTATTAAAAGTGGGCCAATCACCTTACTATCACCAAAAGCTTTAATCATTTTATATGAAATAGAAGCGGCGTGTTGGCCTGGCATAATTAAAATGTTAGCATTCCCCACAATTTTAGAAAAAGGATATAATTTTTGATACTCAGTGTTTAAAGCAACATCTGGCTGCATTTCACCATCAAATTCAAAGTCTACTTTTTGTTTTTTTAGTATTTCAACAGCCTCTCTAATTTGTTCTGTTCTACTTGTTATAGGCTGTCCAAATGTTGAATGTGATACGAAGGCAACTTTTGGATCAAATCCAAATAATCTGACAACTCTTGCTGCAGATTTAGCTATTTGAGATAATTGATCTGATGTTGGCCATTCGTGAACGCTGGTGTCAGCAACAAATATAGTCTTCCCTTCATGAACGACAAGATTCATTCCAAACATAATCTCACCATCTCTTGCACCAACCACTTGTTTTACTTTTTCAAACGATGCACCAAATCTTCTCGTATTACCAGTCACTGCTCCATCAGCATCACCACATGCAACCATACAAGATGCCCATGTTACTCGATCATTTCTTACTAATCTGTCACAATCCCATTCTAATAGACCTTGTTCTCTTTGAAGTTTTTTGAATAAAAACTTTGTATATTTTTCTCTTTTTAAATTATCTGTTGAGTTTGTTATTTCAAAATCAAAGTGATCATCGTATCCAATCTTTTCAATTTGTTCTTTAATTTTGGATTCTTTGCCAACAAGAATTGGAATTCCTAATTTTGAATTTTTAAATGCTATTGCGGCTTTTAAAGTATTTTCATCTTCACCATCAGCGAATACTATTCTTTTTTGCTTATTCTTAATTGAACTATTTATTCCATTCATAATAGTTACTGATGGATCTAATCTTTGTTTTAATTGTTCTTTATAAAGATCAAAGTTATCAATTTTTTTTCTAGCAACTCCTGAATTTATTGCTGCTTTAGCAACAGCTGCAGGTATTACACTAATTAATCTTGGATCAAAAGTAGAAGGAATAATATATTCTTTTCCATAATGAGGTCTCGTTCCGCCCATGGCAGCAACAACTTCATCCGGTACATCTTCTCTGGCAAGATTTGCAATTGCATGTGCAGCGGCGACTTTCATTTCTTCATTGATTATTTTTGATCTCACATCTAAGGCACCTCTAAAAATGTATGGAAAGCCAATCAAATTATTTACTTGATTTGGATAGTCAGATCTTCCTGTTGCAACTATCGCATCATTTCTTACCTGTTCAATTTCTTCTGGTGTTATTTCGGGGTCTGGGTTTGCACATGCAAAAATTATAGGATTTTTTGCCATCTTCTTTACATATTCTTTAGGCAATGCACCTTTAGCTGAAAGTCCTAAAAAAACGTCAGCACCATCAATTGCATCTTCTAGGGTTCTGTTTTTAGTTTCTATTGCATGTCTAGATTTCCATTGATCAACTTTTTCAGGTCTCCCTTTATAGATTACTCCTTTTCTATCTAGCATAGTAACGTTTTCATGAGGAACGCCCGTATTTTTAAATAGTTCTGTGCAAGCTATTGCTGATGCACCAGCTCCATTAACTACAACTTTTATATCTTTAATAGATTTTCCACTTATATCTAAAGCATTTATTAATGCGGCTGTGGTAATGATTGCAGTTCCATGCTGATCATCATGAAAAACTGGAATGTCGAGAATTTCTTTTAATTTTTGTTCTATTACAAAACAATCTGGTGCAGCTATATCTTCCAAGTTGATACCACCGAAACTTGGCGCAAAATTTTTGATACTTTGAATAATTTCATTAGCATCAGAACAGTCAATTTCTAAATCAATAGAATCGATATCTGCAAACCTTTTGAATAAAACTGCTTTTCCTTCCATCACAGGCTTTGAAGCAAGCGCACCTAAATTTCCTAAACCCAATATTGCTGAACCATTACTTATAACAGCAACCAAGTTACCTTTACTTGTGTAGTCATAAGCAGTTTCAGGATTTTCACTAATTTTTTTTACAGGAACAGCTACACCCGGTGAATAAGCGAGAGCAAGATCTCTTTTTGTTGTCATATTTTTGGAGGAGATAATCTCAATCTTGCCTGGTTTCTTTTTAGTATGAAATTCTAATGCTTCTTTATCAGTATAATGATCGATGTTTGTTTTTTTCATTTTTTATATTTAGATGTACAAATAGGACTAAATTAAGACTAATATGATTTATGAACCTAATTAAGTCAACAGGCACATTTAGTTTTTATACTGTGTTAAGTAGAATTTTAGGATATTTCAGGGATATCCTAATTGCTTTTTTTTTAGGTACAGGATTGCTTGCTGATGCTTTTTTTGTTGCTTTTAGAATTCCAAATACATTTCGTAGACTATTTTCAGAGGGAACTTTTAATGCAGCGTTTGTTCCTAGTTATACAGCAGAACAAAAGATAGGAAAATCAAATGCTGATAAATTTGCCAATAAAATTTTTAACCTATTATTATTAATACTTTTAATTTTAACAATTATTGTTGAAATTTTTATGCCAACTTTTGTGTCTTTGTTAGCACCTGGATTTGTAGATGATAATGAAAAAATCTCATTAGCAATAAATTTAACAAGAATTACTTTCCCTTTCTTATTGTTTGTTTCATTAGCATCTTTTTTTGCAGCTATTTTAAACTCAAATAATAAATTTGCAGTAGCAGCCGCTTCGCCAATAATCTTGAACGTTGTATTAATTTTAACATTATTTTTTTCTGCAAATATTGGAGACAATCTTGCATTTAGTTTATCTTATGCAGTTACAATTAGTGGAGTGATCCAACTTTTATTTTTGCATCTTTTTGTAAAAAAATATTTTTTAATAAAATTATCTTTGAATTTTAAGATAGATAAAAAAGTTAAATTTTTTTTTAAAAAATTGTTACCAAGCATATTTGCATCAGGAGTAACTCAAGTTAATATTTTAATTGGCACTATAATTGCTTCATTTCAAACTAGCGCTGTATCGTATCTTTATTATGCAGACAGAGTTTATCAAATTAATCTAGCAATAGCAGGTATTGCTGTTGGAGTAGTGATACTGCCTCAATTATCAAAATATATTCAATCAAAAAACAAAGAAAAAATAAGCCATATACAAAATAAAGCTGTAGAGCTTTGTTTGTTTTTGTCTATACCAGCATCTCTAGCTTTACTGATTGCATCAGAAGAAATAATATCAGCTTTATTTGGATATGGATCGTTCAAATTTGAATCAGTGATTAATTCTTCTAAAGCCCTATTTTATTTTGCTTTTGGCTTACCTGCTTTTGCTTTAATTAAAATTTTTTCTAGTTTCTTTTTTGCTAACGATGATACAAAAACACCGTTTTACATATCTTTAGTTTCTGTAATTTTTAATGTTTCTTTAAGTTTATTTTATTTTAGAGAAGTAGGTTTTATTATAATTCCAATCGCAACTTCAATTGCATCTTGGTTAAATACTATTCTTTTATTTATTTTTTTACTAAATAGGAATTTATTTAGATTTAATCAAAGTTTCTATTATCAGCTTATTAAAATTGTAATAGCTTCACTGATTATGGCGTTCTTATTTAATTACATGATTAATTATTTTACTTATTATTTAGATTTTGATAATTCTTTAAAGGCCTTATTTATTATCATTTTCGTATTAATAAGTTTTATTTTTTATCTTTTGGTTTCTTTTTTAATTAAAGCATTTAAATTAAGTGATATTAAAAATAACTACTAATCATGAATAAAAAAATTTTTTCAGGGGTTCAGCCAACAGGTAATTTACATTTAGGTAATTATTTAGGCGCTATTCAAAATTTTGTAAAATTAGGAAAAGATCAAAATAATGAATGTATTTATTGCGTGGTTGATTTGCATGCAATAACTGTAAAACAAGATCCAAAATTATTGACCGAAAATATAAGAGAAACAGTTGCTACTTTTGTTGCAAGCGGAATCGATCCTAAAAAAAATATTATCTTTAATCAATCTAAAGTAGCCGCACATGCAGAGGCTGCATGGATTTTTAGTTGTGTTGCAAGAATGGGATGGTTAAATAGGATGACTCAATTTAAAGAAAAAGCCGGAAAAGATAAAGAAAAAGCTAGTGTTGGCTTATATTCATATCCAATATTGATGGCGGCAGATATTTTATTATATGATGCAACTCACGTACCTGTTGGAGATGATCAAAAGCAACATTTAGAATTAAGTAGAGATATTGCACAAAAATTTAATAATGATTTTAATAAAGAAAATTTTTTTAAAGTTCCAGAACCTTTAATACAAAAAGAATTTTCAAGGATAATGAGTTTAAGAGATGGCACAAAAAAGATGAGTAAATCAGAAATTTCTGATTTGAGTAGAATAAATCTTACAGATAATAAGGATATGATAATCTCAAAAATTAAAAAAGCCAAAACAGATCCTTTGCCATTACCCCCTAATTTAGATGAATTAGAGAATAGACCAGAAGCAAAAAATTTATTAGGAATTTATAGTAGTTTAAAGAATATTAATCTAGATCAAGCAGTTAATGAGTTTTCTGGTAAAAATTTTTCAGATTTTAAAGAAAAATTAATAGAAGTTCTTGTAGATAAATTGGAGCCCATATCTAAAGAAATAAATAAATTGATGTCCGACAAAAATTATCTTAATGAAATTTTAAACAATGGTTATGAAAAAGCTGACAACATAGCTTCAAAAAAAGTTACTAAATTAAAGGAAATCATAGGATTTTATTAATTTTAGACCAGTTTTATTTTTTTAAACTGCTATTATATAATTAATATGTTTGTACAAACTGAACCAACTCCAAACCCAAATTCTTTAAAGTTTTTACCAGGAAAAACTGTTTCTAATAATGGGTCGTTTGAGATTACAAAAAAAGATGAAGTATCTAATGAATTAGTTAGAAATTTATTATCAATTAACGGAGTTGAAGGAATATTTCTGGGCGCTGATTTTATATCGATCAATAAAAATGAAAAAATCTCTTGGGATGAAATAAAGCATATCGTAATATCACTTATAAATGATTATTACTCTAATGGTAAAGAATTTGTTATCGATAAAAGTTTAAAGGAAGATAATTCAAATTTATCTGAGGTAGAACAAAACATTATAAAAATTCTTGAACAAAAAGTCCGACCTGCTGTAGCAAGAGATGGGGGAGATATCAAATTTCGTGAATTTAAAGACGGAATAGTAAAAGTACAACTTCAAGGCAGTTGCTCTGGTTGTCCAAGCTCTACAATGACTTTAAAGCAAGGAGTTCAAAATATTTTAAAACACTACATAAAAGAAGTTAGAGAAGTTGAAGCTATACAATGAAAAATTTTAAATTTATTAATTTTAATCCTAGAAAAAAAACTACCGAAACCATTTATTTATTTAGTGAAAGAGTTAGTGGAACCATAGGCAGAACAATATTGGCCTGTGTTCTAGTAATGTTATTTTTTTATACTATGCCTGTTTTAATTAGCTATGTTGATGACGAAATTCTTGTAAAGGAATATGAAAACAATTCTAGAAAATTAATGGTTTACAAGCTGGATGGAAAATCAAATATTAATGAAGAACTTGATGTTAATGATATTTTTGACGAAAAGGATTTGTTATCAGATATATTAACTTTAAATGATTTAGAAAATGATTCTGTAAGATTAAGCGCTATTACTATTGAACAATTATTTAAAGATACAAAATATAGCCTAGATGATGTCAGAAAAAATAAGTTGGTAAAACCAGTGGCATTAACCTGGTTACCCTATGAGATAAAAAAAATTCAAAATACAAAAAAAAGAAAAGAATTATTTCTGCAAATAGTGTTGCCCCTCGCTCTTGAAGAAAACAACAAGATTAAGTTAGATAGACTTAAATTGTTTAATATAATTGGAAAAGATAGCAATACAGAACTAGAAAAAAAATGGCTTAATAAAAAATATAAACAATATGGCGTAACCTCAAAAGATTTGTCTACTCTCAAAGCTAGAATGGATGAAATTCCTACTTCATTAATTCTTGCCCAAGCTGCTAAAGAAACAGGATGGGGCACTTCTCGATTTGCATTAGAGGGAAATGCCTTATTTGGTCAATGGACTTGGTCTGGAGAGGGTTTAAAACCCAAAGATGCTGAAGTAAGCACAGGACATAAGGTTATGAAATTTAATATTTTGCAAGCATCTGTTAGAGCTTATCAAAGGAACTTAAATACACATAGATCTTACAAAGAATTTCGAAAGGCCAGATCAAAACTTAGAGCAGAAGGTAAAGAACTTGATAGTATTGTTTTATCAGAACATTTAGATATGTATGCAGAAACAGGAAAAAAATATGTAGAAATTTTGCAGCAAATAATTGAACAAAATAATTTAAAAGATTTCGATGATGCAAAATTATTACCATCTAGCAGGAAACTTGAGACTTTAATTTAAATATTTAATTTCTTACTGTAAATTGTGTGCCAAACCATCTCCACTGCCCGCTATCATTTAAAGAACAGTTTATTCGTCCTCTTCTAGGTAAAAATTTTTCTTCTAATTCTATAGTCATAACGTTATCTTTGAAGGTAAGTTTTGGTTTTTTCCAGTTTCCCCCATCATTTGAATAACAGTTTATATATTTAATGTTTTTTTGATTTTCAAAAAACTCAACTTTTACTGCTGGAGGGTTTGTCATATTATCTATTTTTTTTTCTGTTGGATAAATTTGTTTGTACTCTAGAGGTGCATAATTAATTACAGATCTAAATCTTTTCAGATCACCATATTTTTCATTTATGGGAAATCTTGGTAATTCATACCTATCTTTGTTAAGATCAATTACACCCGAATGTTGTCCAAAAGCTATTTTAAATTTTTTTGAGATATAATTTTTCATATATTCTGAATATTCACCAAAAGGATATGAAAATATTGAAGGAACATAACCTAATTTTTCTTTAAATATTTTATCAGCAGTTTCTATGTCATTTTCAAATTCTTCATTAGTCATATCTATTAAATATTCATGAGTATGAGAATGATGACCAATTATTCCTAAATTAGATTTTTCTATCTCTAAAATTTGTTCCCATGTCATATAACCATTCTTTCCAACAGGCTCAGTAGATACAAATAATATAAAAGGGATATTGTTATCTTTTAAATAAGGCCAAGCTTCCTCGTAAAAAGATTTAAAGCCATCATCAATTGTAATTAGAATTTTCTTATCCTTTTTTTTATTATCAAATTCTTTTTCAAAAAGTTTTGGATCATAAAAATTATAATTCAATGCTTTAATCGTTTTCATATGTTCATCAAAAATATCCATTTTGATATTTGTAGATGGATATTTGTTTTCATTAAATCTGTGATACATTAGTGATAAAATTCCATTATCATTCGAAAAAGATTTGATATTATTTTCACCTGCCATAGAGTTGAGGGATATATAAAATTGTAAAATGATTAAACTAATTATTGATGCAGCAAAGGATAAGATTTTTTTAATGTTCATTAGTGATGATAATATTCAAAATGTTGAACATGAAAACAATAAATTAAATTATGAAAAATTATCAATGTTAATTAATGACTTTTTAATAAAAAATAAATTTAATTTAAAAGATTTGTCTCAAATATACGTAAATAGAGGACCTGGTAGTTTTGCAGGGATAAGAAATTCTTTATCTACTGTTAAAGCTTATCATTTAACAAATGATACAGATTATTATTGTTTTAGTTTTGATGATTTTTCTAACGAAGGTGCTGTTAAATATGAAGATATTCCTAATTTATGTGAAAAATATAAAATAAAAAAAAATTTGATTAATCCTGATTATTCAGGTTAAAAATATATCATGACAGAAACTATAGAAGATAAGTGTTTATCAAAAGGTGTAAAACTTACAGATCAAAGAAGAATAATTGCTCAAGTGATGTCAAAATCTACAGACCATCCTGATGTAGATGAACTTTATAAAAGAGTCTCAAAAATTGATAACAGAATCAGCATCGCAACAGTCTATAGAACTGTGAAACTTTTTGAAGAAAGTGGGATTTTAACAAAACATGAATTCAAAGGTGGTAAAGCTAGGTATGAAGAATTAAATGAAGGTCATCATGATCATTTAATTGACATCAAAACTGGAGAAATTATTGAATTTGTAGATGAAGAAATAGAAAAATTACAACATAAAGTAGCAAAGAAATATGGGTACAAATTAGTAGATCATAAATTAGAACTTTATGGGATTAAACTTAATTCAAAAAAATGAGTAAAAAAATATTTATTAAAACATTTGGTTGCCAAATGAATGAATACGATTCTAACCGAATATTTGACACGGTTAACAAAATTGGTTTTGAAAAAACTGAAATTTTAGAAGAAACAGATTGTTATTTATTGAACACATGTCACATAAGAGATAAAGCTAAAGAAAAAGTTTACCATGATATTGGAAGAATAAAAAAGACTTTTAAGAACAAGCAAAAACCATTTGTTATAGTTGCAGGATGCGTGGCACAAGCAGAAAACGATGAAATGCTTAAAAGAGAACCTTATATTGATCTAGTGATTGGTCCACAAGCATATCATAAAATTAATGACAAAATTGAGGAATTTTTAGACAAACAAAAAAAATTAGAAGAAACAGATTTTGATGCTGAAGCAAAATTTAATTATTTAAAAAAAATTCAAAACAAATCTAGTAAAGTTTCATCTTTTTTAACTATTCAAGAAGGGTGTGATAAATTTTGTCATTTTTGTGTGGTTCCATATACGCGTGGACCTGAATATTCAAGACCATTTCAAGAAATAGTAAATGAAGCAAAAGGTTTAGCCGATAATGGAGTAAAAGAAATTACCTTGTTAGGCCAAAATGTAAATGCTTATAAAAATCAAAATTTTAAACTTTCAGATTTAATTTTAGAAATAGAAAAAATCCAAGAAATAAAAAGAATTAGATACACAACATCTCATCCAAGAGATATGTCTGAGGATTTAATTAATGTTTATGGAGTATCTAAAAAATTAATGCCATTAGTGCATTTGCCTGTGCAAAGTGGTTCTAATAAAGTCTTAAAATTAATGAACAGAAAACATGTGATTGAAGATTATATTGAAATATATGAAAGATTAAGATCAATAAATCCAAAGATAGAATTTTCGAGTGATTTTATAATTGCTTATCCTGGAGAAGAAGAGGAGGATTTTAATGCTACATTTGAGTTAATAAAAAATATTAGATTTATAAATTCTTTTTCTTTCATATTCAGCCCAAGACCAGGCACCATAGCATCAAATCTTAAATTAATTGATAAAGAAATATCTCACGCAAGATTAGAGAAAGTACAAAAACAATTATTTGAACATCAAATTTCAATGAATAAATCACTAGAAAATAATGAAATTGATGTATTAGTTGAAAATAAAACTAATGAAAGCAGCAAGTTTTTCGGACGTTCTGAATACATGACTTCTGTAATTTTTGATGCTAATGATCAAGACGTGGGTAACATTGTAAAAGTAAAAATTAATAATAGTAATCAAAATACATTGTTTGGTGAATGTCTAAATAAATCGAAACAGCGAGTAGCATAAACTTGAGCACATCAATTAAAAAAGACATCCATAATTCTTTAAAATTTGTCTACTCAGACAATAATTCACTTAGTGTTATATTTCATGAAAATGAATTGTTAATGGGTGTTGTAGGTGAATTTAATAAAAATTTAAAAGAACTAGAAAAGATTACAGGGGCCAGCATTTATTCAAGAGGAAATTCAATTTTAATCAAATCTTCACCTGACAAAAATGAAATTATTAAAAATGCAATTCAATTTTTAGCTAATCAATTTATAAATAATGGAAGTATTGAGCAGAAAGATATTTTGTCATCCGTAGATCAATTCATGATTAATGAAAAAGTAAAAAATTCAAACGTTACTGATATTATAAAAACTCCAAAAAAATCCATAATACCAAGATCTGAAAAACAAAAAGAGTACGTAAGAGCCTTAAGACAAAGTGAAATAGTAATTTCTGCAGGTCCAGCTGGAACTGGAAAAACTTTTTTGGCAGTTGCCATAGGTTTGACCATGTTGTTAGAAAAAAAAATTGAAAGAATAATTCTTTCTAGGCCCGCTGTTGAAGCAGGTGAAAGATTGGGTTTTTTACCTGGCGATATGAAAGAAAAAGTAGATCCATATTTAAGACCTCTTTATGATTCTTTATATGATTTATTTCACTTCGAAAAAATTCAAAGAATGATAGAAATTGGTGATATTGAAATTGCTCCTTTGGCTTTTATGAGAGGTAGAACCTTAAAAAATTCTTTTGCGATTTTAGATGAAGCTCAAAATGCCACCGAAACTCAAATAAAAATGTTTTTAACTAGGATAGGAGAAAATTCAAAAATTGTTGTTAACGGAGATCCATCACAGATAGATCTGCCAAATAAAAATATGTCTGGTTTGGATAAATCTAAAAAAATACTATCTCATTTAAATGAAATTGCCGTTGTTGATTTTGATCATTCAGATGTAGTTAGACATCCTTTAGTTTCGAAAATTGTAAAAGCTTACAATAATGATCAAAATTAATGTCCTGACCGAAGAAAAGTTATGGACAAAAAAATTAAAAAAAAAAGAAGAGTTTTTTAATAAGATTTGTAAATTTTTTCCGAAAAAATTTAAGTTTTTAAAAAAAAAAGTATTTGTAACACTGTTGTTATCTAACAATAAAAATATAAAAATTTTAAATAAAAAATTTAGAAACAAGAATAAACATACAGATATACTTTCTTTTCCTTTTGAAAGAAAAATGAAAAATTCAAAAGAAATTTACTTAGGTGACATAATCATAAGTTATGAATACATGGATAAACTAAATGATTTAAAAAAGAACTTTGAAGAAAATACTGCTAAGATTTTCATTCATGGGTTTTTACATCTATTAGGCTATGATCATATAAAAGATAAAGATTATAAAATAATGTCACAAGCTGAGAATAGGATTTTTAAATCGATTTCAAAAATTTTAAATTGAAAAAAAAAAACATAATTGAATTATTAGTATTATTTGTTTTAGGATGTTTAACATCTATAAGCTTACCACCATTTAATTTATTCATAATAAATTTTTTTACTTTCAGTATTTTTTTTTCATTTTTATTTAAAAAATTAGATAACCAAAAAAACAAAATAACTTATTTTTTGTATGGTTGGTTATTTGGTTTTGGTTACTTTTTGTCTAATTTATATTGGATTACTATTTCTCTTACTTTCGATGAAAGTTTTAGTTTTCTCATACCATTAGCTTTAATTTTAATTCCAACTTTTTTAGGAATATTTTATGGAATAATTTCATTATTATTTAAACTCATAAATCCTAAAAATATCTTAAGTGCATTTTTTATTTTTTCATTATTATTTGGGTTAATAGAATATATTAGAGGAATAGTATTAACTGGATTTCCTTGGAATTTGATAGTTTTTAGCTTTTCTGAAAATTTAAATTTTTTAAATATACTCTCTTTAATAGGAACTTATTCATTAAATTTAATAGTTATAAGTTTTTTTATATTGCCATCAATTTTCATTTTGAGAAAAACTAAAAAAGAAATTTTTGTTTGTATTGTATTTATATTAATACCAGTTTTATTTTTTAGTTATTCTAATTTTCAAAAAATAAAATTTAATTCTAAAGACTTTGTTCAAATACCTTATACCTTAAGAATATTGGGAACCAATATAAGTTTAGATAGATTCTATGATAATTCTCAAACAGAAAAAGTAATTAACGAGCTAATTTTAATTAGCTCTCCAGACAAAAGTAAGAAAACTTTTTTCTTATGGCCAGAAGGCATAATTCCTAACATTTATCGTGATGATATAATTTTATATAAAGAAATTTTCAATAAAAGTTTTAATCAAGATCATTTGATCGGATTTGGCATTACTCATAGAGAATCTGAAAACGAATATTATAAATATTATAATTCATTTTCTATATTTAATAATAATTTAGATTTAATTAGCAATTATAACAAAAATAATTTAGTTCCATTTGGTGAATTTATCCCGTTTGAAAATTTACTAAATAAAATTGGTTTAAAAACAATTACTAATAATTTTGGTTCTTTTGATAGGGGTTTAGATAGAAAAATTATAGAAATTAAAAATAACAATAAAATTATGAATTTCTTACCTCTTATTTGTTACGAAATTATTTATAGCGGTAATCTGGCAAAAAATTATGATTTTGATTTTATTCTCAATATTTCTGAAGATGGATGGTTTGGAAAATCAGTAGGCCCGAAACAACATTTTGCTCATAGTATATTTAGAGCAATAGAGACAGGAAAATATGTAGTCAGATCTTCAAATAATGGCATGGCAGCAATAATTAATCCTTTAGGCGAGATAGAGAAGAAAATTGATTATGGAGAGACAGGATTTATTGATTTGGAGTTTATAAAAAAAAATGAGAAAACCCTTTTTTCCACATATGGGAATAGGATATTTATATTTTTAATTTTACTATATATTTTTTCATATTTTTCATTTAATAGACCTACATATGAGTAACTTAAAAAATTTTCTTTTCACAAGTGAGTCAGTTTCAGAAGGTCATCCAGATAAGGTTTCAGATAGAATTTCAGATATGGTTGTTGATACTTATCTGTCGGGTGATCCATATTCAAGAGTTGCATGTGAAACATTAACAACAACAAATAAAGTTGTTTTAGCAGGTGAAGTAAGAGGTCCAGAGATAAATAAAGACGATTTAATTTCAAAAGTAAGAGATTGCATTAAAGATATTGGCTATGATCAAGATGGATTTACTTGGAAAGATGCAACTAAGATAGAAAGTCATTTACATTCACAATCAGCCGACATTGCTATGGGAGTTGACTCCTCTGGTAATAAAGATGAGGGAGCGGGCGATCAAGGGATAATGTTTGGTTATGCTTGTAATGAAACTGATGTGTTAATGCCGGCACCGATACATTATTCACATAAAATTTTAAGATTAATGGCAGAAGATAGAAAATCAGGTAAATTAAAAAATATTGAACCAGATTCTAAAAGTCAGGTGACTTTTGAATATATTGATGGAAAACCTGTTAGAGTAAAATCAGTTGTAATATCTTCACAACATTCTCCAGATATTAATCAAAAAGATGTAAGAGAGTTACTAAGACCTTATATGTTAAATTCAATCCCAAATGAATTTTTAAAAGATTTTAATGAAGAAGAGTTTTATGTAAACCCTACAGGTAACTTTGTAATCGGTGGACCAGATGGAGACTGTGGTTTAACAGGAAGAAAAATTATAGTGGATACTTATGGTGGAGCAGCTCCACACGGTGGTGGGGCCTTTTCAGGAAAAGATCCAACAAAAGTTGATAGATCGGCCGCGTATGCAGCAAGATATATTGCAAAAAATGTTGTAGCTTCAAAAATAGCTGACAAATGTCTTATACAACTAGCATATGCAATAGGTGTATCAAAACCTCTCTCTATTTATGTAGATCTGTTTGACAATGATACTGAGAAAAATAAATTTGTTATCGATAAAATAAATGAAAATTTTGATTTAAGCCCTAGAGGCATAAGAGAAATGTTAGAATTAAACAAACCTATTTATGAGAAAACAGCTGCTTATGGTCATTTTGGTAGAGCACCGGAGAAAGATGGAGCTTTTTCATGGGAAAAAGCTGATAAAACAGGTGTTTTTTCAAAATAGTTTTTATTGATTAAAAAAAATTCTCTAATATATTGCTGACACATTGTTGAATTATCAAAATGGGCGTTAGCCCATTTTTTTTTGGAGCAAACAAAATTATGTTAAATAAAAGAGCAGACAAATTAGAATTATTAAGAATAGCTGAAGCGGTAGCTTTAGAAAAATCAATTGATAAAGAATTAATTATCAACTCTATGGAAACAGGTATAGCAAAGGCCGCTAAATCTAAATTTGGTCAAGATAACGAGATTAAAGTAGTTATCAATAGAGATAGTGGAGATATAGAATTATTTAGAAAATTGATAATTGTAGAAAATCCTGAAAACTCAAATACAGAAATAAATTTAGAAGACGCAATTAATCTTAATGAAGAAAATAAAAGTAAATCAGTTGGAGACGAAATTTTACAACCACTACCTTCTTTTGATTTTGGAAGAATAGCAGCTCAAACAGCAAAACAGGTTATTAGCTTTAATGTAAGAGAAGCTGAAAGAGAAAGACAATATAATGACTTTATAGATAAAAAAGACTCCATTTTAAGTGGTATTGTAAAGCGTTTAGAATTTGGAAATGTAATTGTGGATTTAGGAAGAACGGAGGCCATAATTCAAAAAAATGAAATGATCCCAAGAGAAAATATAAAAGCTGGAGATAGAGTAAAAGCTTACTGTTACGATGTAAGAAGAGAACCAAGAGGACAACAGATTTTTTTATCTAGAGCTCATCCTAAATTTATGGAAAAACTTTTTGTGCAAGAAGTTCCAGAAATATATGATGGATTAATTGACATTAAATCTTCATCAAGAGATCCGGGTAGTAGAGCTAAAATTTGTGTAAAAGCTGTTGATACCTCATTAGATCCTGTTGGTGCGTGTGTTGGTATGCGAGGCTCGAGAGTACAAGCAGTAGTAAATGAGTTACAAGGTGAAAAAATTGATATTGTAAACTTTTCGGAAGATCCTGCAGTATTAGTTTCAAATGCTTTATCACCTGCAGAAGTTCAAAGAGTAAATGTTGATTTAGAAAGAAAAAAACTTGATGTAATTTTGACTGAAGAAAATTTAAGTAAAGCCATCGGAAGAAGAGGTCAAAATGTAAGGCTAGCAACTAAATTATTAAACTATGAAATTAACATTATGACTGACCAAGAAGATTCAGAAAGAAGGCAACAAGAGTTTAAAGAAAAAACTGATAACTTTGTTAAAAATTTAGAACTTGATGAAACTTTGGGTCAATTATTAGTTGCTGAAGGGTTTTCAACTATAGATGACATTAAAGACAGCTCTTTAGAAAATTTAACTAAAATTGAAGGTATAGAAGAAGATACAGCGAAAGCACTTATAGAAAGAGCGGCTGAATTTCATGAAAAAGACAAAGCTGAAATTTCTGATAGAATAAAAGAATTGGGGTTATCTGAAGATTTAAGAAGCCTAAAAGGTTTAACACCAGGTATGTTAATGACTTTGGGGGAGCAAAAAATTTTAACTTTAGAAGATTTTGCTGACCTGGCTTCAGACGAATTAACTGGTGGATTTGACGTTGTTAAGGGAGAAAGAGTAAAAATTCAAGGTTATTTGGAAGATTTTGCACTTTCTAAAACAGAAGCTGATGAATTGATTATGTCAGCAAGAAATATTGTATACAAAGATTAAGGGGATGAGAAATGGAAAACAAAAAAACCAAATTAACTATTTCTGGAAGCCCCAAAAAATCTTTTAAAGATTTTAGTTCACCAAAACCTCAAGGAAAAAATTTATCATCATCTAATAGAGGATTTAGCAAACCAACTGGTAAAGGTACTTTTAAAAAACCAACTGGATCTGGTTTTAGACCTTCAGGATCTAATTTTGGAAAAAGCCCTAATTTTAAACCAAAATTTCCATCTAGCTCACCTTCAACATTAAGTGATTTTGAAAGAAGAAAACTTGCAGAACAAAGAGCTACAAAAAGATTAAAGGGCGACACTGATAAAGACAAAAAAGGTAAAGTTGATACCAACAAAAAAAGAGATGCCAAACTAACAGTTTCTAGGGCTTTAAGTGATGAGATAGAAACTAGAGAAAGAAGCTTAGCTTCAGTTAAAAGAGCAAGACAAAAAGAATTAAAAAATTCAAATAAAGACGAAGATAAAGAAAATCTAAAGCCAGTTAAAAGAGATGTAAATATTCCAGAGGCAATTACAGTTAGAGAATTGGCAAACAGAATGGCTGAGCAATCAAGTAATGTTATAAAATATTTATTTGGTATGGGCGTAACAGTTACGATCAACCAAACACTAGCTGCTGATACAGCAGAATTTTTAGTAAAAGAATTTGGACATAACCCAATAAGAGAAGAAAAAGCTGAAGAAATAATTCAGAAAATTAAAGAGTCGCGAACGGAGAATTTAAAAAATAGAGCACCAATAATAACAGTGATGGGACACGTCGATCATGGTAAAACTTCAGTATTAGATGTTTTAAGAAGTGCAAATGTTGTTTCAGGTGAATTCGGAGGTATTACTCAGCATATAGGAGCCTATCAAGTTGAAAATGGAAAGGATAAATTAACTTTTATAGATACGCCGGGTCACGCAGCATTTACAGAAATGAGAGCAAGAGGCTCTAAATTGACAGATATTGTGGTTTTAGTTGTAGCAGCAGATGACGGTGTTAAACCTCAAACTGTGGAGTCCATAAACCACGCAAAAGCAGCTAAAGTTCCAATTGTAGTAGCAATAAATAAATGTGATTTGCCAGAAGCAGACCCACAAAAAATAAAAAATCAATTATTGGAACATGAATTGATTGCTGAAGATTTATCGGGTGATACTTTAATGGTGGAAATTTCAGCAAAAACAAAACTTAATTTAGATAAACTTGTTGAAGCAATTTCACTTCAAGCAGAAATTTTAGATTTAAAAACAGATTTTGAATCTAAAGCTACAGGTGTTGTTTTAGAATCAAAAATTGATGTAGGTAGAGGACCGGTTGCAACAATCATTGTTACATCTGGAACTCTTAAAAGAGGTGATTTTTTCGTAAGTGGTTTAAAATGGGGAAAAGTTAGAGCAATTATTAATGATAAAGGAAAAAATATTGATAAAGCACCACCAGCAACTCCTGTTGAAATATTAGGAATTAATGGTGCAGCTAAATCTGGAGATGACTTTATAGTTTTAGATACTGAAAAAGAAGCGAAGTCACTTAGTGAAAACAGAGCACAAGAAAGCAAAGATGGCAAAAACCCACTTTCATTTGCATCACAAGAATCTGCTTTCTCAGATAAATCTTCAGAAGAGTTAAACTTAATTATTAAATCTGATGTCCATGGATCATCAGAGGCAATTAAAAATGCGATAACACAAATTAAGCATGATGAAGTAAAGCCTAAGATTATTTTGGCTGACATAGGAATGGTAACAGAAACAGATGTTACTTTAGCAAAAGCATCTAACGCAGTATTGATTGCTTTTAATGTTAAGCCAAGTAAGGAAGCAAAAAAATTAGCTGAAAATGAAGGAATAAAAATTTCTTCTTATAATATAATCTATGAAGTATTAGATTACATTAAGCAAAAAATGTCAGGACTGTTATCACCTGATGTTCAAGAAACTATAACAGGTACTGCACAGGTGTTAGAAATATTCAAAGTTTCAGGTGCTGGTAAAGTTGCAGGTTCAAAAATTACTGAGGGAGAAATCACAAGTACATCAGATGTAAGAGTTATCAGAGATGGAGCGATAATATATACTGGAAAAATAAGCACAATATTTAGAGAGAAAAACCAAGTTAAACAGGTAAGTAGTGGTCAAGAATGTGGAATTACTCTAAAAGATTACATGGATTTTCAAAAAGATGATACAATCGAAGCGTTTAGTGTTACATCTACAGAAAGGTCAATATAATGGCTGATAGAATAGGAAAACCAGTTTCACAAAGACAGTTAAGAGTTGGAGAAATGATTAAACAGTCTTTAAGTATGATATTTTTAAGAAACGAAGCAAAATTACCAAATTTGGAAACAAATACGATTACTGTCACAGAGGTAAAAATGAGCCAAGATCTTAAAATTGCAAAAGCATATGTTCTTCCACTTGGAGGGAAGGATGCTGATGAAGTAATAAATAAACTAAAAGAATATTCTTTTTTAATTAGAAAAATTCTTTCAAAAAAAGTGATAGTAAAATTTTTACCAAAATTACTCTTTAGAAAAGACGAGTCTTTTGAGTATGCGGAAAAAATTGAAAATCTAATAAAACAAACAAATAAATAGGAAAAACATGAGTAAAAAAGCAAGTGAATTAGCGATGCATGAAAAAGATACTGGATCATCGGAGGTACAAATTGCATTGTTAACTGAAAAAATTGAAACTCTTTCAAAACACATAAAACAATTTAAGAAAGACAAACATTCTTCAGTTGGTTTATTAAGAGCGGTAAATAGAAGAAAAAAATTGTTAGAATATCTAAAGAAAAACAAATTAGATTCTTACAAGAATGTATTGTCCAAATTGAATCTGAGAAAGTAAATCAAATAGACAGCACGGAACGAAACGAAAAGAACGAAACGGAAAAGAAATGTTTAAAGTATATAAGAAAGAAATAGAAGTAGCAGGAAAGAAAATAAGTTTAGAAACAGGAAAAATAGCAAGACAAGCAGATGGAGCAATTATTGCTCAATGTGGTGAAACAGTAGTGTTAGCAACTGTTGTTGGAGCCAAAAAAGTAAATCCAGATATGGATTACTTCCCATTGTCAGTGAATTATCAAGAAAAATATTACGCTGCAGGAAAAATTCCTGGAGGTTATTTTAAAAGGGAAGCAAGACCAACTGAAAGCGAAACGTTAATTTCAAGATTAATCGATAGACCAATCAGACCTTTGTTTCCAGATGAATTTAAAAATGAAGTACAATTATTACCAACTGTAATTTCATACGATAAAGAAAATGAAGCAGATATTTTATCTATAACGGCTTCTTCAGCCGCATTAGCGATTTCAGGAATGCCATTTTTAGGACCAGTGGGAGCATCAAGAGTTGGATATATAGATGGTAATTATGTTTTAAACCCATCAAAAGAAGAACTTAAAAAATCTAAATTAGATTTAGTAGTAGCAGGTACTAAAGACGCTGTTCTTATGGTTGAGTCAGAAGCCAATGGTTTGACAGAAGAAGAAATGTTAAATGCTGTTAAATTTGGTCATGAAGGCTTTGTACCAGTAATTGAAATGATAGAAGATCTTGCAAAAGAGTGTAAAAAACCAGAATGGATTGTAGAAAAAAAAGATCTTTCAGAAGTTAAAAAAGTTTTAGAGGAAAACTTTACAGAAGATCTTAAAAAAGCTTTTGGAACAAGAGATAAGCAAGATAGATCAAATCAAATTTCAGAAATAACAGACAAAGCTAAAAAATTATTTGAAGAGAATGAAAATTATACAGATCTAGATGTTAATTCTGAGCTTAAAAATCTAGAGAAAAGAATAGTGAGAACAGATATTCTAAAAAATAAAAATAGAATAGATGGTAGAGGCTTATCTGATGTAAGACCAATTTCATGCGAAGTTGGAATTTTGCCTAGAACACATGGTTCAGCTTTATTTACAAGAGGAGAAACTCAAGCAATAGTAACAACGACTCTTGGAACATCTGATGATGAGCAAAAAATTGAAAGCTTAGATGGCCTACAAAAAGAGCGATTTATGCTTCACTATAATTTTCCACCATTTTCAGTTGGAGAAACAGGTAGAATAGGAACTGGCAGAAGAGAAATTGGACATGGTAAATTAGCTTGGAGAGCAATTAATTCATCATTGCCACCAAAAGAATCATTTCCTTATACTTTTAGAATAGTATCTGAGATCACAGAGTCTAATGGATCTTCATCTATGGCAACAGTTTGTGGTACATCGCTTGCTTTAATGGATGCAGGAGTGCCAATTAAAGAACCTGTAGCAGGTATAGCTATGGGACTAATTAAAGAAGGTGATGATTTTTCGGTTTTATCTGACATTTTAGGTGATGAAGATCATTTAGGTGATATGGATTTTAAAGTAGCTGGAACTAAAGATGGCATAACTTCTTTACAAATGGATATTAAAATTACTGGTATTACATTTGAAATAATGGACCAAGCTTTAAAACAAGCTAAAGATGGAAGAGTTCATATCCTTGGTGAAATGAATAAAGCATTATCAGCTTCAAGAACTGATGTTGGAAAACATACTCCAAAAATGGAAACGATTACTGTTGATAAGAAAGATATTGCAGCAGTGATTGGAAAAGGAGGTGCAACTATCAGAGAAATAGTTGAAGTTTCAGGCGCAAAAGTTGATATCAATGATGAAGGTGAAGTTACAGTTGCAGCACCAGATGAAGAATCTAGAAATAAAGCAATGCAGATGATTAAAGATATTACTGCAAAAGCTGAATTAAATAAAATTTATAGCGGAAAAGTTATGAAAATTATGGAGTTTGGTGCGTTTGTAAATTTCTTAGGAAAACAAGATGGGCTTGTTCATATTTCAGAACTTGCAGATAAAAGGGTAGCAAAAGTGACTGATGTTGTTAAAGAAGGTGACGAAGTAAAAGTTAAAGTTATTGGATTTGACAGGGGAAAAGTTAAACTTTCAATCAAACAAGCTAATTCTTAGTATTTTGGGGTTTGGGGCACCTGGCAACAGAACGCCCCTTTTACAAATCTATAAATTTATTAATATATCCAAATGATTAATTTGGAATTAAATCAGACTTTAATTGATCAATTCAACCTTGATGGTTTTATTATTTTAGAAGAATTTATTGATAGAGATTTTATTGAAAATTTAAAAAGCAGATTTGAACCATTATTTAAAGGTAAATTTGAAACAGGAATTGAACCAGATGAGTGGAATTGGAAATTCGGCAAAGACCCAATCGATGTAACTAGACAAATTTGTAATGGCTGGAAATCTGATAACTTAGTTAAAAGCTTTGTATGTCATGAAGTAATTGGAAAAACTTGTGCAGAATTAATGAATTGGAAAGGTTCAAAATTAATTCAAGATAATGTTTTATGGAAACCTCCTGGAGGAAAAACTCTAGGTTATCATCAAGACGCTGCATATGATGATTGGATTATTCCACAAACCATGATGACTTGCTGGATGTCTTTAGACGATACAAAAAAAGAAACAGGTACCCTTGAGTATGTCAAAGGTTCTCATAAATGGAGTTTGCAGCCACCAAAAGGTGAATTTCATTCACCTGCTGATTATCGCAAACAACTAAAAAATTTTGCAAAAAAAAATCAAAAAGAATTAGATATTGTTTATGTAGAAGTACCAGCTGGTGGTGTCGCTTTTCATCATGGATATATGTGGCACGGTTCAGGTGTAAACACTTCAAATAAACATAGAAGAGCAATTGTTTCTCATTGTGTACCCTCAGATGCTAAATTTCATCCAACAAATAATGGTGGTACTGCTAAAACTTATAAGAAATATAAAAAAGAAGATACTGATAAACTACCAGATGAGTTTTTTCCTTTACTTTGGAAGAGAGATTAAATTACGATTTTAAAGTACAGTGACTGTCTTTAACAATACAGCCAGCTTTTTCCATTTCATCATCAAATATTCTTGGATGATTTTTTGCATATTTATTAAATAAATAGTTATGAAAATATGGTCTAAACTTTCCATCATCTGTAAATGCACCAGATTTGTGACCATCCGAAACAATTGTTTTCATTAACTTGCCGTCGTTATCATATAGAACCGTTTCACCATAACAATTACAAAAATAACTTCTATTTTTTGATGGTTCTAAATCTACAAAAATTGTAGTTCCTCTTATACCTATAGTTCCTTGAGGAATTTTAACTTTTAACTCATCTTTTTGTTTGCTGAATACTGCATGAACAGATCCTTTAATAACTTCAGTAAGTTTATTTGAAATAAATTTTAGCTTTGTTTCTGGTCTTACGAGATAAAAATCATCTTTGACCTTAATTATTGATTTCTCACTTTTTGTTTCGATAATATTGTCATTTAAATCATTAAATCCATTGCTTGCAGATTTTGAGTCTATAAAAAATTCTCCATTAAGAATTTTATTTCCATTATCAGCCAATACTAATACAGGGTTAAGTCCCCAAGCTATAAGAGCAGTTGTTACTGTCTTGCAAAAATCTCTTCTGTTCATAAGTGTTTTATATATAAGTTTTTTTTAAATTTTAAGAAATATTTTTTGGATCTGGCATTCCTACCTTGTTATATCCTGCATCAACATAATGAATTTCACCTGTGACACCATTAGCAAGATCACTTAAGAGATAAAGAGCTGAATTTCCTACATCATGAATATCTACATTTCTTTTTAAGAAAGAATGATCTTCATTCCATTTATACAAAAATTTAGCATCACCAATTGCAGAAGCCGCCAGTGTTTTAATAGGCCCAGCACTTATTGCATTCACTCTAATCCCTTTAGCTCCCAAGTCTCTAGCAAGATATTTAACGCTTGCTTCTAATGCTGACTTACAAACACCCATTACATTATAATTTGGGATTGCCTTAGTTGATTCGTATGTAAGAGTAATCATACTTCCATTTGGTTTCATGATTTTTTGAGCCTCTCTTGCTACTTCAGTAAATGAGAAACATGAAATTAACATACTTCTTAAAAAATTATCTCTTGTGGTATTTAAATACTCTCCAGATAATTCAGACTTATCAGAAAATGCAACAGCATGAACCACAAAATCTATTTCACCCCAAGATGATTTTATATCTTCAAAAAGTTTTATAACTTCTTCTTGTTTTTCTACATCACAGCTAAATGTGACATTTGAATTTAATTTTTCAGCTAATGGAACAACTCTTTTTTTTAAAGCATCTCCAAGGTATGTAAATGCTAGTTCAGCTCCAGCCTCAGCTAGTTTTTGTGATATACCCCAAGCGATTGAACGTTCATTCGCTACTCCCATGATTAATCCTTTTTTTCCCTTCATCAAACTCATTATTCTACCTTTTCAAATATTAATGCTGCATTAGTGCCACCAAATCCAAAGCTATTTGACATTACAGTATTTAATGTTGCACCAGTTTCAGTTTTTGTAATTATAGGAAATTTTTTAGCTTCATCATCCATTTCATTGACATTAGCTGATCCCGTAATGAAATTATTTTTCATCATGATCAAACAATAAATCGCTTCATGAACTGATGCAGCTCCTAGTGGATGACCTGATAGAGATTTGGTTGAACTAATTTTTGGAATTTCTGTTCCAAAGACTTCTTTAACTGCATTAAGTTCAGTAATATCACCAACTGGAGTTGATGTTCCATGAGTGTTTATATAATCAATTTTATTTTTTGTTGTTGCAAGAGCCATTTTCATACATCTAACAGCACCCTCGCCTGATGGAGCGACCATATCATAACCATCTGATGTAGCTCCATATCCAGTAAGCTCAGCATAGATTTTTGCACCTCTAGCTTTTGCATGTTCATATTCTTCTAAAACTAAAACACCAGCACCACCAGCAATTACAAAACCATCTCTTGTTTTATCGTAAGCTCTTGATGCTTTTTCAGGCGTGTCATTATATTTTGATGACAATGCTGTCATTGCATCAAACATGGCTGTCATGGCCCAATGAAGTTCTTCGCTTCCCCCAGCAAAAACAATATCTTGCTTTCCCATTTGAATTAATTCGCTAGCATGTCCTATACAGTGACCACTAGTTGCACAAGCAGAGCTCATTGTGTAGTTAACACCTTTTATCTTAAAAGGTACAGCTAGAGTTGCAGAGGCTGTACTAGCCATTGTTCTTGGAACAATAAATGGCCCCATCAACTTTGGAGTTTTTGCTCTTGTTTTATCAACGGATAAAACAACATTTTCAATTGAAGGTCCGCCAGACCCCATAACTATTCCAGTTTTAAAATTACTTACTTGATTATCTTCTAATCCAGAATCTTTTACTGCTTCCTTCATAGCTATATAATTATAAGCAGAACCAGACCCCATAAATCTAATAGTTTTTCTATCTACATGATCTTCAAGTTTGATATTAGGTTTTCCGTGAATATTACTTTTTAAGTTATGCTCTTTATATTCTTCCGCGAATGAAATTCCGGATTTTGAATTTAATAAAGATTGATGTACTTCATCTTGATTGTTTCCTAAGCAAGAAACAATTCCTAGACCTGTTATTACTACTCTTCTCATGATTTAAATAACCCCACTTTTAAATTTTCAGCTGAATATATTTTTTTACCATCTGCTAAAACAATACCATTAGCCAAACCAACAGTAGTTCCACCTGGTGACATAATTTTTTTCATATCAATCTCATAATTTACCAGTTTTATATTTTGTAATACTTCTCCTGTAAATTTTACCGTTCCAACTCCTAAAGCTCTTCCTTTGCCAGGATTACCTAACCATCCTAGAAAGAATCCAACTAGTTGCCACATAGCGTCAAGACCTAGACAACCTGGCATAACAGGATCCTCTTTAAAATGACATTCAAAAAACCATAGATCTTTCTTCACATCAAGTTCCGCAGACAATGAACCTTTGCTGAATTGCCCGTCAGCGTCATTTATTTTTGTTATTCTGTCAAACATAAGCATTGGAGGAAGTGGTAGTTTTGCATTTCCAGGGCCAAATAACTCCCCATTTCCACATTTTATAAGGTCGTCATAGCTGAAAGAGTTTTTTTTCATAAAATTTGAACTCCCTTAATACTTGATTTATTTGTAATATAATATAGAAATAGTTTAGAATAATTATAATTAACATGACTAAAAACGTTGATTTTATTGATAAATTAAGAAAATCTGGTTTAAGACCGACAAGACAAAGACTTAAAATTTGTGAGGTTTTGTTTGATAGAGAAAACACTTTTCATTTTACTATTAACGACTTAACCAAAATTATTAGCGAAAAACTAAGTGAAAAAATTTCACTTGCTACTGTGTATAACACAGTACATGCCTTTAAAAACAAAGGCTATTTAAAAGAGATTTCAATTAACAGTGATAAGAGTTATTTTGATACGAACACCACTGTACACCATCATTTTTTTGACGAGGATACGAATGAGCTTATTGATTGTGATGAGAGTGATCTGGAACAAGTAAAAATTAAAAAAAACATTACTGGAAAAAAAATAAATTCAGTTGAAGTTCTAATTAAAGTTGCGAGTGATTATCAAACTCAAAAATAGTCCAATAATTTCAATTATTTAAAAAATACATTAAAATCATTCTAAACTGTTGACATACAATTTAGAATGATTATATGTTGTTCAAATTTAATTTAAGGAGAAAATAATGTCTTTAAAAGGAAGTAAAACAGAAGAAAACTTAAAAGCAGCATTTGCTGGTGAAAGTCAAGCTAACAGAAGATACCTTTATTTCGCTCAAAAAGCAGATATCGAAGGTTACAATGATGTAGCTACAGTTTTCAGATCTACAGCAGAAGGTGAAACTGGACATGCACATGGTCATTTAGAGTACCTAGAGCAAGTCGGCGATCCTGCTACTGGCAAACCAATTGGTGAAACGAAAGCAAATCTTGCTTCAGCTATCGAAGGTGAAACACATGAATACACTGACATGTACCCAGGTATGGCTAAAACTGCAAGAGAAGAAGGTTTCGAAGAAATTGCAGACTGGTTTGAAACTTTAGCAAAAGCTGAAAAATCACACGCTGGTAAATTCCAAAAAACTTTAGAATCTATTAGCTAATAAATTTTCTTAGTGGGCATTAAATATGCCCACTAAATCTTAAATAAAAATTTTTACAAAAATGATAGAGCAAATTATACAACTGTTTAAAGATTGGTTTAATGAGCCGGCATTAATTGTGTCTTTATCATTAATATTAATTACAAATTTAATTATATGAGCAAAGAAGGTAGTACAGAAGCGCCTATTAGACATCCAATAGATTTTAAACATCCAGATTTCACTAATCCTGAGAAGCTGGATGCAGAAATGAGAAGAGTTTTTGATATTTGTCATGGATGTAGAAGATGCTTTAATTTATGTGACTCATTTCCAAAGTTATTTGACATGATTGATGAGTCTAAAGATGAAGATGTAGAAAGCTTATCAAGCGATCAGTTTGCACCTGTCGTAGACGCTTGTACTTTATGTGATATGTGTTTTATGACCAAGTGTCCATATGTGCCACCACACGATTTTGATTTAGATTTTCCACATTTGATGTTGAGATATAGAACGGCGCAAAAAAAATTAGGAAAATTGCCAGCTATTCCTAGACAATTAGCAGAGATAGATAGAAACTCAAAAATAGGAGTATTACTTTCAGGATTAATAAATTGGGCCTCTGATATTAAAAATAAGTTTTTTAGAAAAATATTAGAAATTATTGCAGGAATTGACGTTAGAGTTCAATTACCCAAATATAATTCCGAAACATTTTCAAATTTCTTTAAGAAAAATAATCATCAAATAAAATTTGATGACAAAAATAATGATAGGAAAGTGGTAATCTACTCTACTTGTTTTGTTAACTTTAATAAAAAGAATACAGGTGTAGCCGCTCTTAAGGTGTTAAAGAAAAATGGCGTTGAAGTTCAAGAGGCATATCCAGGTTGTTGCGGAATGCCACTTTTAGAACAAGCGGATTTACCAAAAGTTGTAGAGCAGGCAAAAAAAGTTTCTGCAGACTTAGTAGAATGGATTAACAAAGGGTACAAAGTTGTAACATTAACAGCTAGCTGTGGCTTAATGCTTAAATTTGAATGGCCTTTATTATTACCAAGTGATGAAACCGTAAAAAAATTATCTGAAAATGTAATGGATATTGATGAGTACGTAGTTGATATAGCTAATAACGAGGGTTTAGCTGAGGGTTTACAAGAAATTGATGGTGGGGTAACAGTTCATCATGCTTGCCACGCAAGAGCTCAAAATATGGGTATTAAAGCGAGAGATATGCTTAAACTAATTCCAAATGTAAAAATTGATGTAGTTGAAAGGTGTGCTGGCCATGGAGGAACATTTGGTGTGATGAAAGAAACTCATGATTTAGCAAAAAAAGTTGGAAGACCAACAGCACGACAAATTAAAACTAAAAATAACAAATACATGGCATCTGATTGTCCATTAGCTGGCAAGCATTTAAAACAATTAGAAGCTGATACAAATATAGCCAACGATGAGGCACTACATCCTATCGAATTAATGGCTAAAAGTTATAAATTATAATTATGCCCAAAGATAAAAGAGAAATAACCAAAGAAGATATAATGCCTTTGGACACCTATACTAAAAATAGAGGTGAACTTAGAAAGAATATTGTTGATTTTAAAAAAGATAGAAGAGTTCCACTAGGACCTTACGCAACTTTTTATTTTGAAAGTTACGAAACGATGTTAGCTCAAATTCAAGAAATGCTTTACATTGAAAAAGGAGGCGACGAACAATTAAAAGATGAGTTAGCAGCTTACAATCCTCTAGTTCCTAATGGTAAAGAGCTAACCGCAACATTAATGTTTGAAATAGATAATCCAATCTCAAGAGCTGCTTTTTTAGGCAAAGTAGGCGGAATAGAGGAAAAAGTATTTATGAAAATAGATGGCGATATAGTTAAAGCAGTGCCAGAGGAAGATGTAGACAGAACATCAGCAGACGGTAAGGCATCATCAGTTCAATTTATTCATTTTCAATTGAGTGAAGAACAAATAAATAAATTTAAATCTAAATCGTCTTTAATAGAATTAGGTATTGATCACAGCGAGTATTCGCACACAACGAGACTTACTGAAGCAACAGTGAGCTCTTTATCTGCTGACTTTAATTAATTGATCCCCAAATATTATTGGTTTTGATCCAACCAGAATAATTTTCTGTTTTAACTTTACACCAATTGTTTACACATTTATTGATTACTAATAATCGTCCAGATATAATTTTCGCAATTGGTTGAGAAAATAATGTTGGTTCTGAAAACAAAACTTTGTCCTCTAAAATTATTATTGAATTAGCTTTCTTAAGTTGAGAGACATGTATCCAGCCACTATTATTTTTTAAATCAATAATTCTTCTAAAATTTTCTTTTTGGTCAATTTGTTTTATAGGTAGGTTAATTTTGTTATAAACATATTTTACCTGAAAATTAAAACCTGGTCCGTATCTAACATTTACTTTATTTTTTTTTAATGAAAGAAACGTTTCTTGTGAAAAAACAACCGAAGGAAAAAATAGGATAAATAAGACCAATTTTATCATAATTAAATAAACTTATATTTTTTTAAATTTTACTTTTCGGAAATTTAAATTTAATAAATCTATAATTAATATTTCATTTTTTAAATTTTGACCTATTTCAATTATCATCTTTATTGCTTCATTTGCTTGTATAGCGCCAATTATTGTTGCAGTAGTCCCTAGTACTCCTTCAAACTCACAATTGAGAATATCATCATTTATTTCTTCTTCTTGGTAAAAATCTCTTAAAGATGCAGTTTTTTTTATTTTAAAATTAAAAGTAAAAACGTGACCATCAAATTTACTAATGGCACCAGTTATTAATTTCTTTTTATATTTCAAACAATTATCATTTACTAAAAATTTAGTCTCAAAATTATCAGATCCATCAATAATTAGATCATAGTTTTTGATTATTTTTCCAATATTTTTTTTATTTAATCTTTTTTTGTACGTTGTTATTTTTACATTAGGATTAATTGCTTTTAATTTTTTTGCAGCAACGATTACTTTAGATTTGTTAGTGTCATTTGTATTGAATAAACTTTGTCTATGAATGTTAGAAAGATTAACAATATCATCATCAATTAGTCCAATATTACCTACACCAGATCTCACAAGATTTTCTGCTGCAGGACAACCCAATCCACCAACACCTACAATTAAAATGTGAGCAGATAGAATTTTTTCTTGTCCTTTTGCTCCTATGTTTTTTAAAACTAATTGCCGCGAATATCTCTCAATTTGAGATTTTTTTAGTTTTTTTTTCATTTTCCAGTAGAGCCAAAACCTCCCTCACCTCTTACTGTATCTGGCAGTTCATCAGTTTCTTGTAATTCCATCTTAATAATTGGTGTTAATATCATTTGAGCAATTCTATCACTATTATTTATTTGGAAATTTTCATTGCCGTGATTAAATAAAATTATTTTGAGCTCTCCTCTGTAATCACTATCGATAGTTCCAGGCGTATTTAAAACAGTAATATTATTTTTAGCAGCTAAACCTGATCTAGGACGTATTTGTATTTCATATTCTTCTGGAAAAGCTAGAGATAAACCAGTTGGTACCAAACAAGATTTGCCAGGTTCTAATTCTATTGGTTGTTCAATGAATGCCATTAAATCCATACCAGACGCACCATTTGTTTTATAAGACGGCAATTGTACAGATGGACTTAATCTTTTAATTAAAACTCTAACCATTAGTTTAAATGATTAATAATTTTTTCAACAATTTCATCTGAAATTTCAGATTTATGTTTATAAGATAATTTTTCTTTATTTCCCTTTTTAAAAAAAATTGAAACTTCATTGAAATCTGAGTTAAACCCAATGTTTTTATTAGATACATCATTTGCAACTATCCAATCACAATTTTTATCATTAAGTTTTTTTATTGAATAATCTTCTAAATTGTTAGTTTCTGCCGCAAAACCAATCACGAGTTTAGGTCTTAAAGAATTATGATTAGAAACATAGTTAAGAATATCCATATTTTTTTCTAATTTCAGACTTAAATTATCTTGCTTCTTAATTTTAACTTTTTGTATATCTTTTACTTTATAGTCTCCGACAGCCGCAGAGAAAACAGCAACATCAGCAGGTAAGCTATTCTGAGTTGCTTTAAACATTTCTTCTGCTGTTTCAACTTTTATTAAATTCACATTATCATCTACCTCTAAATTAGTTGGACCTGAAATTAAGGTAGTTTCAAACCCTTTATTAGATAAGGATTTTGCAATTTCATAACCTTGTTTACCGCTTGATTTATTTGTGATGTATCTCACAGGATCAATATACTCGTGAGTAGGTCCAGCAGTAACTATTGCTTTGTACTTACTGTTTGAATTTAAAGTATCAAAGTAATTATTTAACTCTTTTAAAATTGATGTAGGTTCTGACATTTTTCCTTCACCGTACTCACCGCAAGCCATATCTCCTATTTCAGGTCCTATCAATTTGTAATTATAAGATTTAAGTTTTTTAATATTATCTTTGGTAGATTTGTGTTCCCACATTCTAACATTCATTGCAGGTGATATAAAAATTTTTTTATTAGAAGCAAGCGCAACTGTAGAAGCTAAATCATCAGAAATACCATTAGCTAATTTTGAAATTGTATTAGCGGTTGCTGGAGCAATTAATATTAGATCTGACCATCTAGATAAACTTATATGATCCATCTCAGCCTCATCTTCTAAACTAAATAGATCTTGATAAACTTTTGATTGAGACAAAGATGTAATCGACAAAGGAGTGACAAATTCACTTCCACTCTTTGTTAAAATTGTCTTAATATTAACTCCATTCTTTTTAAGAAGTCTTATTAATTCAAGACTTTTGTAAGCAGCTATACCCCCACAAATGATTAACAATACTTTTTTATTTATCAAACTTTTCATTGTGCGAATTAAAATACTAATAGACCTAAAATTACAAGGAGTAAAAACCCAATAACTGTTTGGTTTCTAAAAGCTAACATTTCAGATTTTTTATCATTTAATGCATTATACGAATTTGAGTTCTGTGGTATTTGACCATTAGCAAGAAACGTTAATGCTTGATTAGCCTTATCCATTATTTCAGGAAATTCTGGCAATCTCTTAATAACTTCAGAAGTGGTATCTAAAGTTTCATTAAGTGTCTTTATTGGATCTTTAGTTTCTCTAAGCCAACTTTCTAAAACGGGCTTAGATGTTGTCCATATGTTTGTATTTGGATTTAATTTTCTTGCAACACCTTCGACTACTACCATAGTTTTTTGAAGCATTAGTAGTTGAGGTTGTGTTTGCATATTAAATTTTTCAGTTACATCAAATAATTGTTTCAAAAGTTTTCCACCTGAAATATCTTTAACTTCTTGTCCAAAAATTGGTTCACCAATTGATCTTAATGCTTGAGCTAAATCATCAATAGGAACGTCTGGTGGTACAAGTCCTGCTAAAAGGTGTACTTCAGCAACTTTTTTATAATCTCTTTGTATAAAACCAAATAAGATTTCAGCTAAAAATCTTTTGCTCATTTTGTCTAATCTTCCCATGATACCAAAATCTATAGGAACAATTTGGCCCGAGGTATCAATGAAAACATTTCCTTGATGCATGTCAGCATGAAAAAAACCATCTCTAACAGCATGTCTTAGAAAATGTTGAATAATGTCCTCAGCAATTTTATTTGTATCTATATTTTGTCTTTTTAGATCTTCTGTTTCTCTTATAGAAACGCCATCTACCCAATCTAAAGTCATTACATTTTCACTAGTATAGTTCCAATATATCTTTGGCACTCTAAAACCAGCATCATTTTTAGTGTTTTCAGCATACTCATTAGCGGCAGCTGCTTCAAATCTCAAATCCATTTCTAGATTAGTAATTTCTTTTAATAAAAAAACTACATCTACTAATTTTAACCTTTTTGTTTTTTTAATTACTGACTCGATTAAAAAAGCGAATAGCATCATTGCATCAATTTCTTCATTAAATACTTTTTTTATGTTTGGTCTTAAAATTTTAATTGCTACATCTTTAATTGTTCCATTGTCATTTATCTTGGCTTTATGAACTTGGGCAATAGAAGCAGCTGCAACTGGATCACTAATATCAATTATAGAATTATAAGTATCATCTCCCAGATCTCTTTTTATAATTTGTTTTGCATCATCTATCGAGAATGGAGGAAGTCTATCTTGAAGACTTTCTAATTTTTTAGAGAGTTGCTCACCTATTATGTCTGGTCTAGTTGCTAAAAATTGACCAAGTTTAATAAATGTTGTCCCTAAATTTTCTAATGAATCTGATAGTCTTTCACCAGCATCTTTATTTATGTCAGAATTTTTTTTGTCTGATAAAGAAAAAGCTAATAATTTAAAAATAATGGTAATAGCAAGGGGTGGTTTTTGAAATTTCGATGCGATATCAAGAATGTCAGATTTTGCAACTTTTCTACCCAATTTAAACAATGTGAAAAGTTTTTTTATCATTAAATTTTCCAACCGCTATGTATTGAGACAATTCCTCCAGATAAATTTCTATAACTACATTTTTCAAATTTATTTTTTTTCATTAATTCCAGTAATTCTTCTTGGTTTAAAAATTTATCAATACTTTCAATTAAATATTCATAGGGTTCTTTTTCACCAACAACATATTTTCCTATAATAGGAATTAATTTTGAATATTGTTTGTAAATAAAATCTAGATTTTCATTTTGTATTTTAGAAAATTCTAAACAAAAAAATCTACCACCAGGTTTTAAAACTCTAAAAGCCTCTGATAGCGACTCATCTAAATTTTTTGTATTTCTTAGCCCAAAACTTATTGTATAAAAATCAAATGAATTTTCTTTAATAGGGAGTTTTTCAGCACTAGAAATAACCCAGTTAATATTTTGATAATCTTTAAGCTTTTCTTTTCCTATAGAGATCATTCCTTTGTTTGGGTCTATACAAGTTATAGAGTTTTTTTTGTCTGTATTATCTAAAAAAAGTTTTCCAATATCACCAGTACCGCAAGCAACATCTATTAGGTTATTTTTTTTTGATGGATTCATCATATTGATTAAATTCTTTTTCCAAGATCTATGGATACCCAATGACATGAAGTCATTCATTAAATCGTATTTATCAAAAACCTGATCAAATACACCTTGGACTAAACCTTTTTTATTTTGAAGATTTTGTTGCATTTTAAATTAATTATTCCATTAATATAATATTAAATGCCAGAATTACCAGAAGTAGAAGTTGTAAGACAATCATTAGCTAAAAATGTCACCGGAAAAAAAATTAAGAAAATTTTAGTCAGAAATAGAAAATTAAGATTTTTTTTAGATTCTTCATTTGAAAAAGAATTAAAGAACAAATTAGTTAACAAAATTAGTAGATTTTCAAAATATTTAATAATCGAATTAAACAACAAAAAATTTTGTATTGTTCATTTAGGTATGTCAGGTACAATTCACATCATTAAAAATAAAGAGGAACTTTTTACTAACACAAGTTTCTATAATTCACCTAATTTACCAAAAAAACATAACCATGTAGAATTTGAGTTTAGTGATTTAAAACTAATTTATAATGATCCTAGAAGGTTTGGCTTCTTTCAAATAATTAAGAATCAAAAAAAATTAATAGATCGTTTTAAACTTTATGGACCAGAACCTTTTGATAAAAATTTCAATTTAAAATATGTAACTGACTATTTTAAAGATAAAAAAAAAGATATCAAAAATTATTTATTAGATCAGAAATTCGTTTCAGGAATTGGAAATATTTATGCAAGCGAAATATTATATTTATCAAAGATAAACCCTTTAACCTCAGTCAATGATTTGAGTAAATCACAACTTAAAAAGTTAATAATCAATTCCAAAAAAATTTTATTGAATGCAATAAAAAAAGGAGGTTCAACTATTAGAGATTTTAAAAATACCTTAGGTATTTCAGGCAAGTTTCAAAAAGAATTTAAAGTTTACGGTCGAGAAAAACTTAAATGTAGAAGGTCTAATTGTAGTGGTATAATTGTTAAAATTGTTCAGGCAAATAGATCTACTTTTCTTTGTAAAATATGCCAAAAATAAAAAATATTATATTGACCGGGACAATATAAGCAGTTATACCCCTGCAAAATTATGGCAAATACTAAATCTGCAATTAAAAGAATAAGAAGAATAGCTAAACAAACAGCTGTAAATAGAGCACGAAAGAGTAGATATAAAAATGCTCTGAAAAAAATGAACGTTCTAATTGTAGATAAGAAAAAAGATGAAGCTTTAAAATTCTTACCTAAGTTGAATTCTGAGCTTATGAAAATTGCTAAAACAGGTATTATTAAAAAGCAAAATGCATCTAGAAATGTTTCTAGAATTACAAAAAAAATCTCGGCTCTTTAAAAAATTATACCCCCAGTTGTTACAACTATTAATCCTACAATATCTGATAAATTAAATTTTTTAAAAACTACATTTAGATTTAGTACAGAAACTATAATTATATTTTAGAAATTTCACTAAAAAAACTTATATTTTTTTAATGCATAAAAAAAATTTTTGTCAAAAAAAAATTTTTTATGTGACAAGAATTTTTACAATCTAAGATTTTATTTATTTTATTTTATCTTTAATAATTTCTTGCAGTTATATTTTTTTGGTTCTAAATGATTTTTTTCCAAAAAAAAATTATGAATAAAATGTTTACACCAAACAATTTAAACCAAATCAATTCTGAAAAGTTAGATTGGGAACTTATTCAATCAGAAATGAAAAACAAATTAGGAAGCGATATTTACGAAAGTTGGTTAAAAAAAATTGAGTTTGTAGATGAAATAAATAATTACATTTTATTATCAGTCCCGACAAGATTTATAAGAGATTGGATTACCTCAAGATATTTAGATCAAATTTTACAAATTGTAAGAAATTATAAAAAAGAAATTCATAGAATAGAATTTAAAATAGTTGAAAAGAATATAATAAATGGTGAAGTTGATGAAATAAAATCAAAACCTATAAATGATGAAAATGTATCTTTTATTAAAGATTCATACCTTCAATATAACAGAATAGATCCTAATAAGAGATTTGATAATTTTATTACTGGTTCAAGCAATAAACTTGCTTATGAAGCTTCTCTAAAAGTATCTGAAAGTATAGCGCATTATAATCCTCTATATATTTATGGAGGTGTTGGCATGGGAAAAACACATTTATTAAATGCTATTGGATTAGAGCTTAAAAAAAACAACAAAGTCATGTTTATTTCAGCTGAAAGATTTATGTATCAATTTGTTAAATCTATAAAATCTAATGATATGGTGAAGTTTAAAGAATATTTTAGGAATACAGACATTCTTTTAATTGATGATATTCAGTTTATGAACGGAAAAGAAGCAATGCAGGAAGAGTTTTTTCATACTTTTAATGCATTATTAGATAAAGGATCTCAGATAATTGTTTCTGCTGATAGATCACCAAATAAGCTCTCAAGAATACAAGAGAGAATTAAATCAAGGTTCTCAGGAGGTTTAGTTGTAGATATTCAAAAACCTGATTATCAGCTAAGAAAAGAAATTGTAGCAAAAAAGACAGAAGAAATGACTTCTTTATATTCTGATCAAAAAAAAATATCACAAGATATACAAGATTTTATAAGTAATGAAATTACTGGCAGTATTAGAGAGTTAGTGGGAGCAGTTAATAGACTGGTATCTTTTTCTAGAATTTATAACAAAATGCCAAATCTTAGTGAAACAAAAGTTGTTTTAAAAGATTTGCTTAATATCTCTGAAAATAAAGTGACGATTGATCTAATCCAAACAATTGTATGTAAGTTTTTCAAGATCAGCAAAAATGAAATGCTATCTGCAAGGAGATCAAGATATTTAGTTAGACCTAGACAAGTAGCAATATATTTAACCAAGATTTTAACTTCAAAATCTCTGCCTGAGATTGGTCGTGAATTTTCAAATAGAGATCATACAACCATAATACATTCAGTTAAAACTGTAGAAAAACTTAAAGAAAATGATCCTGAGATGGTTGAGAATATTAATAAATTAAAAAATCAAATTTTATATAAAAACCAAGAAAATGAAATTTAATATTAATCAACAAGACCTGCAGCAAGCTTTAAATTACTGCCAAGGTGTAATTGAGAAAAGAAGTACATTACCAATTTTGTCTAATATTTTAGTTGATGCAAATAGTTCAAACTTAACAATAACAGCAACAGATCTTGATTTAATCTTCATACATCAAATTAAAAACGTAGAGATTCTCGAACAGGGAAAAACTACAACAACTTCATCTATCATGTATGATATAATTAGGAAATTTACATCTGGAAAAAAAATTAATGTATTTCTGAAGGATGAAAGTAAATTACAGGTTGAGTCTGATAAATCAGTATTTAACCTTAATTGTATTAATGCCTCAGAGTTTCCGTTAACAGATGAAAATTTTACTCAAAACGAATTCTTAATTAAATCAAAACAACTTTTGAAATTACTAAATAAATGTAAATTTTCAGTGTCTAATGATGAAACAAGACATTATTTGAGTGGAATTTTCTTACACCAAACAGAGGTAGAGGATAAAAATTATTTAACAGCAGCTGCTACAGACAGCCATAGAATGTCGATTTCTAAAGTTAGATTAGAAAATAAAATTGAGTTTGAGCCAATAATTCTACCAAAAAAAACAATTTTTCAACTTTGTTCTTTATTAGATAATTATGATGGAGACGTTAAGGTTTCAAATGCTAAATCTAAAATAAAATTTGAATTAGATAATAGCATTTTAATATCAAAATTAATTGATGGCAAATTCCCTAATTATATTCAAGTTATACCTAAAAATAATCAAAAAAAATTAGAAATTGATTTAAAATTATTTCTAGACTCTGTAGATAGAGTTGCATCTGTTTCATTAGATAAAAAAGATGGAGTAAAATTTAATCTTTCAAAAGATATGCTTAATTTATCAGTTAATAATACCAATAGTGGAGATGGAAAAGAGAGTATGAATGTAAATTTTGAACATGAATTAGAAATCAGTTTTAATTCCAGATACTTGATTGATGTTGCGTCCCAATTAGATGGTGAAAAAATTGAAATATATTTCAACGATACAGGTTCTCCAGCTTTAATTAAAGATCCAGGAGATTTTGATAGTATTTATGTCGTAATGCCTATGAAGGGTTAATTCTGTCTAGTTCAGAAAATATTACATTCTGAAGTTTATTCACAAATTCGTCTTTATTTAAACCCTGTTCAATTTTTTTAAGAATAGAAATTGTTATTATTTTATTTGGATTTTTTCTTCCTCTTTTTGGCCAAACATATCCAGAGTTAATTGCTATCGGTTGACAAGAAATATTTACTTTCTCGTAAATTCTGCCAGCACCTTTTTTAAATGGTGTTCTATCCTCAGGTAAAGCTCTTGTGCCTTGCGGAAATATTACTAGAGGCCTATCTGTATTGTTAATCGTCTTTAAAATATCATCTAAAAATCCAAGATTATCTTTTGTTATTTTATTTCTTTTTATTGCTATTGAGCCAATTTTTCTGAGGTACCATCCAAAGATTGGGATCATAAGTAGCTCATTTTTTAATATAAAGACTGGAGAGTTAAAAATTTTTTGGAGATAAAACGTTTCAAACATTGATTGATGGGATGCTGCTATAAAAAATTTTTCGTTTGAAATGATATTTTCTTTTCCTTCGATTTTTATTTTAACAGATAAGAATACTCTAAGACATATTCCTGCCCAATGACCCATCAATTTTCCACCTATTAGTACTATTTTCTGTGGTAAAAAAAATGATGGTAAAAATATTAGAGAAATTAATATTACACCTAAAAAGAAAAAAAATGAGAATAAAAAATTTCTTATCATTTCAAAAACTATATTAAGTCTTTGAGCTTTTGTCTCTTGTTTATAACTTTGAATTTTGAACCTTGAATTAGAATTTCTGGGGCTTTAGGTCTCATATTATAATTTGAGCTGAGAGACATACCGTAAGCACCAACATCGCAAATGATTACAAAATCTTTTTCATTTAATTTTTGAAAATTATTAACATTTAAAAACTTGTCTGTACTTTCACAAATAGGTCCAACAAACTCATAACTTTTATTAGCCTTTTGTTTTAATTTTTTAATGGGCAATATTCTATGTTTTGCTCCATATAAGGCTGGCCTCATAAGATCATTCATTGCAGCATCTAAAATTATAAAATCTTTTTGTGAGTTCTTTTTTATATATATAACTTTAGACAATAAAACAGCTGTGTTGCCAATTATTGATCTACCAGGTTCAAAAATAATTTTTGAATTATATTTTTTTACAAATTTTTGTATAGCTTGAGCATATTTTTTTAGGTTAAGTTTTTTATTTACTCCTTCATAATCAATACCCATGCCACCACCTAAGTCTATATAATCAAAATTATGATCACATTTTTTTATAACACGATCTAAAACTTTGAGCATTTTTTCATAAGGTTTGTGATTAAGTATTTGACTACCAATATGGACACTCAAACATTTCAATCCTAAATTTCTTGAAGATTTTACATAAGCAACTAAATCAATAAGTTTCTTTTCATCTACTCCAAATTTATTCTCTTTTTTACCTGTTGAAATTTGGCTTAAAGTTTTTGCATCTGTATTTGGGTTTAAACGAATTCCAATATTAACTTTTTTTTTAAGAGATTTTGCAATTCTTTCTATTTCAAAAATTTCACTTTGTGACTCTGTATTTATTAAAAGAATATCTTTACTTATGGCATATTTTATTTCTTCAGATGTTTTTCCAACTCCAGAAAAAACTATTTTTTTTGAAGATATTCCAGCTTTTAAAGCTTTCATTAATTCACCTACAGAGACTACATCGGCACCTAAGCCAAACTTTTTTATTTCATTTAGAAGTTTTGAATTAGTATTAGATTTTACTGCAAAGCAGATTAAGGGATTAATAGATGAAAAATTTTTTTTAAATTTATTTATGTTATCTTTTAATTTGTTGAATGAATAACAATAACAGGGTGTGCCAAATTTTTTAGCAATTTCTTCTGCTCTAACATTTTCAATTAAAAAATTTTCTTTTGAATATTTCATACTACACTAATAATTTTAGTGTCGTTATTAAGATTACTTTCTTTATAAACAGGATCTGCCTTTTTCCCGCATGAAGAAGTAATAATGCAAATTAAAATTAGCAAGGTTAATTTTTGTATCATAAAATTTTCTTATATTTCACTATCATCTTTTTTATATTACTAAAAGCGGTTCCTCCAAAAGATTTTTTTGAATTTATTGAGTTTTTTAAGTTAAAGATTTTAAGAACTTCTTTATTAAAATTTGAGTCAAATTTTTTTAATTCATCAAGTGTTAACTCATTTAAATTTTTTTGATTTTTTTCTGCATAATTAACAATTGTTGCTGTTAAATCATATGCTTCTCTAAATGATATTGAATGATTTTTTGTTAAATAATCAGCTAAATCAGTTGCTAAAATATATCCTTTTTCAGCTAACGTAAGCATATTTTTTTTATTTGGCGATAAATTAGTAATCACTTCATTAAGTATCTTAAGGCTATTGATGATGTTATCGTAAGAGCTAAAAACCAATTTTTTATCATCCTGTAAATCTTTAAAATAAGACATAGGCAATCCTTTTAAAATTGTAAGCATGGAAAATAAATCTCCATAGGACTGACCAGTTTTGCCACGTAAAAATTCTAAAAGATCAGGATTCTTTTTTTGAGGCATAATTGATGATCCGGTTACAACTTGATCTGAAAGATTTATTAGATTGAAGCCATCTGAATTCCAAATGATTAACTCTTCAGCAATTCTAGATATATGCATAGAGCAGACAGAGGATGAGTAGAGAAAATCTAACACAAAATCTCTATCGGAAACTGTATCTATAGAATTATTTGTTGGTTTTTTAAATTTCAGTTTCTTTGTAGTAAATTCTCTATCGATATTGAAAGACGTACCAGTAAGAGCTCCAACACCTAAGGGATTTTCATTTAAAAAATCTAAATTGTTGTTATATCTAATTTTATCTCGATTAAACATTTCGATATAAGCCATAAGATAATGTGCAAAAGATACAGCTTGAGCATTTTTTAAATGTGTGAAACCTGGCATAATTGTATCAATATTTTTTTCAGCCAATTTAATTATTGACTTAATGAGCTTATCTATTTCATCATTAATTTTTATTGTAGAGACCTTCATCCAAAGTTTGAAATCTGTAATAACTTGATCGTTTCTAGATCTAGCAATATGCAAATATCCCGCTTCCTCACCTATAATTTCATGAAGTCTTTTTTCTATACTCATATGAATATCTTCATATTCATTTTTAAAAATAAACTTATTATTTTTTATTTCTTTTTCGATTTTGTCTAAACCATAAATTATTTTATTTTTTATTTTGAAAGAAATAATTTTCTGCTTAAACAGCATTTCCACATGAGCTTTTGATCCAACAATATCTTCTTTATAAAGTTGTTTATCAATCGCAAGAGAGCTTCCTATTCTTTGAAATAAAGAGGAAGTCTTTTTTTTAATTCTGGTATTCCAAACTGCTTTATTGTTTTTTTTGTTAGTCATGTTATTAAATTATATCTTTTAATTATGAGAATTTTAATACTATATATATTTTTGGTTGCAAATGCTGTGGCATCAGAAAAAGTTCCCTCAAAAAACATTGTATTAAACAGTGAATTAAAAACATACGATAAAATCTCTTTTTTGGACGAAAATGATAGAGAAATTAATATCAACGAATTTAAAGGGAAATTAATTTTATTGAATTTTTGGGCAGTATGGTGTGCACCTTGCAAAGAAGAAATGCCCTCATTAGATAAACTTCAAATCAATAAAGATTTAGATAATTTAGAAATATTTTCGGTTAATGTTGGAAATGATAGTGTTGAAAAATCTAAAGATTTTTTTAAAGAGCTAAGCATTAAAAATTTGCAAATATATTTTGATCCAAAAATAAGTTTAGCAAGAACTTTAGCATTAAGAGGTGTGCCAACCTCAGTTTTAATAAATAAACAAGGAAAAGAATTTGCAAGAATTATAGGCATAGTAGATTTCGAAGATCCAGAGATAATTAATTGGTTGTCTAAATATAATTAGTTTTTAAAGAAATAGGCAAATCCAACCAAGACAACAATAGCAATAAATTGAAGCAAAACTCTTAACTGCATTAATTTATTAGAATATTTTTTGCTGGTACTACCACCTTTGAAAAGGGTTCCAATTCCAAGTATCAAAACTATCCCTACAGCAATAAGTAGAACTATTGATAATATTTTTACTAATACACTAGAAATCATTTACTTATATTTTAGATTGTTTTATGAAATATAAAACAAGAAATTACTAATATGACATTTTGCCTAAATACGAAGATTATTAAACCTGAAGAAGAAATAAAAAACGCAATAATATTGTTACATGGTTATGGAGGCGATGGAAACGATATAAGTATGCTTACTTTAAATTGGAAGCGACATCTTCCAAATACAGTTTTTATTTGTCCAGATGGTCATGAAAAATGTGAAATAAATCCAGTAGGCTTTCAGTGGTTTGACTTAACTAAAGATGATCCAAAATATATTTTGCAAGAGTCAAAAAAAGCAGAAGATGTTCTAAAGAAATTTATCTCAGAAGTTAAGGAGGAGTTTAATCTGGCAACAGATAAGATATGTCTATCAGGCTTTAGTCAAGGTTGCATGATGTCATTAAATGTAGGACTTACTTCAGAAGAAAAATTCAATTCAATAGTGGGTTTCTCAGGAAAAATAATCAATCAAATAGATTTGAAAGAAAGATTAAAAAATCCAACAGAAGTTTTTCTAATTCATGGTGAACTTGATGATATTGTTTCTCCAACATTTTTATTGGAAGCAAAAGATTTTTTAATGAGGGAAAAAATTAATATTGAATCGCATTTAGTAAAAAATTGTGGACATCATATCCCAATTGAAGCCTCAAGTTTAGCACTAAATTATATTTTAAAAAAAATTTAATATTTAAGTCATATTGAAAATAATTTTTAATTAAGTTATGCTTTTAGTATGAATTTTATAGAACAAGATGTTTCTTTAGAAAAATGTCCTGCTTTAGTTCTAAATGCAGATTATAGACCTTTAAGTTACTACCCTTTATCATTATGGTCTTGGCAAGATACAGTAAAATCAGTCTTTTTAGATAGAGTAATTATTGTGAGTAAGTATGATAGAGAAATTAGAAGCCCTTCTTTTAGTATGCAGTTGCCAAGCGTTATTGCTTTGAAAGATTATATAGTCCCTCAAGCAAAGCCAAGTTTTACAAGATTCAATGTTTTTTTAAGAGATAAATTTTCTTGCCAATATTGCGGGAGCAAAGATGAATTAACATTCGACCACTTACTTCCAAGATCGAAAGGTGGAGAAACAAATTGGGATAACGTTGTTACAGCATGCTCATCATGTAATGTAAAAAAAGGTGGTAAACTCTTAAAATTTTCTGGTATGAAATTAAACCAACATCCTTATAGGCCCTCAACAGAAGATCTTCATAAAAATGGAAAAAACTTTCCACCAAACTTTCTTCATAAAAGCTGGATGGACTATTTATATTGGGACGTTGAATTAGAAAATTAAATTTTTTCTGAAATATTAATTGCTATTTTTGATCCAGTTTTAATTATTTTATCCATAAGAGAATACAGTCCTTTTTTTGTAGCTCCTTTTTCATAAGCTATATCTTTATGATGTAATTCATCATCTCTAAATTTTTTTATTTTATTTTTAAGTTCTTTTTCATCAGACCCTAATTGATTAATTTGATCTAAATAGTGTTTATCTATAACTTCTTCAACTGAGGCAGTGCATAACATAGCAGCTTTTTTACCAATTATTGTAGAACCAAAACCCAACCCTACACCCAATAGATCCCATAAGGGTAATAATTTTGTAGGTTTAATGTTTCTTTTTTTAATTTCTTTTTCAAAAAATTCACAGTGCTCTTTTTCATGAACTCTCATTTCTTCTATTGTTTTTTTTAAACTTTCGTTTTTGATAATAGTGTTAAGAGCTAATAATTGACCTTCATAAATTTTAACAGCTCCTCTTTCGCCAGCATGATCTACTCTTATAAATTCAGTCAGTTTTTTTTGATCAGTTTTATTTTTGTTTGACATAAATTCTTAATAAAATAGCAGAAATAATTACAGATAATAATATATTATACGTAGTTAATGACAGACCTAGTATACGAAAAGTAACATTTTTACAGCTAATAGTCATTTTTTGTAATTCTTTTAGTAATTGTTCTTTATTAAGTGATACATTATCTGAAGCACTACATACAAATGACTCTTCAATAAGCCCTTGCTCTATCCCAAAATGATAAATAGATAAAATACTACCAGAGACAAAAATAATTATTAGAATCTTAATGAGATTAGCTTCTTTAAAGTTTAATTTGTAATAACTCAATATAATTAAAGCACTTAAAGCATAAGGGACTCTCTCTAAGATACACAAATTACAAGGCTGATGACCTAAAATATATTCAATAAAAAAGGCCGAACTTAAGGCTATTAATGAAATAGCTAAAATAGCATTATAAATTTTTTGGTTCATTTGCCTAAGATGTATGTTTTAAAATGTATATTACAACTGCGAATATAAAAACCAAAACAACACCTATAATAGTAAACCATTTGGAACCGTGTTTATTCATAAATTCGGTGAATAAATAACCAAACTTATAGGATAGAAAGGAAATTATAAAAAATCTTAAACCTCTAGAAATGATACTAACAATAATAAATATTAATAAATTAAATCCAACAAGTCCACTTGCAATAGTGAATACCTTGTAGGGTAATGGTGTAAAACCAGCTAAAAATAAAATTCCAAACCAAGCATAAAAACCAGTTCCTTCATTTAAATCATTTTTAATTTTAAGAATTTTATCTTCATAGCCATAAATACTTATAATTTCAGAAGCAAAATCAAAAAAGAAAGAGCCTAAAAAATAACCAAATATTCCACCAAGTACTGAAAAAATTGTTGCTATTAGAAAAATTTTTATAAATTCTTTCTTTTTAGCAAATACCATAGGAATAATCATAACGTCTGGCGGTATAGGAAAAAAAGAACTCTCAACAAAAGAAACAATACCTAAAAAAAACTTAGAACTTTTGTGTGCAGCTAGTTCTAAGCATTTTTTATATAAAGCATTAAGCATTGTTTTTTTGTTTTAAATTAAGTTTAGTTCTTATACTATTTAAACATTTTAATTTACTTTTAAAGGGCGAATGGCGGAACTGGTAGACGCGCACGACTCAAAATCGTGTTTCGCAAGAAGTGAGAGTTCGATTCTCTCTTCGCCCACCATAAATTATGAATATTAATAAATTAAATAATCTTTTAGAATTATTTTATACACAATATCAGTTAAGCAATAAGCAAGATATTTTTCTAACATCTCTTAAACGAAATGAAACTTTTACATGGGAACAAACTTTTCAATCAGTAATTAAACTTTCATCGAATATCTCATCAATAGTAAAACCTGGAGACAGGTGCTTATTAATTTCTGAAAATAGACCAGAATGGATGATATCTGATTTGTCTATAATGCTGTCCAAAGGGGTAACAGTGCCATCCTATACAACATATACAGAAAGAGATTATGAATATATTATTCAAGACTGCCAACCATCAGTAATTTTAATTTCCAACAATGAACTATTTAAGAAAATAAGGAATGTAATTAAAAATAAAAATTTTATTAAAAAAGTAATTTCATTTGATGAAGTTAATGATGAAGAAATTAAAATAGAAAATATTAATTCGATACTTTCGGATAATAAAGTATCTGAGCATAATTTTTTTAATTTAGATATAAAAAGAGGAGATACTGCATGTATAATCTATACTTCTGGAACACAAGGTGATCCCAAAGGAGTAATGCTAAGTCATGGTGGAATATTAAATAATTGTGAGGGAGCCTATATTTTACTAAAAGAATTTGTTTCCAACAAACCTCATTTTTTAACTTGGTTACCATTATCGCATTCATATGAGCATACAGTTCAATTTGTTCAAATGGCTGTTAGTGCAAAAGTATTTTATGCGGAGAGTATTGATAAATTAATAAAAAATATGGGAGACTGTAGTCCTGAAATAATGACAGCTGTTCCAAGATTTTATCAAAATCTATATCAAAAAATTAACTCAACTTTCAATAAAGCAGAAGGTTTTAAAAAAAATATAATTAATCTAACCATTGATCTTGGTAGGAAAAAATTAGTAGAGAAAAATTTGAATTTTATAGAAAAAATACAAAATTTTTTTTGTGATATATTAGTAAGAAAAAAAATAAAAAAACAATTTGGTGGTTCTCTCAAGGCATTTATATCTGGAGGTGGTGCTTTAGATAAAGAAGTCGGTTTATTTTTAAATTCTATAGGATTACCAACTTTACAGGGTTATGGTCTTACTGAAACCTCACCTGTTGTAAGCTGTAACCCAATAAATGATATTAGAATTGAAACAGTAGGTCCACCATTTCCAGGAAATGAGGTAAAAATTGAAGATGATGGAGAAATTCTTGTTAAAGGGGAAAATGTAATGCAAGGATATTGGAATAAAGATGTAGAGACCAAAGAAGTCTTAAAAGATGGATGGTTATACACAGGAGATATTGGAGTTATTGAAAACGGATTTTTAAAAATTACAGATAGAAAAAAAGATATCTTAATTTCACCAGGAGGTGACAACATTTCTCCAATAAAAATCGAAAACGATTTAATAAAAATTAATTTTATAGAGCAAGCATTAGTTTATGGAGATGGAAAACCATATCTGGTTGCATTACTTGTAATAAATAAAGAATTTGATGATCAAATAAACAATGAGCTAGTCCAAAAAGAAATTGAAATTATAAATAAAAATTTATCTAAAGTTGAAATGATTAAAAAATTTTTAATAATTAAAGAACAATTTACAATTGAAAATGAAACGATGACACCAACATTAAAATTAAAAAGATTCAAAATAATAAAAAAATATAAAGAAGAATTAGAAAAACTTTATTAAAAAATTAGTTATTAATCGCATAAACACTTACTTTTTTAAAAAAAAAAAAAATAAAAAAAATTTTATAAAATAAAAAAAATTTTTTTAAAATTTTGGTTTTAATTAAACAATTGACATAGGTGTTATAAAAAAATAAAAATAAGTTAAGAGCGAATCATTATGATTCGTTAATTAAAAAAGGGAGCTAAAGATGCCTAAGAAAAGAAAAAAAGCGGCAAAGAAAACTAAGAAAAAAGCTAAGAAAAAAGCTAAGAAGAAGGCTAAAAAAAGAAGAAGATAGTCTCTTAGTATTCTTAAACAAAAACGCTTCTCATAACGATTTACGTGTGAGAGGCGTTTTTTTTTAGTCTTCTATTGGGTCGTCTTCATCACCAATAGGTTCTTCTATTGGCATTTTTACCGTAGAACTTTTATTTTCTGTTGATGTCTCTGGTTTTGGTTGAACACCAGTGTTTCTCTTAAGGGCTTTATCTAATTTTTTTTGAGTATCTTCTACAGATAAGTTTAAAATTATTTGAAACTCTGATTGCATTCTTTCGTAAGCTTTTTCAAATAATTGTCTTTCCGAATAAGATTGATCAACCATTAAATCATCACCTTTATTTAAATCTCTCACAACTTCAGCAAGCTCGTAGATTTTTCCAGAGGAAATTTTTGCTTCATATTCTTGAGCTCTTCTACTCCACATAGATCTTTTAATTTTTGGCTTACTTTTTAAAATAGAAATACATTTATTTACTTGGTTAATTGTCGCTAATGGTCTTAGATGAAACTGCTTATTTACTGGCACCATTCCATTTGCTTTATCTTTCTCAAACTTTATTACATAAGTTTCAACGTCAATTCCACCTATACTTATTTTTTTGAATTCTGTGATTTGACCAACACCATGTTTTGGATAAACAACATAATCTTTAACTTTATATTCTCTTTTTTCAGTTTCTTGTTTTTTTACTTTTTTAATCTCAGGTTTAATCTCATTAGATTTAGAAATTCTTAAACCATCTGAAGATTTGTTTTCAATTTTTTCTTCTGTCTTTTTAGAGGATTTTTTAGGACTTACCTTAGCTACTTTTTTTGCTTTTGTTACTTTTTTTGTTACAACTTTTTTTGCTTTAGTTTTAGGTTTTGGTTTTGCTTTTTTTACTACTTTTTTAGCTTTTTTTTTATTCAAGATTTTCTTTAAAATATTTTTCATATTTGTCTTTTACATCTTTAAATTTTTCGTGATCCGATGGTGGATCTTTTTTTTCACTAATATTAGGCCAGATTTCAGAATACTGTTTATTAATTTCTAACCATTTTTCGCTACCTGGTTCAGTATCTGCTGTTATCGCATCAACCGGACATTCTGGTTCGCAAACGCCACAATCTATACACTCATCAGGCTTAATTACAAGCATATTCTTGCCTTCGTAAAAACAGTCAACTGGGCAAACTTCTACACAATCCATTAGCTTACATTTGATACATTTGTCATTAACGATGTAGGTCATTTATGAATATTCCTTTTTAATTTTTTCTTTAATATCGCCCATGATCTTACTGTCAATATATAAAAGTCCAGTAAGTCTTCTCATTAAATTAGTTTCATAAATGTCAGCATTTTTATTTGAGTAAATTATTCTCCATAAAGCTTCTATTATTTTAGTTTTATAATCATCAGATAAATTTTTAACTTCTTTCGTAAACTCTAATATTTGATTTGATTTTTCTTCATTCTCTATACTGATTTTAATTAATTGCTCTATGCTCTTAGGTTCTGCACCCAATGAAATTAGTGTTTTTTTTATAATTTCCTCTTCTTCACTTGAATAATTTTCATCAATTTTTGCAGCATGAATCAATAAAGAGCCAATTTTACTTAAAGGAAAGTCTTCTTTTTTATCTTCTTTTTTAAAAAACATTAGTTATTTAAATTCAAATTTTTAAGAATATTAAATGGATTTTCTTTTGTTATAACTTTTTTATTAATATTCTTTCTTTTTTTCATTGGATTATATTTAAAATAAGTATCATTTTCTTTTTCTATAATTTTATAATTCATTTTTTTTATAAGATTAACAAAGTTTTCTTTATTACAACCTAACAAATTCAACATTTCAGGAACCAATTTAATTTCTTTATCTTGATCTGTATCAGTATTTATAATTAGCATGAATAGCCGTTCTAAAATATCTATTCTGACATAGGAGTTATCAAACTTTTCAAATCCACATAACAACATAAAATTTTGATTTCTTTTATTTTTATCTTCAATAAAATTTAATCCAAAAGTAGGTGGTTTAAGATTAAAATATTTTTGATGATAGTTTTTCCATAGCAATGTTCTTAATTTAACTGCCTCAGGTTTAATTAATCTAAAAAGATACACGTGATATCTTCCAAATTTTACACCTATCTCTCTTAATATTTTTCTTTCTTCTTGGCCTAAAGATTTTAAATATTCCGATACCTGATCTCTTTTTAATACACCGTTATTTTCATACAATTGATATGCTAGCGCTTTAACAGATGAGTTTTTTTGATTTATACTTTTTAGATCTATTAAACTTTTAAGCTCGAAATTAATTTTTTCATCTAACCATTTTTTTAGAAAATCACTTAGCTTTTGTTTTTGTTTTTGTTCTAATATTTCATCTGCAATGACATCCAAATTTGGACTAAGATAGTCTTTGCCCGTGTTGATTTTAGCAATAGGAAACTTATTCCAATAAATTTTAAAATCATCATTAAGTTCAATTAGTTTTGTTTCAATTATCGTGTCGATTCTTTTTTCAAGCTCTGGGCCAACTGATTGTCTTGCTGCTTTTTTTAATGATTTTATATCTGTTTCTAAAGCTCCTTGTTTTAGATCAAGCTCAAGTTTTAAACCATTAATTTTACCGATATAATGATCATCAATTTTTACATCATTGTTTTGTAATATTTCTGTTTTGAATTCCATATCTTGCCTTAAACCTCTTGCTAAAACACTAGCTCTTTTATCAATAAATGTTTTTGTAAGTTCCTCATGCAATCTATCTGATAACTTGTCTTCTAAATTTTTAGTTTTTTCAATCCAATAATCTTGATTATCTATCCAATTATTTTTATTCGAAACATAAGACCAAGTTCTTACATTTGCAATTCTATTTGATAAAGAATCTACATTTCCTTCTAATTTATCCAATTTCATTAGCTGAATCCTCATATAATCGTCAGGAATTTTTCCATTTTTCCCACTCAGAAAACCAAAAACTTTACTGATAACTTCGTAGTGGTTCCCATATGTTTTTTTTACAAAATCAGGTATTTGGCAACACTCCCACAATAAACTTAAAGTATTTTGGTTCATGTTTATATTTTCAAGATTTTTATCTTTTAAAAAAAACTTTAATGCTTTTTCATCTTCACATTCATGAATTTTTTTTAACCAATCATGATAAGGTTTTTGTTCTAATGATTTTAATAATGAATAAGGACTATTAAAATTTAAGTTAGAATTTCTCCAAAATAACATCTTAATTTCTTCAAATTTATGATTTTCAATTAAATCTACTTCTTCAGCACCTATTTCTTTACAATCTCCAGTTATACCAAAGCTTCCATTATTTAAGTATCTACCTGCTCTTCCTGCTATTTGACCTATTTCAGAAAGATTAAGTTTCCTTAATTTTCTTCCATCAAACTTTTTTAAATTAGAAAAATACACATAATCTAAATCCATATTAATACCCATGCCTATTGCATCAGTTGCAACAAGAAAGTCTACGTCTCCTGATTGGTATAACTCGACTTGAGCATTTCTTGTTTTTGGACTTAACGAACCCATTACAATTGCAGCCCCACCCTTTTGTCTTCTAATAAGCTCAGCTATGGCATAAACTTCTTCTGCAGAGAATGCTATAATCGCAGTTTTTCTATTGATTCTTGAAATTTTCTTATGACCGGCGTAGGTTAATTTTGATAATCTTTCTCTATTAATAAACTCTATATCATCATCTAATTTTGCAATAATACTTTTAATTGTGTTTGAACCCATTAGCATTGTGAGTTTTTCACCCCTCATATTCAACAAACGATCTGTAAATATGTGACCTCTTTCGTGGTCAGCACACGTTTGAATTTCATCAACACCAACAAAATCAAGCTGTTTATCAATGGGCATAGATTCCACAGTACATAAAAAATATTTTGCATCTGGAGGAATTATTTTTTCTTCACCAGTTATTAAAGCAACTTTATCTAAGCTAGTTTTCTTAATTACTTTTTCATAAACTTCTCTCGCTAGTAGTCTAAGAGGAAATCCAATCATACCACTCTCAAAAGATAGCATTGTTTCAATGGCCAAATGGGTTTTGCCAGTATTGGTGGGACCTAAAACAGCAGTGATTTTATTTTTTTTCATTTTCTATCTTTGGTATACTAATTTTTTTGGGTACTAGATATAGTTAGTCCAAAAGAACAAAAATAGACTAAAACATGGCCGAATCATTGTGTTAAATGTTCTCATTTGATATTTTTTTACATTAACTTTTTTGAAACTGTAGAATAATTAAAAAAATAAATAACTAATAAGGAGATTTATGTTTAAAAATTTATTTAAAACATTTGCAGTAGTTTTATTGCTATCAGGATCTTTTGTTGGAAAAGCTATATCGAATGATTTAACTTTCTTTACAATTGGAACTGGGGGAACTGCATACACGTACTATCCAGTTGGAGGAATGATTGCAAATGCAATTTCTAAACCTCCTGGATCAAGAGAATGTGGCAAAGGCGGAAGTTGTGGAGTTGATGGATTGATTGCTTCAGCCGTTTCTTCAAGAGGTTCAGTAGATAACGTAAATGCCATTATATCTGGATTGAGAAATTCTGGTTTTGCTCAATCAGATGTAGCTTATTGGGCTTATACAGGCACTGGAACAATGGAAGGAAAAGAACCTGCCAAAGATTTAAGAACAATCGCAGCTTTATTTGAAGAACATATTCATTTAGTTACTTTGAAAGATAGTGGAATAAATTCTGTAAAAGATCTAAAAGGTAAAAGAGTTTCTTTAGATGAACCGGGATCAGGAACATATGTTGATGCCTTACTTATTTTAGAAGCTAATGGAATGTCCGAAAAAGACGTTAAAGCCGAGGCTTTAAAAGGTAACGCAGCTACTGATGCTTTAAGAAACAAAAAAGTTGACGCAATATTTGTTGTTGCAGGATTTCCAACAGGAGCAATTGTTGAGTTAGCATCATCTGTAGCAATTAAATTAGTTCCAATTGATGGTGCTGGTGCAAAAAAATTAACTGATAAATATGGTTTCTTTTCACAAAGTGATATTCCAGCAGGTACATATGAAAATGTTAATACAACAAGCACTGTTGCCGTAGGGGCACAGTGGTTTACATCTGCTAAAGAAGATGAAACTTTGATTTATAACATTACAAAAGCTCTTTGGAATAAAGAGTCAAGAAAACTAATGGATGTAGGTCATGCAAAAGGAAAAACAATTACACCAGACACTGCTTTATCTGGCGTTGGAGTACCATTACACCCAGGAGCTGAAAAGTTCTATAAGGAAGCTGGCTTATTAAAATAAGTTAATTAATATTAAACCCTGAGTTTGAAAAAACTCAGGGTTTTTTATATGGAAAACAAAATTTCAACTTTAAAAGAATTAGAGGAAATTGAAAAAAAATACGATCCTCAACTATCATTTAGAGAAATAGGCCCAAAGTTTAACTTAATAATTATTTCATTACTTGTTTCTATGTCCATTTATCATTTTTGGGCATCTGGTTTTGGACTAGTTCGGGAAGTATTGCATAGAGGCATTCATATTTCTTTTGTAATTGGTTTAGTTTTCCTACTTTTTAGTTGGAAAAAAAGTTTAAATAAAAAAAAATTTTTTCAAATTCAAAATATCCCAATATTAGATATTGTTTTTGCAATTTTAGCAGTTGCATCTGCTTTATATTTACCATTGCTGCCATCAGAAATTTTAGCTCAAAGAGTTGGAAATCCTGAACAAATAGATGTTCTTATGGGAACTGTACTTATTGTTCTCACTTTGGAAGCCACAAGAAGATCCGTAGGATTTACATTACCTCTAATAGCAATAATCTTTATACTGTTCGCAATCTTTGGTCCTTATGCTCCTGGCGCTTTAAAACATGGTGGTACCAGTTGGTTGGGTTTTGTTAATCACATTTATATTACTAATCAAGGTGTATATGGGATTGCTGTAGGTGTAATGGCTCAATATGTTTTTCTTTTTATTTTATTTGGGGTCCTTGCAACTAGAGTTGGTTTAGGGAAATTATTTATTGATTTAGCAATGTTGATTGCTGGAAAATTCTCAGGTGGCCCCGCAAAAGTTGCAATTTTTTCTTCTGCATTTATGGGAACAATTTCAGGTTCATCAATTGCAAACACTGTTACTACAGGATCGCTAACTATTCCTGCGATGAAAAAAGTTGGATATCCATCTCACTTTTCAGGTGCTGTTGAAGCAGCATCATCCACAGGTGGACAGATCACTCCACCAATTTTGGGTGCAGCAGCATTTATAATGGTTGAATATTTAGAGATACCGCTGAAAGATATTTTAGCTGCCGCTTTAATACCTGCTTTATTACATTATTTTGGTATTTTTATTATGGTTCATTTAGAAGCAAAAAAATTAGGATTAAGAGGGCTCAATAATGATGAACTTCCAAATTTTTTAAAAGTTTTAAAAGATAATTGGTTATCAATAATTCCATTAATAATTTTAGTTTATTTTATTTTAGTTGGAAGGACTCCAGACTTTGCAGCAATTTATGGAATTATTTCTTGTGTGGTAATTGGATTTATTAAACCTAATAATAAATTAAATCTCAATGATTTATGGAATTGCTTATCAGCTGGTGCTAAAAATACTTTAGCTGTTGGTGCAGCCGCAACTTGTGTTGGAATAATTGTTGGTGTAGTTACATTGACTGGTGTTGGGTTTAGATTGGGTTTTGTAGTTCTTCAAACAGCAGGTGACATTGGTAATTTTTTTTCTAATATTTGGCCAATTTCATATTTCACTTTTGAACAATTAAAACTTTTTTTTTCATTATTATTAATTGCAATTTCATGTATCATTATGGGTGCTGGTATACCAACCACAGCAACTTATATTATTCTGGTTGCAGTAGCTGCTCCTGCTTTATCTCAACTTAATATTGAACCACTTGTTGCACATTTCTTTGTATTTTATTATGGAGTTTTAGCTGATATTACACCACCTGTTGCATTAGCTGCATACGCTGCATCTGGAATTGCAAAATCAAATCCTTTTCAAACAGGTAACACAGCTTTTAGACTAGGAATTGCTAAAGCTTTAGTTCCATTTGTTTTTGTTTATTCACCTTCTTTGTTATTAATTTCAAATGATTTTGAGATAAATGAACTTATCATTACTTTGGTGGGAGTATTATTAGGTATAGCTTTATTAGGTATAGCTTTTACTGGATATTTCTTAAAAAACCTCAACTCATATGAAAAATGGATTATAGGATTTGGTTCATTATTTTTTGTAGCGCCAGGTCTTAAAACTATGATTATTGGATCAATTATATCTTTTCCAATTTTGATTTATCAGTATTTTAAAAGAAATTAGCCACCAGGACCTAAGTCAGAAGGTTTTATTTTTAATATTTTCCAAACACCACTTGCTGAAGCGATAGTATTTTCTGCTGACTTTATTTCACAGTTTAAAAAAACTAGAGTTTTAGTTTTTTTTAAAATATTAACTGTACCTATAATTTCATCACCTACTTTTGATGCACCAATGTATTTTAATTCTAAAGAAATTGTTACACAAGGAGCATTACCTGAAACTCTGTGAGCAGCCGTACCAGCTCCAGCATCAATTAAAGCCGCTATATACCCACCATGTGTTATTCCTGCTATATTTAAATGATTTTCGTTTATGATTGATTTAAATTCATATTTATTTTCAGAAATATTACGAAATAAAACACCGCCATTATGTTTCATAAACCCAGGCTTAGTGCTGATTTGTTCAAAATCTTTTGACATATTTTTAAAGTATAAAAGTTAGTAACAATAAAATTAAAAAAATAATTGCAAAAAAATATATCACTGAGTTTTGTAGTGATGACTTTAACAACCAATCAAACATAATGTTTTTGGTGCGCCTGCTAGGAGTCGAACCCAGAACCTCCTGGTCCGTAGCCAAGCGCTCTATCCAATTGAGCTACAGGCGCTTTTAAATTCCTTCTTTTAATTAATATATTTTGTTTATAATGTAATTTAATATTAAAACTATTAGAAAATAAGTTCAAATTGATGCATGAAATTGTAATTGTTAAAGCATTACGTACCCCAATTGGAACATATAAAGGATCATTAAAGAATCTAAGTGCAGATAAACTTGGAACAGTAGTGATTAAGAATTTAATTAATCAATCTAATCTAAATGTTGAAGAAATTGATGAAGTAATTATGGGTCAAGTTTTAACAGCTGGTCAGGGTCAAAATTCTGCAAGACAAGCGTCAGTGAATGCAGGTATACCAATTTCAAAACCTGCCCATATCATTAATCAGGTCTGTGGTTCGGGTTTAAGAGCAATAGTATCTGGATATCAGTCAATTATGTTAAATGATTCTAAAATTGTAATTGCTGGTGGACAAGAAAATATGTCTAGAGCGCCACATTCAATTTTTTATAGGGATGATAAAATATTTGATGAAACAAAATTAAGTGACACAATGATTAATGATGGATTAATGGATGCATTTCATAACTACCATATGGGCATTACCGCAGAAAATGTTGCAGAAAAATTTAATATCTCAAGAGAACAACAAGATGAATTTGCGTTAAAATCCCAACATAAAACTAAAGAAGCAATTGAAACAGGAAAATTTGATGATCAAATAGTTAGTGTGATTGATAAAAAAGGTAAAGTTATTCTTAACAAAGACGAACATCCAAGACCAAACCTTAACATCGAAGATCTAAAAAAACTAAAAACTGTATTCAAGGAAGATGGAAGTGTTACACCTGGAAATTCGTCTGGTATAAATGATGGCGCTGCTGCAGTCATATTGACAACTAAAGAAATTGCTAAATTAAAAAATCTAGAAATATTAGGAAAAATTATTTCTTGGAGTTCTGTAGGTGTTGATCCTTCAATTATGGGAGTCGGACCTATCGAAGCGATAAATAAAGCAGTGAAAAAAGCAAATTGGAATATTCATGATGTAGATTTATTTGAAATTAATGAGGCTTTTGCTGCACAAAGTTTAGCAGTAATTAAAGAGTTAAAAATTGACTATAATAAAGTCAATGTAAATGGAGGTGCAATCGCGTTAGGACATCCTATTGGTGCTTCAGGGGCCAGAATAGTTGTAACCTTACTTTATGAAATGAGTAGAAGAAATTTAAAAAAAGGATGTGCCTCACTTTGTATTGGAGGTGGAATGGGTATTGCAATGTGTATTGAAAGAACAGATAAAAACTAAGAATTTTAATACTTATACTTAAATTTCTGTGACAATAAAATCCGCTGAATCCATTTATTTGCATCTAAATTATTTAAATTAGAGCTTGTAAACATTTTTATAATTTTTTTTATCATTACTTTTAATATCAGTGTAAAGAATGTCATAAAAATGAACATATTATGTTATATTTAGCCATAATTAAAATTTACAGTGTATAAGATTTTCTAAATGAGTGAAAAATTATTAGTCCCAGATATAGGCGATTTTGAAAATGTAGAAGTTATAGAGCTTCTTGTGAATGAAGGAGATCAAATTAAAGAAAATGATCCTATCGTGACGATAGAGAGTGATAAATCTAGTGTTGAAATCCCATCCACATTAAATGGCAAAATAGAGACAATTGAAGTGAAGGTAGGTGATAAAGTTTCTAAAGGCGATTTATTGTTAACAATTACTTCTTCAGAAAATAAAAAAACAAAGAAAGATGATATTCCAAAAAACACAGAAAGTTTAATTGCTGAGGCTGAAAAAGTAATCACGCAAGAAAAAAATTTTAACGATGAAAAAATTAGTGAGATCAAAAATAATAAAAGAGAAATTGTACAAATTTTTAGTGATAACGATACTGACCCATTAGAAACTCAAGATTGGATAGAATCTCTATCAGCAGTAATTCAAAATCAAGGCAATCAAAGAGCTCATTACCTAATTAAAGAATTAATCAATAAAGCTTATATGGAAGGCGCTAATATTCCATATACTCAGAATACTCCATATATAAACACGATACCTGCAGATGAAGAAGTTAAATCCAATGGAGATCAAAATATAGAAAGAAGAATTAGATCTTTTATTAGGTGGAATGCAGCCGCAATGGTTGTAAGGGCGAATAAAAAATTCCCTGAGTTAGGTGGGCATATCGGTACGTTTGCTTCAGCTGCAACATTGTATGATGTTGGAATGAATCATTTTTGGAGAGCAAAAAATGAAAATTTTGGTGGTGATCTAGTTTATTTTCAAGGACATAGCGCACCAGGTATGTATGCTAGAGCTTTTTTAGAAGGTAGATTAAATGAAAAACAATTGGACTCTTTCAGACAAGAAGTAAAACCTGGAGGATTGTCTTCATATCCTCATCCATGGTTAATGCCTAACTTTTGGCAGTTCCCAACTGTTTCAATGGGTTTAGGTCCTATGATGGCAATTTATCAAGCACGATTTATGAAATATTTAATAAATCGTGGATTGATTAAAGATGAAGGAAGAAAAGTTTGGGCGTTTTTAGGAGATGGTGAAATGGATGAACCAGAGTCTCTAGGTGCTATTGGTCTTGCTTCGAGGGAAAATTTAGATAATTTGATTTTTGTTGTAAATTGCAATCTTCAAAGATTGGATGGTCCTGTTAGAGGAAATGGTAAAATTATTCAAGAATTAGAAGGAATCTTTAGAGGGGCTGGATGGAACGTAATTAAAGTTATCTGGGGTTCTTATTGGGATCAATTGTTAAACAATGACAAGACAGGTCATCTAGTTAAAGCAATGAATGAAACCGTTGATGGCGAGTATCAAGCAATGAAAGCTAGAGATGGGGCTTATGTTAGAGAGAAATTTTTTGGAAAATATCCTGAAACTTTAGATCTAGTATCTAGCATGTCAGATAAAGACATTTGGAGGTTAAATAGAGGAGGACATGATCCTCATAAAGTATATGCCGCTTATGAAAAAGCCATGAAGAGTAACGGTAAACCAACAGTTATTATTACAAAAACCATTAAAGGTTATGGGATGGGTAAATCTGGTGAAAGTGTAAACACCACACACCAAACCAAAAAATTAGATATCGATGATTTAATGTATTACAGAGATCGTTTTGACGTACCTTTAACGGATGAACAAGTAAGAAATATTGAATATTACAAACCTTCAGAAAGTTCTCCAGAAATCAAATATATTAAAGAAAGAAGAAAACAATTAGGTGGCTATATACCTGAGAGAACAAGTTTTGCTAAACTCATAAAAGCACCACCAAAAAATATATTTGACAATATGAAGAGCTCTACAGGTGAAAAAGAAATGTCTACAACAATGGCTCTTGTAAGAATGTTCACAAATTTATTAAGAGATAAAAATGTGGCTCCAAGATTAGTTCCAATAATACCAGATGAGGCAAGAACATTTGGTATGGAAGGATTTTTTCAGAAAATTGGAATTTATGCACATGAAGGACAAAAATATGAACCTGAGGATTCAGCACAATTAAGTTCTTATAGAGAAGATAAAAGTGGTCAAGTTTTAGAGGAAGGAATTAATGAAGCTGGAGCAATGTCGTCTTGGATTGCAGCAGGCACATCTTACACCAATCATGATATTGAAATGATACCTATATATCTATTTTATTCTATGTTTGGCTTTCAAAGAATTGGAGATCTAGCTTGGGCTGGTGCAGATAGTCAATCTAGAGGATTTTTAATTGGAGCTACTGCTGGTAGAACAACATTAGCTGGCGAAGGTTTACAACACCAAGATGGTCATAGTCATTTAATGGCATCAACAATACCAAATTGTATATCATACGATCCTACATTTCATTATGAACTAGCAGTAATTTTCAGAGAAGGTTTAAGAAGAATGCATGAGAATAAAGAAAATGTTTTCTATTACATAACAACAATGAATGAAAACTATCCTCATCCAGCTATGCCAAACGATAAAAACTGTGAAGATGGAATTCTTAAAGGAATGTATAAAATAAAAGAATTTAGCAAAAATAAAAAAACTAAGCTTCAGCTCCTTGGGTCTGGCTCAATATTAAGAGAAATGATTGCAGGTGCAGAGATTTTGCAAAAAGAATATAAAATAGATAGCGAGATATGGAGTGTAACTAGTTTTAATGAGCTTAGAAAAGATGGTATGGAAGTAGAGAGATATAATTTACTTAACCCAGACAAAACTCCAAAAAAATCTTATGTTGAAAAATGTTTAGGAAAAACAGAAGGTCCTATATTAGCTGCATCTGATTATATGAGAGCTAATACAGATCAAATAAGACCTTATGTAAATAAAAGTTTTTATTCTTTAGGTACAGATGGGTTTGGAAGAAGTGACACAAGGAAAAATTTAAGAAATTTTTTTGAAGTAGACAAAGAACATATAGTTGCTTATGGTTTAAGTGTTTTAGCCAAAGAACAATTGATTGCATCAAAGTATGCTTCAGAAGCAATTAAAAAATATAATATTAATCCAGATAAAAAAATTCCAACTAAATTATAATATATGTCAAAAATTGATCTAAAAGTTCCTAACATTGGAGATTTTAAAGATGTCGAGGTCATAGAAGTGTTAATTAAAGAAGGTGAAAGTATAAAAAAAAATGATCCTCTAATTACAATTGAAAGTGATAAATCAAGTGTTGAAATACCAAGCACTGAAAATGGAAAAATTTTAAAACTTTTTATTAAAGTTGGAGATAAAGTTTCTGAGGGAGATAAAATCTTAGAAATCGAAACTGTTAGTTCAACTAAAAATGAAGAAAATAAAAACTTGATAGATAATAATGAAAACAAAAAGGAAGTTAAAAAAATTAATAAAGAAAATCCAGAAAATCAAAGAATAGAAATTAACTATAATGAAGGAGTTGTTTTAGCATCTCCAAAGACTAGAAAGTTTGCAAGAGAGTTAGGTGTCGATATTAACTCTGTAAAAGGCAGTCAATTAAAAGGACGTGTTGATGAAGCAGATATAAAAAAATTTGTATCACTTGGTGGAAAGAATCTTGTTCAAGAAAAACCAGCTCATAAAAAAATAGAATTGGAATTTGAACATCGTGAATTTGGATCAGTAGAAAAAAAGGATATTCCAAGAGTAAAAAAATTAGCTTCAACTTATTTGATGAATTCATGGTCTAATATTCCTCACGTAACAAATCATGATGAAGCAGATATCACTGAACTAGAAAACTTTAGAAGTTCATTGACAGACATTTATACAGGAGAAAAAAAGAAAATTACTCCTTTAGCTTTTATAGTTAAAGCACTCACGGCTACTCTGAAAAAATTTCCAAGTTTTAATTCTTCTATTGATGAAATTGAAAGTGGGAAAATGACTTTAAAAAATTATTATCATATAGGAATTGCAGTTGATACTAAGCATGGATTGATGGTCCCTAAATTAAGAAATGCAGATATTAAAAATATAAGTCGAATAGCGAAAGAACTTAAAGAATTAAGTGATTTATGTAAAAATTTAAAAATAGATAAAAAAGAATTATTTGGGGGATCAATGACAATTACAAGTCTTGGCGGAATAGGTGGAACTTTTTTTACACCAATAATCAATTATCCAGAAGTGGCTATTTTAGGAGTAGGTAAAGCAGAAAAAAAACAAAGATATCTCAATGGCAAATTTCAAATAAGAACAATTTTGCCTATATCTTTATCTTACGATCATAGAATTATAGATGGAGCTGAAGCAGCAAGATTTAATAACAAATTAAAAGAAAATCTTGGCAGGAATTTTGCTTATAAACTAGCTGTTTAGATGTCAAAAACTATTTCTTTGCTAAGCGCTTTGCTTTGTACTTTTATTTGGGGCACTACATTTATTGCACAAGATACTGGTATGGATGATATCGGTCCATTTACCTTTAATGCGGTTAGATTCTTTGTAGGTTTTTTAGCGATATTACCTTTAGTTTTTTTATTTGAGGTTAAAAAATATAGTTTAGAATTTAAAAAAGATAACAGGTTGTTTTCAAGATTAACAATAATAATCGGGTTTTCATTATTTTTTGGTTCAGCTTTACAGCAAGTTGCTCTTTTATATACAGACGTTGCAAATGCAGCCTTTTTTACAATTTTTTATGTTCCGTTAGTTCCAATTATTGTTTTTTTGTTTAGAAAAAAAAAGATACATTGGAGTGTTTGGCCATCTGTATGTCTTTGTTTATTAGGTGGATATTTACTTACCAATTTTTTTGATGCAACTGTGAGATTAGGAGATAGTTTAGTTATTTTGGGAGCTCTATTTTGGAGTTTCCATATAATTTATACAGATATATTTATAAAAAAGTTTAACCTGCCATTAACATTAGGAGCGGCTCAAACATTAATAGTAGCAATATTATCCTTTATAGTTGGGGCTGTGTATGAAGAGTTTATCTTAGAAAACATTTTAAAGGAAATTATACCAATTTTATATGCGGGAGTTTTATCAGGAGGATTTGCGTTTGTTTTACAAATATATGCACAAAGAAATATTTCTCCAGCCCCTGCTGCAATAATTTTTTCTTTAGAAGGAGTTTTTGCAACAATTGCAGCATGGATATTGTTAAGTCAAGTTTTAGAAATAAATAACATCTTAGGATGTGCTTTTATTCTTTGTGGAGTTTTAATTTCACAATTGGTTCCATTAATAAACCAAAAACAAGAGAAAAAGACCTAAGAGAATTCTATAAATAACAAAAATATTCATAGTAAATTTTTTTATAAATTCTAAAAAAAATTTAACTGTAATAAAAGAAAACAGAAAAGAAAATATTATGGCTAGTATAGCCAGATAGTTAAGCTCAGTATCTTGTTTTAATATATCATTTAAACCTAAAACACTAGCGCCACATAATGCAGGTATAGATAATAAGAATGATATCTTAGCGGAGTCTGTTCTATTAAACTTCAAAAATCTAGCTCCCGTTATAACTATACCTGCTCTACTTACTCCAGGTATTAAAGAAAGTATTTGGAATAATCCAATGATGCAAATAGATTTCAAAGAAAGATTTTTTTCAATTGATAACTCAAATTTAGCTCTATCAGCAAAAAATAATAAGATAGCAAATATAATTGTCGACCAAGCAATAATTTTTACATCACGAAAAATATTAATTAAGTCGGTGATGTATAAAATAAATCCAACTATTATTAACGGTAATGATCCCAAAACTATCAATGAAATAAATTTTTTACTATTTTGAAAGTTAAATATGTCTGTTCTATAAAAAAAAATAATTGCAAACAAAGATCCTAAATGAAGACTAATATCAATTAATAACGAACTGGATTTAAACTCAAATAAAGTAGAGATTATAATTAAATGAGAAGATGAACTTATTGGTAAAAATTCCGAAACTCCTTGAATTACTGAGAGAATAAATATTTCAATTATATTTTCCAACATTAGAATTGTTTCCGTACCTTATAAAAATTAAAAATAAACAATTCAATTTAAGCATAAGAGATATGCATAAATTAAATTTTTGTTTATATGCTTAAATATTTGGTGTAATTAAGACAGTATTATTGTCCTATATTATGCTTTATATTACAAAACATATGTATATGTTGCGCCATTTAGGAAATATTTATGTCAGAAAAAATGTTAAAATTCACAAAAATAGGTCAACAAACACCACCTAAAAGAGAAGTAGACACTCGAAAAAAAGATTTTAATGAAATTTATGACGAATTCATATTTGAAAAAGCAAAATTACAATCTAGCAGATGTTCACAATGTGGAGTTCCTTTTTGTCAAGTTCACTGCCCCTTAAGTAATAATATTCCAGATTGGCTAAAATTAACTGCAGAAGGAAGATTGCAAGAGGCATATCAATTATCTCAAAGCACAAATAATATGCCTGAAGTTTGTGGAAGAATTTGTCCACAAGACAGATTATGTGAAGGAAATTGCGTTATAGAACAATCTGGTCATGGCACTGTTACGATTGGTTCAATGGAAAAATACATCACAGACAACGCATGGGAACAGGGATGGGTTAAACCAATTGAAGTGGTAAATGAAAAAAAACAAAGTGTAGGTATTATCGGAGCAGGACCTGCAGGATTAGCAGCAGCAGAACAATTAAGAAAAGATGGATATCAAATTACAATATATGACAGATACGACAGACCAGGTGGATTATTAATTTACGGTATACCCAATTTCAAATTAGAAAAGTTTGTTGTTGAGAGAAGAACAAATCTCCTCAAGGAAAGTGGCATTAAATTTAAACTTAATTTTGAGGTTGGTAAAGACCAGACTCTTGATCAGCTTAGAAAAAAACACGATGCATTATTAATTGCAACAGGCGTATACAAAGCTAGAGAAATAAATATACCAGGGAGTGATTTAGATAATATTTTTCCAGCAATGGAATTTTTGACTGCTTCAAATAAAAAAGGACTTGGCGATAAAGTAGAGTTATTTGATAAAGGAATACTTAATGCTGAAGGAAAAGATATTGTTGTAATTGGGGGTGGAGACACTGCTATGGATTGTGTAAGAACATCTATTCGTCAAAAAGCTAAATCTGTAAAATGCCTCTATAGAAGAGACAAAGAAAACATGCCTGGATCAGCTAGAGAAGTTGCAAATGCTGAGGAAGAAGGAGTTGAGTTTGTTTGGCTTTCCTCGCCAAAAGAATTTAAAGGGAAAAATAAAGTTGAAAAAATCTTAGTAGATAAAATCGAATTAGGTGAACCTGATGAAACAGGTAGGAGGAAACCAAAAATCAAAGATGGCTCACAATACGAAATTAATGCAGACATGGTGATAAAATCTTTGGGGTTTGACCCAGAAGATTTACCAAATTTATTTGGAAACCCAAATTTGAAAGTTACACAATGGGGAACAATAAAAGCTGACTTTGATACATTACAAACAAACTTAGATGGAGTTTTTGCAGCTGGAGATATTGTAAGAGGTGCATCATTAGTTGTTTGGGCTATCAAAGACGGCAGAGATGCTTCTTTATCTATAAAGAAATATTTACAATCAAAAATAATCAAAAATAGCAAAGTTGCTTAATGGACCAGTATTTAAAAAATAAAAGATTATTAAAAGAAAATAATGTTTACTCTGATGACATGGAGCACGATGCATGTGGTGTTGGTGTAATTGCTTCAACAGAGGGAAAGAAGTCGAGACAAGTAGTCGAATATGGTATTGAGGCTTTAAAAGCAGTATGGCATCGAGGTGCAGTGGATGCAGATGGAAAAACAGGTGATGGTGCAGGAATTCATGTGGAAATACCAAAAGATTTTTTTATAGAAAAGATTGAAGTTACAGGCCACGAGTATGAAAATTCAGAAATTGGTGTAGGTATGATTTTCCTACCTAGAAATGATTATGGTTCACAAGAAGCTTGCAAAACAATTGTTGAAAGTGAACTAACTAAAAATAATTTTAGCATTTATGGTTGGCGACAAGTTCCAGTAAATCCTAAGGTTTTAGGGGAAAAAGCATTAATGACTATGCCTGAAATAATTCAGGTATTATTTAGATCAAACGATGAGAGCCTTCTTAATAAAGAGCTTGAGAGAAAAATTTATGAAACAAGAAGAAAAATTGAAAATGAGGCTATTAAACAATCTTTAAATAATTTTTATATTTGTTCTTTAAGCTCAAAATCAATCATTTATAAGGGCATGTTTTTAGCTGAAGCAATATCTGACTTTTATTTAGACTTAAAAGACAAAAGATTTATATCTCGTTATGCAATATTCCATCAGAGGTTTTCAACAAATACTGCACCAAGCTGGAATTTAGCTCAACCTTTTAGAGCTGTTGCCCACAATGGTGAGATTAATACATTTAGAGGCAACAAGAACTGGATGAAAGTTCATGAACAAGAAATGAACAGTCCACTTTTTGAGGATATTGAAAACTTAAAACCTGTAATACAACAAGGTACATCTGACTCAGCTGCTTTAGACAATGTATTCGAATTATTGAATATATCAGGACAACCTGCACCGCTAGCAAAACTAATGTTAGTTCCAGATGCTTGGTCAAAAAAAAGTAAGACACTTCCAAAAAATCATCAACAATTATTTAATTTTTTAAACAGTACAATGGAGCCTTGGGATGGTCCTGCAGCAATTGCTGCTACAGATAATGAATGGGTCATTGCTGCTAATGATAGAAATGGATTAAGACCTCTTAGATATGCAATCACTAAAGATAAACTTTTATTTGCAGGTTCAGAAACTGGGATGATTGAGCTAAATGAAAAAAGAATTTTAGAAAAAGGAAGATTAGGACCTGGAGAAATTATTGGAGTAAGAATTGAAAAAGGTAAAGTATTTTCAAATGAACAAATCAAAGATTATTTAGCAAAAGAATATAAACATTTTAATTCTCAAATAGTTGATTTAGATGACAAGTTGACTATCGCAAATGAAAAAAATTATTTTAGTGGTCAAGAATTAAGAAAGAGACAGCATGCTTTTGGTATCACATTGGAGGACATAGAGCTTATTTTACATCCAATGGCTGAAGATGCAAAAGAAGCAACTGGCTCAATGGGTGATGATACTCCACTTGCAGTTTTATCTGACAATTATAGACCGTTGTATCATTTTTTTAGACAAAATTTTAGTCAAGTAACCAACCCACCAATTGATTCATTAAGAGAAAATAAAGTAATGAGTTTAAAAACTCGTTTTGGAAATTTGGGTAATATTCTAGATTTTGACACTTTAACCAAAGAAAATATTTATGTTTTAAACTCACCAATATTATCTAATTCTCAATTAGAAAAGTTCATAAATTTTTTTGGTAAAAATTCAAAAGTCATTGATTGTACTTTTGCTGAAAATGAAAATTTATCAGATGCTATAATTAGAATTCAAAAAGAGTCAGAAATAGCAGTACGACGAGGTGTTACTCAATTAATTTTGAGTGATAAAGAAATGTCTAAAACAAGACTTCCTATGCCAATGTTATTAAGTGTTGGTGCAATTAATAGTTTTTTAATTGGTAAAAAGTTAAGAGGATATGTATCTATTAATGTGCAGACTGGAGAAGCGCTAGACACACATTCTTTTGCAACATTAATTGGTGTAGGAGCGACAACAATAAACCCTTATTTAGCTTTCGATAGTTTGTTTCAAAGACATGAAAAAAAACTATTTGGCCAGTTCAGCTTTGATGAATGCATAGAAAGATACATTAAGTCAGTTAATGCCGGTCTTTTAAAAATAATGTCGAAGATGGGGATTTCAGTTTTAAGCTCTTACAGGGGTGGGTGTAATTTTGAAACAGTAGGATTAAGTAGAACGATAGTTTCAGATTATTTTCCAGGCGTAGTTTCTAAAATTTCAGGAATTGGGTTAACTGGTATTGAGAAAAAAGTAAGACATATTCATAAGGAAGCTTTTGAGAGCTCAGAAAATATTTTACCCATTGGAGGTATTTACAGATATCGTAAGAATGGTGAAATACACCAATATCAAGGAAAATTGATACACTTGTTGCAGAGTGCTGTGGGTACAAAATCATACGAAGCTTATAAAAGATATGCAGAGGGGATTTATAATTTACCTCCTATTAATTTAAGAGATTTGATTGATTTTAGAAAAAAGAAATTAGGTCCCAAGATTGAAATATCAGAGGTTGAACCAATAGAAAATATTTTGAAAAGATTTGGTAGTGGAAGCATGTCTCATGGCGCTTTATCAAAAGAAGCTCATGAAACTTTAGCTATGGGCATGAACAGGATTAAAGGTGCTTCATGCAGTGGTGAAGGTGGTGAAGATGCGGAAAGATTTAAAGTACTTGAAAATGGTGATAGTGCAAACTCAAGAGTTAAACAAATAGCATCAGCCAGATTTGGAGTTACAGTCAATTATCTTAACAACTGTAATGAAATAGAAATTAAGATTGCACAAGGCGCAAAGCCAGGAGAAGGAGGTCAATTACCTGGTTTTAAAGTTACAGATGAAATAGCAAAATTAAGACACTCAACACCAGGTGTTACATTAATTTCCCCACCCCCACATCATGACATTTATTCAATAGAGGATTTGGCTCAGCTTATTTATGATTTGAAACAAATTAATCCAAAAGCAAGAATTGGTGTTAAGCTAGTTGCTTCATCAGGAGTTGGCACAATTGCAGCAGGTGTAGCTAAAGCAAAAGCAGATATTATTTTAATATCTGGTCATAATGGTGGCACAGGAGCTACTCCACAAACAAGCGTAAAGTATGTGGGTATACCATGGGAAATGGGTTTAACAGAAGCAAACCAAGTGCTGACATTAAATAATTTAAGACACAAAGTTACTTTGAGAACAGACGGAGGAATAAAAACAGGTAGAGATGTTGTTATGGCTGCAATGATGGGTGCAGAAGAATACGGTGTTGCCACGACAGCATTAGTTGCAATGGGTTGTATTATGGTAAGACAATGTCATTCAAATACGTGTCCTGTAGGTGTTTGTACTCAAGATGAAAAATTAAGAGAAAAATTTACTGGTACACCAGACAAAGTTGTTAACCTATTTACTTTTATAGCAACAGAAGTAAGAGAAATTTTGGCTGAACTTGGTTTTAAATCTTTAAATGAAATAATTGGAAGAACTGATTTGTTAATGCAGGTAAGTAAAGCCTCACCAAATCTTGATGACTTAGATTTGAATCCTTTATTTGTTCAGGCAGATTCTGGTGAAAATAAAAGATATTGTGAGTCTCAAGAAATAAATGAAGTTCCAGATACTTTAGATCAAGTAATATGGCCTCTGATAGAAAAAAAATTAGATGCTAAAGAAAAAGTAGATCAAGTCTTTACAATTAAAAATACAAACAGAGCTGTTGGAACAAGAATTTCTCATCATTTATATTCTAAGTTTGGATATGAAAATCTTGATGAAGAATTTTTAACTTTAAATTTTAAAGGGTCTGCTGGTCAATCTTTTGGCGCCTTTTCTTCAAAAGGATTAAAGTTGGTATTGGAAGGAGATGCAAATGATTATGTTGGTAAAGGCTTATCAGGAGCAACTGTTTCAATAAAACTTCCAGAGGAGAGTAATTTGATTTCTAATGAAAATACAATAATTGGAAACACAGTTTTGTATGGCGCAACATCCGGAAAATTATTTGCAGCAGGTCAAGCAGGAGAAAGATTTGCAGTTAGAAACTCAGGTGCAACAGCTGTGATTGAAGGCTGTGACTCCAATGGATGTGAATATATGACTGGTGGAACAGTTGTTATTTTAGGAAATGTTGGAGATAATTTTGGTGCTGGGATGACAGGGGGTATGGCATTTATTTACGATATTGATAAACAATTTGAGAATAAAGCTAATCCAGAGAGTATAATTTGGCAAAATGTAGAAACTGATTATTGGAAAGAATTTTTAAAGTCTCTAGTTCAAAAGCATTATTTAGAAACAAATTCAAATTTATCGAAAAAAATTTTAGACAACTTTAATGAAGAAATAAATAACTTTATCCAAGTTTGTCCAAAAGAGATGTTAGATAAGCTGAAAAACACTATTACACTTAAACCATCGACCAAAGCAGTAAGTTAAATCATTAAACTGATTTCATTCTTTATTATTTTCAGATTTTTTGGACTAGACAAACTGTGATCACCACTTTTTACAACAATTAATTTTTTCTGTGCTTTTTGGAAGATCTTTAAAACTTTTTTTGAATAAACAACAGGAACTGATTCATCTTTACTGCCGTGTATCATTGTAACTTTGATATTCGAATTAATTTTTTTATTTAAAACTTTATTTTTTTTTCCATCTTTAATTAATTGAAGTGTTATTGGATATTCATATTTTCCATGTTTAATGAAACTAATTTTTTTAGTTATGATTTCATCTTTAATTTTTTTAGTAAATTTTTTCCACATTAAATTTTCTAAAAATTCAGGAGCAGAGCCTATGCCTATAAAGCCTTGGATTTGACTTTTAAAATATTTAAACTGGTTCAAAGAAATCCAGGCACCCATGCTTGACCCAATTAAAATTACCTTTTTTTTCTTTACAATTTTTTGAATTAATAATTTTGTTTGAGAACTCCATTTAGAAATATTTCCTTCAACAAATTTACCACTTGATTTACCATGACCTGAATATTCTAAGGCTAAAAAACCCAATTTATGTTTTTTAGCAAAATTTAAAAATACCTTTGGTTTTTTTCCCTCTAAATCAGACATGAAGCCATGCAAAAAAACAATATACAAATCATTCTTTGAATAATTTTTTATATATCTAATTTTTATGTTTCTTGAAGTTTTGCAAAAACTAAATGTAGTCATAATTATTTGTATGATAATGGTCTTATATTATAATAATTAAAATGACATCAAAAATTAATGTTTTACAAGTGATACCCAAATTAGGTTATGGCGGTGCTGAAACTGGATGCTATGATATTGCTCACTATCTTCCTGAAAAAAATTGTGGATCATTTATTGTTACAAGTGGTGGCCCCTTAACAAAGTTCATTGATAAAAAGAAAGTAAAATTAATTAAACTTCCAGTTCATAGTAAAAATCCATTAATCATATTATTTAATTCTATAATTTTAATTTTTTTAATTGTTTTTTTTAAGATTTCAGTTGTACATGCTAGAAGTAGAGCACCAGCATGGTCATGCTTGTTGGCTACAAAAATTACAAATCGTAAGTATGTAACAACTTTTCACGGAACTTATAATTTTAAAAGTGATATTAAAAAATTTTACAATTCAATAATGTTAAGATCAGATCTTACAATTGCAGGTTCAAATTTTATTTTTAAACATATTCAAGATAATTATTCAAAATATTTAAATTTGAAAAATAGATTATTAGTAATTTTTAGAGGCATTAATGTTGACTATTTTGATCCAACTACAAAATTAGAATCAGAGGAAGATCAGCTGATTAAATCATGGGGTATTATAAAAAAAGAAAAAAAAATAATTCTATTACCTGGAAGATTAACTTCTTGGAAAGGCCAAGAGTTATTTATAGAAGCTATTAATAAAATAAATATCGAACTAGGTTATCAAGCGTTCTATGCAATCATTTTAGGTAGCGATCAAGGACGGGATCAATATAAAAAAAAATTATTAAAACTATGTGAGAATTATAACCTTACTGATCAAATTAAATTTATCAAACATTGTGATGATATGGCTTTAGCTTACAAAGTATCTGACATAGTAATTTCATCCTCCATTGAACCAGAAGCTTTTGGTAGAGTGGCTGTTGAAGCACAATCTATGGAAAAAATTGTAATAGCTAGCAATATTGGCGGATCCAATGAAACAGTTATTGATGAGAAAACTGGATTTTTATTTAACTCAGGTGATGTAAATTCTTTAAGTCAAAAGATTATGAAAATTTTAAATACTGACGAAACTACATTGAAATCAATTGGCATTGAGGGTAGAAAAAACGTTATAAACAAATTTAATGTTGAAAAAATGTGTTTTTCTACTTATTCAGAATACAAAAAATTATTTTACTAAATGCCCAATATAACTCTACCAGATGGAAATAGCTTAAGTTTTCCAGACAATGTAACAGGTTTAGAAATTGCTGAAAAAATTAGTAAATCTTTAGCTAAACAAGCAATGATAATTAGCGTTGATGGAGAATTAAAAGATTTAGATTTTCCTATTGATAAAGATTGTTCAGTAAAAATCCATACTTCAAAAGATGAAGAAGGATTAGAAACTATAAGACATGATACAGCACACATAGCAGCAATGGCTGTTCAAGAATTGTTTCCAGGCACACAAGTTACAATAGGACCTGTTATTGAAAATGGTTTTTATTATGACTTTGCAAGAAAAGAACCTTTTACAGAAGATGATCTTGTAAAAATTGAAAGCAAGATGAAAGAAATTGTTGATAGAGATGAAATTACTAAAAGAGAAGTATGGGATAGAAATAAAGCTATTAAGCATTTTAAAGAAAAAGGTGAAATTTATAAGGCTGAATTGATAGAAAGCATTCCTGAAGGCGAAGAAGTTTCAATTTATTTTCATGGTGATTGGCATGATTTATGTAGAGGGCCTCATTTATCTTCTACAGGTAAAATTGGAAAATATTTTAAGCTAATGAAAGTCTCAGGAGCTTATTGGAGAGGTGACTCTAATAATGAAATGTTACAAAGAATTTATGGTACTAGCTGGGCAAGTCAGAAAGATTTAGATAATTATTTAAAAAGATTAGAAGAGGCAGAGAAAAGAGACCATAGAAAACTTGGAAAAGAGATGGATTTATTTCATTTCAGGGAAGAGAGCCCGGGTTCAGTTTTTTGGCATGAAAAAGGTTGGGCTTTATTTCAAAAACTTATTAATTATATGAGAAGAAGACAGGAAGAAGCAGGATATAAGGAAGTAAATACACCTGAAATTTTAGACAGATTATTATGGGAAAAATCTGGTCACTGGGAAAAATACGGTGAGAATATGTACACATCAGAAACTCCTGATGAAAAAGTATTTGCAATAAAACCCATGAATTGTCCTGGTCATATTCAAGTATTTAACCAAGGTTTAAAAAGTTATAGAGACTTACCTTTAAGAATAAGTGAGTTTGGAAAAGTTCATAGATACGAACCTTCAGGTGCATTACATGGATTGTTAAGAGTAAGAGCTTTCACACAAGATGATGCGCATATTTTTTGTTCAGAAGATCAGATTGCAAGTGAATGTCTAACAGTAACAAACCTTATATTAGATATTTATAAAGAGTTAGGTTTTGAAAATGTAATATTAAAATATGCAGATAGACCTGAAGTAAGAGTTGGCAGTGATGATGTTTGGGATAAAGCAGAAGCATCTCTGTTAGATGCTGTCAAAGCTTCAAAACTTGAATATAGCATTAATAAAGGTGAAGGTGCTTTTTATGGTCCAAAAATTGAATTTGTTCTGCGAGATGCCATTGGTAGAGACTGGCAATGTGGAACTCTACAGGTCGATTTAAATTTACCTGACAGATTAGGAGCATCTTATGTTGATAAAGATGGAGCAAAAAAAGTTCCAGTTATGTTGCACAGAGCATTATTTGGTTCACTTGAAAGATTTATCGGAATTCTTATTGAACATTACGCTGGAAAGTTTCCTTTTTGGATCTCTCCATTACAAACAGTTGTTATTCCAATTTCAGAAGAATTTGATGACTACGCAATTAAAGTTTCAGAACAGTTAAAGAAAGCTGGAATATCTTCTGCTACAGATCTTAAGAAACATAATTTGAATTATAAAGTTAGAGATCATTCATTAGCAAAAATACCTCTTTTATTAATTTGTGGGAAAAAAGAAGTTGACTCTAATTCAGTAACGATTAGAAGATTGGATACTAATAAACAAGAAAATATGGAATTAAATTCTTTTATAAAAACTTATTCTGCTTTAAATAAAGCATCATCAAACTAAGTGGCAGATTTCAAACAAAACTATTTTCAAAGAAGAACTAAAGACCGAGGTCCAAGATCAAATAACAGAATATCTTCTCCTGAGGTACAGGTCATTAACAGCGATGGTGAAAATTTAGGTGTGTTAAATACTAGTGAAGCCATCTCAATGGCTAGAAATCAAGGATTAGACTTAATTGAAATAGCTGCAAAAGCAACTCCACCAGTATGTAAAATAATGGATATGGGTAAATTTAAATATGATGCTCAAAAAAAAGCTAACCTGGCAAAAAAGAAACAAAAAATAATATCTCTTAAAGAAATTAAGATGAGACCAGTTACAGAAACGCACGACTATGAATTTAAAGTTAAAAACGCAAAAAAATTTATTGCTAAAGGAGATAAGGTAAAATTTACAATTAGATTTAAAGGTAGAGAATTGCAACACTCTCACTTAGGAAATGAGTTAATGAATAAAATCAAAGAAGATATGAAAGAGATAGGCAAGGTAGAATTAAACCCTAAGTTTGACGGAAAACAAATGATTATGGTAATTCAACCCTTATAATTAGGGGTATATTCTTGTTGTAAAAATTTATCATTCTTTGTATAACACCGCAAAATTATGCCAAAATTAAAGACAAAAAGCTCAGCTAAAAAAAGATTTAAAATTTCTGCGAAAGGCAAAGTAATTTCAGCTCAAGCAGGAAAACGACATGGCATGATTAAAAGAACAAATTCGCAAATTAGAAAATTAAGAGGCACTACAACACTATCAAAACAAGATGGTAAAATAGTTAAATCGTATATGCCTTACAGTTTAAGAGGATAAAATGGCCAGAGTAAAAAGAGGTGTAACTAGTAAAGCAAAACACAAAAAAGTTTTAAAAGCTGTCAAAGGTCAATGGGGCAGAAGAAAAAATACTATTAGAGTTGCTAAACAAGCAATGGAAAAAGCTATGCAGTATGCATACAGAGATAGAAGAAATAAGAAAAGAGATTTCAAATCTTTATGGATACAAAGAATTAATGCTGGTGTGAGAGCTGAAGGTTTAACTTACTCTAAATTTATTAATGGCCTTAGTAAGTGTGGAATTACAATAGATAGAAAAATTCTTGCAGAGATTGCTTATGACAGTCCAGAAGCATTTAAAACTATCGTTCATAAAGCACAATCAGCTTTAAATTAATCTTCTCTATTGTTTTTATTTCTTAAGGAAATAATCTAAGATTATGTCAGACTTAAAAAATATTCATGCTGAATATAAATCTAAGCTAAAAGAAAATTTAAGCTCAGATCAGATTAATCAAATAAAATCAGATTTGTTTGGAAAAAATGGGCTTATCTCATCTCAGTTTAAAACTTTAGGTTCACTTAACGAAAACGAAAGAAAACAATTTGCGTCTGAACTGAACAAAATTAAAGATGAGCTACAAAAAACTATTTCTGAAAAACTTCAAGAATTAGAATTAAAAAAAATTAATGAGAAATTAGAAAATGAAAAAGTAGATATTACTTTACCAGAGAGACCAATTACCAAAGGCAAGATACACCCAGTATCACAAACAATAGATGAAATATCATCTATATTTTCTGAAATAGGATTTAGCGTTGAGGAAGGTCCTGATATTGAGAATGAATATAATAATTTTACAGCACTTAATACACCTGATTATCATCCAGCAAGAGATATGCATGATACATTTTATCTTGATGAGAAAAAAGAAATATTATTAAGAACTCACACTTCCCCTGTACAAATCAGAACAATGCTTAAAGACAAACCACCGTTTAAAATAATTGCACCGGGTAGAACGTATAGATCTGATAGTGATCAGACACATGCACCAATGTTTCATCAAGTTGAAGGTTTACACATAGATAAAGATATTAATATGGGACACTTAAAGGGATGTCTAAATTATTTTATTAAAGAGTTTTTTGAAGTAGATAAAATTAAGATGAGATTTAGACCAAGCCACTTTCCATTTACAGAACCATCTGCTGAGGTGGATATAGGTTACGAAATTAAAGAAGGTAAGATAATTATTGGGGAAGGAGATCAATGGTTAGAAATTCTAGGCTGTGGAATGGTTCATCCAAACGTTTTAAAAAATGTCAAAGTGGATCCAGATAAATACCAAGGGTATGCTTTTGGGATAGGAATTGACAGACTTGCAATGCTTAAATACGGAATAAATGACCTAAGAGCGTTCTTTGAATGTGATTACAGATGGCTCAATCATTTTGGTTTTGATCCATTAGATGTTCCAACAAATTACAGGGGATTGAGTCGATGAAAATAACTTATGATTGGTTAAAAGATCATTTAAAGACAAGTCATACCGAAGAAAAATTATTAGAACAATTAACTAACGTTGGTTTAGAAGTAGAAAGTGTTGAAAGTATATCGGAAGGACAAGATTTATTTAAAGTTGCCAAAATACTAAAAACAGAAAAACACCCTGATGCTGACAGGCTAAAAGTGTGTGATGTAGATGTTGGAGAGAAAGAGATTAAAAAAGTTGTTTGTGGAGCTCCAAATGCAAGAGAAGGTTTGTTGACAATTTATGCACCTCCTGGTGCGGTAATACCCAAAAGTGGATTAAAATTGGTAGTTGCTAAGATAAGAGGTGTCATATCTTATGGTATGCTTTGCTCAGAGTCAGAATTGAATTTATCTGATGAAAGTGAAGGAATTACTGAATTACCAGCATCAAAATATAAAAAAAAAATTGGAAAAAATTACTTTGAGAAACCAAGCTCAAACTTAATTGATTTATCAATTACACCTAATAGACCAGATTGTTTGGGTGTTAGAGGTATAGCAAGAGATTTGGCTGCATCAGGTTTTGGAAAACTCAAAGATACAAAATTTAAAAAATTAAAATCTACAAGTAAACGAAAAATTAAGATCACTTTAAAAAAAGAAAAAAATCAAGCATGCTCAGTCTTTGGAAGTTGCCTAATAACAAACGTGAAAAATACTGAAAGTCCTGAGTGGTTAAAACAAAAATTAATTTCAATCGGCCAAAAACCAATATCAGCAATTGTAGATATTACAAATTATATGATGTTTGATAATAATAGACCACTTCATGTTTTTGATGCTGATAAAATTGAAAAAGAACTAATAGTCAGAAATTCTAAAAAAGGCGAAAAGTTTGATGCTTTAGATAATAAGATTTATGAGTTAGACGAAAATATGTGTGTTATTAGTGATAGCAAGGGTCCATTGGCACTAGGTGGTATTATGGGTGGAATAAGATCTGGAACACAGATGGATACTAAAAATGTTTTGATAGAGTCTGCTTATTTTAATCCAACAGTTACAAGAAAAACTGCAAAAAAATTAAATATAGACTCTGATGCTAAGTTTCGATTTGAAAGAGGCATTGATCCCTTATCAATAGAAGAAGGATTGATTAGATCTGCAAATCTTATTCAAGAAATTTGTGGTGGTGAGATTGGCAAAGTAGAAATTCAAAAAAATCAAAATTTTAAAACAACTGAAATTAATTTTGATCAAAAGATATTTGAGAAAATTATGGGACTGAAAATATCAAGCTCTGAAGTAGCCAGTATTTTGAAAAATCTTGGATTTAAAATTAGAAAAAATAAAAAATTATTAAAACTACAAGTACCATCATGGCGACCAGATATTTTACAGCCAATTGATGTTGTTGAAGAATTAGCAAGAATTAAAGGCTATGATAAAATAAAAACAATTGAACCTGAAAAAGCTAGATTAAAACCAACACTAAATAAAACCCAAAAGTTATTTCACTTTATCCAAAGAGCTGTGGCGTCAAAAGGATATTATGAGGTTGTTACATGGTCTTTTACTGACGCTAAATTTAACAATTTATTCAAAGGTGAAAATGAAGAGATCAAAATTGTAAACCCTATTAGTTCAGATTTAGGTGTCTTGAGAAATTCTATTTATTCTAATTTAACAATGTATTTAAATAAGAATATAGACAGAGGTCATAAAGATATTTCTTTATTTGAAATAGGACCGGTATTTACAGGAAAAAATCCAGGTGATCAGATCACTGTAGTTTGTGGAATTAGTACAGGAAAAAAATCTAGATTATCTTGGATAGAAAAAGAGAGAGATATTGACGTTTTTGATATTAAAAGAGATGTTATACAAACCTTATCTGAGGCAGGGTACAATCCAGAAAAGTTTGCAATAGATGATAAGACTCCTAATTATTATCATCCAGGTAAATCTGGAAGACTATTCTTAAATGCTGGTAAAGAAAATGTAGCAGCGTACTTTGGTGAACTACATCCTAGTATTATTAAAAGTATCGATATGAAAACCAATGTTTTGGTTGGTTTTGAGATTTTCTTAGAGAATCTAAAACAACCTAAAAAGACATTAAATGATCAAAAATCAAAATATTCTGTTTCTGATTTTCAGAAATCGGAAAGAGATTTTGCATTCATTATTGATAAAAAAGTAGATGCTCAAGATTTGATCAAAGTAATTTCTAATGTAGATAAAAAATTAATCCAAGCAGTAAAAATTTTTGATCTCTACGAAGGCGATAACATTCCACAAGATAAAAAATCCATAGCGCTAAATGTTACAATTCAGTCAGATGAAAAAACTTTAAAAGATAAAGATCTTGAGGATTTAAATAATTTAATCATCAAATCTGTTGAAGAAAAAACTGGTGCTAAAATAAGATCCTAATTTTAATGAGCACAATCGATCATATAAGAAATTTCGCAATAATTGCACATATAGATCACGGTAAATCAACTATTGCAGATAGAATAATCCATATCTGCGGAGGATTAACAGAAAGAGAGATGAAAGCGCAAGTTCTTGACTCTATGGATATAGAGAGAGAAAGAGGAATTACAATTAAAGCTCAAACTGTAAAATTAAATTATAAAGCAAAAGATGGAAAAAATTATATTTTAAATATTATTGATACTCCAGGCCATGTTGATTTCAGTTATGAAGTAAGTAGATCACTTTATGCATGTGAGGGATCAATTCTAATTGTTGATAGCACGCAGGGAGTAGAAGCACAAACTTTAGCTAATGTATATCAAGCATTAGATATAGATCACGAAATTATTCCAGTTTTAAACAAAATTGATTTGCCCGCATCAGACTTAGATCGATCAAAAAAACAAATTGAAGATGTGATTGGTATCGAAACAGACGATGCTGTTCCTTGTTCAGGGAAGACAGGCGAAGGTGTAGAGTTAATTTTAGAACAAATAGTAAATAAATTGCCCTGTCCAAAAGGTGATCTTAATGAAGATCTCAAATGTCTACTAGTTGATAGTTGGTACGATACTTATTTAGGAGTAGTAATTCTTATAAGAGTAATCAATGGAAGAATAAAAAAAAATATGAAGATTAAAATGGTTTCAACAAATAGAGAGTATATAGTTGAAAAAGTTGGAGTGTTTACTCCAAAACCAAAAGATTTAGATGAGCTCCAAGCTGGAGAAATAGGTTTTATAATTACAGGTATAAAAGTTTTATCTGAAACCAAAGTAGGAGATACAATATGCGATTCCTCAAAACCTGATGTTGAGCCTTTACCAGGATTTAAACCAAGTAAACCCGTAGTATTTTGTGGTCTATTTCCAGTGGACAGTTCTGAATATCAAAAGTTAAAAGATGGTTTAGCTAAGCTACAATTAAATGACGCTAGTTTTTCATTTGAAGCAGAATCTTCGTCAGCGTTAGGATTAGGTTTTAGGTGTGGTTTTCTAGGATTATTACACCTTGAAATAATAACCGAGAGATTAGAAAGAGAATTTGACGTAAATTTATTAACTACTACCCCTGGAGTTGTTTATAAAGTTTATTTAAATAGTGGAGATGTTATTGATTTACAAAATCCATCGAGCTTACCTGATCCAACACTTATAAAATCAATAGAGGAACCTTGGATAAAAGCCACAGTAATTACACCAGATGAATATTTAGGATCAATAATTAAACTTTGCCAAGATAAAAGAGGAATTCAAACTAATCTTAGTTATTCAGGAAATAGAGCGGTATTATCTTACGAACTTCCTTTAAATGAAGTCGTTTTTGATTTTAATGACAGAATTAAATCAATGACAAGCGGTTATGCAAGTTTTGATTACGAAATTATAGGACACAGAGAAGGTGATCTTGTAAAATTAGGTATTCTGGTAAATGGAGAACCAGTAGATGCTTTAGCAATGATGATCCACAAGGATTTTGCGCAAAGAACAGGAAGAGAAGTTTGTGAAAAACTTAAAGACTTAATTCCAAGACACAATTTTATGATACCAGTACAAGCAGCAATTGGTGGAAAAATAATTGCTAGAGAAACAATAAAAGGATTTAAAAAGGATGTTTTGACAAAAATTCATGGTGGTGGCGCAACAGACAGAAAAAGAAAGTTATTAGAAAAACAGAAAAAAGGTAAGGCCAGATCTAAACAATTTGGAAGAGTAGAAATTCCTCAAGAAGCATTCATAGGTGTTTTAAAAATTAATAAAGAAAAATAATTTGGAGAGGTGGCCGAGTGGTTGAAGGCGCACGCTTGGAAAGCGTGTAAAGGGGCAACCCTTTCGCGGGTTCGAATCCCGCTCTCTCCGCCATTAAATAACTATTGATATACAACAATAATTTAACGTTAAATCTTTAAATAAATTTGAAATAAAAAACATATTTTAAATAAAAATGATATAAATTTGTTTTCCATAAAAAAAAATGACAAACAAAAATAACTATCAAGCAGACTCTATTAAAGTTCTAAAAGGTCTTGAAGCTGTAAGAAAAAGACCCGGGATGTATATTGGTGACACCGATGATGGCACTGGTTTGCATCATATGGTCTATGAGGTTGTTGACAACTCAATTGATGAAGCTTTAGCCGGACATTGTAAAAAGATTGAGGTGACACTTAATTCAAATGGAACTGTTACGGTTAAAGATGATGGTAGAGGAATTCCAGTTGATATGCACAGAGGTGAAAAAAAATCAGCCGCAGAAGTTATTATGACACAACTACATGCTGGAGGTAAATTTGATCACGATTCTTATAAAGTTTCAGGTGGATTGCATGGTGTTGGGGTGTCAGTAGTAAATGCTTTGTCAGAAAAATTAGAATTAGAAATTCATAGAGATGGGAAAAAACACTTTATAAAATTTAAAAATGGTGAAGCTGAAGCACCTTTAAAAACAACAGGTAAATCGAAAGACACAGGAACACAAATTACTTTTCTTCCATCAAAGGATATATTTTCATCAATTAAATTTAGTGGAAATATTTTAATCAAAAGAATGAGAGAACTTGCCTTTTTAAATAAAGGAATAAAAATCATTTTTACTGATGCTACTCAAAAAAAAGAGAAGAAGAACGATTTTAAATTTGATGGTGGAGTTTTAGAATTCGTAGATTTTCTTGATGAAAAAAGAGAAAAACTTGAAAACAAAAATGGTAACGAACTATTCAAAAAACCCATATATATCGAAGGAAAAAAGGGAAATATAGAGATTGAATGTTCTCTCAAATGGAATGCTAGTTATTCTGAAGATGTATACCCTTATACCAACAATATTTTTCAAAAAGATGGTGGAACACACTTATTAGGATTTAGAAGCGCATTAACAAGAGTTGTTAATAAGTATGCAAATGAACATAACTTATTAAAAAAGAATAAATTAGCAATTTCAGGCGATGATATCAAAGAAGGTTTGACATGTGTTTTGTCAGCAAAAATTCCAGATCCAAAGTTTTCTTCACAAACAAAAGATAAACTTGTCTCTTCAGAAGTAAGAATGATTGTAGAGACAATTGTTAATGAAAAACTATCAATTTGGTTTGATCAAAATCCGTCAGTAGCTAAAATTATTTTAGCAAAAGTAATTCAAGCGGCACTAGCTAGAGATGTAGCTAGAAAAGCCAGAGAGAATGTAAGACGAAAAGGTGCTCTTGAATTGAGTGGCTTACCAGGAAAGTTAGCAGATTGCCAAATAGGAAAACAAGATGGAACAGAACTTTTTATAGTTGAGGGAGACTCAGCCGGTGGCTCAGCAAAGCAAGGTAGAAACAGATCAAATCAAGCAGTGCTACCTTTAAGAGGAAAAATTTTAAATACATATGTAGAAGAAGTAAATTCAAAAAAAAATGGCAATGGAACTGATCAGAGAACTAAAGCTTTATCAAAAATGATTTCCTCAAATGAAATTTTAACTTTGATAAATGCTCTGGGATTAGATCCAAAATCTCAAGAGATAGATATTAAAGATTTGAGATATGGAAAAATAATTATTATGACCGATGCTGATGTTGATGGATCTCACATTAGAGCACTTCTACTAACTTTTTTTAATAACAAACCATTCAATAAGTTAATTGAAAATGGAAATATATATTTAGCTCAACCTCCTTTATTTAAAATAAATAAAGGGACTAAAGGAATATACATTAAAGATGAAAATGAGTTAGAAAATTACATTATAAATAATAGCAAAGAGCTTAAAAAATTAAAAAAAGGTTCAAAAGATTTTCTTAAAGCTATTGATGAGGAAAAATCAAAAATGAGCATCCAAAGATTCAAAGGACTAGGAGAAATGAATCCAGAAGAACTTTGGAATACTACTTTAAACCCAGAAACAAGAAATTTATTACAAGTCCAATACTCTAAAGACACCAAAAAAGATCAGAGTTTGATCCATACGCTAATGGGTAATGATGTTGCTCTAAGAAAAGATTTTATCACATCAAATGCGATTAATGTGAAAAATCTTGATATTTAGTGAATAATTTTTTTGAAACTTCAAAGTACTTTACATTAAAAAAATCCACTTATGTTTTTTTAAGATGGATAGGTATTATTGGTCAGTTAATTTCAATTAGTTTAGTTTATTTTGTCTTAGAATTTGAATTTAATTATTTTGCTTGTTTTTCAATAATTTTTATTGGAATTTTAAGCAATTTATACCTAGAGCTCATATATAAAAAAGTTCAAATATCAGAACAAAGCTCATTTGTTTTTCTAATGATTGATACAATTCAGTTAAGCACACTTGTTTATTTAACAGGCGGTATTACAAATCCTTTTATAATTTTTTTGCTAATACCAAGTGTTTTTTCTGCTGCCAATTTAGGATTTAGAATAAATTTAAGTATTGTTGTAATTACATCAATAATAATTGTTTTTTTAACTTTTAATTATCAGCCTTTACCCTCGCCATTAAATTACGATAATAATCTCAACCAATATGTATATTTTGCAATACCTATGGCGCTAATTATTGCATTAGTTTTTCTTAATTATTTTGCACTTTCATTTGTAAAAGACTCAAGAATTAGAAAGGAAGCTCTTAATCGTATGGAGGAAGTTATGGCTAAAGAGCATGAACTATTATCTTTAGGGGGTCAAGCCGCTGCCGCTGCCCATTCATTAGGAACACCTTTATCTACGATAAAGCTAATTTCACAAGAATTATCTAAACAATTAAAAAATGATAAAGAAATAAGTAAAGATATTGAATTACTCTCAAGCCAAATACAACGATGTGAAGAGATTCTTAAAAAACTAAGTATTAATCCATCAGAAGAAGTAGAATTTATTGATGATGACTTGAGTATGAGAGATTATTTGTCAGATATTACCAAAAGCTTTGAGGAAGTTGGAGATAGAAAATTTGTATTTAATTTTGATCAAGATTCTGATCCTAAAAAAATTTCAAAATCTATTGAAATAGTTTATGGATTGAAAAATTTTATTGGTAATGCGTATAAATTTTCTAAAGATACAGTATTTATAAATTTAAAAAGTGATAGTCGAATGACTGAAATAACAATTGAGGATGACGGTAATGGGTATCCAAAAGATGTTTTGCCAAAAATTGGAGAGCCATATTTAAAAACATCAAATGTAGAAAACAAAGATAAAGCAGGATTGGGCTTAGGAATATTTATTGGAAAAACGCTTTTAGAAAAAAATTTTGCAAAAATTATTTGTAGAAATTCTAAAACTCGACCTGGAGCTGAAGTTTTAATTAAATGGAAAAATAGAGAACTATTTAATATTTAATGAAATTTTTTTTTGGTTTCAAATAATGTACTTAGCTGAGAAACCATCACATCTCCCAACTCATTAACATCAGTAATTTTAATTGCTTTGTTATAATATCTAGAAACATCATGCCCTATTCCTATTGCTAATATTTCAATATCGGATTTTTCTTCAATGAATTTTACCATTTTCTTTAAATGTTTTTCCAGAAAGTCACCTGAGTTAACTGACAAAGTAGAATCATCAACTGGCGCACCATCTGAAATAACCATTAAAATTTTACGTTCTTCTTTTCTTTTTCTTATTCTATTAAATGCCCATTGAATAGCTTCCCCATCAATATTTTCTTTAAGCAAGCCTTCTTTAAGCATTAACCCAAGATTATTTTTTGCTTGTCGCCAATGTGTATCGCCACCTTTATAAATGATATGTCTTAAATCATTTAATCTTCCTGGTGTTTTTGGTTTTTCTTGTTTGTTCCAAAGCTCTCTACTCTTTCCACCTTTCCAATTTTTTGTGGTAAAACCTAGTATCTCAACTTTTACAGAACATCTTTCCAGAGTTCTTGACAATATATCTGCACATATTGCTGCAATAGTTATAGGTCTTCCTCTCATTGAACCAGAGTTATCAATTAATAAAGTTACTATCGTATCCTTAAATTCTTGATCTTTTTCCTTTTTAAAAGATAAAGAGTTGTAAGGATCCATTATTATCCTTGGTAATTTTGAACTATCTAAAAGTCCTTCTTCTAAATCGAAATCCCAAGCTCGATTTTGTTTAGCCAAAAGTTGTCTTTGTAATTTGTTTGCAAGCTTGGTTATGACATCCTGAAAGCCTATTAACTGCTGATCAAGTGTTCGTCTTAGTTTTGCAGATTCTTCAGCATTTTCCAAGTTTTCAGCTTTAACTACTTCATCGAATTGATTTGTAAAAACTTTGTATTCTAAATTTAAATTCTTTAAATTTGATTTTTGAATTACTTGTTCAGAGCTTTCTTTATCAGAATCAGTATCAACAAGTTGTTCATCCATCTTATATTCATCGATATCATAATCTGAATCTAAACTTGTTTCAGTTTCTTCATCTTTACTTTGTTCTTGTTTGTCTTCACTGTCAGATTCCTCATTTTCGTTTGATGGATTATCTTGTCCATCATCATTATTTTCCTCTTTTTGTTCTTCATTTTCTTCTGTATCAAATATGTCCATGTTCTGTAAAATTTCTGAAAATTTAGACGAATAAACATTCTGATCTTCAAGGTTTTCTTTTAGAAAATGTAAGTGGTCTTTTACAGATTCATCAAAATCTTTTTCCCAAAAATCCAACATTCTACTTGTTAAAGAGTTAAGCTTAATATTATGAAAGTGTTTGAGCATATAAAGCTCAAATGCTTCTGCCACAGAAACATCTTCTTTAGTTTTTAGCTGATCTTTTCTTTTAAGATTTATTACTTGTTCATAATTTTGATTGAGGTTTTTTTCTATACCTTTAAGCATTTTATACCCAAGCTGTTCATATCTTATTTTTTCAGCAATTGTATAAAGTGATTTGCACGAGGAGTTAGATGGTAAATTTTTTTTAAAAACTATATCGTCTGAAAATTTCTTTTTAAGTGCGGTTGAATCTGATTCTGCTCTTAATCTAACAAAATCTCTTGGTCCAGAAAGATTATCAATTTCAAAAAAATCAAATTTCTTTGAACTTTTATTTTTATCAAATTTATTATTTAACTCTAAATCATCCGAAATAACCCTTACAGTTGATGAAAGAGCTTGTTTAAGTTTTTCTTTAAGAGAATTTTCTTTATTGCTCATTTAAATTTGAATATTTAACAAAGACTCAGGCAACTCTTCTCCAAAGCATCTTTGATAATATTCAGCAATAGTATTCTTTTCTAACTCATCACATTTATTTAAAAAAGTAACTCTAAATGCATAACCTGTATCTTTAAAAATTTCTGCATTTTCAGCCCAATGCAATACTGTTCTTGGGCTCATTACTGTTGAAATATCTCCAGCGATAAATCCTTTTCTAGTTAATGATGCAACTTTAATCATATTAGAAACTTTTTCTTTTCCTTTAGCGTTATTTAAATTTTTATTCTTAGCAAGAACGATATCCAGCTCACGTTCTAAACTTAAATAGTTTAAAGTTGTTACAATATTCCATCTATCCATTTGCCCTTGATTTATTTGCTGTGTACCGTGATATAATCCTGTTGTATCACCAAGACCTACGGTGTTAGAAGTTGCAAATAATCTAAAGAATTTGTTTTGTTTAATAACTTTGTTTTTATCTAATAGTGTGAAATTTCCCTCTGCCTCTAGAACTCTTTGAATTACAAACATAACGTCAGGTCTTCCAGCATCATATTCATCAAAGACTAAAGCAACAGGGTTTTGTATAGACCAAGGTAATATACCCTCGTTAAATTGAGTAACTTGTTTACCATCTTTTAACACAATCGCATCTTTTCCGATTAAATCTATTCTACTAACATGACTATCAAGGTTAACTCTAACACAAGGCCAATTTAATCTGGCTGCAATTTGTTCTATGTGAGTTGATTTACCTGTGCCATGATATCCTTGAACTAAAACCCGTTTATTAAAAGCAAAACCTGAAATTAAAGCTAAAGTAGTGTCTTTATCAAACTTATAACTTTTATCTATTTCTGGAACGTATTCAGTTTTTTCTGAAAAAGCATCAACCTCCATATCAGAGTCGATACCAAACGTATTTTTTAATGATAATTTGATGTCAGGTTTTATGTTCAAATTAGGTGTCAATTTTTTCCTTATAAGTGTTTTTTAGCTGAGTATAAGCTAACGTTATTAATTTAAGTTTTTCCTCGTACTTTTTATTGCCCGCATTAATATCAGGGTGAAATTTTTTGACAAGTGATTTGAATTTTTCCTGTATTTTCTGCCATTTTAATCCCACCGAAACACCTAGGACGCTAAAAGCTTTTATGTCTTTATGATCAAATTTGAACTTACTCATATGATTATAATCACTTTTAAATTTATCTTTATCCATTTCATCTTTGAGAGTGTCATTCCATAAAACTTTGAAGAAATTATCTGACGAACTGAAATTTTGAGTAGGTTTATGCCATGTCATATCTGATTTTAAAAAATCCATTATCTGATCATCATTCATACCTGAAAAATAATTCCAATTTTTATTAAACTCTTTTACATGCTCTAGACAAAGCAAACGATATTTTCTGCTATTGTCTTTTTCTACAGGAGCTTTGTAGGCTCCAATTTCTTTACAATTATTCCAGTCACAAATGTTTTTCATGATATAAGTAATGTTATGGATATAAATAATTTAATTTCAATAATAAAAGAAAAAATTTTAGTTGAAATACAATGTGAAGATTTAAAAATTGAAGATAAAAGCTTCTTACACAAAAATCATAAAGGCAATGATGGCTCCAAATTTCATATTAAGCTTACAATAAAGTCTGAGCAACTTAAGCAGTATTCAAAAATTGAGAGCAATAAATTAATTTATAAAACTTTAGATGAAGAAATGAAAAAGTTTATTCATTCTCTTCAAATTTTAATTATTTAATTCTTTATTAAAAAAATTTTTTAATTTATCGACTTTAAATTTATTTTTATGATTTACTTTACCAATTGAGTTTAACAAAATTAAATTAATATCTTTAGACATATTTTTTTTGTCATTTTGCATAAATCTAATTAATTTATTTATATCTCTTTTTTTAAAATATTGTTTTATATTGCTAGGTAAATTCATCTTAGAGTAATGGTTAAGAATTAAATCATAATCATTTTTTTTAAGAATTTTTAATTGCTTGCTAAAATTCAATGCTGAAATCATGCCAAGTAAAACGGCCTCTCCATGATTAAGTTTTTTTGAGTAATTTAGAGAAGCTTCATATGCATGCGCAAAAGTATGCCCAAAATTTAAAATTTTTCTTACACCATTTTCTCTCTCATCTTTCTGCACGACATTTTGTTTTATTTTACAACTTTCTAATATTGCTTTTTCAATAAATGGTGATTTTAACCTAAATATTAAGTTAGCTTTACTGTCGAGAAATTTAAAAAATGATTTGTTTTGAATAATTGAATGTTTCAATATTTCACCATATCCACAAATTAATTCTCTTTTCGGTAATGATCTTAAAAAACTAGTATCACTAATTACTATTTCTGGCTGATAAAAACTACCTACTAAGTTTTTCCCGTAAGCTGTATTAACACCAGTTTTTCCTCCAACTGATGAATCTACTTGGGCAAGTAATGTTGTTGGAATATTTATAAACTTCATTCCTCGTTTGAATAAACTTGCAACAAATCCACCTGTATCACCTGTTATTCCACCGCCAATTGCTATTAAATAATCATTTCTATTAAAGTCTGTTTTTTGTAAAATATCTAAAGTTTGAATTACAGTTTTAAAATTTTTACTTTTCTCGCTTGGATTAAAATAAATAATTTTTGAGTTATTTTTAAATGGCTGAATAATTTCTTTTAATTTTTGTTTGTTTAAGTTTTTATCAATAAAAAAAAGACACTTATTAATAGTAATTTTGTTTTGATTTAAAGTTGCTTTTAAATTATTTGTAATATTATTACCTATAAGAATAGGGTAGTTTTTTGTAGGGGTTTTTATTAATAATCTAAATTTTTTCATTAAGTTTAATCAGTTTGTGTAAAATTTCATCTTTAGTTAAATTATCACATTTAATTTTCAAATCTGCCTTAGAGTAATCTTTTGACCTATCTTTAATAAGTTTTTTTAACTCTTCATCATTAAGTTTTGATGCAATTGGTCTTTTTTTGCTATTTTTTATCCTTTTTATCAAAGTTGTATCATCCCACTTTAACCAGACAGATAAATGATTTTCCAAAATTTCTTTTTGGATGTTTTTATTCAGAAATGCACCGCCACCAAGTGAAACAACGCCCTTATTTTTTGACAAAATTGATATTGACATTTTTTCCTCTAACTTTCTAAAAAAAGTTTCCCCTTTTTTTTCAAAGATATCTTTAATTTTCATTTTCGTTTTGTTTTCAATTTCATTGTCTATATCAAAAAAATTTAAGTTTAATTTTTTTGAAACCAATTTACCTATGGTTGATTTTCCTGATCCCATCATGCCTAAAAAAACAATATTTTTATAAGATTTCATTAAGTTTATTTATTGAAAAAACACAAATATGTCTTATTTTGAAAATAATTCTTAGGATATATGTTATTACAAAAAAAAACAAGATCAGCTAACTTTAATATTGTAAGCATCTTAATAAAGTTATCTATAGTTATACTAATCATTCTGGGTGCTGTTTACTTGTTGAGTGAAATAGATTTTCCATCACCAAAAAAAACAATTGAAAAAATAATTCCTAATGAAAATTTCAAAATTGTTAAATAAGAAAAGTGGTATTTTTTTAATACTATTTTTTTTAATTTCACTTAATGCCAATTCTCAAGACGAACCAGTTGATATATGGAATATCGATAAATCTCAAAATGATGTGTCTCAAGAAAACTTAGAAAGTAACAATGAGATTGTAGAACAAGAGGAGCAAATTACTGAGCAGCAAATACTTAGTACAGATAGTCTCAAGATTGAAAGCGAGATCTTAGAAGAACAGGATTTAAAATCTAATGAGATAAAGATAATCGGTTTATATGATCCAGCAGAAAATGGTCTTACTATGCAAATGTGGCGTAACTCTAATGGTAAAGAGTTAAAAGAAATATTTGCAAGTTTAGATAAAATTAACTTATCGAAAGATGCAAATAACTTAATTGAAATTTCATTGTTAACTAATGCAAATTACCCAAATAAAAATATTTCATCTGAAGAATTTGCAAAATTAAAATCAAACTGGTTGATCAAAAATTCTAATTTAGATTTAATTGAAAATTATTTAATTAGAAATGAATTACTTAATGAAAATCCAGAATTAGTAACTCACTTAATAAATGCACATCTTTCAAAAACTGATTTAGAAAAAGCATGTGAAATTTTTGAAAAGACACAAGCTGCTCCAGAAGATGATTATTTATTTAAATTTAAACTATATTGTCTAATAAATTCAGGTCAATCAGAGCAGGCTCAACTTATTTATGATTTAAGAAAAGAGCTTGGTTTTAAAGATGATTATTTTGAAACAAAAATAAATTTTTTGTTAGGCTTATCTGAAGAGGGTCAAGAAACCGTATCAGAGAATACAATCTTAGATTTTCATTTAGCACATAGAACTAATCCAAATTTTGAGTTCGAGCCTAACGAAACTACACCAAGAATGATTTGGAGTTATTTATCTGCGGCTAATCTTTTAGTAAATGCTGATAAAATTGATATTGCTGATTTAGAAAAAATTTCAGTCATTGAAAATGCTACTCATAATCAAAATTATTTAGAGACAGAATTATTTGAGATATATAAAAAATTTCAATTTAACATTAACCAACTATTAACAATTAAAGATTCTTATAAACTTTTACCAAAACAAGAAGGTAGAGCACTTGTTTATCAAGGAATATTGTTAACAACTGATGTGGAAAAAAAATTAGAACTTTTGAAACTCTTAAAAGATTCTTTAACAGAAGAAAACATTGCTAATGCGTTTGATAAGGAGCTAGATAAATTTTTAGCTCAAATTGATGAAGATGAAGTGCCTTCTAATTTCACTACTTTTTATAGTGCTAACACTAACAAAAACGTAAAAATTGAGGACCTAAGTGTTAAAATAAATAATAAAGTTTTACATCAATCAAAATTAATAAATTATTTTGAGAACGAGTATAAAACTAATGAAATTGAAAAAGATGTTGAGAATTTCCTTAAAAAAATCAAAAAAAACAAAAAATACTTCTTTTCAAAAAAAGATATAATTTTCTTAGAAGCATTGAAATCTGATGGAATAAAAGTTTCAGAAAAATATGACAATTTGTATGAAATAAATGATGATAAGGAAATACCCACAGATATTCAAAATATGATCATCAAAGAAGATATAGGTGGCGCATTATTGAGATTAGCTCAAGTTATTGGTCAAGATAATTTAGAAGAGATAGATGATGATACTATCTACTTCATAATAAGCACTTTAAATAAATTAGATATTGATCCAATTAGAAATAAAATACTTCTTAAAGTTCTACCTTTAAAAGTTTAAAAATTAGACTAAAATAATTTTATGACTGTAAGAACAATTTTGACAGAGCCAAATAAGATTTTACGACAAATATCGCAACCAGTAGATAGTGTTGGTAAAGATGAACAAACACTTATGGATGATATGTTGGAAACAATGTATGCAGCAAATGGTATAGGTCTGGCTGCTATTCAAATAGGAGTTCCAAAAAGAATTATAGTTATGGACATCAGTAAAGATGAAAACAAAAAAGAACCAAGATATTTTGTCAATCCAATAATAAAAAATAAAAATCCAATTAAATCAATTTACGAAGAGGGATGTCTGTCAGTACCAAATCAATTTGCCGAAATAGAAAGACCAAGTAAATGTGATATAGAATTTTTAGATTATAATGGCGAAAAGAAAATTATTAGTGCTGAAGGTTTGTTAGCAACTTGCATTCAACATGAGATGGATCACTTAGAGGGAGTGCTTTTTATTGATTATTTATCTAAATTAAAAAAATCAATGATTTTAAAAAAATTATCTAAATTAAAATCAAACGCTGCTGTTTTATAATTAAATGCCAAAAAGAATAATTTTCATGGGAACACCAATGTTTGCTGTCCCCATATTAAAATCTCTTTATCAAAATGGATATCCTGTAACTTGTGTTTACACTCAACCACCACAAAGATCTAAAAGAGGGCAAAAGGTAAACAAATCTCCTGTTCAAGGAATCGCAGAAACTCTTAATATTGAATACAGGGCGCCCGAAACTTTAAAAGATAATGATGAAGAATTTGAATATATAAAAAATTTACAAGCTGATTTGGCAGTTGTTGTTGCCTATGGCCAAATTATTCCTAAGAGAATTTTAGATTTAACAAAAAAAGGGTTCATAAATATACATGCATCTTTATTACCAAAATGGCGAGGAGCAGCCCCCATACAAAGATCAATAATGAATTTAGAAAAAGAAACAGGAATTAGCATGATGAAAATCAGTGAAGAACTAGACGCGGGAGGAGTTTCTAATCAGTATAAGATAGAGCTCAATGGAGAAAACACTGAGGAGGTATCTGAAAAATTATCCTTTTTAGCTGCGGAAAAGATATTAGATGAAATAGATGACGTTCTTGATGATAAGGCTAATTTTGTAGAACAAAATCATAGTGGTGCAACTTATGCTCCAAAGATTGAAAAATCAGAAGGTCGAATTAATTGGAATGATAGTTCTGATCAAATAATTGGAAAAGTTAATGGTTTATACCCTGTTCCAGGTGCTTGGTTCAATTATGCTGGTGAGCGTTATAAAATTTTAAAAGCAAAGATTGGCAGCGCTGTTGGTAAAGTAGGTGAAGTTACATCTGATGAATTAGAGGTAATTTGTGGTGATAATAAATCTTTAAAAATCCTAGAAATTCAAAGACAGGGTAAAAGAGTGCAATCCATAAATGAATTTATGCTCGGATCTAGAATTAAAAAAGGAATAATTCTGTCGAATGATTAGATACCAAATTCTAATCGAATATGTAGGTACAAGTTTCAAAGGTTGGCAAATTCAAAAAAAAGGGAATACCGTTCAAGGATTAATTCAAAAAGAATTATCTAAAATTTTAAAAGAAAAGATAAAAGTTTATGGATCAGGTCGAACAGACTCTGGTGTACATGCTATTGAACAATCTGCTCATTTTGATTGTCATACCGAAATAAAAGATATTAGAAAATTTGTAAATTCTATTAATTTTTTTGTAAATCCCTATGGGGTGACATTGCTTAAATGCATAAAAAAACCACAAAAATTCCATGCAAGATTTTCTGCTAAAAAGAGGCTTTATAAGTATATCATAATCAATAGACCAGGAATGCCTATGATTGAAAAAAATAGATCTTGGTATGTAAGAAAAGAATTAGATATTAAATTGATGAAGAAAGGTGCTGTTAAATTATTAGGTAAAAGAGATTTTTCAACTTTCAGAGCATCAAGTTGCAATGCAAAAAGTCCAATTAGAACAATGGAAAAAGCTACGGTTACCTCAAAAAAAGATAGAATAATTATTAAATTTCAATCACAATCTTTTTTACAGCAACAAGTAAGATCAATGGTAGGTTGCTTAAAATATCTTGGTGAAAAAAAGTGGTCGTTAGATCAATTTGCCAAAGTTATAAAATCTAAGAATAGAAGAATGTGTGCTCCACCTGCGCCCGCAGCTGGATTATTTCTTGAGAGAGTTTTTTATTAGATTTTTTTTATTACTCATTGCAAATTTTTTATTTACTCTCCATCTAGACTCTGCTCTTAATATGTAACCACAACAGTTTTTAGATTTACACTTACATGGAAATTGTTTGTAATTTTCATCATAGCCAAATCCATAATCACATGTAAATTCTTCACCCTTTTTAATATCTCTTATTGATTTAACCCAAATTTTGAGACCCTTACCATCATAGTCACAATTATTATCACACGAGTGATTAATCAATCTTGCAGTGTTCCACGGGAAATCTCCATCTAAGTCATATTTTTTATTAATAGTGAATAAGTATATTGGTTTACTATTGTCGTATTTATCAGACTCTTCAGTTTGTTTTTTTGTGATTAGTTTACCGTTATAATTAATTATCTTAGTTCCAGCCTTAATATCTCTAGTTGCATAAAGACCTCTACCTTTTTTATCAATGTCTGATTTTTTAATTTTATAAAGTTTCATTTTAAAGCTTCTTTATTATGAAATTCAAATTTATCAATTAAATTCTATCAAAGCATCAACATGTCTTTTAGTGGAATCTTTTAAGGCATTAAGATCGTAACCACCCTCTAAAATTGAAACTACTTTTCCATCACAATATTCTTTTGCAAGTTGTAAGGTTCTTTGAGTAATTTTATAAAAATCTTCTGTTTCCAATTTTAATTGTGCGAGGGGATCATCTTTGTGGGCATCAAAACCAGCTGAGCAAAGTATAAAATCTGGTTTAAATTCTTTGAGTTTTTTCAAAACATGTTCGTATGCATTTAAGTATTGCTCAGAAGTTGTCCCGGCCTCTAAAGGGACATTAAAAATATTGTTATGTTTGCCTTTTTCTATTTCAGAACCTGATCCTGGATAATATGGAAATTGATGAGTAGATATATATAGAACTTTTTCATTATCATAAAATATATCTTGAGTTCCATTTCCATGATGAACATCAAAGTCAATTATTGCTATTTTTTTATACTTAAATTTTTCTATCAAATAAGTAGCTCCTACAGCCACGTTGTTGTAAATACAAAAACCCATTGCTTTTTCTTTCTCTGCATGATGTCCAGGAGGTCTTACTGCGCAAAAAGCATTTTTGTATTTTTTTTCAATTACACCATCTATGGCTGTTATAATTGAACCAACTGCATCAACTGTTGCATCCTTACTTCCTGGTGAAACAATTGTATCCCCATCTAAAAAATCCAAACCTTTTGCTGGAAAAGAATTGTTAACGAAATCAATATAATTTGAGGAATGAGTTGTCTTTAAAAGCTGATGATCAAATTTTTGAGGCGTTTGCCAAATTAGATTTTTATCATTTATTTTTTTAAAGTTTTCTATGACAATAGAAACTCTATCTACTTTTTCAGGATGACCATTGCCAGTATCATGATCTTGATAAGTATTTGTCGTTATTAGCCCAGTTTTCAATTGAAATACTTCTTAAGTATATTTTGATAAATTTGTGTAAGCTTTTTTAAGTCAGTGAGTGAAACAGCTTCATCAATTTTGTGCATAGTTTTTCCTACTAATCCAAATTCTAAACAAGGACTAATTTTTCTAATAAATCTAGCATCAGAAGTACCACCGGTTGTTGATAGTTTTGGATTAATTTTTGTAATTTTTTTAATTACATCCCTAACCATATAGGTAGTAGAATTTGGTTTAGATAAAAAAGCTTCACCTGAAACTCTATAATTCATTTCAAACTTTACTTTATCCTTTGAGGTAACTTTTTTGATGATTTTATTTAATTTAGTCTTAATTGAATTTGATGAATGCTTATTATTAAATCTTACATTAAAAGTTCCTGAAGCTAATGCAGGAATTACATTATCAGCATTGTTATCGATATTAATTCTAGTTATTTCTAAATTTGAAGGTTGAAAATCTTTAGTTCCTTTGTCTAATTTAATTTTTTTAAATTCATTGAAAATTTTAATTAGTGTTGTTACCGGATTTTTTGCTCTATGTGGATATGCAACATGACCTTGAACACCATTAATCGTCAGCTTACCATTCATACTGCCACGTCTTCCGATTTTAATCATCTCACCTAATTTACTTGGATTAGTTGGCTCACCAACGATACAAAAATCAATTTTTTCTTTTTTCTTCTTTAAATACTCAACAACTTTTTTTGTACCGTTAATTGCAACACCTTCCTCATCACCTGTGATTAATAAGCTAATTGAACCATTAGGTTTATTTTCAGATATATATTTGCTGACAGCAGAAACAAAAGCTGCAATCGAACTTTTCATATCGTTTGCACCTCTTCCAATCAAATGACCTTTTTTAATTGCAGGTTTAAAAGGTTTGATTGTCCAATCCTTAATATTTCCTGGAGGCACAACATCTAAATGACCAGCAAAACATAAGTTAGGACCTTTCGTTCCTAATCTTGCGTACAAGTTTTTTACAGGTTTTGTATTTTTTTCTGCAAATGTTAAAACTTTAGTTTTAAAGCCCAATGACTTAAGCTTTTTTTCCAAATGACCCATTACACCCGCATCAGTCGGAGTTATAGACGGGAACTTAATTAGCTCTTTAGCTAACTGAAGTTCATTAATTGTTTTCATTACTATTCTCTTAGAAGATCGTTTACTGAAGTCTTTGATCTAGTTTTTTCATCAACTTGTTTGATGATTACCGCACAATATAAAGAGGGTGCAGCTGGATTATTTTTGTCTGGTAATGAACCAGGGACAACAACAGAGTATGGAGGTATTTTACCATAAGTTATCTCACCAGTTTTTCTGTTAACAATTTTTGTTGATTGTCCTATGTACATTCCCATACTTAAAACAGACCCTTCACCTACAATAACACCTTCCACAACTTCAGACATTGCTCCTAAAAAAACATTATCCTCAATAATTGTTGGTAAAGCTTGTGCAGGTTCTAGTACTCCTCCAACACCTGTTCCAGCTGAGATATGACAATTTTTTCCAATCTGACAACAGCTTCCAGCTCTACTGAAAGTGTCCATCATTGTTCCTTCATCAATATAAGCGCCAATGTTAACGTAACTTGGCATTAATACTACGTTCTTAGCAACGTAAGATCCTTTTCTCATTGCTGTATTTGGCACCATTCTAAATCCTGCTTTTTCAAAATCATCATTAGACCACCCTGCAGTTTTACCTTTTAACAAGTGTGCTTTATCTCTCCAAGCAGAGTAAGGACCATCTAAAGTTTCCATACCATGGATTCTAAAACTTAACATTATTGCTTTTTTTAGATGCTGATGAGTTACCCACTCACCATTGATTTTTTCGGCAACTCTTGATTTACCACTATCTAGATCTTTAATTACTTGATTTATTGCATCTTTTAAACTCTGATCAGAGTTTTGATTTACCTGATCTTTATTTTCCCAAGCATCATTTATAATTTTTTCTAAAGACATAATTTATGAGTTTTTTAATAACCTTATTTCTTTTAAAAATAAAGTAAGATTTTCAATTTTATAATCAATGTATTCTTTATTGGATTCTTTTTTCCCCCATTCTTCATCGTTAATTAACCAAGCAGTAATAGTTCCTCTTTCTTTTCCAATCGATAAGTTTTTTGCGATATCTTCGATATATAAAGTTTCTTTTGGATCTATTTTGAATTTTTCAACCATAAGATCAAATGCTTTTGCTTCAGGTTTTGGGTGGTATTCTGCATCTACAATATCAAATACGCCTTCAAACTGATCTTCTATACCTAATGTTGTAGTAATATGTTTTACGTGGTCATGACTTCCATTTGTAAAAACAAATTTTCTTAAATTAAGGTTTTCTAGCTCATATCTTAAAGCTGTATCTTTTTCTAAAAAAGATAAATCAATATCATGAACAAAATCTAAAAATTCTTTAGGATCAATATCATGATGTATCATTAAGCCATTTAAACTTGTGTTGTATTTATGAAAATAATTAGTCTGCAATTCTTTTGCCTTTATCAAATCAACATTAAGTTTATTAGATATATATTCAGTCATTTTTTTACTAACTTGACCAAACACTGCTTCAAGGTCTTGATATAAAACACCATCGCAGTCAAAAAGGATATTCTTTATGTTTTTTAATTCTTTCATTTTCTAATTAATGTTCCAGATCCTTGGTCAGATAAAAGTTCAAATAAAATTGAATGCGGTTTTCTTCCATCAATAATACACACTCCTTTTACACCATTTGAAGCAACATCTAAGCAATTTTTTATCTTTGGTATCATGCCACCAGTTATAATTTCTTTTTTTATCAGTTCCTCAGATACAGTTGAGTTTATTTCACTGATTAGTTTTTTTTCATTATCCAAAACACCTTCGACATCACTTAGTATTAATAATCTTCTTGCATTTAAAGATTTTGCAATTGAACCAGCGGCTGTATCGGCATTAATGTTATAGACATTACCGTCATTACCTTTACCAAGAGGTGCAATAACTGGTATTTTGTCAGATTTAATTGAAGCCTCTATAGAAGAAGTGGTAATTTTAGACGGTAAACCTACATAACCAAGTTCTTCATTTTCTTTTGTCGCTTCAATTATTGAATTTTCCTTTGAGGTAAACTGTTGCGCATCAATTCCAGTTTTAATTAAAGATTGAACTATCTCATGGTTAAATTCAGACAACACTTCTTCAACAATTTTAATAGTATCTAAATCAGTAACTCTAAGTCCATTAATAAATTTAGATTCAATATTATTCTCATTAAGTTTTGCAGTAATTTTTTTTCCACCACCATGAACAATAACTGGATAAAAGCCTAGCTTTCTTAAAGTTGATATATCATTAATTAAAATGTCATATAATTTACTATCTGTTAAGACACTGCCACCACACTTAATGACGATATATTCATCATTATATTTTTCTAGATATTTTCTAACTTGCTCAGAAGAAGGTCCAGATTTTGGTATTATTGAATTTAATTCAGCGTCGCTTAATGAGAGCATCTAAGTAGTAGTTTTTACTGTAGTTCTCTTCATTATGAAAAGTTGTTGAGCCATTGTCAGTACGTTATTAACTGTCCAATAGATTACTAGTCCAGCTGGGAATGGTGCTAAAATTACCGTTAGAAAAAGTGGAAAGAATGCGAATATTTTTGCCTGCATTGGATCTGTTGGTGCAGGATTTAGTTTTTGCTGTACCCACATTGAAACACCCATAGCAACAGGCCATGCACCAATCACTAGGAATGACGGAACGTCATAAGGTAATAATCCAAACAAATTAAACAACGATGTTGGATCTCTTTCCGATAAATCTTGGATCCATCCATAAAATGGCATTTGACGCATTTCAATAGTTACAAATAAAACTTTATATAAGGCAAAGAATACTGGAATTTGTATCATGATTGGCAAACAACCAGACATAGGATTTACTTTTTCTTTTTTATAAAGTGCCATCATCTCTTGTTGTAATTTCATTTTGTCATCTTTGTGTAACTCTTTAAGACGTGTCATTTCAGGAGTTAAGGCTTTCATTTTTGCCATACTTCTGAAAGAGAAATTAGCTAACGGGAAGAATGCTAAACGAATACAGAAAGTAACAGCTATAATAGCTAATCCATAATTACCCATTAAATCAAAAAAATAATCAATTGCATAAAATAAAGGTTTAGTTATGAAATAAAGAAAACCCCAATCGATTACTAAATCAAATTTATCAATGTTTAAGTCAGCAGCATATCCGTCTATTGTATCAACTCTTTTTGCTGCAACAATTACTTGCATTTGTTCACTTATAGAAGAGTTGCTTCCAAGTTCTATTGGTTCAGTAGATATATAGTTGGCTCTGAATTTGTTTTTATAATCAAAAGTAGTTTTAAACTCTTTATTTCTTGGTGGCACTATTGAACTAATCCAATATTTATCACCAATTCCAAACCAGCCTTTTGTGGCATTCATTGAAAATTTTTCTTCTTCAATGTCGTCATAGTCCTCTTCAATTAATTCACCATCTAGAGATGCTAGCAAACCTTCGTGAAGAATATAAAAATCTGTTAACCCTTCAGGAATTTTATTTCTTATGATTTGCCCGTAAGAATAAAAATCGTATTTTTTATCAGTAGAATTGATTACTTTTTGATTAATTGTAAATAGAAACTTATCGTCTATAGATATTTCTTTTTCAAAAGTAATTCCCTGATCATTTGTCCAAGTTAATCTAACAGGACTTTGTTCAGTTAATTGCTTATTTCCTTTTACTTCCCAAATAGAATCTGAATTTGGAATATCAATATTTTTGTCAGTAGTTACAAATCCGCTTTCTACAAAGTATCCATCTTTAATATTTCTAGGATTTAACAATGTAACATTTATGTTACTTTTTAGAGTGGTATCGTAATTTTTGAATGTTAAATCATCGATAGTTGCACCTTTAAGTGAAATAGATCCAATGATATTTTCATTTTCAAATTTAATTCTTTCATTTTGCTCAATCGCTTCAGTTCTTGAAACTTCAACTACTTTTTCTTCTTGATCTAAACTTGGTGCATCTGAATTTTGTTCTAATTTATTTTTTTCAGCTAAATTTTGATTTCTTTGAGGAGGTTCTGGTGCAAAAAATAATGAATAAAGAATTATTACTGCTGCGGATAAAGAAATAGCTGCTACGACGTTTTTTTGGTCCATTATTTTTTAACCTTTAATTTTTTATTAACTGGATCAAATCCTTCACCACCACCTAAAAATTTAATTGGATGGCATGACAAAATTCTCTTTAAACTTAAAAATGAACCTTTAAAAAAACCATAAGTTTTTAAAGCTTCAATGCTGTATTCAGAGCAAGTTGGCAAATATCTACAAGAAGGACCTAATAAAGGGCTTACTAAATATTTATAGCCTTTAATTAAACCAACTAAACCTTTAGTAAAAACATTCATTATTTAATTCTTTCAAAATCTTTAAATAGAGTTTCTTTTATATTTAAGTAGTCGTTATTTAGCATAGTTGGCTTAGCAATAACAAGAAATGAATAATCAAAGTTTATTGATACTTTTTTGACTGCCTCATTAGTAATATTTCTAAGTCTTCTCTTAATTTTATTCCTTTTTACTGCGTTACCAATTTTTCTTTTAGTAACAAAGCTGATGTTCAAATTTTTTGGATTTTTTCCTAAAAGTTTTCCAAAAAAAATAGTTACAAATTTATTGGATACTTTTCTTTTCTTTAAAAGTGATTTGAAATCTTCATTTTTAGAAAGAGCAAGAATTTTGCTTTTCATTAATTAGATTTATTTCTTTTTTCTTTTAACTGTTGAAGAAACTGTAAGATTCTTTCTTCCTCTAGCTCTTCTTCTCTTTAAAAGTTTTTGACCACCTTTAGTTTTCATCTTTGAACGAAAACCATGTTTCTTTAGTCTTTTCTTTTTCTTTGGCTGCCAAGTTCTTTTCATATGAATAAATAGGTTAAATTTTTCTTAAAATTTGGCCCTTTATATTAACTAAATATATAAATAGCAATTAGAAGATTTAAAATTTATTATTAATATTCATGGAAAAAACAAAAAAAATCAAAATTTTTATAGCTTTATTCTATGTTTCAGCAGTTTTGTTATTTCTGTATTTTATATTTTCAAAATTTACACTTCAAGAAATTACCAGTTATGATTTTTTAAAAAATAATAGAGATTATTTTTTTGAATTAAGACAAACAAATCTATTTATTTTAGGACTATTATTTTTAATTTTTACAATTATTTGGGTTTTAGCTGGCGGATTTGGCTCTCCAATAACTTTATTAGCTGGATTTATATTTGGTAAATGGTTAGGTAGCATATTGGTTGTGATAGGCATGACTATAGGAGCTACTGGCCTTTATTTGTTTGCTAATTATTTTTTTAAAGAAACAATTAAAGAAAAATTTTTAAATAAATTTCAAAATTTAGAGGAAAAATTTAAAAAATCTGAATTCAATTTTTTACTTATTTATAGGTTTGTGGGTGGAATTCCTTTTGCTATATCAAATGTTTTACCTTGCATTTTTAACGTCAAAACTTCTAATTTTTTTATAGCAACTTTTATTGGTTTAATTCCTCAAGTTTTTATATGGGTATCACTTGGTAGTGGACTAGAAAAAATCATTGATCAAAATGAAGAGGCACCAAGTTTAATAGATTTGATTTTCTCTCCTGATATTTACATGCCATTAATTGGATTTTTTATTTTAGTAATAATTACAATTATAATTAGAAAAATTTTCTACAAGAAATAGTGGTGCCCCCACCAAGAATCGAACTTGAAATTTATCCTTACCATGGACACGTTATGCCATTTAACTATAGGGGCGTTAAAAAGTTTTTGTAATTCGCTGTATATAAAGCATTTTTTACAAATTATTGCCTTAATTTTTTTTGAAAATTGTTTTATATCTACCGGAGGAAATTTTTATGGGCATTCATTACGATTATAAATCTACTAAAGGAAACAAGTTAATGGAAAAGCAAGCTAAGCGTGAAAGAAAGCTTGCTGAAAAAAAAGCCAAAAGACTTGCTAAAGAGGGCCCGAAAACAACAGAAGAACCAAAAGCAAAAGCGTTAGATCCTAACAAACCAATATCTTTAGACTTTTTAACAAATCCTGACAAGGAATGAACACTAAAGATAAAAATGAGCGTTTAAGTTTAGCTCTAAAAAAAAATTTAAAAAAAAGAAAACTATTTCAAAAAAAAACTAAGAAGAAATCAAAATAATGTCTATTCAACCTGATTCTTGGATCAAAAAAATGTGTAAAGAACACAACATGATAGAGCCTTTTTTAGATCATCAAGTGTCAGAAGGTAAAATCTCTTATGGTTTAAGTAGTATGGGATATGATGTAAGAATTTCTGATGAGTATAGAATTTTTACTAACGTAAATAACTCATTAGTTGATCCAAAAAACTTTTCTGATGACAATTTTATTGAGAGAAAAGGACCACATTGCATTATTCCTCCCAACTCATTTGTTTTAGCAAAAACAGTTGAGTATTTTAGAATTCCAAAAGATGTTTTGTGTATATGTGTTGGTAAAAGCACTTATGCTAGAACAGGTATTATTTGTAACGTAACCCCAATCGAAAATGAATTTGAAGGCAATATTGTAATTGAGTTATCAAATACAACACCTAATCCTGCTAAGATTTATTCTAATGAAGGAATTGCTCAGTTTTTATTTTTTAAATCTGAAACACAACCAGAGACAACTTATAAATCAAAGAACGGCAAATATCAGGGACAGACAACTATTCAAGTTGCAAAAATAAAATAACTCATGGATAAATTTTTGATAGAAGGTCCTTGTAAACTCAAGGGCAAGGTCTCAATTTCCGGATCAAAAAATGCTTCATTACCAATTTTAGCTGCAACACTTTTATTTGATAAAACAGTTATTATAAAAAATTTACCAAGAGTAAGAGACATAGATACTATGTTAAATCTCTTAAAATCTTTAGGTTCAAAAATAAGCTTATCAAAAGATAAAAAGACAGCAAAAATTCAAAACAAAAATAATATGAAAACTTTTGCTAGTTACTCTTTAGTTAAGACAATGAGAGGTTCAATTTTAGTATTAGGACCATTAGTATCAAAGTTTCAAAATTCTATTACATCGCTTCCAGGCGGATGTTTGATAGGAGCACGTCCTGTTAATTATCATCTAGCAGCATTAAAAAAATTAGGAATGAATTATGAAATAAAAAAAGGTTATATTCATGCAAAATCTAAAGGTAAATTAAAAGGGACGACAATAAACTTTTCTAACATAAGCGTTGGTGCAACTGAAAATTCAATTATTGCTGCATGCTTAGCTAATGGCAAAACTATATTAAAAAATTGTGCAATAGAACCTGAAATAAAAGATCTAACTGATTTTTTAAAATCAGCTGGTGCTAATATAAAGTGGAAGGGGAGAACTTGTGAAATAGTAGGAGTAAAATCTCTTAATCAAACTGAATATTCAGTTATGGCTGACAGAATAGAAACAGGCACATTTTGTGTTGCTGCTGCCATATCTAAAGGAGATTTAGAAATTCAAAATTTAAATCCAAAAATTATTAGTACTGAACTAAATTTATTAAAAAAAACTGGTGCTAAAATCAGAACGACTGAAAATAAAATTTTTATTAAAGGACCAGAAAAAATTAAACCTATAAAAAATATTAAAACTAAAGAGTACCCAAGTTTTCCGACAGATTTACAGGCGCAATTTATGGTTCTGTTATGTAGAGCTAATGGCGTGAGTTCAATTACAGAAAGTATCTTTGAAAATAGATTTATGCACGTTGCAGAATTACAAAGATTAGGTGCTAAAATTAATATCAAAAATAATAAAGCAATTATTGAGGGTAAAACTAATTTTATTGGTGCGGAATTAATGTCGAGTGATCTAAGAGCTTCAGTTGCACTTGTATTAGCTGCAATCGTTGCAAATGGTAAATCTATAATTAATAGAATTTATCATTTAGATAGAGGATATGAAAATATTGAGAATAAATTGAAAAAAATTGGAGTTAAAATTAAAAGAGTAAAATGAGCGATAAAAAATATTTAGCCAAAATAATAGCTGTAGATAACGAAGGTTTGCAGATGATTTCTGCGTGCTGTATGGGAGCTACAACAAATGTTGATAATATTAAATACCTTAAAGAAAATAAGGTTTTTCTTTTATCAATTGAGAGAAATAAAGTTGAAGCAGGAGAAGATAGTAAAAAAGTAAATAGTATTTGCAAATTTGATTTTGTAAGTAGCGTAAAATCAAAAAATATTGATCAAAAAAATCCAGAGTTACCTTTAGAATTAATCGCTATAAATTATCTTAAAAATAAAGAAGAATATGAGATTGATTTGATATTTAAGAATAATGCTCATATATCTCTTTCTGCTGAAACAATAGAAGTAAGATTAGAAGATCAAAACGAAATTTAGTAATGAAAGAGTTATCAATTAAAAGCAAAAACTTTGACAAAGCATTAGAAAATTTACTAAGTCAAAGACGTAAAAAACTTCAGTCTAGTACTGTATCTGTAACTAACATTATCAAAGATGTTAAAAGAAATGGTGATAAAGCCCTTCTTAAATATGAGAAGAGATTTAATAAAAATACAGTAATAGTTCCAACACCTAAGCAAATAAATAATTCAATTAAATCTTTAGAAAAAAAAGTAAAACAAGCAATAGACGCTGCTTATAATAGAATTTATAAATTTCACTCATTACAAAAATTTAAAAATATTTCCTACACAGATAAATACAAAAACAAAGTTGATTATAAATATGTTCCTTTAGAATCTGTTGCAATATATGTCCCAGGATCAACAGCTTCTTATCCATCAAGTGTGCTTATGAATGCTATTCCTGCAATAGTTGCTGGTGTTAAAAGAATTGTAATGATTAATCCAGGGTACAAAGGCAAACAAAACCCTGCAGTTTTGTATGCTGCTAAAAAATGTAAAATTAAAGAAATCTATTCAATCGGTGGCCCATCAGCAATTGCAGCAGCTGCTTATGGAACAAAAAAAATTAAACCAGTGAATAAAATTGTTGGACCCGGTAATTCTTACGTAGCTGCAGCTAAAAAAGAAGTATTTGGTGATATTGGTATTGAAGCTATGACCGCGGGACCTTCAGAAGTTTTAGTAGTTGCAGATAAAAGTTCTAATCCAGAATGGCTTGCAAGTGATCTGTTAGGTCAAGCAGAACACGATCCATTAGCTCAATGCATTCTAATTTCTAAAGATCTAAATGTATTAAAACAAACAAAAGAGGAATTACAAAAACAATTAAAAGAAATTCCTAGATCTTCAATTGCCAACAAAAGCTTAATGGCAAATGGAATATTCATGTACGTAAACTCAGATACAAAAGTAGTTGAAATAATTAATAAAATTGGACCAGAGCACTTAGAATTAAATACTAAAAATTATAAATCGCTTGTTCCAAAAATTAAAAATGCAGGTTCAATTTGTCTTGGAAAATATGCTGTTATGGCAATGACTGATTATGGTGTGCCAGGTACAAATCATGTTTTACCTACTAACATGACTAGTAAATACTCAAGTGGCTTAAGTGTTTCAGAGTTTGTTAAAAAAATCTCTTATATAAACTTATCAAAAAAGGGTATTGAAAGTCTTGGGCCATCAGCTATAACACTTGCAAATTATGAGAGATTGGAAGGACACGCTCAATCAATCATAAAAAGAATTAGGAGAAAATAAATTTGTCAAAACAAGATCTACTTGAATTCAAAGGTAAGGTAACCGATTTGTTACCAAACGCCATGTTCAGAGTTCAATTAGAAAATGGACATATCGTAACTGCACATACAGCTGGAAAACTTAGAAAGAATAGAATTAGAGTTTTACAAGGCGATAATGTTACGGTTGAAATGACACCTTACGATCTTACTAAAGGTAGAATAATCTTTAGAGGATAACTTAAGGCTGAGTAGCTCAGGAGTAGAGCAGAGCCCTGAAAAGGCTTGTGTCGGAGGTGCGAATCCTTCCTCAGCCACCACCAAAAGTTTTTTAATTTCTACTTGCTATTCCTATTAAAAAAACTAATTTCACGCCTTTATAAATAACAATAGGACTAAGAAATAAAATGAGTACATTAAAAGGTAAAGTTAAGTGGTTTAACGGTAAAAAAGGTTATGGTTTCATCGAAAGAGAAGATGGTGAAAAAGATGCCTTTGTTCATGCTAGTGCAGTAAAAGATGCTGGTTTGAGATTTTTAAATGAAGGAGACTCACTTGAGTTTACTTTAGAAGATGGTCCAAAAGGCCCAAGCGCAGTTAACTTGGTAAAACAAGAAGGCTAATAAATTTTACAAAATTTATAAAGGGGGTTTGCGAAAGCAAACTCCCTTTTTTTTTACTTGTAATAATCCTAATTTATTCTAGAAGTTGTCCATGATTAAACTAGCTTTAGTAATTGAAACTAACAGAGCTACGCATAGACATATCAATCATGCTGGCTAAGGCTAGCTATTTTCAAACATAAAATAATTTTAAATTCACTAAAAAATAATATAAAACTATAAACATAAGCTTTGGTGGTGAAATAGTATCACGTCGGTTTGTGGATCCGAAGTCGTAGGAGCGTAACCTACCCAAAGTACCACTAAAATGGAAAAAGAAAAAAAACTCAATCCTTCGCTACCGTCTGGATTTGAAGATCGTTGGGATAAAAAGTTAGTCTTAAAAAAACAACTTTTAAAAGAGATTGAGAATAATTTTATTAAATTTGGCGCTGAACCATTAGAGACACCCTCTTTTGAAATCAGTGAAAATATCGGATCGTTTTTAGCAGAAGACGAGGCTAATCCTATGTCTGATGTATTTAGTTTTAAAGATGGTGATAAAAGTATTACTCTAAGGTACGACCTATCAAGCCCATTAGCTAGATTTGTAGCACAAAATAATCAAGAACTTCCATCTGTGTATAAAAGATATGCAATTCAAAATGTCTTTAGAAATGAAAAACCAGGTAATGGTAGATACCGAGAATTTATGCAGGCAGATTTTGATATTATTGGAAACATAAATCCTGCTCAAGCAAATGCAGAACTTTGCAATCTAATTACTAATACTTTACTAGACTGCGGATTAAATAAAGAGCAATTTACAATCAATGTAAGTAATAGAAAGATAGTTCAAGGCTTAATAAATGAACTTAATATATCTGAGGAAAAACAATTAAAAGTTATCAGAGCCATTGATAAATTAGATAAACCAGGATTTGGTTTAACGGGTGTTGAAGCATTATTAAAAAAAGAAAGAAAAGATATATCAGGAGCAATTACTAAAGGCGCTGATTTAAATGATGATCAAGTTAAACAAATATTAGATTTTTTAAAAATCAAAGATTTAAAAGAATTAAAGCAAAAATTAACAAATGAATTATCTCAAGAAGGAATTAAAGAATTAGAAGATTTCTTTGAAGTAATTGGCTTTGGTAATGCCAAAGATCAAGTTCAGACCAATTTTACAATTGTTCGAGGCCTTGCTTATTATGATGGGTTTATTGTTGAAACTAATTTAAATTTCAAAGTAACAAACAATAAGGGCAAAGAAGTAGATATTGGAAGTATTTGCTCAGGTGGAGCATATGCAAAACTTATCTCAAGATTTAAAGGTGTAGATATACCGGGTACCGGTATTAGCTTTGGTGTAGATAGATTGTTGTTTGCCTTAACGCAACTAGATCAGATTAAAATTAAAGAGCAAAAACCTGTCCTTGTATGTGTTATGGATCAAAAATATTTGAAAAATTATTATGAATTAGTAGATGAATTAAGAACTAATAACATTAATGCTGAAGTGTTTTTAGATACCAAAAAGAACTTAGGCAAACAGCTTACTTATGCAAATAAAAGAGAACTATTGCTAGCAATTATTTGTGGTGAAAATGAATTTAAAGATAACACTGTAACTATTAAAGATCTTCAAGGCACTAAAGGCGAAAATAACAAAACTATTTCAAGAAAAGAACTAATCGATGAAGTCAAAAAATTTATCTGAAAATATCCTTAGATCAGTAAAGTCTAAAGGATATAAATATATCAATTTACCTTCGGTAATTGAAGCAGATCATATTGTGCAAAGATCTGGTGAAAATTTTAGAAAGTTTATTTTCTCATTTCATGATCAAGATGGCACTGAACTTTGTTTAAGACCAGATCTAACTATTGCATCTTGCTTAAGGTATTTAGACAATAATTTAAAAGGTAAACAAAAAATTTTCTACAGTGGTCAGGCTTATAGAAAAAATGACGATAAGAAAAAATCTATTATTAGAGATCAAATAGGATTTGAAATATTAGGATCAAAGGATGAAAAAAATGATGATAAAGAGATCATTAATACATCTCTTAAATCATTAAAAAATATTAAATTTTCATCTGGAACTTTAACCATTGGTAATGTTGAAATATTTAAATTACTTATAGATAAACTTGAAATTCCATCACGTTGGAAATTAAGATTAATTAGACACTTTTGGAGAGAGGATTATTTTAATGATCTATTAAAAAGATTAGAGACTAATGCCGATATAGATCCAACTGTAGTTGATCTAGATAAAAAACTTTATTTGAACTTACTAAAAAAGGATCCAAATGCTTTAGTTGCAGGAAGATCATATGGAGAAATTCTAAAAAGATTTGATGAAAAAATTAAAAATCCTAGAAAAGCTAGTGAAGGCAAAAAGGTATCAAAAATAATTAAGGAATTTTTAAAGATTAAATGCCCAATTAATAAAGCAGCTGATCAATTAAATAAATTTTTTAAAAAAAATAGAATTAATCTTGCAGTTGACCAAAGATATTTTCCTCTTTCATCAAATAAAATTTCAAAATTAAATGTAGTATTTTCATCATCGTTTGGCAGACAACTTGAGTACTACACAGGAATGGTTTTTAGAATTGATGTAAAGATTAATTCAAAACAAGTTCAATTAATCTCAGGTGGCAGATACGACAGTTTAATTTCAGATCTTGGTTCAAGCAAAAAAGTTAATGCAGTGGGAGCAGCTATTAATCTATGAGCCAGATAATTAAAATAGGAATCCCAAGCAAAGGAAGATTGAGAAAAGATGTTTTACATATCTTTAAAAAAAATAAATTAAGATTAATCTCAGAAAGAGGTGATAGGGATTTATTTGGTTCTGTTAAAGGTAAAAAAAATATTCAAATCATTTACTTACATGCTAGAGAAATAATTGAAAGACTTGCTGATAAGTCATTAGATCTTGGTTTTTCAGGTTTTGATTTATTGAAAGAAAGTGAAATAACTGTTCAAAATAAAATCAAGGTTGAAAAGAAATATCCATTTGGACAAGCAACATTAGTAGTTGCTGTTCCTCAAAATTGGTTAGATGTATTTTCAATGGCTGATTTAGAAGAAATTGCTTTTGAATTTAAAGAAAAGAAAAAAAAAAGATTAAGAGTATCAACAAAGTATCCAAGACTAACAAGAGAGTTTTTCTACAATAAAGGTGTTACTCAATTTTCATTAGTAAAATCTCATGGAAGTACAGAAGTTGCTCCATTTACAGATTCATCTGAGATCATTACTGACATAACAAGTACTGGTGCCACTCTTAAGGCTAATAATCTTAGAATTATAAATGATGGTTATATTTTAAAATCTGAGCTTTGCATGATGGTTTCGAAATCATCAAATAAAAACAAAGATATTAATAGATTAGCTAAATTACTTACGAAGTATTAAGTCTTTAAAATAGACTAAGATAATTTTAACAATATCAAGATTTCTCAGTACCGCATAAGCACCCACAAGCAGACCTATTACAACTGTAATCTTAAATAATAAAATTATATCCATGAAATTAATTTATCTAAGTAATATTATTATTCAATATAATTTAATAATATGAAGAGCAAAAAATTTGTATGAATAATTTTATTAAAAAAATAATTTCACTTAACAAAATAAATCATAAAACAATAGTCAATAAAGATTTTCTTATTGAAAAGGATAAGAATATTGAAATTTATTATGCTCCTTTTGATTATGTTAATCAAAAAGCAAAAATAATGATTGTTGGTATAACACCTGGTTTTCAACAAATGTTACAAAGCTTTGAAATAATTAATAAAGGTGGATCTCTCAAAAAAGTTAAAGATTACTCAAGTTTCAAAGGAAGTATGAGAATTGGGTTAATAAAATATTTAGACGAATTAAAGATAAATAAGATTTTGAAAATTAAATCATCAAAAAGCTTATTTGACAAAGATAATGAATATTTACACACAACATCTTTAGTGAAATACCCTGTTTTTGACAAAGGCAAGAATTATCCTGGTGCCAATATTCAAAAAAAAGAATTATTAATGAGCTTTATAGAAAAAAATTTTCTCAAAGAACTTAAGCAATTTAAAAATACAATCATTATTCCCTTGGGAAATACAGTTTCATCAACAATCGACTATTTAGAAAAAAAATATAATCTGAATTTAAAATGCTTTTTGAAAGGCTTTCCTCATCCATCAGGTGCAAACGCTAGAAAAAATATTCAATTCAAAGAAAACAAATCTAAAATGGTGAAACTTTTGAAAAATAGATAAAAATTGAATAATTGAGTCAACGTTTAGGATTTGTTAAACTTTATTTATGTCAAAAGACAAATTAGGAAAACTTGAAAAAGTAGATCTTAGAGAGATTTGGGAAAAAGAAGATACTCATTTTACTCCATGGTTAGCGAGAGAGGAAAATATCGAACTACTTGGTTCAGCAATTGATATGGATCTTGTTGTTGAAGCTGAAGAAAAAGATGTTGGCCCTTTTAGAGCAGATATTTTGTGCAAAGATATAGCTACAAATAATTGGGTTTTAGTTGAAAATCAACTTGAAAGAACAGATCATAAACATCTTGGCCAGCTATTAACTTATGCAACAGGTCTTGACGCAGTAACAATTATTTGGGTTGCTTCTGAATTTACTGAGGAGCATAGAGCTACTTTAGACTGGCTAAATAAAATCACTGATACTCAATATAATTTTTTTGGAATTAAAGTTGAATTATTCAAAATTGGCGACTCAAAAGTTGCACCAGTATTCAATGTTGTAAGTAAACCAAATAATTGGTCTAGAAGTATTTCATCAGCTGCCTCTAAATTAGCACATGATGAAGTGGGTGAAACAAAAGTTCTTCAATTAAAGTTTTGGTCAGCTTTAAATGAAGCGATTAAATCAAAACAAGATAGTCCTTTAAGAGTGCAAAAACCTTCTCCGAAACATTGGCACACTTTCTCTATTGGTAAATCAGGAGTTCATTTATCAATGACCTTTAACTCAAAAGAAGACGTTTTGGGTATTGAGGTTTATATAATTAAAGACCAAAGTATTTTTGAAGGTCTAGAAAAAGATAAAGATGATATAGAAAAAGAAATTGGTAAAAAACTAAGCTGGCAGCCATTACCCGGAAGGTCAGCATCAAGAATCAAATTAGATAGAAATGATTCAGTTTTAGAAAATGAGTCTGAATGGAACTTTTACATAGAATGGTCAATTGAGCATTTAGAAAAATTTTATCATACATTTAAAAATAAATTAAAAAACATAACAGAATAGAATTATGTCGAGCTTTGATATTAAAAAAATTAATGATGAATATGTGCTTTTTTATGGTGATAATCCAATATTTATAGCTCAAGGAAAAATTGAAGTTAAAAGTAAATTTAAATCTTTTGTTGAGTATATATTTAAAGATTTTGAAAGATGCGCTGAATTTTCAGTTAAAGAGGATAATACAATAGATTTTAACGGTAAATTTTGTGCTTATGCAATTTATTCAGATCAAAAATATTTAATAGAAGGTGAGAATAGTAAAAATTATCTAGATGATCTATCTAATCTTCTATTTAAATATGATCAATGTTTAATTACGACATCAAACGGCCCACCTTTTGAAACTCAACAATTAGGATTGCTCACACCTGTTCAAAATAAAATTATCGAAATTGTTGGAAAAGAAAATTTTCTAAAAATGTCTAGTTATGCTTGGGGTGCATATTATAGTAATATGAGCGAAGGTCTTGATCATGGAGTAGGAGAATTAATTCCAGACGAAGATTATAAAAAGTCTGAGATTAAAAAAGAATTAACCAGTATATTCCAAAATTTTTCCAATGAAGAAAAAGGCGCTGTTAGCGCTTTACGTGCTTCGCTTGGAAATATGTCAGTCATTGTTCCAATTTTATTAGTATCTAAAAACATTACTCTTAGTGAGTACACTAATGCATACATGGGAATTGGTAATAATTTTACTTATGTTTATGAAGGAGCTGAGGACGAAAATGATGAAAAGATAAGATATCAACAAATTTATGATGCAGGCTTTAATACTGCTTCTATAATATTAAAATATCTTGAGAATAGTTTAAATCATCATGTTGTTGATGAAGAATTAATTAAAAAAGATGAGTCTATAACTCATGAATTTAAATCAACATTGAGGATGAATTTAGCAACAAAACAGAAAGATGATCGAATGGTTCACGATGTGTTAAAGACAATTGTTGGTTTTTTAAATACGAAAGGTGGAAATTTGTTAATTGGTATTTCTGATGATAAAAAAATTGTTGGACTCGAAGAGGATAAATTTAAAAATATAGATGAATGGCAAAGATTTTTAAAAGATCAAATAAATAATAAAATTGGTGATGGTCTTTTAGAAAATTTTATACATCCAAGATTTATTACAAAAGATAACAAAAATATTGCAATAATTACATGTGATCAATTACCTAACCAAAAAACAGCATTTCTAGATGAAACAGTTTACATAAGACAAACAGCATCAACAAAAAAACTTTCTTCAAAGGAAGCAATAGAATGGAAAGAAAATAGAAAATCTAGAATTAAATGAGCGATTTTTACAATCAAATATCAAGTTTAGTCTGGAATAGCGTAGATAGAGTTATTAGAGATATTGTTAAAAAAAATGAAGTAGGAAAATATATACTTCCCTTCATTGTTATGAGGAGATTTGATTTTGTTTTAGAGAAAGACAAAGAGGAAATTATCGAGAAATGGAATAACTTAAAAAAAAAAGGAGTAAAAGATCCATCAAAAGTTATTTTAATAGAAATTAGTCCAAGAAAGTTTTTTAACGTATCTAAATTTGACCTAAAAAAATTATCCCAAGATTCAAAAATGCTTAAGGATAATTTTAATGATTATCTTTTGGGTTATAGTGAAAATGTACAGAAAATATTTGAAAACTTTAAAGTAAATGAATTGGTTGAACATTTGGATCAAGAAAATGTTCTTTTGGAATTTATTCAAGAGTTTACTAAAAAAGATATAAACTTATCTCCTGATAATATTGACAATCATTCTATGGGTCTAGTTTATGAGGAAATTTTAAACAAATTTTCAGAAGACACCAATACTTCAAGTGGTGAATATTACACACCAAGAGACGTAATTAAGTTATTGGTAGAATTAATACTAGAGCCAGAAAAAGATAAACTTAATAAAAATAATTTAGTTAGAAGCATATACGATCCATGTTGTGGAACAGGAGGGATGCTAACAATCAGTAGAGATTGGGCAAAAAAAAATTTACCAAAAAATATGAAGCTTAGATTGTCAGGACAAGAAATAACAAAAGAAACTCACTCAATTTGCCAGTCAGATTTTTTAATTCTAGATGAGGATCCTGATGAAATAATTCAAGGCTCAACCCTTTCTAATGATGGATTTAAAGACTCAAAATTTTATTACATGATATCAAATCCACCTTTTGGAAAACACTGGGGCACTGAAAAAAACAAAATAGAATTTCAAAATGATTTAAATGATATTGACGGACCATATCAAAATGGACTGCCTCCTGTGAGAGACTCACAAACATTATTTATAATGAAACTTATTTCAAAAATGGAACCTAAAGGAAGCAGAATTGGAGTGATAACTAATGGATCTCCTTTATTTACAGATGAACCTAGTGAAAGTAGTAAAAATATCTCTGATTTTAGAAAATCCTTAATTGATAAGGATCTCCTAGAAGCAGTTATTAAACTACCTCCTGATATGTTTTTTGATACAAATATTCATACATATATTTGGATCTTAAACAATAAAAAAGAAAAAGATAGAATAAATAAAGTTCAATTAATCAATGCAACAAATTTTTACGAAAAATTAGGAAGATCATTAAATAAAAAAACAAATTTAATTTCTGAAAAAAATAAGAATGAAATTTTAAATATTTATCTGACACAAAAAGAAAATGACTTTTCAAAGATTATAAATAAAAGTGATTTTTTATATACCAGGATCAAAGTTGATTATCCATTAATAGAAAATGGTAAACCAATATTAGACAAAAATGGTAAACAAAAGATAACAAGTGAATATGAGCGAATTCCATACGGTGTAAATGTTGACGATTATTTTGAGAGAGAAATAAAAAAATATATTCCAACAGGTTCTTTAGATAAAAAAAAAATGAAAATAGGCTGTGAAATAACTTTTAATAAATATTTTTATAATTACGTAGAACCACAAGAATCAAAAGAAGTGCTCAATGACATAATGAAAATTGACAAGGAAATAAATGAAACAACAAGAAAAATACTTGGATAACGATTATAACAATTCATTTTGGATAAAAAAAAAACCTAAAAGTTGGTCAATCAAAAAAATTAGGGAAATATTTAAATTTTCAAAGGGAAATGGTTTATCAAAATCTCTATTAATTAAGGACGGATTATATGATTGTGTTCATTACGGTGAAATTTATACAAAGTATAAGTATCAAGTAGATATTGTTGAAAATTTATCTAAAACAAATCAGAATGGAAGTGCTCTGTCTGGTAAAGGACATCTTATATCTCCATCATCAACAACTACAATAGGTGAAGACTTATCTAATTGTAAAAGCTTAAAAAGAGAAGGAGTTGTCATTGGCGGTGACGTAATAATATATACACCAAGAAATGAAATTAATAATATTGATTTAGACTATTTTTCTTTATTCATTACTTATGTGAGCAGGACAGAGTTCTCAAAATTCGCAAAATGTACTACTATTTGTCATATATATGAAACAGAAATTAAAAATTTTAAGGTACTTGTTCCACCCTATGATGAACAAACCAAAATATCTAAATTTTTAAAATCCAAATTAAATGAGTTTAATAAGTTAATTAATTTATCTAAAAAAAAAATTAGTTATTTAAGTTCATTAAAAAATACAATTATCAATAATGAAATTTTTAAAGAGTACCCAATGCCCAAAACTTCTTATGGAATAGAATTTATTAATGAAATTGCATTACAAAAAAATATAACAAAAATAAAATATTTAGTGAGTAAAGTTAATGGTGGTCAAACACCAAAAGGAGGTGGAAATATATATGTGAATGAAGGTGTTAAATTTTTAAGAGAACAAAATGTGTTTGATGGATATTTAAAGTTAAAAGATGTAGTTCATATAAATCAAGAAACACATCAAAAAATGAAAAATTCAAAAGTTTTATTAGGAGATGTCCTATTGAACATGACTGGAGCTTCTATTGGAAGATGTTGTGAAATTACTGATAACGAAGAATTTAATATTAATCAACACATAGCATTACTTAGACCAAAAAAAAATTTAAATTCAAAATTTTTAAATTATTTTCTTATGTCTCATTGGGGTAAAGAACAAACTAAATTTTTTATGGAGAGTGCTGGTAAAGAAGCTTTAAGTGCTGAAAAGATTAAGAATTATTTTATTCCTAATATTTCTTTAGAAACTCAATTAAAAATCTCAAATAAAATCGAAATAAAATTAAATCAGATTGATTCTTTACTGGAGAAAGAGATCGTTAAAAGAAAAAAAATTGATAAGTTAATTGAAAACTATGCAGTAAATTATTTAACAGGAAAAAGTATTTTAAATTGAGAAATTATACAGAAACTGATTTAGAGTCACACATAGAAGATTATTTGAAAGATAATAATTCTATGATTTCATTATCTAAAGCATACAAAGCTGACAAATCAATTTATGATACTGAAAGATGTATTTTATTGAATGAATTTGTTCATTTTATTCAAAAAACTCAAAAAGATAGCTGGGATGATTATTGTAATCAGTATTCAATAAATCCTGAAGAAAGAATTTGTGAGAGGTTAAATAATCAAATTATCAGAAGAGGTTTAATTGATGTTTTAAAGAATGGGTTTAGTGATAAGGGTTGTGATTTTAAACTTTTATATTTCAAACCTAATAGTGGCATGAATGAAACCCATAAACAGAAATATCTTAAAAATTCTTTCAAGTTAATTAGACAACTATATTTTTCACCATTTAATTCAGATTTATCAATAGATTTAGTTTTGTTTATTAATGGTATTCCAATTTTAACAATTGAACTTAAGAATAAAATTACAGGTCAGGATAACATTGATGCTGAAATACAGTATTCAAAAAGAAATTTAAACGAACCACTCCTTCAATTTAAAAGGTGTTTAGTTCATTTTGCTGTTGGTACTGAAAAAGTTTCAATGTGCACAAATCTAAAAGGCAAGGATTCTTATTTTATACCATTTAATAAAGATTTCGAAAATCCAGTAAATAAAAATGGACATAAAACTTCATATCTCTGGGAAGATATTTTAACGAAAGACTCTATTTTAGATTTGATAAACAACTTTATTCATCTCAATACTGAAGAAAAAAATTTAATAGATTTCAAAAAAAATAAATTAGTAAAAAAAACAACAACTTCTCTGATATTCCCTAGATATCATCAACTAAGAGCTGTAAGAAAGCTTAAAGAGGCAATTTTAAAAGAAGGTGTGGGCCATGATTATTTGATCCAACATTCTACGGGAAGTGGAAAATCATTATCAATTGGTTGGTTGTCACATTTACTGATAACTTTATTCCAAGACAATAATGCAACTGCTAGAATTTTCGATTCCGTAATAGTTGTTACTGATAGAAAAATTTTAGACAAACAGATAAACAGCACTCTTCAGCAAATAGACTCTAGACCAGGCGTTGTGAATAAAAGCACCGATAATAAAAAACTATATGAATATTTATCTGGAGGTAAAGATATTATTGTAACTACAGTTCAAAAATTTCCCCATCTACTTAAAAATTTTTCAAAACAAATTAATAAGGATTTAAAAAATAAAAAATTTGCTGTAATCATTGATGAAATACATTCTTCACAATTTGGTAAAAGTCATACAGACTTAAGAATTAGTTTATCAGAAAATAAAACTCAAGAGGCTGATGATTTTGATTTAGAAAGTAAAATTTTAGATCATATCAATTCAATCCAAAAAAGAGGAAATATTTCTTTTTTTGGATTTTCTGGAACACCTACAGCTAGAACAATCCAAAAATTTGGTAGATCTAATATTGATAATATACCAGAAGTTTTTGATTTATATTCAATGGATCAGAGTATTAAAGAAAAATTCACTTTGAATGTGTTAAAAAATTATACAACTTATAAAAGGTATTTTAAACTTAATGAGAATGTTTCAAATGATGTAAGATTTGAAAAATCAAGAATAATTAAAAAGTTAATAAGTTACGTTGATCTCCACTCTTACTCAATTAAAGATAAAACCGAAAGAATGTTAGATCATTTTAATAATCATACAATTAATAAAATAAATGGATATGCAAAGGCAATGGTTGTTGCTTCTTCAAGAGAACATTGTGTAAAATATAAGATAGAATTTGATAAACAAATAAAATCTAATAATCTAAAATTTAAAACATTAGTAGCCTTTACAGGAAAAATAACCGATAAAGATACAAACACAATTTATACCGAGTCTTCATTAAATGGTTTCTCTGATAGCTATACTGAAGAAAAATTTAAAGCACCAGATAATAAAATTTTAATAGTTAATAATAAATTTCAAACTGGTTTTGATGAACCATTACTTCAAACTATGTATGTAGATAAAAAAATGCATGATCTTCAAATGGTACAAACTCTTTCTCGTCTAAATAGGACCATTCAAGGAAAAATAGATACTTTTGTTTTAGACTTTAAAAATGAGGAAGATGATGTGAAGGTTGCTTTTCAAAAATATTTCAAACAAACCAAGTTAACAGGAGATATAGATCCAAATGTACTTTATGATTTAAGATCAAATATTCAAGGATTTAATCTATTCAGTCAAGAGAATATAGATGACTTTTTAGACATCGTTTATGATGAAAAAAAACCACAAGAATTAATAAGCAGTAAATTAGATTTTTTTATTGAGAGCTTGAACAATCTATCCAAAGAAGAACAAGAAGATTTTAAAACAAAGTCAAAATCATATGTTGATTTTTACAGTTTTCTAAATGAGATAATTTCATTTAAAGATATAAATTTACATAAACTTTATATTTTTTTAATATATTTAATTAAGAAATTTCCAATTAATAGAAAAGAAGCACTTCCAGACTTATCTGAATTTGTTGATCTTGATTATTTTAGAATATCAAAAATTTCTAGTGGAGAAATCAAATTAAACAATGAAGATGCTGAAATTGATCCAATTAAACCTAAAGATAAAACTTTAATAGTTGAAAATGAAGAAAATTTATTATCAGAAATTATACCTATAATTAATGAGAGATTTACTACAGATTTTAGTGATGAACATATTGTAAAAATGAAAATGATATCAAAAAAATTGAGTAGCAATGAAAAATTTAAAAATTATTTTTTTGCTAACAACTCATCTGATGATAAAAAATACATGTTTGATAAATTTTTTGATAGTGAAATTACTAAAATAGTAAATGATGATCATGATTTTTATGAAAAAATACAACAACCAGAAATAAATAAATCACTTAAAGAATTATTATTTAAATCAATATCTAAAAAACTATATAACGATCATAAGAATAAGTAATTATTTCAAATCTGTACACAGTGTGGGTGTGGTGGTATATTTTTGTGATGTATTTTATAAAGAGATTAAGAAAAGCTGCATTAGGTATAGCTGGCTTATTTTCGGTTCCATTTGGAAAAAAAGTTGAGAAATCTTTATCAAAAATAATTGATGATAAAGCAACTGTCTATGATGAACAAATTGATAAGTTTTATAATGAGACAAATATTGGTGGCTTCACTCACCGTCATTTTGATGGCAGCCACACGCCAATTCAAATGTGGGAAAAAGTTAAAGAAACATTACCTAATGATACTGATTTAGAAGAATTTAAAAACTACTTTTTATCTTTATTTAAAGATCTTCAAACCCCAATGGGAATTCCATTGTATAATATAGATAACAAAGAAGCTTTTGATAAATTTGCAGCACATATGAGCGAAAAATTTGCTGTTAAAAAAAGTTGGCTTCTAGATATTCAAAGTGTGAATTTATCAGAAATCTTTGGTGCAACCTTGGGTGTGGTTGCTTTAATTTTTGGTTGGAAAAAAAACGAGAAAGAAGAATTTGCAAATCTAGCATCATCTTTGATACTTGCAGGTGCCGTTGGAGCAAATCCGATTTTATTAATAGTGTCTATAGTTTCTTGGGCTAAATCATTTACAAAAAATAAAAACAAAAAAGCATTTAAAGAAGGAACAATTAAAGGTCTCTTGGGAATGGGTTCATTTATAATGACAGCAAGTTTATTTGCCAGCCCATTATTAGGAATTATTATCGGTTTAGTAGTTTTAATAGTTGTAAAGAAGCAATTAAATAAAATAGAAGTATCAGAAATATATAATTGGTTTAGAAAACAAATTAAAGAACACGGAAAAACTTTAGCAGCAATGGGAGGAGTTGCTGGTGGAGCAATGATGATGGGTGCAATTTAATCAATGGATACTTGGCAAATTATATTAACAATTATTATTGTAAGCCTTTCGGTTGCAATGCCAATTTTTTATTCATTACAAAAAAAAAAGAGAGAACAAGAAGAAGAGCTTCAAAAAATTAAAAATTATGGAGAACAAATAAATAACCAAACAAGAATACATAAAAAATAATGGAAATTTTTCATGAATCCAATCGTGAAAAATTTTTATGGATTGGTTATCATCAAACACGTGGTTGGGTAATACTTGATAGATTGCTTCACCCCAATAAAGCAAACCATAAATCTGGAGACAATTTTTATTTTGTAAGATGTATCGACTGGACTATATATAAAGAAAAAAAATCTAATTGGGGGGAACCAAATTATATATTTGTTATAAATTATTTAGAAAATTTAGATAATGACAAAAGAAAAACAAGTGAAGAAGAAGGAACTAAATTTCTTAAAGAATTTCTTAATAAAAAAAGACATGATTTTCATAAGAAATATATAGAAACAATTCATAACAATTTTTTAAAACAAAAAGGGTCAAAACCCAGTACAATAATTAAAGCAATAAAAAGAAGAGAAAGTGTTTGTTGGTCTTGTCATGATACAGTTGATAATAAATATGATTTTGAATGCAGTGCTTGTGGTTGGATCATTTGCTCTAATTGTGGAGCATGCAAACAATTTGGTTGTTAATACTTTTAACAAAAAATTTAAGAATATTGTCTTGTTCTATAAATGTTCAGTTTTTTTATTTTATTTTTATGTTAATAAAAAGTTCTTAGCAAATGCTATGCGGCCTTAAATAAAGCCTTCAAAAGGTGAGCCTTTAAATCACTAAATACTAAACCCTGCATAGAGTTTTTCTGTGCTTAAAATTGAAGGAGCCCCAATATGGCATCTATTAAGAAAATATTAGCTAACAGAGCTAATGCTAAGAAATCAACTGGACCTAAAACTAATTTAGGTAAAATTAAATCTAGTCAAAATGCAATCAAACATGGGCTTAATGCTGAAAAGTTTGTTGTAATTGGTGAGAATATTAATGATCTGAATGTGATTAAAACAAGATTAACTGATGAATTAAAACCTTGTGGTATGCATCAGGAGATAATTGTCTCTAAGTTAATTGATATAGCAATTAGATTAAGACGTATTCCAGTCATTGAAGCAGGTATTTTAAATCATGAAATGTTGGAATATGAAGCTGATGAATATAAAGAAAAAATTGCATCATCAGTTGAAGGATCAGATACTAAAGATGTAGTTTTATCTTCTAATACAATCGTACGGAAATACGGTTTAGGTTTTGCAAGAGACTGTGGTCAAGGTAGCTCTTTATTGAAACTAAACACCATAGAGGACAAATTGTTATCTAAATATTTTAAGCTTCTTTATGAACTTAAAAGAGAGCAAAATCAGGAGGTTCTATAATGAAAAAAGTTATAGGATCCCAGTCTAAAAGGTCAAATTCTAGAAAAAGGAGTTTTGGCAAAACGAACCCAAATTTTAATTCCCTAATAAAGCAGGAAACAGATAGTTTTTTAGCAAAGTGGGGACATAAAATTAAATCTGAAAATCCAGAGGTTTATTATTCAATGATTAATAGACCTCTTCCTAAGAAATATCAGAAAACCAATTATCCTATTGCACCTGTAAATGCTTATGTGCCTCCTCAATCAAAATTAAGTAAAGAGGAATTAGAGAAACAGATGGAGGAGGAAGCAAAGGAGAGACAAGAAAAAGAAGAAGCTCTTAGAATTAAAAAAGAAAAGGAGAGAAAAGAACAAGAGCGTATTAGATACAACCGTGAAACTTATGAACGTGAGAGAAAATATATACGGTGGGTTGATCCTAATGAACCTATAAATAGAAATAGACTTGGTTCTTCACAGGTTTGGAGAAAAGAGAAAAAATATCGGTATTATGATTGAAAATATAAGATATATGAAATAATCAAAAGATATGAAGTTTAACGCAAAATTTAATTACCCAAGCTCTGTTCGTGCTCTTTATAATGGAATGAGACTTTATGATGTAAATAATGAGAAACTTCCAAGTGTCACAACAATTTTAAACGAAACTCAAAGTGAAGAGAAAAAAGCATCTCTACAAGCTTGGAAAGATAGAGTTGGGCACAAACAAGCAGAATTAATATCTAAAGAAGCAACTAATAGAGGAAGCTCTATGCATGACTATTTAGAAAAGTTTTTACTTGGTAAATTAAATCTAGATTTATTAGGAGATAATACCAGGGAAAGATTAATGGCTGATCAAATTATTGAAAACGGTTTGAGAAACAAATTAGATGAAATTTGGGGATGTGAAGCAACTTTATATTATCCTGGTAAATTTGCAGGAGCAGCCGATTGCATTGGTGTGTATGAGAAAAAAGAAACCATTATAGATTTCAAACAAAGTAACAAGCCTAAGAAAGAAGAATGGATTGAAGATTATTATTTGCAATGTGCAGCTTATTCTTTAGCTCACAATGTTGTTTATAACACGAATATAAATCAAGCTGTGATATTGCTTTGTACTAAAGATATTGTATTTCAGAGGTTCATTGTCGATGGAGATAAATTAAAAATGTATCAAGATAAGTTTTTACAAAAAGTTGAGCAATATTATGCTCAAAGGAGAGCAAGCTGAGTTACGTAATTTGGGATATTGAAACAGATTCAGCACAAACTGATTGGGCAACAATCATCGAGCTTGGTGCAATTTTATTAGATGATGACTTTAAAGAAAAAGATAGATTTTCTGTTCGATGTAGAATGCCTCAAGATAGGGTTCCTTCTGCTACAGCTCTATGTATTAATAAATCAAATGTAGATTTAATTACTAAAGGTAATTTGAGCCATTATGAAATGTTGGTTCAAGTTGATAAAAAATTTAGAGAATGGTCTCCAGCCACTTTTCTTGGATACTCAAGTATTAACTTTGATGATGAAGTTTTAAGAAAAGAATTTTTTAAATGTTTAAAAAAACCATATCTTACAAACCAAGACGGTAATTCAAGACATGATGCTTTAAATATAGTTAAAGCGGCATTTGCAATTGATGAAAATATTCTAAAAACAGAACTTAACGATAAAGGTAATAAATCGATGAAATTAGAGTCTTTAGCTAGACTAAATGGATTTGAATCATCTGGAGCTCACTCAGCATTATTCGATACAGAGCTTACTGTAAAAGTGCTTGGATTAATTAAAGAAAAACAACCAGAGCTTTGGAGAGAATATTTAAATACCAGCACAAAAGTAGTTGTTGAAAACATGATGCAACAAGAAAAAATGTTTTCAATTAATGAGAATTATTTTGGTAAAAACTATTTGTTTTTAGTTGCGCCTTTGCATCCAAATTCGTTTATGCACCCATCATATAAATGGTGCCAGGCAGTAAATTTATCTGAAAATATAGAGGAGCTTCAAAAGTTAAATTATCAAGATTTAAAAAAGGCGATGAAAAAATCTCCAAGATTTTACAAAACTATTAAAGCCAACAAAGCACCAATAATTTTAGATAAAAGTTATGCAATGAAAGTTGATCCATACAAAAAGATCGATCCCAATTTATTAAATAAAAGGGCAGAATTAATGAAGACTAATGAAAAGTTTTCTCAAGATATCTGTCGTGTTTTAAAAGAAGCAGCTGATGAGAAAGCAGAAACTTCATCACAAGTAGATCTTGAGCCTGAAGAAACAATTTATTCAGGAGGATTTGATAAATTAAATAATGATGCAAAACTTTTTCAAAAGTTTCACGAGTCTGATTGGAAAGGAAAGTTTGCAATGTTAGATAAATTTACTGATGATAGATTAGTTACTTTTGGTCATACTTTAATTTATAACGAAGCACCTGAAATTTTACCTAAAGATATACATAGAAAAATTAAGAGAAAAATAGCATCTAGAATTTTAAGTACCAACAAAGAGAAATGGTGGACGGTTTCTGCATTTTACTCAGAGTGTGATGAGATAAGAGAAAATGAAGATAAAATGTTTGCTTTTAAAACAGTTGATGAAAAACTGAAATTCTTAGATGGAATTAATGATTATGTAATGAATTTAGAGCAAAAATATTCTGATGCATAATTTGATAAATATCTCTTAAAGTATAAAATTAATGAATTAGAATCAGTTATGATTGAACAAATAGCTTACATATCTTTAGGTGCTTTAATCACTTTAGTAGGAGCAATCGTTTATTATTTTAAGGTTTTAAAACCATCAATAAATAATGATGATAAACAACAAGAATTAGATGCAAAAGATAAAGAGATCGTAGAAGCTCATCATCAAAAAGCATTGTTAGAAAAAGAATTAGAGAGCGTAAAATCTAATTATGACACAGTAAAAGATAGTCTTGAGAGTGAAAAAGATAGAAGTAAAGAACAACTTTCAACTTTAAAACAAGTAGATCAATTTAAAACAGCTGTTACCGGAGATGTTGGTGAATATAAAAAGTTTTTAAAAGATCAACAAGAATTTATAGATAAACTTACAGGTAACTCTAAATTCCAAGGAAACTTTGGTGAAAAGTTTTTAGAGCAATTATTACAAATGCACGGGTTTAAAGATGGCATTAATTATACCAAGCAAAAAAAAGAAGAAGTGTATGATTTAGATAGTGATAGTTCAGCTTCAACTAATCCAGATATAATGATTAATTTAACAGATAACAGTTACTTAATTTGTGACTCTAAAGTTTCATTAGATAATTGGAAAAAGTTTGTAACTGAAAAAAATGATCCTCAAGAAAGAGATCGACAGTTAAAGAAACATGCAGATGCAGTTAAATCTCATATCGATAAATTATCTAAAAAAGATTACATCAAAAACTTAAAGAAAAATGTTTTTCCAAAAGTTGTAATGTTCATGTGTCATGAGGCAGCTTACCTTTCAGCTTTAGAGTGTTATACAGATTTATACGAATACGCTTATATGAAAAACGTTCTATTAGTTGGCCCTGGAAATATATTGGCTGTTATTAGTATTATTGAAACTATTAAGGCTAAAGAAAAACAAATTGAGGGTGTTAAAGAAATTACTGAAACTGCTAAAAACCTTTATGATAAATTTGCAGTTCTCAAAGGTCATTTAAAGAAGACGATAAGTACTTACAATTCGCATGGTACAAATTTACAGCAAGTTATTAATAATGCTTGGGCTGGAAAATCTAGTTTAGAGAAAAGAATCGAAAAACTTAAGCAAGACCATGGTCTTAATGCCACAAAAACTATCGAAAAAACTACACCTGTGGATGATAGAATTACAGAAATAAACGATAGTGAAGAAACTAAGAGTGTTAATTAAATAAAATTAAATTTTTTTGATGGTTGAATAATTAATTCAATTAACTATATCTCAATTATGCTTATAGATTTTAAAGACGAAGATTTTGAAAATAAAATTAAAAATGAAGATGTATCTGTAATTCAGTTTAGTGCTGCATGGTGTGGACCATGTAAGGCATTAAAGCCTGTGATGGATAAACTAGCTGATGAGTATAAAGATAAAGCTGGTTTTTATTATGCCGATATCGAAGATGGTGGTATCAACACAGGAAGTGCAGCGGGTATTAGAGGAGTTCCAACTGTTATCGTCTACAAAAAAGGTGTAGAAGTTGATAGAAAAGTTGGTGGTGTGCCTGAAGGTGCTATGAAAGAATTTTTAGATAAAAATATTTAATTTTGATTTAAAACTTCACCTGCTAAATACAAAGATCCTGTTATCAATATAAGATCACCTTGTTCAGGGCTTATACTTTTTAGGGCGTTTTCAATACTATCTGAATAGTTAGTATTTTTTATGCTTTTGAATTTTTCTTTAAGCTCTGCACCTTTTATAGAATTAGGTTGATTAGGAATATCAATTGTAGTTAAAGAAGTAATATCTTTGAAGTAACTGATATATTTTTCGTGCTCTTTATTGGCCATCATTCCAATTATCAAATGCTTTCTACAATTAAGACTATTTAGATAATTGTTAAGCACAATTGAACCATCTTCATTGTGACTACCATCCACTAAAAGTGTATTATTTTTAACCAAATCTTTGAGTTTTCCTGATTTAATTTCTTGTAGTCTTGCAATGCTTTTGATGTCAGTGATACCTTGTTTTATCTGCTCATCTTTAATTTCAAAATCTAATACTCTTAAAGTTGCTATTGCAGATGAAATATTTTCTAATTGAAACTGACCAAGTACATTAGGAGCTGGTAGTTTTAAAGCACCAAATTTATCTTCATAATAAAAAAATCCATTTTCTCCTTCTGAAAAACTAAAATCTTCATTGAAAAAATACTTATTTGATTGATTTTTAGCGATAGTATTTTTGATACATTCCGTTGTTTTAATATCTCTTTGTTTTGCAACAATAATATTAGAATTTAAGAGAGCTGAAGTTTTTTCAAATATTATCTTCCCTATATTTTGCTGATCTTTTGGAAGCCAATCAAGATGATCAAGCGAGATAGAAGTAACAATGCTTGCTAAATTATTACTCAAAATATTTGTAGCATCAAATCTGTGAAATAATCCTGTTTCTATTAAATTAATATTATCAGGATATTTTGCTGCTTGATAAAAATAACAAGCAGTTAGTATTTCAAAAAAAGTAATAGGCTCATTAGAATTTGCTTCTTCAACAATTTCAAACAATGAGGCTAATTCATCGTCAGTTAATTCTTTATTATTATAAACAAATCGTTCATTAATTTTTTGAATATGAGGACTGGTGTAGACATTACAATTAATATTTGCGGCCTTTAAAATTGCAAAACAGGCTTGAATAGTAGAATTTTTACCATTAGTTCCAACTACTGAAATAGCTTTAATTTTATCTTGAGGATTGTCTAATTTTTTACAAAGATTTTTTATTCGATCTAAACTTAGATCTATTTCTTTAGGATGCAGCTTTTGTAAGCGATTGACTATCTTCTGAAGTTTCATTTTCTTCAGAACTTATATCAGAATTCTTTTTTAATAATATTGATAATAAAATTCCTAATTTTTCTTTTAAATCTTTTCTATCTACAATTAAATCAACGAAACCAGTTTTTTGTACATATTCACTTTTTTGAAATCCTTCAGGTAATTGTTCTTTAACAGTTCCTTGAATTACCCTTGCACCTGCAAAAGCAATTAATGCTCCTGGTTCTGCAATATGTAAATCACCTAACATTGCATATGAAGCTGTAATACCCCCTGCAGTTGGATCTGTGATACATACTAGATAAGGCAAACTGTTTTTCTTTAATTCATTGATTGCAAGTGTGGTTCTTGTCATTTGAGAAAGTGAAATTAAACTCTCCATCATTCTCATTCCACCACCAGCACTTATACATAAAAAAGGTGTTCTATTTTCTATTGCGTGCTGAATACCGTATAAAAAAGCTTCACCTTCAGCAGCTGCCATTGATGCTCCTAAAAAATCAAAATCAGAAGCTACGGCTGTAATTTTAATATCATTTATTGTGCCAGTTACCACCATCATTCCACAATCCATACCAGTCTTTTTTCTAGCACTTTTTAATCTATCTTTATAAGACTTAGAATCTGTCCAGTTTAGTGGATCATCGTTAGGAATGGGTGTTTTAAAAATTTTATAATTATCTTTTCCGAATAAATAATCAAATCTTTGTTTAGGTTTTATTCTATGATGTCTATTGCAATCAGGACAAACCCACATATTATTTTCAAAATCAACTTTAAGTCTTGGTCCCTTACAACAAGACATCCAATCACTATTAGCGATATCTTCTTTAGAAGCTCTTTTGTGGAGGGATTTTTTAATATTTTTTCCCGCCTCTATTATTTTATTTATCCAATTAACCAAGTTATAATTCCTTTACAAAACTGTTTATTAATTTACCTAAATTTTGTGGTAAATTTTTGTCTTCCAAATTATCTTGAATATATTTCACAAAGGCAGATCCCACAATAACCCCAGATGGCCCGGTGTTAGCCATTTTTTTTGCATCTCCAGGAGTTTTAATCCCAAAACCAGTACAAACAGGAATATTTGAAATTGCTTTAATTTTATCAATAAAGTTTTTTACAGTACTTTCATCAGCAGATTTTTGACCAGTTGTTCCAGTGACTGTTACTTGATATAGAAATCCTGATGAGATTTTTATTATATCTTTAAGCCTTTGTTCATCTGTAGTGGGTGCTACAAGTTTGATTAAAGACAATTCATTTTTATTTAAGTTTTCTCTTAAAATATTTTCTTCTTTTAATTCATGAGGCGCATCAACTACTAGCACTGCATCTGCACCAGCTTTTTTAATATCATCTACAAAAGTTGGAATAGGGTATTTATATAAATTTGCAATATAGCCCATTAAAACTATACCCACTTCAGAATTATAATCTCTAATTTTTTTTACAAGTTTAATTGTATCTTTTAAGGTAAAATTATTTTCTAAAACATGATCATGAGCTTTTTTTATAATAGGTCCTTCAGCAGATGCCTCTGATGTACAGTAACCAATTTCTAGAATTGAAACACCATTATCTATTGCTTGTTTAATTAATTCAAAACTTGTATCTGGATCAGGATAGCAGCCAACAAAATAACTAACCAATTTAGTTTTTGGTGAAGATGATTGAAAAATATTTTCTAATCTCTTACTCAAAGTCTTTTCCTACGTGTTTTTCAATAGTATCTAAATCTTTCTCACCTCTACCACATAAAGATAGACAAATTAGGTAATCTTTTGGTTTATCTTTTGCAATTTTAAGTAAGTAAGCAGCACCTGCCATAGGTTCTAATGCTGAAGATATTCCTTCATATTTTGCAATTGTTTTATATGCATTTAAAATTTCTTCATCTGTTGCTGATGTATAGGTTACGGCTTTTTGATCATGTAAATAACTATGTAAAGGTCCAACACCAAAATATTGAATACCTGCACCTAAACTATTTCCACCTAGAGATTTTGCACCATCATTAGACTGTAATAAATATGTCTTCATACCTTGCATAATTCCTGGTGTTCCATGTGATAGGGCAGCAGTTTCAGCAGCTTCTACTCCAACTTTTTCTACATTTTTATCATCTAAAAATTCATAAATTGCCCCAGCAAAATTAGATCCACCTCCTACACAACCAATTATCATATCTGGAATTTTCTTTTCTTGCTCCATTGATTGTTCTCTTATTTCTCTACCAATTATACTCTGTGCGAAAGCAACTATTTTTGGAAAAGGATGAGCTGATACAACTGAGCCACAAATATAAGCACTGTCTGGATCAGTTGTCCAAGTTTTAATAGCTTCAGTAATTGCTTCTTTTAAAGTGCCTGGCACAGCCTTTAACTTCGCACCGTAGTGTTTTGCTTTGATAATATTTTGATTAACTCTTTGAACATCCACATCTCCCATAATTCCAACTAAAGGTAATCCAAATTTAGCAGCAACAGCAGCTGTAGCAGAAAAGTGTTGGCCAGCTCCACTTTCACATAACAAATATTTTTTACCCATTCTTTTTGCTAATAAAACTTGAAATAGAGAGTTATTAATTTTGTGACTTCCAGTATGATTTAAATGTTCTTGTTTAAATAATATTTTTGCACCACCAATATGTTTTGTTAGGTTTTCAGCATAATAAAGAGGCGAGGGTCTACCAATATAATGTTTACAATGGTAGGCATATTCATCTAAAAAATCTTGATCTTTTATAGCTTCTTCAAATCCTTGGCTTAATTCATGAAGAGCAGGCATTAAAGTTTCTCCAACTGCAATACCTCCCATAGCATTTTCACCTTCACCATAATAACCAAGTTCGTCTGGACCCGTTTTTAAAGAATTTTTGCTCATATTATTTTTTTAAGAATTTAGATTATGTACTGAATTTAGAAACTTATCAATTTTATTTGTATCTTTGATACCCTCTGTCTCAAGTCCTCCACTCATATCTATACAAAAGTTTTTATCTTTTAAATTTGGCACATCTTCTATTTTTATATTACCTGCAATCATTAAAGATAGTTTTGTATTTACCTTATCTAGATAGTTGTGATCAAAAGATACTGAATTATGATAGCCTTTTGAGTCAAAAAGTATTACGTCTGAAATATCTTCAAAATCTTTATATTTTAAAACATCTTTTTCTTCCTCAACCGTCACAACAGATATAATTTTTTTATTATATTTTTCTTTAATTGCTCTAATTTTTTGAGGCTCACAATCATAGAGCTGATAATAGTCAAAGGGCAGGTCTTTAACTTTTTCTAATGTGTCATCATTAGGGTTAACTAAAACAGCCACATATGATGTTCCCCTTTTATCAATTTTTAACAATTCTTTTAATTGATCATCAGAGACAAATCTTTTTGATTTTGGCCAATTACAAATAAAACCAATCATCTTAGGAGGGTACTTATGATTAGTGATATACTTTAGAGTTTGCGAGTCTTTAACTCCACAAATTTTACAATTTTGTATCATTTTTCTAAATGATCGATGAGGTTTTGAATATTCTTTTTTATATTACCTTTGGTGATAGGTCGCCCAATCACCAGCCAGTTACTTCCATTTTTATATGCTTGTTTTGGAGTTAATGTTCTTTTCTGGTCATTGCTATTTGTGTTAAATCTTATTCCTGGTGTTATGATTTCTTTTTTAAAAACTTTTTTAACAATTTTTACTTCTTGAGCAGAACAAACTAGGGCATCTAATTTAGCTCTTTGTGCAAGTTTTGCTTGTTGTAAAACTAAATTTTTAACATCCTTATTAAAGCCAATTTCTTTTAAAGATTTATTATCCAATGAAGTTAAAATAGTTACTCCAATAAGTTTTATTTTTCCTGTAACTTTTTTTGTTGCCTTAAGTGCCTCTAAACCAGAACTTATGTGCATTGTTAGATAGTTTATATTTAAATCTTTTAAAGCTTTTACTGCTGATGCACATGTATTTGGAATATCATGTAGTTTAGTATCTATGAAAATAGTTTGATTTTTAATTTTGCTTATAAAATTTCTTCCATTTTTTGAATTTAAAAACTCTAATCCAAATTTATAGCCAATTTTTAATTTTGAAGTTTTTGTTTTTCTGATTATTTCTTTAGCTTTTACTGTGCTTGTTGTATCACAAGCCACAAATATTTTCTTATTCATCATTAAGTTTTTTAAACATTTCTTTAGACATTTTCCATTGAATAGTTTTTTTTTCTGGCACAGAAACCTTTTCTCCAGTTTTAGGATTACGTCTGATAGATTGTTTTTGGGTATTTGTATAAAAAACCCCAAATCCTCTTAATTCTACTCTTTCGCCTTTTTTTAACGAATTTTTAATTTCATTAAGAAGAATGTTAACTAATTTTTCTAAATCTTTTTTAGGAAAGTTTGGATAATTTTTTGCTAGATCTTTTACAAGTTTAGATTTTACAATAGCCAAAGTTACTATTTAAATTTATTCTTTTTCTTTTTTCTTTAAATCTTCAGATAAAGATGAGAAAGGTAAGTTCTTACCAGAACCTTCTGATCCATATTTATCTAAAGCTTCTTTTCTCTCAATTTCTTCTAATAATCTCATGCTTAAAGTAGCTTTTCTTTTTTTCATATCTAGTTCTTGAATAGCTACATCAACTTTTTCACCACCAGTAAATCTAGATGTTCTTGCATCAGCTGCATTAATTGCAATTTGTGATTTTTTGATAATGAAATCCATCTCACAACCATCTGGTCTTACTGTTAAACCTTTGTTGTCTGTTGAAATAATTTTTACAGTGATGATATCGTTCTCTTTTTTATCATTGAACCAATCAAATGGGTCTGCTTGTGTTTGTTTTAATCCAACTCTAATTTTTTGTTCAGCAGGTTTTATTTCTAAAACTTTTACTTTAATTGGGTCTTCTTTTTTATATTTTGCTAATTCTTCTTCACCATTATTTAAGTAAGTTAAATCATTACAGTGTAAAAAAGCATCAATATCTAAATCTTTAATTTTTACAAATATAGAATATTCGTTTTTAGAACTTACTGTTCCTTCTACTTCAGAACCAACTGGGTGATTTTTCTCAAATTGTTCGTAGGGATTGTCAGTTGTAAGTCTATGAGAAATAGCAATTCTTCTTTTCTCTAAATCTATTTCAGTAATTACACAATTTATCTCATCACCAATTTTGAACATTTTTTTGGCAGAGACATTTTTTTTAGTCCAGCTTAATTCACTTGTATGAAGTAAAGTTGTTAAACCTGGTTGTAATTCACAGAAAGCACCAAAGTCCATAAGCTTAACCACTTTAACTTTGTACTGACTACCAATCTTGTAGTTTTCAATATTTTCAAATGGATCTGGTAATAATTGTTTTACAGAACATCCAATTTGTAATTTTTCTTTATCAATCGAAATAACTTTAAGGTCATGTTTTTCACCAATATTAAAAATTTCATCAGGATGGTTAATTCTTGAATATGAGATTTCTTGTAAGTGAACTAATACATCAATTTCATTATTAACATTAAAGAAACATCCAAACGAGCTATAGCCTTTTACTTCTGCACCTTTGATAATGTCACCCACATTAAATTTTTCAATGATTTTTGCTTTATCTTCTTTTTTGAATGAAGAAATAATTTCTCTTCTAGATACACAAGCATTACCTCTTGTTTTATCTAATTTAATCAGTGCAAATTTCTGAGGCTCGTTCATTAAATGAGAAATATCTTTTAATGGTTTATCTGAAATTTGAGAGCCTGGTAAAAACATTAAGGAACCAGTATCTATATGTTCAACTATACATCCACCTTTGCACTTAGATGTAATTTTGCCCATGATAGGTTCATTGTTCTCATAAGCTTTAACTAAAATATCCCATCCTTTAATTTTTCTTGCTTTGCTTGCTGAAACGATAACTTCACCATTTTTATCTTCTAATTTTTCAAGTAATACTGGGATAGTTTCATCAATTTTAATTTTATCTGCAAGACCTAAACTTTTTAGCTCATTAATGTCTAGTACTGGCTCACTTTTTAATCCATCAATAAATAAGAAAACAAACTTTTCAGTAATTTTGTTAATCTTACCTTCTACAATTTTTCCTTCTTCTATTTTGTTTTTTGAAAGCTGGGTATTTAATAATTTTTCGAATTCTTGTGAGGCTGTGCTTGATAGGTCTTTATATATTTCCATTAATTTTTAAGTTCCTTGTCTATAATTTTTTTAATTTTTAAAAAACACGACCTTTTAGATAAATTTGTGGTGTTTATCAATACTGAATCTTTAGTTTTCTTAAGAGGTGAAACTTTACGATTATAGTCGTTTTTATCACGTTTTTGGATACTTTTAAGTACTTCATTAAAAGTAATATTGCTTTTTAAACCTTTTAATTCTTTGAATCTTCGTAAAGCTCTAGTTTTAACATTTGCAGTTATGAAAAACTTAAATTCTGCATCTGGAACAATATTGTAAGTAATATCTCTTCCATCCAAACATGATCCATCAAACTTTTTCGGTGGGTTATAAGCTATTTCTTTTTGAAAATTATGTACCAGTTTTCTAATTCTTTTATCTTTAGCCACAATAGAGGCCTCTGTTCCAATCTTATCAGATAAAAGAAATTTGCTACCCAAATCTTTTAAACTTAATTTTTTTATTTTTGTTTTTAAAAAACTTAAAGAAAACTTCTTAGGATTTTTTGTTTTATATAAAGCGATAAGACGGTAAATTTTTCCTGTATCCAAATATAATAAATTATAATGTTTTGAAATTGTTTTTGCTACAGTGCCCGCACCAGCTGCAGCAGGGGAGTCTATAGCAATTTTGATTATATTTTTTCTTTTCATATTTAGTTTAAGCTTTTAATTATTTTATTAAATTGAGGAAATGAAGTTTTAATAGAGTCTGGATCATAAATTTTCCAATTTCCTCCAAAAGTAAGAGAAGCAATTACTGAACTCATGAATATTCTATGATCTTTCAGGTAATCTTTAATTATAATATTTTTATTAACATTTAGGTTTGGATTACCAAAAATCTTAATTGAATTGTTTTTTAGTATTGTTTTAACCCCCATTAAATTTAAAATTTTATTTCCCCAGTCTAATCGTGGACTTTCTTTTTGGTTTAGTTCAGAAAGATCTTTAAAATAAGAAACGCCTTTAGCTCTCGCAGCAATTAAGAAAATTAATAAAAACTCATCAATTGCTCCACTATTTAATGAGGATGGGCAATTGATTGCTTTAAGATTTTTACAACTTTTTACTACTATATCTGCAATTTTTTCACCTTTATAATTTTTGACATTTTTAAAAATAATTTTTACTCCCATCATTTTTAATATTTTAATAATTCCCGTTCTCGTTGGGTTAATATTTACATTCTTTATGATCAACTTAGAATTTTCGGATAAAACTGTTAAGGTAATGAAGAAAGCTGCAGAACTTATATCTGAAGGAATATTATAATTTAATGGTTTTATTTGTTTCGCTTTTTTTACCTCAATATAATCGAAATTATTTTTTTCAGTTACCTTTACGGGAAGCTTTAGGTGTTTGCAAAGTAGCTCAGTATGATTTCGAGATTTTTTAGCTTTAATTTTAGTGATGCCATTTGTTTTTAAACCAGCAAATATGACAGCACTCTTGCACTGAGCTGAACCTCTAGTTTCATTATAATTTATTGGTTTAAGAATTTTAGAACCTCTAATAATTAAAGGTAAATTTTTTTTATTTTTAAGATTGAATGATGAACCAAATTTTGAAAGTGGATCTGATATTCTTTTAAAATCTCTTTTAGATAAACTTTTGTCTCCAATTATTTTAATTTCTTTTTCTGCATCGATTAATAAACCCATTATTAATCTTCCAAGTGTCCCTGAATTAAAAGCATTAATGGTAATTTTTTTTTTAGTATTATATCCGTTAAGCCCTTCACCAAAAATTTTATACAAACCATTTTGTTGTTTGTATTTTATTCCTAATCCTTTAATCGCTTTTAACGCAGCTTTTACATCTTCAGAAAGTAATAAGTTTTTTGCAGTCGATACACCATTTGCTAAAGATGAAAAAAGAACCCATCTTATACTTAAACTTTTGTCACCACTTATTGATATCGTTTTATTAAATGGTTTTATTTTCTTTTTAAAAAATAAGTAATTAGACATTATCAAAATTATTTCTTTGATTAGTTTATTTTGAAAGACTCTCCAAAATAAGCATTTTTAGCATTTATATCTTTTATTAAATTTGATGGTGTATTCTGAGCTACAATTTTACAATTACTTAAAATTATAGCAACGTCTACACATGCTAAAAGATCTCTTGCTTGGTGATCACATATACAAATAGTTATTTGTTCCTCTCGTTGTAAACTCACAATTATTTCTTGAAGCATTTTTATTGTCATTACATCGAGAGCAGCAAAACATTCATCCAATAAAAGTACTTTTGGATCACTTAATAAAGATAAAGCTATAACAAGTTTCTTTTTCTGACCACCTGACAAAAACTTTGCTTTTACGTCTTTAATATTTTGTAATTCAAATCTGCTTATAAGATAATTCACTTTGTCATTGATTTTTCTTTTATCATCAATGACTATTTCAGCTATTGCTTTAAGGTTATCATGAAGAGTTAAGTCTCCAAAATAACCTCCATATTGCGGCACATACCCAACTTTAAATTTTTTAGTTCTAAGATAGATTGGATATTTAGTTACATCTTCTTTATTAATTAAAATTTTACCGTGGCTAGGACTTACGAGACCAGTAATTAAATTAAATATTGTAGATTTTCCAACTCCGTTGGGACCTAACATTCCAAAAATTTGTCCTTGGTTTATTTTAAAATTTATTTCATCTAAAATTAATCTATTTCCATAGGATAAAGAGATGTTTTGAAATTCAATAATACTGTTAGATTTTTTGTAGGATTTTATTCTAAATTTTTTTATTACTGCCATTTAATTTATCTTTTTTAAATTAACCTGATCTTTGTCTTCATACATAAATATCTTCGTATTTTTTGTATCTAATTCTATCTCAACAACGTCAGCATTTAATTTATTTTCTTTGCTAGTATATGTAACATTTTTTGAGATTTGCATATAATTTTGTACAATAGAAAAGTCAACGTATTGTCCATTAATGATGTTGTCTAAATACTCTATTTTCACATTTTTGCTAAAAATTGTATCGAAATTATCAATGTTATATTTACCAAAATCAGAAGTAATTTTGATTTTTTCAGAATTTTCTAATTGAACAACAGCTTTTACTTTTTTTAAAAAAATTATATTGCTTTCTTCCGTATCTATCTCGCCTGTTTCAGCATTAATTTGATATACATTACCTTTTTCATCAGTAGATTCATAACTTACACCTTGAATTAAATTAGGTACATATTCCTCACTATTATCTTGTTCAGTAGTTAGTTCATTTTCTTTAGTTTGTTTATTTTGAAAATAAAAAAATGATGAGATTAGAAAAATTATGAAAAAAACTAAATATACTTTTTTATTCATCAAGTTATATTAGAGTTTAAAATCATATGAATATGAATAACCCCAATAGTTTTAGTTTTATTTTTTTTATCATAAACACATAATGATGTGATCTTTTTATTATTCATTATAGAAAGAGCTTTAGCGGCTAAAGAGTCTTTATCAACCCCTAGAGGATTTTTTGTCATTACTTCCTTTGTCATAAGAAATTTTATATCTTTACTAGATTGATTAATTCTCCTGATTTGACCATCAGTAATTATTCCTAATGTTTTGTTTTTATTATTTCTGACCACAAGAAATCCAAGTTTTTTTTGGGATAAAATTTTTAGTGCAACAGACATTCTTGTTTTTTCGTTAACAAAAGGAATTTTAGATCCTGTTACCATTAAATCCTCTACAGTCTTCAATTGAGCACCAAGATTGCCTGCAGGATGTACTTTCTTAAAATCTAAATTACTAAATTTTTTAATTTTCATTGATGAAATAGCAAGAGCATCACCAAGTGCAAGCTGTGTTGTTGTACTAGAGGTTGGAACAATTCCGCCAGCCTCATTAACTTCTGGTGTAAGTAATTTTATATCTGACGCTTTGTATAAAAGTGAATCTTTTTTTGACATAATTCCAATGAGCAAGATCTTATTTCTATTTGCGTACTGAATTATATTTTTTAATTCGTTAGTCTTTCCTGAGTAACTTATAAGTATTAGAACATCTTTTTTTGATAAACTTCCTAGATCCCCATGAGAGGAGTCGCTTGCAGATAGATAAAATGAAGGAGTACCAACTGATGATAAAGTTGCTGCAATTTTTGAGGCAATTAAGCCACTTTTACCCACCCCTGATAATACTACTTTAGATTTACAATTTACTATTGCTTCAACTGCATCATTGAAAGATGAATTAATTTTATTTTTTAATCTTTTTAAAGCCTCTATCTCTAAATCAATAACTTTTTTAGCAACATATATATTCTGCTTGTTTTTTAATGAGACCATATATCATCCTTAAAATTTGCTAAATCTAATTCAACTCTAGTATTCAAAAAATTTAAACATTTTTCGTATAGGTCAATTCTATTTTCTCTTTTTAAAATTGTTTCCAAATCATTATGTATTTTGTGAAGATAAATTACATCATTTGCACAATACTTTAATTGTGCTGAACTTAACTCTCCGCCAAAATCTGAACTTTGGAACTGTTTACTTACATCAACATTACAAAATTCTTTAATAAGAGTTTTTAATGAATGATTATCTGAATAGGATCTAGCTAATCGTGAAGCAATTTTAGTGTCTAAAATATTTTTAATATCTAGTTTTAAATAGTATTTAATGTGAGCCAAATCTGCTCGACCATAGTGAAAAATTTTTTTGATATCATTATTTGAGAGGATTTTTGAAAGATTTGGTGCGTGATAAGTCTTTCTATCTAGCTGGACAATATGCGCATCCATATTTCCAGTCGATATTTGCAACAAACATAAAGGATCTCTTCTGACATCTAAACCCATAAACTCACCATCAATTGAGATAGAATTTCCTAATGCATTGCTTAAATCTAAATCATCTGGTAAATCGTTCTTGTGAAGTTTAATATCAATATTCATAGTCAGATATATATATGAAAGCAAAAAATTGTCTAATTTTTGGCGGTACAGGCCAAATTGGAACTAGTTTAATCAGAAAATTAGTTAAAAATAATTATAAAGTAACTGTTGTTACTCGTAATTTACATCAAAAAGGAAATTTTGTTAAAACCCAAGCTAATGCTGGATATATTGATATTGTGGAAGCTAATCCTTTTGACGAAGAGGTTTTAAATAAACTTTTTCAAAAAGCAGATATTTGTATAAACCTTGTAGGCATTCTTTACGAGTCAGGAAAGAATAATACTTTTAAAAATATTCATACAAATTTTCCAGCTGTTTTATCAAAGCTAGCAAACTTACATAATCTTGAACAATTTATTCATGTTTCTGCTCTTGGTATTGATGAGGCAGAAACATCTGTATATGCAAAAAGTAAAGTTGAAGGAGAAAAAAAAATTAAAGAAAATTTTCCAAGAGCTTTAATACTAAGGCCTTCGATAGTTTATTCAGTTGATGATAATTTTACTACTCTATTTATGACACTAATAAATAGACTGCCTATTTTTCCAATTTATTACAATGGGGCGACAAAATTCATGCCAATTCACTGTTCGGACTTAACCGATATAATTCAGCATTCTATAGAAAAAGAAATAAATTCTAAAATAGTCCAATGTGTTGGTCCAGAAACATTGACATTTAAAGAATTAGTTCAAACTTTAATGAACTTAATTGATAAAAAAAGATTATTGATACCAATGCCTCTTTTCTTTGCAAAAATTATTGCAAGTGCGATGGAAATTTTACCAAAGCCATTACTAACTAGAGATCAACTTAACTTATTAAATTTTGATAATATAAGTTCAGGAAGTTATGACACTAACTCAAGTATTGGAGTGCCAAGTAAAAAATTGTTTTCAGAAGAAGTTAAAAAATACTGCTATATGTGGAGAGATGGTGGTCAATTTTCTACAGAAAAATATGAGAGCAGTGAATAAAAGTTTTAACTATTTTGAACTTTTTTCTCTATAAATTCTGGTACTTCTTCTTCTTTATTAATAAATTCTTCTTTTTTACCTTTAGGTTGGTAAGCATATAAAAGATGAAGTTTACAATAAGAAAAATCTTTTAAAGAAGTCCTGCCGCAAAAATAAAAATCTTTTTCATCAGGATGACCAATTGGCCATTTACATGAAGTTTCTGTGAGTTCTTCTAAGTGTTTTGGGTTTTCTGGTTCAAAGTCTTTTTCAATTATTAAGCTTTTGAATTTGCTTCTTCTGTTTCTTTTTTGGCCCGCATTATCGGGAATTAAATTATTTTTAAATGACGAGTTAACAGAGTTTTTTGTTTTAATTTTTGCTGAAAGATTTAGTCTATGAGCTTTACCAATTACTGCATTACGACTTACGCCACCAATGATTTCAGCAATTTGACTTGCAGTATTACCTTTTCCCCACAATTCTTTTAATTTTTCAACTTTTTCTGTCGTCCAGCTCATGTTCTATATATGGTATAAAATTTATATATACACACCATATAAAGACATATAATAAAAATGAACAAGGTATTTGTTAAAGTTATTAACAATATTAAATACAATCAAAAATTGTATATAAGATAATTTTAAAATTAATTTATGAGCAATTTAGTAAAAAATTATAACAGAAAAAAAATTTCATTTATTAAAGGAAAAGGTTCTTACTTGTTTTCTAAAGATGGAAAAAAGTATTTAGATTTTGTTCAGGGTATTGCAGTTAACTCTTTAGGTCATGCGAATTCAAAATTAATACAAACATTAAATAATCAAGCCAAAAAAGTTTGGCATGTTTCTAATGCATTTATAATTCCTGAAGGAGAGTTATTGGCAAAAAAATTAGCTAAAAAAACATTTGCTGATTATGTAATGTTTCAAAACTCAGGAGCGGAAGCCACAGAAGCAGCTATAAAATGCGCTAGAAGATATTTCTATTCAATTGGAAAGCCTCAAAAAAATAGAATTTTGTGTGTGAAAAATTCATTTCATGGCAGGACAATTGCCGCAATACATGCAAGCGGATCAAAAAAAATGACAGAAGGCTTTGGTCCAAAAGTCAACGGATTTGACCACTTTATATTTGGAGACCACAAATCTTTTAAAAAGAAGATAACAAAAAATACAGCTGCTATTATGGTTGAAACTATTATGGGAGAAGGTGGAATTAAAGTTATACCGGATTGGTGTCTTAAAGAGCTGAGAAAAATTTGTGACAAAAAAGGAATTTTATTAATTTTAGATGAAGTTCAATGTGGAATTGGAAGAACTGGCGATTTTTTTGCATTTGAAAAATCAAAAGTAAAACCTGATATTGTTCCAATAGCAAAAGGAATTGGAGGAGGTTTTCCAATAGGAGCAGTTTTAATGAACAAGAAAGTAGCATCTGCTATGACAGCAGGAACACATGGTACAACATTTGGTGGAAATCCCTTAGCTATGAGTGTGGGAAATAAAGTTTTTGATATTGTCTCTAATAAAAAATTTCTAAATAGTGTTAAAAAAAATTCTCAATATTTTCATAAAAAATTAAGTAATCTAAAAAATAAATATTCTAAAATTATAGATGAGATTAGAGGTAGAGGTTTCTTAATTGGCATAAAATTAAAAGTAGATCAAACTACTTTTATAAAAAAACTAATGGATAATAAGTTGCTCACAATAAGAGCCGCTGAAAATGTAGTAAGAGTTTTGCCGCCATTGAATGTTAGTAAAAAAGAAATAGACGAAGCAATTTCAATCATTGAAAAAGTTTGTAAAAAATTTTAATGCATCATTTCATACATTTAAAAGATATTTCATTAGTTGATTTACGAAAAATTTTAACTGATGCAAAAAAAAGAAAAAAAAATAGAAAGAATTTAAATACATTACAAATTGATAAAGATGCTCCTTTAAGAGGAAAATTCTTAATTCAAATGTTTGAAAAGTCTAGTTTAAGAACCAGATTAAGTTTTAATTTAGCGATTAAACAACTTGGAGGTGGAACAATTACACTTAGACCTAATGAATTACATTTGGGGCAGGGTGGCGAAAGTTTAGAGGATACTGCAAAAATTTTATCCACTTATGGAGATGGATTTATGCTTAGAACTGATGATGACAAAAAAATTGATGAATTTGCAAAGTATTCTCGAATTCCTGTTATAAATGGACTAAGTCCTTCTTCACATCCAACACAAATTTTATCAGATATTTTTACTATAGAAGAATTAACCAAAAAAAATATTTCAAATTTAAAAATAAGTTGGGTTGGAGATTCAAATAATGTTTTGAATAGTTTAATTGCATCTTCAGTGAAATTTAATTTTGAATTATCTATTGGATGTCCTAAAAATTATACTCCCAAAAAAAATATCATGAGATGGGTAAAAAAATTTAAAAATAAAATTTCAATTTATAACAATGCAATTGACGCAATAAGAGATGCTGATGTAATCTTTTCTGATAAAGTTATATCGCTCAATGATAAAGTGAATAAAAGCAAAAAACTAAAATCTTTTCAAAAATTTAAAATCACAAGTTCACTAATAAAAAATGCAAAAAAAAATTATATTTTTCTTCATTGTTTACCTAGAGGAAACGAAGTTGAGGAAAAAGTTTTTCAAAGTAAGAATTCACAAGTATGGTTACAAGCACTGAATCGAATTCATGTGCAAAAGAGTATCTTATTATATTGTTTTGGTAAATTAAGGTAACGGAAGAGGGTTATCAGAATTTTCGTTTAAATATTTTATTACAGAGGCTCTATCAGCTTCTTTTCTTAGACCCGCATAGGCCATTTTAGTTCCTTTAATATGTTTTGCTGGTTTAATTAAAAAACCATTTAGTTCTTCAAAAGTCCAATCTTTTTCATAAGCTATTAGTGCTTTAGAATATTTGTAGTCCTCTACTGCCCCAACTTTTCTTCCAACAACATTATAAAGCGCTGGTCCAATTTTATGTTTGCCACCTTTGTTTATTGAATGACAGGCAGCACATTTTTTAAATATTTTTTCTCCACTAGCAACATCGCCTAAAGCCATTAGCGCAGCTATATCTACAACCTTTTCAACGACATCTTTAGTTGATGCAGATCCACTTGATACCTGTTCAACTTCAACCGCATAACCTGGTTTCTCTGGCTTTTCTACATAAAATATCATGTCAGATACTTTACCGATACCTATCACTAGTAGTGCTACTAAAAGTACTGCAGCTATAATTTTGTTAAGTTCGAATGAATCCATTTTTATATAATCAAAAGTACGTATAACATGTAATAAAAAAAATAAACTTAATTTAACTGGTCAATTTTGCCCCTGTTATATTCATTTGAAGTATGAAAACTCTAATAATAATACCATCAAGAATGTCAGCTACGCGTCTCCCAGGGAAACCGCTTCTTAAAATTAATAATCTATCAATAATTTCTACAGTATTTAAAAAAGCAACAGAAGCAAATATAGGTGATGTTATTGTTGCAACAGAGGATAAAGAAATTCTAGATGACGTAAAAAATAATGGAGGAAATGCAATATTAACTGACAAAGGTCATAAAACTGGAACAGATAGAATATTTCAAGCGTTGAAAAAACATGGAGATGATAAGATTGATTTTATAATGAATATTCAAGGTGATGAACCAATGATTAATATCGAAGATATTAAAAATTTGAATAAGAAAATGATTGAACAAGAGGCAAACATGGGAACTTTAGCATCAGAAGTTAATCAAGATAGCTATTATGATAACCCTAATGTTGTCAAAGTAAAAACAAGCGAACTTTTAGATTTTCAAAATTTTCCAATGGCAATTAATTTTCAAAGAAAAATTTCAATGATTAAAAAAAATATTTATCATCACATTGGAGTTTATTGTTATTCAAAAGATATTTTAGAGAAATTTGTAAATTTAGAACAAACAGATAATGAGAAAAAAAATAAACTAGAACAATTAAGAGCCTTAGATAATGAAATAAATATTAATGTGGCGCTAGCAAAATTTAGTCCAATAGGTGTAGATACTATGGAAGATTATCTGGCTATAAAAAAAATTATGGAATATAAAAATTAAAATGAAAAAAATATATTTTCAAGGCACTTATGGTGCATATTCTCATATAGCATCACAGAATATTGATCCTAAGGCAAAAGCAATACCGTGCAAAACTTTTGATGAATGTTTTGAAAAAGGAATTTTAGATCCTGATTCAAGAATTGTTGTACCTGAATCAAATAGGATTACAGGTAATATCGGAATTGAATATTTAATTTTTAAATACAGATTAAATATATATGCAGAATATTTTCAAAAAATTGAACATAATTTATTAGGAACAGAAGACTCAGATATTTCGGTAATAAAAGATGTGTACTCGCACGCACAAGCTCTTTCCCAGTGCTCAAATTTTATAAAAGAAAAAAATTTTACTGAGCACGTCAGAGCAGATACAGCAGGTTCAGCAGAAATGGTTGCAAAACAAAAAGATAAAACTAAGGCTGCGATAGCATCTCTTTTGAGTGCTGAAACTTATGGACTAAAAGTATTAAAAAAAAATATTGAGAATGAAAGTGGAAATCTAACAAGATTTTTAGTTATGGGAAAAAATGTTTATCAACCTGAATTTAAAGAGAAAAAATATATAACTTCTTTTTTATTTAAATTAAAAAGCAAACCTGCCGCTCTTTATCAATCATTAGGCGGTTTTGCAATTAACGGTGTTAATTTGACAAAATTACAAAGTTACCCTGAGAAGAATACTTTTGACTCATATTTTTTTCTTTGTGACCTAGATGGACACATAGAAGATACCAAGGTCCAGAAATCTCTAGAGGAACTAGGATTACATTGTGAAGATTTTCACGTCTTAGGTGTTTTTGAAGCAGACAATTCTAGAATTAAAAAATAAAGTTTTCTTGAGGAAAATAATTTTTTACTGTTATAATACTTGTGGAGGCTAGAGGTGGGTGCTGCTTGAACCCGACCAGATCTTAACGGAAGCAGTCGTAGAGACAGTTATTCAGGTTCTAGTCTCCTAAAATTTTATGAATAAAAACAATAAAGTATTAGCTTTAAAATATAGACCTTCAACATTTGATCAACTAATTGGTCAGGATGTTGTTGTGCAAACTATAACTAATTCAATTAAATCAAATAAAGTTCCGAATGCTTATTTATTCACAGGTATCAGAGGAATTGGAAAAACTACAACAGCAAGAATTGTTGCAAAAGCTTTGAACTGTAAAAATGGAATTGAAAATATTTGCAAAGAAACTCTTTGTGAAAATTGTGAAGCTATATCTAATTCAAATCATATAGATGTCTTAGAGATGGACGCCGCAAGTAAAACAGGAGTTGACGACGTACGTGACCTTATTGAATTCTCAAGGTATGGACCTACTTCTTCAAAATATAAAATTTTTATAATCGATGAAGTTCATATGCTTAGTAAACAAGCATTTAATGCATTATTAAAAACTTTAGAAGAACCACCAGAGTATTTAAAATTTATATTTGCCACAACTGAAATAAAAAAAATCCCAATTACAGTAGTTTCAAGATGTCAAAGATTTGACCTATCAAGAATTAAATCTACAGAACTTTTTGAATTTTTAAAAGATGTGTCAGCAAAAGAAAATGGTAAGATTACCGACGATGCCTTGAAATTGATTGTTAAAATCTCTGAAGGTTCCGTACGAGATGCCTTATCATTGCTAGATAGAGGATTGTTATCCAACTTGGACAATGAGGAATTAAATTTAAATAAAGCTCAAAAAATTTTTGGTTTTTTTGATAAATCAAAATTAATTGAATTATTTAGATTTATATTGGAAGGTAGTGAAGCCAAAACATTAGAACTATATAGACACATTTATGACCAAGGTGTTGATCCAAAAGTTTTTATAAATGATTTTCTAGAATTACTATATTATTTGAAGAATATTGAGTTTTTGACAGTCGAAAGTACTAACTTCACGCTTAATGATGAAGAATACAATGAGATTAAAAAAATATCTGAAAATGTAGACAAAAAATCATTAATATTATTTTGGCAGTTTACAATTAAAACTCTTGGGGAACTTGATATTGTATCTAATCAAAATGTTTCAATAGAGATGTTTTTGTTAAGACTAATTTATTTACAAGATTTAAAAGAAGAAAAAAGTATTAATGAACCAGCTAAACCTCAAAAAAGTGATGATAATATAAAAAAACCTGAGCTATCAGATGAAGAAATAGGTTCCAATAAAACTATAAATCAAATTAAAAATATTTCTCAACTAAACGAGATTGTACCAGAAAAAGAAAAAAAATCTGAACCAGTTGGCATTAATAAATTAAATATAAATTCGTTAGAAGATTTAATTGAAGTATGTAACGAAAAAAAAGAAATTAAACTTAAATATGAATTAGAGAATAATGTAAATTTAGTTAAATTTGAAAATTTAAGAATTGAAATCTCTTTTAATGAAAAATTAGACAAAAACTTTATTAAAGATTTAACTTTTAAACTTAATGAATGGACGGGTAGTAGATGGATCATAACATTGAGTAAAGCTATCGGTGAGATATCATTAAAAGAAAAATTACAAAAAATTAAAATTGATGAAATTGAAAATTTCAAAAAAACAAAATTATATTCAAATCTCAAAGAAAAATTTCCAGATATTAAATTGATAGATATTAAAAAAATAAGCAAGGAAGACTGATGACAGATTTTACAAAAATTCTTGATAAAGCTAAAGAACTAGAGGCTAAGATGAAAGAAAGCCAAGAAAAAATTAAAAATATCAAAGTTGAAGGTGTTTCTGGCTCAAACTCTGTAAAAGTAACTTTAGATGGTGAAGGAGAAATGAGCAAAATTGAAATTTCTGATGAAATTCTAAAAGAGGATAAAGGTATAATTGAAGATTTAATAGTAGCAGCACATAATAATGCAAAATCAGAATTAAAGACCAAAACTAACGAAGAAATATCTAAAGCAGCAGGTGGCTTTAATATTCCAGGTTTTAAATGGCCATTGTAATTAATGCAAAATAACAATGAAATTGATGAATTAATAAAGGTAATATCCAGATTACCTGGCCTAGGTCCAAAATCAGCTAAACGAATTGTTTTAAAATTAATTAATAACAAAGATGAATTAATAAAACCAATGGCGAAGGCACTAGCAGACGTTTATAAAAATATAGCAAGATGTAAAATTTGTGGCATTCTAAAATCAACTTCAATTGAATGTAATTTTAACGATTGTCAAATAATTGATCAAAAATATGACAAGGTTTGTGTAGTTGAAAATATTTCAGATCAATGGAGCATTGAAAGCTCAAGTATATTTAAAGGCTACTTTCATATATTAGGTGGCACCATTTCTTCTGCTGGACAAAAAAAGGATGATCTATTGATCAATTCTTTAGTTGAGCGTGTAAAAAAATCGAAAATTGAAGAAGTAATTTTGGCAACAAGTGCAACAGTCGAAGGTCAAACTACTGCATATTACATTCAAGACAGCTTAAAAAATACAGGTGTTAAAATAACTAAATTAGCACAAGGATTACCAGTAGGTGGTGAAATTGAAAGTTTAGATGATGGAACTTTGTACTCTGCTTTTAAATATAGATCTGATCTAAATTCTAGTTCTGACTAGCTTTTTTTAGTATTCTATTTTCGTGAAGAAGTGGCTCTGTATATCCAGAAGGTTGATCGGTTCCTTTGAAAACTAAATCGCAAGCTGTTTTAAATGCAATTGAACTATCAAAATTATCACTCATTTTTACATATTTTGGATCATTTTTATTTTGATCATCAACAACTTTAGCCATTTGTTTCATAATTTCTGTAACTTGAATTTTTGTTGTTATTCCATGATGTATCCAGTTTGCAATATGCTGAGAAGATATTCTTAAAGTCGCTCTATCTTCCATAAGACCAACATTGTTAATATCAGGAACTTTTGAACATCCCACACCCTGGTCAACCCATCTTACAACATAACCAAGAAGAGTTTGAGCTGAATTTGAAATTTCTGAATTAATTTCATCTACAGACCAATTTGGTCTATCTGCAACAGGTATTGTTAATAGATCATCAAGTTTTGCAGGCTGTCTCTTTGTTAAATCTTTTTGTACATCAAAAATATTTATTTCATGGTAGTGAATTGCATGCAGAGCTGCTGCTGTTGGTGATGGAACCCAAGCACAATTAGCTCCGGCCATTAAATGACCTGTTTTTTGGTCCAACATATCTTTCATTTTATCAGGCATTGCCCACATCCCTTTACCAATTTGAGCTTTTCCAGAAAAGCCACACATCAAACCTATATCTACGTTATTATTCTCGTATGCTTGTATCCACTTAGAGGATTTCATATCTCCTTTTTTAATCATTGGACCAGCTTCCATTGACGTATGCATTTCATCTCCTGTTCGATCTAGAAATCCAGTATTGATGAAGAAAACTCTATTTTTTAAAGTTCTAATACATTCTTTTAAGTTTGAAGAGGTTCTTCTTTCTTCATCCATTATACCGATCTTACAAGTATATTGCTCTAAGCCTAAAACCTCTTCAACTCGTGAAAAAATTTTATCAGTAAAGGCAGTTTCATCTGGTCCATGCATTTTTGGTTTTACAATATAAATGGAACCAGTTCTTGAGTTTCCTTTTCTTTTAAAATCATGAAGTGCTGCAGCTGTAGTAATGAAAGCATCCATTAAACCTTCTGGAATTTCACTATCATCATTTAATAATATAGATGGATTAGTCATTAGATGACCAACATTTCTTACAAGCAATAAACTACGGCCATGTAATTTTAAACCTTTGCCGTCTTTTGAAATATAGCTTCTATTTGGATTTAATTTTCTTTCAAAGGTTTTACCATCTTTTTCAAATTGGCTAATTAAATCACCTTTCATTAAACCCAGCCAATTTCGGTAACACAAAACTTTATCCTCAGCATCAACAGCTGCAACACTATCTTCGTTATCACATATTGTTGATACAGCTGATTCTAAAATTATATCACTAATACCAGCATGATCTTGTTGAGCACTAAATGCTCTTGGGTTTTTAAGAATCTCTATATGAAGATTATTATTCTTCAAAATTATAGCTGAAGGATTATCAGCTTCACCTCTGTGTCCAATAAATTTTACACTGTCTTTTAAAGTTGTAACATCAACACCCTTTAAAAGTTTAAGCTCACCTTTTTGTACTGCAATTCCAGTTATTTTTTTCCAACTAAAGTCTTTTAATGTAAAAAATTTATCTAAAAATTCTCTTCCGTATTTAATTACAAGCTCACCTCTTTCAGGATCATATCTTTGCGATGTGCTATCCTCTGAGTCTTCAATTGCATCTGTTCCATATAAACTGTCGTATAAACTCATCCATCTTGCATTAGCTGCATTAAGCGCATAACGAGCATTCATAATTGGAACAACTAATTGTGGACCAGCTATTGAAGTTATCTCCTCGTCAACATTCTTTGTTTCAATTTTAAAATCAGGTCCTACTTCTTTTAAATAACCAATACTCTTTAAAAAATCTTTATATTCCTCTAAGTTAATTTCATTTCCTTTTCGTGACTTATGCCACTCATTAATTTTTTGCTGTATCTTTTCTCTAATTTTAATCAGATCTTTATTTTTAGGTGCTAAGTCGTGTACAACTTTACTAAATCCACTCCAAAACTTTTCAGGGGAAACTGCGGTATCTTTTAAAAGTTCTTTATCTACAAAATTAAGCAGTTCTTCAGAAACTTTTAAATTTTCAACGTTTTTGTACTTTATTGACATAATATTAACGAACGGTTCATATAAGAATATTAATATTGTTTTCAATCATTTTGTTGCCTTTTTTCACTATTATGTGACTATAATACTTAATAGATATGAAAAATTACTTAAGTTTTGAATCTGATATTAAAAATCTGGAAACTGAGCTCGATAAACTAAAAGATCCTTACAATAAAGAAGAGGGAATTTCTGAGGTCGATACGTCAAAAATATCAAAAACACAAAATGAATTAAATTCTAAATTAAAAGAAATTTATTCTAATTTGGACCCTTGGCAAATAACACTTGTTGCAAGACATGAAGATAGACCAAAATCAAAATATTTTATCGATAATCTATTTGAAGATTTTATTTCGTTATCTGGTGATAGATATTATGGGGAAGATAAATCTGTTTTAGCAGGATTTGCAAAATTTAATGGGAATTCAGTATTAGTAATTGGCCAAGAAAAAGGTGACAATCTTGAAAGTAGAATAGAAAGAAATTTTGGAATGATGCGTCCAGAAGGTTACAGAAAAACAATTAGACTTATGCAATTAGCAAATAAATTTAATATTCCCATCATATCTTTTATAGACACACCAGGTGCATATCCAGGTGTTGGTGCAGAGGAAAGAGGTCAAGCTGAGGCAATTGCTAAGTCAATTGAAAATTGTATGCAGTTAACTGTTCCAACAATTGCAATTGTTATTGGTGAAGGTGGATCAGGTGGTGCGATTGCACTTGCATCATCTAGTAAAGTTATAATGTTAGAAAATGCTATATATTCAGTTATTTCTCCAGAGGGATGTGCAACTATTTTATGGAGAGATCCAAAAAAAATGTTAGATGCTGCAAAAGCTATGAAGTTATCCGCTAAAGACTTACTTGAACTTAAAGTTATAGATGAAATTATTCCTGAGCCAGTTGGAGGAGCGCATCGTGATAAAGATACAATTTTAGAAAATGTAAAAGATAGTATTCAAAAAAATTTGAATATATTTAATCAAATGACACGAGAAGAAATATTTGAGCAAAGAAAATCAAAGTTTTTAAAGATAGGAAGAGACAAGGGTTTCATGGATAATTCAACAGAATTAAGCAGTTTGAATGAAAACAAGGATAATAATGTGAATAATTTATTATCTAATTTAAAGAATTCTAAAAAAATTCAAATTGGTTTAGGTGTTTTAGTGATTTCTGTGATTATTGCACTTGCTTTTATTCTATAGAGCGCCACAACAATTTTTGTATTTTTTACCTGTAGCTTCACATCTATCATTTCTCGATATCTTTTCACCTTTTTTAACAAGCAATAAACATTTAGGGTCATCACTGGTATTTTTTGGTGTTTGTGAGCTTTCATTTGTTTGTCTCACAATTTTTAAATTAAATAATAGTATTAAAAAATCAGTTTTTAATTTTTCAAGTAAATTTTCAAATAATCCAAAAGCTTCTTTCTTATATTCAATTAAAGGGTCTCTTTGACCGTAAGATCTTAGACCTATAACTTGTCTTAGTTGTTCTAAATATTGAATATGAGATTTCCAATTTATATCTACAGATTGTAAAAAAATTCTTTTTTCAATTTCTTTAGCCTGATCTTCTCCGATCTCATTGATCCTCTCATCCCTTGATAAATTAAATTGTTTAATAACTTCGTCTCTTAACTGTTTGTCAGAAAAATTAATAAATTGATTTATTTTTTCTTCATTTATATTTTTTCCAAGTAAACTCTTTAATCTATTTTCAAAATCTATATTTTTAACATCAGTTTTCTTTTTAAATTTGAGCCTAATTAAATCATCAATACTTTCATTCAAAAATTCATCAGAATACTTAAATATATTTTCAGAATTCATTACATCTTTTCTTTGTGAAAAGATGACATATCTTTGGTCATTTAGTACATTATCAAATTTAATTAATGTTTTTCTGATATCAAAGTTTCTTGCCTCTACTTTTTGTTGAGCTCTTTCAAGCGCTTTATTTATCCAGGGATGGTCTATGCTTTCTCCATCTTTAAGTCCAAGTTTTTCAAGAATATTATTCATAGACTCTGAGCCGAAAATTCGCATTAGGTCATCTTCCAAACTTACAAAAAATACTGAGCAACCTTCATCTCCTTGACGACCGGCTCTACCTCTTGCTTGATTATCAACTCTTCTAGACTCCATTCTCTCAGTACCAATAACAAATAGACCACCTAAATTTTTAATTTTTTCTTTTTCAACTTTTAAATTTTCACTAGTGTCAGAGTCTTTTTTTCCACCAAGCTGAATATCAACTCCTCTTCCGGAAATACTTGTTGTGATGATTACAGATTTTTCTTTACCAGCATTTGCTATTATTTCAGCTTCATTTGCGTGATTTTTAGCATTTAAAACTACATGTTTGATTTTCTCTCTATTTAATAATTCAGAATAAATTTCTGATTTATTAATACTTGATGTGAAGACTAATTGAGGTTGACCTTTTTCATAGCATTCTTTGATTTGATTAATAATGGCAACATTTTTTTCTTTTTCAGTTCTAAAAATTTGATCATTAAAATCATTTCTTATCATTGGTTTATTTGTTGGGATTACAATCACATTTAAATCGTATATTTCAAAAAACTCTTGTGATTCAGTTGCTGCAGTTCCAGTGCATCCTGAAATTTTTGAATATAATTTAAAATAATTTTGGTAAGTAATTGATGCTAAAGTTTGATTTTCAGCTTGTATTTCAATTTTTTCTTTAGCCTCTAGCGCTTGATGTAATCCGTCTCCGTATCTTCTTCCTTCTAATATTCTTCCTGTTAGTTCATCGATTATTTTTAAAACGCCATCTTTCACAATGTAATCTTTGCCTTTTTCAAATAAATGATTTGCTCTAAGAGCTTGATTAACGTGATGTACTAAAGTTAAATTCTCAGGATCATAAAAATTATTATTCTTTAATATTCCTGCATTAGAAAATAAATTTTCTACATTAGATATTCCTTTGTTTGTAAGAAGAATATTTTTATCCTTCTCATCAATTTCATAATCATCTTTATTTAATTGCCTAACTAACCGATCTATTGCAAGATATTGGTTTGTTCTATCCTCTGCAGCTCCAGATATTATTAAAGGTGTTCGGGCCTCATCAATTAAACAAGAATCTATTTCATCGACTATTGCAAAATGATGCTCTCTCTGAACCATCTCCTCAGTAGAGAATTTCATGTTGTCTCTTAAGTAATCGAAACCAAGTTCACTATTGGTTGCATAAGTAATGTCACATGCATAATTTTTTTTTCTTTCAAAATCATCTTGATCATTATTTAAATAACCAGAACTAATTCCTAAAAAATTATAAACAAGACCCATTTCAATTGAATCTCTCTTTGCCAAATAATCATTAACTGTAACTATGTGAACACCCTTACCACTTAAAGCATTTAAATATGCCGCAAGTGTAATCGTTAAAGTTTTACCTTCACCAGTTCTCATTTCAGATATTTTTCCTTCATGAAGAACTACACCGCCAATTATTTGGACGTCATAATGTCTTTCACCTCTCGTTCTCTTTGAGGCCTCTCTAACCAAAGCAAAAGCTTCAGGTAATATTTTGTTTAGCTCAATGCCATCATTTAATTTCTGTTTTAATTCTTTTGTTTTTTTTGGAAATTCTTCATCTTTTAAATTGGATATCTCATTTTCAAGCTCATTAATTTTTTTTACAATTAATGAAATCCTTTCTAACTCTTTTTCATTTGTTGATTTAAAGAGTTTTGTTACGAATTTCAGAGGATTTAGCATGAGTTTTTGATTTAATATTTAATATTTAGCACTAATATAATTATTAAATTTATAATTTAAATACAATGGGAATTAATTTTAAAAATCTTTTTTCATCTCAAAAAAATAAGTCTACGATGGGTGATTACCAAAATTTAGACCACATTGATGGCGTAGCGATTTCTACAGTATCAGCAAATTTATATAGTAATTCTAGAGATGATCTAGTGATATTCTATTTTAGAGATGGTGCAAATCATGCATCAGCTTATACCCAATCAACGATTGTATCTGAAAATATAAAATGGAACAAAAATCAAAGAAACGAAAAAGTTTATTCGTTAGTAGTTAACACAAGAAATGCTAATGCATTTACTGGAGTCAAAGGATATCAAAGTATGCAAAAACTTGCGGAATTGATTTCACTTAAATTAACTGAAAAACAAAAAGAAGACGATAATAATCCAATAACCATCTTATCTGAACAAATTTTATTTGGTTGCACAGGAACGATAGGTGAAACATTTCCCTATGAAAAGATAAAAAAAAATATACCAAAATTATTAGATCAAATAAAATACACACAAAATAAATTTATCTGGACAAAAGCTGCTTTAGGCATGATGACTACCGACACAAAGCCAAAATTGGCTATGGAAGAATGTTTTATAGGAAGCTCCAAGGTTAAAATTTATGGAATTGCAAAAGGTTCTGGTATGATTCAACCTAATATGGCAACAACATTATGCTATATTTTTACTGACGCCAAAATCCCTAACGATATTTTAAAAAAATTATTATTAAAAAATATTTCTAACACATTTAATGCCATAACTTGTGATAGTGATACAAGTACAAATGATATGGTTTCAATTTTTGCAACTAACAAAGCAAATAATCAAAAAATAAATAGTATAAGTGATAAAAAAATCTTTGATTTTGATAAAAGTCTAAATCAAGTTTTATTAAATTTAGCTAAAAGAGTTGTTGCTGATGGAGAAGGTGCATCAAAATTTATAACAATAAATGTTAAAAATTGTCATTCAGAAAAAGATGCACGTACGATAGGATTTTCAATTGCAAATTCTCCACTAGTAAAAACAGCTATAGCTGGAGAAGACCCTAATTGGGGAAGGATAGTAATGGCAATAGGAAAATCTGGCATTGAAATAGATTTAACTAAATTGTCTATAAAGTTTGGAGAACACAAGATAGTTGCTAATGGTAAATTAATTGAAAAATATGATGAGAGTATAGTAGGTGATTATATGAAAAATTACGCAATTGAAATTGAGGTTGAGTTAGGAATAGGAAAAAAAAGTTTTACGACATATACGATGGATTTTACTAAAAAATATATTGAAATTAACGCTGACTATAGAAGTTAAAGGGTGTTGAAAAATTGTAAAAAATTTTTATCTAAATAACATGATTAAGTATCAATTACACTGCTTTAAATGTAATTCAGAATTTGAAAGTTGGTTTGCGTCATCTGATAAATATGAAAATTTATTAAAAAAAAAATTACTTACGTGCATCAATTGTGGATCTAATACAGTTAAAAAGTCATTAATGTCTCCTTACATTTCTACAAAAGGAAATAAAACTGCTGGTGATGATTTGAATAAGTCTATTGAAATTAAGAAGAAGCTTAAAGAATATAAAAATTTCGTTGAAAAAAATCTAGATTACGTTGGTGATAATTTTGCATATGAAGCAAGATCGATTCATTATGGAAACAAAAAAAGAAAAAAAGGCATTTTTGGCAAAGCAACTAAAAACGATATTGAAGAACTTGCAGAAGAAGGCATAGAGACTCAAATGATCCCTTGGGTTGAGAATAAAGATAATTAATTTCTTGAATATTTTGATATATAATTAATTGAAGTATCTTTACTTAAACTCCATTTATCTAAAATAGGATTAAATTTAACACCATCTGTTTTAATTAACTTCATGCCGTGACTTGTCAACATATCTTCAAGATCCTTTGGTTTCACAAACTTTTCCCACTCATGTGTTCCGATAGGCAACCATCTCAATACATATTCAGCTCCAATTATTGCAAATAGATAAGATTTGAGAGTTTTATTTAAAGTTGCAACGAACATTAAACTTTTTTTGTTTAGAAGATTTACAGAGGATTTTAAGAATAAATCAACATTTTCTACATGTTCAATGATTTCCATATTTAAAATTACGTCATATTGAGTGTCTTTAATTTTTTCTGGTGAGGTACAAATATATTTTATTTTCAAATTATTTTTTTCAGCATGAATTTTTGCTATTTCAATATTTTTACTTGATGCATCAATTCCCGTAACATCGGCACCAAGTCTACACATTGGTTCAGATAGAAGTCCTCCTCCACAGCCAATATCAAGAATTTTTATACCTTTTAATGGAACGCTGTCAGTATCTTTAAGATTAAATTCCTCAATTATACTCTCTTTTATGTACTTAATTCTAATAGGGTTAAATTTATGTAGAGGTTTAAATTTTCCATTGGTATCCCACCATTCATCAGCCATTTTAGAAAATTTTTCAATCTCTTTTTGATTTATAGTATTCATATATTATAAATTGTTGACATAATACTTTAGATGTATTTTATCAATTAATAAAATTTTAATAATTACTATTTTCAATGAAAACTAAAACAATAGTGCTTAAATTTGGTGGAACTTCTGTTGGGTCAATAGAAAGAATAAAAGCTGTAAGTAAAATAATTCTCTCTTATAAAAAGAAAAATACAAGAGTTGCCGCAATCTCCTCAGCAATGAGCGGGGTAACAAATGATTTGATAAAAAAAACAAAATTAATAAGTAATAATTTTGACTCAGCAGAGTATGATACTTTGGTGTCTACAGGCGAACAAATGGCATGCGCATTAATTGCTGGTAAATTAAAAGCATTAGGTCAAAATTCAAGATCTTGGTTATCATGGCAGTTACCAATCTTAACAGAGGGAAATTATTCAAATTCTAGAATTTCAAATATCAAGACTAAAGAATTAAAAAACTTTATGAATAATGGAGGCATCCCAATAATAACTGGATTTCAGGGAATAAATTCTCAGTTAAGATTAACCACTATAGGCAGAAGTGGATCAGATGCATCGGCAATAATGTTGGCTAAATTTTTAAAAGCTGATGAATGTATTATCTATACCGATGTTGATGGAGTTTATACTACAGATCCTAGAATTAATAAAAAAGCCAAAAAAATAAAAAAAATTTTTTATGATGAGATGCTTGAGATGTCTTCCTTAGGATCAAAAGTTATGCAACCTACGTCAGTTCAAGATGCAAAATTAAACAAAATAGATATAACTGTAAAATCATCTTTCGTTAAAAAAGAAGGTACATTGATTAATGGAAGTAAAAAAATATTTAGCAATCAAATTATAACGGGGATATCATCAACAAAAGATGATGCAAAAATAACTATTATTGGTGTTAAAGACAAACCAGGTGTTGCAGCGGCTATTTTTAAGCCTTTATCTGATAACTCTGTCAATGTTGATATGGTTGTACAAAATATTTCTTTAAATAAAAAAGAAACAGATATTACCTTCACAATTAAATCTGATGATCTAAAAAAAACTGAAAAATTAATTAGAAATAATAAAAAGATACAATACAAGAAAATTTCATTTGATAAAAATTTATCAAAAATTTCTATCATAGGAGTTGGAATGATTACAACTCCAGGAATTACTTATAGAATGTTTAATGCTTTAGCAAAAAAGAAAATTAATATTAATGTTATAACAACCTCAGAAATTAAAATTTCTGTTCTTATTTCAAATAAAGATATCAAAAAAGCAGTGGCTTGTTTACATAAAGAATTTAAATTAGACTAATCATTAATGAGCATCAGACCATTTAGAGAAATTAAGCGTAAAAATACTAAAGTTATCAATGTAGGTGAAGTGAAAGTGGGTGGTTATAATCCTATTTCAGTCCAATCAATGACAAATACATTAACTTCTGATTCTTATTCTACAATTAAACAGATATTAGAAATCCAGGAGGCCGGAGCAGACCTAGTTAGAGTTTCTTGCCCCGATGAAGAATCGACTAAAGCATTAAAAGAGATTAAGAAAGAAACACAAATACCATTGGTTGCAGATATTCATTTTCATTATAAAAGGGCAATAGAAGCTGCGGAAAACGGTGCAAACTGTTTAAGAATTAATCCAGGAAATATTGGTGATGAAAATAAAATTAAAGAAGTAATCAGCGCCGCAGAAAATAATAACTGTTCCATTAGAGTTGGTGTGAATGCTGGTTCATTAGAAAAAGATATACTCGAAAAATTTAAAGAACCATGTCCTGAAGCTCTTGTAGAAAGTGCATTAAGAAATATTCAAATTCTTGAGGATCAAAATTTTGAAAATATGAAAATAAGTGTTAAATCCTCTGATGTATTTTTATCTATAGCAGCTTATGAGCTATTGTCAGAAAAGACCAATTATCCTTTGCATTTAGGTATCACAGAAGCAGGCGGCTTTGTTCCAGGCAGTATAAAATCGTCAATTGGAATTGGAAAATTATTATTAAATGGTATCGGAGATACTATAAGAGTATCACTTTCTGATGATCCAGTTGAAGAAGTAAAAGTTGGCAATGAAATCTTAAAGTCTCTTAATTTAAGAAATAGAGGTGTTAAGATTATATCTTGCCCTTCTTGTGCCAGACAAGCTTTTAAAGTTATTGATACAGTTAAGATTTTAGAACAAAAATTGTCCCATATTAAAGAGCCAGTAACACTGTCTGTAATTGGATGTGTTGTGAATGGACCCGGAGAAGCGTCAATGACTGATGTTGGGATTACTGGTGGAGGAAAAGGTAATAATATGTTGTACCTATCAGGGGTACAATCAGAAAAAATTCTTACAGATGATATTATTTCTAAAGTAGTTCAAGAAGTTGAAAAAAAAGCTTTAGAGATCAAAGATAGAAAATAACTAATGATTCCAAAAAAAAATATTGAAGACTTAATTAATAAACATTCTAAATTAGAAAAAGAACTATCATCTAGCAGTTTAGATACAAAATTATTTGCAGAAAAATCTAAAGAATATTCAGACTTAAATGAAATAATTGATGAGGCTAAAAAATATATTTCATTTGAAAGTGAAAAAGAAGAATTAGTGAAAATTTTGAACGATAAAGAAAGTGATAATGAAATTAAAATAATGGCAGAACAAGAATTAAATGAATTAAACTTTAATTACGAAAACATAGAAAAAAAATTAAAATTATTTTTACTACCTAAAGACGAAGCAGATAAAAAAAACGCAATAATAGAGATAAGAGCTGGGACCGGTGGATTAGAGGCAAGTTTATTTGCTTCTGATTTGTTTAAAATGTATGAAAAAATTTGTCATAAAAAAAAATGGATTTTAGAATTAATTTCTATATCCAAAAGTGAAGCAGGAGGTTTAAAAGAAGTCATTGCCTCTATAAAAGGTACTAATATTTATTCTACATTAAAATATGAAAGTGGTGTTCACAGAGTTCAAAGAGTTCCAGATACTGAGACACAAGGAAGAGTACATACATCTGCCGCTACAGTTGCAGTATTACCAGAAGCTGAAGAAGTAGATCTTAAAATAAATGACTCAGATCTAAGAATAGATGTTTTTAGAGCAGGTGGTCCTGGTGGACAATCAGTTAACACTACTGATAGTGCAGTTAGAATAACACATATACCAACTGGATTATCAGTTTCTCAGCAAGATGAAAAATCTCAGCATAAGAATAAAGCAAAAGGAATGAAAATTTTAAGATCAAGACTTTATGAATTAGAAAGAAATAGAATTGATCAAGAACGATCTAAAGATAGAAAAACTAAAATTGGAACAGGCGATAGGTCAGAAAGAATTAGAACCTATAACTTTCCACAAGGCAGAGTTACTGATCACAGAATTAATTTAACATTGCATAAACTTGAAGAATTTTTAGCAGGAGAAGCCTTTGAAGAAATGATTGAGTCTTTAATTTTACAGGCACAAGAGGAGAGTTTAGTAAACTTAAAATAATAAGATGAATGTAATTCAAGCTTTATCAATGGGTAATGATTTTTTAAGGTCAAATAGTATAAAATCTTATATAATTGATAGTGAGATTTTATTATCAAAAGTGTTAAAGATTGAAAGAAAAGATATCATACTAAATCAAACGACAGAGTTAACAAGTGAAAACATTGATGATTATAAAACTCTTTTAACAAAAAGATCTAAACAAGAACCTATTGTATATTTAACAAACAAAAAAGAATTTTGGAAACATGAGTTTGTAGTAAATAAGAATGTATTAATACCAAGGCCAGAAACAGAATTTATTGTTGAGGAATGTTTAAGGTTAACAAAAAATAAATCTAATTTAAGAATGCTAGATATAGGTATTGGATCGGGATGTATCCTATTGAGTATTTTGTCTGAAAGGAAAGATTTTAAAGGGACAGGTATTGATATAAATAAAAAAGCCATTGAAAATAGTATGCTTAATGCAAAAAAATTATTGCTAGATAAAAGAGTAAAATTAATAAAATCTGATATTGACAATTTTAACAACGGAAAATATGATATAGTAGTTACAAACCCTCCGTATATTAATAACATTGAATATAATAATTTGGATGGTTGTGTAAAAAATTATGAACCTTCTTCAGCTTTAAAAGGTGGTATAGACGGTCTAAAAATTATCAATAAAGTAATAAAAAAATCTGCAGTATTGATAAAAAAACAAGGAAAACTGATTATAGAATTTGCATATAATCAGAAGTTAGGAGTAGAAAAAATACTAAAGGCTAATGGCTTTTTTATTAACAAAGTTATAAAGGATTTTTCTGGTCTCAACAGAACAATTGTATCAACCAAAAAAAATTAAATACTATGGTAACATTTAGAAACAATAATAATAAAAGATCAAATTTTAGAAGAAATGACAGAAATTTTAAATCGAATAATAATGTTGATAGAGTAAAATTTTCTTCTAATTTTTCAAACAATGAAAATTTTCAAAGAAAATCACCAGGGAGAAATAATCATAATGCTCCTAAGCTCATTGAAAAATATAACAATCTAGCTCGAGAAGCTTTGTCGGCTGGTGATAAAATACTTTCTGAAAATTATTTTCAACATGCAGATCATTTTACAAGAATTTTAAACGAGCAGGAATCATTTAAAAAAAAGAAACAATTAGATAAAATAACAGATATATCGACAGCAGTTGATAACGAAGATGTAGAAAAAGATTCTGAGGTATTAGTCAGTTCTGAAACACAAAAAAAGATTGTTTAATTACCCTATAATTTTTTCAGATTTAAGAACATTGAGTTTTATTTTTTCAGTTTCAAAAATTTTTCTCATTTTATCCTTCAATATTTTTCCAGAAGGTAATTTAAGTTTTTGTGAATTAATATGTTTTCCATTTTCAATTACCTCATAATGTAGATGAGGACCTGTAGATTTTCCAGTTGAACCAACAAACCCAATTATTTGACCTTGCTTAACCCTTGTTCCAGTTTTAATACCTGATGCAAATTTTAACATATGTGCATAAATAGTTTGATATGTTGAATTGTGTTTAATTTTTACACAATTTCCTCCACCACCACACCAACCTACTTTTGTAACTCTTCCATCACCAGATGCCATTATTGGAGTTCCTTCTGGCGCAGCAAAATCAGTACCTCTGTGCATTTTATTAAATCCATCAATTGGATGTTTTCTCATTCCAAAAGAAGAAGATAGGCGAGCTCCATTAATCGGAGTTTTCATTAGGAATTTTCTATTACTTTTTCCAGCTTCATCATAATGACCTTCATGATTTTCATAATCAAAGTAGTAAAGAACATTATCTATTCCGCTAAGCTCAAGATTTGCAAACAAAATATTACCTATGTCTCTAACCTTACCTTCTTGATCTACATAGATTTCATACAAAATTTGATATCTATCTTTTTTTCTTATGTCCCTCTGAAAATCAACTTGAAAACCATAAATTCGTGCAAATTCTACAATTAAATTTATAGGAATTTTTTTATCAACAGCAGCTTTGTAAAAACTACTTTGTATTAAGTTTTCTTCATATACAATTTCTTTATCAAGTTTTGAAATTAAAATTTTAGGAATAAAATTATTTTCAACAAAATCTCTAGATAAAGTTATTCTTTTAGTATTGGAAATTTTATATGTAAATTCTTTAATCTTTTTGTTAGGTCTATCTATTAATATCTTTAAAGACTGATTTTGTTTAATGTTATTTAAGTTAGTTTCTTTTTTTAAATTTGAGGCTATTAGTTCTATTTCTTTTTCACTGATATTATAGTTTCTTAAAATACCAGCAAATGTCTCTCCAGATTTTACTAAATGATTTATATCTTGATACTTTGGATCTAAATTTGAAAAAGTATCGCTTATAGTTTTTTGAAAAAAAATATTATTAATTAAATTTTTTTTTTCTAATTTAATTTTTGAGTTTTGATTATTAATGCTAATCGTAATTATTATGACCAAAAAAACTAATGAATTTAGTGAAAATATTTGCCAATTTTTTTGAAAAAATTGAATTGTTTTATTTTTGATTGAATAAAAATTTACTGAAAACATTCAGAGTAACAAATCAAAAAAACCAATAAATTCAATGCTTTTTTAATGTTTTTTTTACTTTTAAAACGCTTGATTTCCCAAAAAATTAGCCTATAAGCATCGAACTTTCTCCAAAACTTATTGTTTTTCAATAAATTTATGAGAATTTGTGAGCTTTTTGTGCTCATTAGTTATTTAAAAAGTTAATATTTTAAGAAGAGAAGTGTGGACGGTTAAGGTTACCAAAATTTGTCGTACACACTTCAACATTATACAAATTTTATTCTTAGAATTTGTATAGAAGCTAGTGTGCGCCGTTTTTAAACTTGAGAGTTTGATCATGGCTCAGAACGTACGCTGGCGGCACGCCTAACACATGCAAGTCGAACGAAGTAGCAATACTTAGTGGCAGACGGGTGAGTAACATGTAGGTATCTGCCCTTTGGCCTGGAATAACACGAGGAAACTTGTGCTAATACCGGATAAGTCTTTACGGAGAAAGCTTTATGCACCATTGGATGAGCCTGCACTTGATTAGTTTGTTGGTAGGGTAATGGCCTACCAAGACTATGATCAATAGCTGATTTGAGAGGATGATCAGCCACATTGGGACTGAGACACGGCCCAAACTCCTACGGGAGGCAGCAGTGGGGAATCTTGCACAATGGAGGAAACTCTGATGCAGCGATGCCGCGTGAGTGAAGAAGGCCCTTGGGTTGTAAAGCTCTTTCGTCGGGGAAGAAAATGACTGTACCCGAATAAGAAGGTCCGGCTAACTTCGTGCCAGCAGCCGCGGTAATACGAAGGGACCTAGCGTAGTTCGGAATTACTGGGCTTAAAGAGTTCGTAGGTGGTTGAAAAAGTTGGTGGTGAAATCCCAGAGCTTAACTCTGGAACTGCCATCAAAACTTTTCAGCTAGAGTATGATAGAGGAAAGCAGAATTTCTAGTGTAGAGGTGAAATTCGTAGATATTAGAAAGAATACCAATTGCGAAGGCAGCTTTCTGGATCATTACTGACACTGAGGAACGAAAGCATGGGTAGCGAAGAGGATTAGATACCCTCGTAGTCCATGCCGTAAACGATGTGTGTTAGACGTTGGAAATTTATTTTCAGTGTCGCAGCGAAAGCGATAAACACACCGCCTGGGGAGTACGACCGCAAGGTTAAAACTCAAATGAATTGACGGGGACCCGCACAAGTAGTGGAGCATGTGGTTTAATTCGAAGATACGCGCAGAACCTTACCAACACTTGACATGTTCGTCGCGACTTTAAGAGATTAAAGTTTTCGGTTCGGCCGGACGAAACACAGGTGCTGCATGGCTGTCGTCAGCTCGTGTCGTGAGATGTTGGGTTAAGTCCCGCAACGAGCGCAACCCTCACTTTTAGTTGCCATCATTAAGTTGGGCACTCTGAAAGAACTGCCAGTGATAAGCTGGAGGAAGGTGGGGATGACGTCAAGTCCTCATGGCCCTTACGTGTTGGGCTACACACGTGCTACAATGGCATCTACAACAGGAAGCAAGACGGCGACGTTAAGCAAATCCTTAAAAGATGCCTCAGTTCGGATTGCACTCTGCAACTCGAGTGCATGAAGCTGGAATTACTAGTAATCGTGGATCAGCGTGCCACGGTGAATGCGTTCCCGGGTCTTGTACACACCGCCCGTCACACCATGGGAGTTGGTTCTACCTTAAGGCAAGGTTTAAAACCCTTGACCACGGTATAGTCAGCGACTGGGGTGAAGTCGTAACAAGGTAGCCGTAGGGGAACCTGCGGCTGGATTACCTCCTTTCTAAGGATGAATGAAAACTCGTTTTCATTCTAAATAATACACAGGTTAATGTTGACCGTCCTCGTTTCTCTTCTTAAAAGTGAGTGTTTCTCTTGAATGGGGGCCGGTAGCTCAGTTGGTTAGAGCACACCCTTGATAAGGGTGGGGTCGAAAGTTCGAGTCTTTCTCGGCCCACCAAAAGATTAAGGGGGGATTAGCTCAGCTGGGAGAGCGCCTGATTTGCATTCAGGAGGTCAGCGGTTCGATCCCGCTATCCTCCACCAAAACACTTAGCTATGTAAAATTGTAAATAAAATTTAATAATATCAATATCTATATCCGAACATTAACAATTTGTTATCAAGTTAATGTTCAAATAAAAATTTGATTCAACACAGAATTTTTTTCTGTGCATAAATCAAGCGTTTAAGGGCGTGTGGCGGATGCCTTGGCACTGAAAGCCGATGAAGGACGTGATATACTGCGATAAGTTTCGGGGAGCTGTATGTAAGTTTTGATCCGAAAATTTCCGAATGGGGAAACCCACCACTTTATGTGGTACTTTAAACTGAATACATAGGTTTAAAGAGACAACCTGGAGAACTGAAACATCTAAGTAACCAGAGGAATAGAAATCAATTGAGATTCCGTTAGTAGTGGCGAGCGAACGCGGAACAGGCCAGTAATTTAATTAAAAAAATTTGAATAGTTTGGAAAAGCTAACCAGAGAGGGTGATAGTCCCGTATGAGTAATGTTTAATTAAATTCTTGAGTAAAGCGGGACACGTGAAATCCTGCTCGAATATAGGGGGACCACCCTCTAAGCCTAAATACTCTTCAGTGACCGATAGTGAACTAGTACCGTGAGGGAAAGGTGAAAAGAACCCCTATTAGGGGAGTGAAATAGAACCTGAAACCGCATGCCTACAATCAGTCGAAGCTCTTTTTAGAGTGACGGCGTACCTTTTGTATAATGGGTCAGTGACTTAATTTATTAAGCAAGCTTAAGCCATCTAGGTGTAGGCGCAGCGAAAGCAAGTCTTAATAGGGCGATAAGTTTAATGAATTAGACCCGAAAACGAATGAGCTTACCATGAGCAGGTTGAAAGTAAGGTAACACTTACCGGAGGACCGAACCAGTTGACGTTGAAAAGTCTTTGGATGACTTGTGGTAAGGGGTGAAAGGCCAACCAAATTCGTAGATAGCTGGTTTTCCGCGAAAACTATTTAGGTAGTGCGATGAATAAATAGATGCTTAGAGGTAGAGCACTAAATGGGCTAGGGGGAAGAGATTCTTACCAAACCTAATAAAACTCCGAATGCTAAGTATTGTTCTTCATCAGACAGACTGTGGGTGCTAAGGTCCATGGTCGAGAGGGAAAGAGCCCAGACCACCAGATAAGGTCCCCAAATTATGATTAAGTGTGAAAGGATGTGGAAATTCCTTAACAGCCGGGAGGTTGGCTTAGAAGCAGCCATCCTTTAAAGATAGCGTAACAGCTCACCGGTCTAATAGAGTTTCTGCGCCGAAGATGTAACGGGGCTAAAATCATATACCGAATCTGTGGGTTTATAAAGTTTTCGAACTTTATAAGCGGTAGCGGAACGTTCTGTAAGCCTGTGAAGGGATACTCGTGAGAGATCCTGGAGGTATCAGAAGTGCGAATGCTGACATAAGTAACGATAAAAGAAGTGAAAAACTTCTTCGCCGAAAATCCAAGGGTTTCTGCGCAAGGTTAATCCGCGCAGAGTTAGTCGGCACCTAAGGCGAGGGCGAAAGCCGTAGTCGATGGAAATAAGGTTAATATTCCTTAACCAGATGGTAGTGACGGATCTTGTAAGTTGTGAGTTCTTAATGGATTGAGCTTGCCGCGAAAAGGTTCCAAGAAATAGCTCCATCATTAGACCGTACCCTAAACCGACACAGGTGGATTAATAGAGTATATTTAGGCGCTTGAGAGAATGATGTTGAAGGAACTCGGCAAAATGCTTCCGTAACTTCGGAATAAGGAAGACCTGTTTTTAGGCAACTAGAGATGGGTGGCACAAGCCAGGGAGAAGCGACTGTTTATCAAAAACACAGGGCTCTGCTAACACGTAAGTGGATGTATAGGGTCTGACGCCTGCCCGGTGCTGGAAGGTTAATGCGATGGGTGCAAGCTCATTTCTGAAGCCCCAGTAAACGGCGGCCGTAACTATAACGGTCCTAAGGTAGCGAAATTCCTTGTCGGGTAAGTTCCGACCTGCATGAATGGCGTAACGATTTCTCCGCTGTCTCCAACATCAACTCAGTGAAATTGAATTCTCCGTGAAGATGCGGAGTTCGCGTAGTTAGACGGAAAGACCCCGTGCACCTTTACTGCAACTTTACATTGGTATTAGGAAAAACATATTTAGTATAGGAGGGAGACATTGAAGCAAAGGCGTCAGCTTTTGTGGAGTCACCAGTGAAATACCTCTTTTGTTTTTCTTGGTATCTAACTGATTGCCGTCATCCGGCATCAAGACATTGTATGGTGGGTAGTTTGACTGGGGCGGTCGCCTCCCAAATAGTAACGGAGGCGTGCGAAGGTAAGCTCAGAACGGTCAGAAATCGTTCGTAGAGTGCAATGGCATAAGCTTGCCTGACTGTGAGACTGACAAGTCGAGCAGAGTCGAAAGACGGTCATAGTGATCCGGTGGTTCTGAGTGGAAGGGCCATCGCTCAACGGATAAAAGGTACGCCGGGGATAACAGGCTGATACTGCCCAAGAGCTCATATCGACGGCAGTGTTTGGCACCTCGATGTCGGCTCATCACATCCTGGGGCTGGAGCAGGTCCCAAGGGTTTGGCTGTTCGCCAATTAAAGTGGTACGTGAGCTGGGTTCAGAACGTCGTGAGACAGTTCGGTCCCTATCTGCTATGCGTGTAGAAGAATTGAGAGGAGTTGACCCTAGTACGAGAGGACCGGGTTGAACATACCACTGGTGGACCGGTTGTAGCGCCAGCTGCAGTGCCGGGTAGCTAAGTATGGACGAGATAACTGCTGAAAGCATCTAAGCGGGAAACTCACCTCAAAACTAGTTCTTCCAATAGAGCCGTGGTAGACCACCACGTTGATAGGCTGGATGTGGAAGCGCAGTAATGCGTGCAGCTGACCAGTACTAATAGCTCAATTGGCTTGATTTATGCACTGAAAAAAATTTTTGATTTATAGATATATTATTTAATTAATCTTATTGACGTTCTTCCATACAATTTGTTTACAGTCTCTATTATTGCGGAAAATAACAAAGTTGAAATTAACGTATTTCCAAAAAAAGGTAACGCTAAAATATAACAACTAACAAGCCCGCTTAGAGTATATCCGTATGAACCATTTATCCACACACCAAGGTTAGTTAATAAATAAAATATTGTTGCACCACAAAATACTCCTAATAATCTTATTAAAACAGATTGATATAAATATTTTGATAAAAAACCAATAGCGAACACACTTGCAAATGTAAAAAGCATTGTTGAATGGAAACCAATAATTATGTCTGTCAAAAAAAGAGCCAAGATAACAATCGGTATGAATTTAATTCCAAAAAAAGCCGGGATATAAAAACTTAAAGCTAAAAGACTAGTAAAATTAGGAGGATGGGGGATAAATCTACTTGCTGAAAGTGCAATAAGAATTCCTAAGGCTACTTTTATGTAGTTCATATTATTAATTAACACTTTAATTTAACAATACAAGTTTAATATTTGAATCCAATTTTAAACATCCTTTGTTCTTGATTAAATCCGTGAGGTCTTTGAAAATTTTCATCTAAAAGATTTGTTATTTTAAAATAAATAATATTATTTTTATTTTCTTTATTTAAAGATAAATCTAATAAATCTGTGCTATCAACCTCAATCGTATTAAAAGTACTACTATGAGTATCAAAATGTTTTCCATAATGATTATAGTTTAGCCCAAATTTTAGATCATTAAAATATTGGTTTCTAATTTTTTTTGAAAAATTTATTCCAAAATTTTTTTCTGGCCTTCTAAGCTGTGGTGCTCCATTTTCTTTTTTAGAACTAAGTGATGATGTAAATATTTCTAAATTGGTTTTATTTTTTTGATATGTAATTTTTGCATTCACACCAGATTGATTGAGATCTACATCATCATCATCGTTAACATACTTATTTGATACATATTCTATATTATTTTTAACGTTTGATCTAAAAGACCTTAAAGATAACTTAGTATTTTCAATAAATTTATAATCAAGGTAAATTTCATAAGTATTACTTTTTTCAGGTTTAAGGTTCCTATTACCCGAATAACCAAAATTGTCTGTACCATATAGTTCATATAAGGTCGGATTTCTCAAACCGTTCATATAGCTTGTTCCTACTATAAACTTATCCAAATTATACTGGTAATTAATTTTGTAAGTTAAATTATTTCCTGTCGTTTTGTGTTTGTCATTTCTTGTAAAAACTGAAATATTCGACCTTTTGAAAATGTTTATACCTACGTTGCCATATAAAGATAAATTGTCAGCATGTCCTTTTGTTGACGCCTCATAAGATCCTTTATTATCAAACTTTCCATTATCATATTTATAATCCGCTCCATAACCAGTTGAAAAATTTTCATTAAAAGTTTTTGAGTAATCATATTTTAATCCAAGCGTACTACTTTTATAGGTATCAATTACTCCTCTCTCATCATACTCTCTATCATAATGATTGTAATAGATTAGATAATCTCTCTTCTTTTTTTTATCGAGATTTTCTAGTCCTAATTGGAATGATCCAAATCGATTATCGCCTTCATAACCAGTTTGATTAATATTTGAATTATCATATTCAGAGACAGTCTTTCTTAAATAATTTGTGAAAAATAATCTTGTATTATCATTTAAATAATTTTGGTAATTTAGATTAAATGAATTATTTTTTACACCATCTTTTTCATCATCTATATTTCCTCTAGCACTAATAGTTTCATGATCCACTTGGCCGAATTTAAAATTTAAAGATGAATTATGATAAATATAAGATTTATTTACAGTTAAATTATAATTATTATTCTTATCTGTAAAAAAAGAATAATAATCCTTAAAATCACCTGTAAGAATAATATTAATTGCACCACCAATTGCATTACTACCAAAATGTGCAGCACTTGAGCCTGGATATATTTCTATTTGTTGAATTGTTTGAATAAAATCAACTCCAAAATCATGTAACCCTTGCGTGGTAGACTGATCATTTATTGGCACACCATTTATCATAACCAAGGTGTGATTAGAACCAGTTCCTCTCATAAATATTGATGCTTGTTGTCCAACAGGTCCAGATCTTGTTATATTTACATCTGAAACTAACTTCATAACATCTACTAGATCGATAGCACCGCTTTCATCTATGGTTTTTTTGTTAATTATAATTTTATTTACTGTCTTTTTAGAGAACTCGGAAGAGTTTGATAAATTTGTAGTAATTTCTAAGCAAGGCCGACTCGCATTATTGTACCATTTACAACTCTCTGAATTTTCCGTTAAGACTTTCTGAGGTAAAAAAAATAGCAACAAGATACAAGAAAAAAGAAAAACTTTAGACATATATTGTTTATTTTACTCCTTTTAAGTAAAAATTAATTTATGCCCTTGTTTTTTTTAAGAATTAGACTCTTCCTGGCCCTCACTCTCAAAGGTCTTAACCGGGTGGCGCTCCGACTTTACGGTTGCAGGTACAGCTTATGAGTTTCACACAAATTTCCCACCATGCATTTCGGCAATATAAACTTATGTTTTTTTTTAAAATTTGTCAATTTTGTAAAATAAAGTATAGATAGCCTATGTTAAAAAATATTTCATTCAAGTTTCCAATAGAAGAAGATATAGAATTATTTAGACAGTCTTTCATTAAAACAATAGGAGAGCAAAAATTTCAAAAAATTTTACTTATTAATCCTCCAGATGGAGATATTGAAATGTTCAATTTAGAAACTGCTAAATTGAAAAGATATCCTAATTATCCACCCTATGGACTAGGTATAATTTCTAATCAATTACTGAAGAGAGGCTATGATGTGGAAATATTAAATCTTAATGATCATTTGCTGACTCAAGCTAATGAGGTAGAAAAATTTGATTATAACAAAATTGTTTTTGAACATTTAAATGAGAGGATTAAAAAATTTAGTCCTGATCTGATTGGTTTAACTTGTATGTTTACTATGACACACAAGTCTCTAAAAAATGTTGTCGATCATATTTATAAAGAGTTTAAAATTCCTATGGCAGTGGGGGGTGTACATATAACAAATTCAATTCAATCAGAGATAACAAAAGAACAATTTATAAATGATTTAAAGAATGTAAATTATTTTTTCTTATTCGAATCAGAAATCGCTTTTGCAGATTTCATTAATACAATTAATAATTCAAAGGGTAATATCGAGTTTCTTAGACAAATTGTTTTTCGAGATATAGATGGAAAGCTTTTTGAAATAGACGACAGAGTTGTGCCTAGCGGGGAGGATTTAGATATATCACCCAACCATTCCATGATGCCCGCTAATAATTTTGGTAAATATGGTAAAATTGGAAGTTTTGCTTATTTAAAAAAATCCGATGCAAAATTTTCAACAGTGCTAAGTAATAGAGGTTGCAGAGCGAGCTGTACTTTCTGTAGCGTAAGAAATTTTAATGGTAAGAAAGTGAGAGCAAGATCTGTTCAATCCGTGATTGATGAATTGTTATATTTGCGACATGAACAAGATGTTGATCACATTATGTTCTTAGATGATGATTTGTTATACGATAGAAAAAGAGCTATAGAATTATTTACTCAAATGGATAAACAAGACGTAAATATTACTTGGGATGCATCCAATGGAATAATATGCTCTGCTATAACTGAAGAAGTTATAGAATCAGCTTATAAGGGGGGATGTATAGGAGTATATCTAGGAATGGAGTCAGGAAATCCACAAATATTAAAACAAATTCGAAAACCAGGAACAGTAAAAAATTTTTTGAATGCAGCTGAAATACTTAAAAAATACCCTCATATAAATACTAGAGTTCTCTTAATGATTGGTTTTCCAAATGAAACTTTTTCCAATATTTATGACACTGTTAAAGTAAGCTTAGAAATGGATTTAGATTGGTACCAAGTTTCTCCTTTACAACCTTTGCCTAATACCCCTATTTTTGATCAAATGTCTAGTGATGGACTATTGTCTGAACAAAAAACATCAGAGGTAAAATATATTGGCGGAAGTTATGGTGGTAATAGAAAAGCTGCAGAAAAAGATAAGAATGCTGAAGCATTACTAGGAAATTTTATGAATGTATTTAGTTCAAATTTGAATGATGTTCCATCTAAAGATCAAATCAGAGATGTTTGGTCTTATATGAACTATACTTTAAACTATGAAAGATTAAAGAAAATTGAAAACCCTATAAAAATAGAACAAGCTCAAAAATACCTTGAATACATTGCAAATATTGTTGCTCCGAATGATCCTATAGTTTGGTACTATTTAGATCATTTAGAAACAAAATTAAAAAAAGATAATAGTAAATCAAAACAAAAAGTATTAAATATCATCAAAGACAATCCAAATTGGAAGAGTAAATTATCAGAATTAAATTTAATTTAATAAATGATCTCATTTATTTGTCCAAGCATTAGACCAAAATATTGGAAGTTTATCAGCAAAGAAATACACGATGATGATTTTCAGTACGAAATAATTTTTATTGGACCTAAGAAGAGCTATGCAGATAGTTTACCGCCAAATTGTAAATTTATAAAAACTTTTGTAAAACCAAGCCAATGCTTTCAAATTGGAGCCTTGAATAGCAAATATGATTTAATCTGTTTATTATCAGACGATATAAGTTTTTCTAAAAAAAATATTCTTCAACAAATTAATAAAAATAAAAAATTAATTAATAGTAAAAAATTATTATCTCTTAAACTTAAATCATACGGAGTTAAAACATGGGTTCCAGAAAAAGAATACAACTACATGCAATTACCCGTGGCACCGATTATAGAAAAAAAATTATTTTTTGAAGTTGGTGGAATCGATAAAGGTTTTTTAGCTACATTTTATGATTTAGATCTTTATTTGAGAATTTTGTCAAAAGGATATCAAATTAAGTACTTAGATATTATTATAGAAGAAAGAGAAAGGAACATCATTGAACCATCACTGTACAATCGAAACTCTAATTTTGATAAAAAATACTTTCAGAGATTATGGTTTAGAAAAGGAAAATTTAATTTAAAGAGAGTTAAAAAAGTTAAAAAATTTAAAGAAAAAAATTTAATAAATTTTACTCAGCCTCCTTATGGTAAGTGGAAAAATAATGGTGATTTAATCAATAATTTAAAATATAACTATGTTTACTTCTTTCTAGATAAGATTTTAAGACTAGAGTTTAGTTTTGTTTACAACATCTATTTAAAAACAAAACATTTGATGATTGTAAAATATCTCGCTAAAATGTTTAAAGAAATCAGATCTTCTTAATAAAATTAAACAATTTTTTCTAACGACTTTCTATCAATTTTTAATTTAAATAAGATTTTTTCTCTATTATCACTGTAAATGAAATATTGTTTGTCTTTAATACATAATGTTTTTATTTTTGCTTTTATTTTTCCCTTATTAAATATGTTTAATATTATTGGTAAAATACCACCATATTCTGTATTCTCATCGTAGATCACTATTTCATCATATTTAGAACAAATATTAATAAATTTTTTGTGATTAAAATTTTTTAACCTAAACAAATTTAACACATCAATTTTTTTTTTATCTGATACTTCATTAGCTATTTTACAAAAATAGCCAGAGGTAATGATCACTTTTTTTGAAGTTTTATTTTTTTTAGTAAATTGGAAGCCTTGATCTAAATTGTAAATTATATTTGAATTATAATTTTGAACACCTTTTTCTAATCTCACATATACAGGCCCTTTAATTTTGAATAAGTTTTTAGATACAATATTAGCTAAATTATTATCTGAAATATTTATTATTTCAAATTCAGGAATTAGATTGAATAATTGAATATCCTGTATTCCATGATGGGTAGGGCCGTCATTAGAAAATGAAAAACCAGGACCTACTCCAATTATCTTACAATTAGAATTATGACTTGCTATATTAAATTTTAATTGTTCATAACACCTAAAAGTCAAAAAGGTGCAGAAACCATAAACTAAAGCTTTTTTGTTATAAACCCCTAAACCTGCAGCCATATTTACTAAGTTTTGTTCAGCAACGCCTGCATCAATAAATCTTTTATTTGTTTTTATTGACTGAAGACTGTAGACGTCAGCATCATTAGTCAAAATATGCATTTTTTTATCTTTTAAAAATTGATCCCTAATATTTTCAAAAAAAATGTCTCTTATATCTTTTTTCATATTTTAGCTTTGTAGATTTTTTAACACTTGTGTAATTAATTTTTTATCAGGTTGTCCATGACTATATTTTAAGCTATTTTCAAATTCTGGAATTCCATTTCCCTTAATGGTATCAAAAATAGCCAATGATGACTTACTTTTATCAATTATTTCTAAGTATTTAAAAATATCTTTTAAATTATGACCATTGCCTCTATAAATATTCAAATCAAGCTGATTTAATATTTTTTTATCTAATACTTCTTTTTTTTCTATAAAACTACTTGCTGATAGTCTATTTCTGTCAATGATAATATGAACATTCTTAATCTTTTTCTCAGAAATAAAAAATAATCCTTCCCAAACAGATCCTTCATCAATTTCAGCATCTCCAACGATAGTAATAATCTTTTTATTAGGGTTAGCTATAGCCATCCCTATTGAGACACCTATTGAATGTCCTAATGAACCAGTACTCCAATCAACATATTTGCAATTATAAGTGTCTAATTGGCCTCCAAATTTATGTTTTTTAATTTGACTAAAATATTTTTTTTCACTCAATAAATTTAGATCCATCAATATTGTATAAAATATTCCTAATGCGTGACCTTTGCTCAAAATAAATTTATTTCTAGTTTTTGATGTTTTGGTCAAGTCAATTTTTTTAGTATAGATCAAGCAAACGATTATATCTAAAATTGATAGACTACCACCTATGTGATATTTTACTCCTTTGCTTATTAGCTTTAAAAAGTTAAATCTTATTTCTCTAATTTTTTTTTTTAATTTAAGTATTTTTTTAGAATTCTTTACCATAAATTTTTTGATTAGGGTCTGTAACAACTTCAATTAAGTATGGCTGATTGTTAGAAAGAATTTTTTTTAATTTGGAATTTATTTCTTTTTCTTTGCTTATTATTTCATATTTAAGATCAAATGCTTTAGCTATTTGGTGAAAATTTAGAGTGCCTACACCGGTTAGATCTTCTGTATCAAGTCTATTACCAGCAAAGAAATTATCTTGCCATTTTTTCATTGAAACATAACCGCCGTTATTAATTACAAATGTTTTAATATTAAGCTTATAATGTGAAATTGTTTTAAGTTCTTGAATATTAAGTTCTATTGATCCATCTCCTGTTACTGAGAGTACTTGACTTTTCTTATCACTAACAGCTGCTCCAATTGACAAAGGCAAAGATAGCCCCATTGCTGCATTAGCCCCTGAAGATATTTCTTTGCCACCATTATTGAAATGCCAAGCTTGTCCACCAATATAATAGTTTGATCCTGCATCGGTAACTAGGGTATGTTTTTTTGTACATTTGTTTCCTAATAAATACATAAACCTATAAAGGTCTATTGGATTTTTTTTACTATAAAGGTTTGGAATTACATCTTTGGTTTTTTGGATATTGCAAAATTTCACCCAATCATCAAAATTTGGAAATTTTATTTTTGAAGCTATTTCCAAAAATTTAGGTATAAAAGTTTCTAGATCCGCAGTAACTTTTTGATTTATTGTTTTTAAATCTAAATTTAATTCATCTTTATCGTTATTAATCGATACACAATATGCATTTTTTGCAAAAGTTTTAGGATTTCCTAAGCAAAAAGTTGGTGAAAACCTATTGCCAAAAGAAATTAAAAGATCACAGTCATCCGTAACTTTTTTTGAATGAGGAACTCCTTTTATGCCACATAAACCAAGGTTTTGTTTATGTGAATAGGGAAATAAGTCATTAGCAAACCTAGTTGTAATAAAAGGAATTTTTGTTTTTGATAGTAATTTTTTAAAATTTTTTAATTGATCTGATTGTTTTAATCCATTTCCAATCGCAAATAGAGGTTTTTTTGAATTTTTAATTTTTTCAATTATTTTAATAATATCTTTAGTATTATTTTTTGTATTTTTTTTAGGAGGATAGTATTTCTTAAGTTTATTCGGGCTCTTAATTTTAGCTGACTGAATATCTAATGGTACTTCAATCCAAACAGGACCAGGTCTACCAGATCTTGCCAAGTATAGAGCCTTTTGGATCAGGTACAAACATTTATTAGGATTATCTATCTTGATTGCATATTTTGTTATTTTATCTAAGATTCTTGTTATACTAAACTCTGCTGTGCCAAGTGTTCTAATATTTAAATTTTTATAAGTATCAGCACAAAATCTATTTTCTACTTGGCCACTTATTACAATTATTGGTGCACTATCTACAAATGCTTCCGCTAATCCAGGTAAAGCATTAGTTGCACCTGGACCTGCTGTTACACAGACCGCGCCCATTTGATTTTTTGCCTTTGCATATGCTTCAGCCATCATAGGCGCTGCAGCTTCATTTCTTGCCGCATAGTACTTTATACCAGTTTGTTCAATTGCATCATTTAGATACATCGCACCATAACCAGTAAGCATAAAAATATCTTTAATTGAATTTTTTTTTAACTCTAAAGCAATTATTTCTGCAACATTCATATAATTTAAAATTCTTATATCATTTTAAATTTTTTTAAAATACTATTTATATAATAACGCCGTGTATTGTTAGTAATACCAATTATAAAAAATAATATTTTTGAAAACCTATTGTCAATGAATTTAAAATAATATTTGTTATTATAAAGCCATTTCCCTAGATTTCCTTGAGGTTTATTTATAAGTTTTGGAGAATTGTCAAATTTTTGAATTATTTCATTTCTTTTTTTTGATAGGTATGGTTTTTTTTTATTTTTCACCCAAAATTTATCTAAATTATTTCTATCATGGTTCCAGTAAGTAGGTAGGAGATTGTTAGATTTATTATGTTTTTTATTTTCATCAACAAATATTTTCGAATAATAAAAATCTAATTTACATGATTGTCTTAACCTTAAGTATAAATCTATATCCGACAAAACTGCAATAAATGTTTTATCGTAACCCCCAACTCTTATTATATCTTTTTTTTTCATTAAAGGTGCAATAGGCAAATTAGTAGAATCATCCCAAGGTAGATAATTATATTCATAATTTTTTGAAGGCACTCCATTCACGCTATATTTGCAAGAAATTAATTTTTTGGGATTTGATTTAGTTTTTTTATATAAATAATAAAGTGGATCATTATGACCTTTTAATAAACAATCATCTGCCATTTGAATTAAATAATTGCCTGTGGAATAAAACAAACCTAACTGCAAACAATGAGTGGGTTTTAGATATGATTCAATGAATTTAACCTTTTTTTTAACCTTTCTTTTATTAACCTTAAAAGGTCCAATAAATATTATTTCGTAGTCTATTTTTTTAGACGATAAGTTCTTAATAATACTATTTAAGTTATTAGGATTATTAGTGGGAATAATTACACTTATTTTATCATTGTTCATTTTTGATTATAAAAATCACCATGTTCAATAAATAAGTATGAGTGTTTGTTTTTATCATTGTATGCTTTTTTAAAAGCAGGGAATATTTGTTTTGGTGTGTTTAGAAAAACTACTTTTACTTCAGTTAAAGTTTTTTTAAAAATTTCTGTATAGTCTTGAGTATGTTGTGGGCCACCGTTTAGAGGGTTTTTTGATCCAATAGAAGTTCTAATAATTACTTGTGGCTTAATCTCACCTCGAGACATTAATCTTATTTTGTCGAGATGATTTACGAGTTGATTAAAAGCCAAAATTAAAAAATCAAACCTTGGGTAACAAGTTATAGGAATGTAACCGTTCATAGCTAAACCCAAAGACATGCCCATCTGTGCGTCTTCAAATACTGGCATTTCTAATTTTTTTTTCTTAGGAACTCCAACTAGCGTATTGTAAATGGCATTTCCAGAAAATTCTACAGACTGACCTAGAAACAGTGTATTTGGTTTCTTAGCAAGATAATTCATTGATTTAATTAATTCATTTTTGTATTTCATAATTTGCTTAAAATAAAATCCAACCACCAGTTCCATGGTGAGGAAATTTCCTTTTGTATTTATAATAGATAATATCTTTTGGTATTTTACTTTTTTTAATCCAAACTTTTTTAGTGGGCGTATTTGTACTTAGTCCATTATCTTCAATCACAAATTTTATCGGTAGTTTATGATTTTTAGCGTATTTATAACATTCATGAAATATACCAGTCTCAAAAGTCATATCACCAATAAACACCCAAACTTTGCTGGAGTTAGATTTTTTTTTTATTTTAAGAGATTTTGCTACACCTAAAGCAATTGGTATTATTCCAGCTACAATAGCTGAGGAATAGAATCTATGTTTTATATTATTTATTCCCATACTCCTTCCAGCAATTATTTCTTTTTTTAACCAATCTTTTGGTATACCTTTTAGAAGAGCATGATAATGATTTCTCCATGTTGAAAACACCCAATCATTTTTTTTTATATTTTTAAATATTTTTATCAACTGATCCTCATTATTTCCTGATAAATGAATAGGGGCTCTTATTTTACCAGCTTCATAGATCTTTTTTATTTCTAACTCGAAATCAATTAATTCTTTTTTAGTAATCATTTATCTATCTAGATAATTATTTTTTTGGACCTTGTCTCTCCAATAATTCAATAAGTCAAGCATTGTTTTTTCAAATTTAATCTTAGGTTTCCAGCCAGTATGTTTTTGAAACTTTAAGGTATTTGGAACTTGAAGGTCAGCATCAATTGGTCTTAATCTATTCTTATCTGTCATGATTTTTATTTTTTTAACTTTTGACAATGAAACTAAATAATTAAGCATTTCACCTACTGTGCAAGTAAAATTGCCCCCAATATTATAGGCTTCGCCAGGTATTGGTCTTTTTGTTAATAGCATGAAATATGCTCTGACCGCATCTCTTACATCAGCAAATGTTCTCAGAGACTTTAAATTTCCAACTTTAATTATAGGTGGAATTTTTTTTCTCTCAATCAAAGCTATCTGTTTAGCAAATGTTGACTCTGCAAATACATCTCCTCTTCTTGGTCCTGTATGAGTAAACATTCGAGTAACCAAAATTTTTAAATTAAATGCCTCATAAAAATATCTTCCAATTAAATCTGTCCCCACTTTTGATATTGCATAGGGTGAAGCTGGATGGAAATTACACTTTTCATCTATTGGCAATTTATCTTTGGGAACTTTACCAAAAATTTCTGATGAAGAACAAACATGAATATATGGATTATATTTTGATTTATTAATTGCATTTAACAAATTATATGTTCCAATAATATTAGTTTCTAATGTAAGATTTCCTTCTGTAAAACTTGTTTTCGGATAACTTTGAGCTGCCAAATGAAAGACATAATCTGGTTTTGATAATTCTATACAGTCAACCAGCGAGCTATAGTCATTTAAATCTCCATAAATAAACTTCAAATTAGAATTTTTTTTATTTGCAATGTTTAACAAATGATCAATGTTATCCAATGGACTTCTCCATCTTGATAATCCATAAATTTTCCAATTGGTATTTTTAAGTAAATAATCTGCTAGGTGCGAGCCAACCATTCCAGTTATTCCAGTTATAAGTGCAGATTTCATATGATAATAATTTTTGTGCTATAAAATTTAAATTAATTAAGTATACATTCAATAATATGAAAATAAATATAAAAATTTTATCAGAGCTATTTAAAACAAATAAATCAGAAATTAAAAATTTTTGCTCTCATTTAGTTAAAAAAAAAATTATCTTTAACTATATTAAAGGCGAAGAGAGAGACAAAGTTCTTGTTGATATATTAAAAAGAATAAGACTTGATAGTCAAATTATTGCTGGGAAAGGTAGAACTGAGAAATGGCATAATGGCTGGGGAGAAGCCCTTTCTTTATATAAAAAATCAAATTCATTAACACCAAAATTTTATACAGCAAGAGAGAATAAATATTTTAGACTCGGTGGAGAATTAATCAAAAGTCGATCCCCAAATTTTGAGGTAGAAATGGTAAACATATATAGAAACTGGTATTTTAGAAAATACCTCAAAAATGTAGAAAATATTTATGAGTTTGGCGCTGGTACTGGCCATAATATGGTTGAATTATCTAAGATATTTCCTAATAAAAAACTATATGCATCAGATTTTGTAAGTACTTCAGTAGACTTACTTAAATTGGTTTCAAAAAAGAAAAAATTAAACATGAGATGTTTTCAATTTGATATGATCAAACCAAATAAGAAACTAGAGATTAAAAATAATTCTGCAATATATACGTCTGGAGCTTTAGAACAACTGTCTGGCAAAATCTATGATTTTATAAATTTTGTTATTGCCAAAAAACCTAAAATTGTTTTACATGTAGAACCTGCACCACAATTTTATGACACAAGTAAATTAGTTGATTTTACAGCTGATTTCTTTCAAAGAAAAAGAGGATACACAGATAATTTATTAGAATATTTAAAAAAATTAGAAAAAAAAAATAAAATTAAAATCTTAAAAAAAATGAAAAGTCCGTTTGGTAGCTTAATGATCGAGGGATATAATTTTATTGCTTGGAGACCAAAATAATTTGAATTTTAATCTAAAAAATAAAACTGCTTTTATTTCTGGAGGTACGCATGGAATAGGATTAGCTTGTGCTGAAATATTTGCTAAACATGGTGCTAATATTGTCTCTTTTTCTAGAGATGACAAAAAAATATTGAATACAAAAAAAAAACTTTCAAAATTTAAAACTAAAAGCTTGATAGAAAATGGAGATATTTTAGATAGAGATTTTCCAGATAAATTTTCTCTTAAAGTTTTAAGATATTTTAAAAAAATTGATATTTTAATTCATAATGTTGGTGGTGGTGGTAGATGGGGAAATGATGATTTATTTAAAACGAACAATAAAGTATGGGAGGAAGTTTATGAAAAAAATAACAGAGGAGTTATTCTTTTTTCAAAAAATTTTTTGCCATCTATGATTAAAAATAATTGGGGAAGAGTAATTGCAATTGGTTCAACTTGCGGAATAGAAGCCAAGAAAGGTGATAGAATTTGGTTTAATGCTGCAAAATCTGCTCAACATGCAATAATTAAATCTTTTTCACACAAGCATGCTTTTACAAAAAAAAATATAACTTTTAATTCTATATCTCCAGGCCCAATATTAATTAAAGACACAGGATGGGATTATGAAAAAAAAAAAAATCCAAAAAAATTTAAACAATTTGTTAATTCATATATTCCAACTAAGAAAATTGGAGTATCGGAAGATGTAGCAAAATTATGTTTGTTTATAGCCTCTAATGAATCTAGTTATATTAATGGAAGTAATATTGTGATTGATGGAGGAGTTACCAATGCAATTTAGTAATATTTAAATTGATCGGTAGAAAAATATTAAACATTTTATATTTATTATTTTAAAGTAAGTGAGCGAAGTTCATAATAATAACCAGGTTTTATTATCTTTATTAATGCCAGTGTACAATGGTGAAAAATATTTAAAAGAAACACTAGAATGCGTAACTAGACAAACATTTAGAAATTTTGAATTGATAATTTTAGATAATCAATCAATTGATAATTCCCAAAAAATAATTAAATCATTTCAAAAAAGAGATGAAAGAATCAAATATATTTTGGATACAAAGAAAAGAAATGGTAATGATTGTTTTTCGGTATTGATTAAACATGCTTCTGGAAAATATTTGATCGTTTTAAATGATGATAATTATTTAGATCAAAATTTTTTTTTAAAACTGATTGAAAAAATTCAAGAAACAAACTCAGATATGGTCATCTGTAATGGTTATTATATTAACGAAAATTCAAAAAAAAAAAAAATTTTTTTTAAGAAAAATATTTATTTTAAAGGCAGGCCTAATATTTTTAAAATTATAAATTTCTTTTTTAAGGGTGATGTAATACCATTACTCTTGTCCTCAGTTATACTACAAAAGACTTTTAAAAACATGTTGCCTTATCTTAATTTGAGTAAATTTGAAAATGATGCGGATACTCTTATGGGTATCAAGATATTAAGCAACCTTAAAATTGATGTATTAGAAGAGACACTTTTTTATTGTAGAGTGTATGATTATCATGAAAGATTTCATGAAAATAAGATGCCAAAAAACTTCTTTAGTTTCTTAAAAGAAAAATTAATTCATGATATAAACCTAATTATTTATTCTATTAATGCTGTGTTTAACTCTAAATTAGGCATTATTATAAAAATTATCTTTATCATTTTTTTCCCTCTTCTATTAATTATTAAGAGAATTAAAAATTTTTTAATAGAATGTATTTTAAAATTTAGAAAGTTGATATGAGTGACTTAACAGTAGTAATGATCAATAAAAATTCTGGCAAATATATTAAACAAACATGCTTAAGTATTTTATCACAAAATTTTGATAATTTTAAAGTATATTTGGTTGATAGTGACTCTACTGATAACTCATTAGAAAAAATTAAATTACTAAAAAATGATAAAATCAAAATATTTAATGTAGATAAAAATGTAAATACTTGTGATGCATATTTACATGGAATAAAGAACGTAAATACAAAATATATCACTTTTACAACATCAACAGATGGATATATAGATAATGAATGGTTTAGCACAGCAGTTTTTGAACTCGAGTCTGATCAAAAGCTCTCATTCGTATATGCCAATAGCTTACAAAGGAAAAGAAATCAAAAATTGAACAGTATAAATCAAGAATTTTATTTAAAGTGTAAAATGCCTAGTCATGAAAATTTTTTACCTTTTTATGCCGCAACAGGGTATCACATTAATGAATTAAATTGTGTTTGGTCCACTAAAGTAGTCAAAAACATAATTGAACAGCCAGCTACTAATTTATATTCTTTTGATAGCCAAAATTTAAATTTTGATTTTTTTGAAACATTAGAATTTCTTGCCATTAAAGAAGGTTTTCTTGGAAAGTATATAAATACCATTGCAAATTATGGACGTGAGCACGAAAAAAGTTTGACTGAGAAATTTAATAATATGCAAAATGTTTCAAAAACAAGAAATCAAATTTCAAAAGCAAGAAAAAGATTTATTCTAAAAAATTTAAGAAATTTTATTTTTAAAGATAGGGATATTAATAAAATTTCTTATGTAAATAATTCAATTAAGTTTAATTTTTTTTTTCAATATTTTTTTTATCTCATTTTTTTTCCTCAATTTAAAAAAATAAGACCAATTTACTCTCTACATTTTCTTTTTAGCAAATTAATCAATTTAATTTATCAAAGTTTTTGGTTAGGTTTTTTGAATAAAATTATTGAAGTGTTTAAAAATAAAAAATTTTTTAACTATAAGTAGAAAAATGAATATTTTTCAAGCATATCAATTCTTTTTAAAAAATATTTCAAAAAAAGAAAAAATAAGGTTAATTTTTCTTACAGTTGCATCTTTATTCTTATCAATATTAGAATTCTTAAGTATAATTTTAATTTATCCCTTTATTTTAAGCCTCCAAAATCTGTCTGGAAACCAAATTATTCCTAATGACAAAATTGAAGCCATTAGAATATTTTTAAATTATGAATTAGATGATTTCGTAAAACTTTTATTTATTTTAATAATTGTTTTTTTTATTTTATTTAATATTTTTAATCTAATACTTTTATATAACTTTTCATATTTTTGGAGTAAAATAATTGGAAAATTTCAATACCGTGTTTTTAGATATTATACTGAAATGGAATATCTAAATTTGTTAAATATTAATAGCGCCTCTATTTTGAAAGATATAATTTTTGAAGTAAAAAGATTTATATCAATGTTCGTTTCACCAATCTCAACAATTTTAAATAAACTTTTTACTATAATAATCATGGTTTTAGGAGTCACCTATGTAGAACCAAAAATTTCTTTCATTATGTTTGGTGTTTTATTTCTTTATTATATTTCAATTTATAAAATTCTTAAAAAGGCAGCTAAAAGAAATTCATTAGGATTATCTGATCAATTTCAAAAAGTTATAAAAAGTGTTGATGAGACAATAAATAATTTTATTTTTTTTAAAATCTCAAATTTGCTCAAAAAGCAAAGTGACAAACTATTTAATTTTTCGTCGAAATTAAACAGACTTGAGGCAAAAAATGATATTATAGCAATACTTCCTAAGCATTTATTAGAAATTATTTTTTTCATATTTGGTATGGTGTTAATTTTTTATTTGTTTGATCAAAATAAATTTTTTCTTTATCTTGCTAAAATTGCACTAATCTTTATTGTTTTTGTAAAAGTTGCTCCATCTTTTCAATTAGTTTATAGTTTATTTATATCTGTAAAAGGACATTTTTCATCAGTAAGTGCTTTAAAAAATCCTCTAGAATATAACTTTAAAAAAGAAACATTTCTTCAGCGAGAAACTGATGTTAATAATGAATTAAGTAAAATTAAGTCCATTGAAATTAAAAATCTTTCTTTTAAACATCAAAATTCTCAAAATGATTTATTAAAAAATTTTTCATATAAATTTGAAAAAAACAAAATATATGCAATCAAAGGTGAGTCAGGGATTGGAAAATCTACATTATTAAACATTATTGCGGGTTTAATTGAAAATTATAAAGGTGATATTTTGGTCAATGGATCAAATTTAAGAACTATTGATAAATCAAGTTGGTTTCATAAAATCACAATTGTTCCTCAAAATATTTTTATTAACGAAGATACATTGCTAAATAATGTTATTTTAGACGATCAAAAGCAAAAAATTTCAAAAGAAATTGATAAAGCAAATTCAGCATTAGAGGAGTCAGGTTTAAAAAGCTTTATAAAAAACCTTGAATATGGAACCAATACTACAATTAAAAATAATGCAAAAATGATTTCTGGTGGAGAAAAACAAAGACTTGCAATTGCAAGAGCAATTTATAAAAACTCAGATGTTCTTTTTTTTGATGAACCAGTAAATAATTTAGATGTTGAAAATATTAATAAATTTAAAGAAACAATTTTGGAGATCAAGAAGGAAAAAATTATTATAATAATTGCTCATCAGAAAGAATTATATAGTTTTTGTGATGAAATAATCTATATTGGCGAAAAATAAATTATGAAAAAAGATAAGTTAATAGATTTTTTTAAAAAAAAAAAAGTAATTGTTACAGGTGGCACAGGTTTAATTGGAAGATCTGTAGTTAATAAATTATGTGATTATGAGGCCGAAGTTACAATTATTTCATTGGATAAAATAAATGTTGATGAAAGAGCAGAGCATGTTTTTGGAGATTTAACAGATTTTAACTTCTGTAAAAAGGTTTCAAAAAACAAAGATTATGCACTTCATATGTCGGGTATTAAAGGTTCTGTAAAAGTTACTATTGAAAAACCTGCAAGTTTTTTTGTCCCATTAATAATGATGAACACAAATTTTTTAGAAGCATGTCGGCAAAATTCAATAAAAAAACTAGTCTATACAAGTTCAATTGGTGCATACTCAAGTAGAGAAATTTTTAAAGAGGAAGATTCAAGTTTTTCTGAACCACCAATGGATATGTTTCCAGGCTGGGCCAAAAGAATGGCAGAATTGCAAATTCAAGCTTATAAAAAACAATATGATCTAAAAGATTATTATATTGTAAGACCTTGTAATGTTTATGGACCTGGTGACAATTTCGATCCTGAAAATGCAATGGTAATACCAACTCTGATGAATAGGATTTATAATAAAGAAAATCCTGTTGTGATTTGGGGTGATGGATCTTCAATTAGAGATTTTGCTTATGCAGAGGATGTTGCTGATGGTGTAATTTTAACTTTAATTAAAGGTACTGGTGAACAGGAATTTTTAAATTTGGGTAGTGGAAAAGGATATTCTATAAAACAGTTGGTTGAAAGTCTTACGAAAGTTCAAAAATTTAATTATGAATTTGATACTACCAAAAATTCTGGTTTTCCAAGAAGAATAATGAACATAGATAATGCAAAAAAAATTATTGGATATGAGCCAAAAGTTGACTTACAAGAAGGTCTTAAAAGAACTTGGAATTGGTATTTAAAAAATAAGAATGAAAACGATCTAAGACATAATTATTTTAAGAATGACAGCTAAAACTTACGATAATTGGATTTTAGAAAAGACTTCATTAGACGGAGTAGTAAAAATCACACCATCTGTTTTTAAGGACTTTAGAGGAGAATATATTGAGACTTATAACAAAGATTTTATGATTGAAAATAAGATAGATATAAATTTCTTACAAGATGACATTTCAGTTTCAAGGAAAAATGTACTAAGGGGAATCCATGGGAATGATGACACCTGGAAATTAATTTCATGTTTATATGGAAACTTTCAATTAATTGTAGTCAATAACGATAAAAACTCTAATCAATTTAAAAAATGGGAAAGTTTTGATCTTTCATCAGAGAATAGGTTGCAAATTCTAGTTCCGCCAAAGTTTGGTAATGGACATGTTGTTTTAAGTGAAAAAGCAATTTTTCATTACAAACAAAATACCCAATATGATAGGAAGTCTCAATTTACTATTAAGTGGAATGATCCTGAATTCGGTTTCAATTGGAAAATAGATAACCCCATTCTTTCTGATAGAGATAAGTAAAAATGCAAAATATATTAGTAACTGGAGGTTCTGGATTTATAGGTACAAATTATCTTAAATCAATAATAGGAAAGTTTAATGTTATTAGGTCAAATTATTTCCATAATGAAAATTTTTTAAAAATAAAAGGTGTAGATTACAAAAAAGCTGATTTAGAGAATATCTCAGAATGCAAAGAACTGTGTAGAGAAATTGATGTAGTAGTGATGTGTGCCGCAAATTCCTCTGGTGCAGCAATTATGGAAAAAACTCCATTAGTCCATCTTACTCCAAACATCAGAATGAACTTAAATATGCTCGAGGCCGCATACGAATGTGGTGTAAAAAAATTTGTTTTTATAAGTAGCAATACTGTGTATCCCCATGTTGATTATGCTGTTAAAGAAGAGGATTCGCAATATTCATTTTTTGAGAAATATCATGTTGTTGGCTGGATGAAAAAATTTACTGAAGAAGTATGTGAAATATATTCAAAAAAAATAAAAAGAAAAATGACTACAATAATTGTAAGACCTGGTAATTTATATGGGCCTTATGACAAATTTGATATTGAGAAATCCAAAGTTATTGCTTCACTAATTAGAAAAGTTGTTGAAAAACAAAACCCAATTAATGTGTGGGGGGATGGCGAAGATCTTAAGGATTTTTTATATATTGATGATTTTATTGATGGTTTGAATAAGATTGTCTTTGATTTCAATGAATTTGATATAATTAACTTAGCGTCTGGTAAAGGTATCACAATTAAGGAAATATTAAATTTAATTATTGAATTAGAAAGTGCTGAGTCTTTAAAAATTGAGTTTGATAAATCAAAGCCAACAATGATACCAAAAAGACTGATAAACATTTCTAAGGCCAAGAAATTATTAAACTTTAATCCAAAAATTGAGATGAAAGAAGGCTTATTTAATACCATAAAATGGTATAGAGAAAATATAGTTTAACTAAATGATAATTTCTAGAACACCTTTTAGAATATCTTTTTTTGGAGGCGGAACTGATTATCCAGAATGGTATAAAGATAATAACGGATCAGTAATAAGCACCACCATAGATAAATACTGTTATATTAATCTAAGATCATTACCACCTTTTTTTAATTATAATTATCGATTGCGTTATTTTAAAAAAGAAGAAGTTAAAAAAATTGTTGAAATAAAACATCCATCAATAAGAGAATGTTTAAAATTTTTGCAATTTAAAAATAATGATAGGCTAGAAATTGTTCATAGCGCAGATCTTCCTGCTTTGTCTGGTCTAGGTTCAAGCTCGACATTTACAGTTTCTCTTTTGCACGCTCTTTATACATTAAGAAATGAAAACATTACAAAAAAACAGTTAGCAATGGAGGCAATCCATGTTGAAAGGAATTTAATTGGGGAAAAGGTTGGTTCACAAGATCAAACTGCAGCTGCTTTTGGCGGGTTAAATCATATTGTATTTGAAAATAATGGTAATTTAAAAGTAAATAATATCTTTTTCTCTAAAGAGGAGATAATTAAGCTAGAGGAAAACTCTATTTTATTATTTACTGGATTACAAAGGAAAGCAAATTCAATAGCAAAAGATAAAGTGAAAAATATCAAAAGTAATAAAAACATAAATAGTCTCAATGATATATCAAGATTAACCGATCAGGCATTAGAAGAAATTTTTTTTAAAAAAAAAATAGATTTTAAAAAATTCGGTGAAGCACTTAAAGACCAATGGGATTTAAAAAAAAAACTATCAGAAAAGGTCACTAATTATCAAATAGATCAAATTTTTTCTGAAGCATATTCACAAGGTGCTTACGGAGGTAAAATTTTAGGTGCTGGTGGTGGTGGATTTATTTTATTTCTAGTACCAAAAAACAAGCAAAGAAGATTTCTTAAATGTTTTAATAAATTTTTGCAAGTTCCGTTCAGAATTGACAATACTGGGAGCCAAATAATTTATTACAGCAAAAGTTAATATTTATGAGAGAAATATTAAAAGGAATTTTTTATATAATTAAACTTCCACATTTTTTTTTTCAATTAATAAAATTTTCTAATTTTAATCTTAATGAAATATTTAAAATAAAAATTTTACCAAAATTATTTGATAATAAAAAAAAACATCCATTTGATCCTCATTATCTTTATCATACTGCTTGGGCATCAAGAATATTAAATAAAATAAAACCTGAAATTCTTCATGATTTTGGATCTGATCTGCGATTTGTGACTATCAGCTCAGCTAATACTAAAATAATACATCACAATATACAAAAACCTAATATTAACCTTGAAAATTTAGAGTTTAAAACAACTAACTTAACAGACATGAAAGATATCAAAAACTCCTCAATAAATTTTTTAAGTTGTATGCACGTTGTAGAGCACATAGGTCTTGGCAGATATGGCGACAATCTTGATATAGATGGGAGCGTTAAAGCTATAAATGAAATTAAAAGAGTTTTAAACTATAATGGCAATTTAATTTTTGTTGTCCCAGTTGGAAAAAAAAATATTTATTTTAATGCTCATAGAGTTTTTAGTTATGAGCAAATAATTGAATATTTTAAAGAACTTGAATTAATTGAATTTAGTTTAATTGATGATGATGGATATAATACAGGTCTAAAAATTAATGCAGATCCAAGTTTAGTTTCAAAAAATAATTATGCATGTGGATGTTTTTGGTTTAGGAAAAATGCGTTTACTAATGAGTCTTAAAAATAAAATAAAAAAAAAAATTAAAATTTATCCATTTTATAAATTTAATCCCTATTTTACATATTTTGTATCACATCCAAATAAATCATTTATCTTACACATATTAAAAAGTTTTTTGTGTACTATGATTAATTTTTTTAATTATTATAAGAAAAATAAAGTAACTGTTTTTTTTTGTAAAAATGGATTTTATAAAAAAATAATTAAAGAAAAGGAAACACCTGAAATCTTATTTAATTTGCTAGAAAAAAAGTTAAACTCACATCAGAAAATTATCCATAATCACTTGGAAAATTTCACTTATTCTAAAAAAAAAGTGTCAGACCAAGATAATCAACAATTTGTTTATGACATTGAAAAATCATTTTTAATTAAAATTGATGATTACGTAAGATCTGATAAAGATTTTGATTTGATAATAAAGAATTACTTTAAGTCTGAGTATAGAATAGTAAATTTAAGAATTTGGAGATATTTACCAGAATCAAAAAGTTTAAATAATGAAAAAGTAGGTGCTCATTATGATATGTTTCCTCATAAGACAGTTAAGATAATGATTTATAAAGGATTTTTTGGTAAAAAAAATCCAAGTCTTGAAATTTTAAACGCAGAAAAAAATGAAACTTTAATTTTCTCAGTTTGTGGCAGAAATCCGATCGTAATATTTGACTCAAACCATCTTTACCACAGGGCTAATTTGCCAAAAAAAAATAGAGATACTATTGAAATCACTATTCAACCTACTTTTTTTGATAAAAAGCCACTATTTGGTGGTTTTAGCGCAGGTTATCCCTTAAATCCATTTAAAAAAAATAGAAATAAAATTTTTTTGTAATTTTTTGAATTTGTTTCAAAAAAATATAAACAAATTTTTTAATAATATAAAATTTAAATATTTCATTAGAAATTTTAAAATATAAATTTAAACAATAATTAAAATAGAAGCTATTATTAAATATCCATCTTCCACGAGGACCTTGAGGTAAATTTAATTGATTTTTGTTGAAAGGAGAAATTTCGTTTTCTCTCTCAATAACTCCTCTTTTTATATTTTTAAGCCAGAGTTTATTTAATACCCCTCTGTCTTTAGAGTGATAGTCTGAGTTAAGAGAATAATTTGATTTATGCCTTTCTATAATTTTAATATCTCCAATTTTTACTTTTAAACCTTTTGTCATTAATCTCAAATAAAGATCAATATCTGCTAAAGTTGCAATAAAGTTCCTGTCATAAAACCCATTTAACTTAATCCATTCATTCTTCAGAGGAGCGGCAAAGGGCAAAATTGGAGAGTTTGGATTTGAAGTATCATATCTATGAGAATTTAAATCTCTATTTATCTCATTGACAAGCTGGCATGAAATAAGGGAGTTTTTATTATTTTTTGCTAAATCAATCAAATTCTTTAAATTATCTTTTTTTATCTCTAAAAAAAACATATCATCAGACCAAATGAGCAACCAATCTCCTATAGAAATATTTTTTGCAATCTCCAAACATTGAACTGGTTTCGTAAAACTTTGAATGATCTTAAGTTTATCTATTTCATAATTTTTTTCAGAAGGTCCTACTGCAATTATTTCATAACTAACTTGAGAATTTTGAAAATTCTCATTTATTTTTTCAATATCTTTGAAATTTTTAGTTGAAAGTATTATTGAAACTTCAACTTTTTTCATTAATCAAATGATTTTCAATTATTTCCATCAAGATGTGACCTATACAAATATGAGCTTCCTGTATCCTTGCTGTATTAATTGAATCTATAATAATATTATTTTCACAATAATTCTTTGCAGCTCCTCCTTTTTTTCCTAATAAAGCTACAGAATTGATTTTCATATTTTTTGCTTTTTTAAGAACTTTTATAATATTTTTTGAGTTTCCACTTGTAGAAATTACAATTAGAACATCATTCTTATTTCCTAAAGCTTCTAACATTCTAGATAAATAGATGTCATAACTATAATCGTTTCCACAAGCAGTTAAAGAAGTTGTGTCTAAATTTAATGAAATCGCTGGTATAGGTTTTCTATTAATATTTGGTCTCAGCCTAACTAGAAGCTCAGTAGCCAGATGATGAGCATCGCTAGCAGAACCTCCATTTCCACAAAATATAAGTTTACCACCTGATCTTAGGGCGCTTATACAAATTTCTTGTACTTTAATAATCTCATCAATATTTTTTTTTATTATCTTTTTTTTAAGATCAATATTGTCAATGATGTCATCTTTAATTTTTTTTCTTAATTTTTGTTTAAGGAATTTCATTGTTATTTAGTCAATGTCTTATAGTGATTGTATGCAAGATTTAAACCAAGTTTTAATGAAAATTTTGGTCTCCATCCAGTTTTGAAAATTCTTCGATTACTCAGCATTTTTAATTTCATACCATCAGGTTTATTTTTATCAAATTCTATCTTTCCTTTAAAGCCCACTACATCTTTTATTTTTGTTGCTATATCTTTTATTGAGATTTGTTTTCCAGACCCTACATTCACATGACTTACATTTTTGATTAATTTTTTATATTGATTTTTAGGCAATTTATAAATCTTAAAAATTGCATCTGCTAAATCATCAACATATAAGAAGTCGCGATACACTTTTCCTGTACCCCATACTAATGTTTTTTTTTTATTTTTAATTTTTGCTTCATGAAATTTTCTTATTAGGGCAGGAATAACATGTGAATTTTTTAAATCAAAATTATCATTCACACCATAGAGATTTGTAGGCATTAAACATCTATAATCTCTATTAAACTGTATATTGATTGATTCACAAAGTTTTATTCCTGCTATTTTTGCAATAGCGTATGGTTCATTTGTAGGTTCTAAATATCCAGATAATAAATCTTCTTCAGCCATTGGTTGTTTTGTAACTTTGGGATATATGCATGAAGATCCTAAGAAGATTAATTTTTTAACATTATTTAGATGAGATCCATAAATTAAATTATTTTGTATTTGCAAATTCTCATAAATAAAATTTGTCCTATATTTATTATTTGCAAAAATTCCTCCTGCTCTTGCCGCACAAATTATTACAGAATCAAATTTTTTTTCTTTTAAAAATTTATATACTTTTGATTGATCTAAAAGATTAATTTTTTTTTTATCTAAAGTTGTTATGTTATAGTTTCTTTTTTTGAATATTCTTAGTACTGAACTACCAACCATGCCTTTATGGCCCGCAATAAAAATTTTTTCTTTTTTCATGATTAAATTTTTGAAATATATATTATGAAATTTAATGAAAGTAAAAAATAAAGATAAAGTTGGTATACTAATACAAACATTTAATGACGGGAACTATCTTATTAGTGCTGTAGAGTCAATATTAAAGCAGTCTCATAAAAATATCACAATATTCATCTTAGATGATGGATCTAATAAAGTTAATCAAGAAAAGTATTTAAAATTTGTTAAGTCAAATAAAAAAATAAAATATATATACACTAAAAATAATGGGATTATAAAAGCATCACAAAAACTGTTAGAATTAGCAAAAAAAAGCGAATGTGAATATTTTGCTAAAATGGATGCTGATGACATAAGTCATCCTAAAAGAATCGAGTTACAACTTAATTATTTAAAAAAATTCAAATTCGAAATGGTTGGTTGTAACTTTTACAGAATTGATAAAAACAACAATATATTTGAAAAAAATAATTGTTTTTTTAAAAATAAAAATTTTTACTATAATAAACTCTGTGTAGACTCTTTGTTCGCTCATGGATCTTTATTTTTCAAAAAAGAATTAATTCAAAAAAATATTATTAAATACCAAACTTCTGGAAAAATCCTATTTCCCGAAGATTATATAATGTATACTAATATGTTTTTTAAGGCTAAAATCGGATGTATTGATAAATATTTATACTATCATAGGTATCATCCAAAATCTTTTTCCTCTAAGTATAAAATGAAATATAAAAGTGGATTAAGAATAAAATCAAAAAAATTTTTTTTTCGAAATTTAGATTATTTTAAAAAAATAAATGATAACCAATACAAGATGAATGTCTTTGAAAGCATAATACTAATTAAAATAATGTTAAATTTCAGATTTTTTGAAAAATGGTTTTTAAAAAAGATAATAAATGGTTTAAATCTAAAGATTATGTCGCTGTTATTTTCTTTTTATATAACAAGAAAGTTAAAAAAATTTTTTATTTAGTATATTTTATGAAAATATTTTATTCTGGTTACAAATACGACTATGGCAAAAAGGAGTTAGGATATTCTTTTGAATATGTAAATTTTCTTAAAACATTTCAAAATTTTAAAAATTCCAAAGTTTTCAATTTTCCAACTGATCTAATAAATTTATATGGAGAAAAAAAATTCAATGAGAAGGCAAAAAAAATTATAGATAGTTTTCAATTTGATTTTGCTTTTTTTGTTTTGTTTCAAGATGAATTTTCTGATGAATTTTTAAAATATTTAAAACAAAAACCAAAAGTTAATTCTATAGCATGGATGTCTGACGATCATTGGAGATTTGACAATTATTCTAAAAAAAAGTTGAAATTGTTCAATTATATTGTCACTACTGATGAAAATTCAGTTTTAAAATATAAAAGTAACGGATTTGACAATATAATATTATCGCAATGGGGTTTTAATAATTACAGTTATTCCAATACTGATCTTAATGATAAGAAAAAAATCTTTGACGTTTCATTTGTTGGACAACCTCACTCAAATAGAAGGAACATTATAAAAAAATTAACAAAAGACGGATTTAACGTTTATTGCAGAGGAAATGGCTGGGAAAATGGAAGAGTGGAATTTGATGAAATGATTGATATTTTTCAAAAAAGTAAAATTAATCTTAATTTTTCTTCATCATCTACAAATAAAAACTTCAAAAATTTTATAAAAATATTTTTAAAAAAAAGTGGAAATACATACAGATTCTATAATTTATTTACAATATTTACGAATATAAAAAATTATTTTAAAAAAAATACTAGACAAATAAAAGGAAGAGTATTTGAAATAACTGGACTTGGGTGTTTTTTAATATCTGAAAATGTAGAATATTTAAATAAATATTTCTCTATTGATAAAGAAATTGTTACTTTTGATAATTACAATGATTTAAAAAAAAAAATTAATTTTTATTTAACAAACGAAGATATAAGATCTAAAGTTGCTGAAAATGCAAAAAAACGAACTTTAACTGATCATACATTTGAAAAAAGATTTAGTGAAATATTTTCAATAATAAAAAATAAATAGATGCAAGCTATAATTTTATGTGGAGGCAAAGGATCGAGATTTAAATCTGTATCTGAAAAACCTAAAATTCTTGCTCAATTTGGAAAAAAAAATCTTTTAGATTTAATATTAAATCAATTTAAATTTAATAAAATTAGCAAACCTCCAATTTTTTTATTAGGAAATCAGTCCCATGAAATATTAAACTATTTAAATATTAATAAGATAAAATTTAAATATTTTGTTGAGAAAAAATTGAAAGGTACTGCCGGCAGTTTGACAAATTTAAAAGTAAAAAACGAGCTACTTTTAATTATTATGGGAGACTTATTATTTAATGTAGATTTAAAAAAATTTGTTAGTTTTCATAAAAAAAACAAAGGAGATATTTCTTTTTTTACTCACCCAAATAATCATCCAGCAGATAGTGATTTAATAAAGGTAGATGAAAATAATAGAGTTAAAAAAATATATTTTAAAAATAGAAAAAAAAATTATGTTACTAAAAATTTAGTAATGTCAGGGATTTATTTAATTAACTCCAATCTTATTAATTTGATAAAAAAAAACTCGAAATCAGATTTAACAAGAAATTTTATAAATGATTGTTTAAAGAAAGGAAAAAGGATTTTAACATACAATTCTAGAGAGTATACAAAAGACATTGGCACAAAAAAAAGATATTATGAAGCTTTAAAAGATTTCAATTCTGGAATTTATAAAAAAAAAACTAACAAGTGTATTTTTCTTGATAGAGATGGAGTGATGAATTACGAAGCAAAAAATTTTAGATACTCGAATCCAACCAAACTTTATCCAACAACAATAGAGGCCATAAGAAAGATAAATGACTCAGAGTATCTAGTAGTAATCATTACAAATCAGCCAGCTATTGCAAAGGGTTTTGTTTCGCAAGAAAATGTTAATAAAAGTCATGATAGACTGGAAACAATATTGGGTAAAAATGGAGTTTATCTGGATGATATATATTACTGTCCACATCACCCCCATAAAGGTTTTAAAGGTGAGGTAAAAAAGTTAAAGATAAAATGTAATTGTAGAAAACCTAATTCTGGAATGATAGATGAAGCCATAAAGAAATATAATATTAATAGAAAAGATTCGATTTTTATAGGTAATTCATTAAATGATCATTTGGCTGCAAAAAATGCTCATATTCGATCAATAATAGTCAACAACGAACAACTATCAAAAAAATTGAAAAAAAAAAATTACAATAATCTTTTAAAAGCTGTAAATAATTTTTTAAAAAAATGAAAAATATTTTAGTTACTGGTGGAGCTGGTTATATTGGGAGTATAATTACACAAAAATTAATTATTTCAGGATATAATGTAATTGTAATAGATAATTTATCTACAGGTCATAAGAAGTTAGTTCACAATAAATGTCATTTTTTTAAGTCCGATTTTGCTGATCTGAGATCTTTAGATAAAATTTTTAATAAATTTAAAATAGATAGCATCATACATCTTGCTGCATCATTAAGTGTAGAAGAATCTATGCTTAATCCTAAGAAATATTATTTAAATAATGTTTTTAAAACAGTAAAAATATTAAAATATTTAAAAAACAAAAATATAAAAAAATTTATATTTTCCTCTACATGTTCAGTTTATGGCAATCCAAAAATTGGTGAAGTAAAAGTAAAAGAGAAATCTTTCTTAGATCCAGAAAGTCATTATGGATTAACAAAAATGATGTGCGAACAATTGATAAAAAATTATTCTCAGAAAAGTTCATTCAAATATATTATTTTAAGATATTTTAATGTTGTGGGTGCTGAGCATAATATGAAATTTGGTCCAATAAACAACTCTGGTCAACTATTCAAAGTTTTAGCAAATAATATTATAAATAAAAAATTAAAGATTAATATTTATGGCAAAGATTATGATACTCATGATGGTTCATGTATTAGAGACTATATAGATGTAAATGATTTGGCAGCAATTCATTTGAATATAATCAAAGCTAAAATTGAAAAATCATTCATTGTTAATTGTGGTTATGGATATGGACTATCAGTTTTAGAAATTGTTAAAGAATTTGAAAAAATCATTAAAAATAAAATTAAATTAAACATTACAAATAGAAGAAAAGGTGATGTAGAAAAAATATTTTGCGATGATAAATTTTTAAAAAAGACAGGTTTTTTAAGATACAAAACGCCTTTGATTAAAACTATAAGAAGTCAAATAAACTGGGAAAAAAAGATAAATACTAATAAATCATAGAATTAAAATATCATTTTAAATTAAAATTAACTTTTAATTATGATTAGTTATTTTAATAAATTAGTTATATGTTATTAAGAAAATAATTTTTTAATTATGAATTCAAAAATAGCATTAATTACAGGTATTACTGGTCAAGATGGTTCCTATTTAGCAGAATTTCTTTTATCAAAAGGGTATAAAGTACATGGCATCAAAAGAAGAAGCTCTTCTTACAATACTCAAAGGATCGATCACATTATCAGAGAACCACAAACCAAAAGTAATTTTCATTTACATTATGGAGATTTAACCGATAGCTTATCTCTAATGAATATTATAAAAAAAATTAATCCCTCTGAAATTTATAATTTAGCTGCGCAATCTCATGTTGCTGTTAGTTTTGAAAGTCCCGAGTATACTGCTAACTGTGATGCATTAGGCTCCTTAAGAATTTTAGAAATTATTAAATCGGTTAATCCAAAAATAAAATTTTATCAAGCCTCTACATCTGAGTTATACGGTAATGTAAAAGAATATCCCCAAAGCGAAAAAACTAAATTTTCACCTCAAAGCCCTTATGCTGCAGCGAAACTTTACGCGTATTGGATTACTAAAATTTACAGAGAAGCATATGGTATTTTTGCAAGTAATGGAATTTTGTTTAACCATGAAAGTCCTAGAAGAGGTGAAACTTTTGTGACAAAAAAAATAACAATGGCAGTAGCAAAAATTGCAAAAAAAGAGCAAAAAACACTCTATTTAGGTAACCTAGATGCTTTGAGAGACTGGGGACATGCGAAAGATTATATAGAAAGTATGTGGAAGATACTTAATTATAAAAAACCAGATGATTTTGTTATTTCAACAGGAAAAACTTTTTCAGTAAGAAAATTTGTTGAAATGTCCTTTAACGAAGTAGGAATAAAAATTATATGGAAAGGTAAAGGTATTAATGAAATTGGGTTAAATAAAAAAAATGGAAAACTACTTGTAAAAATAGATTCAAGATATTTCAGGCCATTAGAAGTTCCAAAATTAGTAGGAGATTCCTCAAAAGCCAAAAAAATCTTAAAATGGAAACCAAAATATAATTTAAGTCAACTAGTTAAAGAGATGATCAATGTAGATTTAAACTTATAATTAATTTATTTTAAATATTTTTCAAAAACACCAAAGTACTTTTTACAAATTGTATCCCAAAAAAAATTTTTAACACTTAAATTTTTCACTCTATTTGTTTTTATTTTTCTCAATATGTATTGAATCTTTTTGTCATCATCATTTGAAACTAATCCATAATTATCATTGATTACATTTTTACATGACCCAACATCATTTGATATAAATTTTGTTTTTGATACGATTGCTTCATACATAACCAAAGGATCATATTCTAATCTGGAACCAAATAAAAAAAAATTTGATATACTATAAAGTTTTTGCTTAATTATATTGTTTGGTGGTAACAGATAAATTTTTTTTCCTTTATTTTTTTTATTAAATAAAAAAATCAAAATTTTAATATAAACAAAATAAAAACTTGAGTGATTTTGACCCATTAAAAACAATATTGAGTTTTCATGTGGTATTTTATCAAATAAACTTATTACTCTCTCCTGACCCTTATTAAATTTAATATTCGAGACGTTCATAAAAACCTGAGTATTTGGTTTTATCTTAAAATCACGAAATATTTTTTTATGATTATATCTTTTAACTATTTTTTCTGATCCATTGTGAATTAGATGGATTTTTTTCTTAAAGATTTCACTCAAAAATTTATAATCTCTTGAAGTTTTGTATGAACAAATTATTTCATCAAAATAATCTATTTTTAGTTTTATTAATTTAAAATATGGGAAATAGAAATAGTTACCAAGTCTTGAAAATCCACATGGAAATAATATTTTTTTGGAATTGATATTTTCTATCACAGGTAAAGCCAAATCAAAAGACCATTGTTGTGCCGCATTAAAAAATATCAAATCAAAGTTCTCTTTTATCAAAAAATCTTGATATCTTTTTGTTTCACCTGAGTAACCTCTTACAAAGTTTCCTTTAATTTTAAATTCAAAAATATTATTATTACTTAGTCTTTTTGCATTAAATGATGTAGCAACATACACTTTGAATTTATTTTTCTTGAAATAATCAAATAAAATTTTATTATGTATCTCAACACCACCAACTTGTGGATAATAAAACTCTGAACATAAAAGTATTTTTTTCATGAAGAATATAATACTGAGTGTAATTTCCTTTTTACTTCTGTATTCAATTGTAAATATATACAATATAGATATTACAAAATTAGAGTTATTTAAATTAGAAATTTTCCTAATCGTTAGTTTTTTTACTCTTAATTTAATTCTTTTAAATTCTCTACGACTTTTTTTTATTTCAAAAAATATTTTAAAAACTAACTTCAAAGATTACTTATTTTTTTCCCTTGTTTCATTTGTATTCAATATCCTCTCGTTTACTGGGATGGGAGAGGTGTTAAAATATTATCTAATTAGTAAAAGATTAAAAAAAAAAGACAGAATTTTTTCTTTTTTTTTTATTGAGAGAGTTTATGGTTTAATTTCTATACTAACTTTAACTTTATGTCTGATTTTATTTTATATATTTAATTTACCAATTTTAGTTTTATTTGCTTTTTTTATTACTTTTTTATTGTTTAAACTTTTTAAAGATAATTTTTATAT